>NZ_JAYGHX010000002.1:0-432601 GCF_034931325.1 Cyanobium gracile UHCC 0139 | reverse complement strand
ACATCTGTGCGGGCTGCCGCGAGATCCCCGAAGCGATCGTCGATCGCCGCACCCGTAATCGCCGCCGTCTCAGGGCCTACGCCGAGGCCACCGATCCGGTCAGCCGCCTGCGCTGGCGCAACTTGCTGGTGGAGGACAACCTGCCGCTCGTGTACAGCATCGCCGGGCGTCAGGGTGTCGACGCGGGGATGGCCTTCGAGGACCTCGCCCAGGTGGGCAGCCTCGGCCTGATCCGGGCCGTCGAGGCCTTCGATCCCGACCGCAACGTCAGCCTCAGCAGCTTCGCGGTGCCGTATATCCAGGGGGCGATGCGCCGCGAGCGGCGGGACCGCCAGCCCATGGTGCGTCCGCCCCGGCCCCTGTGGGACCTGCACCAGCAGGTGCTGGGCCTGCAGGAGGCCCGCCGCCGCCAGGGGCTCGATCCACTGCCGCCGGCCGCCCTTGCCGAGCAGCTGGCCTGCGATCCGGCCCGGCTCGAGGAGGCCCTGGCGATCCGCCGAGCCGCCCGGGTGCGGAGCCTGGATGCCCCCATCGGCGCGGGAAGCGGCGAGGTCGAGGCGGCCAGCTGCCTGCTGGATCTGCTGGCGGCCCCAGCCAGCCCCGACGGCGATGAGCCGGTGGCGGACGGCAGCGAAGCCCGCGGCGCCGAGCGCCAGTGGCTGCGGCGCCAGCTGGCCGATCTCGAGCCACGGGAGCGGGAGCTGCTGGTGGGCCGCCTCGATGGGGGTTGCACCTGGGTGGAGCTGGGCCGGCAGCTGGGGATCCCGGCCCGCCAGGCCCAGCGCCACCACGACGCCGCCCTCGACCGCCTCAGGCGCGCCGCCCTCGCCTGGCGCCAGGGGACGCTCAGCCCGACCCAGGCAGCAGCCACGGCACCAGCGCCATCGCCAGCAGGGCCGCCAGCAGGGTCTGGAGTCCGTTGACCACCTCGTTGCTCAGCCAGCGCCAGTGACGCTGCAGGCTGGCGCCCACCACGCTCTCGGCCAGGGTGGCCACCAGTCCGACGCCGCCCACCAGGGCCGCCAGCGGCCAGCCGCGGATCACCCCCAGGGCCCCCATGGCCAGCGTCATCAGGGCGCTGCCCAGGAGGCTGGCGGCGGTGCCCTCCAGGCTGATGGCCCCCTCGGTGCCGGGCGCTACCGGCCGCAGGCTGGTGATCAGCACGGTGTGCCGGCCCCACCGCTTGCCGATCTCGCTGCCGAAGGTGTCGGCGAGCTTGGCGGCGAAGCTGGCGGCGAAACCGGCCAGCAACAGCGGCACCGCTCCCGCCGGTGCCCGGCAGGCCAGCAGGGCCAGCACCGTGCCCACCAGGGCGGAGCCCCAGACGTTCTCCGGCCCGCGCCTGCCCTCCCGGCCCTCGGCCAGCCCCAGCTCCCGCTTGCGGCGGAACCCCAGCTTCGTCACCGCGCTGCCCAGGGCGAGATACACCACCACCGCCAGCCAGCCCCGCCAGCCCAGGCTTCCCCACAGCAGGGTGCCGAGCACTCCGGCATGGACCCAGCCGGCCCGGGTGAGGACGGGCAGGCGCTGGGCCAGGCCGATCAGCAGCCCGTTGATCGCCAGGGCCGCCAGCCAGTGGAGGGGGTCCTGGGGCGGCAGCGGCAGCATGGCGGGAGCCCGGTTGTGTTGCACAGATCTAAGCCAGGCGCTGTGGGGCGCCGGCTTCGGCGGATAATCCCTGCATCCGGCGGTGCTCCGAATGGTCTTCAAACGACCCAAGTTCTTCCTCGATCTGGGTGGCGGCGAAGGCAACCAGCCCCCGGCCGTGGTGGCCCCCCCCAAGGCCGAAGCCAAGCCCGCTGCCAAAGCAGCTCCCCAGCCGGCCGAGGCCAAGACTGCGGCGTCCGTTGCCCCGGCGGCTGGGGAAGGCACCTCTCAGCCCGTTTCGGGTCTCACCACCGCTGAAGCGATCGCCGCCGAACTGGCCGCCGCCGAGGCGCTGCGGCCGGCCCCGTCGATGGCCACCTTCGCCCCTGAGTGCGTCACCGCCGGTGGGGCCACCCCGATGAAGCGCCGCACCCCCGGCGCCAATCTGGGCGCATTCAAGGAGATGGCCGCCGGCATGATGCGCTCCTGAGCGCCCGCCAGTCGGCCAGCAGGGCCAGGCCGGCCACCGCGGCCGTGGCCGTGCGCAGGATCGTTGGCCCCAGGCTCACCGGCTGCCAGCCGGCGGCTTCGGCCCGTTCCTCCTCCCGGGGGCTCCAGCCGCCTTCCGGACCGATCGCCAGCCGGAGGCCGGCCGCCAGGTTCGTGTCGCCCGTCCCTTCGTTCACCCCCTCCACCAGCTCCCGCAACCGTTGGCTGCAGAGGGGCAGATCCTCCCGCCGGGTGGTGGCCAGCAGGGCGATCCCGGCCGCGGGCCGGGCCAGCCACTCCCTGGCCGGCCGGGGGGATTCCAGAACCGGATGCCATAGCCGTTCGCACTGCTCGGTGGCCTCCCGCACGATCCCCTGCCAACGCTCGGTCGGACAGCGCTCCCCCGGGGCGCCATGGTCGGCCAGCAGGGGCTGAAGCCGGTCGGCCCCCAGCTCGGTGGCCATGCGCCAGACCAGATCCGCCTCCCGCCGCGGCACGGCCATGGCGAGCTCCAGGGGCGGCCCGGGCGGTGCCTCCCGCAGCAGGGGCGCGCCGGGGTCCTGCTCCAGCCGCAGGCTCCGCTCTGGGTCGAGCACCGCCGTCCAGAGGCCGCCGATGCCGTCGACCAGCGCCAGGCGATCGCCGGGGCGGTAGCGCAGCACCCGCTCCAGGTAGTGGCGTTCCGGAGGCTCGAGGGCCAGCCGGGCCTGGTCCGGGCCCCCGGACGCCAGGGCAGCGATCCGCTCCGGGGTGATCAGCAGCCGGCGCAGCTCCCGCCCCATCAGTCCCTGGAGAACGGGCTCTCGGGCTCCTCGTCGATCGGCCAGTCCTCGTTGAGACCGCCGATCACCAGTTCGGTGATCTCGAGCACGTCGTTGTCCAGTTGGCGCAGGGCGTTGATCAGCACATCGAGGGCCAGGGCATCGCTGGTGCCCAGGTCGACCCAGCAGCGGGCCCAGTCGTCCTGGTACTCCATCGGCCCCATGTTGTGCATCAGGGCCGGCAGGCAGCGTTCGGCGGATTCGGTGTCGTAGGGGAGCCAGCCCAGGTCCACACCCCCCTCATGGGTCTGCAGGTTCTCGGCATTGAAGCCGCCCAGCTTGCCGAGGAAGAACCAGCTGTCGAAGGCCGTTTCGACGTAACCCCGCTCGGCCCCGCCGGGCTGGTCGGCGAAGTGCAGCCAGATCCAGCAGTTGAACGGATCCACCTCGCGAAATCGGACATCCATGGAGAAGGGGGTGACGGCGCGCGTGTTCCCCCATCCAACACGCTCCAGGGCTCCAGCGCCGCAGCGCCGGACGGCATGCTGGTGGGATGCTCGATGTGATCGGCCTGCGCTATCACCCCGCCACGGCGGCCGCGCCGGTGCTGCGTGACGTCTCGCTGCAGCTGTCGGTGGGCGCCCCGGCCCTGGTGGCCGGCCGCAGCGGCAGCGGCAAGACCACCCTGCTGGAGGTGCTCTGCGGCCTGGCCGAAGCCGATGCCGGCCGCATCCTCTGGCAGGGGGAGATCCTCAGCAGCCGCCAGCGCCGCTGGCTGTGCGGGCTGGTGTTCCAGTTCCCGGAACGCCATTTCCTCGGCCTGACGGTGGGCCAGGAGCTGAAGCTGGGCCAGCGGCGGCTCACCGCCGAGAAGGCCGAGGCCGTGCTGGAGCAGGTGGGGCTCGGCCACCTCTCCCTGCAGCAGGCTCCCGAGCGCCTCAGCGGCGGCCAGCAGCGGCGCCTGGCGCTGGCGGTGCAGCTGGTGCGCGATGCCCGGGTGCTGCTGCTGGATGAGCCCACCGCCGGCCTCGACTGGACCGTGCGGGAGGAGGTGCTGCAACTGCTCGCCGACCTGGCCCGGGAGCGGGCCCTGCTGGTGGTCACCCACGAACCCGAGCTGTTCCGGGGGGTGATCGATCACGGCTG
The DNA here is from genome assembly GCF_034931325.1 of Cyanobium gracile UHCC 0139. Lineage (GTDB taxonomy): Bacteria > Cyanobacteriota > Cyanobacteriia > PCC-6307 > Cyanobiaceae > Cyanobium > Cyanobium gracile_B. The sequence continues at coordinate 428,618 of NZ_JAYGHX010000002.1, read as the reverse complement.
GCGCCTGGAGGGCGGCATCCTGGGGCCCCTGGAGGCGCCGCGATCTGTCTCCTTACGATGACGAGCTGATGGTGGGGGACGGGCTGATGGGGGGACGGATCATGGGAGACAGCCTGCTGAGGGCTACCGGTGCCGGTGGCGGCATTCGCATGGTGGCGGTCACCACCACCGCCGCCAGCCGCCAGGCCTGCGATCGCCACGGGCTCTCCTTTCTCACCACGGCCCTGCTGGGCCGCGCCATGACGGCGGGCCTGCTGCTGGCCAGCTCGATGAAGGTGGCCCACGGACGCGTGAATCTGCGCATCCAGTCCGACGGGCCCCTGCGGGGTCTGATGGTGGATGCGGGCCGGGACGGAACCGTGCGCGGCTACGTCGGCCGCCCGGACCTGGAGCTTGATCTCCTCCCGGACGCGGCCGGCGGGCACCGCTTCGACTTCCGCCGCGCCACCGGCACCGGCTACCTGCATGTGGTGCGGGACCGGGGCCAGGGGGAACCCTTCAGCAGCACCGTGGAGCTGGTGAGCGGCGGCATCGGCGAGGACGTGGCCTCCTACCTGCTCCACTCCGAGCAGACCCCTTCGGCCCTGTTCGTGGGGGAGACGATCGACAGTTCCGGTGTGCGCTGCGCTGGTGGGGTGCTGGTGCAGGTGCTGCCGAAGGCGGCCCGTGAGCCGGCCCTGGTGGCCCTGCTGGAGGAGCGCTGCCGGGAGATCACCGGTTTCAGCGAGCGGCTCGCCGCCAATGCCGACCAGCTCCACGCCCTGTTCGAGGACATCTTTCCGGATCTCGATCCCCAGCCCCTCGAGGCGGCGCCGATCAAGCAGCCGGTGCGCTTCCACTGCCCCTGCAGCCGCCACCGCAGTGTCAGCGCCCTGCGGCTCCTGGGTCGGGATGAACTCAGCGCCATGCTTGACGAGGACGGCCAGGCGGAACTCACCTGCCATTTCTGCAGCGAGGTGTACCGGGTGGAGGCCCCCGAACTGCAGGAACTGATCGACGAGCTGGCTGCCGTCGCCTGAGCTGCGTTCAGGCGATCAGCAGGGCTCCGAGCAGCAGCAGCAAAATGGCGGGGATGCTCTGCAGCTGCAGGGTGGTGACGGGCAGGCCGGAGCCCAGGGACGGCCCCAGCCCGCCGGCCAGCAGACCGCCGAGGACCAGGCCCAGGCAGAGCAGGGCGAAGGACCAGCCCACCGCCGCCAGGAAACGTCCGTTGCGGCGCTGCAGGTTGAGCAGGGTGACGCCCGTGGCCAGGGCTGTGAGCAACTCGGGGGCGGCTCCGGGCATCAGCACCAGCAGCACGAGAAGCAGGCCGTCGGCCGCCAGGGGAAACCAGAGCTCACGGCCGCTGGCGAACTGCAGCCGGGGCAGGGAGAAGCTGGGGCGCGGCAGGCGCGAGGGGGGAAGCTGGGGCAGGCTGGGCAGGGCCGACAGGGCCGGGCGGCTCGGTGGTGGTGAGGCCTGCTCCCGCTGGGAGGCGGAACGGGCAGCGCTGCTGACCCGTCCTTGCTGGCGTTCCTTGAGCCGGTCCATCAGCACGGCGTCGTAGGCGGCCTCAATACGGGAGCGCACCATCGGATCATCACCGGCCTCCTTGAGCCTGGCCAGCTTGGCCTCCTGGACCGTGTCAAAGGAGGCGTCCGGGGGGACACCTAGCCGCTCGTACGGATCGGAAGCGTCAGGGGCCGGGTGGGACTGGTCGGATCCTTGGTTCATACCACCGAGCGTATCGAGCCAGGGCTAAAAAAGCGGTTCACTGCGGTGATATCCGGCTTCCTGTTGCAGACGGCGACGGCAGGCCTCGGCCTCCTCGACGGCCAGCGACCGCCGCCGCTTGAGCAGGGGCATCTGGGGGGGCAGGTGGCTGCCTTCACGCATCTCCACGGCGCCTTGGGAAGGCTGGAAGCTCACGTAATCACTGCCCCCGTCGCTGCGGGGACGCACGAGCCAGAGCGGGGATGGCGTCACGGATCGAGGCATCGCAGTGACCGTCCGTTGCGGCGTGACGAATTGTTGCTTCATTCTGCCCCCTCCGCCGGCATGGCGCGAGGGAGGGTTTCCACCGCGCCAACACCAAGGCAGCGATCGGATCAGAGGGCGATGGGCTCCACCCCGCTCACCACCGGCGCCACTCCGTGCAGCTCCAGTTCGGGGTGGTCCTCCTGCAGCTGGTGCAGATTCCAGTCGTTGCGGAACAGCAGCACCGGCCGGTCCCAGGCATCGCGGACCGTCTTGCAGTTGAACAGGCGGCCGACCCGTTCCAATGCCGGCCAGCCCCCGCTCACCCAGCGGGCCAGGCTGAATTCCAGCGGTTCGAGCCGACTGGTGACGCCGTACTCGTTCTCCAGCCGGTACTGCACCACCTCCAGCTGCAGCTGGCCCACGGCCGCCAGGATCGGGTCCCGCTTGCTGGGGTCGGTGTCGTAGAGCACCTGCACGGCGCCCTCCTCCCGCAGTTCGTTCACCCCCTTGCGGAAGCTCTTGAAGGCCGAGGGGTTGGGGTTGCGCAGCCAGGCGAAGATCTCCGGGCTGAAGCAGGGAATCCCCTCGTACTCCACCCGCGCACCGGTGTAGAGGGTGTCGCCGATGGCGAACATGCCGGGGTTGTTGAGGCCGATCACATCGCCGGGGTAGGCGTCCTCCACCACCTCCCGGTCCTGGCCGAACAGCTTCTGTGGGCGGGACAGGCGGATGGTGCGTCCGCTGCGGGCGTGGCGCACGCTCATGTCCTTCTCGAAGCGGCCGCTGCACACCCGCACGAAGGCGACGCGGTCACGGTGGCGCGGGTCCATGTTGGCCTGCAGCTTGAACACGAAGCCGCTGAACTCCGGCCGCAGCGGATCCACTGGTCCCTGGTCGCTCTCCCGGGCCACGGGGGGTTGGGCCAGCTCCAGGAAGGCATCGAGGAAGGGGCGCACGCCGAAATTGGTCATCGCCGAACCGAAGAACACCGGGCTCAGCTCGCCGGCGTGCACCCGCTCCAGATCCAGTTCCGCTCCTGCCCCCTCCACCAGTTCCAGTTCCTCCGAGGCCAGCTCCAGCAGCTCGGCTTCCACCCGCTCGCTGCGGCCGGGGTCGCTGGGGGCCAGGCGTCGCTCCAGGCTCTGGCGGCCCCGTTCGGCCCGCTCGAACAGCAGCAGATCCTGGGAGCGCCGGTCGATGACGCCGCGAAAGCGGTCGCCGCTGCCGATCGGCCAGTTCACCGGCCAGCAGGCCAGCCCCAGCTCCTGCTCGATCTCGTCGATCAGCTCCAGGGGTTCGCGCCCCGGCCGATCCATCTTGTTGATGAAGGTGAAGATCGGGATGCGCCGCATCCGGCAGACCTCGAACAGCTTGCGGGTCTGGGGTTCCAGGCCCTTGGCCGCATCCACCAGCATCACGGCGTTGTCGGCGGCGGCCAGGGTCCGGTAGGTGTCCTCCGAGAAATCCTGGTGGCCGGGGGTGTCCAGCAGGTTGATCGTGCTGCCGGCGTAGTCGAACTGGAGCACGGTGGAGGTGATCGAGATGCCGCGCTGTTTCTCCAGCTCCATCCAGTCAGAGGTCACCTTGCGCTGCTCCCCCTTGGCCTTCACCGCCCCCGCCTGCTGGATGGCCCCGCCGTAGAGCAGCAGCTTCTCGGTAAGGGTCGTCTTGCCCGCGTCAGGGTGGGAAATGATCGCGAAATTCCGGCGCCGGCTCACCGCCGCCGCCAGGGCCGCGGTTTCGGTGTCCGGAACGGGGACGGAGGGGGGTCGGCTGGTCATGGGGCCAGCCTGCCAGGCAGGCCGTGGCCCTGGATCTCCAGGTACCGGTCGTCCACCTCCCGGACCTCCAGCCCCCCCAGCCCGGCGACCACCAGCTGCTCCCTCACCTCGGCTGGCGTGAAGGCGGCCCGCAGGGAATGGCTGTAGTCCCGCCGCAGCACCTCCGGGGCCGCTCCGGCATGGCGGACCACCAGGGCCTCCAGGTCCGCGGCATTGGCCGGCCGGCGCAGATCCCGCACGAAGAGACTGGTGTCCGGCCCCGAGAGCTGCTTCACGGCCCCCCACAACACGGCGGGATCATGGAGATGGTGCAGCAGGCTGTTGCTGACCACGGCGCTGCAGGGTCCCTCCAGCTCGGGGCTGGGTAGCACCAGCCGCTGGAAGCGCACCTGGCGGTGGGCGGCCGGATCCGCCAGCCGCCGCCGCTCGGCGATGGCCAGCATGGCGGCGGATCCGTCGATGCCCAGCACCCGGGCCTCTGGCCACCGCCGCGCCAGCAGAAAGGTGATGTTGCCCGGTCCGCAGCCCAGATCGACGACGCTCAGCCCTGTCCCGTCACCGCTCCCCAGGAGTGCGGGGAGGGCCGCGATCCGCTCCAGCACCGCCCGGTCGCTGCTGGAGAAGTCCGCCGCCGCATAGGCCTGGGCCTGCAGCGGCTCGTCCATCAGCTCCGGTTCGCAGATCCGCTCCATCGCTCCAGCATCCCCTGGGGCGTCCCAGGCACCGTGGCTGGTGGCCTGTGAGCGTTGCCGACCCTACAGGTGGCGTTATGGTGCGCAACACGATCCGGCCGTACCCCAGTGACCCTCTCCGCCGCCCGTCCAGCCACCCCCGCCCCGGCGGCGACATCCGCCGGGGCGACATCCGCCGGCAGCGACGCGACCCCAGCGCCGGCCGCGGATTTCCCGGTCACCGCACCGGCGGCCTACCCGGTCTTCTATCGCACCTACAGCCGCAAGACCCCGAGCGGTGGTCGGGAGAGCTGGCATGAGGTGGCCGAGCGCAACCTGGAGGGCCTCCGGCTGCTCGGCTCCCTCGACGCCTCCGAAGTGGAGCTGATCCGGCGCATGCAGCGCCACCAGATGGCCCTGCCCTCCGGCCGCTGGCTGTGGATCGGCGGCACTGAGTGGATCGAGCAGCCTGAGAACTTCTCCGGGGCCTACAACTGCACCTCCACCAACCTGGTGGACTGGGAAGCCTTCGCCCTGATGATGGATCTGGCGATGATGGGTTGCGGCACCGGCGCCATCATCGAGCCCCATCTGATCAGCCGGTTGCCGAAGGTGCGCAACACCCTCGTCATCGACGGCGTCACCGACATCGGCCTGACGCCGATCGGTTCGCGCCAGCAGCAGACCAGCCACGTGATCGAGGGCCATCACGTCAGCGTCCGCGTCGGGGACACCCGGGCCGGCTGGGTGGAGAGCTACCGGCTGCTGCTCAACCTCTGCAGCGATGAGCGCTTCGACGGCCCCGTCCACGTCTCGGTCGACCTGTCCGATGTGCGGCCGGTGGGCGAAACCCTCAAGGGCTTCGGCGGCATGGCCAATCCCGTCAAGCTGAAGGATCTCTACGGCCGCGTCGCCCAGATCCTCAACAAGGCCCGGGGCCGCCAGCTCACTTCGGTGGAGTGCTGCCTGCTGATCGATGAGGCGGCGGTGACGATCGTGGCCGGCAACATCCGCCGCAGTGCCGGCATGCGCCAGTTCTGCGCCGATGACGACTCCGCCCTCGGCGCCAAGGAGAACCTCTGGCAGCAGGACGAGCAGGGCAACTGGCGCATCGACCCCGAAAGGGATGCCCTGCGCATGGCCAACCACACCCGGGTGTTTCACGTGCGCCCCAGCCGCGAGGTGGTGCTGGAAGCGGTCACCAAGCAGTTCCAGTCGGGCGAAGGAGCCATCCAGTTCGCCCCCGAGGCCATCGCCCGCTCCAACGCCGACCTGCTGACCACCCCCGAGCTGCGCACCGAGTTCATCGGCATCTACTGCGACCAGGGCCGGGAGGAAGCCGGCCGCTGGCTGCAGCTGCACCATCCCGAGATCGGCGCCGACGAGCTCGAACACCGGCTCGGCCGCTATGGCCTCAACCCCTGCGGCGAGATTCTCGGCGCCGATTTCCACTGCAACCTGGCGGAGATCCATCTCAACCGGATCGACCCCGCCGACCACCAGGCCCAGGAGGATGCCTTCAAGGCCGGTGGTCTGGCGGTGGCCTGCCTGCTGAACCACCGCTTCGAGGTCGAGCGCTACCGCCGCAGCCGGGCCTGGGATCCGATCGTGGGGGTCAGCTTCACGGGCCTGTTCGACTTCTTCGTCCATGCCTTCGGCACGCCCTGGCTGCAGTGGTGGGAGGCGGGCCGTCCCGACAGCGAGGAGGGCCGGGCGTTCCGCCAGCAGGAGGCGGCCTACCTGTCCCGTTGGAAGGACTGGGTGCATGAGGCGGTGTGGGACTACTGCGACCGCCATGGCATGCGCCGCCCCAACCGCTGCACCACCGTCCAGCCGGCCGGCACCAAGAGCCTGCTCACCGGCGCCAGCCCCGGCTGGCATCCCCCCAAGGCCCAGCGGTTCATCCGCCGCATCACCTTCCGTAAGAACGATCCGGTGGCCCTGGCCTGCATGGAGTACGGCTACGCGATCGTTCCCTCCCAGTCCGACAAGGACGAGCAGGGGCGGCTGCTGAATGACCCCTTCGATCCGCGCTGCACCGAATGGCTGGTGGAGATTCCCACCGAGGTGAGCTGGGCCAACCTGCCCGGGGCCGATCGGGTGGAGATCAACAACTTCTCGGCTCTGGCCCAGTTCGATTTCTACATGCAGGTGCAGCGGCACTACACCACCCACAACACCTCGGCCACCGTGGAATTCCGCGAGCATGAGATCGAGCCTCTGGCCGCCGCAATCCATCACGCCATTGAGAACGGGGAGGGCTACATCTCGGCGGCGCTCCTGGCCCGTTTCGATGCCAACGCCACCTTCCCACGGCTGCCCTTCGAGCCGATCGATCAGGCCACCTACACCCGGATGGTTGGGGAGGTCGAGCAGCGGCGCGTGTGCGGCGATTTCTTCCTCGCCCTGCAGACGTACGACCGCGGCGAACTGATCGAAGCCGGCCCGGCCGGGTGCGACTCCGACAAGTGTCTGCTGCCGCTCGCCAAGCCCGAAGCCTGAGCCGCCGGCGGCCCACAAGCCGCCGACTCACTCGCAGCCGGGGAATTCTCCTTTCTGGGGAAGATTGTCTAGGCGCTCCTATTCGGCAGTGGTCGCCAGGGTGCTGATTTCCCGATGGCTGACAGGGTCATCGGGATCGATGACCACGAGGCGATCGCGACCGCCGTTCTTGGCCATCAGCAGGGCCTTGTCGGCCCTGCGGAATGTGGCGTCGTAGTTTTCGTCGGTCTTGTGCTCAGTCAGGCCCATGCTGGCAGTGAGTTTCAGTTCCATGTCGTCGATGGAGACGCGCATGCTGCGGATGTTGGCCAACATGCGCTTGGCCACACTTTCGGCCGTGGCGAGATCAGCATCGATCAGCAGAGCGAGGAACTCCTCTCCCCCCCAGCGGGCGATGATGTCGTAATGGCGAAGGCTCCCGGAGAGTGCTTTGACGAAGTCCACCAGCATCAGATCACCGGTGGCATGGCCATATTCGTCGTTGATCAACTTGAAGTGGTCAACATCCAGGATGATCATGGAATAGGTTGAGCCGTGCCTGGTAGCGCGCTGATCCTCCTCAAGGCAGCGCTCCGCCATGAAGCGACGATTGGAGATGCCCGTCAGGGCATCGTGGGTGGACGCCTCGAACAGGGTGAGATTCACTTCCTTCAGTGAGGCCTGATAGAGATCGGAGATTCGTACCACTCGCTTGATCTGGCGCAGTTGCTTCTCATAGCGATTCGTGAGGCTGCGATTGCTCTCAAGCACGTGGGATTGGTAAAGATCGGAGATATCAGCCACCCGCTCCAGTCGGTCCACCTGCTCTTCGATGCGGTGCCACAATCTGGCAAGAAGCTCACGGACTGGATCATTGTCGTAACGCTGGTCGGCCAGGACGGCCATGACTTCCTGTTCCAGCTGGTCGTCAGGTTTGGGACCGGAAATCTCGGGCATTTCAGGCGTTAATGGAAAGGATCAGAAATGGGAAGGTGTAGTCTTCCTTGAATTCAGAACCCAGTTCGGCGGAACGGGGGTTGCGATCATCGAACATCCACTGCACCAATACTTCCTTGCCATCATCAAAGGCATTCTGCAGCAGATCAAAGATGTCGATCATGAAGCGAATGCTGCTGGTGTTGAGGTAGTTGAGATGCAGTTCAAGGGTCAATGATTGATTGGCACTTGAAAGATAGGATTCAATCCACTGGATCAGCTGGTCGTAGAGCTCAAACGAATTCTCAGGATAGGACTCCCCACTCATCACCACAACACCAGCCTTCCAGTCCGCACGGATGGAAGGACTGGACTGGGAGCCCGGTACCGACAGGTTCAGTTCTGCGCTGCTGCTCATGGGATCAGATGATGGCCCGAAGGCTGAAGAAGGCGCGATCGGGCTCAAGGGGGTCAAGGGAGGCCTCCATGGGTTGACTGGAGCGTCTGGCGATCTCAATGAGACCCAAGCCGGCACCCTGCCCCGGGGTCTGGGAGTGGGGCTGGCGCAACTGCTGTTTGTAGAGCACCTTCAGCTGGGCCTTGTCGCAGGCGGCGAGTTCGTGGATCCGCTCCAGCAGGGCTTTTCCATCATCCATCTCCACGATGTTACCTGCACAGACGGCGTAATGGCCAGCCTCGGCGGCGGCGATCACGACCGTGGCGGAGGACTCAGCATCGCTGAAGCCATGGCTGGTGGCATAATTCCGGATATTCTGACTCATCTCGATATACACACTGAACACGTCCATCACTTCCAGTTCTGGGGCGTGATGGGACTCAATGTGTTCCTTGAGGGCGGAACCGATCTCACCAATAAGTGTAGTGGAAATGGGGCCATTGAAACAGATGAGAATCTGATAATCACTGAAAAACTCCCTCAGAGACATCAGACTGTTTGTGGTGATCGTCATCACTTCGGTTCCGAGATCCGCCCTTGAGCGGCGTTGGCGAGCCAGGGGAAGGTTTGGCAGATCATGGTCGCATGGGACATCAGTCAGGCCTCTACGAGAAACGGAAGGAAAGGATCGTGATGTCATCCCGCTGCGGATGACTGCCGCGGAACTGCTCGAGGGCATCGGCCAGGGCCTGGCGCTGCTGGTGCAGCGGCTGGCGGGCCAGCCCGATCAGCCATTCCTTGAATTGCTGGGTGCCGAGGGAAAAGCCGTTGTCACCGCCTGACTGGTCCAGAAGGCCGTCGGTGGTGAGGTAATAGGTGCAGTCCGGCAACAGGGGAATGTCGTGGTCCGTGTAGGAGCCGACGCGCTGGTCGCAGATGGCCCGATGGTCTCCTCTGAGCATGTGCATGGTTTGCCCATCACTCCAGTAGAGACTGATCTTGGCTCCTGAGAATCTAAGTGTCCTGGCTTCGAAGTCAAGGCGAACCAGCCCGATGTCCATGCTGGTGGCGATCGACTTGCTCATCCTGGCGCCATGCAGCAGGGTACGCATGGCGGTGTCGGTGCAGCTCAGGATGGCCGCCGGTGAGATGATGCCCACTTCCATGATCGAGCGATCGATACCTGCCCTGGCCAGCATGGTCATCATCGCCCCGGAAACGCCGTGGCCGGCGCAGTCGGCCACCCCGGCCAGGCAGTGCCTGCCCTCCGCATGGAAGATGTAGTAGTCGCCACCAACGGTGTCCCGCGGCAGCCAGAGGATGAAATAGTCGTTGCCGAAGGTTTCCTGCAGTTGGCGGTCCGGAAGGATCGAGCGCTGCAGCAGCCCCGCATAGTTGATGGAGGCTTCGATCTGACGATTCGCCTCGAGCAGTTGCCGGTTGCTGGCCTCACCGGCGACCAGCGCCTGCCGCATCTTGACAAGAACGATGTTGAAGGCCTGTGCCAGCCTGGAGATCTCATCGTTGCTCCGGATCGTCAGCAGGCTGCTCATGTCGTCGCTCTCGATCGCACTGGCTTCCCTGACCAGTCGGGCTATGGGAAGGATGATGCGTCTGGCGATGATCTGATAGGAGATGATGGCCAGGATGACGAGCAGCAGGGTCAGAATCAGGGAGACATAGATCTCCGCTGAGCGGCTGCCTGGGACCCTCAGCAGCTGGATGGCCGCGATGACCAGATACAGCAGAACAAGACCATTGACAATCGCAATCAGGGTGAAGACCTGCTGAATGGATGCGGCAGGTTTTCGGGAAGGGGGATGTTGTCCTCCACGCGGCTTCCGGGGGGCCGAGCGCTGGTCGGACCCGCCGCCATCGCGCTGCTGGACGGGGTTGTTCATCGCCTGAGGGTTCTTCGGGCCCATGCTGGCCTGCAGGGTGTCGGGCAATCAGGAGCATGCTGCTGTGGCCATTCTGAGCCGAACATCCCGGCGGCGCTGCCATCATCCTGACGCCGCCGTGATCAGGCTCCGTCCCATCCCGATGCCATGACGATTCGACCAGCGGTGGTCACGGCCCCGGGGATCATCAGTCGGTCACAATGGGTCGACACTAACGATTCTTCATGCCCCCTCGCCTGCGCATCGCCACCGGCCTGCTGGCGATGCTGCCGGTGGCTGCGGCGGCGGATCGGCTCCACTGGGGCGATGGGATCGTGTTCGTCACGTCGATCCTCTCGATCATTCCGCTGGCGATCCTGCTCAGCACCGCCACCGAGGAGCTCTCCCTCACCCTCGGGCCCTCGATCGGGGCCCTCTTGAACGCCCTGTTCGGCAACGCCACCGAACTGATCATCGCCCTGGCGGCCCTGAGGGCCGGCCTGGTGGATATCGTCAAGGCCAGCATCACGGGCACCGTGATGGCCAACCTGCTGCTCGCCCTCGGCCTGTCGATGCTGGTCGGTGGGATCGGGCGCAGCGAGCAGCGCTTTCAGCCGGTGGTGGCCCGGGTGAACGGCTCGGCCATGACCCTGGCTGTCCTGGCGATCCTGATCCCGAGCCTGCGGGGGATGGTGGGTGACGGCGCCGGGGGACTCGACGCCGGCGCCGCCGAGTCCTTCTCCCTGTTCGTGGCCTGGGTGCTGCTGGCTGTCTACGCCCTGACCCTGCTGTTCTCCCTGAAGACCCACCGCACCCTTTATGCGGTGGCGCAGGCGGAGCTGGCTGTGGAGGGCGGGGAGCCGGCCCACGGCGAAGGCAGCGGCCCCAAGCCGCCGCTGCTCCCCTGGGTCGCCGTGCTGCTGGCGGCCACCGTCGGCCTGGCCTACGCCTCCGAGCTGTTCGTCGGGGTGGTCGAGACCGTCACCGAGTCCCTGGGCCTCTCGGCCCTGTTCACCGGCGTGGTGTTGCTTCCCCTGCTGGGCGGCGCGGCGGAGTACCTCACCGCGGTGAGCATGGCCCGCAAGGACAAGATGGACCTGGCGGTGTCGGTGGCCCTGGGCTCCACCCTGCTCGTGGGCCTTCTGGTGGTGCCCGTGCTGCTGCTGGTGGCCCCCCTGCTCGGCCATCCCCTCGACCTCAGCTTCAACGTCTATGAGGTGGTGGCGGTGGCGACCGCGGTGCTGGTGAGCAACCTGGTCAGCCTCGATGGACGCTCGGACTGGCTGGAGGGGGTGCTGCTCCTGGCCGCCTACGCCATCCTGGCAGCCGGGTTCTTCTTCCAGGGCAGTCCGGTCCCATGAGCACGAAGCCGGACGACCGTCCGCTGTCCGCCCCCGCGGGCCCGCCCCTCGCCCTGCGCTCCGGTGGTGCCTGGACCCGCCTGCGCCATGGAGCCGGCCTGCAGCTGCTGCTCACGCTCCTGGTGCTCCAGGCGGCCCTGGTGCTGGGGTTGGCCTGGCTGGCCCTGCCCGCGGCCCTGCTGGTCGTGGTCCTGGCCCTGCGCCAGCTGCTGCCGCCCCTCTGGCAGCTTCTGGCCCGCCAGCTGGAGGACCCCCCCACGGTTCGGCTGCTGGCGCTGCTGTCCCTGGTGCTCGCCCTGCTGTCGATCCCCCTGGCCCTGGGCTGGTTCGACCCGCTGCTGGCGATCTACCGCAACGGCGACTGGGAGGCGATCGGCGCCTTCGGGGAGGGGGTGATCGGGGCCATCGGCCAGATCCTCGTGGCCCTGGTGGCCCTGATGATCGCCTGGCGCCAGGTGATGGTGGATCAGCGGCTCACCACCCAGCAGAACCGCATCACCCAGGCCCAGACCATCGACAGCTTCATCCACGGCATCTCCGAGCTGATCAGCGACGAGGAGGGGCTGCTGGAGGACTGGCCCCTGGAGCGGATGCTCGCGGAGGGGCGCCTGGCCGCCGTCCTGAGCAGCATCGACGGTGACGGCAAGGCCCGCATCCTGCGGTTTCTCTCCCATGCCCGGCTGCTGACCCCCCTGCGCCGCGACCAGCGGCTGGGGCGCGCCATCCTCGATGGCGAAGGCAGTTACGAAGAGGACCGGCCGCGGGGCGTCCCGGTGATCCGCCTGCAGAGCATGCTGCGGGGGGCCGACCTCGCCGGCACCGACCTGCGGGCCATCGATTTCAACGGCGCCGATCTCTCCGGCGCCGATCTTTCCAGCGCCGACCTGTCTGAAGCGAACCTCTCGGGCGTCAATCTGGCCGGCGCCAACCTGCAGGGGGCCTGCCTGCACGCCACCCGCTTCTTCTACGGCGACCCGCTGGAGGCCACCCCACCCCAGCCCCAGCAGCCGCCCGACCACGTCGGCGGAGCCGGCACCGGCGCCCAGGTGGAGAACGTCAACCTCTCGGGGGTGCGCCAACTGGATCCGGCCAGCCGGACCTACCTGGCGGCCTGGAGCGGGGTCCGCTCCCGGCAGACCATCCCAGGTGGCTGCAAGGGGCTGCCCAGCCGGCTGTAGGCGTCGCCCCTCCATGGGACCATGGCGAGGCTTCCGACATGGTCGGCAGGCCGTCCAGCCTGGAGGGGTGGTCGAGTGGTTGATGGCTCCGGTCTTGAAAACCGGCGAATCGCAAGATTCCGTGGGTTCGAATCCCACCCCCTCCGTCCCTTTCCTCCCTCACCCGCACCCGGCCGCTCAGAGCCCCTCGGCCCGGCAGGCCTGCTGGCGCAGCCGCTCCAGGCGCTCCAGCAGGGATTCGTTGCTCATCCGGTTGTTGAGCCGCTCCGCCAGCAGGGGGAAAGCCATGGGCCCGGGACGGGGCGGGTGCCGCTCCAGCCACTCGCTCCCCTGGAGCCGCTGCAGGGTGCCGATCAGCCGACCGAGGTCGAGCTGGTCCTCCAGCACCTCGCCGCGGGCCTGGGCCAGCAGCAGATTGCCGGGCTCATGGCGCTGGAAGACGTCGAAGAGCAGGGCGGCGCTGATCTGCAGCTGGCCGCCCGAGCGGGCCTGGCCGGGGTAGCCGTTCAGCACCAGGCCGCTCACCTGGGCGATGGAGCGGAAGCGCCGGCGGCAGAGCTCGGAGAGGTTCACGGCCCGCTCCAGGTCCTCCAGTAGCCCGGCGGGATCCAGCAGGCTCTCGGCGTGCTGCGCCAGCAGCTCTTCGAACGGGTAGCCGCGGGGGGCGAGCAGCTCGAAGCCGTAGTCGTTCACCGAGACCGTGAAGGTGCCGGGGTGGTGCCGGGCCAGCCGCCACGACCACAGGAAGCCGAGGCCCTCGTGCACGAAGCGGCCCTCGAAGGGAAAGGCGTAGAGATGGCTGCCCTCCCGGGTGTGGCACAGCTCCACCAGAAACTGGTGCGTGCGGGGCAGGGCGGAGAGCTGCACCTGTCGCTCCAGCAGGGGCTCCAGGGCCCGCAGCTCGGCGGTGTCGAGGCCGAAACCGGCCTCGCCATCGAGGGCGCGGGCGCAGCGGTCGACCTCCCGGCGCAGGTGGGCGCTGAGCAGGTCGGAGAGGGCCATCTGGCCGCCGCCCCAGGCGGGCACCGTGGCGCTGCGGCGCGTGGTCGCCTTGACCATCGCCGTCATCTCCCGCAGCCGTACGAACTCCAGCTGGCGGCCGGCGAAGAAGAAGACGTCCCCCGGCTTGAGCCGGCCGATGAAGACTTCCTCCACATGGCCCAGCACGGCCCCCCGTACGAAGCGCACGGTCACGGCGCGGTCGGCGCTGATCGTGCCGATGTTGAGGCGGTGCAGGCGCGCGATGGCCAGCTCCCGCACCACGAAGCGCCAAGGGCCGTCCGCGCCCGCCCCGTCCGGCTCCCGCTCCAGCTTGCGGTAACGGGGGTAGGCCCCCAGACAGTCGCCCCCCTCCTCCAGGAAGCGCAGACACCAGTCCCAGCGGCTGCGCTCCAGGTGGCGGTAGCTCCAGGTGCGACGCACCGCCGCGAGGGTGGCCTCGGGCTCGAAGCCGGGACCGCAGGCCAGGCTCACCAGGTGCTGGAGCAGCACATCGAGCGGCTCCTGCGGCGGGCGGCGGTGCTCTACCAGCCCCTCCCCCAGCCCCCGGCGCATTGCCGACACCTCCAGCAGTTCCAGGGCGTTGGTGGGCATGAACAGCACCTGGGCCGTGCCCCCGGGCTGATGGGCCGAGCGCCCCGCCCGCTGCAGCAGCCGGGCCAGGTTCTTGGCGCTGCCGATCTGCACCACCCGCTCCACCGGCTGGAAGTCGACCCCCAGATCGAGGGAGCTGGTGCACACCACCCAGCGGATCTCGGCGGCCTTCACCCCCGCTTCGATCGCCTCGCGCTCGGCCCGATCGATGGCGCTGTGGTGCAGGGCGAGGGCCCCATCCATCTCGGGGCAGGCGAAGCGCAGGCACTGGTGCCAGCGTTCGGCCTGGTTGCGGGTGTTGGTAAACAGCAGGGTGGAGACGGCCGGGTCCAGGGCGGCCACCAGCTCCTCGTACATGCGCAGCCCCAGGTGGCCGGCCCAGGGGAAGCCGTCGATCGTGTCGGGCAGCAGGCTGCGGATCCGGGTGTCCCGCTGGATCCGGGCGGTGATGATCCGCGGCTCGCCGTCCACCCCCACCGCGGCCCGGGCCGCCTCCTCCAGGTTGCCGATGGTGGCGCTGATCGCCCAGGTGCGCAGGGCGGGCCGCCGGCCCCGCAGCCAGCTCAGACAGAGCTCGGTCTGGGAGCCGCGCTTGCTGCCCATCAGCTCGTGCCATTCATCGATCACCACCGCCTCCAGGTCGGCGAACAGGGCCTCGGCCCGGGGGCCGGCCAGCAACAGGGAGAGGGACTCGGGGGTGGTGATCAGGATCTGGGGCGGGGCCTTGAGCTGCTTGCCCCGCTCATGGCTGCTGGTGTCGCCGTTGCGCAGTCCCACCCGCAGCGGCCAGCCCATCGCCTCGATCGGCTCCCGGATCGCCAGCAACAGATCCCGGCTCAGGGCCCGCAGGGGCGTCAGCACCAGCAGGCGCAGCCCGCCCTCCGGCCCGGCGCCCCCCTGCGCTTCGGCGGCCCCGTTCTCGCTGAGCATCGCCGCGATCGGCCCCATCACGGCGGCGTAGGTCTTCCCCGAGCCGGTGGGCACCTGGATCAGGCCGCTGGCCCCCTCGAGATAGGCGCGCCAGCACTGGCGCTGGAAGGGCATCGGCCGCCAGCCACGGCGGTCGAACCAGGCCTCGATCGGCCGCAGCGCCGCCGCGGGGGAAGGGGACAAGGGTTGGGCGGGGCGGGGACGGCTCAGGTGGAGAGCACCGCCACCACCACGGCGGCGATGGCCAGGATCACGGCCCCCAGCACCACCCCGGCGGCGATGTTGCCCCGGCGGATCTCGGCCCGGTAATCGATCGGCGAGAGGCGATCGAAGAGCAGGAGCCCGACATAGATGAGGATGATGCCCAGAAAGGTCCAGCCGACCATCAGCAGCATCTGGAGCAGTGGTTTGACCATCCCCGCGTCTCGAAGCCGGCCCCACCGTAGGGACACCCCGGAGGCCGCCCGCTGATGGGGCCGTCATCTCCGGGCGGACAGCGGGATCCGGCGTTGCTGCTCTGGCCGCTGGCCAGCCTGCTGCTGCCGCTGCTGCCCCTTCTGGTGCTGGCGATTTCGGCGCTGGAGTGGCCCAGGCGGCTGGTGATGGTGGTGCCCGAGGGGCCGCGGGTGCTCAGCGCCCCCTTCGAGCTGCGGGACGGCTGGCTGGGCAGCCCCCGGCTGACGTTGGCGGCCGAGATCCCCCCCAACAGCAGCGTCGAGCTGGAGGTGGCCCTCCTCGATGGCGGCGGCCGCACCGTGCTGAGCCTCACCAAGGACGGCTGGCGGGCCAGCGGCACCTGGGCAGAGGGCGGCGAGAGCGGCACCTGGGAGGAGGGTGACGCGGGTCTGGCGCTGGCCATGCGCCCGGGCCAGACCGGACGCTTCCAGCTGGCGGTGCAGCTGCAGGACCTGCTGGATGATGCGGGCCGGCCCCTGCCGACTCCGGTCGTGGTGCGCGGCAGCGTCCGCAACCACAGCGTCGACGTCCCCCTGCTGCTGTTCACCACCGTGGTGACCTGGGCAACGGCGTTGGTGCTGCTCAAGGCCTGCTATGGCATCGGCCGGGGCCGCTGGGTCCGCCGCAGCGACGATGGCATCGCCGCGATCCGCTGCGACGCCGGTGGCCCGGGCCTGGTGCGGGTGGGGGTGGTGGCCCGCTGGGAGCTGCCCCACGACGATCCGCCCCTGGGCCAGCCCCCGGCAACCACCGCCATCGAGCTTCGGGTCTGCGATGCCCTCGGGCGCCCCCGCCTCCAGCACCGGCAGACGCTGGCCGTGGCCCACCACTCCAGCGATGGCGACCACTGGCTCTCGGCCCAGCACATGATCCATCTGCGGCTGCCGGAGCCGGGCTGCTATCGCTTCCGCGTGCAGCTGCCCGAGACCTTCCGCGCCGACGGCGATCTCTGGGAGATCGAATGGCTGCGGCTCACCGTGGAGGACGGGCTGCGGACGGCCCGGCCGGTCCCGGTGCTGACGCTGGAAGGGCCGATGGAGGGCCGCTGAGATGGTCGATGAGCGAGCGGTGGTGATGGTACTGGCTGTGACCGTGGTCGCCGCCGGCACCGTGACGGCCATCACCCGTCCCGGCCTCTGGCGCCTCGGCCAGGAGGGCACCCCCGCCGCCTCCAGCGGCGTCCGCTACGGCGGCAGCTACCGCTCCGGCCGCTGGGTGACGACGACGCCCCGCCGGCAGGACTGGTCGGGCTTCCAGGGGCGTGGACCCGGCGCGGCCAAGTGAGGGCCCGGACCCTGCCGGCCCTGAGCCCCCGGCAGGTGCGGGTGCTGCTGGCGGCGGCGGCCCTCTCCTCCAGCGTCAGCCTGGTGCTGGAGTTGATGCTGATCACCCAGGCCAGCTATCTGCTGGGGGACCACGCCCTGGCCACCGGCGTCGTGGTGGGCACCTTTCTGGCCGCCATGGGCCTGGGCGCCTGGCTGAGCCAGTTCCTGGCCACAGGGCCCGATCCGGGCCTGGCCCTGCTGCAATGGTTCCTGGGCGTCGAACTGGCCCTGGCCCCCCTGTGCCTGCTGGCGCCCCTGGGCCTGTTCGCCCTGTTTCGGCTGGGGGGGCCGGTGTGGCTGGGCCTGGTGGTGATCACCGTGCTGGTGGGGGCGCTCGGCGGCATGGAGGTGCCCCTGCTGACCCGGCTGCTGGAGTGTGGCCAGCAGCTGCGCATCGCCCTGGCCCGGGTGCTCGCCCTCGATTACCTGGGCGCCCTGGTGGGGGCCCTGCTGTTTCCCCTGGTGCTGCTCCCCTGGCTGGGTCTGCTGCCCACCGCCGGCTGGCTGGCCCTGATGCCCCTGGTCAGCTGCGCGGTGATCGCCGCGGTGTTCCCGGTGGGGCGGCTCTGGCGCCGCACGATCGCCGTCGCCGTTCCTGTGGTCGCCCTGGCCGGCCTGGGGCTGGTCCCCCTCGGCGACCGGATCGAGGACGGCCTTTACGAGGATCCGGTAGTGAGCCGGCTCCAGAGCCGTCACCAGCGCATCGTGCTCACCCGCCGCCGCGACGACCTGCGCCTGTTCCTCGACGGCCAGCTGCAGTTCTCCAGCCTCGACGAATACCGCTACCACGAGGCCCTGGTGCATCCGGCCATGGCCTGGCACGGCCGGCCGGCCCGGGTGCTGCTGCTGGGGGCGGGCGATGGCCTGGCCCTGCGGGAGGTGCTGCGCTGGCCCGCTGTGCGGCAGGTGGATGTGCTGGAACTCGACCCGGCCGTGGCCCGGCTGGCCCGGGAACAGCCGTTCCTGCGGCGCCTGAACGGCGCCAGCCTGGAGGACGGGCGGGTACGGCTGGTGATCGGCGATGCCTTCGATCGGGTGCGGCAGCTGCAGGGCACCTATGACGTGATCATCGCCGACTTCCCCGACCCCGCGACACCGGCCCTGGCGCGCCTTTACAGCGTCACCTTCTACGGGCGGCTGCTGCGCCGACTCGCCCCCGACGGTCTGCTGGTCACCCAGGCTTCAACGCCGTTCTTCAGCCCCAGGGTGCTGGCTTCGATCCAGGCCACCCTGGCCGAGCTGCGGCTGACCACCCGCCCCTATGGCGTGGATGTGCCCAGCTTCGGGCCCTGGGGATTCGTGCTGGCGCACCGCGGCCCGCCGCGGCCGCAGCCGGCCGAGCTCCCCTTCCAGGGTCGCTGGATCGATCAGGGGCAGCTGGAGCGCCTCTTTCCCCTCAGCCGGGATCTGGCCCTACCGCCGGGGGAACGGGTGCTGCCGAACCGACTGCACCGGCCCGTGCTCGCCGACTACCAGCGCCAGGGCCGCTGGCGCCAGAACTGAACGGCAGCGGCCCCGCCATGCACACGGGCACCGGACAGCGGGGTCCATAAGCTGGGCCCGCCGGCCTGGATGCTCCGGCCCCCGAGCGCCGCGATGGTTGTCTGGCTTCTCCTGCTGCTGCTGCTGCTGGCCGCCGTCGCCCTGCTGCTCTTGCGGCGGGCCCGCCTGCGCCGCCGTTCCCCGCAGCTGCAGGGCCGCACCCTGTTCAACCTCACCACCGGCGACATCGTCCAGCACGATGGCCGCGACTGGGTGGTGGAGGATCGGCTGCTCTACGACGACGACGGCTTCCAGTGGCTGGAGTACCTGCTGCGGGACGGGACCGAGGGCCGCTGGCTGAGCGTCTGCGAGGACGACTGGCTGGAGGTGAGCTGGCTGGAGGACGTCCCGGCCACCGAGCTGGAGGGTCTCACCGCCGACTTCCCCGAGCACGTGCGCTGCCGCGGCCAGCTGTATCACCTCAAGGAGACGGGCCGGGCTTCGGTGACGGCCGCCGCCCGGGTGATGAACCGGCGCCTGACGGGTTGCCGCTACGGCGATTACGAGGGGGCCGATGGCCGGGTGCTGTCCCTGGAGCGCTGGGAGGAGGGCGACGATCCCGGGCCGCCGGAGCTCAGCCTGGGCTTGCGCATCGACCCGGCGGCACCGCTGCTGCTGCCCGGGGATGGGCGCTCGGTCTATCGCTGAGTCGCCGATCCTTGCGCTGGGGTGAGATCCTCCAGCAAGGCGACGGCACTGGTCAGGCTGTCGGCGGAGTTGGCGGTGCGGTCGCGGCGCCAGCGCAGGATGCGGGGAAAACGCACCGCCAGGCCGCTGCGGTGGCGGGGGGAGCGCTGCAGGCCTTCGAAGCCCAGGGTGAAGACCTGCAGCGGCTCGACGGCCCGCACCGGACCGAAGCGCTCGATGGTGTGGCGGCGGATCCAGCGGTCCAGCTCGGTGATCTCGCCGTCATCGAGCCCGGAATAGGCCTTGGCGAAGGTGACCAGGCGGCCCTCGCCGTCCCAGAGGCCGAAGGTGTAATCGGTGTAGAGGTTGGCGCGGCGGCCGCTGCCGGCCTGGGCGTAGAGCAACACCGCATCGAGCTCCATCGGCTCCAGCTTGTGCTTCCACCACAGCCCGCGGCGCCGGCCGACGCCGTAGGCCGAATCGAGCGCCTTCAGCATCAGCCCCTCGGCGCCCACCGACCGTGCCTGCTGCCGCAAGGCTTCCAGCGCCTCCCAGCCCCCCAGCGGCAGCAGCGGGGAGAGGCGCAGGAGCCCGGCGGCGGGGGTGGAGACCGCCTCCGGCAGCCCCCGCACCAGATCCTCCAGGGCGGCGCGGCGGCGGCCCAGGGGCTCGGGGCGCAGGTCCTGGCCCATCAGCTCCAGCAGGTCGTAGGCGATGAAGGCCGCCGGACACTCCCGCAGCAGGGCGACGCCGGGCTTCTGGCGCCCCAGCCGCCGCTGCAGGGGGCCGAAGCCGGCGGGCTGGCTCGCCCCGGCCGGCCAGACGGTCAGCTCCCCATCCAGCACCGTGCCCGGCGCCAGCCGCTCGGCCATTCCCTCCAGCTCGGGGAAGCTGCCGTTGATCAGCTCCTCGCCCCGGCTCCAGAGAAAGGTCTGGCCGCCCCGGCGGATCAGCTGGGCCCGGATCCCGTCCCACTTCCACTCCACCTGCCAGCCGGCGGGATCCGTGGCGGTGAGGCGCTCCAGCTCCAGGGGGGAGGCCAGGCAGAAGGGGTAGGGCCGGCTGATCGGGGCGGCCGCGCCGTCCTCCAGGGGCGCCAGCAGGGCCTCCATCGCCTCCGGGGAGGGTTCGAAACCGCCCATCAGCCGGTGGGCCAGCTCCGCCTCCTCAAGCCCTGCCACCTCCGCCAGCGCCCGGGTGACCAGGCCGGCGGCCACCCCCACCCGGAAGCCGCCGGTGAGCAGCTTGTTGAACAGGAAGACCTGCCCTTCGGGCAGCCCCCGCCAGATGTCCAGCACCGCGTTCGCCTGCGGCTCGTCCTCCAGGGCGGCCAGGGCCGGCAGCCGTGTGCCCATCCACTCGGCCAGGGGCAGCGCCAGGGGCGGGGCCGGTGGCAGGGCCAGCCGGGGCAGCAGCAGGGCGATGGTCTCGGCCGAGTCCCCCACCTGGGCGTGGCAGGCGTCGAACAGCCAGTCCGGCAGGCCGGAGCGTTCCAGGGCGATCTGCCGCAGCCGCCGGCCGGTGAGCAGCCTCCGGCGCCGCTTGCCGAGCAGCAGGGCCAGGGCCCAGGCGCCATCGGCCGGATCGGCGGCCCGGAAGAAACCCGCCAGGGCGGCCACCCGGGCCCGGGTGCCGCTGCTGTGCTCCAGGGTCTCGATCAGCTCGGCGAACACCTGCATCGGCTCAGGCCATGGGCGGTTCGGGCAGCCCCAGCTCCCGGCGCCAGTCGGTCAGGGGGCGCTCCCAGCCCTCCTCCAGCTTGAAGGTGATCAGGCAGCGGGCCGCCAGACCCAGCTCGAAGCCCCGGGCCAGGGCGCGCAGCAGCGGTTCGAGCGGTTCGTCGTCCTGGAGAGTGCCGAGCAGGCCGCCGAAGACCAGCAGCACCGCCAGGGGAGAGCGCACCTGGGCCAGGTTGAAGGCCTGCAGCCCCAGCTCGCCGGGCCCGTCGATGCCGAAGCCGGTGAGCACATGGACGATGTCGTGGGTTTCCCGCAGCCGGTGGGTGATGTACTCCGCCGGTGTGGTGATCGGCCGGGGATCGATCAGGCTGTCCGGCGTCAGATTCAGGCGCTGCAACTGCTCGGCGTAGGTCCGTCCCAGGCTGCCCTCGGGCAGGGCCGCCAGAGCGGCCATGTCGATCGGGGCTGGGCGCCAGCCCTCCGCCACCAAAGCGGCCATGGCCGGGTTCTCCAGCAGGTGACGCTGCATCTGGGTGGCCAGGGGGCTGCCCTGGAGGCTCCGGGCCACCCCGAAGACGCTGTCGAGTTCCGTGGGGTTCTTCAGGAAGGCGGCGAGGCCGGCCACCATCCGCAGCGACTGCAGACGTTGCTGGAGGTTGAACCGCATGGGGCAAGCCGTCGCCGGAGTGGGAGGCCAGTCTGACGGGGAAGGTTCAGAGGGCGACCACCCGATGCCGGCCGGCGGCCTTGGCCGCATACATGTTGCGGTCGGCCCGACGGAGGAACAGGTCCGCATCCTCCCCGGCCCCGTGCAGGGCGATGCCGATCGAGAACGACGGCGTGATGCTGGCGTCACTCCAGGGGATCGGCTCGCTGATGCCGGTCTGGAGGCCTTCGGCGAAGGCGATCGCGTCCTCCAGACGCTCGATCCCCTCCAGCAGCAGCAGAAATTCGTCGCCGCCGATCCGGCCGGCATGGTCACCGGGGCGGGTCCGGGCCTCGATCCTGCGGGCCACGGTTCTGAGCACCGCATCGCCGCAGGCGTGGCCGTAGCGGTCGTTGATGCCCTTGAAACCGTCGCAGTCGCAGAAGAGCAGGGCGACGGGCTGGGCGCTGTGGGCCCGTTCATCCAGGAGCAGCCGCTCCAGCCGCTCGAGGATGGCGGCGCGGCTGCAGAGGCCGGTGAGCGGATCGGTGTTGGCGCGCTGGAGCAGCAGGCGCTCCTCCAGAACCTGGTCATCCACCGGCTGGAGCGTGATCACATAGCCATGGGCCAGGCTCAGGGGGGCCCCGGCGGGATCCACCTCGCCACTGGTGTCGAACCCCTGCGTCTCGAGGCTGCGCAGCTGGTCGCTGTCGAGCCTGCGGACGCTCAGCTGCACCCAGCCCCAGCCTCCGCCTGGATCGGCCAGCCGCAGGCGGCCCTGGCGGACCGGCCCCGACTCCGCCAGCCACTGGTCTAGGTCCACCGGCCCGGGGGGGTCCTCGGCGGAGGCGAACAGATCCCGGAACCCCCGGCCGTGCCATTGCTTCTGCTGCCAGCCCGTCATCGGCTGCAGCGACGGCGACACCCACACCACCTGCTGGCGGTGGTTCAGCAGCAGCATCACATCGAGGATGTTGTCGGCGAGGAGCCGGTACAGGGCCGCCACATCAGCCAGGCTGCGGGCGGCCTGGTCCTGGGCGGTCACATCCCGCCAGGTGACCGCGAGGATCCCGCGCTCCGGGGTGATCTCGATGTCGAACAGGCGACGGCCCGTGGCCGTGACGCCGTCCGTGGTGGCAAAGCCGCTGACCGCGGTCGGGAGGTTGCGCACGGCGGCATCGGCGTACAGCTCGACCAGGCCCTGCTGACCCATCGACGGGCTGATGGCCATCAGCGTCTGGCCCAGGATCGCTTCGCGCTCCTGCTGCAGGTAGGAGCAGACGGCTCCGTTGACATCCAGAACCCGGAAGTCCTCGATGCTGCCGTCATGGCGATGGACCGACTGCAGCAGCAGAAAGAAATCGCGGCTGGCGTCCATGGCGGTACGCAGCAGCTTGAGCTGCTCGAAGGTGCCGGGCAGATGGGCCCCATCCGCCGGCAGGGTGGAGGGGACTTCACGGCCCAGCGGCGCCGACGCCCAGCGCTCCGGAGCAGGAATCACCGGGGCGTCCGGATTCAGCAGCAGCGCCTTGAAGGCCTCCGGCTCCAGGGGAGGGCCGCAGAGGAAGCCCTGGAAGCAGTCGCAGCCGAGATCCCGCAGCAGCCGGCGCTGTTCCTCCGTCTCCACCCCCTCGGCGGTGCAGTCCATCCCCAGGCCATGGGCCAGGGCGATGGTGGTGGCCACGATGGTCTGATCGACGGGAGAGGTTGTCAGAGCCTGCACGAAGGTGCGATCGATCTTGAGGCGATGGACCGGCAGGGTCCGCAGCAGCTCCAGGGAGGAATAACCGGTTCCGAAGTTGTCGATCGCGATCCGGAAGCCCTGGTCGGCCAGCACCCGCAGCTGCTCACGGGCCAGCAGGGGATTGCGGATCAACGCCGTTTCCGTGATCTCCAGTTCCAGCTGCTCGGGCCGCAGCTGGTGGTCCGCCAGGGTCTCCAGGAGGGCGCTGATGAAGCGCCCGCCCGGCAGCTCCAGCTCCCGAGGGGAGACGTTCAGGGCCAGCCGCGGGGGGCGCAGGCCCGCCGCCTGCCAGTCGCTGATCCGCTGGGCGGTCTGACGCAGGACCCAGGGGGAGAGTTGCAGGATCAGGCCACTCTCCTCGGCGAGTGGCAGGAAACGGCTGGGCGGCACCGAGAGGCTCAGGTGGTTGGTCCAGCGCAGCAGGATCTCTCCGCCGGCGAGCTCGTTGGATGGGGTCCGCTGCGGCTGGATCAGCAGTCGGAACTGCTCGCGATCCACCGCCTGGGAGAGCTGGAAGCTCAGCTCCATGCGCTCCTGAATCTGGCGGCTGATCGTGCTGGAGTACGCACACACCTGGAGGCTTCCCTGGGCCTTCGCCTTCATCAGCGCCGTGTTGGCGCACTGGATCAGCGTCCGGCTCTCCTGGGCGTGCTCGGGATAGGTGGCGATGCCCACGCAAAAGGTCGGGTCGAGGGGCAGGTCCTTCAGCAACGGCTGCAGCTGGACCCACGCCTGCTGCAGGCGACGGGCGGCGCCCATCGCATCACCGATGGAGAGGATTCCTTCCTCCATGAGGATCAGAAACTGATCGCTGCCCAGCCGCGCCAGCCAGTCGCCGGGGCCGATCAGATCCCGCAGCCGGCTGGCCATGGCGCGCAGCACCCGATCGCCGACATCGGATCCGAAGTGATCGTTGATGTCCCCGAAGCTATCCACGTCCAGGCTCAGGACCGCCATTGACGCGTTGTAGCGACGACCGCTCAGGCGTCGGTTCAGCTCCTCCAGGGTGGCGAGCTTGTTGGGAAGGCCGGTGAGGGGGTCGAAGGAGCGCTCGCCCGCCACGGCCTGCATCAGGGACTGCTCGCCGGTGACATCCCTGAGGGTTCCCACCATGCGCGCCGGCGCACCGCTGCGGTCGTAGCTGAGGTGACCCACGGCCTCCACCATTGCCTCGGTGCCGTCCTCGAAGCTGAGCCGATGGCAGCTGCGGAACACATCGCCTCGGGTCACGGCCCGGCGCACATCCATGTGCCAGCGGAGCCGGTCGTCGGGATGCACGAGCGCGCCATAGTCCCGCAGCGATGTGTGCCCATCACCCTGCTGGCTTCTGCAGAGGCGCCGGGTCTGCTCCGACCAGCGCATGCGGCCATCGCTGAAGCGCAGATCCCAGACGCCGATGCCGCTGATCGCCGACCCCTCCTCCAGCAGTGAGAGGGTGTCCGCGAGCTGGATTTCCCGATGGCGCTGCTGGGTTTCGTCGCTGACGCAGCTCACGATCAGTTGTCGGCCGTCGATCTCCAGGACGCGACTGCGGACGACGACGTCGCGGATGGAGTCATCGCTGCAGCGATGCCGGGTGTGAAGGGTTCCGCCGCCGGCGGCGATCAGTTCGCGGCGACGCTCGGCCACCCAGGCGGCGTCGTGATCGGGATCGGCCTGGATCGCCTCCGGGGACAGGGCCAGCAGTTCCGTGGTGCTGTAGCCCAGATGGGCGTGGGCCGAATGATTGCAGGCGAGAAAATGGCCACTCAGCGCATCGGAGGCCAGCAGGTCGGTGTCGGTGAGATCGGCGATCAGGCAGAAATCGGCCAGGCGATCTTTCAGGGTCTCGAAGTGGTCTGCCGATCCCCCACTTTCACCCATGGCACCACGTTGCCTTCCTTTCGAACGCTAGATGCCAGCTGGCCCCGTCACCCCGGCACTTCAACAGTTGTTGATGCCCTCCGGACCTTGACATCGGGCCTCCGAGGCGGATCTTTTCGGCGTGGCGCTGATGTTCCTTACAGCTTCCTTTCTGCGTTTTCAGAGCGAACATTCAGCGGGCCGTTGTCTGCTCCAGACTTCAGGCCGGCGACGTTCCCTCCACCTCCCCCTCTTCGTTGCGCTGCCCCTCGAAGGCCCGACCCATGGGCTCGGCCGCCAGCCCCAGCTCCTCGCGCAGGTAGCGGGCCAGCCCGTCGCTGTTGCCGTGGGTCACGTACACCTGCCGGGCGCCGCAGTCCCGGACCGTGCGCAGCAGCCCGTCCCAGTCGGCGTGGTCACTGAGGGCGAAACCCCGCTCGAAGCCCCGCCGCCGCCGCGCGCCCCGCACCGCCATCCAGCCGCTGACGAAGGCGGTCTGGGGGCTCGTGAACCGCCGCATCCACGGCGAGCGGTGGGCCGAAGGCGGCGCCAGCACCAGGCGACCGGCCAGGGAGGCAGTGCGGGGGAGCTCGCTGAGGGGTCGGGTCGGCGGCAGCACCACCCCCTGGCTCCGGTAGGGCTCCATCAGCGCCTGCACCGCCCCATGCAGCAGCACCTCCTCCTCCACCCCCAGCGCCGCCAGCTC
Source organism: Cyanobium gracile UHCC 0139 (assembly GCF_034931325.1). GTDB lineage: Bacteria > Cyanobacteriota > Cyanobacteriia > PCC-6307 > Cyanobiaceae > Cyanobium > Cyanobium gracile_B. Next base: position 402,884 of record NZ_JAYGHX010000002.1, on the reverse strand, counting down.
CGCCAGCAGCCGCTGGGCCTTGCCGAAGGCGTAGGCGAACAGCAGCGAGGGCTGCTGGGGTGCCCCACGCCACCAGGCCAGGATCTCGGCCGCCACCTGCTGGCCGGGCCGCCACCGGTAGATCGGCAGGCCGAAGGTGGCCTCGGTGATCAGCACGTCGGCGCTCACCGGCTCGAACGGTGCGCAGCTGGGGTCGGCATCGCGCTTGTAGTCGCCACTGATCAGCCAGGTCTCGCCGCCGGCGGTGATCCGGATCTGGGCCGAGCCGAGCACGTGCCCGGCCGGATGGAATGACACCAGTGCCTCACCGATGCGCCGCTCCTCGCCATAGGGCACCCCCGTCAGTTCGATGCCGGCCCCGAGCCGCTGGCGCAGCACGCCCTCACCCGGACGCGCCGCCCAGTAGGTGCCACAGCCTGGCCGGGCGTGGTCGGCGTGGCCGTGGGTGATCAGGGCCCGGTCCACCGGTCGCCAGGGGTCGATCCACGCCTGGGCCGCCGGGCAGTAGAGCCCCTGGGGGGTGAGCTGGAGCAGGCCGTCGGGCGGCAGGGCCATGGCGCGCTGATGCCGCCGCAGGGGGATGTCCGCATCCTGGCGGCCCGGCGCCGTTGACGGTGAGGGGGCTCGCCACTAGCCATGGGGCAGCCATCACCCCGGGCCCGATGTCACTGGACACCCATCGCGAGGAGCTGGAGGCCACCGCGGCCGCCCTGGCCCGGCCGGGCACCGGCCTGCTGGCGGCGGACGAATCCACCGGCACGATCGGCAAGCGATTCGCGGCGATCGGCCTCGAGAACAGCGAGGAGAACCGCCGTGCCTACCGCACCCTGCTGGCCACCGCCCCCGGACTCGGCGAGACGATCAGCGGCGTGATCCTCTACGAGGAAACTCTCTACCAGGAGGCGGCCCCGATCCCGGGCCGGCCGGCCGGATCGATCGTCGATCTGTTCAAGGAACAGGGGCTGGTGGTGGGGATCAAGCTGGATCTCGGGGTGGAGCCCCTGGCCGGCGGCCTGGTCGGCGAGACCTGGTGCACGGGCCTGCGGGGGCTGCAGGAGCGCGCCGCCCGCGCCTACGCCCGCGGTGCCCGCTTCGCCAAATGGCGGGCCGTGCTGCGCATCAGCGCCGATGGCTGTCCCTCGGAGCTGTGCGTGCGTGAGAACGCCTGGGGCCTGGCCCGCTACGCCCGCACGGCCCAGGAGGAGGGCCTGGTGCCGATCGTGGAGCCGGAGATCCTGATGGACGGCGACCACGACATCCTCACCACCGCGGCGGTGCAGGAGTGGGTGCTGCGCAGCGTCTACGAGGCCCTCGGCCACAACGGGGTGTTCCTGGAGGGCACCCTGCTCAAACCCTCGATGACCCTGCCCGGCGCCGAGGGCCCCGGCCGTCCTGGCCCCGCCCAGGTGGCGGCCTACACCGTGCGCACCCTGCGCCGCAGCGTGCCCCCGGCCGTGCCGGCGATCCTGTTTCTCTCGGGGGGCCTGGGGGAGGAGGAGGCCAGCGTGCTGCTCTCGGCCATCCATGCCGCCGACCCGGGCGCCTCCTGGCACCTGGGTTTCTCCTACGGCCGGGCCCTGCAGCATTCCTGCCTCAGCCACTGGAAGGGGACCGACACGGCGGCGGGCCACGCGGCCCTGCTGGCCCGCGCCCGGGCCAACGGCGCCGCGGCCCGGGGGGCTTACGTGGCCGGCTCTGAAGCCTCCAGCGATGCCGCCTCGCTGTTCGTGGCCAACTACACCTACTGAGTCGGGCGTGCTCAGGCGCTCATCGCCAGCATGCGCTCGATCGGCACCAGCGCCCGCTGGCGGATGTCCTCGTCGAGCTCGATCGCCGGCGCCATGGTGTGCAGGCACTGCCACAGCTTCTCCAGCGTGTTCAGCCGCATGTAGGGGCAGGCGTTGCAGCTGCAGCCATCGGCCCCAGGCACCTCGTGGAAGCGCTTCTCCGGTGCCCGCCGCCGCATCTGATGGAGGATGCCCGGCTCGGTGAGCACGATGAAGGAGGAGGCCAGGCTGCTCTGGGTGCGCTGCAGCAGCTTGCTGGTGGAGCCGATGAAGTCGGCCAGGTCGAGCAGGTGCTGCTGACACTCCGGATGGGCGATCACCTCGGCCTCGGGGTGTTCCTGGCGCAGGCGCAGCAGGGCCTGCTCGCTGAAGGTCTCGTGGACGATGCAGCTGCCGGGCCAGAGGGTGAGCTCCCGGCCGCTCTGGCGGGCCACCCAGCGCCCCAGGTTCTGGTCGGGGGCGAACAGGATCGGGCGATCGGCCGGCAGCTGCTGCACCAGGTGAACCGCATTGCTGCTGGTGCAGATCAGGTCGCTCTGGGCCTTCACCGCCGCGGAGCAGTTGATGTAGCTCACCACGAGGTGGTCGGGGTGGCGCTGGCGGAAGTCGGCGAAGGCGTCGGCGGGACAGGCATCGGCCAGGCTGCAGCCGGCCTCCAGGTCGGGCAGCAGCACCGTGCGGCCGGGATTGAGGATCTTGGCGGTCTCCGCCATGAAATGGACGCCGCAGAAGACGATCACCTCGGCATCGGTGCTGGCGGCGCGGCGGGAGAGCTCGAGGGAATCGCCGATGAAATCGGCGCAGTCCTGGATGGCGTCGTCCTGGTAGTAGTGGGCCAGGATGATGGCGTTGCGCTCCCGTCTGAGCGTTTCGATCGCAGCAGCCAGCTCGGCTCGGGGCGGCACCAGATGTGGTGGGTGGGTCAGCGTCTGCGTGAAGACCAACCGATGCCCCTTCTCATGCACGATGATCCCACTCTAGGAAGCGGTTGGTATTGGCTGAGCTGAACATCGCCATCGCGGGGGATCTGCACGACCAGTGGGATCGCAGTGACCACGACGTGCTGGATCGGATCCGTCCGGATGCCCTGCTGCTGGTGGGTGACCTCAGCGACGGCAAGTGCCGCATTCCCGAACTGCTCGCCACCCTGGAGCTGCCGATCGCCTGCGTGCTGGGCAACCACGATGCCGGCAAGGATGGCAGTGGCCGCACCCTGCGCCGCCAGCTGGAGCTGCTCGGTGAGCGGCACTGCGGCTGGGGTCTGAGGGAGCTGCGTCCCCCCGGGCTGGCGGTGGTGGGCGCCCGTCCCGGCACCGCCGGGGGCGGCTTCCACCTCTCGAAGGCGGTGCGATCGGTCTACGGACCGGTGGGCCTGCAGGAGTCCGCCGAGCGCATCAGCCGGGCGGCCCTGGCCGCCGATCCCCAGCTGCCGCTGATCCTCCTGGCCCATTCCGGCCCCAGCGGCCTGGGCACCCAGGTGGACGACCTCTGCGGACGGGACTGGAAGGCGCCCGCCTGTGACTGGGGGGATCAGGATCTGGCCCTGGCGGTGGATCAGATCCGCCGCCGACGCCGCCTGCCCCTGGTGGTGTTCGGCCACATGCATCACGCCCTCTGCCATCACCAGGGGGAACGGCTCAGCTTCCGCCGCGACGCCCAGGGCACCGCCTTCCTCAACACCGCCTGCGTGCCCCGCCATGGCGTGGATCAGCGGGGCCGGGCCCTGCGCCACTTCAGCTGGGTCGTCTTCTCCGATGGCGATCTGCGCCACATCAGCCACCGCTGGTACGGCATCGACGGCGCCCTCCATTACGAGCAGACCCTCTGGACGGCGGCCCTGCCGGCGGCGGGGGTGCTCAGCCCTTGCTGATCCACGCCTGCGTCAGCAGCCATGGCTTCGGCCACGGATCCCGCACGGCTTCGGTGCTTTGCGAGCTGGCCGCCCTCAGGCCTGACTGGCGGCTGGTGGTCTCCAGCGGGCTGCCCCAGCCGTTCCTGGAGCTGTCCTTCGGCTCGGTGCCCTTCGAGCTGCGCCCCTGCCGCTGGGACGTGGGCGTGATCCAGGCCGATGCCCTTGGTGCCGATGCCGACGCCACCCTGACGGCTCTCGAGCGGCTGGAGGAGACGCTGCCGGCGCAGGTGGAGCGCGAGGCCCGCTGGCTGGCTGACCAGCGGCAACCGGTGCTGGTGCTGGGGGATGTGCCTCCGGCGGCGGCCCTGCTGGCCCGGCGGCTCGGGGTGCCGCTCGTGTGGCTGGCCAGCTTCGGCTGGGACACGATCCATGCCCCCATGGGCCCGGCCTTCGCTCCCTGGGTCGATCGGCACCGGCAGCTCTATGGCCAGGGCGATCTGCTGCTCCATTGCCCCCTGTCCCTGCCGATGGAGTGGGGGGTGCCCCAGGTGCGGCTGGGCCTGACCAGCTCCCGGCCCCGGCTGGATGGCGAGCGGTTGGCCCGGGAACTGGTCCTGCCGGAGGACCGGAAGCGGGTGGTGCTGGTCAGTTTCGGGGGCCTGGGCATGGCGATTGATCCGGGGCTGCTGGCCCTCTGGCCGGACCACGTCTTCATCGGACCCGAGCCGCTGCTGGCCACGGTGCCCAATGGCCGTTGTCTGCCGCAGGGGGTGCGCCCCCTCGACCTGATGCCCCTGGCCGGACGGCTGATCACGAAGCCCGGTTACAGCAGCTTCTGCGAGGCCTTAAGCCAGGGGGTGGGCATCCATCTGGTGCACCGGAGCGGCTTCGCCGAGGCGCCGGTGCTCGAGGAGGACCTGCGGAACCACGGCTGGCACCGGCTGCTCAGCCAGGAAGCCTTCCGTCGGGGTGATTGGGAGCTGGACCAGCCCCTGTTGCCCCCCCGGTGCGGTCCCTTGGCGGTCGATGGAGCTTCCACTGCGGCAGGGACGCTCGTGGCCTGGCTGGAGGGGCGATCAGCACTGCCTATGGGGCAGAGCTTCAGGATTTGATCATCTGTTCATCGAATCCAGGAAAAATCAGTCCCTGGCTCTTATCGGAATGCAAAACGTCATTCTTGATACCAGTAGACAGTTATTCGACCGGCACAAATAAGGAATCGATTCTGCTGGTTCATCGGCAAATTACCGCCAAGTCCCGGCGGCATGAATTCACTTTTTCTGTCACGGGATCACTGGCTCTTCCTGTTGTCGTTCTCCAGAAGACCTGGTCACACCAAGCGCATCAAGCCGGATTGACTCTGTTGTCCCTGCAACAGGTCTTCCCCCACTTGTCCTTCACGACCTCTCCTCTTGCCGAACCTTCAGCGCACTCCCTTGCTTCTCGCCCTCGCAGGACTGGGTCTGAGCCTGGCCGCGCCGGTCAGGGCCGCCGAGGGCTCCCAGACCTTGGGGGGGGCTTCGATCGCCGCCCCAGGCTCCACCCGCGTCGCGATGCTCACGCCCTTACCGGCCGCCCCCCGGGTCTTCGCCATCACCCCGGAGCGTCGTGCCCTGCTCAACACGATCCGCTACGCCGAGGGAACCTGGGCCAACGGTCATGAAGTCGGCTACCGGATCCTCTTCGGCGGCAGCCTGTTTCACTCCCTGGACCGCCATCCCAACCGCGTCATGCGTACGGCCCGCTACGCCAGTGCCGCCGCTGGCGCCTACCAGTTCATGCCCTTCACCTGGGACATGGTCACCCGCGCCCTCGGTATCCCCGACTTCGGTCCCGAATCCCAGGACCAGGCCGCCCTGTTCCTGGTCCAGCGTCGCGGTGCCCTGCACCTGGCCGACCGCGGTGAGCTGACCCCCGATCTGGCTTCCCGTCTGGCACCGGAATGGGCCTCCTTTCCCACCCTGGCCGGCCGCAGCTTCTATGGCCAGCCTGTGAAGCGCCTGAACGACCTGCGCCGCTTCTACGAGCACAACCTGGCCCAGCTCCGCAGGGAAGCCGCCGCCGTCTGGGAAGATGTGGCCATCCGCCAGGTGCCCCCGGCCTGCAACGATGCCAGCCTCTCCTGCCAGCTGGAGCGCGTCAGCGCCCCGGCGGTGAGCGCTCCCTGAGCGCTTACCCCTCCCCCTTCCCCTCCAGCCTTACCCCTCCGAGGGTCTTCTGGGCGATCAGGTAAGCCAGCACCGCCGCACCGAGAAACCCCAGAACATTGCGCAGCAGCGGCAGCACGTCGTGGGTGCGGGTAATGATCGGTCCCATGCCCAGGGCGACAAACAGGATCACCCAGAGGGGCGAGAGCAGCAACACCCAGGTCCATTCCACCCGGCGGCCCTCCTGGCGGGGGAAGGCGGCGAACCCCACGATCAGCCCGCCCAGGATGGACGTGCACAGGGTCAGGATCCACTGCTCCTGGGGCAGGCCAGGCACCACCTGGCAGCCGCCGATCGCCAGGCACCCCTTCACGGCGTGGATGGCCGAGAGGATCGATCCGTCCTCGCCGTGGTCCCGCACATAGAACTGGTTGCCGTAGCGGGTCTGGAGTTCCACCCAGAAAGTGCGGGGCATCAGGGCGAACAGGGCTTCGCCGACGTTGAAGTTCAGCAGGTTGCCGCCACGGGGATCGGCCACCAGCAGCAGGCTGCGCTCGTCAAGGTCCCAGAAACCCTTGACCGCCAGGCCGGGGGTGCGCTCGTACTGGGTCAGCACCCGCAGCTTCCAGCCGCTGGTGGCTTCGAAATCCTCCAGTTCGCTCTCCAGGGCCCCCCGCTCGCCATCGGTGAGGGCCTTGGCCAGGTCGATCACCGGAGTGGGGTGATCGGGCAGCAGCTGGGGGTTGTCCGCCGCCAGGGCAGGGCCAGTGGGGCCCGGCAGCACCCAGGTGACGAGAACGAGGCAGGCGGTGGCGAGGGCGGCACCCAGCCGCCGTCCCAGGGCGCCGCGCCGTTGCTGCCCTCCCCCGCGCCGTTGCCGAGCCACCGTCTCCGCCGTCGCTGCCGCCATCACCATCGTTCCATCGTCCATCGGTCAGCATTCTCACCGAGTCCCCTTGACGCCGCGTGACCACGACCCACCCCGGCACCCCGCCGGTTCCCGACTGGCTGGCCCAGCGACTGCGCGCAGCGGGTGGTTCGGTGCCGTTCCTCGACTACATGAACTGGGCCCTGCACGATCCGGAGCACGGCGCCTATGGCAGCGGCCGGCTCCAGATCGGCCCCGGGGGTGATTTCGCCACAGCCCCCTCCCTGGGCGAGGAGTTCGCCCGCCTGCTGGCACCCCAAGTGGCCGAATGGCTGTCCCTGCTCCCCCCCGACGAACCCCTGGCCCTGGTGGAGACCGGACCGGGGGAGGGGCAGCTGGCCCAGCAGCTGGCCGAAGCGCTCCTGGCCGGCTGGCCCTCCCTGGCCGGGCGCACCGAGCTGGTGCTCGTGGAGCCGAATGCCGGCATGGCCGAGCGCCAGCGCCGGCGGCTCGCCTCCTGCCCCATGCCCGTGCGCTGGGCCGATGTGCGGTCCCTGGCGGGCGCACCGCTGCGCGGCGTGGTGCTGGCCCACGAGGTGCTCGACGCCCTGGCCGTGGAGCGGATCGAGCGCCGGGGTCACCACTGGTGCCGGCAGAGGGTCGTACTGGAGGACGGGGGGCTGCGTCTGGAGGCCGGTGAGCCCCTCTCCGGGGCCCTGCTCGACCCGCTGGCCGACCTTGGACTGCTGCCCCTCGACGAACGCCGTCCAGAGGGCTGGTGCAGCGAGCTCCATCCCGGCCTGGCCCCCTGGCTGGCCGCCTGCGCCGGAGCCCTGGCCCAGGGCTGGCTGCTGGTGATCGACTACGCCCACGAGGCCCGGCGCTACTACGCGCCCCAACGCAGCAACGGCACCCTCATGGCCTACCGCCGTCAGCGGGCCAGCGACGACCCGCTGCGCGAGCCGGGCCACTGGGACCTGACCGCCCACCTCTGCCTGGAAAGTCTGGAGGCGGCCTCCCGGGCCGGAGGCTGGCAGCCCCTGGCTGTCTGCCGCCAGGGGGAAGCCCTGCTGGCCCTCGGTCTGGCCCAGCGTCTGCATGACCTCCAGCAGGAATGCGGCACGCCGCTGACGGACCTGCTGCAGCGCAGGGAGACCCTGCTGCGGCTGGTGGATCCCGCCGGGCTCGGCGAGTTCCGCTGGATCGCCCTGCGCCGGGACGGCGAGACTCCGACCCCGGCGACGGAGCCCCTGTTCCTGAGGCCACCTTCGGGATGAATCCAGTGAGCTTCGCGGGACTTCAGCGTGCCTGTACTTCTTGGCCCCGCGTTACATCCCCACACATAAGATTGAGCATTCCTGCTCAATCCTTCAGGCGACATCAGGTGTTGAGGTTAGGTTGAAACGACTTGCAGAGGAGCGGCCATGGACAGGCTTCTGGGTGATCAAGCGGGTGATCGTGCCATGGCTCCTGGCAGTGATCAGCTGACTGCCAATGGGGCGTTGAACGATGACCCCGTTGAGCGTTACTTTGCCTGCATCACCACCTGCTCCCTGGATGACGGTGACTGCATCACCATCTGCACTGAGCAGCTGCGGGAGAGCCACTGAGGCCGCTCAGAACCACTCCGACTGGGCCTCGTCGCGGGGATTGACGTTGGCGTGGGGGGTGGTGCGGCGGAACTCCATGGTGATGCTGCGCTTCTGTTCACCATCGGCCGCCAGAGCCTCGATCGGGTAGAGCTGCTGGCCGTCGCGGAAGGGCACCTGCAGGCGGAACGTGCCGTCGGCGGAGAGGGGAACGACCTCACCGCCGATGCTGAGCCGGGCGGAGGGATCGGTGGCGCCATAGACGATCAGCTCGGCATCGGCCACCAGCCAGAAGGATCGCTGGCGGGGAGCCACCCCACCGATGCCGGAACCGCTGCGGCCGGAGGCCCAGGGGCCGGCGCCGGAGGCGGAGAAGTCACTGCCGCCGGCGAGACCAGCGGCGGAATCGATCTCGTGGAAGGCCTCCGAGCCGCGGCCCAGGCGGCGCCAGGGGCTGGTGGCGCTCTGGTAGAGCCTTTCGTGGAGATCGTTGACGATCTCCCGGGCCGGGACTGCCCCAGGCGCCGACTCGGCGGTGGGGGGCATGGAGAAGGCAACGAAGGGATCAGGGGTGGTCAGGGCCGGTCCGTCCAGATCGGGCACATGGGCGGTGGCGGAAAAGGCCATGGAGATCCAGCCGCCGCTGCCGCCCTTGCGGAAGCCCAGCTCCACCCGGTAATCGCGGCCGGACAGGGGCACCGGGAGGTACCACTCGCTGGCCTGGCTGTCGACCACCACCTCCTGGAGAGTGTGGGGATGGGTGGAGCCGCCATCAAGGCCCGTGACGTCGGCGACACGCAGGCAGAGCTGGGTGGCCCCTTCGGCCAGGGCCCGCTTGCGGTCGGCCGGCTCGACGAACCAGCGCACCTGCGACCACTGGGGATCACGGGGAACGAAGGCCACCCAACTGCCTCCACCGCCATACGCCTGGGGCGCGGGGTCAGGGCTGGAGAGCGTCGTTGCCGGTGGCGTGGCGGAGGCGGTCTGCTCCACCACGGACGCGGATGGATCGGGCTTGGCCGTCTCCCCCTGGCCACCAAGCCCGATGGTTCTGGCCAGGGCGCCGAGTCGTCGCAGGGGCTGGCTCAGGATGTTTTTGAACCGGCTGGGACGACTTCTCATGGGCCGTGGTGAATAAAACCTTCCGGTGATGGTCTCTGATCCGCGGGGATCGCGCCTTCCCTGTCAGCGAAAGACCACGGTTGAACCCCGCTTCGGCGCGGCGATGCCAGGAGGAGCCCCCCGGATCGGGCTGCCATGTCAGGGGGCGCCGATCGAAGTGGCGACCGCGAGGGCGGCCCTGATCGTGGTGGGATCGACGTCGTCGCGGATCGTGACCGAGCCCACACCGGTGGGCAGCACGAAGCGCACCTTCCCCTGGCGCACTTTCTTGTCCGCCTGCAGGGAGACCAGCACCGCCTCGGGATCCAGGTCCGGCCAGTCCATGGGCAGACCGGCGGCCGCAATCAGACGTCGCTGGCGGTCCTGATCGGCCTGGCTCCAGAGTCCCATGGCCACGGCGATGTCACCGGCCGCCAGCATGCCCAGACCCACGGCCTCGCCGTGGAGCCAGGTGCCGTAGCCACTGAGGTTCTCCACCGCATGCCCCAGGGTGTGTCCGTAATTGAGGATCGCCCGCAATCCCCCTTCCCGTTCGTCAGCCGCCACCACCCGGGCCTTGGCGGCGGCGGAACGCTCCAGCAGCCGCTGCAGGAGCACCGGGCCGAGGGCGTCCCGGCTGGCCAGGCCCCCGCTGGGATCCCGCTCGGCGGCGGCCTCCAGATCCCGGAACAGAATCCCGTCGCCGATGACGGCGTACTTGATCACCTCCGCCATGCCGGCCCGGAACTCCCGCTCCGGAAGGGTCGCCAGCACCAGGGGATCGATCAGCACCAGCTTCGGCTGGTGGAAGGCGCCGATCAGGTTCTTGCCGCCGGGGTGGTTCACGCCGGTCTTGCCGCCGATGGCCGCATCCACCATCGCCAGCAGGGTGGTGGGCACCTGCACCACGGCGATGCCCCGCAGCCAGGTGGCGGCGGCGAAGCCGGCCATGTCCCCCACCACGCCGCCGCCGAGGGCGACGATCAGGGAGCTCCGCTCCAGGCGGTGGGCGAAGGCGGCGTCGTGGATGGCCGCCACCGTGGCGGGGTTCTTCTGTTCCTCACCCGCCTCGATCACGAGCGTCCGCACCACAAAGCCGGAGGCCTCCAGGCTCTGCAGGGCCCGAGCGCCATGGAACGCCTCCACGTCGGGATTGGTCACCATCAGCACCCTGGTGCCGCTCGGGATCCCCCGTTCCAGCAGGAAGAACCCGAGATCCCCGAGCAGGCCCCCACCGATCAGGACCGGGTAGGGATCGGCAGCGAGGGACACCGTGATGGTGCGGGACTCCTGCGGCACGTGAATGGGGCGAGGGTGGTCCGAGGCTAGGCCTGGGGCGACAGGCGCCGGACCACCTCCAGTACCGCCTCCCCGTAGCTGGCCAGCTTGGCGTTGCCGATCCCGGTGAGGCCGGCGAGCTCATCCAGGCAGGCGGGGCGGCGTTCGGCGATGGCGACCAGGGTGCGGTCGTGAAAGACGACATAGGGAGGCAGGCGCTGCTGCCGGGCCTGCTCCAGCCGCCAGGCCTTCAGGGCCGCCAGGAGTTCCGGATCGACGGACTCGGGGATGGCCGATGGCGTCGCGCTGCCCAAAGGGGAGCGGCCCCCACGCCGCTCCCGGGCCGGAGGCGGCAGCCGCACCTCCAGGCGCGACTCCCCCCGCAGCAGCGGCCGCACCAGCGCATCGGGGCCGAACTGCAGGCCACCGTGGCCATCGGCCGCCGCCACCAGGTAGCCCCTGGCGGTGAGCTGGCGGAACAGGCTGCGCCACTGCAGCCGGTCCAGCTCCCTGCCGATCCCATACACCCCCAGCCGGTCATGGCCAAGGCTGCGGATCCGGGTGGTGTCGCCCCCCAGCAACACGTCCACCAGGTGGGCGGCCCCGAAGCGTCCGCCGGTGCGGTAGACGGTGGAGAGGGCCTTGCGGGCCGGCTCGGTCACATCCACGGCCTGGCTCGGCTCCAGGCAGACGTCGCAGTTGCCGCAGTCGCCGCTGCCCGTCTCACCCAGATAGTCGAGCAGGATCCGCCGGCGGCAGCTGGAGGTTTCGGCGAAGCCGATCAGGGCGTCGAGCCGGCCGTGCTCGATGCGCTTCTGGGCCGGATCGGCGTCGGACTCCTCGATGAAGCGGCGCAGCGGTGGCACGTCGGCGGCGCCGTGCACCATCCAGGCGATGGCGGGCAGCCCATCGCGGCCCGCCCGGCCCGTTTCCTGGTAGTAGGCCTCCAGGCTCTTGGGCAGGTCCACATGGGCCACGAAGCGCACGTCCGGCTTGTCGATGCCCATCCCGAAGGCGATGGTGGCCACCACGATCACGCCGCTGCCATGGCGGAAGCGCTCCAGGGCGGCGCTGCGCGTTTCCGCCGCCAGGCCGGCGTGATACGGCAGGGCGTCATGCCCCTCGGCCTTGATCAGGGCTGCGAACTCCTCCACCCGCTTGCGGGAGCGGGCATAGACGATGCCGGCGTGGCCCCGCTGGCTGGCCAGGAACTCCAGCAGCTGGCGCTTCGGCTCGCTCTTGTCCCGCAGCAGGTAGCGGATGTTGGGCCGATCGAAGCTGGCCAGGAACACCGCCGCCTGCTCCAGGCCCAGGCGCGCCACGATCTCGGTTCGGGTGCGCGGATCGGCGGTGGCGGTGAGGGCGATGCGGGGAACGGTGCCGAAGCGCTCGGCAAGCACCGCCAGCTGCAGGTATTCGGGCCGGAAATCGTGGCCCCACTGGGAGACGCAGTGGGCTTCGTCGATGGCGAACAGGGCCAGGGGCAGATCGGCGAGCCGCTCGATCAGATCACCGTTCAGCAGTCGCTCCGGGGACACGTAGAGCAGATCCAGCCCGCCGGCCTGCAGCTCCCGCCAGGTGGCGGCGGCCGAGGCGCCGCTCTCGGCCGAATGCAGGGCGGCCGCCCGCACGCCCGCCTGCCGCAGGGCCCCCACCTGGTCCTGCATCAGGGCGATCAGGGGTGACACCACCACCGCCGTGCCCGGCCGGCAGAGGGCCGGGATCTGATAGCAGAGCGACTTGCCGCCACCGGTGGGCATCAGCACCAGGGCCGACCCCCCCGCACAGACGTGCTCGACGATGGCGGCCTGGGGGCCCCGGAAGGCGTCGTAGCCGAAGACCTCCCGCAGCACCTGCTTCGGCGTCGGCGTTGGGGTCATGGGGAAAGGGGTGGGGCGGCACCAAGGGGGCTCCTGCCTCGGTTCCGATTGTGCAACGCCCCGGCTCCGGCAGGATGCACCCATGGCCCGACCCACTCCCGCCGCACCGGCAGCCACCCGCTCCGCCTGGGCGTTCCTGACCCCCGCCCTGGTGCTGCTCGCCGTCTCGGTGCTGATCCCGGCGGCGATGGCCCTGGTGATCAGCTTCACCCGCACCGGGCTCGATGTGGCTGAACCGCTCACCTTCGTGGGGCTGGCCAACTTCCGCCGCCTGCTGGCGGACCCGATGCTGCTGCGGGTCACGGGCACCACCTTTCTCTATCTGGTGGGGGTGGTGCCACCGATCGTGCTCGGTTCCCTGGCCCTGGCGGTGCTGGTCAACCGCCAGCTGCCCGGCATCCACTGGTTCCGGGGCGCCTTCTATACCCCGGTGCTGGTGTCGCTCGTGGTGGCGGCGATCGCCTTCCGCTGGCTCTACGCCGAGAACGGCCTGGTCAACGGCTGGCTCGGTGCCCTGCTGGGGGATCGCTTCTCACCGATCGGCTTCCTCACCTCCACCGGCCTGGCCCTGCCCTCGGTGATGCTCGTGACCCTCTGGAAGGGCCTCGGCTACTACATGGTCATCTTCGTGGCCGGCCTGCAGGGGATCTCCGCCGATCTCTACGAGGCGGCGGCCCTTGACGGCAGCGAGGGCTGGCGGCGGCATCTGGACATCACCCTGCCCCTGCTGAGGCCCTACATCACCCTGGTGGCGGTGATCTCGGCGATCGGGGCCACCAAGGTGTTCGAGGAGGTCTACCTGATGACCCAGGGGGGGCCGGCCGACAGCACCCGCACGATCGTTTACTACGTCTATGACCAAGCCTTTTCCGAGCTGGAGATCAGCTACGCCTGCACCGTGGGGCTGGCCCTCTTCCTGATCGTGCTGCTGCTCAGCCTTCTCCGCTACGCCTTCGCCGCCGAGAACCCGCTCCAGTGATCCCTCGCCAGGGGGTCTCGACGCCCTGATGGCAGGCTGGTTGCCGCTTCCAGCCACCAACCCCAGGGTGCAGATCATCGCGGACCCCCTTCCCCAGGCCACGCCGTCACCGATCGACGCCATCGGCATCGTCGGCGGCGGCCAGCTGGCCTGGATGCTGGCCGAGGCCGCCGGCGATCTCGGTGTCGCCGTGCACGTGCAGACGCCCGGTGTCGAGGATCCGGCCACCCGTGCCGCCGCCAGCGTGGTGCTGGCCCCGGTGGATGACGTGAGCGCCACCCGGGAGCTGGCCGATCGCTGCGGCGCCATCAGTTTCGAGAACGAGTGGATTCCCCTCGAGGCCCTGCGGGCCCTGGAGGGACCCGCTCTGCGATTCCTGCCGGGCCTCGACGCCCTTCAGCCCCTGGTCAGCAAGGCGGGCCAGCGACGGCTGCTCGGCGATCTGCATCTGCCCGCCCCTCGCTGGTGCCCGCTGGCCGATGTGCTCCAGCCGGATCCGCCCCTCCCCCCTGCCGGCGACACCGACGGGATTTCGCCGGCGGGCCCAGCGCGCCCACTGCAGACGCCGGCGGTGCCGCGCCTCCCCGACGGCTTCGCCTTTCCCCTGATGGCCAAGGCCAGCCGGGGCGGCTACGACGGCCGGGGCACGGTTCCAGTGGCCGACCTGGGGGCCCTCGAGCAGCTGCTCGATCGCGTCGAGCCGGACGACTGGATCCTCGAGGAACTGGTGGGTTTCGGGCAGGAACTGGCGCTCGTGGCCTGCCGCGACCGGCAGGGACAGGTGGCCTGCTACCCCCTGGTGCAGACCCACCAGCACAACCGTGTCTGCGACTGGGTGCTCTTCCCGGCACCGGTGGACCACCGGGTGGAGGTGTTCGCCCGAAACGTGGCCGCTTCCCTGCTCACCGCCCTGGATTACGTGGGGGTGCTGTCGATCGAGTTCTTCTACGGGCCCGCGGGGCTGCAGGTCAACGAGCTCGCCCCCCGCACCCATAACTCCGGCCATCTGACGATCGAGGCCTGCCGCACCAGCCAGTTCGCCCAGCAGGTGCGGATTGTTGCTGGCCTGCCCATGGGCTCCACCGAAGCCGTGGTGCCCGGGGCCCTGATGATCAATCTGCTGGCGCCGGAGGCCGGTGATGACGACCAGCTCCCGCGCCGCCGGGCGCTCGAGGCGCTTCCGGGAGCCCATCTGCACTGGTACGGCAAGCGGGGCGGTGGGGTGGGCCGCAAGCTGGGCCATCTCACCCTGCTGCTGGATGGCAGCAGGCCGGAGGAGCGGGAGCTGCAGCGGCAGCGGCTGCTGGCCGAGGTGCGGGCCATCTGGCCGCTGCCCCACTGACCCGCCTAGGATGGGACTGGACTGCTGTGTTGGTGACTGCCTTTCACAGTTTTCTGATCTGACTCCCTTTCGACACGGGGAGTCTTCAGCGAAGGCAACGTAAACCGGCTTCCATGCCGGAAACGAAGCCCCGCCCCTGACTCCCCTTCTGGTTCATCCAGGTCGAACACTGGGGCAAGACGGCACGGCGGTCCACCCTTTTCATCCCATTCCGATCGCCCCGTGCGGGCATGCTGGGGACAGGTTGTCCCGCCGCCGTGAACAGCGAGCCTTCGAGCTTCCAGCAAGCGTTTGAGCGCCTGCTCGCCCGCGCCCCGGGTCCGGTGTTCCCGCGAGCCCGGGCGCTTTACCTCCAGAAATACCCCCTGGAAGGGGAGTCCGGCAGCGAGTTCCGCACCTTCCTGCTGGAGGAGGAGATCCAGGAAAGTGCCGGTGGCGCCCTGCGGATCCGGGCCCTGGCGCTGGCGATCGTGGCCTGGGGCCAGTCCCGCTTCGATCCGGACGCTGCCGGGGCCTACCTGGAGCGCCGCTGGGGACTCCACCCCGGCGATCTGCAGGAGGTGCCCGGGGCGAGCTGGTTCCGCGACAGTGGCGCCTATGGCCGGTTCGGCACCCCGGCCGTCTATGAACGGGTGGCTCCCACCAGCCTGCTCAGTTCGTCAGCCGATCCAGTTCCTCCTGCAGCTGATCCCGGCTGAGCCGGGTGACCACGAACACCTCCTGGGCCGTACTGCCGCGGCGGGCCAGCAGCTTGTGGCCTCCGGTGATCGGGCTCGACACCCGCAGCCGCAGGCCGGCGCTGCGGCCCCGGACCCGGGTGATCACCGCCGGGGTGATCGTGTCGATCTCCGGCAGGGTTGCCAGCCTCCTGAGCAAGGGGATCAGGCCCTCCACGTAGGTGCTGTGGGTGATCACCAGCCGAGCCATGGGTGCAGCTCAGCCTTGGCCCAGGGGCGCCATCGTCAGCCCCTCGGCGGAAAGCAGCTGGTGATAGAGCTCCCCCTGCTCGAGCGGGCCGCTCCAGACCACCGCCGACCCTTCGCCGTCGATGCGGTGGGCCAGCTCCCAGGCCCGATCAGGCTGCATGCCGGGCAGATGGCGCACGAGCACCTCGACCACGTGCTGAAAGGTGTTGACGTCGTCGTCGAGCACGATCACGTTGACACCGGGGTAGTGCTCGGACCGGCGCTGGGCGATCGGGGCGGGACTTCTCGAGGGGGCGACGACCATGGGCTTGCAACGGCTGCCGGTCACCAGCGTAGGTAACATGCGCGGAGTCTTGAACCGGGCCCGATGTTGATCACCCTTGGTTGGTCCGCCCTGGCGGCCATCTTCACCTTCTCGATCGCCATGGTGGTGTGGGGCCGCAACGGTGACAACAGCATCGGTTTCTGATCTGGCCTTCCCCACCACCACCCTGCTGGCGGGCCTGGCTTCTGCCCTGCTTCTCTTCGTGAGCGTGGGCGTGATCTATCTCTCCACCGTCGAATGGCGGGACCGGCGTCGGCGCCGCGCCAGCGAGGGCCGTAACCGCTGATGGGGGCCCCCACGGTGCCTTCGGCGTGAATCCGGCCGATCCGGCCCCCCAGAGGCCCTCCGTCCAGCCCTGGGCCACGCGCAGCGTCCGGAGCCGCCGGTATCTGGCGTGGTCACCAACCACGGAGCAATCAAGGGAGCAGACGCCGCACCCCACCTTCCCAGGCTTCATCCAGACGGCGTTTCCATGAGCGGCCCGTTCGATACTCTGCGCCGCTCCGTGGTGGCCTCGGCCCTGCCGCGCCTGCCCCGGAAGCTGCTGCTGCCGCCCCTGCCGCTCACCACGGTCACCCTGCTGCTGCTGCTGCTGCTGCCGAGCCTGACCCTGTGGCGCTGGCCCCGGCCCCGGGCCCAGGGACTCGAACAGCTGATGGCGGTGAGCAGCCTGCTGCAGAGCTTTCCCGCCAGCCCCGAACGGCCGGTTCCGGCGCTCTGGCGCGAGCGCCTCGGGGAGGTCCCCGCCACCCGGCTTTGGCGCGAGCAACGCCGTACCTGGTGGCAGTTCTGGGGACCCCACACCGACGGCGGCGCCTACCTGGTGGTGCAGGAGACCACTGGCGCCGGAGCCCGGAGGCCCCTGCCTGCCGATGGCCTGCGGGTGGGGAATCTGCTGGTGCTGGCACCCGATCCCCTCTCCCGGCGCCTGCTGCAGGACCAGCTGCGGCCGGACCAGCGCGCTGGCCGCGGACTGTTCAGCGCCTGCCTGCCCCGCCTGGAGAGCGGCCAGGGGGTGTTCTGGAACGCCTCTGGACTCGGGGCGCTGGTGGGGCCCCTCGCCCCCCTGCTGGAGGCCTATCAGGAGGGCTGTCTGTCCCTTTCGCTGGAGTCCTCCGAGGTGCGCTGGCGAGGCGAAGCCTCCGACCGCCCCGCCGCAGCCGGCCCGGCGGGCAGCTTGAGAACCATGGAGCTGCCTCCCTCCTCGAGGCCGCCCCTGCCCGCTGATCAGCTGCTGGAACTCCAGGGCACCTCCCTCGAGCAGCTGTTCCGCGGGCTGCTGGCCCGCCAGCTCATCCGGGATCCCCTGGCGGCCCGCTACGGCATCGACACCAAGGGACTCGCGCTGCTGCGCCGTTCCCCGTTCCGGCTGCGGCTCCAGCCCCAGGCCAGCGGTCCCTTCCAGGCCTCGCTCGAGCTCCAGGTGGCCGTGGGGGCCGATCGCCAGGGCTGGCGCCAGTTGCTGCTGGGGCTGGCCCGTGCCCTGCAGGCCCAGGGGCTGGAGGATGGCCCCGGCGCCACGACGACCTCCCAGGCGCTGGCCGCCACCTGGAGTCGGAAGGACGGGGTGGTGCTGGGGGGGTGGCGCTGGATCGGCGAGAGCGGGCCTTCGCCCCAGCTGCTGCTGTTCCTCGGTCCGGTGCCCGGCCGCTGGCAGACCATGGCGATGGCGGGGGCGAGTGCCCCGGCCAGCGGCGAGCTCTGGTTGCGGGTTCGCCCCAGGGGGCTCGACCAGCTGGGCCTGCTGCCCGAACCGTTGCCGGAGCTGGTGCGTCGTGCCGACCACCTGTGGATGGAGGCCGTTCCCGGCGAATCCACCACCGGTGGCGCTGGCCTCAGCTGGCTGAAGGGACGCCTTCAGGTGAGCCGCTGACACCCTGACGCTCCCGCCGCCGCCTCTCGGCGGCCACGGTCTCCTCCATGAGTTCCACGGCCATGGTCATCTTTTCAAGGTTGCTGGCGTAGAGGGCGAGGTCCTTGTCAAGCCGGTCGCGCAGCAGACCCATCGACGCTCCGATCTCGTGGGCCAGCTGCCGCAGGGCCTGGGGCTCCATGGCGTCGTCGGCCAGGGCCTGCTCCAGCAGGGCCAGCAGGCCGACGGCCATCAGGCGGGAGTAGTGGAAGTCGGGCCGGCGGATGCCGGCGAGCGCGGTGGCCACCGGCGCCGGCGCCCCCTCCCCCTGGCGCTCGATCCACTGGCGAACATCGGCCTGACTGTGGCGACCCATGGCGGTCAGGGCGTCATTGCACTGGCGGCGCAGCTCGGGGCCGTCGTAGCCGGAGGAGGCGCACAGGGCGTCGAAGAGGGGGCCCTTCTGGGACTCGGGGCGATAACCCCGGGCAAAGCCGTCGAAGACCTGAACGAGGCCGACGGCGAACAGGGGATCACTCTGGAAACCCTTCTGACGGCTGAGCAGGTGGAGCTCCACAAGCAATTCGTCGACCATGCGCCGGTAGAGAGGACCGATGACATGGGGGAAGGCGCCATGGAAGGCGCGTTTGCTGTCGGCGACGGTGAGAGCAGCGCTCACGCGGTTGGATTCTTCGTTGCTGCGACCTTAGCGCTGCAGGCACTCGACCCGATCGGCGGCTGGGTAGGATCGTTTCAATCGCCTGTCTGGAGCCCATGATCCCGATCGTCATCGAGGAGTCGGGTCGCGGTGAAAGAGCCTTCGACATCTATTCCCGCCTGCTGCGCGAGAGGATCATCTTTCTCGGCGAACCGGTGACGGCGGAATCCGCCAACCGAGTCGTGGCCCAGCTCCTGTTTCTGGAGGCTGAAGATCCTGAGAAGGATATCTTCCTCTATGTCAATTCCCCGGGCGGTTCGGTTTACGACGGCCTCGGCATCTTTGACACGATGCAGCACATCAAGCCTGACGTGCAGACCGTCTGCGTCGGCCTGGCGGCCAGCATGGGTGCCTTTCTGCTCTGCGCCGGCGCCAAGGGCAAGCGCAGCAGCCTCAGCCACTCCCGGATCATGATCCATCAGCCCCTCGGCGGAGCCCGGGGCCAGGCCAGCGACATCCGCATCCAGGCCGATGAGATCCTCTATCTGAAGGACAAGCTCAACCGCGAACTGGCCAGCCGGACCGGGCAGGATCTCGAGCGGATCCAGATCGACACCGACCGGGATTTCTTCATGTCCCCGGCCGAAGCGATGGCCTATGGCCTGATCGACAAGGTGATCGAGAAGCGGCCCGTTCGCCCCGTCTGAGCTGCAGGCGCCGACAAAAAAGGGCCTGCAGGAGCAGGCCTTTTTTCATGGCGCTAGAGCCGACATTCAGGAAGCGTCGCTGGTTTCGGCCACGGCGGCACCCTGAGCGGGAGCTGCCGCCAGGTCGGCGGCCGTGAGCAGGGGGGAGAAGCGATCCTTGTCGGGAATCGAGGCGAACTCGGAGACAATCAGGCGGAATTCGTCACCATCGAGACTTTCCTTCTCGATCAGCAGCTCGACCAGCCGGTCCATGCAGGAACGGTGGTCGGCCACGAGCCTGACGGTGTCGGCGTAGCAGCTCTGGACGATCTGGCGAACAGCCTCATCGATCTTGTGGGCGATGGCGTCGGAGACATCGCTGCGGGTCATCAGGTCGCGGCCCAGGAACACCTCCTGGTTGCCGGCCTCCAGGGACATCGGACCCAGGTCGCTCATGCCGAAGCGGGTCACCATCTGGCGGGCCATCGACGCCACCTGCTGGATATCGCCGCCGGCGCCGGTGGTCACTTCGGAGTGGCCGAAGACCACGTCCTCAGCGGCACGGCCACCGAGGGCGCCCATGATGCGAGCCCGCAGCTGGGCACGGCTGACGAGCATCTGTTCCTCGTCGGGGGCGAACCAGGTGAGGCCCTGGGCCTGCCCCCGGGGGATCAGGGTGACCTTCTGGACCGGATCGTGCTGCTTCACGAGGGTGCCCACCAGGGCATGGCCCACTTCGTGATACGCAATCAGCCGTTTGCTGCGGCCATCGGTCAGGGGTTTGCCTTCCATGCCGGCAATAATCCGGTCGACGGCGTCGTCGATCTCGGCCAGGCCGGTGGCCTCCTTGCGCCGACGGGCGGTGAGGATCGCCGCCTCATTGAGCAGGTTGGCCAGGTCGGCGCCGGTGAAGCCTGGGGTGCGGCGGGCGATCATCTCGAGGGAGACGTCGTCGGCCAGCTTCTTGTTGCGGCTATGCACCTTGAGGATCGAGAGGCGTCCCTTGATGTCGGGAGCGTCGACCTGCACCTGGCGATCGAAGCGACCGGGCCGCATCAGGGCCGAGTCCAGAACGTCGGGGCGGTTGGTGGCGGCGATGATGATGATGCCGCTGTTGCCCTCGAAGCCATCCATCTCGGTGAGCAGCTGGTTGAGGGTCTGCTCCCGCTCGTCGTTGCCTCCGCCGATACCGGCACCACGCTGACGGCCGACGGCGTCGATCTCGTCAATGAAGATCAGGCAGGGGCTGTTTTCCTTGGCCCGCTTGAAGAGGTCCCGGACCCGGCTGGCACCGACCCCGACGAACATCTCGACGAATTCCGAACCGGAGAGAGAAAAGAAAGGAACACCGGCCTCCCCGGCGATCGCTTTGGCGAGCAGGGTCTTGCCGGTGCCCGGGGGGCCCACCAGCAACACGCCGCGGGGGATCTTGGCCCCCACCGAGGTGAAGCGCTCGGGCGTCTTGAGGAAGGTGACCACTTCCTGGAGATCCTGTTTGGCCTCCTCCACCCCGGCCACGTCATCGAACTTGACGCCGGTTTCCGCCTCCATGGCGAAGCGGGCCTTGGACTTGCCGAACTGCATGGCCTGACCTGGTCCCCCCGGCATGCCGGAGGACCGCCTGGCCAGGAAGATCAGTGAACCGATCAGAAGCAGCGGGAACAGCAGGTTGCCCAGCAGACCGAGGGCGGGCGGGGTGGACTTGGGCGGATGGACATCGAAGCTGATGCCCTGATCCTTGAGCTTGTTGATCAGCTCGGGAGCCACTCCGGGGAGATCGACCCGCAGGCGCTGGACGCGGTTGTCGAGGTCAGGATCCACGGCCTCGATCACGGCGGTGCGTCCCCCGTCATAGATGTCAACGGCAGTGACGCGTCCGGCCTCCACGTAATCGAGGAAGCGGCCGTAGCTCATGCGGGCCACCGCCGCATTGCGGGGAGCCGTGGTGTCGCCGCCGCTGCCGGCGGGGGCCAGACGTCCCCCGGAACTCAGCAGTTGCCAGCCCAGGAACAGGGCCACGGCGAGCGGTAACAGCCACAGGGCAAGGACACGCCAGCGCTGATTCATGGTTGTGAAGCTTTCGGACAACCTTAAGAGCGCAGGGCCCGTAACCGGGAGCGTGGCGGCCCCGCCGCGGACGGCTCAGCTGGCCTGGAGCCAGGGGTTGAGCTCGATGCCGCCGGCGGCCGCCTCGGGCACCGGGGCCGATTCCATGATCAGTTCGCGGGCCTCGATCGATTCGAGCAGCTCCGGACCGCCCAGGCCGTGTGTCCAGATCTCCACTTCGCTCCTGTCCGGACACTGAAAGGTCAGGAGTTCGAAAGGAAAGACGACCCGCTCAAGGAAGAACTGCTCCGGCCCGATGCAGCGCAGGATGACCATGCGGTCGGATCCGTTCCGGTAACCGCAATCCACCTGTTCCGTCCTGGCCAGTTGATCCAACACCTTCATGCGGCGACGTCCATACCATCAAGCCATTGCGGCTGTGGGGATTCGGTGACGAAGGCGACGGATTGCCAGTCTTAATCTTTTCTTCTGTTCTCCCTGGGCCCAGGACGGACTAGCTCCGGGGCTTCCGGCTCCGCCGGGCCATCCCCACGACTCGGACTGGTCCTGCGCCCCACCCCCTTCAGAGGCTCCTGAGGGCCGCGATCGGATCCAGGCGGGCGGCCCGGCGTGCTGGCACGACCCCGAAGAACAGGCCGATCGAACCGGAGAGCCCCACCGTCAGCATGACGGTGCCGGCCTCGATGGTGGCCGGCAGGGGGGTGAACGCCGCCACCAGACCGACGGTGCCCAGGCCCAGGGCACTGCCGATCACCCCGCCGAGGCTGGCCAGCACCAGGGATTCCACCAGAAACTGGAGCAGGACGTCGCTGCTGCGGGCTCCGAGGGCCTTGCGCAGGCCGATCTCCTCGGTGCGTTCACTCACCGATACCAGCATGATGTTCATGATGCCAATCCCGCCCACCAGCAGGGACACGGCGCCGATGGCCCCGAGCATCAGGGTGAGACCGCCGGTGATCGTTCCCACGATCGTGAGCGCATCCTTCTGAGAGCGCACGGCGAAGTCGTCCTCCCGCAGGATGCGGTGACGCTGGCGCAGCAGGTTGGTGATCTGGAAGGCGGCGGCCCCTGTGCTCGCCTCATCCTTCGCTTCCACGCTGATGAAGGTGAGGCTGATGCCGAAGGTGGGATCCCGCCCGCTCAGCTGGCTCACCATCGTGGTGAGGGGGATGTAGGCGTTCTCGTCCTGGTTGGAGCCGAACACCGCCCCCTTCGGCTCCAGGATGCCGATCACCTCGAAGGACTTGTCGCGGATGCGCAGCTGGCGGCCCAGGGCCTCCCCCGTGGGCATGAGCTTCTCCTGCAGGTCGGGCCCGATCACCACCACGTTGCGGGCGCCCTGCACGTCACGCTGATCGATGAAGCGGCCCCGGGCCACTTCGAAACTGCGGACTGGCAGGAACTCCGGCGTCACCCCCGAGACCGAGACCGAAGAGCTGAAACCGCCGGCCTGGGCCACCTCGTTGAGGGTGATCTGCGGCGCGACGCGGCTGACGCTCGGCACCTGCTCGGCGATCGCCTTGGCGTCTTCCAGCACCAGGGTCCTCGGCATCTCGATCCCCTGGCGCCGTGTGTCGTTGTTGCCGGGCACCACGAACAGCACGTTGGCGCCGAGGGTGCTGAGCTGGCTCTCCGCCAGGTTCTGGGCCCCGCGTCCAACCCCCACCAGCGTGATGACCGAGGCGTTGCCGATCACGATGCCGAGCATGGTGAGCAGGCTGCGCAGACGGTTGGAGCGCAGCGTCAGCAGCGCCATGGACACGGTCTCGCTCAGGGGCAGCTTGGAGGCCATGGCGGCGCAGCCGGGGAGGCTTCGGTTCTAGAGGAACGAGGGCACCGCCGAAGGGTGGGCACTGCGGGGACCCCGGTGCACCACGCCCTCCTGAATCTCGAGGGTCACCACCTCGCCCATGCGCAGTTCGAGGGTGGCGTTGGCCACACCGACGATCACCGGCACGCCCAGACGCTCGGCGATCACGGCGGCGTGGCTCTGGCGGCCCTCCTCCTCGGCGATCACACCGCGGGCCTTGCGGATCGCCTCCAGGTAGGCGGCGCTGGTCTCACGTACCACCAGGATCTCGCCGGCCTCCAAGCGGGCCGCGTCCTCGGGTGAATTGGCCAGCCGCACCTTGCCGCTCACGGTGCCGCTGCCGATGCCGACACCACGACCCATGACGGCGGAGACGATGCCGACCTTGACCAGATCGGTGGAGCCGCTCACCCCCTCCAGGGTGCCAGCGGTCTGGACGACCAGATCACCGGCGCCCAGGAGGCCCAGCTGCTGGGCCGTGGCCATGGCGACGCTGAAGGTACGGCTGCTGCTGGATTCGTCCTGGATCAGCAGCGGATTGACCCCCCACACCAGCTGCAGCTGGCGGGCCACCGTCACATCGGAGGTGATCGCCAGGATCGGGGTGCTGGGGCGGAACTTGCTGACGTTGCGGGCCGTGGAGCCCGTCTTGGTGAGGGGCAGGATCGCCGCGGCGTTGAGCTGGCGGGCGATGCTGCTCACGGCCTGACAGATCGCGTTGGGAATGGTGGTGGCCATGTGGCTGTCCAGCACCCGTTGGGGGTAGTCGCGCTCGATGCGGCGGGCGATCTGGTCCATGGTGGCCACCGCCTCGACGGGGTAGTCACCGACGGCCGTCTCGTTGGAGAGCATCACCGCGTCGGTGCCATCGAGGATGGCATTGGCCACATCACTCACCTCGGCCCGGGTGGGCCGGGGGCAGGAGGCCATGGAATCGAGCATCTGGGTGGCCGTGATGATCGGAATGCCGAGGCTGTTGGCCTTGCGGATCAGCTCCTTCTGCAGCAGGGGCACCTCCTCGGCGGGCATCTCCACGCCCAGATCGCCCCGGGCCACCATCACCCCGTCGCAGAGGGGAAGGATGGCGTCGATGGCATCGATGGCCTCGAATTTCTCGATCTTGGCCACCACGGGCGTGTCGTGGCCATGGCTGCGGATCAGCTCCCGGATCTCCAGCATGTCGGAGGGGTTGCGCACGAAGCTGAGGGCGACCCAGTCGACACCCTGCTGCAGGCCGAAGGCCAGGTCGCGCCGGTCCTTGGGGGTCAGGGCCCGGATCGACAGCTGGACGTCGGGGAAGTTGACCCCCTTGTTGTTGGAGAGCACCCCGCCCACCGTGACCCGGCACTTCAGGGTTTGCCCGGGCCCGTCCACCTCCACCACCACCATCTCGACGCGACCGTCATCGAGCAGGATGCGGCTGCCGCTGGTCACCTCGTCCGCCAGCCGGTCGTAGGTGACGGTGGCGATCGTGTTGTCGCAGTTGACGGCGCGGGAGGTCAGCGCGAAGGGATCACCCTTTGCCAGGGTGATGGGGCCGGCCTGGAAGCGGCCCAGGCGGATCTTGGGACCCTGCAGATCCTGGAGGATGCCGATGTGGACGCCCAGTTCGTGGGCCACCTGGCGGATGGTGGCGATCCGATCGGCGTGATCGCTGTGATCGCCGTGGGAAAAGTTGAGACGGAAGGTGGTGGCGCCGGCGGCGATCAGCTGCCGCAGCACCTCGGGTGACTCGGTGGCGGGCCCGATCGTGGCCACGATCTTTGTGCGACGCATGAGATCGTGAGGGGCCATTGGACGACCTTGTACAAGGGCGGAAACTACCATCCGGACTTGCCCGGAGCGCGCTTGAAATGGACTTTCAGGACTACCAGCAACGCTCCCGTGAGACGGCGCGCTACCCGGACCTGGGCGCCAACATCCTCTATCCCACGCTGGGGTTGTGCGGCGAGGCCGGCGAGGTGGCCGACAAGGTCAAGAAGGTGCTACGGGACCGGGGTGGGGTGTTCGGCCCCGAGGTCCGCGACGATCTGCGGCTGGAGCTGGGGGACGTGCTCTGGTACGTGGCCCAGCTGGCCACGGAGCTCGGACTGGATCTGGAGGATGTGGCGGCCGCCAACCTGGCCAAGCTGGCCGACCGTGCGGACCGTAACGTGATCGCAGGGAGCGGCGACCGGCGGTGACTCAGGCAAGGACCGGCGTTCCGGGACCATGGGGCTGGTCCGCCCACCGGGCTGTGGCTGTAGGCCGGCTGCTGGTGCGGCTGTCGCTCGTCATGCTTGTGCTGTTCGCCGCCCCCGCCCTGGCCGGCGCCACTGACCTGAAGGTGTCGGAGGTGGTGCTGGAACCCTGCCCCGCCGATGACCTGGGCACCCAGCCGACCCTGGCCCGCCCCAGCGGCGCTTCCTGCTGGGCCCTGCGTGGGGTGGTGGTCAACCCGGGATCCAAGCCGGTGGTCGACACCGATGTGTTCGGTCTGATCCTCGATGCCAGCGGCGAACCGGTGCTGCCCAACCGCAGCCGGGTGGGCTCGATCGGTGACGTGCCCCCTGGCCGCTCCAGCTTTGCCCTGCGGCTGGCAGTGCCGGCCGGCACTCCCGGCCCCCTGGGCACCCGCAGCGTCAAGGCCCGGGGCTTCAGCGCCCCGGTGCGCACCCGGGCCGGGGTGGACGACGAACTCTTGCCACTCGAGGAGGCCCTGGCGGCGTCCCCGGCCGGGAAGCCTCAGTAGGGCAGGCCGCCGGAGAGGGTGGCGATGGAGGCCCCCAGCAGACTCTGGGCCAGCTGCAGGGCGATGAAGGCCACCAGGGCCGAGAGGTCAAGACCGCCGAGGGGCGGAATCAGCCCGCGGAAGGCGTTGAGATAGGGGTCGGTGATGGCGCTGACGCTGGAGAGCAGCGGGTTGCTCCAGTCGAGGTTGGGGAACCAGCTCAGCAGCACCCGGACCAGCAGCACGAGGAGGTAGATGCTGAGGGTCTGGGCCAGCACCTGGAGCAGGAAGACGAAGATGCTCATGGATGGGGTCGTGGGAGGAGCCGCAGGCTTGCGCCAGCTGTTGGGCCAACTCTATGGATCCGCTTCCTCGTCGGGAAGCGACGGGATTCCGGCCGGCTCGGCGGCCGCCAGGCGGGAGCCCAGGGCGGCCAGATCGTCCGCCTTGAGCGAGAAGGTGCGGTGGAACTTCTCGCTCAGGCTCAGCCAGTAGGAGCGGCCGTCGCTCTGGCGGCGGCGTTCGATGAAGTCCTGGGCCAGCAGCTCCCTGATGTGGTCGTAGGCCCCCGAGCCGCGCAGCTCCACCAGCTCCGACTGCAGCAGGCGCTTCTTGAGGGCGATGGTGGCCAGGGTCCGCAGGGCGGCGACCGAGAGGTCCACCGGCAGCAGATTCTGGACCAGATCCCCCAGGCCGGCCCGCAGCTGCAGAGCGTAGTGCTGGCCCTCCTGGTGGATCTCCAGGGCGGTGTCACGGTGGGCGTAGTCGGCCATCAGGGTGATCAGGGCCAGCTCGGTCTCGTCCCGGTCGATGCCGGCGATGGCGGCCAGTTCGCCCAGCTCCAGGGGACGGCCCTTCAGATAGAGAATCGCTTCGAGCCTGGCTGGCAGGGACAGCCCCGGAGTGGCCGCCACCGAGCGCTCGCCTTCGGGGGGCTCGCCTTCAGGAGGCAGTGGATCGGCTTCAGCCATGGGGACGGCCGGCACGGCGTGGCGGCAACGTATCGCAGGCCTCAGACCCCCACCAGCCCGCCCGGTCTGGGCAGGCTGGGTCCCACCTCACCCAGGAACAGCCGGTAGGCCGGATTGCCGGTCTCCTCCCAGTGCTGGTAGGGGAGGTCGGCGAGGAAGGCCTGCCAGGCCTCCAGCTCCCCCGGGGGCACCTGCACCCCGACCACGATGCGGCCCACGTCGGCGCCGTGGTTGCGGTAGTGGAAGATGCTGATGTTCCAGTTGGGATGCAAGGCGTTCACGAAGGCCATCAGGGCCCCGGGACGCTCCGGGAACACGAACCGATACAGCCGCTCCTCCCCCTGGTTCAGGGCCGCCCCCGCACTGGCCGGCAGCCGGCCGCCCACCATGTGGCAGAGGTGGAGCTTGGCCAGTTCGTCACCGCTCAGATCGAGGCAGGGAAAACCCTGGGATTCGAGGGCATCCATCAGCTGGCGGGTGTCCTGGTGGCCGCTGATCTGCACCCCCACGAAGATGTGGGCCAGCTGGGGGTCGGCGAGCCGGTAGCTGAACTCGGTGAGGCTGCGCTGGCCCAGGACGGCGCAGAACCGGGCCAGGCTGCCGGGCTTCTCCGGGATCTCCACCGCCAGCAGGGCTTCGCGCTCCTCGCCCAGTTCGGCCCGCTCGGCCACGAAGGCCAGCCGGTCGAAGTTCATGTTGGCGCCGCAGGCCACCGCCACCAGGGTGCGGCCCCGGAGCTGCCGCTGGGCCACGTCCTTCTTCATCCCGGCCACCGAGAGGGCGCCGGCCGGTTCCAGGATCGAGCGGGTGTCCTCGAAGACGTCCTTGATGGCAGCGCAGATCTCGTCGGTGTCCACCGTGACCATGCGGTCGACGCAACGCTGGGCCAGGGCGAAGGTGTGTTGGCCCACCTGACGCACGGCCACCCCGTCGGCGAACAGGCCCACCTGATCCAGCCGCACCCGCTCCCCCGCCGCCAGCGAGCGGGTCATGGCGTCGGCATCGCTCGGCTCGACCCCGATCACCTCCACCCGGGGCCAGAGACTCTTGACGTAGGCGCCGATCCCCGCGATCAGGCCGCCGCCGCCCACCGCCACGTAGATGGCATCGGGGGGATCGGAGCACTGACGCAGGATCTCCAGGGCGATCGTGCCCTGGCCGGCGATCACGTCCGGATCGTCGAAGGGATGGATGAAGGTGAGGCCCCGCTGGCGCTGCAGGCGGTGCGCTTCCTCACAGGCCTCGTCGTAGGTGTCGCCGTGGAGCACCACCTCGGCCCCCCGGGCCGCCACGGAGCGCACCTTCATCTCCGGTGTCGTCACCGGCATCACGATCACGGCGGTGCAACCCAGCTGCTGGGCCGCCAGGGCCACCCCCTGGGCGTGATTGCCGGCGCTGGCGGCGATCACCCCCCGGTCGAGCTCGGAGCGCTCCAGGCCAACCATCTTGTTGTAGGCCCCGCGGAGCTTGAAGCTGAACACGGGCTGCAGATCCTCCCGTTTGAGCAGCACCTGGTTGTGGAGCCGGCGGGAGAGGTTGGGGGCGGGATCGAGGGGGGACTCGATCGCCACGTCATACACCCGAGCCCGCAGGATCCGTTGCAGGTAGGCGGTCGCCCCGGGGAAGGCGTCGTCGTCGGCAGCCGTGGTCATCGCTCCAGTGTCGCAACCCGACCCCTGAACGGTGGCGTCCGTCGCCGTGTGTCGGAGCGAACCCCGTAGATTGGCCACCTGGAAGCAAGGAAGGGCATGCATCTGAGCGAGCTGAGCCATCCGAATCAGCTGCACGGCCTGAGCACCGCTGAACTCGAGGCCATGGCTCGCCAGATCCGCGAGAAGCATCTGGAGGTGGTGGCCACCAGCGGCGGTCACCTGGGTCCGGGCCTGGGGGTCGTCGAACTCACCCTCGCCCTCTACCAGACCCTCGACCTGGAGCACGACCGGGTGGTCTGGGATGTGGGCCACCAGGCCTATCCCCACAAGCTGGTGACGGGCCGTTACAAGGATTTCCACACCCTGCGTCAGCAGGGCGGCGTGGCGGGATACCTCAAACGCAGCGAGAGCCGCTTCGACCACTTCGGCGCCGGCCACGCCTCGACCAGCATCTCGGCCGCCCTGGGCATGGCCCTGGCCCGCGACCGACGCGGTGAGGACTTCAAATGCGTCGCCGTGATCGGTGACGGAGCCCTCACCGGCGGCATGGCCCTCGAGGCGATCAACCATGCGGGCCACCTGCCGCGCACCAAGCTCCTGGTGGTGCTGAACGACAACGACATGTCGATCTCACCGCCGGTGGGGGCCCTCTCCACCCACCTGAATCGCATGCGGCTCAGCAAGCCGGTGCAGTTCCTCTCCGGCAGCGCCGAGGAGGCGGTGAAGCACCTGCCCTTCCTGCATGGGGAGCTGCCCACCGAGCTCAAGACGCTCAAGGAAAGCATGAAGCGGCTGGCGGTGCCCAAGGTGGGGGCCGTGTTCGAGGAGCTGGGCTTCACCTACGTGGGCCCGATCGACGGCCACGACATCCCCGAGATGGTGCGCACCTTCCAGGCCGCCCACCGCTGCGAAGGCCCGGTGCTGGTGCACGTGGCCACCACCAAGGGCAAGGGCTACCCCTACGCCGAGGCCGACCAGGTCGGCTACCACGCCCAGTCGGCCTTCGACCTGGCCACAGGTAAGGCCTACCCCTCCAGCAAGCCCAAGCCCCCCAGCTGGAGCAAGGTGTTCGGCCAGACGCTGGTCAAGATCTGCGAGCAGGATTCCCGGGTGGTGGGCATCACCGCCGCCATGGCCACCGGAACGGGGCTGGATCTGCTGGAGAAGGCTCTGCCGCAGCAGTACTTCGATGTGGGCATCGCCGAGCAGCACGCCGTCACCATGGCGGCGGGCATGGCCTGTGAGGGCCTGCGGCCGGTGGTGGCGATCTACAGCACCTTCCTGCAGCGGGCCTACGACCAGCTCATCCACGATGTGGGCATCCAGAAGCTGCCCGTCACCTTCGTGCTCGACCGGGCGGGCATCGTCGGCGCCGACGGCCCCACCCACCAGGGCCAGTACGACATCAGCTACCTGCGGGCTGTGCCCAATTTCACGGTGATGGCTCCCAAGGACGAGGCCGAACTGCAACGCATGCTCGTCACCTCGATCGCCCACGACGGCCCCTGCGCCATCCGCATCCCCCGCGGCGAAGGGGAAGGCGTACCGCTGATGGACGAGGGCTGGCAGCCCCTGGAGATCGGCCGCGGTGAGCTGCTCACCGATGGCGACGACCTGCTGATCGTGGCCTACGGCGCCATGGTGGCGCCAGCCATGGCCACCGCCGGCCTGCTGCAGGAGAAGGGTCTGCGGGCGGCGGTGGTCAATGCCCGCTTCCTGCGGCCCCTCGACGAGGCCCTGATCCTGCCCCTGGCCCGCCGCATCGGCCGGGTCGTGACGATGGAGGAGGGGGCCCTGCCCGGTGGCTTCGGTGCCGCGGTGGTGGAATCCCTCAACGACCACGATCTGCCCGTGCCGGTGCTGCGCCTCGGCATCCCCGATGTCCTGGTGGACCACGCCAGCCCCGACCAGAGCAAGGAAAGGCTGGGGCTGACCCCCTCCCAGATGGCCGAACGCATCCTCGAGCGCTTCGGGCCCGTCTTCCGCGCCACCGTTCCCACCGCCCTTGCCGTCTGAGTCGTCCCTCCACTGCCAGGTGCTGGTGGTGGGGGCCGGACCGGCCGGCGGGGACCTGGCCCGGCGTCTGGCCCTCCAGGGGGTGGATGTGGTGCTGGTCGACCGCCTCGACGACCTGACCCGATCCGCCTTCAGCAGCGCCGCCCTGCCGATCGAGACCATGACCAGCCTGGGCCTGCCGGCGGAGGTGGTGGGCAGCCGCTGGCGGGAATGGCAGCTGATCGGACCCGGGGCTGCCACCCGCTGCTGGGCCTCGCCGCACCCCCTCGGGGTGGTGTTGGATTTCGGTGCCCTGCGCCGCTGGCAGGCCGACCAGTGCCAGCGCTGG
The DNA here is from genome assembly GCF_034931325.1 of Cyanobium gracile UHCC 0139. Classification (GTDB taxonomy): domain Bacteria; phylum Cyanobacteriota; class Cyanobacteriia; order PCC-6307; family Cyanobiaceae; genus Cyanobium; species Cyanobium gracile_B. The sequence continues at coordinate 372,060 of NZ_JAYGHX010000002.1, read as the reverse complement.
GGCGCTCGGGTGCGACTGGGCCTGCACGCCTGCTCCAGTCGCCAGGAGGGAAAGCGGATGGTGACCCATCTGCGCCGCTCCGATGGCAGCACGCTGCGGGTCTGCAGCGACTGGACCGTGGATGCCAGCGGCCACGAGCGGGCCCTGCTGGGGGATCCGCCGGTGACGGACCGCCGGCGCGATGGGCTGGTGCGGGCTGCCGGCCTGGAATGGCTGCTGCGGGTGTCCCCCGCCTGCTGGGAGCGCTGGGCCGACCGGCTCAGCTTCTGCCTGGGCAGCGACTGGGTGCCCCAGGGCTACGGCTGGATCTTCCCGATGCAGCCTGGTGTGCTGAAGCTCGGCGTCTGCCGGCTGGTGGATGGCCAGCGGCGCCAGCCACCACTGGGCGGGCTGATCGCCGACCTGGGACGCCGGCTCCTGGCGGGCGGCGAGGCGGCCGGCGGGGCAGGCCGTGAACCCTTCGAGGTGCTCGACCGCCATGGCGGCCTGGTGCGCAGCACGATCCGGCGCCGGGAGCCCCACCAGCGGGGGCGCCTGGTGGGGCTGGGGGATGCGGTCAGCACCGCCAACCTGCTGGGCGGTGAAGGGATCCGTCACGCCCTGACCAGCAGTGCCGTGCTGGCGCCCCTGCTGCAGCAGGCCCTGGCTGCCCCAGGCCGTTCCTCCTCGGAACAGCAGCCGGAACGCGCAATGCGGGACTATGCGCCCCAGTTGCGCCGTGCCCTGGGGTGGCGCTGGTCGCTGAGCGGACGTCTGGCCCGGCGCACCTGGCTGGGGCTGCACCGGCCCGGGGCCGATGACCGGCTGGACCAGGTGCTGCGGGGGCTGGAGAGCCGCAGGGCGGAGGATCTCTCGGCCCTGCTGTTCGGTTATCGGTTCGAGCGCTACGGCCTGCGGGCCATGCCGTACCTGCTCGGCTGGCGCTGAGCTTTGAACTTCAACGCCAGCCTGTGCTGGAACCTCAGAGCACGCCGCGGGAGGCCAGGCCCAGGATCGCGCCCATGCCCAGGATGTGGCCCAGGCTGGTGGTGCCGAGCATGGCGCCGTGGCTGAAGCCGCCGAAGAAGTTGTCGCTGGGCAGCTTGAGGCCGACCTTCTGCTGCTGGATGGTGGCCTTGCCGATGGCGATGGCGATGACGTTGCAGACGATCATGACCAGGGCCACCTTCGGGGACCAGCTGATCGAAGCGGGAGCCATGGCCAGGAGAGGAGCGATCATGATGCACGTGGCGACGCCCCATCTTCCGGGTCAGGGCGACCTGTGCCCCGACCCCTTAAGACTTGTTCACCTGGGGTGCGCCTGAGCCCGCCACCGGACCTTTCTGCGGGGCTGGCGAAGGCAGCAGCCGGAACCCCAGCAGCACCACCAGGTTGCTGAGGGTCAGGAAGGCTTCGGCACCGCCGTGCAGGGGATCGACGTCCGCCAGCTGCCGGCCGTAGACCTGCTGGGCCACCACCGCGGCGACGATCGTGACCGCCACGAACAGGAGCGTCAGCTGGAATCCCCGCAGCGCCAGCCGTGGGAAGGCCCGCACCTGGCGGGCCCACCAAAGGAAGGCCAGGTAGGGGAACAGGGAGAGCACGAAGAACGGGGCCGGATCGATGGCGCCGAGGCCCTGGAACCAGGCCGCCAGAGGCAGGGTCACGAGGGTTCGTCCTCCGGGGAGAGCCGCTGCCGGCGCAGCAGGTTCCAGGCGGCCATGGCCATCGCCCCGTTGCCAAGGGCGGTGAGGCCGGCCTGCAGCACCACCAGGCCCTTGAGGGCCTCGCTGTTGTCGAACAGATGCCAGGTGCAGGCGGCCATCGCGCTCACCAGGGCCGGCACCATCGCCAGGGCCAGCCAGCGCCAGCCCCCTTCCCCCCGCCGCAGGCCGAAGGCCTGCACGGCCAGGATCGCCAGGATCCACTCCAGCACCGAGGTGATGTGGATCCACCAGGTGGGCAGCGACAGCGCGTGCATGGGCGGGGCCTGGTGCGATCCGTAATGTACGGAGCCGGAACCGCCGCTGCGTCGGATGCGTGCTCTGATCTGCGGGTATTACGGAGAGCACAACCTCGGCGACGATGCCCTGCTGGAGGTGCTGCTGGGCCAGTTGCCGGTGGGTTGCCGTCCCCTGGTCACGGCCCACGACCAGGCCCTGGTGCGAGAGCGTTTCGGGGTGGAGACCACCGACCGCCGCCGGCTGAAGGACGTGTTGGCCGCCCTGGGCCGCTGCAACGCCCTGGTGCTCGGCGGCGGCAGCCTGCTGCAGGACGCCACCAGCTTTCGCAGCCTCCTCTACTACGGCGCTCTGATGCTGGCGGCCCGGACCCGGGGCAAGTCCGTCCTGCTCTGGGGCCAGGGCCTGGGGCCCCTGCGGCGTCGCCGCAGCCGCCTGCTGGTGCGGGGGCTGCTGCCCCTGGCCACGGCGATCAGCTGGCGGGATCCGGCTTCTGCAGCGCAGGCGAAGGCCTGGGGGGTGGGGGCCCGCGTCGGCAGCGATCCGGTCTGGGCACTGCCCGCCCGGGCCTGGGACGGCAGGGGCGGGCCGATCGTGGTCTGCTTCCGGCCGGTGCGCCAGCTGGATGCCGACACCTGGCGCCCCTACCTGGAGGCCCTCGAAGGTCTGGCGGTGGCGGCCGAGCGGGAGGTGCTCTGGCTGCCCTTCCACCAGGACCAGGACCGGGGGCTGCTGGCCGACCTCAGCCGGCAGGGTCTGGTGGGGCCGCCCCTCGCCGCCCGCAGCCGGGAGCTGGCGGTCGCGACACCGCAGGAGGCCATGGACGCGTTCGCCCAGGCGGGCCTGGTGCTGGCCATGCGGCTGCACGGGCTGATCCTGGCGGCCCTGGGGGGCAGCCCCTGCGCCGCCCTCAGCTACGACCCCAAGGTGGCCGCCGCGGCGGCCGGCATCGGCTGCCCCTGCCAGGGTCTCGACGTCGCGCCGCCCCCAGACCTCCAGGACAGCTGGGCCGCCGTGCTCGACCAGCCACCGGATCCGGCCGGCATCGCCGCCCTGCGGCAGGAGAGCCAGGTGCACCGGGTGGTGCTGGACAGCCTGAAGGGCTGAAGCCTGCACCCATCCGGTGGCCCGGATGGTGGGGTGACGGCTCAGGCCGTCGTCTCCCCCTGCAGGCGGACCAGCTCGTTGAGCACCTCCTGGCTGTGGCCGGACGGTCGCACCGCCACCCAGCTGGCCCGCAGCACCCCGTCCGGATCGATCAGAAACGTGTGACGCGCCGAAAAGGGCGGCAGCCAGGAACCGTAGCGACGGCTGATGACCCCGCCCGGATCCGAGAGCAGCGGGTAGGCCAGACCCTCGCTGCCGCAGAACGACAGGTGGGCCTCCGGGTCGTCGGCACTCACCCCGACCACCTCGGCGTTGCGAGCGTGAAATGCAGCGAGATCCCTCTGAAAGCCCCGGGCTTCGAGGGTGCAGCCGCTGGTGAAGTCCTTGGGATAGAAGTACAGGGCCAGCCAGCGGCCCCGGAAGTCCGCCTGGCCCAGGTGCGTCGGCACGACTGTGCCGTCCGCAGACGGGGCGACCCCATCGAGGTCGAAGGCGGGGGCTGACTGGCCGATCTCCGGGGGGGTGCCGCCCATTGCACTAGCTCGGCCCGGACGGACCAGCAGGCTGAGGGCGGCCAGTAGGGAACCCCCCAGAAACGTGCGACGGTTCACAGCCAGGCTTCCATCAGGGCCGGACCCTAGCGGGACCGGCCGGGGGGTTCAGATCTTGGCCAGATTGACGCCCAGCTCCTTGGCGTAGGCGCCGAGACCCTTTTTCTGGATCGTCTTGAGGGCCCGGGTGGAGACGCGCAGTTTCACGAAGCGGTTGCCCTCGGCCCACCACAGACGCCGCTCCTGCAGATTCACCTGCTGCAGCTTCTTGGTGCGCACATGGGAATGGCTGACGGCCATGCCGTTGTTGGCGCGCTTGCCGGTGAGCTGACAGACCCGGGACATGACGATGTGACGACGGTGGACGATGCAGGCCTGAGCCAGCCTGCGACTTTACCAAACGGGCCCCTGGCCATGGAGCCTGGCGCCGCTGAGGGGATCGAACCAGAGTTCGTGCTGCCGCCGCCAGCCCAGGCGCGGCTCTGCGGGCAGCGGCAGCTCGGGGCCGCACAGCACCCGCACCGGCCCCCAGCGGCTGTCGAGCCAGAGCAGCTGCTGGTGGCCCCACCATTCACGCCGCAACAGCCGCGCCGCCAGCGGCCCATCCACGGCCAGGTGCAGATGCTCGGGCCGCAGGCCCAGCAGGCGCCCGGGCGCGATCGCCAGCAGGTTGATCGCCGGCCGCCCCAGGAAGGACGCCACGAAGCGGTTGGCCGGATCGGCGTAGAGCTCCCGCGGGCTGCCCACCTGCTGCAGCCGGCCCCCGTCGAGAAGGGCGAGGCGGTCGGCCATGCCCACCGCCTCCTGCTGGTCGTGGGTGACGTAGATCACCGGCTGCTCCCGGCCGCACAGCAGCCGCCGCAGTTCCGGCCGCAGCTCCTCCCGCAGCTGGGCGTCGAGGTTGCTCATCGGCTCATCCAGCAGCATGATCCGCGGCTGGCGCAGCAGGGCCCGGGCCAGGGCCACCCGCTGGCGCTGGCCGCCGGAGAGCTGGGCGGGCCGGCGCTGGCGCAGCTCCTCGAGCTGCAGCAGCGCAAGGACGGCCCTCAGTCGCCGCTGCCGCTCGGCGGCGGCCACCCCACGCACCTTCAATCCCAGTGCCAGGTTGCCCTCCACGCTCAGGTGCGGGTAGAGGGCGTAGCTCTGGAACACCATCGCCACCTGCCGTTCTCCCGGGCTGAGGGGGCCCAGGTCCTGGCCGTCCAGAAGCACCTGGCCCGCACTGGCGGGATCCAGCCCCGCCACCAGACGCAGGGTGGTGGACTTGCCGCAGCCGCTCGGCCCGAGCAGGGCGAGGCATTCGCCGGGGGCGACGGTCAGGTCGAGCCGGTCCACCAGCCGGCGCCCCCCCACCTCCCGGCACAGCTGGCGCAGCTCCAGACCGGCTCCCGCTGCCCCGCTCATCCCTTCACCGCCCCGCGGGTGAGACCGGAGACGATCGGCCGCTGGGCCAGCAGTACCAGCAGCAGCAGGGGCAGGCTGCCCAGCACCGTGGCGGCGGCAAAGGCGCCGTAGGGGATGGTGAACACCGAGCCGCCGCCGATCCGGGCGATGGCGATCGGCAGGGTGAGCAGGTCGTTGCGGCTGATCCAGGTGAGGGCGATGGCGTACTCGTTCCAGCTGGCCAGGAACACCAGGATGCCCGTGCTGGCCAGGGCCGGGCCGAGCAGGGGCAGCAGCACGTGTCGCAGCCGCTGCCCGAGGCCCAGGCCCTCCAGCCGGGCCGCGTCCTCCAGCTCGACGGGAAGGTCGGCGAAGGCGGCCCGCAGCAGCAGCACCGCCAGCGGCAGTGACAGGCCCGCATAGGGCAGGCTGAGGGCGAGCAGGTCATTGGCCAGCCCGAAGCTTCGGGCGATCTCCAGCAGCGCCAGGAACAGCAGCACGGTGGGGAACATCGCCGCCCCCACCAGTCCCAGTCCGACACCCCAGCGCAGCAGGCCGCGTTGCTGCTGCAGCCCATAGGCGCAGGGCACCGCCAGCAGCAGGGTGAGCAGGGTGGTAACCAGGGCCACCAGAGTGCTGTTGCCCAGGTAGCGCCAGAAGGGCGGGTCACCGGAGAGCACCAGCCGGTAGTTGGCCAGGGTCCAGGGGTTGCCCTCCAGCAGCGGAGCCACCAGCGCCTCCGGCCGCAGCAGGGAGGTGCGCAGCTGCCAGAGCAGCGGCCCCAGGCTCCAGAGCAGCACCAGCAGCCTCATGTGGCCCGCTCCCGGGGGCCCGGCAGATCGCCCCGCCGCCAGAGCAGCCATCCGCCACCGATCAGCACCAGCAGCAGCAGGAAGGTGGCCAGCATCACCGTGGCCGCATAGCCGAAGTCGAGGAAGCGCATGGCGTTGAGGTACGCGTAGAGGGCCAGGCTCTCGGTACTGCCGGCCGGCCCCCCGCCGCTGAGGACCTGGATCAGGTCGAACACCCCCAGGGCCTGGGCGAGCCGGAACAGCAGGGCCAGGGCGAGGTAGGGCACCAGCAGCGGCAGGGTCAGGTGGCGCAGGATCTGGAAGCGGCCGGCTCCCTCCAGACGCAGGGCCTCCTCCAGATCCTCGGGAATGGTCTGAAGTCCCGCCAGCAGCAGCAGGGCCACGAACGGCAGGGTTTTCCAGACGTCCGCCAGGACCACGAAGAACCAGGTGGTGGCCGGGGTGGAGAGGAAGCCGTAGCTGCTGCCGCCGAGGGAGCGGATGGCGGCGTTGAGGGGGCCGTGGGGATCGTTGAGGATCCAGCGCCAGCCCAGGGCCATCACGGCGGTGGGCAGGGCCCAGGGGAGCAGGGTCAGGGCCCTGAGGGTCCCCCGGCCCCGCAGGGGGCGGTGCAGCAGCAGGGCCAGCCCCAGGCCGCCGGCCAGTTCCAGCGCCACCGAGCAGACGGCGAAGCGCAGGGTCTGGCCGGCGTCCTTCCAGAAGCGGGCGTCATCGAGCAGCCGCGCCCAGTTGGCTCCCCCGTTCGGCACCGGCACCAGTCCGGTGAACACCGAACTGGCATGGAAGCTCAGCCAGCCGTAGCGCAGCAGAGGATAGAGGAACACCACAGCCAGCAGCAGCAGGGCCGGCGCCATCAGCAGCAGGCTGGCCGCGCGCGGTTTCATCGGCCCACGGCAGGGCGGTCCTCTGCAGTGTCGCTTGCGGGGCCCGCCACCGAGCGCAGCAGCTGCAGGCTCATGCGCTGGGCGTCCGCCATGGTCGGGCCGGGGTCCCCCTGGCCGGTGAGCATGCCGTTCACCTGCCGCGCCAGCAGATCGCTGAGCTGGGCATAGGCCGGCGTGGGCGGACGCAGTTGGGGGTGCTGCAGGGCCTGGCGCTGCACCGCCAGCAGCGGGGCACGGTGCTGCAGGTCCGGGTCGTCGTAGAGCCGGCTCCAGGTGGGGGCATAGCCCTGCTCGATGGCCAGCTGGCGCTGCACCTCCGGGCCGGTGAGCCAGCGGATCGCCGCCACCGCCTCCTCCGGATGGGGGCTTCCCTTGATCAGAGAGAGCCCCCATGTGCCCAGGGTGCCGCCCCCCTGCTCGCCGGGTGCCCCCACCATCGGCGTGACGCCCACCTTGCCCTTCACCGGGCCCTCGCCTTTCTCGATCTCCCGCCAGGCGTAGGGCCAGTTGCGCAGGAAGGCGGCCTCACCAGCGGCGAAGGACTGCAGGGTGTCGTTCTCGGCATAGCTCGCCACCGCCGCAGGGCTCACCCCATCGCGCAGCAATGCCGCGAGCCACTTCGCCGCCGCCACGGCCTCCGGACTGTCCAGCTCCGTGCGTGCGGTGGAGCTGTTCCACCAGTGGGCGCCGAAGCCGTGGAGCACCTCCACCATCACGCAGCTCAGCCCCTCGTACTGGCGCCCCTGCCAGAGGTAGCCCCAGCGGACCCTGCCGCGGCGCTGCAGGTCCCGGGAGATCGCCACCAGCTCCTCGGTGTCGCGCGGGGGGCGCGCCATCAGGTCGGTGCGCCAGTACAGCAGGCCGGTATCGCCCGTGAGGGGCATGCGCCAGAGGTGGCCGTCGAGGCCATTGCCCAGGCGGGCGCCGGGCTCCATCGCCGCCAGCACCTCCGGCCCGAACCAGCGATCCAGGGGCTCGAACCAGCCGGCGGCCACGTAGCGGGCCAGCCAGCTGACGTCCACCAGCAGCAGGTCGAAGGGGGCCTCCCCCAGCAGCAGACTGCCGATGGCCAGATCGGAAATGGTGTCGGTGTCCAGGGGTCCCCGGATCACCTCCAGGGACACCCCGGCCCCGCTGGCGTTGAACTGGGCCACCGGAGCGGCCACCGCGTCGGCCAGGGGGGCGGGCATCAGCACCCGAACCGGCACCGGTCCGGCCGCCCCCAGCGGGATGCCAGATGGCCCGGAAACCGAGAGGGCGGAGCCCGAGGGACCGGAGCCGGGCAGCAGCACCAGCAGCATGGCCGCCGACAGGAAAGCCAGAACGCCGGCGCTCAGCAGCCTCGGGAGCGATCGCCACCACCGCCGAATGGAGAAGGGGGGGCGCCAGGCCATGGCCTCAGGTTACGAGGCCTTTGCCCGTCTCCCCAGAGGTGGGCAAAGGCCGTCCGGCGGGAAGCGAGGGTTCCCGCCGGTGTCAGAGGCCGCGCTGCATCAGCTGCCCCATCAGGTCGGCACTGCGCTGCTGGAAGCCGGCCAGCTGGTTGGGCTCCAGGCCCCCCACGGCCAGGCGCGCCATCTCGTAGACGTGGCGGCTCAGGTCCTCGGCCAGCTGGAGGCTGGGGGAGCTGCCGCCTCCGGTGATCACGGCACCGGAGGAGAGCTTCAGCAGGCCCTCCACAAGGGGATGGCGGCGGTTGACCAGCAGCACGTGGTGGTCGGGGAGACCCGGCAGCCGCTGCTCCATCAGCGCCCCCATGTCGTTGAGGCGGCGCATCTGCTCGGGCAGCAGGATCAAGGCGGCCGGAGAGCCCTCCCCCTTCAGCGACTGCACCTGGACGGTGACCTTGTCGTTGGCGAGGGCGGTCTTGAACAGACCGCGCAGCTTCTCGCCGTTGTCGACGCCGTCGGCGTCCGCCAGCTCGCTTTCGGGTTCGTGCAGGCTGGCGTCGAGTTCGGCGTCGACCCGCTGGAAGCGGAGGTCGCCGTGGCGGGCCTCCAGCCAGGGGATGAACTGGGAATCAATCAGGGTGTCGGCCAGCAGCACCTCGGCCCCCTGCCCCTTCCAGAGGGCCAGGGCCCCGGCCTGGCCGGCCTCATCGGTGCAGTAGAGGATGCGGGTGGCGTTGTCGGCCGGCAGCCGTCCGCGGTAGCCGGCCAAGGTGGTGTAGGTGCGGCCGTCGGTGGCGACGGGGTCGGGGGCCACCTCCCCCTCTGCCGGCGGCTCGGCGGCCGCTGCGGTGGTGCCGTACAGGATCAGGTCGGCCACCTGGTCGGCGAACTTGTCGTCCTCCATGGCGCCGATCTTGATGAAGGGCGCCAGGGAATCCCAGATTTCGGCGTAGCGGGCCGGTTCGTCGCGGTGCAGTTCCTTGAGCCGGTCGCCCACTTTCTTTGCCACGAAGCCACCGATCGAGCGCACCCGACGGTCGGTCTGGAGGGCACTGCGGCTCACGTTCAGGGGGATGTCGGGCGAATCGATCACGCCGCGCAGGGGCAGCAGGTAACGGGGCACCACCTCCTTGATGGAATCGCTGACGAACACCTGGTTGCAGTAGAGGCGGATCTCGCCCTTCTCCCAGTCGGCCCGGCCGGTGATCCTGGGGAAATAGAGAATGCCCTGGAGGTTGTAGGGGTAGTCGGTGCTGAGGTGCACCCACAGCAGCGGATCCCCCTGGAAGGGGTAGAGATAGCGGTAGAGGGCGATGTAGTCGTCGTCGCCCAGATCGCGGGGGCTCTTGCGCCAGGGGGCCTCCCGCTTGTTGACGGTTTCACCGTCCAGCTGCACCGCCACTGGCAGGAAGTCGCAGTAGGTGGTGATCAGGGTGCGGATTCTGGAGGGCTCGATGTACTCCAGTTCCTCCTCCATCAGGTGCAGGATCACGTCGGTGCCGGGTTCGGACCGCTCAGCCCCCTCGAGGCTGAAGTTGGGGGAGCCGTCACAGCTCCAGCGCACCGCCTCGGCCTCCGGCCTGGCGCTGAGGCTGACCAGCTCCACCCGGGAGGCCACCATGAAGCTGGAATAGAAGCCCAGGCCGAAGTGGCCGATGATGGCGTCACTTTCGCTCTTGTACTTCTCGAGGAAGTCCTCGGCACTGGAGAAGGCCACCTGGTTGATGTAGCGCTTCACCTCATCGGCAGTCATGCCGATGCCGTTGTCACTGATGGTGAGGGTCTTGGCCTCCCGGTCGATGCGGATGGAGATCGTTCCTTCATCGCCTTCGCTGCAGTCGCCGGCCATGGCAGCCATGCGCCGCTTGCTGATGGCATCGACGCCGTTGCTCACCAGTTCCCGCAGGAACACCTCATGGCCGGAATAGACGGCCTTCTTGATGATCGGGAAGATGTTCTCGGTGTGGATCTGAATCTGGCCCTGTTCCAGCACCGTCATGGCGAAAGAGAAGAATCGCCCTGAACCTAGGTGGGGGGGGCCTGCGGCTCAAGACCGGCGAGGGTGGGGTCCCCGAACCAGGAGGCCTCAGCCGCCGGACTTCTGCAGGTCGGGCCGCTCCTCGGGCAGGATCGCCCCCGCCACCGGACACACCTGCAGGCAGATGCCGCAGTCGATGCAGGTATCGAAATCGATCCAGTAGAACGCCGTTCCCTTGCTGTTCGCCCCCGCTCCAGGGTGGATGCAGGCCACCGGGCAGGCGTCGACGCAGTCGGCCACGCCCTCACAGACGTTGGTGACGATCGAATGGGCCATCGACGCGAAAGAGCGAGCGGCCGGATCCTAGGCAGCCAGCCACACGGCACCGCGGCAGCCCCGCTCCGCCGCCAGCTGCGCGGCCGCTGCCTGGTCGGCGCAGGGCCGGGTGCAGAGTTCGGCCGCCTCGCCGCCGCCGTGCAGTTCCGCCATGCGGCGCAGGGCTGCCCCGAGCCCGGCAGCGGTGGCGCTGGCCACCAGCCAGGGACCTGGCACCTCCACCGCGGCCGGGGTGGTCGAAGCCGATTCGAGCAGATCGCGGATGGCCTCCACATCGAAGCCGAAGCCGGTGCCGGCCGCCTGGGCGGCGTCACGGCAGAAGCGGCCCACCAGGCCGTCGTAGCGGCCGCCGCTGGCGATCGCCACCGGGGCATCGCTGCCCTGGCAGACGAGCTTGAACACCAGCCCGTCGTAGAGATCGAAGTGGGGCTGGTAGGTGGGATCCAGCTGCACACGCACCCCAAGGGCACCGGCCGGTTCCTGGACGCTGGCCAGGGTGGCGGCGAGGGACTCCAGCAGCGGCACCGGCCCGAGCCACTGCTCCAGCTGATAGAGCACCCGCACCGGCTCACCGCGCAGGCCGATCAGGGCCATCAGCCGCTGGCGCTGGCTGTCGCTCAGGGAGAGGGCGGCGAGGGCGAGGGGATCGAAGTCGGTGAGGGCGTGGCGCGCCGCGGAGCGCTGCTCCGCCGGTACCTGGCTCAGCAGGGCGCTGAGCAGGCCATGGTGGCCCACCAGCAGGGTCGGCCGGTGCTCGGCTGAGAGCTCCAGGGTGGCCACGGCGGCCAGCAGCAGGTGCAGCAGCTCCGTGTCGGCGGCGGCGGAGGGCTCACCGAGCAGCTCCACGCCGCTCTGCAGCTGTTCGCTGATCCGCTGGCCGCCTCCATCGCCGATGAAGCTGCGGAAGGTGGTGCCGCTGGCCCAGAGCCGCAGAGGGCGGGGGCGGCCCAGCATGCGGGTGCTGGCGGCCCGGGCGATGGGGGCGGTGAGCTCCGGCCGCAGGCCGAGGGGCTCATCGGCCGCCAGCCGCACCAGCTCCCGTTCCGCGATCGCGCCGCCGGCCTTGAGGGTGTCGAGCCGCTCAATGGTGGGCGGAGCCACCTCCTGATATCCCCAGAGGCGGTACACCGTGGCCAGCAGGTCGCAGAGTCGCCGGTTGCTGTCCACCTGACCAGGATTGAGGTCCCGGGCGCCTGCGGCAGGTTGGAGGGCCATGGAGGGGAGTGCGCGGGCGAGGGGGTGGGGAGGGGCGGATCCTATGGAGCGTCGGCGGCGACACCGGCGAGGCCATCGAGCTCCGGGGCACCGAAGCTGGCCCCGCTGAGGGGACGGCATTGGGCCAGCCCCTCGATCAGGGGGTGGAGCAGGGCGCTGGTGCAGGCGATCACCCGTCCGTCAGCCAGGTCGAGGGGACCGCCGTCGTAGGCGCAGACCTGCCCGCCAGCTTCCTCCACCAGAACCACGCCGGCCACCAGGTCCCAGGGGGACAGGCCCCGTTCCCAGTAGCCATCGACCCGGCCGGCGGCGACGAAGGCCAGATCGACCGCCGCCGCCCCCGCCCGCCGCACCCCGTGGCTGCGGTGGGTGAACCAGGCGAATTCGGCATAGTTGTTGTCGAGGCGCCGCACCCGGTCGTAGGAGAACCCGGTGACGAGCAGGGCGTCGGCCAGGGCGCCGCAGTCGCTGACGCGCAGCCGGCGTCCGTTGCACCAGGCTCCCCGGCCCGGGGCCGCCCAGTAGTGCTCCTCCAGCACCGGCACCTCCAGGGCGCCGAGCAGGGGCAGGCCCCGCCAGCTCAGCCCCACGGAGGTGCCGAAGAACGGGTAGCCATGGGCGTAGTTGGTGGTGCCGTCGAGCGGGTCGACGCACCACAGCAGATCCCCCAGGCCGTCCAGGCGCCCGCTCTCCTCGGCCAGCACGGCCACGGTGGGGGTGCCGGCCGCCAGGACCGCCAACACGGCGGCTTCGGCCGCCAGGTCCGCTTCGGTGACCAGGTTGCCCGCCGTGCCCTTCTCCTTCACCTGCTCCAGGCGGCCGAAGTGGCGGCGCAGCTCGCGGCCACCGGCTTCGGCGGCCGCGCGGGCCACCTGCAGCAAGTGCTCCAGCTCGGCGGCATCGAGGCCGGATCCGTCCAGGGCCCGCTGACAGAGAGAGGTCATTCGTCGTCCAGGGGCAGGCCGGGGCGCACCTGGCCGCGGCCGAAGAAGCGGCCGAACTGGCGGTCGTAGACCTCGTCCTCGTCCTGGGTCTCCACTTCCAGGGGGCCTGTGGCCCGCGCCACGCACAGCAGGCCGTAGCCCTCTCCACGCAGCTGCTTCGAGAGGCCGAGGGCCTCCCGCTGGTCGATCTGGCCGGCCAGCACTCGCACGGCACAGGCGGTGCAGCAGCCGTTACGGCAGCTGAAAGGCAGCGGTTCCCCCTGGGCCTCGAAGCTGCGCAGGATGTACTCCCCTTCCGGGACGTCAAGGCGGATGACACGGTTGGCCTGTCGCCAGTGGACCGTGATCGGGTGGGTGCGGGTCATGGGGCTCTGGACGGTGGAAGGGGAGGAGGGGGAGCGGAGGTCAGGTGCAGCCCCTGCTACATTGACATCTGCCCCATTTCGCCGCTGGAGAGGTGGCCGAGTGGTCGAAGGCGCAGCACTGGAAATGCTGTATAGGGGCAACTCTATCGAGGGTTCGAATCCCTCCCTCTCCGTTCCATAAAGCCGGTCCTATGGGCCGGCCTTTTTTTGGCCCTCGCCTCAGATTTCGCTATGGGAAAATCCCGCCAGCCTTGACGCTGAGCGGGATGTCCCGATCGGGGTTGCTGATGGTGTGGCCCCAGAATGGGGCTCAGCCGAAGCGTCCGCTGACGTAATCGAGGGTCGACTGCTGGCTGGGGGAGTTGAAGATGTTCTCGGTCTCGTTGAATTCCACCAGGTAACCCACCTTGCCGGAGCCGCCTTCGACGGCCTCGGCATTAAAGAAGGCGGTCATGTCGGCGACACGCACCGCCTGCTGCATGTTGTGGGTGACGATCATGATCGTGTAGCTGCGCTTCAGTTCGTGCATCGTCTCCTCGATCTTGAGCGTCGAGATTGGATCGAGGGCCGAGCAGGGTTCGTCCATCAGGATCACCTCCGGTTCGGTGGCGATGGCCCGGGCGATACAGAGGCGCTGCTGCTGGCCGCCGGAGAGGGAGAAACCGCTTTCCTTGAGCTTGTCCTTGCATTCATCCCAGACGGCCGCCTTGCGCAGGGACCGTTCCACCAGTTCGTCCATGTCACCCTTGTAACCGTTGATCCGGGCGCCGAAGGCGATGTTCTCATAGATCGACTTGGGGAAGGGATTGGGCTTCTGGAACACCATGCCGATGCGGCGTCTCACCTCCACCGGATCCACCCGCTTGTCGTAGAGATCGTGGTGATCGAAGATCACCCGGCCCTTGAGGGTGCAACCTGGAATCAGGTCATTCATGCGGTTGAGGGCCCTCAGCACCGTGCTCTTGCCGCAGCCCGAAGGGCCGATGAAGGCGGTCACCTTGCCCTTGGGCAGATCCATGTAGACGTTCTTGACCGCTTCGAAGCTGCCATAGGAGATGGTCACGTCTTGCAGGGACATGCAGATGTCGCTGGCCACGGCGGAAGAGGGGGAAGCAGTCATGTCAGGGATGGGGGGAAGACGGAGCCGTAAGGAATGGGAACGGAGGGGACGTCAGGTGCGCGACACCCGGCTGATCCAGCGGGCCAGAAGGTTGGCGCCCAGAATCATGATCACCAGCACGAAGGAGGCGGCCCAGGCCAGTTCGTTCTGCGCTTCGTAAGGCATGATCGCGAAATTGAAGATCAGCACCGACATGGTGGCGATCGGATTGAACACGCCCTCGGGCCAGAAGGGGGAGAACAGGGCCGTGAAGATCAGCGGAGCCGTCTCCCCGGCGGCCCGGGCGATTCCCAGCACCACCCCCGTGGCGATGGGGGTGAAGGCGGCCGGCAGGGTGATCCGGGTGATGGTCACGAAGCGGGAGGCACCGACGCCGTAGGCCCCCCAGCGCAGTTCCTGCGGCACCAGCAGCAGGCCCTCGTAGGTGGTCTTGATCACGGTGGGAAGCATCAGCACCGACAGGGCGATGCCGCCGGCCATGGCGCTGAAGCTCTGGTCGAAGAAGATCCGGGTGGCGACGATCAGGGAGTAGATGAAGACGCCGCAGATGATCGAAGGCACCCCGGCCAGCACATCGTTGCCGAAGCGGACGAAGCGGGAGAACCAGCCGTTCTGGGCGTACTCGGAGAGGTAGACACCGCCGCCCACACCGACCGGAATGGCGATCACCGAGGCGATCAGGGTGACGACGATCGTGCCCAGGATGGCGTTGCCGATGCCGCCGCCTTCAAGACCGGGTGCTGGAGGCAGTTCGGTCAGCAGCTGGAGGCTGAGCAGCCGTCCTCCCTGGATCAGCACGTAGATGATCACCAGGAACAGGGGGATCACCGCCACCACGGCGAAGAATCCGGCGATGGCGGTGGCGACCTGGTTGAAGCGGTTGCGCTTCAGGGACGGGTCGTAGTGGAGGGTGAGCCGTTCCGTGAAGTGACGGGTCGTCGGCGGAGTCGAGACGGACATGGCCAGGGAACGTCGTGAACGGGGGTAAGTGGATCGGAAGGGGTTTCGGCTCAGTAGCGCAGGCTGAGGCGCCGCACGATCCACTGGGCCATCACGTTGACGACGAAGGTGAGGATCATCAGCACAACGGCCGCGTACATCAGGGCAGAGACCTGGATGCCATCGGCCTCACCGAACTGGTTGGCCAGCATGGAGGAAATGGTGTTACCCGGGGCCAGGAGCGAGACGCTGAAATTGAGGGAATTGCCGATGATCATCGTCACCGCCATCGTCTCCCCCATCGCACGGCCGAGGGACAGCATCACACCGCCCATGATCGAGGAGACAGCGGCCGGCAGGATGACGTTGAAGATGGCGCCCCAACGGGTGGTGCCCACCCCGTAGGCCCCCTGGCGCAGCTCGATCGGCACCTGGTTGAGGGCATCGCGGGAGATGGCGGTGATGATCGGCAGCACCATCACGACCAGGATCAGGATTGCTGGGGCCGTGCCGGGGCCCTGGGGCTCGGTCGCGAAGAACGGCGTCCAGCCGAGGGTGCTGTGCAGCAAGGAGAGGAAGGGGCGGATCGCCGGTTCCATCACGAAGATCGCCCACAGACCGAGGACCACCGAGGGGATGGCGGCGAGCAGTTCCACCAGCAGCCCGATCAGATCCCTCAGCCCGCGGGGGAGCAGGTCCTCGGTGATGAAAATCGCCGTTCCCAGACCGATGGGCACGGCGATGAGCAGGGAGAGGATCGAGGTGACGAGGGTGCCGTAGATGGCGATCAGGGCGCCGTAGTTCTCATTGACCGGATCCCAGGCTGAGGTGGTCAGAAATTTGAGGCCGAAGGTGGCCATGGCCTCCTTGGCGCCGCTGAACACCGTCAGGAAGATCGCCAGAAGGACGATCCCCACGGAGGCCGCCAGGACCAGGGTGAGCTGGCGGAAGCCGATGTCGACCAGTTTCTCCTGGGGTGGCCGACGTCTGAGGGTGAAGGCGTCGGTGGAGGGGGAGCTCCTCATGCAGCAATGATGCCGGTCGGCATGGACGTTGCTCCTGATCTCAGCACGAGTTTCAGCCGGCCCGTTTAAGCTCGGTTTAACGGTCGACAGGCTCCGGTAGCGTTGGGCCGCCATCAGGACTTCCATGGGGCGCATCGTCGGCATCGATCTGGGCACCACCAATTCGGTGGTGGCCGTGCTCGAAGGCGGCAGGCCCCAGGTCATCGCCAATGCCGAAGGGGGCCGCACCACCCCATCGGTGGTGGGTTTCAGCCGCGACCAGGAGCTGCTGGTGGGCCAGCTGGCCCGGCGCCAGCTGGTGCTCAATCCCCGCAACACCTTCGCCAATCTGAAGCGCTTCGTCGGCCGCAGCTGGGACGAACTCGACGAGGGCAGCCTGGGCGTGCCCTACAGCGTGCGGGCCAACGACCAGGGCAACGTGCGCGTGATCTGCCCGGCCACGGAGCGGGAGTACGCCCCCGAGGAGCTGGTGGCCTCGATCCTGCGCAAACTGGTCGATGACGCCACCACCTACCTGGGAGAGGCGGTGGAGGCGGCGGTGATCACGGTGCCGGCCTATTTCAACGATGCCCAGCGCCAGGCCACCCGCGACGCCGGTCGGCTGGCGGGCATCTCGGTGGAGCGGATCCTCAACGAACCCACCGCGGCGGCGCTGGCCTACGGCTTTGATCGCAGCACCGTCAAGCGGGTGCTGGTGTTCGACCTCGGCGGCGGCACCTTCGATGTCTCCGTGCTGCGCATCGCCAACGGCGTCTTCGACGTGATGGCCACCAGCGGCGACACCCAGCTGGGCGGCAATGACTGGGACCGCCGCATCGTCGACTGGGTGGCCGAGGCCTTCCTCGCGCAGCACGCCATCGACCTGCGCCGCGACCGCCAGGCGCTGCAGCGGCTCACCGAGGCCGCCGAGAAGGCCAAGCAGGAGCTCTCGGGTGTGCAGAGCACGCCGCTGTCGCTGCCCTTCATCGCCACGGGGCCCGACGGCCCCCTCCACATCGAGACCACCCTGGAGCGGGGCACCTTCGAGGGGCTCTGCCCCGACCTCCTCGATCGCCTGCTGCGCCCGGTCCAGCGGGCCCTGCGGGATTCGGGCCTGAGTGCCGACGCCATCGATGACGTCGTGCTGGTGGGCGGTTCCACCCGCATGCCGATGGTGCAGGAGATGGTGCGCACCCTGATTCCGCGGGAACCGTGCCAGTCGGTCAACCCCGATGAGGTGGTGGCGATCGGGGCGGCGGTGCAGGCCGGCATCCTCACCGGCGAGCTTCGCGATTTGATGCTCAACGACGTCACCCCCCTGTCCCTCGGCCTGGAGACGATCGGCGGGGTGATGAAGGTGCTGATTCCCCGCAACACCCCGATCCCGGTGCGCAAGTCGGATCTGTTCAGCACCTCGGAGGCCAACCAGTCGTCGGTGGAAATCCATGTGCTGCAGGGAGAGCGGCAGATGGCCACCGACAACAAGTCCCTTGGACGCTTCCGCCTCTCGGGCATCCCGCCGGCCCCCCGCGGTGTGCCCCAGGTGCAGGTGTCCTTCGACATCGATGCCAACGGCCTGCTGCAGGTGTCCGCCACCGACCGCACCACCGGACGGCAGCAGAGTGTCTCGATCCAGGGTGGCTCCAACCTCAGCGAGGAGGAGATCAACCGGCTGCTGGAGGAGGCGGAGCGCAAGTCGGTCGAGGATCGCCGCAAGCGGGCCGTGATCGACCGCCGCAACCGCGCCCAGACCCTGGTGGCCCAAGCCGAGCGGCGGCTGCGGGATGCCGCCCTGGAGCTGGGCCCCGCCGGTGCCGACCGGCAGCAGCGTGCCGTGGAGCTGGCCCTGCGCGATGTCCAGGATGTGCTGGTCCAGGAGGATCCCGCCGATCTCGAACTGGCCGTGAGCCAGCTGCAGGAGGCCCTGTTCGGCCTCAACCGCCGTTTTCTCGGGGAACGGCGGGCCGAGAGCGGCCCGCTCCAGGGGCTCAAGAACACCCTGGGGTCCCTCAAGGACGAACTCTTCTCCGACGACGACTGGGACGACTGGGGCGGATCGGGTCGCTCCGACCCCTGGTCGAGCCCCCCCCGGCCGCTGCAGCGGGATCCCTACCCCCTCGGCCGCTTCGCCGAACGGGAGGCCGGCTACGACGACGACCTCCCCTCCCGCCGCTGGGACAACGGTCGCTCCTGGGATCGCCAGGAGCCCTTCGAGCGTGAGGTCTCCGGCGAACGGCACCGTCCCCGAGGCGGCGGCCGATACGACCAGGACGATCCCTGGGCCGACGGCTGAGGGTCGTGAGCCAGTCCCCCACGTCGGACCCGGTGGCCAGCGCCGCCCGTGATCACTGGGAGGTGCTCGGCCTTGATCCGGGCGCCGACGCCCCCAGCATCAAGCGGGCCTTCCGTCAGCAGGCCCGCCGCTGGCACCCGGACCTCAACGGCAACGACCCCGTGGCGGAGGCCCGCTTCAAGGAGGTCAACGAGGCCTATGCGGTGCTCTCCGATCCGGTTCGCCGCCGCGCCTGGGAGGCCGGAGAGGGGCAGGACAGCGCCGGGCTCGACAGCGATCCCTTCGCCACGGGCTTTCCCCGCTTCGAGGATTACCTGGCGGAGCTGTTCGGTCAGGAACGCCGCAACCCGCGGACCTGGGAGGAGGAGCCCGTGGAGGACGAGCCCCCCGCGGCCGGCGAGGTGGCGACGGCGCCGGTTTCACCGCCACCGGTGATGGCCGCCACCGACGAAGAGACCCTCGTGACCCTGACCCCGGAGCAGGCCCTCAGCGGCCAGCGGCTGGAGCTGGAGCTGCGTGACGGCACGGTGGTGGAGGTGTGGACGCCGCCCCTGGCCGGCGATGGCTGGCGGCTGCGACTCGCCGGTGTGGCTTCCGGTGGGGCCGACCATTTCCTGCAGCTGCGGGTGCGCACCGCGGAGGGACTGCGCATCGACGGCCTGCGGGTGCACTACCAGCTCGATCTCCATCCCGCCGATGCCGCCCTCGGCTGCCAGGCGGTGGTGCCCACCCTGGAGGGCCCCGTGCGGCTGCGGGTGCCGCCCGGGTCCTCCAGCGGCCGGTTGCTGCGGCTGCGACAGCGAGGACAGTGCCAGGGGGAACAGCGGGGGGACCAGCTGGTGGAGGTGAGGATCGTCGTTCCGGACCGGCCGACGGAAGCGGAGGAGGCCCTGTTCCGGCGCCTGCGGGAACTGGACCGGGAGCAGAACGGCCCCAGGGACGGGGACTGAACGACCCACCGGCCGCCAACGGATGAGACACTGGCCTGCGCCCCACCCCTGACGATGTGACAGACGGCGGTCTCCCACCCAACCCGGTGCATGTCCTGCTGTTCGATCCGGGCAGCGATCAGGAAGGCATCCACTCGCTCGAGCTCGGCGGTCGCACGGTGGTGCTGTTGTTCGAGAACCCGGACGACGCCGAGCGCTACGCCGGGCTGCTGGAGGCCCAGGACTTTCCGGTCCCCTGCGTCGAGGCCCTCAATCGCCAGGATCTGGAGGATTTCTGCGCCGAGGCGGGCTACGAGGCCCGTTTCGTCCCCACCGGGTTCATGCCCGAGAGCGAGGAGGAGCGGCTGCTGCTCGCTCCGCCTGAACGCAACATGGAAGTGACGGGCTGGAAGGAGGACCCGGCGGCCCCCGATGTGGAGGATCCCGATGGCCCCGCCGGCGATACGGAGCTGGAGGCCTTCCGCCGTCGGCTCGAGGGTCTGCTTTGAGCACTGCCGGCGGCGACAGGGGCCACCTGCTCACTGAGCGGCCCAATCCGGCCAGCGAGAACCTCGACCAGCTGCCAACGGCGAGCCTGGTGGATCTGTTCTGCGCCAATGATCTGCTGCCGCAGCAGGCGGTGGCGGCAGCCGCGCCGGCCCTGGCGGCCGCCATCGACGCCATCGCCGCACGTCTTGCGCGGCGCGGGCGGCTGTTCTACCTGGGGGCCGGCACCTCCGGCCGGCTGGGGGTGCTGGATGCGGCGGAGTGTCCGCCCACCTTCTGCAGTCCCCCCGAGCTGGTGCAGGGGGTCCTGGCGGGCGGTGCGGCGGCCCTGCTGCGCAGCTCCGAAGGTCTCGAGGACCTGCGGGAGGCGGGCCGCGACGACCTCGTCCAGCGGGGCTTCGGTCCGGATGATGCCCTGGTCGGTATCGCCGCCGGTGGCACCACCCCTTACGTGCTGGGGGGACTGGCCCACGGCCAGGCGATCGGGGCCCTCACCGTGGCCATGGCCTGTGTGCCTGCTGACCAGGTGCCGATGCCCT
This sequence comes from Cyanobium gracile UHCC 0139, assembly GCF_034931325.1. Classification (GTDB taxonomy): domain Bacteria; phylum Cyanobacteriota; class Cyanobacteriia; order PCC-6307; family Cyanobiaceae; genus Cyanobium; species Cyanobium gracile_B. The sequence goes on along the minus strand of NZ_JAYGHX010000002.1, from coordinate 351,823 downwards.
GCGATATCGACATCCGGCTGCTGACCGGGCCGGAACTGCTGACCGGCTCCACCCGGCTCAAAGCGGGCACCGCCACCAAAATGGCTCTCAACATCCTCTCCACCGGCGTGATGGTGCGCCTGGGCAAGGTCTTCGGCAACCGGATGGTGGATGTGGCCGTCACCAACAGCAAGCTGGAGGACCGGGCCCTGCGCATCCTGCGGGATCTGGCCGGTGTTCCCCGCGAGCAGGGTTTGGGCCTGCTCGCACAGGCCGGGGGATCGGTGCGGCTGGCGCTGCTGATGGCCGCCTCCGGCCTGGAGGCCGGGGCAGCCCGTTCAGCCCTGGAGCGCCACGGCCCCGGCCTGCGCCAGTGCCTCGAGGCCCTCGGGGTCAGCCTGCCGCCGTCGTCGCCGTCGTCGTCGCCTCCGTCGTGACCTCACCCTCGCTGAACGGTCCCCAGTAGGGCGCGGTGAACAGCTCGGTGCGGCGCCGGGTGGCCGGCGGCACCTGGGCGGGCGGGGTCATCAGGGCATCCCGAAGGGCCTGGTGGGCCGGGCTGGGGGGCCGCAGGGCCTGCACCCGCTCGGCGGCCAGCCGCACGATCTGCTGGGCGAGGGCCGCATTGGCCCGCAGGTTGTCGATCACCAGCTCGACGGTGACGGCGTCATGCATCGCATGCCAGCAGTCGTAGTCGGTGACCATCGCCAGGGTGGCGTAGGCCATCTCCGCCTCCCGGGCCAGCCGCGCCTCGGTGTGGTTCGTCATGCCGATCACCGTGCAGCCCCAGGAGCGGTAGAGCTCGGATTCGGCCCGGGTGGAGAAGGCGGGCCCCTCCATGCAGAGGTAGGTGCCGCCGCGGTGCAGCTGGCGCCCCTCCGGCATCAGGCTGTCGCTGACATCACCAAGGACCCGGGAGAGCACGGAGCAGTAGGGGTCCGCATTGCCGACGTGGGCCACCAGGCCCTCACCGAAGAAGGTGAGCGGCCGCTGCATGGTGCGATCGATGAACTGATCGGGAACCACCATGTCGAGGGGACGCACGTTCTCCTGCAGGGAACCCACGGCTGAGACCGACAGGATCCAGCGCACCCCGAGGGAGCGCAGGGCCCAGAGGTTGGCCTGATAGGGAACCTCGCTGGGGGTGAAGGTGTGGTGGCGGCCATGGCGGGCCAGGAACACGACCTCCAGATCGCCGATCCGGCCGATCCGCAGGCTGTCGGAGGGGGCCCCGTAGGGGGTGTCGACCGTCAGTTCGCGCACGTCCTCCAGGCCCTCCATGGCATAGAGGCCGCTGCCACCGAGCACCCCGAGGCGGGCCCGGGAAAGATCGGACGTCGGCAGACCGCTGGCCTGGGGCGAGGGGGTGGACGGCTCGGTGCTGGCCATGGATGCGGGGTGCCCTGGACGGATACAGTCGAAGTTTGCCTCCTCGACCGTGCCCAAGGCCCTGATGGACACCGACGCCGGCCTGATCACCATCGATCTGTTCGACGCCGATGCCCCCGGTACCGTCGCCAATTTCGTGAAGCTCTCCAAGGACGGCTTCTATGACGGCCTGGCCTTCCACCGGGTGATCGACGGCTTCATGGCCCAGGGAGGATGCCCCAACAGCCGCGAGGGCGCCCGCGGCATGGCCGGCACCGGCGGCCCCGGCTACACGATTCCCTGCGAGATCAACGCCCAGAAGCACAAGGCCGGCAGCCTGTCGATGGCCCACGCGGGCCGCAACACCGGTGGCAGCCAGTTCTTCCTGTGCCATGGCCCCCAGCCGCACCTGGATGGCCAGCACACCGTCTTCGGCCACACCGAGAACATCGATGTGGTGCTGGCGCTGAAGAACGGCAGCCGGATCCGCAAGGTGACGATCGAGGCGTAGGGGGGCCTTCGGCGGGGCGCTCCTGGCCGGCGTGCCCGTGATGGAGCCGTCGTGCCGCAAAACCCCGCATGGCGTACACACGCTCTGGCGGCCTGTCTGCTGCTTGAGCGATCAGGATTTGTGATCGATGCGATGCTGCTGCACCGGCATTCATCGATCCATCCGCCTGGCAGTTGCCCGTCCAACGGGGTCTGAGCAGGCCGGAGCGGGCCCTGCAGTGGCCGCCTCGGCCCCCACGGTCGCTGGGGTGGCGGACGGCCTCCACGGCGTTCAGAGCAATGCCGAAGCCATGGCAGGCCAAGGGACAGCGTGGGGGCTGATCCGTAGCAACCGAGACAGACCAAGGGATCTGGGCCGCTATCCCGTGGCCCGGGACTCCGGCACTCCGTGTCTATCCCCATGGCTGGGATGAGGCTTTCAGCCGTTCATTGCCTGCACGTCCGGTATCAATGAATGGAGGATAAGAACAACGATATTTCCGGTAACGGAAGATTGCGTGGTTCATGAACGCGCTGTCAAGCAAAGACACGCCCCAAGGACGTTCATGCTGATCCGCTGCACATGTGCTGAGTCGCAGCAAATAAGCACATTTCTCCAGTGGATCGACTTGTGGCAATGGTGATAGGAGTGGTGGGAGGCCCGGCTGACAACTTCCGCCTTGCCCTCCTGGGATTACAGGACTTCAAGTACCTTCTTCCTCACGAATCATGACCGCCACAAACACAACCCGCACCGTCGGGATCGACGACTCCACGATCGAGGTCGGCACCAGCACAACGGTGACGGCCTCGGCGGCATCGACGACGCCCGCCATCGATGACGTCGTCTCCGGCGACGCCCAGGCCACGGCCAGCACCACAGCCCAGGCCGCCATTCTCAACAGCAAGATCCGTGTCGGCACGGCGGGCACCCTGAATGCCACCGAAGTCGGATCCGTGGGAGCCGCTGCCACCACCACCACCGGTGATGCCACGGCCTCGGCCAGCAACGACGGTCCCACCGGCGGGATCATCAACAGCACCGACGGGCCCAACCAGATCAAGATCGGAACGGATGCCGTGGTGACGGCGAACGCCACCAACGACGCCCTGGCAGCGGCCACCGCGGTGGATGGAGCCACCACCGCCACGGCCAACACCGGCAAGGTCTTCGGTCTCAAGAATGTGGGCCTCGAGGCCGGCCTGGGGGTCAGGCTGGACGCCGCCGCGACGGCGACCAACACCGCTGCGGCCCAGTCGGTGGGACTGCCGCCTGGTACGGGAGCGGCCACGGCCACGGCGGGTGCCGGGAACGCCAAGGTGGTCGGCATCTATGCCAGCGGCGCCAAGTTCATGTCCCCACCGGTCGGTGACGAGCCCGCGCCCGAGGGGCCAGCCGTCGCATCGGTGAATGGTGAGCACGGTGCCTCTCACGACCCCCTGAAGATCTCCTTCGGCGAGAGCGGGATCATCACGGCGTTCGGAGACGGAGGCTTCGACGCCTCGGCCGAAAGCGTGACCGGTGCCGCGAACGCCTCCAGCCTGGCCAATCTGGTGGCCGGCATCGCCGTGGGCAGGAACACGTCCTATCCGGCGCCCGAAGGCGAAGACGCCCAGGCCGAATCGGTGATGCAGTCGCCGGGAGGCATGGCGATCAGCTTCGGGGAGAACGGCACGGTGGCCGCCCAGGGTTCCGTGGGCAACGGTGCCGTGGGTGCCCGCGCTGATGCCGAGACGGTCACCGGTCCGGCTTCAGCCACCGTGGCCATCGACACGATCGCCGGCATCGTCGATGTCAACAAGCTCGGTGGTGGCGATCGGTCCAGGAGCCTCGGCGCCTCCACCACCCTCAGCATCGGCAGGGACGGTGACGTCCAGGCCGCCGGTGTCGGCAGCAGCGCCGCGACGGCCAGCTCGGTGACTGCGCCACCCGATACGGACGTGGTCGCCACCACCAACAACGCCAACGTGGTGGGCATCGCCATCGACAAGCTCGCCATCGGCCAGAACGCCACCCGCCTGTTCGCCCAGGGCTTCAGCAACCAGTCGGCCACGGCCCAGAGCACCACCTCCGGGGGTGATCCTCTGGCCAGCGCCGCCAATGGTGACTTCGTCGCCGGTATCTACGACACCACGGTGACGGTGGGCGGAAACGCCACCGATCCCACGGCCGACGCCACGCTGCTCGCCAGTGCCACGGCCAGCGCCGTCACGACGACGGTGGGCAGCAACGCCGATGCGGGCGTGGGCTCCAAGGTGGTGGGGTTCAGCAAGGGCAGCCTCTCCATCGGCGACAGCATCCTCGGCAGTGGTGTCTTCAACGCCAGCGCCGCCGCCGACCTGGCGGCCGATGCCAGCGCCACCACCGGTGACACCTCGGCCCGGGCCGGTAGCTCCAGCTCCCGGGTGATCGGTCTCAACCGCGCCCCGGTGGCCATCGGCGAGGCGGGCAGTGTGGCGGGCAGCGCCATCGGCTCGGTGGCGGCCGACGCCGCCTCGGTGACCGGAGACGCGCTGGCGAAGGCCGTGCAGACGGCCCGTGGGATCAAGGACAGTGAGATCACCATCGGCACCAATGGCGACGTGGATGGTGCAGCCGAGCTGACCGGCACGGCTTCGGCGACCACCACCACCGGTGACGCCGACGCCAAGACCCGGCTCTCGGCCAAGGGGATCGACAACGACGTCAAGATCACCATCGGCCAGGCAGGCGATGTGAGCGGCAGCGCCTCCGCCACGGACACCGGCACCCTGGCCTCCGCCGTCACCGGCGATACCGACGCCACCTCCAAGCTCAAGGCCATCGGCATCCATCTGGGCGGCGGTACCCCGATCGCGATCGGCACCACCGGCAACACCACCGGCTCCGCCACGGCTGCCGCCCCCAGCGTGCTGTCCACCACCACCACCGGCGATGCCGAGGTCTCGATGGATCAGACCGCCATCGGGATCAAGGGCAGCGGCGGGGGCTACGGAATGGTTTCGCTCACCAGTGGTGGCGGCAACGGCAGCTCGATCAGTGCCGGCTTCGCCGGTGACATCACCGGGACAGGCGCCGGCAGCGCCGTCGGCACGGCCAACACCATCACGGGGAACGCCTTTGCCGGCACCGACGCCTTCATCGCCGGCATCAAGAAGGTCAACCTCTCCGCCGACAATGTCACCGCGGAGGCTCAGGGGACCTACGAGACCAATGCCCTGGCCGTCACCGGCGATGCCAACGCCAACTCCAATGTGAAGGTGGCGGGCCTGCTGGGGTATGGCAACCAGGCCAGCCTCAACGGTGATCTCAGGGCCACTGCGGTGCTGAGCAACATCGTCATGGCCTCCACCACCACCGGCAGCGCCACCGCCATCGCCAACAGCGATGTGGTGGGCATGAGCGGGTACAACGTCAACATCCTCCAGAGCGGCAACATCACGGCCTCGGCAGTCAGCGACACCATCGCCATGGCCTCCACCGTGACCGGCTGACGCTCAGCGGAGCGATTTCCCCTGCGGGGGCCGGATCGATCGATCCGGCCCCCTTCCCTGACTCCCTTCCGGTCCCTGCGCCGCGTCGTTCCCCATGGCGTTCCAACCCATCACCACCGCCCTGTCGCGGGCCCTCGCCCTGCGGCTCGGGCCTGGCACCACCTTTCTCGGTGGTGGTCTCCAGCTCACCATCGCTCCCGGTGCCCAGGCCAGCAACCGGGTGGTTCTGCCGGCCGGACAGCCGGTCGGCTCCCTCGCCTCTGCCCTCGGCCTGGGACTCGGCTCCAGCCGGTTTCTCGCCGATCCCGAGGATGCGGCCTTCTTCGGGAGTCCCGGCCTGTCGATCATCACCGGTGGCGGATCAATCGTCGGCACGGCGGCCGCCACCGCCACCACCACGGGCCGCAACGCCAACGCCGCCGATGCCAAGGCCACCAACATCGGACTGGCGAACCTTGATGTGATCACCCGTGGCGGCGATCCCCTCTGGATCGGCAGCCCCGGTAACCCCCTGCAGGCAACGGCTTCGGCAGCGACCCGTTCCCTGCTGCCATCCGGCGGTCAGCCGCTCCTCACGGCCCGGTTGTCGGCCCTGGCCACGGTGCGAGGTCTGGAGGGTGCTCCGTCGACCGACCGCCTCGCCGGCGGGGCCCTGCCCAGCTTCTTCGGCCAGCCCAACGCCGCGGTGCTGGCCTCCGCCACGCTTGATGCGGACCCGGGACCGACAACCACGGCATCCCGTGCCGTGGCCGATGCCAGGGGCATCGAGGGCTATCGGGTGATGGCCCTCCCGGCGGCGCTGCCGGGTTCCCCCGCCGAGGTGAGCGGCCTGGCCGTGGCCACACTCCGCCTCGAAGGCGCTCCGCCCACCAGCGTCGAACCGGCCGACCTCACGGCGACGGCCATCGGCATCGATCACGCCATCCTGCGGGGCCCGGCCAGCGGGCCGCTGAACGTTCAGGGATCGGGCCTGGCCCAGTTCGATGCCGCTGTGGCTCCGCCGCCTGGCTCCCTCCGGCTGAACAACCTGCAGGGGACCGGCCTGCTCGCCGTTGATCTGCAGAGCAACGGCGGTGACACCACCGTGGTGGGCCTGGGGGGCTTTGCCGCTCCCACCGGCGGCGGGCTGCTGCCCGCCATGGACGCGGCGGGCATTGATGGCTCCACGATCCTCACCGGAACCGGAAACGACACGGTGTTTGGTGGCATCCTCACCGAACAGACCGCGGGGGTGGACGCCGACGGGGACGGCGTGCTCTCGGCCGACGTCTTTCTGGATGCCTCCGCCCTGATCGGCGGCCCTGGCGGCTTCGACGGCATCCGCAACAGTCTCATCAACACCGGTCTGGGGGAGGATGTGGTCGTCGGCGCCGCCAGCCGGAGCCGGATCGACACCGCCGGCGGCGACGACGCGATCCTTCTTGACCGCGCCCGCGCCTCCTTCCTCGATGGCGGCTTCGGTGACGACGCCATCGCGGTGCTGGGTCTGGCGCTCGACAACAGCCTCAGGGGTGGTTTCGGCAACGACACGGTGACGGTTGCCGCCGGTGACGGCAACCGTCTGGACGGCGGCTTCGGCCAGGACCTGGTGGCCGGTGGAACCGGCAAGAACACCTTCCTGCAGTCCAATGCCGGGGCGGCGCTGGATGCCGTGAGCAGGAGTGTGGCGCCGGACTTCGCCGAACGGCTCACCGATCCCGCCTTCTGGGCCGCCCTGGAGACCACGGCCAAGGAAGACCTCTGGGGGGAGAGGGCGCAGCAGTCCGGCACAAAGGTCATGCTTGACACCATCAGCAACTTCGACGCCGCCCGGGGCGACGTGCTGGAACTCAGCAGCACCCTGGGCTCGATCACCCAGAGCCTCTGGCAGAGCCAGGGAGCGATCTTCGGCGTCCAGGACGGCCAGCTGGTGGTGCGTGACGGTCCCCAGACCAGCCAGATCGGCCTTGTGGTGGGAAGCCTGGCGGACATCCGCAGCCTCGGCATCGGCTCGCCATCGCTGGCCTACGCCACCGACACGCGCCAGCTGATGTACGACGCCGACGGTGACTGGTCGAAGGGAAGCCGGAGCCTCGGCACCGTGACCATGGCCGATCCGGCCGCCCTCACCAAGTCCAGCATCCAGTTCGGCAGCGGCGGCTGAATCGCGACGACCGCACCCCGTTCCGCTGCATCCCCGAGGGTTCACCCATGCGTTCTGATGCCCAACTGGTCCTGGATCTCCGCGGCGCCCTGGAGGCCATGGCCAGGCTCCCCCTCCACGACCTGCTCGAACAGCAGGGCCTCCTGCGACCCCTGGCACGGGAACTGGCGCTGAAGACGCTGCGCCGGGACGTTCCTTTCACAGCGGAGGAAGGACGGGAGGTCCTGAGCCGCATCTGCGCAGGGCTGCCCTGTGATCCACCCACCACCCTGGAGGGGGACTGGATCCGCACCCTGCCCGACAACGTGCAGGGCGCGGTGAGGCAGCGCTGGGACCACCTGCGGTTCCAGAAGGCCCTGGAGGATCGCTACGGCGAGCGGGTCGAGGCCCATTTCCTCGAACGGCGTGAGGATCTCGAGCAGGTGGTGCTGCGCCTGATGCGGCTGCCCCAGCAGGGTCTCGCCGAGGAGCTCTACCTGCGGCTGATCGACGACGACGCCAGCTTCGGCGACCTCGCCAGCCGCTATTCCCTCGGCGACGAGAGGGTCACCCGGGGCATCGTCGGCCCGATCGAGCTCTCCCAGCTGCAGCCCACCCTGCGCGGCGTGCTCGACTCTCTGGCACCGGGAGACATCCACCCTCCCTTTCTCCTCGACGAGGCGATCCTGCTGGTGCGGCTGGAGCATCGCCTGCCGGCCAGCCTCAATGAAGCCCTGCGGCACCGGCTGCTCGAGGAACTGCTGCAGCCCGACCTGGAGAGCAGCGTCGAGGCCGCCCTGGCGGCACTGCACCCTGTCCCCGCCCTGGTTGGAGCCTGAGCCATGGCCACCACCACACGGATCGACGAACTCCTGCGCTGCTTCCCCTTCCTGGCCGACCTGCCGGAGGAGCTGCTGCAGAACCTGTCCGATGATGGCCAGTTGCAGCGTTTCCAGCAGGGCCAGCCCATCTGTCGGGTCGACCACCCCCCGGCCCGGATCTATCTGCTGCTGGAAGGCACGGCCCGCTCGGTGGTGTTCTCCCGCCGGCTGCCCCGGGGCGTGGCCACCTTGCAGCGGCTGCAGCCGGGGAGCGTGCTGGGCTGGACCCTGATCAGCTGTGGACGCTGCTGGGAGACCATGATCGCCTCCTCCGATCTGGTGGTGGTCGCGCTTCCCCAGGAGGCCCTGCGGCGGGCGATGGAGGCCTGTCCAGCGCTGGCGGAGCGCGTGCGCAACAGCGTCAGCCCGTCCGAGCTGTTCGGTGTCCTCGATGCCCATCTGCAGGACTACCCGCGGGCCCTCTCCCAGGAAGTGGTCGAGGCGGCGAACCTGCTGGCCGAGGACACCGTGGCCTCCACCTGGACGCCGTCGGAGCCGGACAGCGGCGTGCCAGACGCCGGGCGGCTGTGGCTGGTGGCCTCCGGTCCGCTGCCCGTCGGCACCCCCATGGTGGGGGCCGAGGCCATCGAGACGCCGGGCAGCCTCCGGTTGCTGGGCATCGACCGCCAGCGGCTGGCGGCGATTCTGGAACCGGCGGCGCCGGAGCAGGCCGGGGACTCCGGCAACGGTTGGCACGCCAGGCTTCTGGCCCGCTGGGAGCAGCAGCGCCAGGGGCTGGAGCCGGCCGCGATCGCCGCGGCGGCGCCGATCGACCTGAGTGCGGCCCCACCCGCTGCCGATCAGGACACGCAGGGACCCGAGGCCTTCCCCTGGATTCGCGGGGTCGGGCCCCTGGAGTCGTCGATCGCGGCGTTCCAGATGCTCAGCCAGCATCTCGATCTGCCCTTCCGCCGCGACATGATGCGGCGCGTCTTCGGCGATCAGGTGCAGCGGCATGGTGAGGCCTCCCTGCCGCTGGCCGGCGCGGTGGCCGAATCGATGGGCCTGCAGACCCAGATGCTGGACATCCAGGTCGGAGCCCTGCCCCGGTTGACACCCCCGCTGATGATCCGGTGGGGCAACGGCCTGGCGGTCATCTACCGCTGCAGCGCCCGGTCGCTGGTGCTGGGCATCCCGGCCGCCGGCAACCAGGAACTCACGCTCTCCGACTTCCGAGACCAGTGGGGGGAAGCCGGCGATGTGCTGACGCTGCGGGTGAACGATCTGACACCGCGACGCCGCTTCGGCTTCCGCTGGTTCCTGCCGGCCCTGCGGCAGCACCGGACCGTGCTGCTGGAAGTGCTGCTGGCCAGCTTCTTCGTGCAACTGTTCGGCCTGGTGAACCCGCTGTTGATCCAGCAGGTGATCGACAAGGTGATCATCAACAACAGCCCCGGTGCCCTCGGCGTGCTTGGGGTGCTGCTGGTGGTCTTCGCCCTGTTCGAGGGGCTGCTGCTATGCCTGCGCACCTTTCTGTTCGTGGACACCACGAACCGCATCGATCTGAGCCTGGGAACCCAGATCATCGATCACCTGCTGCGTCTGCCCCTCAGCTATTTCGACCGACGGCCGGTGGGGGAAGTGAGCAGCCGTATCGGTGAGCTGGAAAAGGTGCGTGGCTTCCTGACCGGTACGGCCCTCACCACGATCCTCGACGCCATCTTCTCGGTGCTCTACATCGGGGTGATGCTCATCTACAGCTGGCAGCTGACGCTTCTCACCCTCGCCGTGGTTCCGTTCCTGGTGCTGCTGGTGCTGGTGGTCTCTCCCATCGTGCAGCTGCAGTTGCAGAACCGGGCCGTGGCCAACGCTCGCACCCAGAGCCACCTGGTGGAAGTCCTCAGCAGCATGATGACGGTGAAGGCCCAGAACATCGAACTGCGCAGCCGCTGGAAGTGGCAGGACCTCTACACCGATTACATCGCCGAGGGCTTTGATAACACGCTGGTCGGCACCACGGCCAGCTCGATCAGCGGCTTCCTCAACAAACTCTCCGGTCTGATCGTCATCTGGGCCGGGGCCGGCATGGTGCTGTCCGGTTCGCTGAGCCTGGGGGAACTGATCGCCTTCCGCATCATCGCAGGCTATGTCACCGGCCCTTTGCTGCGCATGACGTCGATCTGGCAGTCCGTCCAGGAGACAGCCCTGTCCCTGGAGCGTTTGAGCGACGTGATCGACCATCCCCAGGAAGCTCCCGAGGACAACGCGAAGCGACTGATCATGCCTCCCATCCAGGGAGAGATCTGCTTCCGAAACATCTCCTTTCGCTACAAGTCTTCATCCCCTCTGTTGCTGAAGAGCCTCAACCTGACGATTCCCCGGGGCACGTTCGTGGCGATCGTGGGAACCAGCGGATCGGGCAAGAGCACCCTCACCAAACTGCTGGCGCGGCTGTACAGCCCGGAGGAAGGGGTGGTGCTGGTGGACGGCATCGATGTGGCCAAGGTGGAGCTCCATTCCCTGCGCCGTCAGCTCGGCATCGTTCCCCAGGACACGGTGCTGTTCGATGGTTCGGTGCAGGAGAACATCACCCTCACCAATCCCGATGCCAGCACCGAGGAGGTGATCGAGGCTGCCCGGATTGCCGCCGCCCACGACTTCATCATGGAGTTGCCCGCCGGCTACTCCACGGAGGTGGGGGAGCGGGGCAGCAGCCTCTCGGGTGGCCAGCGGCAGCGGATCGCCATCGCCCGCACGATCCTGCAGAAGCCGCGACTGCTGATCATGGACGAGGCCACCTCCGCCCTCGATTACCAGACGGAGCGGGTGGTGAGCGAGAACCTGATGCACGCCCTGCAGGGCTGCACCGTTCTGTTCATCACCCATCGCCTGTCCTCGATCGTCAAGGCGGACATGATCGTCTGCATGGGGCAGGGGGCCGTCCTGGAAGTGGGCACCCATGACGAGCTGATGCAGGCTCGCGGGCCGTACTACGCCCTGTTCCGTCAGCAGGGCCGTTCCTCCCAGGACAGCTCCCTTGGAGGGATCGAACCATGACGTCCTCCAGCAACGGCAACGGCAACGGCAACAGCACGGGCAACGGCCATGGGTCCGCAGCGCTGCCGGCGCCTGGCGCGTCCAATCCCGGTCGCACCGCCACCCTGGCTGCCCCCCAGGAGGCTCCTTTGCCACAGGTGCGCCTCAGCCGCCGCCGCACCCATCTGCCCCGTTCCACCCGCGGCTGGAGCCGGGCCATCGTCTGGAGCCTGATCGGCCTGACCGGTTTCGGCGTCATCTACGGCGCCGTGGCCAGGATCGATTCCTCGATCAGTGCCACCGGCAAGCTGCGCCCCATCGGCGGCAGCGTCGAGGTCCTGCCCCCGTTCACGGCACCGATCCGGCAGGTCCTCGTGCGCGATGGCCAGACGGTCAGGGCTGGCCAGTTGCTGCTGACCTTCGACAACCAGCAGGCGCAGCGCGAGCGGAGCGATCTGCTCCTGCAGGCCGATCTCTGGCGCCGGCAGGTGAATCAGGCGGCGCTGCAGCTGGGGCTTCCGTCATTGCCCGGCGGCAGCGAAGAGGAACGCCAGGTGCTGGCCCTCGAGCGCCGGGACATCCAGCTGCGCCATCGGGTGGCCCTGCAGCGGCGACGGCGTGCCGAGGCCGCGGAGCGGGAGCAGGTGGATGTGCTGGCGGCGCTGCGGGCCCGCTACGCCCTCAACGCCAACATCCGTGAGCGCATGGCCAAGCTGGCCAGGGAGGGGGCCATCTCCCACCTCGAACTTGAGCGCCAGGACGAACGCCAGCTGGATCTGCTGAGCACCATCCGCCGCACCGAGCAGCAACGGCTCGGCGCCGGCAGCGGCGTCATCGAAAGCCTGACGACCCAGGAGCAGGTGGGCACCGAGAACAACCGACGGCTCTGGGATCGCTACGACGAGGCCCGCCATCGCCTGCTTGAGACCACCACCCGTCTCGGTCAGGTGGAGGAACGGCTCCGCCTCGGCCGGATCGTCGCGGCGCGGCCCGGCAAGGTCTTCGACCTACAGGCCCGGGCCGGGGAGATCTCCACTCCGGGCCGTCCCTTGCTCAGGCTGGTGGGCCAGCAGGGGCTGGAGGCGGAACTGGCGGTCTCCAACCACGACATCGCCTTCCTGCGGCCGGGCCAGGCGGTCGATGTGCGGGTGAACTCCCTTCCCTTCACCGATTACGGCGCCCTCAAGGGAACCGTGGTCCGGGTGGGAGCGGATGCCCTTCCCCCCGACCCACGCACCGGTCAGGAATCCTTTCCGGTGCTCGTGCGCCTCGATCGCAAGCGGCTTGGCCGGAACGGTCGCACCTATCCCGTGCAGGCCGGCATGGCCGTCACGGGCCTGGTGCAGCTGGGTTCGAGACCCGTTCTGGCCCTGCTCAACGACCGCTTCGGGGGCTTCCTCGACGCCACTCGCACGATGCGCTGAGCCACCGCAGGGCCAGGCGCCGGGCCCCAGGCCGTTGTCAGGCCGTTGTCAGGCCGCGGATGCGACGTTGACCGACTGCAGGCCGGGGAGTTCGGCAATGGCGGTGACGCTCCTGTCGGAGCCCAGAAGCACCAGGCGGCTGCCCAGCTCCCCGGTGGCGATCGCCAGCTGGTCGATCCCCGTGGGCCGCATCCCCATGCCGCGAACCAGTTCTTCGAGAGGGGCGATCGGCAACAGCCGGGGCTGTCCGATCCCCTCCAGTCCCGCCGGTGTCAGGTCCACCGTGGTCTCCGCCGCCGCGGTACCCAGCAGGATTCCGCCCAGACGCCAGGAGAGGTCATCGGTGAGCCCGATGCCGGCGCCGCTGCCGGGGCTTCGCTCCAGATCGGCCAGCACCGGCAGCGGCTGGTCGTGGCCACCGGCCAGGCTCCGGATGGCCTCCATGCCGCTCAAGACGAACCGATCACGTCCCTGGCCGCCATGGACGACCGGCGCCGAGGCGAGCGATTCCCCACTCCCGGCCAGGAGCGACAGATCCAGGACGAAACGGTCGTCTCCAGAGCCACCCCGCACCGCTTCGAAACCGGTGATGCCCCCCAGGATGCCGCTGGCCTCTCCGCTGATGAGATCGACCGCAACGGGCTCCTGCCAGGCGGAGTAGTCGAGCGCGTCCAGCCCACGGCCCGCCTCCAGCCGGCCCTCCAGGCTCCCCAGGGCACCCACCGCCACAACTGCACCGGTGTCCCCGAGGGAAAGGTTCTCCAGCCCGCGGAAACCCAGCGATCCGATCGTGCCCGTCCCTGGGCCATCCAGGCTGACGGCCAGGACGGGATCCTGCGGGGGCCACTCCACCACTCCATCCTCATCACCGGAGGCGTTCCGCAGGCTGTCGACTCCGGCACCGGCGTCGATGGATCCGGTCAGGTCCGCCAGGGGAAGGAGGATCCGATCGTCCCCGGCTCCGGCGTCCAGCACCAGCTCCGCCCCGGGGCCTGCGTCCAGGGTGATCCTGAGCGCGTCATTGGCATCGCCGAGCCGGATGGCATTGCTGCTCTCCGGAGCCAGGACCAGCGTGGATCCGTGCAAGGGCCCGGCGACCACCAGTTCGTTGGCGCCGCTGCCCAAGGCGATGCGGGATCCGATCACGGCGCCCTCGACGCTCAGCAGGTCGTCGCCCTCCCCAAGGACGACGGCGGAATCCTGCAGGGCGATGGCCTGCGAGGGGGCTGGCAAGGATCCATCCAGCCAGGTCGCGATGCTCACCCGATCATCGCCGCCGCCGGTGTCGAGCAGGCTGTTCACCAGGCCGAGCGCCCGGGCCCGCAGCTGGAGGCTGTCGCTGCCCCCTGTCGCGTCGGCGGCCGGAATGGTGAGCAGCAGGCCGGGGCCCGTCCCGTCGAGGCTGCGGAAGCCACTGGCGATCGTCACGCGATCGTCCCCGTCCCCCAGCAGGATGGCGCTGTCCTGCATCGCCTGGGCGAGAAGGTCGATGCCGAGCTGCCGCCCCGTTGGGGTCCCAGGGGCAAGGAGATGGATCCGAGCCAGGCTGACGAGTTCGAGCGTGCCCCCGCCGCCCGCGTCCTGGAGGCGGCTGTCCAGCATGCCGATCAGCGACTGGAGCACCTGCCCCCGCGCCAGGCCCCCCGCCAGCAACCCCAGGTCGATGTCGTCGCTGACCTGGAGACGGATCTCGTTGGCCTCGGGCCCCAGCAGCAGCGCGGAGCGGTTCAACCCGGTGTTGCGGCTCTCCAGGGTCAGGGCGGCATCGTTGAGCACCGAGAGCGCCAGGAGGTGAAGTTCGCGGTCGGAGCTCACCTGCACCTGTGGCGCGCTGATGGCGCGCAGATCGATCACCGCGTCAGTGATGGCGCCCAGGCTGTTGCTGTACTGGGTGGTGGCCACCCCATCGACGGACCGGCTGACGAGGCTTTCGTCGCTGCGCAGCACCACCCTCAGCCCGGGGATCTCCGGCTCTCCCGTCTCCCTGGCCATCGACGCTTCCCTCCCCTGGCCCGGGACGGCACGCGCTGCTTCGTTCGGGTCTGAGGAGTCGTCGATCGGGTCGGAGGCGTCGGCCTCCAGGTCGGTCCGTGCCGTTCCGCCGGCGCCGCTGCCCGGGAGGCTGAAGGACCAGGGAAAGCTGGACGAGCCTGCCGCCGGCGACTGCCGCGCCATCGGAGGCCCGCCCGGCGTTGCCGCACTGTGCACGGGAGGGGTCTGGTCTTCGCCCGGCAACGGCAGCCATGGCTCGCCCCCTGGGGTGGTGCCAGGCCGATCAGCAACGCTGAGTCCACCTTCGGCGCTGCCCGCCCCAGGGGGGGCAGGCGGGAGCGGCGCCGGGGGGGTGCCGCTGCTGCCGGAGCCGCCGGCGGATGGGGCCATCCGCGGATCCGGCGCCTCGCCGTCTCCAGTGCTGGCCCCCGCCTGCCGGGATTCGACCGGGCCGGCGGCCGCCCCATCCTGCATGAGATAGAGAAACGCCAGCCACAGGGCCGTACCGGTCAGCACGGACTCGAGGGAGAGGCGCCCGCGGTCGCCACGGAGACTCATCAGGTGGCGGAACTGGTAGGTG
Organism: Cyanobium gracile UHCC 0139; assembly: GCF_034931325.1. Taxonomy (GTDB): domain Bacteria; phylum Cyanobacteriota; class Cyanobacteriia; order PCC-6307; family Cyanobiaceae; genus Cyanobium; species Cyanobium gracile_B. Next base: position 336,538 of record NZ_JAYGHX010000002.1, on the reverse strand, counting down.
GCCTGGCCCATGTCCTGACCGACTCGCCGCGGGCATCCCTCTACCCATAGCCCGTTTCGAGTCCGGCTACGCCACGTGGTGCAATGACGCTGTGATCATGCCTACCGACGTCAATGTTCTTAGGAACGACGGGGCAGCCCCCGATCAGCTCCAGACGATGAAGGCGCCGGGGGTGAGGTTCAGCAGAGGGCAGGCGAGCGTCGGGGCAGGGCCCCCATTCCCAGGCTCCACCTCGGGGGGCCGTGGCACCAGATCGCTCAGCAGGCGGCGCTCCGGCTCCAGATCGATGCTCGGATGACCCTTGCGGCGGGCATCGGGCGCCAGCAGCAGGTGGACGCCGGCGGTGCCCTGCCAGCGGGCCATCTCCATCAGCGGTCCGGCCAGGTCGGCAGCCGTCAGCTGGCGGTTCTGGTGGGCGGCCAGCAGCAGAGCCAGCCCGGGACGCTCGAGCAAGGCGAGCAGCCGCGGATCCTCTTCCCGGTCCAGCAGCAGACCCTTGCGCCGGGCCCACTCCCTCAGCACCTCCAATCGGCTGGCCCCCAGCAGGGGATCGTGGGGGCCGTGCCAGCCCAGCACCGCGGTGAGGCCATGGGATTCCGCCTCCATCAGGTGGCCCAGCTTGGTGCGCTTCACCCGCAGGTAGGCGGCGTTGTGGATGCCGGGATCCATCACCAGCGGCACCCGGTCGACCACCTGGAGGCCGTAGCCACCCAGACCGGCGATCTTGCGGGGGTTGTTGGTGATCAGGCGCAGCCGGCGCACGCCCAGGTCGCTGAGGATCTGGGCCCCGACGCCGTAGTTGCGCAGGTCGGCGGCGAAGCCCAGCCGTTCGTTGGCCTCCACCGTGTCGAGGCCGCCGTCCTGGAGGCTGTAGGCCTTGAGCTTGTTGATCAGGCCGATGCCGCGCCCTTCCTGGCGCAGGTAGACCACCACCCCCTCCCCGGCGGACTCGATCATGCGCAGGGCCGCCTCCAGCTGGGGGCGGCAGTCGCAGCGAAGCGAGCCGAAGGCATCGCCGGTGAGGCACTCGGAATGGACACGCACCAGCACGGGGCCGCTGCCCCGTTCGGGGTAGCCCTTGACGATCGCCACGTGCTCGCTGCCGTCGAGTTCGTTGCGGTAGCCGATCGCCCGGAACTGGCCGAAGCTGCTGGGCAGGGTGGCCTCCGCCTGGCGGGCCACGAACCGCTCGGTGTCGAGGCGGTAGCGGATCAGGTCGGCGATGCTGATCAGCCGCAGGCCGTGGTGGCGGGCGTAGTCGGCCAGCTGGGCCAGCCGGGCCATGGAGCCATCGGCGTTCTGGATCTCGCAGATCACACCGGCCGGGTACAGGCCGGCCAGACGGGCCAGGTCGACGGCCGCCTCGGTGTGGCCGGCCCGCTGCAGCACCCCGCCCTGGCGGGCCCGCAGCGGGAAGATGTGGCCGGGCCGGCGCAGGTCGCCGGGCCGGGTGTCGGGATGGATCGCCACCTGGATCGTCCGGGCCCGGTCCTCCGCCGAGATGCCCGTGCTCACCCCCCGCTCCGGGCCCGCATCCACGCTCACGGTGAAGGCGGTCTGGTTGCTGTCGGTGTTGCGATCCACCATCAGGGGCAGATCCAGGGCATCGAGCCGCTCGCCCTCCATCGCCAGGCAGATCAGGCCCCGGGCATCGGTGGCCATGAAGTTGATCTGCTGGGGGGTGGCGAACTGGGCCGCGCAGATCAGATCACCTTCGTTCTCCCGGTTCTCGTCATCGACCACCACGATCGACTCACCGTTGCGGATGGCCGCCAGGGCATCGGCGATGGCATCGAAGTGAATGCCCGTGGACTGGCGGGGGCCGGACAGGACGGTCAAGGGAGCGGAATGGATCGGGGAAAGGATCGAACCTCATTTATAGGGTGCCGGTACGATCCAGCGTTCTTCTGCGTTCCGCATGGCTGGCAAGCGCGTTGCGGTGATCGGTGCCAGTGGCTACGGGGGACTGCAGACCCTCCGGCTGCTGCAGGGCCACCCGGATCTCACGGTGACCTTTCTGGGCGGGGAGCGCAGCAGCGGCAGACGCTGGAGCGAACTGGTGCCGTTCCTCCCCCTGGAGGACGACCTGGTGGTGCGTTCGCCCGATCCCGAGGCCATCGCCGCCGCCGCCGATCTGGCCGTCCTGAGCCTGCCGAACGGGCTGGCGGCCGGTCTGGTGCCGGAGCTGCTGCAGCGCGGCGTGAAGGTGGTGGATCTCTCGGCCGACTATCGCTACCGCTCCCTGGCCCAGTGGCAGGAGGTGTATGCCGCCGAGGCCCGCCAGGTCGCCCGCCGGGATGACGACCTCTGCCGGGAGGCCGTCTACGGGCTGGTGGAGGTGGCGGAGGCGCGGATCCGCGAGGCTCGCCTGGTGGCGGCCCCCGGTTGCTTCCCCACCGCCAGCCTGCTGGCCTTGCTGCCGTTCCTTGAGCAGGGATTGATCGAGACGAACGGCATCGTCATCGACGCCAAGACGGGCACCTCCGGCGGTGGCCGGGCCGCCAAGGAGACTCTGCTGCTGGCCGAAGCCGCCGAAGCCGTGGCTCCCTACGGGGTGGTGGGCCACCGCCACACCAGCGAGATCGAGCAGCTGGCGGGCCAGGCGGCGGGCCAGGCGATCCAGCTGCAGTTCACCCCCCACCTGATGCCGATGGTGCGGGGCCTGCTCGCCACGGTGTACGGGCGACTGCGGGACCCCGGCCTGACGGCGGAGGACTGCACGACCCTGCTCAAGGCCTCCTACCGCCACAGCCCCACGGTGCAGGTTCTGCCGGTGGGGGTCTACCCCTCCACCAAGTGGGTGCGCAACACCAACCGCTGCCTGCTGTCGGTCCAGGTCGACCCGCGCACCGGGCAGCTGATCGTCATGAGCGCCATCGACAACCTGATCAAGGGCCAGGCCGGCCAGGGGATGCAGTGCCTCAACCTGCTCTGCGGCCTGGAGGCGGGCACCGGCCTGCCGCTGCTGCCCTTCTACCCCTGAGCCAGACGCCGGGCCGCCAGGCTGACGGCCAGGGGGAGGATCCGGTGCTCCTGGCGCTGGATGCGGGCATGGAGCCGTTCCCGGTCGTCGTCCGCCAGCACCGGCACCGCCGCCTGCACCAGGATCGGCCCCGCATCCACCTGCTCGGTCACCAGGTGGGCGGTGCAGCCGGCCAGGGTGACCCCGGCCGCCAGGGCCTGCCCCACCCCGTCGGCGCCGCGGAAGCTGGGCAGCAGGGAGGGGTGGATGTTGACCAGCCGCTCCGGGAAGGCTCCGATCAGCACCGGAGTGACGATGCGCATCCAGCCGGCCATCACCACCAGATCGACGCGGTGCGCTTCGAACAGGCGGATCAGGGCCCGGTCGAGGGCCTCCCGCGAGGGCTGGTGGCGGTGGTCGATCACCTGGCAGGGGATGCCGAGCCGCCCGGCCCGGTCCCGGGCCCCGCAGTCCGCCCGGTTCACCGCCAGGACGACCACATGCCCGTGCAGCCGCCCATCGCCGCAGGCCCTTGCCAGGGCCTCGAAGTTGCTCCCCGCCCCTGAGGCCATTACCGCCAGTCGCAGCGGGGCCTGGGAGGCCGGAGTCGGCTGTGGCAACGGCCACTGGAGAGACCCGCCGGGATCGCTATGGTCAGCGGAATCGGGCATTGCGTCCATGTCCCATCTCTCCATCCTGCCCACCGTGCTGCGGGACGCCGAGGCCCTGGCGGCCACGCTGGCCAGCCTCGATCTTCCCTGGCGGTGGGGGGGTGAACTGGTCGGTTTCGCCGGCGAGCGCCAGGCAGTGATGCTTCAGCTGCAGCTCAGGGACGGCCAGGGCCTGGGATGGGCCCACCAGGACGACGGATCCCTCGCCCTGGTGGGTGACCTCCAGCGCCTCAGCCGCAACACCGCCCTGCAACGGCTGCTGGGACGGATCACCCGGGCCTATGCCGCCCGGGCGGCCCTCCAGGAGGCCCACCTGGCCGTCCCCACGGCGTCGATCGAGCTCCGTGCCTGACGATCCACCCCAGCCTGACGCGGCCGCCGGGCCTGTCATCCAGCTCGACCTGCGTGAGCCCCATCGCCATCTGGTCCAGGTCACCCTCCTTCTCACCCCCCGGTGTCTGCGGCCGGAGCTGCAGCTGCCCGCCTGGACGCCGGGCTCTTATCTGATCCGCGACCATGTCCGGAACCTGGAGGGCCTCGAGGTGATCCAGGGGGACAGCAACGTCGTCCCGATCCGGGTGTCGGAAGCCTGCTGGCGCCTCCCCCTCACCAGCCTCGCGCCCCTCGTCGTCCGCTACCGCCTCCAGGCCACGGAGCTGACCGTGCGCACCTGCCACCTCAGCGCCGACCACGGCTTCCTGGCCCTGGCCGGTGTGGTGCTGGAGGCCACGGGCGAACGCTGGAATCCCCACCGCCTGGAGCTGCTTCTGCCTGAGGGCTGGCAGGCCTTCATCCCCCTGCCGGCCGCCGCTGACGGGGCCTGGATCGCCGGCGACTACGACCGGCTGATCGATGCGCCGGTTGAAGCCGGCCCCCATCCCTGCCATCGCTTCAGTGTCGCCGGCGTGCCGCACCGCTGGGTCACCTGGGGGGGCGACCTGCCCGCCCGGGATCCCGCCTGGCTGGCCGATGTGGAACGGATTGCCCTCACCTGCTGCCGCCTGATGGGGGAAACCGCCCCCGCCAGCGACGATTACCTGTTCGTGCTGCATCTGCTGGACGCAGGCTTCGGCGGCCTGGAGCACGACCACGCCAGCGTGCTCCAGTACGGCCGCCGGGCCCTGGCGGCTCCCGGTGGTCGCCGCAAGCTGCTGCAGCTGGTGGCCCACGAGTACCTGCACCAGTGGAACGTGCGGCGCCTGAAGCCCGCTGAGCTCACGCCGCTCGACTATGGGCGGGCCACGATCGTGTCCGGTCTGTGGTTCGCCGAGGGGGTGACCTCCTACCTCGATCTGCTGCTGCCGCTGGCGGCCGGCGTGGGCACCGAGGCGGACCTGCTCGAGGACCTGGGGGCCGACCTCAGCCGCTACCTGCTCACCCCCGGTCGCCGGGTCCAGGGACTGCGCCAGAGCGCCGAGGAGGCCTGGGTGAAGCTCTACCGCCAGGACGCTTCTTCCGCCGACAGCCAGATCAGCTACTACCTGAAAGGGGCCGTGGTGGCCCTGGTGCTCGATCTGCACCTGCGGCGGCACGGCTCCAGCCTGGGCATGGTGCTGCGGGGGCTGTGGCGCAGCCATGGGGCCGCAGGGCGGGGCTACACCGACGCTGATCTGGTCGACGCCTTCGCCGACCAGGCCCCCGACCTGGCGGAGCTGCTGCCCCTCTGGCTGGAGAGCACCGACGACCCCGACCTCGACGCCTACCTGGCGGACGTCGGGCTGGCCCTGCGGCCGAAGCCGGCCAACGAGCCCTTCCTGGGCTGGCAGCTGGAGGAGGCCGCGGGGGGATCGATGCGGCTGAAGCGGGTGCACAGGGACGGACCGGCGGAGCGGGCCTGCCTGCAGGCGGGCGATGAGCTGCTGGCCCTCGACGATCTCCGCCTGCGGAGTCTGGAGGACCTGGCCCTGGCCCTCGCCATCCCCACGGCGGCGGCGGAACGGCAACTGCTGTTCTGCCGGGACGGCCGGGTGCGCCTCACCGGTCTGCAGCCCGATTCGCCGGCCATCGCCAGCTGGCAGCTGGTGATCGACCCCGAACGCGACAGCGCGCTCAAGCGCGCCAACCGGCAGCGCTGGCTGTCCCTGCAGCCATGACGTCGTCCCTGCGTCCCCTGGTGCTGGCGGTCGCCGGTGCCGGCGTGCTCAGCCTGGGAGGACTCATCTGGCTGGGCCGTGACCTCTTCGGAGCTCCAGGCAATGCCGGTGGCCGCGCTTCCCTCCTCGATCTGCTGGAGGAGGTGCGCCAGTCCCCTCCCGATGGGGGAGCGTCGCCGTCACCCCCGGAGCAGGTCTTGCCGCCACCCCAGGCGGCCTGGCGCGCCCCCCTGGGGGGAGCCTGCCAGGCCGACCCGGCCCTGCGCGCCCGCCTGGCGGGCCTGGCGGAGCGGCTCCGCTACGAGAGCGTCCGGTTGCGCATCGACCCGAGCAACTACGGGGAACGCTTCCGCCGTGATGCCTTCGGCCAGCCGCTGGACACCACTCCCCAGGTCGTCGTGCTGCACGAGACGGTCTTCGGCATCAACTCGGCGATCAACACCTTCATGACGCCCCATCCGCGGGATGAGGATCAGGTGAGTTACCACACCCTCATCGGCCTCGACGGCCAGGTGGTGGAGGCGCTGGACCCGGCCAAGCGGGCCTTCGGTGCCGGCAACTCCGCCTTCAACGGCCGCTGGGTGGTGACCAACCCGGAGCTGGCCGGCTCGATCAATAATTTCGCCTTGCACCTCAGCCTGGAGACGCCCCTCGACGGGGAGAACCAGGGGTCGCGTCACAGCGGTTACACGGCCGCCCAGTACGACGCCCTCGCGGTCGTCCTGGCCCGCTGGATGCGCCGCTACGGCATTCCCCCCAGCAACATCACCACCCACCAGCATGTGGATCTGGGCGGGGAACGGATGGATCCACGCAGCTTCGACTGGCGGGAACTGCAGATGCGGCTGGCCGCTCTTGGTGTGCTCTGCTGATCGGCTCGCGGTAAGGACGTGAGCTCAGATCAGCGGACTGGTGATCGGTTTGCGGGTGCCGTAGAGGAGGGCATGCAGCTCTGCGTCCTGCATGTAGCGCAGCACCCGACCGGGGTAGTCGAGCTTGCCGTTGTGGAGGTAGGCCAGGGTGGCGATGGCCTTGGCATCCGCGGGGGAGGTGCTGGCCATCAGCAGGGCATTGTCGGAAAGCCCGAGGGCCTGCTTCAGCCGCACGAACTTGCCCACCAGCAGCCGGACGTTGCGGTCGGGGTCGAGGAGCTCCATGCGCGCTTCATCGATCTGCTCCGGAGTGGCATCGGCAGGCAGCAGGCCCTGCTTGACGAGCTCGCCGACGCTGAGCTGGGCGGGTCCGTGGGTGCTGAACAGGCCGCTGCGGGCCGCCAGGGGGAGGTCTTCGCCAGGCTTGGCGTGCTGCAGCTCATCGAACAGCACGGCCGTGACCAGCATCGGATTGATGTTGTGGCGTCGGCTCTCGCTGAGAATCACCGGCCGGAGCTCCTCGAGCCGGCCGAGGGTGTGGCTGCGCAGGGGCTGGAGCTGGTCGATGCCCTCGGTGAACAGCTGGGCCAGCCGGGGCTGGGGGCCATGGACGCCGAAGCGGCGGTTGAGCTCCCGCAGTTCCTCGGGAGTGAAATCGACCGGATCAGGCCTGAGCCCTTCGCTGGTGGAGGGACTGATCAGGGGAAAGGCCTTGCCGTCGCGCACACCATCGGTGAGCAGGAAGCGGCTGCGCGATCGCACCTGGGGTTCCCGGCTCAGGGGGATCAGGGCCAGGGCGCCGGCCGCGAGCAGGAGGCCCAGCTTCAGTGCGTGGCGGTGCAGGCGGTGGCGGTGCAAGCCGTGGCGATGAAGACCGTATGGACGAAAAACTTTGTGACGCTGGCGAGCAAGGGCGGCGACCGCCGGCGTGCGGGCGGAGCGTCGTGGCTTAGTTCCGGCGAGGCGGGACAGCAAGCGAAATGGCGCTCTTTAGACCAATTGTAACGAACACCGTCGGATTCTTCCCGTTCCGGGGGCGCTACGGCGGCCGGCCCCGTGGTGGAAAGCCCGCATCCGCCGATCCGCTTGCCGAACATGGAGGCGGATGGATACGGTTCGGGGGCCCGTCACGGCGTCCCAGGAGCCATGTCCCCGCTGCCGCCGTTGAACGGCCAAGATTCCGCTGCCCTTTGGGAGCGATTCCGCCAGCTTCTCTGGCACGACCCTGATCTCGCCCTCTGGCTGGACGTGAGCCGGATGGCCCTTGAGGAGCAGGACCTGGAGCGCTTCCAGGCCCCCTTCGCCCATGCCTTCGCCGCCATGGAGGGCCTCGAATCCGGCGCCATCGCCAACGCCGACGAGGGCCGCCAGGTGGGCCACTACTGGCTGCGGGCCCCGGAGCTGGCCCCGGACCCGGCGGTGGCCGCCGCGATCGCCGCGGAGGTGGACCGTCTCGAAACCTTCGGACGGGACGTGTTGGCCGGAACGGTCACGGCCCCCGGGGGTCGGCCCTTCACCGACGTGCTCTGGATCGGCATCGGCGGTTCCGGCCTGGGCCCCCTGCTGATGCTCCGGGCCCTGGCACGCCAGGGGGTAGGACTGCCATTCCACTTCTTCGACAACGTCGATCCCGACGGGATGGCCCGCACCCTGGCCGCCCTGGCCGACCGTCTCACCACCACGCTGGTGATCGTGGTCAGCAAGTCGGGCGGCACCCCCGAACCCCATCTGGGCATGGTGCAGGCCCGGGCACGGGTGCTGGCCACCGGCGGCGACTGGAGCGCCCAGGCCGTGGCCATCACCATGGGCGGCAGCCACCTGGATCAGGAGGCGAAGGCGGCCGGCTGGCTGCGGCGCTTCGACATGTTCGACTGGGTCGGAGGACGCACCAGCATCACCAGTGCCGTCGGCCTGCTGCCCGCCGCCCTGATCGGTGCCGACCTGCGCGGTTTCCTGGAGGGGGCTGCCGCCATGGACCGGCTGACGCGGGTGCCCGACCTGCGCGCCAACCCCGCTGCCCTGCTGGCTGCCTCCTGGCATGTGGCCGGCGGCGGTCAGGGGCGCCGCGACATGGTGGTGCTCCCCTATCGGGACCGGCTGGAGGTGTTCAGCCGCTACCTGCAGCAGCTGGTGATGGAGTCCCTGGGCAAGCGGCTCGACCGCGACGGTGTCGTGGTGCACCAGGGCCTGGCCGTCTACGGCAACAAGGGCTCCACCGACCAGCACGCCTACGTGCAGCAGCTGCGCGACGGCCTCGACAACTTCTTCGTGACCTTCATCGAGGTGCTGGAGGACCCGGCGGAGATCCCCACGATCGACGGCGAATGCCCCGCCGATTTCCTCGAGGGCTTCCTGCAGGGCACCCGGGCGGCCCTGGCCGAACAGGCCCGCCAGAGCATCACCATCACCCTGCGCCGCTTCGACGCCCGCGGACTCGGTGCCCTGATCGGACTCTTCGAGCGGGCGGTGGGGCTCTACGGCGAGCTGGTCAATGTCAATGCCTACCACCAGCCCGGGGTGGAGGCGGGCAAGCAGGCGGCTGCCGGGATCCTGTCCCTGCAGAGCCGGGTGGAGGGACTGCTCGCCGATGGCCAGCCCCGCTCCCTGGCCGCCATCGGTGCGGAGCTGGAGCTGGAGGCAGTGGAGCCGGTGTTCTGGCTGCTGCGCCACCTCTGCGCCAACAACCGCGGCTATGGGGCGAAAGGCGACTGGGGGCAGCCCGACGGGCTGGTCTTCCACCACACTTGAGGGACCCTCTCCCTTAACCATGGTCCGTTCCCGCGCCGCGGTCGCCTGGGCCGCCGGCCAGCCCCTGGAGGTCACCGAGATCGATGTGGAGGGCCCCCGGGCCGGCGAGGTGCTGCTGCGGGTGGTGGCCACCGGCGTGTGCCACACCGATGCCTTCACCCTCTCCGGCGCCGACCCCGAGGGAATCTTTCCGGCGGTGCTCGGCCACGAGGGCGGGGCGGTGGTGGTGGAGGTGGGTCCGGGGGTCACCTCCCTGGCGGTGGGGGACCACGTGATCCCGCTTTACACACCCGAGTGCCGCTCCTGCCGTTTCTGTCTCTCCGGCAAGACCAACCTCTGTCAGGCGATCCGCGCCACCCAGGGCCGGGGCCTGATGCCGGACGGCAGCAGCCGCTTCTCCAGGAACGGCCAGTCCATCCACCACTACATGGGCACCTCCACCTTCTCGGAATACACCGTGGTGCCTGAGATCGCCGTCGCGAAGATCGCCCCGGAAGCTCCGCTGGAGAAGGTGTGCCTGCTGGGCTGCGGCGTCACCACCGGCATCGGCGCCGTGCTCAACACCGCCAAGGTGGAACCGGGCAGCAGCGTGGCCGTCTTCGGCCTCGGCGGCATCGGCCTGGCGGTGATCATCGGGGCGGTGATGGCCGGGGCGGAGCGGATCATCGGCATCGACACCAACCCCGACAAGTTCGCCATCGCCGGCCAGCTCGGCGCCACCGAGTGCCTGGATCCCAAGGCCTTTGACGCCCCCATCCAGGAGGTGGTGATCGACCGCACCGACGGCGGCGTGGATTACTCCTTCGAGTGCATCGGCAACGTCCAGGTGATGCGCGCCGCCCTGGAGTGCTGCCACAAGGGCTGGGGTGAATCCACGATCATCGGCGTGGCGGGGGCGGGCCAGGAGATCGCCACCCGGCCGTTCCAGCTGGTGACGGGACGGGTGTGGCGGGGTTCCGCCTTCGGCGGGGTGCGGGGCCGCAGCGAGCTGCCGGGCTATGTCGATCGCTTCCAGCAGGGGGAGATTCCCCTCGACACCTTCATCACCCACACGATGGGGTTGGAGGACATCAACCGGGCCTTCGACCTGATGCACGCCGGCCAGAGCATCCGTTCGGTGATCCACTTCTGACCCCCCTGCGGCCCCGGAGGCCGGCGTCCCCATGCTTGAGCTGCTCAGCGAGAACCGCAGCTTCGGCGGTCTGCACCGCCGTTACCGCCACCCGTCCTCCGAGCTGAACGGGCCGGCGACTCTGGCGGTGTATCTGCCGCCCCAGGCCCTCGCCGGGGAGCGGGTGCCGGCCCTCTACTGGCTCTCAGGCCTCACCTGCACCGACGAGAACGTGATGCAGAAGGGCGGGGCCCACCGGCTCGCCGCCGAGCTCGGCCTGGCCCTGGTGGCACCGGATACCAGCCCCAGGGGGGCGGAGGTGCCCACGGACCCCGAGGGTGGCTGGGATCTGGGCCAGGGGGCCGGGTTCTACGTCGATGCCACCCAGGCCCCCTGGGATCGCCATTACCGCATGCACAGCTACGTGGTGGAGGAGCTGCCCGCCCTGCTGGAAGCGGAGCTGCCCCTGGCACCGGCCCGCAGCATCAGCGGCCACTCCATGGGCGGCCACGGCGCCCTGGTAGCGGCCCTGCGGCACCCGGGCCGCTACCGCTCGGTGTCCGCCTTCGCCCCGATCTGCCATCCCGCCGCCTGCCCCTGGGGCCGGAAAGCCTTCGGGGCCTATCTCGGCCCCGACCCACGGGCCTGGGCCGGCTGGGACGCCACCCTGCTGATCCCGGATGCCGCGGAGCGGCTGCCCCTGCTGGTGGATCAGGGCAGTGCCGACCCCTTCCTGGACACCCAGCTGCGGCCCGCCGACCTGGCGGCGGCGGCCGAGGCGGCGGGCCACCCCCTGCAGCTGCGCCTCCAGGAGGGCTACGACCACAGCTACTTCTTCATCGCCAGCTTCATCGACGACCACCTGCGCCACCACGCGGCCGCCCTCAGGGCACCAGGTTGACCAGCTTGCCGGGCACCACGATCACCCGCCGCGGCGGCTGACCCTCCAGCCAGCGACGGGCCACCTCGCTCTCCAGGGCCAGGCGCTCCAGGGTGGCCGCATCGGCGTCGGCGGGCACCTCCAGGCTGCCGCGCATCTTGCCCTTCACCTGGATCACCAGGGGGATGGTGTCGCGCACCAGGGCGGTGGGATCGACGGCGGGCCAGCGCTGGGCATGGACGCTCGCCGCGGCGCTGATGGGCTGCCCATCCGCGTGACCGCTGAGCTTCTGCCAGAGCTCTTCGGCCAGGTGGGGCGCGAAGGGCGCCAGCAGGATCAGCAGGGTGGAGAGGGCTTCGGTGGCCACGCCCTGGCCAGCCGCCTCCAGGTGGGCGGCCAGGGCGTTGCTGAGCTTCATCAGTTCGGAAACGGCGGTGTTGAGCTGCAGCTCCCCCTCCAGGTCTTCGCTGATGGCGGCGATGGCGGTGTGCACGGCCCGGCGCAGCTCCCGTTCGCCGTCGCTGAGGGAAGAGGGATCCGGCGCCGGCTGGGGGGCGTCAGGGCCGCTCAGGCGCAGCCCGCGGCCATGGGCCGCGTCCACCAGGCGCCAGAGGCGCTGCAGGAAGCGGTACTGGCCCTCGACGTCGGCGTCGTCCCACTCGAGATCCTTCTCGGGAGGCGCCTTGAACAGGATGAACATGCGGGCCGTGTCGGCCCCGTAGCGGTCGATCACCACCGCCGGGTCGACGCCGTTGTGCTTCGACTTGGACATCTTCTCGTAGAAGACCTCCAGCACCTCGCCGCTGATCGGGTCGCGGGGGTCGGTGGGGTCGGCCACCTGGGCCGGGGCCACGTACAGCCCGGTCTGGGGGTTGCGGTAGGTGATCCCCTGAACCATCCCCTGGGTGAGCAGGCGGGCGAAGGGTTCGGAGAAGCCCAGCAGGCCCCGGTCCCGCAGCACCTTGGTGAAGAAGCGGGAATAGAGCAGGTGCAGGATGGCGTGCTCGATGCCGCCCACGTACTGGTCGACGGGCAACCAGTGGTCGACGGCGCTGCGCTCGAACGGCCGTTTGTCGTTGTGGGGGTCGCTGTAGCGCAGGTAGTACCAGGAGGAACACATGAAGGTATCCATCGTGTCGGTCTCCCGCTTGGCAGGGGCGCCGCAGCGGGGGCAGGGCACGTTCACCCACGACGCCAACCTGGCCAGCGGGGTGCCCCCCTTGCCGCTCAGGGGGATGTCCCGGGGCAGCTCCACCGGCAGCTGGTCGTCGGGGACCGGCACCACGCCGCAGCTGTCGCAGTGGATCACGGGGATGGGGCAGCCCCAGTAGCGCTGGCGGGAGATCAGCCAGTCGCGCAGGCGGTACTGGACCCGTCCCTGGCCCCAGCCCTGATCCTCGGCCCAGGCGACGATGGCCGACTTCGCCTCGGCGGTGGTCAGGCCGTCGAAGGAACCGGAGCCGATCAGCACACCGGCTTCGGTCCAGGCCTGGCCTTCGTAGGCATGAGGGTCGGAGCCCTCGGGGATCACCACCCGCCTGATGGGAAGTTCGTACTGCCGGGCGAAGGCGAAGTCGCGCTGGTCATGGGCCGGTACCCCCATGACGGCGCCGGTGCCGTAGTCGGCCAGCACGTAGTCGGCGATCCAGACGGGGATGCGTTCGCCGCTGGCGGGGTTGCGCGCCCAGGAGCCGATCGGCACGCCCCGCTTGGGCCGGTCCTCGGCGGTCCGCTCCTGCTCGCTCTGGCGGCTGACCAGATCGCAGAAGGCGGTCACCGGGAGGCGGCAGTCGTCCGTGGTCAGCTCGGCCACCAGGGGGTGGTCCGGCGCCAGCACCACGTAGGTGGCCCCGTGGATGGTGTCGGGCCGGGTGGTGAAGACGGTGATCGCCGCGCCGCTCTCGGTGGTGAAGGTCAGCTCGGCACCGAGGGAGCGGCCGATCCAGTTGGCCTGCATCGTGCGCACGCGCTCCGGCCAGCCCTCCAGCGAGGGCAGATCGTCGAGCAGGGCATCGGCATAGGCGGTGATCTTCAGAAACCACTGGCGCAGGCGGCGCTTCTCCACCTGGGCACCGGAACGCCAGGAGCGCCCCTCCGCGTCCACCTGTTCGTTGGCGAGCACCGTCTGGTCGATCGGGTCCCAGTTGACGGTTGCCTCCTTGCGGTAGGCCAGGCCGGCATCCAGGAACTGCAGGAACAGCCACTGGGTCCAGCGGTAGTAATCGGCGTGGCAGGTGGCCACCTCCCGGTCCCAGTCGATCGAGAGGCCCAGCCGTTTGAGCTGGTCCCGCATCTGGGCGATGTTGCGGTCGGTCCAGTCCCCCGGATCGACGCCCCGCTCGATGGCGGCGTTCTCCGCCGGCAGGCCGAAGGCGTCCCAGCCCATGGGATGGAGCACCTGCCGTCCCCGCAGACGGGCCGCCCGAGCGATGACGTCGGTGATGACGTAATTACGGACGTGGCCCATGTGGAGGCTCCCCGACGGGTAGGGGAACATCGACAGGGCGTAGTAGGGCTCGCCGGCGGCGTCGGGGTCGGGGGTGGCGTGCAGTCCCAGCTGATCCCACTGCAGCTGCCAGCGCTGCTCAATCGCATCGGGCCGGTAGCGGGAAGGGTCAGTCACGGGGCACAGGGAATGGGGGTGATCGTGTCACAGCCCATGGGAAGGCTCAGCTGAGGGCGCGCAGCGAGGCCACGGCAGCCAGGCTGATCAGCAGCAGCGGTGTGCCGGGTTCGGTGCTCATCGCCAGGAAATGGCTGTCCTGCCAGCGGATGATCCCGTCGAACTCCTTGCCGGACAACAGCACGACATTGACAGGGGTTCGAATGCGGATCAGCTCCTGGACGTGTCGCACACTGGGCAGGGTCGTGTCGAGCCTGGGTCCCCGTCGCTCAAAGAAACTCTGCATAGGATCGACCCCAACCTTCAGGTCTCACGGAACGGTGCTTCAGGTGCTCCAATTCAGCAAATACCAGGGTCTGGGAAATGACTTCTTGCTGCTGGACGGCCGCAGCTTAGAGGATCCTGAGGGTCTGCTCGGCCTGACCCCCGAACGGGTGCAGCGGCTCTGCGACCGCCGCTTCGGCGTCGGCGGCGATGGGGTGATCCTCGCCCTGCCGCCCAGGGAGGGCGGCGAGCTGCGGATGCGGATCTTCAACGCCGATGGCACCGAGCCGGAGATGTGCGGCAACGGCATCCGCTGCCTGGCCCGCTTCCTGGCGGACAGCGACGGCGACCAGGCCCCCCGGAGCTGGGAGATCGAGACCCTCGCCGGTCGCATCGTGCCGGCCCTGGCCGAGGACGGTCGCATCCGCGTCGACATGGGTCCGCCGTTCCTGACGCCCGAGACCGTGCCCACCACCATGGCGGTGGGGGAGCAGGGGCTGCCGGTGGGCGAGCTGGAGGTGCTGGGCCAGCGCCTGGCGGTGGCGGCCGCCGGCATGGGCAACCCCCATGCAGTCGTGCCCGTCCCCGACGTGGCGGCGATCGATCTGGAGGGTCTCGGCGCCGCCCTGGAGGTGCACGGGGCCTTTCCGGCCCGCACCAACGTCCATTTCGTCCAGGTGCTCGCCCCCGACCATCTGGTGATGCGGGTCTGGGAGCGGGGGGCGGGACCCACCCTGGCCTGCGGCACCGGCGCCTGCGCCACCCTGGTGGCCTGCCACCGGCTCGGCCTGGCTGCCCGCCACGCCCGGCTTGATCTGCCGGGTGGGCCCCTGGAGATCTACTGGGACGAGACCAGTGGCCACGTTTTCATGACCGGCCCGGCCGAGGCGGTGTTCGACGGGGTCGTGGCGCCGTCGCTGTTCGACGAGGACGGGTCGCTGCCCTCCGCCACGGCGGTGGCAGCCCCGCCCAGCGCTCCGGTAGAGAGCGGGGCCGCCCCCCTTGATGGCGCCATCGACTGCGCCACCGCCTGCGTCCATGGCTGCCTGCGCCCGGAGGCCTGCCCCAGCGCCGAAGCCCGGGCCCGCGTCACGGCCCTGCTGGAGGGGCGCTCCCTCGACGATCTGGTGGCGCTGGCCGGCGAATCCCTGGAATCCCGCACCCGGGGCCGCCTCTCCCGCGATGCTCCCTCCTCCCTCTGAGGTCTACCTCGACGCCTGCGCCACCGCCCCCCCAGCCGTGGAGGTGCTGGAGGCCATGGCCCGCGCCCACCGGGAGGCCTGGGCCAACCCCTCCAGCCTCCATGGCCACGGCCTGGCGGCGGCGGAACGCCTGGAGCGGGACCGCCAGGCCCTCGCCGCCCGGCTCGGCTGCGGCGGCGATGAACTGCTGATCGTCTCCGGGGGGAGTGAGGCGATCCACGCGGCCCTGGTGGGCTCCGACGGACCGCTGGAACCGGGCCGGGTGCTGCTCTCGGCCGTGGAGCACCCCGCCAGCTATGCCGCCGCCGCCGCGCTGGCGCGCCGGGGCTGGGACGTGCAGCTCCTGCCGGTGGACCGCCGCGGCGTGGTGGATCTGGAGGATCTGCAGCGCCTGCTGACGCCGCCGACCCGGCTGGTGTCGGTCCTCTGGGGCCAGAGCGAGGTGGGAACGCTCCAGCCGATCGAGGCGATCGGTGCGCTCTGCCGCCAGGCCGGCGTGCGCTTCCACGTCGATGCGGTGCAGGTGGTGGGCCACCGCCCGGTTGATTTCAGCCGGCTGCCGGTGGACCTGCTCAGCTGCACGGCCCACAAACTGCAGGGTCCCCGCGGGGTGGGGGCGCTGCTGGTGCGGCGCGGGGTCCGGCTCCAGCCCCTGATCGGTGGCGCCCAGGAGGGGGGGCGTCGCGGCGGCACCGAGCCGGTGGCCCTGGTGGCCGGCTTCGCGGCAGCCCTCGAGCTGGCCGACCGGCGGCTGGCGGCCCATGGCGGCGGCGACCCGCTGGCGTCGCTGCGGGATCAGCTGCTGGCCGACCTGCGGCGGCTGGAGGGCCTACGGCTGAGCGGGCCGGAGCCGGACGGCCCGGCCGGGCGCCTGCCGCACCACATCAGCCTGCTGGTGGACGGGCCGGAGGGCCGTCCCATCGGCGGTCGGCGGCTGGTGCGGGAGCTGGCCCGCCGGGGCTACGCCGTGAGCAGTGGATCCGCCTGCGCCAGCGCCGGTGCGGGAACGGCGGGCACCAGTGCGGTGCTGCTGGCGATGGGATACGACCCCGCCGAAGCGAGCAGCGGCCTGCGGATCAGCCTGGGCCCCTGGAACAGCCCCGATGATCTGGCCGGCCTGCCGGCGGCCCTGGAGCAGGCCCGCCGCGGGGTGGCGGTAGCGCCTGGGTAGGGTCCGATCAGCCCTGCCGCCCGCCGATGCTGCCCGCCGACCTGCGCACCGCCGAAGCCGAAGCTCTCGAGGCCCTGCAGGCGGCCCTGGCGGCCGGATCGGGGGGCCGCTGGACCGTGGAGTTCCGCTTCGAAGGACTTCGACTGTTGCCGGTGGTGCTGCGGTTGCTGGACGGGCTGATGGCTGAGCGGCCCGGGGTGCGGCTGCTGTTCCCCGATGCCGGCGCCACCGCCCTGGCCCGCCGGGATGCACCGGCCCTGGCTGAGCACATCGGCAGCTTTTCCGACCAGCGGCGGCGTCAGCAGGAGGAGGCCTCCAACGGCGTGTTGCTGATGGTGGGGGCGAGCCAGGCGGAGTACGAGCTGGTGGAGGAGGTGTGTGGCCGCCATGGCGATGCCGTGGTGCTGATCAATCCCGCCCTGGAGGATGCCGCCGTGGGCATCGGCAGCGTGGCGCGCCAGCGTCGCCGCGGCTTCCTGGCCGGCTGGCGGGCCGCCTATGCCCTGCTGCCCAAGGCCGACCGAGCCCTCCGGGTGGCCTACCCGGGCGAATGGGAGCTCTACCGACTCGACCCCGACGGCTTCCGGCTGGCGGGGAGCTTCGAGCAGAAGCCCGATGCCGAGCAGCAGGACCTGGCCCTCAGCGGTCGCCAGGAGGCGGGCCTGGGGGGCAACCTGCGGGCCCTGGGCCAGATGATCGAGGACCTGCAGAACTGAGACGCCGGTCCGCAGCGTCCTGGCCGGGGCGGCTGGTGGATCCGGGAAAGGCTGCGTACACTTCGCGGGCTTTCCCATGCCCATGCCCAGCGAAACGCCCCGGTCCCGTTCCTTCAGCCTCGTCGACGTCGGCGCCGCCGCCGCCGCCCTGCTGGCGATCGGGGGCGTGATCTGGAGCCCTCGGCTGAGCGGGGCTGTGGCCCAGGCCACCGGCGCCCTCGAGCCCGTCACCGTGATGGTGGACGTGCGCGGCGCCCCCACCGCCGCCCCCCTGGAGCTGCTGGAACAGGCCCGCGCCGAAGGCAAGGTGGCGATCGTGATTCGCAACCAGCCCCACGGAAGCGTGGCGGTGAAGGAGATCGTCCCCTTCGACCGGATCATCTCCACCCTCACCCCCGACGGGAAGGTGGTGAGCGCCCCCGATCCCAACCAGAAGACCTTCAGCACCTTCGATGGACGCTTTGTCCTGGAGGGCCAGGGACGTCGCACCGCCGGCGGGGTCGTCTTCGGCAACCAGACGATCAAGATCGGCGCCCCGGTGGAACTGGAGGGGACCAATTACCGCTTCAACGGCACCGTCACAGGCCTGAAACTCGGAACCTCCTGACATGACCGCGTCCATTCGCCCCGACCACCGCCTCCCCCGCCCCCTGAGCCTGGCGGCTCTGCTGCTGGTGACCGCCGGTACCGGCCCGGCGGCCTGGGCCCAGAGCGAGCCGGCCCTGCCCTCGCCCCGCAGCCAGCGCCCCCTCCCGATGGCGGCGTTGCCGCCGGCCCCACCCCCGGTGGGCATGCCCCGGCTGGCCAGCGAGGTCAGCTGCCCCAGCCTGCAGCGGCAGGTCGCCAAGGTGCTCGGCGCGGAGAGCCCCCGCTGGAGTGTCAGCGTCGCCGACGGCAGCGGTCGCCTGCTGGCCGACGTCAACGGGCGCCAGCCCCGGGTGCCGGCCTCCAACCAGAAGCTGGTCAGCAGCGCCTTCGCCCTCGATCGCCTCGGCCCGGACTACCGGCTCTCCACCCAGCTGTGGCGACTCCAGGACGGCACCCTGCGGCTCACGGGGCAGGGGGATCCCGACCTGGCCCTGCCCCAACTGCAGCGTTTCGCCCAGCTGGCGATGGCCGCCGGTGCCACCACCGCCGTGGGTGGCGCTCCGGTACGGCTGGAACTGGCGGAGGAAGCCTCCCAGAACTGGTGGCCCAGCGGCTGGCATGTGGCCGACCGGGCCTATGCCTACGGCGCCCCGATCACCCGGCTGGCGATCACCAGCAACGCCATCGACGATGCGGTGAGCAATCCGCCCTCCCGGCTGCAGACGCTGCTGCGTCGGGCCATGAACCAGCGCGGCGGGTCGCCCCTTCAACTGGCCTTGGTGTCCGCCCGCCAGCCCCTGCCCACCGACGCCGTGCTGATCCATGAGGAGCCCTCCACCTCGATGCATGGCTTGCTGAGCCTGGCCAACACCGAGAGCCACAACTTCACCGCCGAGGTGCTGCTGCGCCAGGCCGCCGGCACCTGGGATGTGGCCGAGGCCAGCCGCCTGAACACCCTCTGGCTGCTCGAACAGGGGCTGCCGATGGAGGGGGTCCGGGTGGCTGACGGCAGTGGCCTCGACCGCGCCAACAGGGTCACCAGCCGCTTCCTGGTGGCCCTGCTGCTGCGCATGGACCACCACCCCTATTCGAGGGACTACATCAGCTCGATGGCCATTGCCGGACGACGCGGCACCTTGCGCAACCTCTACAGGGGCACCAGCCTCGACGGCCGCCTTTTCGCCAAGACCGGTACCCTCACCGGTGTGCGCTCGATCAGCGGCGTTCTCCAGACGACGGACGGCCCCCGCTACATCAGTGCCGTCTCCGCCGGGGCGGGGGCGCCGAACACCATGATCGGCCGGGTCCTGCGGGAGGTGCAGGCCATGGGGGCCTGCCCTTCGCTGAGCTGAAGCAGCGCTGAGGCGACCGCCTCAGCTGGCCAGTCCGCGGCTGGCGGCACGCCGGAGTCGGCCCGCAGCCCGTCGGGCCCGATCCACCGCGGCATTCTCCAGGGGAATGGGGGCTTCGGGGGGGCGGCTGGCAGCCTGGGTCTCCTGGGCCTGCAGACGCACCAGCTCCCGGCGGCCACCGAGCACCACCTGGCTGAGCTCCTTGAGACGCACCTCCAGTTCCCCCAGCACCTGCTCGGCGTAGCGGTTGGCGCCCTCCTGGATGGTGGCCGCCTCCTGGCGGCTGCGGGCGATCAGGGCATCGCACTGCTGCTGGGTCTGCTGGCGGAACTGGAGCGCGTCGGCATGGAGCCGCTCGGCCTCGGCCTGGCTGTCCCGCTGGATGCGCAGCCCCTCCTGGCGGATGCCCTCCAGTTCTTGCAGGGCCTGGGCCCGGCTGCGCTCGTGCTGCTCGAGCAGCTGGCGGTTGCGCTCCGCCGCCTCCTGTTCCAGCTGCTGGCGCCGCTGCTGGGCCTCCTGCTCCAGCTGCTGCCGGCGGCCGGCGAACTGCTGCTCGAACTGGGCCATCCGGGCCTGGTGCTCCTGTTCGGTCTGGGCCACCTGCTGGCGGGCCTGCAGCACCATCTGCTCGCATTGCTGGCGGGCCAGTTCCCGCTGTTCCGTCACCTGGCGCTCCGCCTCCTGGCGGATGGCGGCGGCGTTGATCAGCTGCTCCCGCTCGCGCCGCGCCTGGGTGACGATCTCCTCGGCCTGCACCCGGGCCTTCTCGATGAAGCCCTCCCGCTGCCGGATCAGGTCCTCCGCCTGGGAGATCTGCCCGGGCAGGGCCTCCCGCAGCGCATCCATCATCTCGATGGCGTCCTGCTCGTTCACCAGGCGACCACCGCTGAAGGGGATCCGGCTGCCGTCGAGAACGATGTCCTCCAGCTGATCCAGCTGATCGAGAACGGTGAAACGGACCTCAGCCATATCGGGTTCCGGGAGCTGCCTGTCGATTAAAGAGCCTCTCCAGGTCGATCGCCACTCCCGGCGGGACCATGTGACCCACGTCGCCGCCGAAGCGGGCCACCTCCTTCACCACCGAGCTGCTGAGAAAGCTGTGGTGCGCTGCGGTGGCCATGAACAGGGTCTCGACCCGGGGGGCCAGGGTCCGGTTGGTGTGTGCGATCTGCAACTCGAACTCGAAGTCGCTCATCGCCCGCAGGCCCCGCAGGATCACCTGGGCGCCGCAGGTCTGGGCGTAGGTCACGGTCAGGCCGTCGAAATGGCCCACCTCGATGCCGGCCATTCCCTCGGTGGCCAGGCGGATCTGCTCCAGCCGCCGCTCCAGGGGGAAGGCGGGCTGCTTGGAGGGGTTCATCAGCACCGCCACCACAACCCCGTCGAAGAGGCCGGCCGCCCGCTCGATCAGGTCGAGGTGGCCCAGGGTGAGGGGATCGAAACTGCCGGGATAGAGGGCTCGCATCGTCCCAGCCTATGGAGACGGGCCAGGGCGGGGTCCCGGACCCGGACGGGTTCCTAGAGTCCATGGATTCCTGCCGCCCACCCCATGACCGACGTTGCCCTGGACGCGGCCGCCAAGAAGACCCTGCTGCGCAAGATCCCCCACGGCGTGTTCATCTGCGGGGTGGCCGAAGGCGAGGAGGTCAACGGCTTCACCGCCAGCTGGGTCACCCAGGGCTCCTTCGAGCCTCCCCTTGTGGTGATGGCGGTGCGCTCCGACTCCACCAGCAACGGCATGATCCAGCGCAGCGGGCGCTTCTGCCTCAACGTGCTGGCCGCCGACCAGAAGGACCTGGCCGCCGTGTTCTTCAAGCCCCAGAAGGGGGTGGGGGGGCGCTTCGATGCGGCTCCGTTCACCCTCGGCCCCCTGGGCCTGCCCGTGCTCGACGACGCCCTCGGCGCCGTGGAGTGCACCCTGGTGGGCCAGGTGGCCCACGGCGACCACACCGTCTTCGTGGGGGAAGTGAAGACGGCGACCCTGCACCGCGACGCCCCCGCCCTGGAACTGTCCGCCACGGGCTGGCAGTACGGCGGTTGAGGCCCCGCCATGGCTGAGCCGGTGGCCACCCCGGTCGGCACACCGGGCGGTGACGTCGTCGGACCGCTGCTGCTCCAGCGTGAGCGACTGTCGGCCCGGCTGCGGGAGCTGCCGGCGGAGCCGGGCTGCTACCTGATGCGGGATGCGAGCGACCGCATCCTCTACATCGGCAAGTCGAAGAGCCTGCGGGCCCGGGTGCGCAGCTACTTCCGCAGCTCCCACGACATCAGCCCCCGCATCGCCCTGATGGTGCGGCAGGTCTGCGAGATCGAGTTCATCGTCACCGACAGCGAGGCGGAGGCTCTGGCGCTCGAATCGAACCTGATCAAGAACCACCAGCCCCACTTCAACGTCCTGCTCAAGGACGACAAGAAGTACCCCTACCTCTGCATCACCTGGAGCGAGGCCTACCCCCGCATCTTCATCACCCGCCGGCGCCGGCTGCGCAGCCCCCTCGACCGCTTCTACGGCCCCTACGTGGATGTGGGCCTGCTGCGCCGCACCCTGGCCGTGGTCAAGCGGGTGTTCCCCCTGCGCCAGCGGCCCCAGCCCCTCTACCGTGACCGCACCTGCCTCAACTACGACATCGGCCGCTGCCCCGGCGTCTGCCAGGAGAAGATCGGCTCGGAGGACTACCACCGCATTCTGCGCAAGGTGGCGATGGTGTTCCAGGGCCGCAACGACGAGCTCCTGGATCTGCTGCGCCAGCAGATGGACCGCTATGCCGAGCGGCTGGATTTCGAGGCCGCCGCCCGGGTCCGCGACCAGCTGCAGGGCCTCGATCTGCTCACCGCCGACCAGAAGATGAGCCTGGGGGACAGTTCCGTCAGCCGGGATGTGATCGCCCTGGCGGCGGATGAGCGGGTGGCGGCCGTGCAGATCTTCCAGATGCGGGCCGGCAAGCTGGTGGGACGGCTGGGTTACACCGCCGACGCGGCGATCGCCACCCCGGCGGAGGTGCTGCAGCGGGTGGTCGAGGAGCACTACAGCCAGGTGGAGCCGGTGGAGATCCCGCCGGAACTGCTGCTGCAGCACCCGCTGCCGGCCCAGGAGCTGATCGGCGACTGGCTGGCGGAACGGCGGGGCCGCAAGGTGCGGCTGGCCGTGCCCCAGCGGCGCCAGAAGGCGGATCTGATCGAGCTGGTGGAGCGCAACGCCGGCTTCGAGCTGGCCCGGGCCCAGCGGGGGGCGGAACAGCAGCTGCTCGCCACCGAGGACCTGGCCCAGCTGCTGGAGCTGTCGGTGCCACCCCGGCGGATCGAGGGCTATGACATCAGCCACATCCAGGGCAGCGATGCCGTGGCGTCCCAGGTGGTGTTCATCGACGGCCTGCCGGCCAAGCAGCACTACCGCAAATACCGGATCCGCAGCAGCAGCATCCGCGCCGGCCACTCCGACGACTTCATGGCCATGGCGGAAATCATGCGGCGGCGTTTCCGCCGCTGGTCCCAGGCGAAGGCGGAGGGGGCCGACCTGGCGGCCCTGCGCCGGGCCGGTGCCTCGGCCCTGCACACCGACGGCCTCAGCGACTGGCCGGACGTGGTGATGATCGACGGCGGCAAGGGCCAGCTGTCGGCGGTGATGGAGGCCCTGCGGGAGCTGGATCTGCACGAGGACCTGACGGTGTGCTCCCTGGCCAAGCAGCGGGAGGAGGTCTTCCTGCCGGGCGCCAGCCAGCCCCTCGACACCGAGGCCGACCAGCTGGGGGTGGTGCTGCTGCGGCGGCTGCGGGACGAGGCCCACCGCTTCGCCGTCAGCTTCCACCGCCAGCAGCGGGGTGAGCGGATGAAACGCTCCCGCCTCAGCGACATCGCCGGCCTGGGCCCCAAGCGGGTCAAGGATCTGCTGGCCCACTTCCGCTCCATCGACGCCATCCAGCTGGCCAGCCCCGAGCAGATCGCCGCCGTGCCCGGCATGGGGCCCGCCCTGGCACGGCAGGTGTGGGAGCACTTCCATCCCCCCTTGGACGCGGCCGACGAGGCCGACGTCCGCGACGGGGAACCCCTGGAACTGGCGGGATGAGGCCGGCCCTGCGGAGCTGGGGTGTGGGGGACTGGGCCGGGCTGCTGCTGGCCCTGCTGCTGCTGCTGCCGTTCGTTCCGGCGCCCGTGGCGGCGTCCCCGGGGCTCTGCGTCGGTCCGGTCTGCGGGGATGAGATCAGTCGCAGCGCCAAGCACCACTGGCAGTTGAGGCTCCGGGTCAGCGACCAGGAGAGCCGGCGGGAGCGGATCGTGGTGGATTGCCGCGATGGCGCCATCAGTCCGCGGCTGGGGCCCGTGGACCGGGCCTACAGCGCCGCCGTGGCCCGCCGTTGCTGCCGCCTGGTGGGGGAGGGCTGAGCCCAGCCCACCCCATGGCGACGAACCGCAGCACGGCGTCTAACTTGACGGTCCGTCGCCCATCGCCCTCCCCCGGGCCCTGACATGACGCTGCCCCTGTCCCTGGCCGTGACCCTGCCCCCCGAGGCCTACCTCTGGTTCAAGACCCTCCACATCGTCGGCGTGGTGGTGTGGTTCGCCGGGTTGTTCTACCTGGTGCGCCTGTTCATCTACCACCGGGAGGCCGCCGAACTGGAGCCGCCCCTGCGCCAGGCCTTCGAGCAGCAGTACGGGCTGATGGAGCGGCGTCTGGCCAACATCATCACCACCCCGGGCATGGTGGTGGCCGTGGCGATGGCGGTGGGCCTGCTGCTGGTGGAGCCCCTCTGGCTGAAGCAGGCCTGGATGCACGCCAAGCTGGCCGTCGTGGCGGCGCTTCTCGCCTACCACTGGTTCTGCTACCGGCTGATGGGCCAGCTGCAGCGCGGTGTGTGCAACTGGAGCGGCCGCCAGCTGAGGGCCCTCAACGAGCTGCCCACCCTGATGCTGGTGCTGGTGGTGATGCTGGTCGTCTTCAAGAACCAGTTCCCCACCGGTGCCGCCACCTGGTTCCTGGTGGCCCTGGTGGTGTTCATGGCCGCCTCGATCCAGTTCTATGCCCGCTGGCGGCGGTTGCGCGTCGAACGGCTGGCCCAGCAGGAGAGCGGTGGTGCTGCGGCCTGAGGCTCTCGCCCATCCCCTCACCCCGGTGCTGCGCCAGGTGCGGGCCGACAGCTGCCCGGAGCGGTTCAACTTCCACTGCCACACGATCTGCAGCGACGGCAGCCTCCAGCCTGAAGATCTGGCGGCCGAGGCCGTGGCCATCGGCCTGGAGCACCTGGCCGTCACCGACCACCACGGCCTCGCCGCCCATGCCGCCATCAGCGCCGCCCTGGACGACCACCGCCGGCGGGGGGCGGCCCCACCCACCCTCTGGCGCGGTGTGGAGATCAGCTGTCTGCTGGAGGGATGCCTGGTGCATGTGCTGGGGCTGGGCTTCGCCGAGGAGCATCCCTCCCTCCACCCCTACCTGCAGGGCAACGCCGTCGTCGGGCCGGCCCTGCGGGCCGAGGCGGTGGTGGCGGCGATCCGGCAGGCGGGGGGGCTGGTGCTGCTGGCCCACCCCGCCCGCTACCGGCTGCCCCACCAGCGCCTGATCGCGGCGGCGGCGGATCTGGGCTTCGACGGCGCCGAGGTCTGGTACGACTACGCCATGCAGACCCGCTGGCAGCCGACGCCGCTGGTGTGCGAAGCGATCGCCGCCGACCTGGAGCGCCGAGGTCTTCTGATGAGTTGTGGTACGGATACCCATGGGCTGGTGCTCCGCGGCCGCTAGGGTTTGCTGACACGTTTCTCCTTGCGTCGATGGGCCTGTTCGATCGTCTGTTCGGTTCCCGTGCCGCTTCGGTGACCAAGCCTGAGGCTGCCGCCAAGGCCAAACCGAAGGCCGAGACCTTCTTCCTCGATCCCGAGGCCTCCACCAGCCTTGGCGATGTCAAGTTCATGAAGCGCTCGAACACCATCCGCCACACCTTCCCCGGCAACGCCGACAGCCCCGGCGACAAGGAGATGGTGGCCGAAGTGGCGTCGATGGAAGCCCGGGTGGAGAAGATGACCCCCGGTCTGGCCGGCATTCAGCCCACCGAGAAGGGGTCGGTCAACCTCACCGGCGGCATCCCCAAGCCTGTCAAGAAGACCTTCGCCCAGCAGATGAGCGCCGCCGAGCTCGGCCAGCGCATGAAGGGGGCGGCCGTCACTCCGACCAACCTGCCCGGTGGTCCGGCGGCGGCCAAGCAGAAGAAGGAGGCCGAGACCCAGGGTCAGCCGGCCAGCTCCCAGGCGGCGGCCAAGCCCGGCACCACCGACCCGTTCCGCTCCATGGTGAGGGACCTGGAGCTCTGATCCCCTCCAAGTCGGGAGCCTGGTTCAGCGTTGCTCCACCAGGCTCTCGCTCTCCAGCACCAGTTGCCGGAGCCGCTCCAGCCGCTCCGGATCGGCCCCGTCCCAGAGGCCGCGATGGTGCGCCTCGAGAAGCCGTTCGGCCATGTCCCGCAGGGCCCAGGGGTTGGAGCGGGCCAGAAACTCCCGCACGGCCCCGTCCTCGAGCCAGGCGGCGCTGATGGCGCCGTAGCCCCAGTCGGGGACGCGTCCGGTGCTGGCGTCGTAGGCGAACAGGTAATCGAGGCTGGCGGCCATCTCGAAGCCGCCCTTGTAGCCATGCTCCTGCATGGCGGAGATCCAGCGGGGATTGAGCAGCCGTGAGCGCAGCACCTTGTCGAACTCGCGCTCGAGCCGGTGCAGCCGGGGGCGTTGGCTGCGGGAATGGTCCCCGAACCAGAGGGCCGGGGACCGGCCCTGGAGTCGCTCGGCGGCGGCACTGAGCCCCCCCTGGAACTGGTAGTAGTCGTCGGAATCCAGCAGGTCGTGCTCCCGGTTGTCCTGGTTGTGCAGC
Source organism: Cyanobium gracile UHCC 0139 (assembly GCF_034931325.1). Taxonomy (GTDB): domain Bacteria; phylum Cyanobacteriota; class Cyanobacteriia; order PCC-6307; family Cyanobiaceae; genus Cyanobium; species Cyanobium gracile_B. Next base: position 310,435 of record NZ_JAYGHX010000002.1, on the reverse strand, counting down.
ACCACCTGCACCTGGGACAGGCGACGTTCCAGGCCGACACGATCCGCCGTGGCGTCGATGGCGCCGCCGCTGGCCCCGTCGCCGGGATCACCGTCGTAGCGCCAGGCGCTCCAGTTGAGGAAGGCGTCGCCCAGGTCGCCCCGTTCCTCCCAGTGGCCGCTGTCAATCAGGCCCTGCAGCCCGGCCCCGTAGGCGCCGGGCGCCGAACCGTAGATCCGCCCCCCGTGGCCCTCCTGCCGTGAGGAGGCCGCCAGCGGGTTGTCTTCGGGGGCCTCCTCCAGGGCGGCCACCAGGCGGGTGGCACGGTTGAACCAGCCCACCAGCTGGGGGAAGGCATCGCGGAACAGGCCGGAGATGCGCAGGGTGACGTCCACCCGCGGCCGGCCGAGCAGACGCAGGGGAATCACCTCCACGTCCACGAGCCGGCGGGTGGGGCCATCCCAGACGGGCCGCACCCCCATCAGGGCCAGGGCCTGACCGATGTCCTCGCCGCCGTTGCGCATGGTGGCGGTGCCCCACACCGACAGGGCCAGGGTGCGCAGGTCCTCGCCCTCCTCCTGGAGATGGAGCTGGAGCAGCAGCTCAGCGCTGCGCCGCCCCAGGTCCCAGGCGGCTTCCGTCGGCAGACCGCGCAGGTCGACGCTGTAGAAGTTGCGCCCCGTCGGCAGCAGGTCCGGCCGCCCGCGGGTGGGCGCCCCCGAAGGCCCGGCGGCGATGCGCCCGCCGGCCAGGCCGGTGAGCAAGGCCTGGCGCTCCGCCGCGCCGCAGGCCAGCAGGGGCGGCAGCAGGGCCCGGCGCAGGTGCGCCAGTGCCCGTGCGGTGGCCGGCCCCGGCGGCTCCCGTGGAGCCTCGGGGGCTTCGCCCAGCTCCTCCTGCACGAGTGCCAGGGCCCGGGCCTCCAGCAGGGCCACCCCATCACCGATGTGGCGCAGCAGGGGACCGCTCCCCGCGAAGGCGGTGAGCCGGCCGCGGTCGTCGGCAGTGAGGGGGGCCTCCTCAGGATCGGACCAGGGGTCGAGGTCCAGGCCCAGGTCGAAAGCCAGGGCCTGGGTGAGCCCGGTCACCCCGCCCTGGGGCGCCCGGGCCAGGCACAGCAGCAGTTCGGCCAGCTTCGCCGGCCCCGGCAGGGTGCCGAAGGTGTGCAGGCCCAGGCGGATCTGGGCTTCCTTGAGCTCGCACAGGTAGCCGTCGGCCGCCTCCAGCTGCCCGTCCAGATCTGGCTGGGCCGTGGCGGGCAGCTGCAGTTCCTCCAGCCGCTGAGCCAGCCGCTCCCGCAGCAGCGGGGCTCGGGCGCTGCCCATCTGGCACGCCTCCCAGTATTCGTCCAGGAGGGTCTCGAGGCATTGAAGATCCCCGTGCAGGCCGGCCCGTCCAAGGGGCGGGGTCAGGTGGTCGAGGATCACGGCCTGGGCACGGCGCTTGGCCTGGCTGCCCTCGCCCGGGTCGTTGACGATGAAGGGATAGAGGTGCGGCAGGGGGCCAAGGGCCCACTCGGGGAAGCAGTCCTGCGACAGCCCCAGCCCCTTGCCGGGCAGCCATTCCAGGTTGCCGTGCTTGCCCACGTGCACCACCACCTGGGCACCGAACCGCTCCCGCAGCCAGAGGTACTGGGCCAGGTAGGCGTGGGTGGGGGGCAGATCGGGGCTGTGGTAGCTGAGGCTTGGATCCCGGTCGTAGCCCCGCTCGGGCTGGATCAGCACCAGCACCCGGCCGAAGCGCAGCCCGCGCACCGGAAAGGCCTGGCGCGTGACCCCGTCGGCCAGCACCGCCGGCTCCAGGCCCGCGTCGGCCTCGGGCGGCCCCCAGACCGCCTCCAGCCGCTGGCGGCCCTCCGGCGGCAGGGTGGAATACCAGGCCTGGTAGGTGGCGAGGGGCAGGTGGTCCAGGGGCGGACGGTGGCCGCTCTCCGGATCGTTGCTGCGGCCCTCCAGCAGCCGGTGGATGAGGACATCGCCGTCGTTCGGCAGATCCACGGCCGCCCCCAGGTCGTAGCCGGCCTCCGCCAGCCAGCCCAGCATCAGGGCGGCGCTCGCCGGGGTGTCGAGGCCGACACCGTTGGCGAGGCGACTGTTGCGGTTGGGGTAGTTGGCCAGCACCAGGGCCACGCGGCGTCCGGCGGCGGGCGTGCGGCGCAGTTCGATCCAGCCGCCGGTGAGGCGGGCGATCCAGTCGAGGCGCTCCCGGTCGGGTACGTAACGGTGTAGGGCCGTGGCCAGGCTATCGCTGGTGGCGCTCCGCTCCTTGAAGGCCCCCACCCGGGTGGTGAGGCGCCCGTCCAGTTCCGGCAGGGCCACCTGGAGGCTGAGGTCCAGGGGGGCCAGGCCGATGCTGCTGGCACGCCAGGCGTCACGGCTGCGGCCGCTGCAGAGCACCTGCAGCACCGGCACCCCCAGTCGCTCCCACAGGGGCGCCCCCAGCCCCGCATCTTCGAAGGACACCGAGGCGAAGCCGGTGCCGCAGAGCACCGCCTCCGCCCCCTCCCTGGCCAGGAGATCGGCCACCCCCCGCTGCACGGCGGCATCGCGCAGGCTGCTCACCCACAGGGCCCGCGGCGCCAGCCCCCGGCCGCGCAGGGCCTCCAGCAGCGCCTCCATCAGGGCCAGATCCCCCGCCTGCCAGAGGGCCCGGTAGAGGATCACCCCCACCCGCGAGCCGGGCTCATCCCGCCAGTCATGGGGGAGGGGATCGGCGGCCGGTGCGGGCCAGGGCGGCTCGGGACGTTCCCCGGCCAGAAGGCCGGCCAGGGTCCGCAGCAGGAGGCGCAGATTGGCCGCCCCCCCCTCCCGCAGGCAGGCGGCACAGGCCGACGCCAGCGGCCCGTCGAGGCTGCCGAGGCAGGCCAGGGCCTGCTCCTCCTCGGCGGTGCCGGCCAGCACCAGCAGCTGGCGGCCTTCGCCGCTGCCGGCCCAGTGGCGCAGGCACTCCAGCCCGTAGCTCCAGTGGCCGCGTCCGCCCAGCAGCCGCACCACCACCAGCCGAGTGCTGGCGAGGCTGGTGGCCACGTAGTGGTCGATCACCGCCGGGTGCTGCAGGCACGAGAGATTGAGGGCGCGCAGGTCGGACGGCAGCAGTTCCGGCTCGACCTCGAGCAGCTGGGCAACGGCCAGCAGATCCGTGTCGGCGCTGCTGAGCAGCACCACCGGTGCCGGTGGCTGCTCGACGAACAGGCCGCCGTCCTCCTCCGTCCTGTCCCCGGCGATGGACGCGAGTCGATGCATGGCCCCATCCTGCCTAACGCGATGAGAAGATCGCATCGTCGCCACCGCCCTCCATGCACCAGTTCCTGCCCTATGCCTGGTTCGGCGGACAATGCGTCCCCTTTGCCGAGGCCACCCTGTCGGTGGCCACCCATGCGCTGCACTACGGCACGGGCGCCTTCGGTGGCATGCGCGCCCTCCCCAACCCCACCGACACCAGCGAAATCCTGCTGTTCCGCGCCGATCGCCATGCCCATCGGCTCAGCCAGAGCGCCCGGCTGCTGCTGGCCGAGCTGCCGGAGGAGACGATCCACCATGCCATCGCCGCCTTCCTGAAGGCGAACCGGCCCACCTGTCCGATCTATCTGCGACCGTTCGTCTACACCAGCGACCTCGGCATCGCCCCGCGGCTGCACAACATCCAGACCGACTTCCTCATCTACGGCATCGAGATGGGTGACTATCTCTCCCCTGAGGGTGTGAGCTGCCGGATCAGCAGTTGGTGCCGCCAGGAGGACCGCTCCCTGCCCCTGAGGGGCAAGATCAGTGGCGCCTACATCACCAGTTCCCTGGCCAAGACGGAAGCCGTCAAGAGCGGCTTTGACGAGGCCCTGCTGCTCAACAGCCGCGGCAAGGTGAGTGAGGCCAGCGGCATGAACCTGTTCATCGTCCGGGACGGGGTGCTGATCACCCCCGGCGTCGACCAGGACATCCTTGAGGGCATCACCCGGGCCAGCATCATGGAGCTGGCGCGCGCGATGGACATCCCCGTGCTCGAGCGGGCTGTCGACAAGACCGAGCTGATGATCGCCGACGAGGTGTTCCTCAGTGGCACGGCCGCCCGCGTCACCCCGGTGCGCCGGATCGAATCCACCGACCTCTCCAGCCACCGTCCCGTGATGGAGCGTCTGCGCGACCGCCTCACGGCGATCACGGAGGGCCGCGATCCTTCCTATGACCACTGGGTCACCCGCATCCGCATCGACGCCTGATGGTCGTCACCGCCGCCATCCACCACCCCACCGACCGCATCGGCTTCCTCGAGTGGCTGCACGGTCCGACCCGGCCCGTGCTCGTCTTCGACGGCGCGACGGGGACCTCTCTGCAGGAGATGAACCTGACGGCCGAGGATTTCGGTGGTGCGGCCCTGGAGGGCTGCAACGAGAACCTGGTCTTCACCCGGCCCGATGCGGTCCAGGCGGTGCACCGCCAGTTCCTGGAGGTGGGTTGCGACGTGATTGAGACCGACACCTTCGGGGCGGCCTCGATCGTGCTGGCCGAGTACGGACTGGAGGACCAGGCCTTTGCCATCAACCGCCGGGCCGCCGAACTGGCCCGCGAAATGGCCGCCGCCTACAGCACGCCGGAGAAGCCCCGGTTCGTGGCCGGCTCGATGGGGCCCACCACCAAGCTGCCCACCCTCGGCCACATCGACTTCGACACGATGAAGGCCTCGTTCCGCGAGCAGGCTGCCGGCCTGATCGCCGGTGACGTCGACCTGTTCATCGTCGAGACCTGCCAGGACGTGCTGCAGATCAAGGCGGCCCTGCAGGGCATCGAGGAGGCCTTCAGCGCCGCCGGGGAGCGGCGGCCCCTGATGGTCTCGGTGACCATGGAGACCACCGGCACCATGCTGGTGGGCTCCGACATCGCCGCCGTGGTGGCGATCCTGGAGCCGTTCCCCATCGACGTGCTCGGCCTCAACTGCGCCACAGGCCCGGAGCAGATGAAGGAGCACATCCGCTACCTGAGTCAGCACAGTCCCTTCGTGGTGAGCTGCATCCCCAATGCGGGGCTGCCCGAGAACATCGGCGGGGTGGCCCACTACCGGCTCACCCCCACCGAGATGCGGATGCAACTGATGCACTTCGTCGAGGATCTGGGGGTCCAGGTGATCGGTGGCTGCTGCGGCACCACCCCGGCCCACATCGGTGCCCTGGCGGATCTCGCCGCCGACCTGAAGCCTGCCCCCCGCGAGGTGCGGCTGCCCCGGCAGCGGCTGGAGCGGCCGCCGCTCCACTACGAGCCCGCAGTGGCCTCGATCTATGGCGTCACCCCCTACTTCCAGGACAACTCCTTCCTGATCATCGGCGAGCGGCTCAATGCCAGCGGCTCGAAGAAGGTGCGCGAACTGCTCAACGCCGAGGACTGGGATGGCCTGGTGGCGGTGGCCCGCGGCCAGGTGAAGGAGAATGCCCATGTGCTCGATGTGAACGTCGACTACGTGGGGCGCGATGGGGTGAAGGACATGCACGATCTGGTGAGCCGCCTGGTCACCAACGTCAACCTGCCGCTGATGCTCGATTCCACCGAGTGGCAGAAGATGGAGGCGGGACTCAAGGTGGCCGGAGGCAAGTGCATTCTCAACTCCACCAACTACGAGGACGGCGACGAGCGCTTCTTCAAGGTGCTGGAACTGGCCCGCGACTACGGTGCCGGCGTGGTGGTGGGCACCATCGATGAAGAGGGCATGGCGCGCACCGCCGAGCGCAAGTTCGCCATCGCCCAGCGGGCCTACCGGGATGCGCTCGAATTCGGCCTGCCGGCCCACGAGATCTTCTACGACCCCCTCGCCCTGCCCATCTCCACCGGCATCGAGGAGGATCGGGCCAACGCAGCCGCCACGATCGAAGCGATCCGCCGCATCCGCCAGGATCTTCCCGGCGTGCATGTGGTGCTGGGCGTCAGCAACGTCAGCTTCGGGCTGTCCCCGGCGGCCCGCATCGTGCTCAATTCGGTGTTCCTGCACGACTGCTGCGCCGCCGGCATGGATGCGGCGATCGTCAGCCCGGCGAAGATCCTTCCCCTGGCGAAGATCAGCGAGGAGCATCAGCAGATCTGCCGCGACCTGATCCACGACCGGAGACGCTTCGAGGACGGCATCTGCGTCCACGACCCCCTCACCCTGCTGACCACCGAATTTGAAGGGGTCAGCGCCAGGGAGGCCAGGGCCTCAGGGCCATCCCTGGCCGATCTGCCGCTGGACGAGCGGCTCAAGCAGCACATCATCGACGGCGAGCGCATCGGCCTGGAGTCCGCCCTTGAGGAGGCCCTGGCGGAGCATCCACCGCTGAAGATCATCAACACCTTCCTGCTGGATGGCATGAAGGTGGTGGGCGAACTGTTCGGCTCCGGGCAGATGCAACTTCCCTTCGTGCTGCAGAGCGCCGAAACCATGAAGGCGGCCGTCGCCTTCCTCGAACCGCACATGGAGCGCAAGGAAGGCGAATCCAGCAGTAAGGGCAAGTTTCTGATCGCCACCGTCAAGGGTGACGTTCACGACATCGGCAAGAACCTGGTGGACATCATCCTCACCAACAATGGCTATGAGGTGGTGAATCTGGGCATCAAGCAGAGCGTCGACGCGATCGTCGAGGCCCAGCGGCAGCACGGCGCCGACTGCATCGCCATGAGCGGCCTGCTGGTGAAATCCACCGCCTTCATGAAGGACAACCTCGAGACCTTCAATGAGGTCGGCATCTCCGTTCCCGTCATCCTCGGCGGTGCGGCACTGACGCCGCGGTTCGTCAATGGCGACTGCCGAGCGGCCTACCGGGGCCAGGTGATCTACGGACGGGACGCCTTCGCCGACCTGCGCTTCATGGACGCCCTGATGGAGGCCAAGGCGGCCGGCCGCTGGGACGACCGTCAGGGTTTCCTCGACGGCGCTCCCGATGGCCTGGGGCTGGGCGAGACCACGTCGTCGTCGTCGTCGCCGGCTGCCGATTCAGGTCAGGCATCCGCGGAGCCGGGGGAGACTCCGTCGGACTCGCAGCCCGTGCCAGCCGAGCCGGTGGCGGCCGGCAGCGTGGAGCGCTCCGCGGCGGTGCCCGCCGAAGCGGCGATCGCGCCCCCCTTCTGGGGCACCCGGGTGCTCACCGAGACGCAGATCGACCTCGAGGAGGTGGTCGCCTACCTGGATCGCAACGCCCTCTTCGCCGGCCAGTGGCAACTGCGCAAGACCCAGCAGCAGAGCCGGGAGGCCTATGAGGCCATGCTCGCCGAGAAGGCGGAGCCGGTGCTGCAGGAGTGGCTCGGCCGCTGCCGGCAGGAGGGTCTGCTCACCCCCCGGGTGGCCTACGGCTACTTCCCCTGCGGCCGCGAGGGCAACGCCTTGGTGGTGTTCGATCCCACCGCGATGGACGACCGGGACCCGCCCACCAACGGCGGCGGCGAGCTGGGGCGATTTGCCCTGCCCCGCCAGCGCAGCGGCAACCGCTACTGCATCGCCGACTTCTACCGCGACCTGGAACCGGCAGCGAACGGCGCCCCCCGCCCGTCCGACGTGCTGCCCATGCAGGCCGTCACGATGGGGGAAGGGGCCACCAGCTTCGCCCAGGAGCTCTTCCGGGCCGATCGCTACAGCGACTACCTCTACTTCCATGGACTGGCGGTCCAGATGGCCGAGGCCCTGGCCGAATGGACCCATGCCCGCATCCGCCGGGAGATGGGATTCGCCGAGGCCGAGCCGGCTGCCCTCCGGGATGTGCTGGCCCAGCGCTACCGGGGCAGCCGCTACTCCTTCGGCTATCCCGCCTGCCCGAACGTGGCCGATTCGCGCCAGCAGCTCGCCTGGCTGGACACCGGCCGCATCGGCCTGACGATGGACGAGAGCGACCAGCTGGAGCCAGAGCAGAGCACCACCGCGCTGGTGGCCCTGCACAGCCAGGCCCGCTACTTCAGCGCCTGAGGCCGGCCCCCCTGCCATGGCAGGCTTTGTTCATCCTTCGCATCCCAGGCCATGGCCATCGCAGGACCCGGCGGCGTCGATGACGCCATCGCGGCGGGTGTGGATCTTGACGGCTCCCCGATCCCGGCCGCCATGCTTGCCCTCTACGGCGAAGTGATGGAACTGGAGAGCCGCCGGGCCCGCAGCGGGGTGAAGAAGTCGATGCGGAATCGCATCGTCCGCACCGGAGCCAAGCATCTGGACCGGCTCACCCTCGACCAGCGCCTCCGTGAAGCAGGCTGGGAGGGCCTCAAGGACAAGGAGATCGCGTTCTTCTACGGCTGAGGGCGCACGAGGACCTCAGCGGCGGGGGCTTCAGCTACAGAGCTCCTCGAGGCTGTCGATCACGTCCTGTTGGAAGGTGTCGAGGGCGTCGGAGTCGCTGAGGTCGATCCCCTCACCTGCGGCGTTCTGGGTGAGCTCCTGGAAGTGGAAGGCACCCTCCCCATGGGCCAGAAACTCCATGGCGGAGGGCTCACCGCTTTCCTTGTAGGCGTCGCAGAGGGCCAGGAAGGCCGCATCCTCGGTGAAATCCCAGCTCATGAAGGGGGTCGTGCTGAAAGACCTTTAACCCCTCTCCCCCGGAATTCGTCAACCTCCTGGGGGCAATTTGTGCCAGTCCTCCGTCAGACTCTCCCCGTTCCTGCACCGCACCGGCCTTGGTCGCCTCCCCCCTGCAGCCCCCCGCCGAAAGCCACAACGTGCTGGGAGAACCGTTGCAGGAGTGTGGATGTGCGCCGCTCACCGGATGGTTCAGAGACGGCTACTGCCATGCCGATCCCGGTGATTTCGGCCGCCACACGGTCTGCTGTGTGGTGAACGAGTCCTTTCTGACCTACAGCCGTGCCCAGGGCAACGACCTGTCGACTCCGGTACCGGCCTACAACTTCCCAGGCCTGCGCCCCGGCGACCACTGGTGCGTTTGCGCCGCCCGCTGGCTGGAGGCCTATGAGGACGGCATGGCCCCGCCGGTGCGACTGGAGAGCTCCGCCCTCTCCACCCTTGAGGTGATCCCCCTGGACGTCCTGCGCAGCCACGCCGCCTGAGCGGCGTCCTGCCTCCGGCGCCTCACCAGGGCACCGCCTGGCCGTCCCAGGCGAGGAAGGCTCCGCTTCTGGCCGCTGTCTGGGCCTCCAGCACATCGAGCAGGTGGCCGGCGGCCCGATCCGGGCTGAACAGGGTCAGGGGCGGCACGGAGCGGCCGAAGGGAGCCGAGAGCGGCGTGGCCGTGGTGCCTGGATGGAGGAGGGTGACGCAGGCCAGGGGGAGCCGGCGCTGCCACTCGATCGCCAGGGTGCGCAGCAGCTGGTTCTGGGCCGCCTTGGCCGCCCGGTAGGCGTACCAGCCGCCGAGCCGGTTGTCGCCGATGCTGCCCACCCGGGCCGAAAGACTGGCGAAGTGCACTGGCTGGTCCCTGGGCAGGGCAGCCTCGATCGCCTGGGCCAGCAGCAGGGGGCCGAAGGCGTTGATGGCGAAGCTGCGCTCCAGGGCCTGGCGGTTCACCTGGGAGAGACGCTTCTCCGGCTGCAGGGCCCCGTCGTGCAGCAAGCCGGCCGTGTTGATCACGACCCGGAGCGGCGCGAGCTCGGCGGGAGCACGGGCGGCCAGCGCGGCCAGGCTGGCGTCATCGGTCAGATCCAGCGGGATGTGCGCCCGGCGGCGACCGGCGGTGCGGATCCGCAGCCCCGGCGCGCGCCTTGCCAGCTCGGCCGCCAGCGCCAGCCCGATGCCCCCCGGGCCGACGATCAGGGCCTGCCCCTCCCAGTCGTGCCAGTGGGGGTAGGTGGCGATCGGCATGGCGGGCAGGGGGATGGCGCATGATGGCAGTTCCATCCGGGGAATCGCCCCGCGCATCGGTCCATGGGTCTGCGCATCACCGTGCTGGGTCGGGGTGCCTGGGGCGGCACGTTGCTGCGGCTCTGGGAGCGCCAGGGGCACCAGCTGCGCAGCTGGTCGCGGCGCGACGGTGGAGATCCGGCCTCCGCACTCCAGGACTGCGACCTGGCGGTGGTGGCCGTCTCGATGGTGGGGGTCGCCCCCCTGGGCCTGGGCCTGCAGGGGCGCTGGCCGGAGGGCCTGCCGCTGCTGAGTTGCAGCAAGGGGATTGATCTGGACAGCCTGTGCACCGCCAGTCAGCTCTGGCGGCGCCACCTGCCGGCGGTGCCGCTGGCGGTGCTGAGCGGCCCGAATCTGGCCGAGGAGCTCGACCGGGGCCTGCCCGCGGCCAGCGTGCTCAGCAGCGACGACCCCGGCCTGGCCCGCCGGCTGCAGGAGCAGTTACGGACCCCGCACCTGCGCCTGTACACGAACGCCGATCCCATCGGCACCGAGGCGGCAGGAGCCCTCAAGAACGTGATCGCCCTGGCCGCGGGCATCAGCGACGGCCTGGGCCTGGGGGCAAACGCCAAGGCCTCCCTGCTGTGCCGGGGGCTGGCGGAGATCGCCGTCGTGCTCCAGGCCCTCGGCGGTCAGTCGACCACCCTCTACGGCCTGGCCGGTCTGGGGGATCTGCTGGCCACGGCCAACAGCAGCCTCAGCCGCAACTACCGCTTCGGCAGCCTGCTGGCCGAGGGTTGTGACGAGAGCACAGCCCTCGGCCGCATCGGCGCCACCGTGGAGGGGCCCCGCACTGCCCGCGCCACCCTGGCCCTGGCCGAGAGGGAGGGCTGGCAACTGCCCATCTGCGCCCAGGTGGTGCGTCTGCTGGCGGGGGAGCTGGAGGCCCGGCAGGCCGTCCAGGAGCTGATGCAGCGCGACCTGCGGGCCGAAGCGGTCGCCTGAGCCGGGACGGCCGTGCCGGCGTGGCACCGCGGTGCAATGGGGCGACCGTCCTGCGCCGGGCGGCGGCGGAGACGGATTCTCCGGCATGATCCTTGCATTCCTTTGTGAATCCTTGCCGTGAGCCGGCATGTCACGGCCGCCATCGCCGCTCTCCGGGCCACGGGCCGGCGACTGATGCAGGGGTGTCGCCGCCACCCGATCCTGCTCACCGCCCCCCTGGCCATCGTGGCGGTGGGAGCCGGTTTCGCCGCCCAGGAGCTGATCCCGGCGGGGGCCTCCCGCTCGGATCCCGACCTGCTCGAAGCCCTGATCGCCCAGCCCCGGGAGCTCTCCCAGCAGGCCACCGAAGCCAGCGAAGCCCCGGACAGGAATCTGCTGGCGGCGGCGTCCCTGCAGGCCCAGCGCACCAGCCTGAGCGATCCCGACCCTGCCCTGGTGGAGCCGGAGGCCGGCGCGGAGGTCCCCCTCGAGATCCGGGTGGCCCTGCTAGGCGCCTCCCCGTCCCCAAGGCTGGGCGCCAGCGGCGTCTGGCGGCTGGTCGACCGGGACGGGCGCCCGGTCCAGGAGGGCGGGCCCGGTGACGCACCCGATCTGGCGGCGGCCATGGCCGGACGGGCCGAGGTCTGGATGGAGACGGGGTCCGACCACGTCCTGCAGGTGGACGGCCGTCCCTACGAAGGCCGGCTGCGGGTGCTGCGCGGATCCCAGGGCCTCCAGCTGGTGAACCACGTCTCCCTGGAGCGCTACATCAGTTCGGTGGTGGGTGCGGAAATGCCCAGCAGCTGGAACATGGAGGCCCTCAAGGCCCAGGCCGTGGCGGCCCGGTCCTACGCCATGGCCCACATGGCCCGTCCGGCCAGTGCCCACTGGCACCTGGGCGACACCACCCGCTGGCAGGCCTACCGGGGCCTGGGCAGCGTCACCGCCCGCACCCGCCAGGCCACCGCCAGCACCTCCGGGGTGATCCTCAGCTACCAGGGGGGCATCGTCGAAAGCCTCTACGCGGCCACCACCCGCATTACCCAGGAGGCCCACGGCCATCTGGGGGCCAGCATGAGCCAGCACGGCGCCCAGGATCTGGCGGAGCAGGGACTGCGGTACAACGAGATCCTCGGGCGCTACTACCGGGGCGCCTCCCTGGCCCGACTGCAGGCCGGTGCGAGCTGAGCGCCAATGGCAACGGGCCCGTGAGGTCTCGGAGCTGGCCCGCCACCAGGGTGCCCTGGTGCCCCTCGACACACGCATCCTGCCGGTTCCCGGGATGGAGCCTTTCGTCCTGCGCGAGCTGCTCTCCTCCGCGCCCCGGCACCTGCGCCAGGGGGGGCCCCGGCCCAATCCCTTCCTGCCCTGGGACAGGCCGCTGCAGGTGGACCTGCTCGAGCCCGCCCACGTTCTGCTGCTGAACAAGTACCCGGTGCAGGAAGCACACCTGCTGGTGATCACCCGTGACTGGCGCCCCCAGGGCGGCTGGATCGAGGGCTCCGACTGGCAGGCGGTGGCGCAGGTGGGCCGGGACACCGGCGGTCTGTGGTTCTTCAACAGCGGCGCCCGCTCCGGAGCCAGCCAGCCCCATCGCCATCTGCAGCTGCTGCCGCGCCGACCTGGCGAGCCCAGCTGCCCCCTGGCGCCGTTGTTCCTGGAGCAGCTGGAGACGGGGAAGCCCGCCTGGAGCTGGGCCTACCGACTCAGCCGGCGCAGTGATCCCCTGGGTGGGTCCGATCTGGAGGGTTTGTACCACGCCCATGCCCGGGCCCTGGAACTGGGGGATCCGGGCCGCGACGGCGAGCCCCAGCACCCCTACAACCTGCTGTTCGACGACGACTGGTTCCTGACCGTGCGAAGGGTGCGGGAGCATGGGGCGGGATTCAGCGTCAACGCCCTGGGCTTCGCGGGCTTCCTGCTGATCACCGAGGGCTCCGACAGGGGTTGGCTGACACGGCATGGTCCCTGGGCCCTGCTGAAGGACGTGGCCGCCCCCCGTTCCTGAACCCAACGAACAACTTCCGTGTTTCCACGGTTGTGCGTTTCTGGCCCCCTGGCCCTCTCTGGAAAAGGAGCGCACCGCCAGCCGTCATCGGCGCCGCGGCGCGCCCTGCTTCCCCGACATCGCCGACGCCCCAGCCCCACGACCATGGCCCCCTCCCCCTCCTGCCGCCAGGCCCTTCCCTCCGACGCCGCCTGCCGCAATCGGCGCGTTGAGCAGTACCGGGCCGTGGTCCGTCCCCTGGCGTTGCACTATTCCCGCTGCAGCCGTGAATCCGTCGAGGATCTGCTCCAGGTGGGTCTGATGGGGCTGATCCGGGCCGCCGAGCTCTACCGCGAGGATCGCCGGACCCCCTTCGAGGCCTTCGCCAGGCCCCACATCCGCGGGGCGATCCTCCACTACCTGCGGGATGTGGCGCCGCTGGTGCGGTTGCCGCGGCGCCAGGCGGAACTTCAGGAACGGTTCAACAGGCTCAGCCATCACCCCGCCCTCCTGGCGGATCCGGCCCGGGCGATCACGCAGCTGAGCATCTCCATGGGCATCACCCCGGCGGAGTGGCGACGGCTGGAGCTGCAGCGGCTGCTGGCCAGGCCCGCCAACCTCGACGATCCGGCACTGGTCGAGGCCGTGGCGGCCAGCACCGCCAGCGAACCTTGCCGCCAGGAGGAGCCGGGGCCGTCCGTGGCGGGGCTGCTGGCCCTGCTGGAGCCCCGCCAACAGCTGGTGGTGCGCCAGGTGGTTCTGGCGGGCTGGAGCTACCGGCGCCTCGGGCGCCAGATGGACGTCAGCCCGATGACGGTGAAACGCCTGCTGCACAAAGGGCTGGAGCAGCTCCGACTGGAGCTCGACGCCCGCGGGCTCACCCCGGGTGGTCGGCCTGATCGCGGTGCATCTGCTGTTCCAGGGTGCTGATGGCCGCGTTCATCGCGGCCAGCTGCCGTTCGATGCCATCGCGCCAGAAACTGAGCAGGCGCAGCTTGCGTTCCTGATACCGCCGCAGGGCGCTGGCTCCGGACTCCGACCCGGAGCAGTACCCGAAGGGAGGAATCATGACAAAATCTGCAGAGTGCGACCGTTCTAGCGAGCCCGTCGTTCCATCCGGGGCTGCCCAGGTCACGCACCCCCCAACGGTTGGGACGGTCGCATCCCGCCGTACCGTCCTCTGGCCACCCACACCACCAGCCTGTCGCAATTTGAGATCAGTCCCCCCCATTGGTCCCATCGGTGTCTGGCTGACGCTGGGTCTGGGCCTGGTGCTGGCGCAGCCCGCCCACGCCTACGTGGCCCTGATGGCGGGCCAGAAGGCCCGGCCCCTGAACGGCACCTTCAACAACGTGCCGGTACTGCACTCCAACCAGCCCGAGGAGGTGGAGGGGCCGGGGATCCTGATCAACACGGCGCCCGGCTACGCCTACGCCGCCGAGACCGGCCAGGCCCTGCGCAATGCCGAGTTCACCTTCAACGGTGACTTCGGCATGCACCTGCACCATAAGTACTTCCCCCCCAACCGGCGCTCCATCGCCCCCGGCAGTCGCCGCGCGGAGCTCACCCTGGCGGCGGTCCTGATCAATCCGGGGGTGCGCCCTGTCCACATCCGCTTCTCCAAGGGGGCGGTGCGCAACAGCTTCGAGGCCCCTTACCTGGCCAACAACCTGATGGGGGTCAAGCCGCTGGGTCCCCGGCCCTGGAACACCGGCCCCGGCGACGCCACCGCGGTGCAGATGCTCCGCGGCCGGCTGGACAGCCGCCTGACCGACGAAATCACGATTCCGGCCCGCAGCCGCATCGTGCTCTTCCAGACCCAGCTGCCGGCCCTGGGGATCGCCAACGCCCTGCTGCGCGGCCGCAGTGACGGCCCCTTCCAGATCGCCGTGGTGGCCGCCAAGGCGGAGGACTCCTACAGCCAGGTGCTGGCGGTGCTGGATGAGGGCCGGCTGGCCCCGGGCAGGGTCTATCTGAGTCGCATCAACGACATCCACAACCGCAGGATCTTCTCCCGGGTGGGCGGCGTGGCCCTTGGGGATGCCTACCAGGCCTCGATCACCCACGACCTCGACGCCAAAGGGCCGCTGCACGTGCCCTTCACCAGCACCGACCGGCACCATTTCGGCACCCGGGACGTGCAGGTCAACGCCCTGGCCACTCGCATGGTCGATTCCTCCCTCGACAACGTCGGCACCTACGGGGTGCGCTTCGACGTCGACCTGAATCTCAAGGGCAACGGCCCCTATGAGCTGGTGATGAGCCACCCCACCCTGATCGGTGGTCAGCCGTTCACAGCCTTCCGGGGATCGATCCAGATCCAGACCCCCTCCGGTCTGAGGGAAGTGCATGTGGGGCTCCGCTCGGGGCAGAGCCTGTCCCTGGGCCAGATCGACCTCACACCAGGGGTCGTGAATCCCGTGCGGGTCAGCCTCGTCTATCCGGCGGATGCCACCCCTGGCCATCTGCTGAGCGTGGTGAGTGCCAGCCAGCTGGCCATGGTCCAGGAGCGGGAACGCCAGCTGGAACTGGCGCGGGCCGGGGCCACCGTCCGGCCGTCGCCGCCGCCCGTTGCGCCCCCGGCGGTGACCATCGTGCCGCCGGCCGCCGCGATCACCCCGACACCGATCGGAGGGACCGGGCCCCTCATACCGCCGCCCCAGATCCTCCGACCGGCACCCGCCCCCGGCTGGCTGAATCCGCCACCACCCCCGCCGCCCTCATCGACCCGCGGCGTCCTGGCCCCTTCCCCCATGATCACGCCGATGCGCAGTCGTTCCGGCACTGCAGCCGGCTCCGGCTCACTGGTGGATCGCTACCGCGAGGCCGTCGAGGCCCAGCAACAGTTCCTGCGGGACCAGCGGGGACCCTGACCATCCGTCCGATGCCAGCGAATCCAGCACCGAAGGAGGGCTGCCGTGGCTGAGAAGTCGAACGACGCCCGGCAGCGGATCAGCCTCGACCTCACCCGTGAGCTGGTGGCCCACCTTGATCATCTGCGGCGGGAGTGGGGCATCCGCAGCCGGGGTGATGTGCTCGAGCGTCTGCTCGACGACCTGTTCGGCTCCGGGGACGATGGAGACGGAGAGGGCGATGGCGATGACGTTGGGGAGGATGGCCTGGTTCCGTTGGCCCGATCAGCCGAGCGTCACGGCGAGGACGCGCGGGACCTGGAGGAACAGGGGGCCCTGGTGCTGGTGGGGCGGGGGGCGATGGACACCC
Organism: Cyanobium gracile UHCC 0139; assembly: GCF_034931325.1. GTDB lineage: Bacteria > Cyanobacteriota > Cyanobacteriia > PCC-6307 > Cyanobiaceae > Cyanobium > Cyanobium gracile_B. Next base: position 294,540 of record NZ_JAYGHX010000002.1, on the reverse strand, counting down.
TGCAGGCGGAATTCGAGTGGGAGGCACCGAAGGAGCATCCTCCGCGCTCCCAGCGCGCTGGTGGGGGCATCGATCTTCCTGGTTTCGTGCGTCGCCGCTCCGACGTTCTCAAGCGCAGCCTGCGGCCAACGGCCCGGCAGAGTGCCGGGCCCCTGCCCCTGACCCCCCTGCCGCCCCTAGGGGGTGAGGTGGTGCAGCAGGCGATGGAAGAAGCCGGCAACCACTGGCACACGCTCTATGGGTCGCCAGCCAACGAGGCGGTACTGGAGGCGGCCATGCTTTGGCTGGCCCAGGACATCTGGCCCCAATCGGACCAGAGCGATGGCCGGACGTTCACATGGTCAGGTGCCTGCCAGGTGATGCAGCAGTTCGTTCCCGGTTGGAGTGATGGCCCGCCGACCTTCGAGCGGGTGATGGTGACGGCGGGGGTGCTGGAGGACCCCTTCAGTGGTTCCACCCTGAGCCTGCGGATTCCGACCCTGATCCGCCGCTTTGTGCACCGTTTCCGCCGCCGTCGCCGGGGCACGTCCTTCCAGACGCTGGAGCACACGATGACCCTGCACGGCGCCCTGCGGCTGCTGCAGTTGCCCACCGATCCCGGGCAGCGCCTCACCCTTGCCCAGATCCGCGAGGCCTACCGGGACATGGCCCAGAGTCACCATCCTGACGCCGGAGGATCGGTGGAGGCGATGCGGCGCCTCAATGAGGCCTATCAGCTGCTCAAGGAGCTTTATCGGCAGGGTGCCGCGAGCGACCGCTGACCCACTGCGCGCCAAACGACCAGGGCGTCATCTGGCAGATCAGTAGTCTCCTGTTGGACCACATATGGGTCCTACATCTAGACCTGGGTGAGCCAGCATGGATCACTGCTCTGATGGTTGGGTCGGCGCTATTCCCAGGCACGTCATGTTGGACCAGCCGTGTGTCTTGTCATTGGACCCATCCGGTATCTGTAATTTCCCGATTTTTCGTTGATTTCCCTTGTCAACAGCGAACGGCTGAGCCCTGCCCCCGTCGAGACTCGATGCCACCTGCCCCCCAGCCCGGCCACTGTCCAAGGATGGCGTGCCACCCAAGCGACGCTGTCCATGCTTTGGACAGTGCCTGAGAAGCCTTGTGAGGACTGAAGTCCACCAGACTGCGTATCTGTCTTTGACACAGATACGCAGAGTTGAGCCGAGGTTCGAGGCGGTCGATCACCTCGGAAGTCTCTCGAAGGCGTCCAGGGGAGGAACGATCTCCGGGATGGGTTGTCCTTCGCAGCGGCTGGGCCCTCCCACAGGAGCATCGCCAGTCCTGACTGAGAACTGCTCTGGGACTCACTGCGTGACGCAACTGGGACTGCTGGGGTGCTGCAGCTGGACCCGCCTTCTACGCGATGCGTCGGACCCCACTTCGGGCAGGCCGTCGCCCCGCCGCATGGATAGGCCGACCTGAATCTCCAACGGCCGGCCATGCAGCAACCAGAACCGCCACTTCTCCAGTCGTCGCGACTGGCTGACTCGGGTCTTGATCCGGGACCGGATACGAGTCCCAGGCGAGATGCGTAGGGCAGCGGTGCCGCCCGCCGACGATGGGCCGTGCACACCCGTCGAGCCCCTGCCGCGAACGCGCGAGGTGCCACAAAAAATCCCCGTCACGTGGGTGACGGGGCAGAAGGCTGATGAAGACGCAAAAGCCTGATCGGCTGTCTCATGCTGGACCCCTCAGCAGACCAGCAAGGAGTCCCGTCTGAGACTCATGGACGGATCAGGTGGAGGTCTGGAGTCCCTGAATCAGATAGTCGAAGTAGGGCCCGGCCAGGGTCGCTTCCTCGCCACCCAGCAGCACCAGGGCCGCATCCTTGAGGGTGCGCATCGCCTCCACCATGCCGGGCAGGGGCACGCCCAGGCTGTTGTACATCTCGCGGGCGCCCACCACGCCGATCTGCTGGATCAGCTCGGTGCTGCCGGCCAGGATGCCGTAGGTGACCAGCCGGAGATACCAGCTGTAGTCACGCAGGCACTGGGCCCGCTGCTTCTGGCCGAAGGCGTTGCCGCCGGGGGCCACGTAATCCGGCTTGCGCAGGAAGAGTTGTTTGGACGCTTCGGCAATGATCTTCTTCTCGTTGTCGGTCAGCACCCTGACGACACTCAGCCGGCGGGCCCCGCCACTGAGGAACTCCACCATCGTGCGCAGCTCGCCGCCGGTGGGATAGCGGAGCTGATCATCGGCCTGGAGGATCAGATCGCGAACGACGCTCATAGCAGCGACCACAGTCCGGCGAATCCTATCGAGCCCGAAGCCTCCGCCAGGGCTCCTGGCGCAAGGTGTAACGCCCCTTTGCACGACCCCCGATAGGGTCGCTGCAGTGCTGCGGATCGCAGATGGCCTCGGTGGGCGACAGGCTCGAGCTGGAGATCACCGACCTGGGCCATGACGGGCAGGGGGTGGGGCGCCACGACGGCCAGGTGGTGTTCGTCAGCGGCGCCCTGCCCGGCGACACCGTGCAGGTGCGCCTGCAGGCGGTGGCGCGGCGCCATCTGGTGGGTCAGCTGCAGCGGGTGCTGAGGCCCTCTGCCGACCGCCGCCGCCCCCCCTGCATCCTGGCCGACAACTGCGGGGGCTGCAGCCTCCAGCCCCTGGCGGACGGGGCCCAGGCCGCCTGGAAGCAACGCAGCCTGGAGCAGACCCTGCAGCGCATCGGCGGCCTGAGCGCGCCTGTGCGACCGCTGCTGGCGGCCGATCCGACCCTGGGCTACCGCAACCGTGCCCTGATTCCCCTGGAGCGCCGGGCCGATGGCCGCTTGCGCGCCGGCTACTACCGCCGGGGCTCGCACCAGATCGTCAACATGGCCCGCTGTCCGGTGCTCGACCCGCGCATTGACGCCCTGATCGCGCCCCTCAAGGCCGACATCGAAGCCAGCGACTGGCCGATCGATCGCCACGGCAACGACCCTGAGGCCGTGGAAGGTCCTGGTCTGCGCCACCTCGGCCTGCGGGTGGGGGCCGCCACCGGGGAGCTGCTCATCACCCTGATCAGCAGCCATGACGATCTGCCCGGCCTCGAGGCCCTGGCCGACGCCTGGTGCGAACGCTGGCCGGAACTGGTGGGTGTCTGCCTCAACCTCCAGCCCCTGCCCACCAATCGTCTGATGGGCGACGAGACCCGGGTGATCCGCGGCCGGGAGTGGCTCCACGAGTCCTTCGCCGGCCTGCGCTTCCGCATCGCCGCCGACACCTTCTTCCAGGTCAACACCCGCCAGGCCGAACGGCTGGTGCCCCCTCTGACGGAGGCCCTCGGCCCCGTTCCCGCCGGCGGCTCCCTGCTCGATGCCTACTGCGGCATCGGCACCTACAGCCTGCCCCTGGCCGCCGCCGGCTGGCTGGTGAGCGGCCTCGAGCTGCATCCGGGCGCCGTGGCCATGGCCCGGCTGAATGCCTCCGCCAACGGGCTGGAGGGACGGGCGAGCTTCGAGCAGTCCGACGTGCCCCAGGTGCTGGAGGAGCGCCTCCAGGGCCAGCAGGCCCTGGTGCTGGATCCGCCCCGCAAGGGACTGAATCCGGTCGCCATCGCGGCGATCCTGGCGGCACGACCGGAGCGGATCGCCTACGTGAGCTGCGATCCGGCGGCGCTGGCCCGCGACCTGGCCCAGCTGTGCGGCCCAGGGGTCTACCGGCTGAACTGGGTGCAGCCCGTCGACTTCTTCCCCAACACCAGCCACGTGGAGGCCCTGGCGGCCCTGGAGCGCCTCTAGCGGCGCTGTTCGGCGCCGAAACGGCGCTCCAGGGCCTCACGCACCCGCCCATGGGCTGCCTCCACCTCTTCGTCGGTGAGGGTGCGGGCGCTGTCGCGGTACCGGAGCCGGAAGGCCTGGCTGCACCGGCCGGCCTCCACCTGGGCGCCCTCGTAGCGGTCGATCAGTTCGGCCTGCTCCAGCAACGGCTTGCCCGCCTTGCGGATCGCCGCCAGCAGGTCCGCCGCGGTGGTGTCGGTGGGTACCACCAGGGCCAGATCCCGCTCCGAAGCCGGCACGGTGGGGTATGGGCGGAAGCTGGGCTGCCAGCGGTTGCGGCGGGTGCCGGCGCTGAGCAGGGGCTCCAGTTCGAGCTGGAACACATAGGTGGCGGCCGGAAGATCGAGGGCGTCGGCCTCGGTCGGGTGGAGCTGGCCGAACCAGCCGGCGGGCTTGCCTTCCACCAGCAGCCGGGCGGCGCGGCCGGGGTGGAGCAGGGGGGCATCGGTCAGGGGGCGATCCTCCAGGGGCAGGCGCAGGGGCTCGAGACCGGCCTGCAGCACGCCACGGGCCTGGAAGTAATCCGGGGGGGCGGGTTTGCCGCAGCTGCGCCAGCGCTCGGCGCGGCGCTCCCCGGCGATCACCCCCACCAGCAGGGTGCGTTCGCCATGGCGCTCTTCGCCGCTGGCCGCGCCACCCGGAAACACCCGGCCGATCTCGAAGCCCCAGAAGCCGCCCAGGGAGGCCTGCAGGTTGCGGCGGGCGGCCTGGAGCAGCTCCTGGTGCAGGTTGTCGCGCAGGTGGCCATAGTCGGCCAGGAGCGGGTTGGCCAGGGGAACCCGGCCCGGCGCCGCCGCCACCAGCGACAGGGAGACGATCTCCTGCAGGCCGGCGGCGCAGAGGCTGCGGCGCAGGCGGCGCTCCAGCTGCTGGGCCGGCTCGAGTCCCCCGGGGATCAGGGGATCGGGGAGGTGGGCGGCGAAGTGGTCGTAGCCCACCAGCCGGGCCACCTCCTCGATCAGGTCCACCTCACGCCTGAGGTCCATGGCGCGCTCGGGCGGCACCCGCACCAGCCAGCCCTCCTCGTCCTCCTCAAGCACGCAGCCGAGGGCCACCAGGGTGGCGGTGATGCGTCCATCGTCCAGGTCCCGGGCTTCGCCCTCCACCAGCACCGGACCCAGCAGGTTGTGCAGGGCGTCGCGGCGCAGGGGCAGGGGCGGCTGCGGCGACGCGCTCCGCTGGTGCAGCCAGCGCCCCTCCACCCGCGCTCCGGCGAGCTCCTGCAGCAGGGCGACGGCACGATCGGCGGCGGCCAGGGTGATCTCGCGCGGCACCCCCTTCTCGAAGCGGCTGCAGGCTTCCGTGCGCAGACCGACGCTGCGGGCGGAGCGGCGCACCGCCTGGGGAGCGAACACCGCCGCCTCCAGCCAGATGAAGGTGGTGGATTCGGTGACGGCCTCGGCCAGGCCCCCCATCACCCCGGCCAGGGCGATGGGATGGTCGCCGCAGGTCACCACCAGGGCCTCATCGCCCAGGGTGCGCTCCTGGCCGTCGAGGGCCAGGAACGCTTCTCCTGGGCGACCCTGGCGCAGGCCGATGCTGGCGGGCTCGGGCGTGCCGCCGATGAGCGCCCCCAGGCGATCCCGGTCGAAGGCGTGCAGGGGCTGACCGGTTTCCAGCATCACCAGGTTGGTGATGTCCACCACGTTGTTGATGGGGCGCACACCGGCGCGCTCCAGCCGCTGGCGCAGCCAGTCCGGGGATGGGCCCACCGTCAGGCCGCTGAGGGCCGTGAGGCTGAACAGACCCCCCGCTTCGATGGCTTCGCGGTCGGCTGCCGCGGCGGCCAGGGGCTCGGCCGCCACCAACGGCGCTGCTGCGGGGAAGGTGGTGCAGCCGCCGCTGAGGGCCGCCACTTCGCGGGCGATCCCGCGCATCGACAGGCCATCGGGGCGGTTGGCGGTGATGGCCAGCTCCAGCACCTGGTCGTCGAGGCCCAGCAGCGGGCCCACGGGGGTTCCCAGGGGGGGCAGCGTGTCCAGCAGCTGGTCGAGTTCGGCAATGCCGTCGCTGCCGTCGTCGAGGCCCAGCTCCCGCAGGGAGCAGATCATGCCGCTGCTGGCCACCCCCCGCAGTTCGGCGGGCTTGATCGTCAGCCCCACCGCCGGCAGGGTGCTGCCCACCAGGGCCACGGGCACATGCAGGCCCTGGCGCACATTCGGGGCGCCGCAGACGATCTGAAGGGGCTCGCCAGCCCCCACATCCACCCGGCAGACACTGAGCTTGTCGGCGTTGGGGTGGGGATCGCGCTGCACCACATGGCCCACCACCACACCGGCCGCCCGGGCCGTCAGATCCTCGATGGCCTCCACCTCGAAACCGGCGATCGAGAGGCGCTCCGCCAGGTGCTCAGGCACGAGAGCGGCCGGTTCCACGCTGACCAGCTCCCGGAGCCATTGGAGCGAAACCAGCATCGGAGGGGTGCACAGCAGCCGTGCAGCTTAGGAAGCGATCAGGGCCCTCCCCATCGGGAGGTAAGGTGCAGGATCGTCTCTCTGCAACGCATCCGCGGCGCAACGTCCTTCCATGGCCAAGAACAAGGGCGTCCGGCTGGTGATCACCCTCGAGTGCACCGAATGCCGGTCCAACCCCGCCAAGCGGTCCCCTGGCGTGTCCCGTTACACGACCCAGAAGAACCGCCGCAACACCACCGAACGGATCGAACTGAAGAAGTTCTGCCCCCACTGCAACGCCTCCACCGTCCACAAGGAGATCAAGTGAGGCCGGATTCCCTGCGGAATCCCATCGCCTGATCGTCCCGCGGCCCCTGCAGCGGCAGTTGTCTCCTTTCGTTCCTTCCCTCCGTTCCCATGTCCAGTTCCTTCTTCAAGAAGCGCCTCTCGCCGATCAAGCCCGGTGACCCGATCGACTACAAGGACGTCGATCTGCTCAAGAAGTTCATCACCGAGCGTGGCAAGATTCTGCCCCGCCGCCTCACCGGCCTGACGGCCAAGCAGCAGCGCGATCTCACCAATGCCGTCAAGCGGGCCCGGATCGTGGCCCTGCTGCCCTTCGTGAATCCCGAAGGCTGAGTTGCCCTCCGCCTCGCGTCGGTTCACGGCGGGTGACCTGGTCGGCCTCCACGACGACAGCCGCAGCCTGCTGGCGGTGGTCGTGGCCGAGAAAGGCACGCGCCTCGATCTCAAGGTGGGTTTCGAGGCCAAGGCCCTCCAGCGCGGGGTCCGGCAGCTCGATCTGCTGGCCGCTCTCCCGGGCGATCAATCCCCACCCACACGCCTGACCCAGCCCCCCTGGGGGCTCAGTGCCGAGACGTTGCAGCAGGCCGCCCCGAGCCCCCGGGAGCTGGGGGCGGCCTGGTTGCTTCTGCTCGACAACCCGGCGTCCCTCGACCTGGGCGACTTCGTTGACCTGATCGGTGACGGAAGCGACCCGGTCCAGCGGGCCGCCTGCTGGCTGTGGCTGCAGGGCCCCCAGACCCTGTTCCGCTGGCGCCAGCAGCAGGTGGAGCCCCGACCGCTGGTGGATGTGCGGCGGCTGCGGCGGGACGCCCGCCGCCAGCAGCTGGCCGAACAGCGGCGGCGCCAGTGGCAGGACGCCCTGCGCCAGCGCCGCCCGATCGATCCGCAGCAGCTCAATGCCGAGCAGCGCCAGCACCTGGCCCGGCTGCGGGAATGGGCCAGTGGAGACACCAGCCGCCCACTCCCGGACGACCTGCACCGCGCCCTGCAGGCGGCCCATTGCCCGATGGAAGCCTCACCGATCCGGCACCTGCTGGTGGACCTGGGCCAGTGGGAGCGGCACCATCTGCCCTCCCTGGAAAACACCACCTGGCAGGCGGGCTTCTCCGCGGAGCTGGAGGCGGAGGCCCTGCGGCTGGTGGCGCTGGCCGCCACGGAGCTTCCCGGTGACGATCGCCGCTGCGACCTCACCGGCCTGCACACCGTCACCATCGACGATGCGGACACCCGCGACATCGACGACGGCCTCTCCCTGGAGCATCGGGCTGACGGTCGGCCGCGGCTGTGGATCCACATCGCCGACCCGGGGCGGCTGGTGACACCGGACAGCCCCCTCGACACAGAAGCCCGGCGCCGGGCCAGCAGCCTCTACCTGGCCCGGGGCCCCCTGCCGATGTTCCCCGAGGTGCTCAGCACCGGCCCGATGAGCCTGCGCATGGGCCAGCGCAGCGCCGCCCTGAGCCTGTGGGTGGAGCTGGCCGAGGACGGCGCGGTAACCGGCTACGGGCTCGAGCCCAGCTGGGTGCAACCCGCCTATCGGCTCAGTTATGCCGATGCCGATGAGCTGATCGAGCTGGCCCCGCCCCAGGAGAGATATCTCAATGAGATCCACGTCCTGATGGAGCAGCGGCGCCGCTGGCGGCTGGCCCGTGGAGCCCTCGACCTGGATCAGCCCGAGGGTCGGATCCGGTGTGACGACCAGGGAGCCCAGCTGGAGATCACCGAACCCTCGCCATCGCGCACGCTGGTGGCCGAGGCCATGATCCTCGCCGGGGCCGTGATCGCCAGCCACGGACAGGAGCAGGGTCTGGCCCTGCCCTACCGCAGCCAGCTGGCGGCGGAGCTGCCAGGCGAGGCGGAGTTGGCGATCCTGCCGCCCGGCCCGGTGCGCCATGCGGCCATCAAGCGCTGCCTCAGCCGGGGCCTTCTGGGTACCACAGCGGCTCCCCATTTCTCCCTGGGCCTGCCCTGCTACGTGCAGGCCACCTCTCCGATCCGCCGCTACAACGACCTGCTGGTGCAGCGCCAGCTGCTGGCCCACCAGCAGGGGCAGCCCGTGCTGGAGGAGGCGGAGCTGGGGGCGCTGCTGAGCGAGCTCGAGGGGGCGATCCGCCAGGGGCTGCAGATCGCCCGGGAGGACCAGCGCCACTGGCAGCAGGTGTGGTTCGAAGCCCAGGAGCAGCACCAGTGGCCGGCGCTGTTCCTGCGCTGGCTGCGCCCCCAGGACCGGCTCGGCCTGGTGCACCTGCCGGATCTGGCCATGGACCTGGCCGCCGAGTGCCATGGCGACCCCGTCCCCGGCGACGCCCTGCTGGTGCGGCTGCAGCAGGTGGATTCCCTGCGGGACCTGCTGCGCTTCACCGCGACGGGCTGACCCTGGCGGGCTCAGGGGCTGAGGTTGAACCTGTCCATCGCCTGCTGCTTGCAGATGGTTTCGGCCTGGGCGATGGAGGCCCGGGCGTTCACCTGCTCGGCCACGCAGGTGCAGGTGTCCTTGGCCAGGCCGGCCGGCACCGGCTTGCCGGCCTTGGTGAAGTCGGCGTTCACCGCCAGGGTGCAGTAATGGATGATCAGCTGGTCGCGCATGTTGTTGAGGCCCTGGGCCCGGCCAGGCAGCGCCGCCAGCAGCACCGCTGAGCCAGCCAGGGCAAGCAGAGCGGACAGGGGCCGGAAGGTCGTCGCAGGGTGGTGGGGGGCCATGGAGAATCGACAGGGACCAAGCGCATCCTGGCCGAACTCAGCCCGCACAGCCCGTTCCCGGCAAGCGGCGCCGGCGCCACAGCAGCAGCACCACCACCCCCACGCAGGCCAGGCCCACCGCGGCCGGAAACAGGGCCGTGGTCAACGTCAGCCGCTCCAGGGAGAGCAGCACCAGCAGGTTGCGCAGCACGAACAGGCCGAAGAAGCCGATCCGTTCCTGTTCGGGATGGCGATAGGCGCGCCGCAGGGTGGGGCCGAATCCCAGCAGATCCACCAGGGTGAGCACCACCACCGCCCCGAGGGGATCGGCGGTGAAGAACCAGAACGGCAGGGCCGAGGCGGCACCGGCCAGAAACAGCCAGTCGCTCGTCGTGATCGCCCGGTCGGCGCCATGGCCATGGGCCAGCCAGGCGATGTGGAAGGTGATCAGGGCCGACACGCCGGTGGGCCAGGCCCCGACCCCGCCACCGCCGGCCCAGGTGGCCAGGAACACCAGCAGGGTGGTGACCCCCCAGATCAGCCAGGAGAACACATGGGGCCGGGTGCGACCGGCACGGATGGAGACGATGTAGGGGAGGAAAGCCGCGAAGGTGAGGGCGATGGCGGCACCGCTGAACAGCAGCTTCACGGCACGAGCCGCGACACCCGCAGCCAGGGGCCCCAGGGGTTGGGGCAGCCGATCAGGGCCGCCGTGGTGGGGCGATCCAGGCCCAGCAGCCAGTGGTGCAGGGTGGGTTCCAGGGTGATCAGCGGCCAGGCCCCCGCCTCGCCGTCGAGCACGTAGCCGCCCTGGCCATCGGGCACCAGTTCGCCGCGCCAGAGGCGCTCGCCCGGTTCCGGGGGCGGCGCCCAGCCCGCCGGCGCTGCCAGTTCCGCTGCCTCCAGATGGCCGTGCCGATCCAGTCGCTCCGGCTCCGCCAGAGCCTCAAGCTGGCGCTCGCGCCAGCGGGGGTGGTGCCAGGGGGTGTCCCACAGCGGCACCACGGCAGCCGGAGCCAGCGGATCGGCGATCAGAGCCTCCTGCAGCCGGCGCACCGGCAGGGCCGCCGGCTCCAGCCCCCCCTGCACGCACAGGGCCGCCGCCAGCCCGGCGGCCTGGCCGATGTTGAGCACCAGGGGCTGCAGCCGGGTGGCCCCATTCGCCATGTGGCTGACCCCGAAGCCCTTGTCGGCCGCCAGCAGGTTGCTCACCCCCTCACTCACCAGGGCCCCGTAGGGGATGGTGAACGGGGTGCCGCTCCAGCGGCCGCCCCAGCGGCAGCTCTTGGGGGCCAGGGGCCAGTCGCCGCCGGGATAGTGGTGGTCGTTGGCGTAGTTGCCCACGGCGATGCTGCTCAAGGCCCCATCGGCATCACGGCGGAGCGGGGCGATGCAGGCGCCCTCCCCCTGGGGCAGCAGGTGCTGCTCCAGCACCAGCTCCCTGGCCACCAGCCGGCGACCCTCGCGCCAGTAGGGCATCAGGGCCAGGGATCCGGAGCCCCTGAGCCGGCCGGCCCCGGCCTCCTCCGGCGTGGGAAACACCGCCGCCGGCCCCAGCCAGCCGCCGCTGGCCTGGCGCAGGGCGGCGGCGAACGCTTCGCTGTGGTCGCGCATCGCCGCCAGCAGTTCCCGCTCGGCTGCTTCGGCATCCCCGGCCCCACCGGCGACCCGCTCGGCGAAGGCCCGCTCCAGGCCGTGGTGCCAGTCGTTGCCCTGCAGGGGCCAGTTCAGCATCACCAGGCCGCCGGGCAGGCGGCCGTAGGTGAGGGTGCGCTCCAGGCCGAAGGCCTCAGTCGCCGCCGCGAAGGGCTCCGGCAGTTGGGGGGGGCTGCGGCGCCAGGCTTCAGCCTCGGGGGCCGCCGTTCCCCCCCGCTCGTCCAGCTGGCCCAGCCACACCCAGGTGGGCGACTGGATGGGCTGCTGCTGGAAGAAGGGATCGTTCCCGAGGCGCTCGGCCGTGGGGGCGCTGGGTTCCTGCCAGAGCTCCCTGGCCTCCCAGCCGAAGCGGAAGGGGGCGGCAGCCAGGGGATAGAGCTCGCCCCGGTCGCTGCCATCGATGACCACCGTGGGCCGCAGGCGTCGCAGGACGCCCCTGTGCTCCACGCTCACGGCGCCGATGCGGTCGCCGTCGCGCTCTACCGCCTCAAGCCCTACGCCGGACCACCAGTCCAGCCGTTCCTCGGCGGCCACCCAGCGGCGCAGGAGCCGCTCGGCGCTGGCGGGGCGGTAGCCGAAGCAGCTCACCCAGTTCTGATCCAGCCCCTCCGGCTCCATCCCTTGCAGGGCCCGCAGCAGGGCCCCCCACAGGCCGCTCTGCCAGGGGCTCAGCTCGTTGCCGTCCGGGGCGCAGACCCCGGCCGCGCTCACCATGCCCCCGAGCCAGGGCCCGGGGGTGAGCAGCAGGGTGTCGGCGCCGGAGCGGGCGGCCTGGAGCGCGGCGGCCACGCCACCGCTGCCACCGCCCCAGACGAGCACGTCGGCCCTGCGATCGAAGCCCGTGCGCATCGTGGAGAAGGGGCCGGGGTCAGGGGGCCAGCATCCCATCCCGGGGCCATGGGTAGGATCCGGGCCCCGGGCCTGGGCCCACGGGCGTCAAGGGGGCCGTCACGGGACACCTACCTGCCGCCGGCGGACCCGGTCGACGTCGCCTGCCGATGACCTATACCCTCACCACTCCCCTCTATTACGTCAACGACCGTGCCCACCTGGGCAGCACCTACACCACTCTCGCCTGCGACAGCATTGCCCGCTTCCGGCGGCTGCAGGGGGAGCAGGTCACCTTCATCACCGGCTGCGACGAGCACGGTCTAAAGATCCAGCGCTCGGCCGAGGCGGCCGGCCTCACGCCCCAGGCTCACTGCGATGCCATCAGCGGTGAGTACCGCGACCTGTGGCGCCGTTGGGGCATCAGCAACGACCGCTTCATCCGCACCACCGACCCGCGCCACCGGGCGATCGTGGAGCAGTTCTTTGCCCGGGTCGAGGCCAGCGGTGATGTGGTCGAAGGGCGCCAGCAGGGCTGGTACTGCGTCGCCTGCGAGGAGTTCAAGGAGGAATCGCCGGCGGCCACCGAGCCCCATTGCCCGATTCACCTGCGCCCCCTGGAATGGCGCGACGAGCTGAACCTCTTCTTCCGCCTCTCCCGCTACCAAAGCCAGATCGAACAACTGGTGGCCAACGACGGCTTCATTGCGCCCCGCTCCCGCCGCCGGGAGGTGGAGAACTTCGTTGCCGGGGGCCTGCGGGACTTCTCCATTTCCCGGCTTGATCTGCCCTGGGGCATCCCCGTTCCCGGCTACCAGGGCCACACCTTCTATGTCTGGTTCGACGCCCTGCTGGGCTACCTTTCGGCCCTGCTGGAGCCCAGCGATCCCGCCGACCTGACCCTGCTGGCGGCGCGCGGCTGGCCCGCCCAGCTGCACGTTATCGGCAAGGACATCCTGCGCTTTCATGCCGTCTACTGGCCGGCCATGCTGCTCTCAGCCGGCCTGCCCCTGCCGGAGAAGGTCTTCGGCCATGGCTTCCTCACCCGGGAGGGCCAGAAGATGGGCAAATCCCTGGGCAACGTGCTCGATCCCGACGTCCTGCTGGAGCGCTGCGGCACCGACGCGGTGCGCTGGTACCTGCTGCGGGACATCCCCTTCGGCGATGACGGCGATTTCCAGCAGCAGCGCTTCAGCGATCTGGTCAACAACGACCTGGCCAACACGATCGGCAACCTGCTCAACCGCACCTCCTCGATGGCGCGGCGCTGGTTCGACGGGGCCGTGCCACCGGCCGGAGCCGCCGCCGTCCCAGACCATCCCCTGGCCCTGCGTTGCCTGGCCTGCGCCGAGGCCGTCGATGGGGCCCTCGAGGGGCTGGATTTCCGCACGGCGGCGGCCGCGATCCTGGAGCTGGCGGAGGCTGCCAACGGCTTCCTGAACGATCGCGCCCCCTGGAAGGCGATCAAGGCCGAGGAGGGCCGCGCCGGGGTTGCCGAAGACCTGTACGCCGTGCTGGAGACCAGCCGCTGGGTGGCGGTGCTCCTGGCGCCCCTGCTGCCGGATCTCTCCGGGCGCATGCTCGACCAGCTGGCCCAGCCGGCCTTGGTGGCCGACAGCGGCTGGACGGCAGCCCGACACTGGGGGAAGCTGGCCAGTGACCTGGCCCTCCCCGAACCGACGCCGGTGATGCACCGACTGGAACTGGATTCCCCCCTTTGACGCTTCCTCTCCCCGCGCGACCCTGGCGTCTGTCCGCCCTGCTGCTGCTGTTGCTCACGGGCTGCGGCCGCGGCGACGTCGCCCGCGAGACGGCACCCACCCCCTTCGTGTTCCGTTCCCTGGATCTGCGCCAGCAGGACGTGTTCGGGCGGCCCAACTGGGAACTGACCAGCCCTGAGGCGCGCTATGACCTGCGCCGCCGCGTCGCCCGGGCCCTTCAGCCCCGTGGGGTGATCTACAGCGACGGCAAGCCGGCCTATCGGGTGGAGGCCTCCACAGGCACCGTGATCAATGACGGGGCCGTGATCCTGCTGGAGGGGAGGATCCGGCTGCAGCGACTGGGAAAAGAGCCGGTGATGATCCAGGGCTCCCGGGTGCGCTGGCTTCCCTCCCGCAACCTGATGGAGATCGACCGCCATCCGGAGGGCTTCGACCCCCACACCCGGCTCTCCGCCGAGCGGGCCACCTTCCGCCTCGACAAGGACACCCTGGAGCTGCAGGGCAAGCCCCAGCTGCAGCGCTGGGCCAAGGCGTTCGATCCCTTCCGGGCCAACCCCGTCGGAGCCCCCCAGATCCTGGTGACGGTGACCTCGGTGCTCTGGAAACCCGGCACCGGCGCCCTCACCGCCCGCGGTCCGGTCCTGGGGGAACGGCGGCCGCCGGGCTCGACCGCCACACGCCCGCTCCAGACCCTCACCGCCACCTCCCTGATCGGCAACACCCAGACGCAGCTGTTCAACCTCGGGCCACCGGTGCTGTTCAGCGACCCGGCGGTGGCCGGCGGTGCCAGCGCCCGGGGCAAGGCCCTGCAGGTGGACGCCGCCCAGCATCTGGTCCTGATCCCTTCGGGCTGCTTCCTCCAGCAGGACGGTGCCACCCTCGAGGCCCGCAGCTGCTCCTGGAACTGGCAGACCCAGGCGGTCACCGCCGATGGCTCGGTGCTGCTGCAGCGGCCCGCCAGCCGCCAGCTGACCCGCGGCAGTGTGCTGCGGGGCCAGCTGGGGAACAAGGGGGCCGTGGTGGTCACCAATCCGGGAGGCCGGGTGTTCAGCCAGTTCCAGGTGCCACCGTCGACGTCACCGCCACGGCCGGTGGCGCCACGCCCGAAACCCGAGCCAATTCGCCTGTAAGCCTGCGTGCCCAGCCCTCGATCCAGACCAGATCGCTGCGGGTGAAGCAGCGGGGTGACCAGCCCCCCAGCACCAGCACCCCCTCGGTGCCGAGGGGCTGCACCACGACCGCCGGCAGTCCGGTGGGCAGGCTGCTGAACTCGTCCCGGCCCGGGTAGAGCTTCAGATCCACCAGGGAGATGGCCTTGCCGTTGGCCATGCTGCGCCGGCAGATCGCCCCGGGGAGGAAGTCGCCGCTGCCCAGCACCCCCCGCTCCAGCAGGGTGTGCCCACGCCAGTGGAGCAGCACCACGGCCGCCGGGGTCGCCGTCAGCAGCATGGTGCTGCCCCAGCCCAGCTCCTCGGCCAGGGACGCCTCCAGATCCGGCGCCAGACGCAGCCCCTGCCTGCCCTCCAGCGGAACCCTCTCCGGCGCCACGGGCTCGACCCGCTGCCAGAGCAGGGCCACCAGCAGCAGCAGCACCGCCAGGATGCTGGCCAGCACCGAGGCCCGCTCCAGGGGCGGTTCCAGGCTGGGGGCGGTCATCTGGTTGAGCACGGCCAGGGCCAGACCCGTGGCGCCGCAGGCCAGGACGACGCGGGCGGGGGCGGACATCGTCATCGTTGGGGGGCGGTGTGTGGCGCGGCGGGGCATTGCCGAAGCTGCCTTCAGGATGCCGGAACGGGGCCGCGACGGCAGACTGGTGGCGTCTTGCACGATGGCCTTGGCTTCAGTGATGCCTCCGGTGACGGCAGCGCCCCCCGGCCCGAGCGGCCGCTCCGGGCTGCTCCGGTCCCTGCTCTCCCTGGTGCTGGCCTTCGGCCTGGTGCTGGCGGCTCCGGTCGCGGCCGCCCTGGCCCTGTCGGCGGCGGACTTGCCCGCCCGCCCACCGGCCGAGCATGTGCTCGACGGCGCCGACGTGCTCAGCCGGGCAGGCAAGGCCGAGATCGAGCGCCAGCTGCAGGCCTTCGGCGCCGAACGGGTCGATGCCCGCCTGATCACCCTCAGCCGGCTCGACTATGGCCTCGACCTCTCCACCCTGGCCGGGCAGCTGGTGGAGCGCTGGTCGGCCGATCCCCCCGCCGGCAGCAGTCCCGATCCCCTGTTGCTGCTCCTGATCGACACCCAGACCCGCTCCACGGCGATCGCCGCCCAGCCTCCCCTCGATCGCCAGCTCCCCGATGAGCTGCTCGAGAGCACCGCCGCCACGACGATGGCCCAGCCACTGCGAAGCGGAGACCGCTACCGCCAGGCGGGCGTCGATGCCCTGCAGCGCCTCGCCGCCGTCCTGCAGGGTGGCGAGGACCCCGGCGAACCCGTCGTCGAGGAGGCTGCCGCCGTCGTCAGCAACATCCCCACCCGGGAGGAGACCTCCAGCAGCAACGCCTTCACCTGGGTGACCGTCCTGCTGGTGGTGGGAACGGTGGTTCCGATGCTCACCTGGTGGGTCTTCTCCCGCTGATTCCCCCGCGACCCGCCTCCCCATGGGACTGACGAACTGGATGGGTACCTTCGGGCGGGCCCGCTCCCTCGACCTGAGTTCCGATCTCGAGCGCGGCTATGAAGCGGCCCTGCTCATCCAGAGCATCGAGATGGAGCACTACAACGACCGTCCGGTGCGTCCCGAGCTGGAACTGAGCATCCCGCGGGCCATGCAGGCCCAGGTCCTGCGCCGGTTCCGGGCGGCCCTGCAGGTCTGCCGCCAGTCCAGGGACGTGCTGGCCCCCTACCGGCAGGAACTCTCCGGCCAGGAACTGCGCCAGTACCAGCTGATCGACACCGTCACCGCCCGCTACGCCGTGGCCCGTGAGGAGCTGCCGGCCCTGAGCCGCACCCCTGAGATGCTGCCCCGCAGCCTGGTGAGCGTGGTCGACCAGGTGCGGCGGCAGCTTGACCCGGAGGCGGAGGCGAGCGTGGTGGCTGGCTTCCGCCGCCGCCGCGATTCCACCCTGGTCTCCCTGCGGATCCTGCTGCTGCTGGTGCTGGTGCCGGTGCTGGTGCAGCAGGTGAGCCGCACGTATGTGGTGTCCCCCCTGGTGGATCGCTTCGCCCCCGACAACGCCTTCCTCACCTATCCGAAACCCCACCTGGAGGAGCGAGCCGTCGAGAAGCTTCGCGTCTACCAGGCGGAGATCGAGTTTGACGCCCTGCTGGCGGGCAAGGCCCTGCCGAGCCGCGAGGAGCTCCAGACGGAGCTGGCCAAGCGGGCCCAGGTGCTCAAGGAGGAGGCGGACCAGGAGAGCAC
This sequence comes from Cyanobium gracile UHCC 0139, assembly GCF_034931325.1. Classification (GTDB taxonomy): domain Bacteria; phylum Cyanobacteriota; class Cyanobacteriia; order PCC-6307; family Cyanobiaceae; genus Cyanobium; species Cyanobium gracile_B. Next base: position 277,826 of record NZ_JAYGHX010000002.1, on the reverse strand, counting down.
CCACGCCATCAAGAACGTGCTGGCCGATGTCTGCGGCTTCATCGGCTTCGTGGTGGTCGCCATCCTTGGCCGGCGGGACATCCAGGTGCTGCGGGGCTTCATCGATGAAATGGTGTATGGATTGAGCGACAGTGCCAAGGCTTTCGCCATCATCCTGTTCACCGATATCTTCGTGGGATTCCATAGTCCAGAGGGCTGGACGGTGTTGCTCGACGGTGTCGCCGACCATCTCGGATTGCCGGCGCGGGAGAATTTCGTGATGCTGTTCATCGCCACCTTCCCGGTGGTGCTGGCCACGATCTTCAAGTACTGGATCTTCCGTTACCTCAACCGGGTCTCGCCGTCCTCGGTGGCCACCCTGCGCAACATGAACGGTGGCGGCTGAGGTGGCGGCTGAGCCCCCGCCCGGGGTGCAGCGCCAGCCCAGGCTCACTCTGGTCAGCGGACCCTCGCGGGGTGGCAAGAGCCGCTGGGCTGAACACCTGGCCGGCGCCAGCGGCCTGGCGGTGATCTACCTGGCCACCGGGCCCTCCCTGCCCGACGACGAGGCCTGGCAGGAGCGGCTGCGTCGCCACCGCCTTCGGCGCCCGCCGGCGTGGGGTTGCCGCGAGGTGGGCGGTGCGCTGGCAGCTGAGCTGCGCCATCTGCAGGCCGGCGAGCTGGGGCTGGTGGATTCGCTCGGGACCTGGGTGGCCGCCCACCTGGAGCTGGAGCCGCCGGACTGGAGGCTCCACTGCGACGATCTGCTCAGCTCCATCGGCGCCTGCCGGGCACCACTGGTGGTGGTCTGCGAGGAGACAGGCTGGGGCGTGGTGCCGGCCACGGCGGCTGGATCCCGCTTCCGCGACCGGCTCGGGGCCATGCAGCAGACCCTCCAGGTCCACAGCGAAGCCGTCTGGCTGGTCCTGCAGGGGCGTGCCATCGATCTGCTGGCCCTGAGCCAGCCCGTGCCCCCCGGTCCCTGAGGATCGCCTCCGCATGCCCCGGGTCGTGCTCTACCAGCCCCAGATCCCGCCCAACACGGGCAACGTGGCCCGCACCTGCGCCGCCACCGGCTGTGAACTGCATCTGATTGAACCGCTGGGTTTCTCGATCAGCGATCGCCATCTGCGCCGGGCCGGCCTGGATTACTGGCCCTGGGTGTTGCTGCACCGGCACGGCGACCTGGAGCACTTCCAGGCGGAGCGGCGGCGAAGGGGGGGCCGCCTGGTGGCCCTCAGCAGCCAGGCGGAGGCGCCCTACACCGACTTCCGCTTCCATCCCGACGACTGGCTGCTGTTCGGACGGGAGACGGACGGATTACCGAACGCCCTGCAGGGGACGGCCGAAGCCCGGCTCACCATCCCGATGGCCTGCCGGGCCCGGGAGGGGCAGGGGGGCGTTCGCAGCCTCAATCTCTCGGTGTCCGTTGGCATCGTGCTGTTCGAGGCCCTGCGCCAGATCGGGCCATCCGCAGGGAGCGACACCTGAGACCCGAACGGGACGGTCCCGATGTCCCGACCGAGTTGTGCCTGAGGAACCTTGCTGCCTGTGGTTCATGGCGCTACTCTCTGCCGGACCCGCAGATGTTGGCTTCTCTGTTGGGTTTTGTCCGCTGGATGTGAAATGCATGAAGCCTTTCCGCTTGATTCTTCCCTTTCTGCTCTCCACACCGGCCGTCGTGCCGCTCGTGGCCGTTCTCGCTGACGATTCCCCCAGCACCGTCTCCACCGAGACCCTGCTGGCCTCCCTTCCCTCCGCCACCGACCGGGTCTGGGTCAAGGTCCGCCGTCCGGTGTCCATCGAGGAGCTCTCCACCGCCCTCGATCTCGATGAGAGCCGTCTGGCCCGCCTCAACGACGTCGATGAAGACCACCGCTTCGGCAACGGCGACTGGCTGGTTGTGCCGTCCCGGGGCAAGGAACGCCTCGGTCGCATCGCCTCCCTCGACGTCTCCGTCCAACGCCAGAGCCCCCCTGTCTCCACTCCTCCGCCTGTCGAACGCGATGGCGTCGTCCGCTTCGGCGACACGGTGCTGAAGCTGGCCCAGCGCTACGGCCTGAGCGTGGCCGAACTGATCCGCCTCAATCCGGGCCTGGAAACCGCCCGCCTCGTGGTGGGCAGTCAGGTGCGGCTGGCCCAGTCGGCCCCGGGTCGTTCCCGGATGCTGCTCGGCCTCAAGCCCTCCGTCAGCGGCGGCATCAGCTGGCCTGAGCTCCCCGAGTTCGGCGACCCCCAGCCGCCGTTCGATGGTGGAACCACGGCGCCTTCCACCACATGGATCTGGCCCACCCGCGGGGTGTTCACCTCCGGTTTCGGCTGGCGCTGGGGCCGGATGCACAAGGGCATTGATGTGGCCAACAACGTCGGCACACCGATCATGGCGGCCAGGGAGGGCCAAGTCGTCTTCGCCGGCTGGCATGACGGCGGCTACGGCTTCCTGGTCGAAATCGCCCATCCCGACGGCAGCCGCAGCCTCTATGCCCACAACAGCCGTCTGCTGGTGGCCAGAGGCGAAACGGTGACCCAGGGTCAGGTGATCAGCCAGATGGGCAGCACCGGCCGCAGCACCGGTCCCCACCTTCACTTCGAGATCCATCCCCCCGGCCGCGGTGCGGTCAACCCCCTGCAGATGCTCCCCCCCCGGGCCTGATCCGGCCGGGGGCCGCGCCGGCCATCGTCTAAAGTCCTGGAGATTGGCTCGGTAGCTCAGCTGGTTAGAGCGTGGGATTCATAACCCCAAGGTCGGGAGTTCAAGTCTCCCCCGAGCCATTGTTCTGGGTCATTGTTCTCTGATCCCTGATTTCCAGGGTGGGTCAGATTCCACTCCGAAACAGAGTCAGTTGTCGAGGCTGATCCGCCGCTGTATCCATGCAGATACAGCACTGATGGAACGGTGAAGGCGTTGACTCAGCGCATCTCGATGGCGTTGAGCCGTTCACGGAAGCTGCGCGCATTGGCCGCCTCCTGGCTTTCCACACTCTCGACCCGGGCCGGCAGCGGTGCGATCACCGGCAGCGCGGGGGGCGCGACGACGACGGGTTGGGAGGCCTGCACCGAACGGCGGCTGCGGCCGTAACCCCCTGACTGGGAACGGTTCTGGAGCGCGCGGGTGAGGCTTTTGCTGCGGTTGGCGGCGCCCACGGTTTCCCCATCCTTGGGACGGATCAGGGGATTGCCCTTGAGCTCGGAACGCAGCTGATTGATGAGGCGAAAGTGACCGGTGGTGTTGTATTTGCGCAGGACGGTCGGATCCCAACCCATGGCAGAGGCCTCGCTTCTTAGGAATGCATCGTAGAGCCAGGCTCCTTCAGGGCAGCATGGGTGCCAGTCCCCTCCCGAGACGGTGCACACCATGACCAGCAGCGGCAGGCTCGTGGGCCTCGAGGCCCCCGACTTTCGCGCCACCGCGGTGGTGGATCAGGAGTTCCGGGAACTGTCGCTGCGCGACTATCGGGGCAGGGATGTGGTGCTGTTCTTCTATCCCCTCAATTTCACCTTCGTCTGTCCCACGGAGATCACGGCCTTCAGTGATCGCCATGGGGATTTCGCCCGCCTGGACGCCGCCATCCTGGCCGTGTCCGTTGACAGTCCCTACAGCCATCTGGCCTGGGTGCAGACCGAACGCAAAAGCGGTGGGCTCGGGGATGTGGCCTATCCCCTGGTCTCGGATCTCAACAAGGAGATCGCCCGGGCCTACCACGTGCTCGACGAGGAGGCCGGCACGGCCCTGCGGGGCCTGTTCCTGATCGATCCCGACGGCGTCATCCGCCACAGCACCGTCAACGACGTGGCCGTCGGCCGCAGTGTGGACGAAACCCTGAGGGTGCTGCAGGCGTTCCAGCTCGTGCGTCACCAGCCAGGCCAGATGTGCCCTGCCGACTGGACGCCCGGGGGCCGCACCCTGGCCCCCGATCCCCACGGCAGCCGCACCTAAGTCGCCGGGCAGGAGTGACGTCTCAGCCCAGCAGCGATTGCAGCAGGCGGCGACCGTCGAGGCCGCCGGTGACCGGATCACAGGCCCGCTCAGGATGGGGCATCAGGCCGAGCACATTGCCCGCGGGGTTGCTCAGGCCGGCCACGTCCCCCCGCGATCCATTCGGGTTGGCGATGTAGCGCAGCACCACACAGCCCTGATCCTCGAGGCGCTCCAGCTGCTCCGGCTCCACCTGATAGCGACCTTCCCCATGGGCGATCGGCAGGCTGATCCGCTCGCCGGCGCCGTAGGCGCCGAGCCAGCGACAGGCCCCTGGCTGCACCTCCAGCGGGCTGCTCTGGCAGAGGAAGTGCAGATCCCGGTTGCGGGTGAGGGCTCCGGGGAGCAGGCCCATCTCCGTGAGCACCTGGAAGCCGTTGCAGATGCCGAGCACCGGCCCGCCGCGCTCCGCGAAACTGCCCACCTCCTCCAGCACCGGGGCGAATCGGGCGATGGCGCCGCAGCGCAGGTAATCCCCATAGCTGAACCCCCCCGGCAGCACAACGGCCTCGAGACCGGAAAGGTCGCGTTCCTCATGCCAGAGGAAGCGCACGGGGATGCCCAGGCAGCCCTCCAGGGCCCAGGCCACGTCCCGGTCGCAGTTGGAGCCGGGAAACACAACGATGCCGACGGTCATCGGTCCGCCCCCCTCAACCCGCTTCAGCCAGATCCAGCGACCAGTCCTCGATCACCGGATTGGCGAGCAGACGGTCGCTGAGCAGTTCGAGCCGGGCCTGGGCGGTGGCCCGGTCCGGCGCCTCCAGATCGAGCTCGATCGCCTTGCCGATCCGCAGCCGCTTCACCCCCTCCACCCCGAGCCGGGCGGCGGCGGCCCGGGTGGCCTCCCCGGCGGGGTCCAGCACGGAGGGGCGCAGGGAAACCTGGACGCGGGCGTTGAAGAGCGGCACCGGGGGCACGGACGTTTGTTAAATCTTGGCAGCACGCCCCACCACCCCCCCCGGCGCACCACCAGCCTGGAGTTGACGCTCCGCACCGCTGGCCGTGGTGCCCTCCCTGAGAAGGTTTCTGCCAGATCCGCCCGGGCCCGGATGGCTGGCCTGGCTGATGGGCCTGGCTGTGGCCTGCACGGCCCTGCAGGCCCATTCCCTGCCCGGTCTGGTGGCCCTGCAGTGCCGCGTCGCGGATGGTCCGTGGCAGGACTGCCAGATGCAGGTCGAGGAGCTCGGCATCCACTGGTTCCTGGTGGTGGGAGGCCAGCGGATCGAGTTCCGCCACGACGGCCGGGGCCGGGTGACGATGCTCAAACCCTCGGGCGGCTGGCAACCGGTGAACAGCCGCTGGGTGGAGAACACGGATCTCTGCTGGGATGGGATCTGCGCCAGGGGCGACATCCCCCTCGACTGACGCGGGCCCGCGCCCGGTTGCTGCCCTTGCCGTCTCAGAGGCGATCGAGGGCGTCGCGCAGGGGGCCGGCGGCGCCGGCAGTGGCCAGCACCACCAGTTCCAGGCCGTCGGGGCCATCGCCCTCGCCGCCGTCGGCGGCAGGGGAAGGGCCCGAGCGCTCCTCGTACCAGCAGTCGAGGCGACGGCCAACCCCTTGGATCTGCAGCGGCAGGCGTTTGCCGCCCTGGCGCAGCCGCCCCTTGAGCCGCACGACGGGATGGTCGATCAGCAGACGCTGCAGCTGGGCCTCCAGGGCGGGTCGCCCCCACTGGCCGGCGCGGCGCACGACGATCGACTCCATCGCCACGTGGGCATGGTCGTGGTGGTCGTGATCGTGGTCGTCGTGGTCATGGTGGTGATCGTGGTCGTGGTCCGGGTCCCGGCCGGGCCCGTCCAGCACCAGGGCGGGATCGAGGCGGCCCCGGGCCATGGGCAGCACCACGGTGCCGGGGCGCAGGTCGGCGCGCAGCGCCGCGGTCACCCGGGCCAGGGCCTCCGGCTCCAGCCGGTCGGCCCGGCTCACCAGCACCAGGTCGGCGGCACCGAGCTGGTCGGCGAACAGATCCTCGATGGCGCTGATGTGGTCGAGGCTGGGATCGGCGCAGCGCTGGGCCTCCACCGCCTCGGCATCCCCGACCACATGGCCGGCGGCCATCGCCTCCCCATCCACCACCGTGACCACCCCGTGCACGCGGGTGCGGCTGCGGATCTCCGGCCAGCCGAAGGCGGCCACCAGGGGCTCGGGCAGGGCCAGGCCACTGGTTTCCACCACGATGCCGTCGAGCCGGTCGGCCCGCTCCAGCAGGCGCTGCATGGTGGGCAGGAACTCATCCTGCACGGTGCAGCAGAGGCAGCCGTTGGCCAGCTCCACCAGCCGGTCGCCCAGCTCGTCCTCGGGGCAGAAGCCGCAGGAGGCGATCAGATCACCGTCGATGCCCACCTCGCCGAACTCGTTGACCAGGACAGCCAGCCGCAGTCCGCTTTCCAGCAGCAGGTGGCGCAGCAGGGTGGTCTTTCCGGCCCCCAGAAAACCGGTCACCACCGTGACCGGCAACCGTCGGGTGCTGGTGGCGATCATCGGGGCTGGCGCGAAGGGAATCGCAACCTAGAGGAGGTGCCGCCAGCGGGCGTCAGCGGCAGCCGAGGCTCTCCCGCGTGTCGACGCCGGTGAGGGGATGGCTGCCGGCGGCACGGGCGCAGAGGGCCTTCTGCTCCGGCAGATCGAGCACCGCGTCGCTGAAGTCGGCCCCATCGATGCGGGCATCCCGGAAGCGGCTCTGCATCAGCATGGCGTTGCGAAACTGGGCGCCGCGCAGGTCAGCCCCGTCGAAGCGGGTGGCGAAGGCCACCACGTCCTCCAGGTCGGCGCCGCGAAGGTCGGCCTGGCGCAGGTCGGTGGAGTTGAACACGGCTCCGCGCAGGTCGGCGTCCCGCAGGTCGAAGCCCTCCATGGAGGCCTTGAGAAACTCCTGCTGCTGCAGGTTGCGGCCCCGCAGGTCGGGGTCGAGGTCCTGGAAGGAACGCTGGGCACGCAGCTCGGGGGCGGTGATCGCCTGGGCCGGGGCCACCGGCAGCACGCTCCACATCAGCAACGGGCCCAGCACGGCCCCCAGGACGCACCCCAGCACACCGGCCAGCATGGCCATGGCCTTGCGGCGATTCTCAGGGAAGGTTGGGGAGCTGGGGACCATGCCACACCGGTACGCTGCCGGTTCAAGCTATGGCAGACGCAGCCCGTCATGAGCATGTCCTTGCGGGTGGTGGTCCCCCCCCATCCCCTGATCGGCCACTGGCTCACCCTGCTGCGCGACGGGTCCACCCCCTCGCCCCTGTTCGCCACCGCCATGGCGGAACTGGGCCGCTGGCTGACCTATGAGGCGCTGCGCGACTGGCTGCCCCATCGCCCGGTGTCGGTCATCACGCCCCTGGGCCAGTGCGACGGCCAGGTGGTCGATCCTGAGGTGCCCCTGCTGGTGATCCCGGTGCTGCGGGGCGGTCTGGGGCTGTGGCAGGGGGCGCAGTCGGTGCTGCCGTCGGCCCAGCTGGCCCATGTGGGCCTCGAGCCCTGCGGGCCGGATCACAAGCCCCACTGGTTCCTCGACGACCTGCCGACCAGCATCGACCCCCGCAGCGGCGTGCTCGTGTTCCTGCCAGGCCTCGCCAGCGGTTCGGTGCTGCTGGCCCTGCTTGACCGCCTGGCGGGCCTCGGGGTGGAGGGGCAGCGGCTGCGGGTGATCACCACCCTGGCGGCGAGCCCCGGACTGAAGGTCGTCGGCGAACACCACAGCCAGCTCACCATCTACTGCGCCGGCATCGACCCCGAGGTGGACGGCCGGCATCGCATCGTTCCGGGATTCGGCGAGGTGAGCGAGCGTCTGTATGGAATCGCCGCCGCCACTGCCTAGGCTGGTCCCCTCAGATCCAGACCCCCCTTACCTGCAGGTTCATGGCTGATTCCAGGCAGCAATCGTCCGCCAGCGGCAGTCTGGTCCTGGTTGCCGGGGCCGCCGGGGCGGTCATGGGGGCCGCCGGACTGGCCGTCTGGCTTCTGCGTCGGGCCGAGCGGCACCGACTTTCCCTGCGCCAGACGCGCCTGCTGCGCGTCTCCCGCCTCGCCGAAGGGTTCGTAGAACCGCCGGTGAGCAGCGACCAGCTCCACGACCGTGTCCAGAAGCTCAACCAGGCGATCGACGAGGTACGCCGCCAGCTCGAGCAGCTGCAGCCCCAGCCCTGAGGGCGCAGGCCCCTCGGTAAGTTGCTGCTGACCCGTTCCTCCCCGGCCATGCTGCGCTCCGACGCCATCACCAAGGGCCTCCAACGCTCCCCCAACCGGGCCATGCTGCGGGCCGTCGGTTTCGGCGACGGGGACTTCGGCAAGCCGATCATCGGCATCGCCAACGGCTACAGCACGATCACGCCCTGCAACATCGGCCTCAACGATCTGGCCCGGCGGGCCGAGCAGGCGGCCCATGGGGCCGGAGCCATGCCGCAGATGTTCGGCACCATCACCGTCAGCGACGGGATCTCGATGGGCACCGAGGGCATGAAGTACTCCCTGGTGTCACGCGAGGTGATCGCCGATTCGATCGAAACCGCCTGCAACGCCCAGAGCATGGATGGCCTGCTGGCCATCGGCGGCTGCGACAAGAACATGCCCGGAGCCATGCTCGCCATGGCCCGCATGAACATTCCGGCGATCTTCGTCTATGGCGGCACGATCAAGCCCGGGAAGCTGGGCCCCTGTGATCTCACCGTGGTGAGTGCCTTCGAAGCGGTGGGTCAGCTTTCCGGCGGCCGCATCGATGAGGCGGAGCTGCTGGCGATCGAGAAGAACGCCTGCCCCGGCGCCGGCAGCTGCGGGGGCATGTTCACCGCCAACACGATGAGTTCAGCCTTCGAAGCCTTCGGCCTGAGCCTGCCCTACAGCTCCACGATGGCGGCGGAGGACCCGGAGAAGGCCGAGAGCGCCGCCCGCTCGGCCGAGGTGCTGGTGCAGGCGATCGGCGCCGGCATCCGCCCCCGCGACCTGCTCACCCGGGAGGCCTTCGAGAACGCCATCGCCGTGATCATGGCGGTGGGCGGCTCCACCAACTCGGTGCTGCACCTGCTGGCGATCGCCCGCACCGCCGGCGTGCCGCTGACGATCGACGACTTCGAGACGATCCGCCAGAAGGTGCCCGTGATCTGTGACCTCAAACCCAGCGGCCGCTACGTGACCGTTGACCTGCACCGGGCCGGCGGCATCCCCCAGGTGATGAAGCTGCTGCTCGACGGCGGCCTCCTGCACGGCGACTGCCGCACGATCGAGGGGCGCACCCTGGCGGAGGTGCTCGCCGAGGTGCCCTCCGAACCGCCGGCCGGCCAGGACGTGATCCGGCCGCTCTCCAACCCCCTCTACGCCCAGGGCCACCTGGCGATCCTGCGGGGCAACCTGGCCGAGGAGGGCAGCGTGGCCAAGATCAGCGGGGTGAAGAACCCGGTGATCACCGGCCCGGCGCGGGTGTTCGAGAGTGAGGAGGACGCCCTGGCCGCCATCCTCGCCAAGCGCATCAGTGCCGGCGATGTGGTGGTGATCCGCTACGAGGGTCCGGTGGGTGGCCCCGGCATGCGCGAGATGCTGGCCCCCACCGCGGCGATCATCGGCGAGGGGCTGGGGGATTCGGTGGCCCTGATCACGGATGGCCGCTTCTCGGGCGGCACCTACGGGATGGTGGTGGGCCACGTGGCCCCGGAAGCCGCCGTGGGCGGCACCATCGGCCTGGTGCAGGAGGGCGACAGCATCACGGTGGATGCGAAGCAGCGGCTGCTCCAGCTCAACGTGGACGCGGAGGAGCTGGCCCGGCGCCGCAGCGCCTGGAGTAAGCCCGCCCCCCGCTACCGCACCGGGGTGCTCGGCAAGTACGCCAGGCTGGTGAGCAGCAGCAGCCTGGGGGCCGTGACCGACCTTCCCCCGGACTGAGGCCCAGGCCTTCATCCCGATTTCAGAAACGTGCAGTTTGCGCAGGGCGATGCAGGGCTGCACTGATGGCGCAGGCGCCCTGCTGCTGACCGCAGCAGGGTGAATCGCTTGCCAGCACTGGCATCTGGACACCGGAGGGGCTCCGACTCACTGTGAAGCGCCTGTCCACAGGCCATGCCATTGGGGTTAGAGCAGAAGAAGCCCCCCCGTTGGACCCATGCGAAGCCACTCCGAACCCGGTCCCTTCCTGCGGCCGGTGCGCGTCACGATCACCGTCCCCTACAACGCCTATCAGGCCCTTGTGGAACGCAGCAACGTCCAGGGACGCTCCCTCTCCAATCTGGCCGCCTACCTGCTCGAATCCGCCCTGCAGACGACGCACCAGAGGGATCACACCCAGGTCCGCACGGAGTCCACGGACACGTTTCGTCGACGGGGCTGATCACAGCGGTCCCGGCTACTCCTGCCGGGACTCCCGCAGGAGCTGGGACGGCTTGACATGGAAACGCTGCTGGAAATCCACACTGAACAGCCCCAGCGAGCGGTAGCCGCATTCACGGGCGATACTTCCCACCGTATCGTTCAGATTCGGTCGCTCCAGTCGCTGCCGAGCCCGGTCAAGGCGTTGCATCTTGATCCATTTTGTGGCTGTGCAGCCCATGCGCTCGGCGAAGGCATACTGCAGCGCCCTGCGGGAGTAATGGCTCCTCGATTCAAGGTCTGTGAGGGTCAGAGGTTCACCCAGATTCTGCTTGATGTAGTCGATCAGTTCATCAAAGGAATCACGGCCCTGTCGCTGCCGGTGGAGGAGTCGATCCAGGGTTTTGTCCTGGCGAATCTCCGGCAGCAGCATGGCCACCATCAGCCGATAGATCTGGTCGTCGAATTGAAGGCGATCGAGCAGACCACGGCCATACCCCGACAACTGTCCTGCCATGGCAATGGTTTGCTGCAACGCCGCCAGCAGAGATGGGGTGACGCGGTTCTGGGGCGGGCTCCAGCCGTGGGCCAGGGCAACCGTCTCCTCCCAGCCTTTCGGCTTCTGCTGATACCCCCCCATCGCCATCGCTGTCTCCAGAAGTCGGTCCCGCGTCAAGGCGAAGGCCACGGCGGACGAAAGGGTGCTCTCCATCGTGCAGGCCGCACTGGCCATCAGCACACAGCCTCCCCTGACACAGGGCCAGGTGGTGGAGGCCTGTCGCAGCCGCTGTTCTCCGCCATAACCCAGCACGACGATGTGCTCCTGGCGTTCGGAGAAGGCCATCCGCATCGGCCTGGCCGCCCAGGCCGTCGCCACCAGGCTGCCGAGATGGAGATTGGCGCCATAGAACCACCAGGACGCCTCGGGTCCCAGCGGGATGAGCTCCACCAGGGGCAGGGCTTCCTGCAGGAGGGAAACGCAGGAATGGGCATCCTCACTGAGCGGAAGCTGGCGAAGCAGGGGATTGGAAAAATCGGCAGCTTCAGGGTGCCAGGGGCGAGGAAAGCAAGGCTCGCTGCACATACGAAGCCCCCTTCCCTCTTTCCTGATTGTAACACAGAAATGACGAAGCTTCTGCCCGCCAATTCCATGATCAGCAATGGGTGAATCGTGATGACTCGGCCCAATTGATCCCTTGGAAGAGGCTGACAATGGAATGTTGCAGACAGTGATTCACGATGGTGATCGCGCCGGGTGACACTATTGTGTCGCCCCCCCCATTCCCTGCCAGGCTCTGCTGCGGTCATCCGTCGCGCCAGGAGCGGTCTGTTGCGTCACTCAACGACGGCGCGGATCGCTTCGGCGGATTACATTGAGAACCAACCTTCACGGTGCGGAAATCGATGGAAGAATCCAGTGACGCGGAATCTTCCCCGGCACCATCCACGCCCCCCGGGTCCGAACCCGGCATGCATCTGGTGGCCATCGGCGCTTCGGCCGGTGGCCTGGAGGCCCTGCAGGCCCTTCTGGGCAGCCTCTCCCCCGGCGGCAGCGTGGCCTACGTGGTGGCCCAGCACCTCTCGCCCGACCACGGCAGCCTGATGGTCGAGCTGCTGGCGCGGGTCACCGACCTGCGGGTGGTCGAGGCGGTCGATGGGGGCACGCTGCTGCCGGACACCGTCAGCGTCTGCCCCCCCAACCACGACATCAGCGTGGACGGAAACCGGGTGAGACTGGTGGAGCCCGAGCCCCGCTTCGGTCCCAGTCCCAGCATCGACCGGCTGTTCGAGTCGATCGCCGAGCACTGGAACGGCCATGGGGCCGCTGTCGTGCTCTCGGGCACCGGCTCCGACGGCGCCCGCGGCCTGCGGACCGTGCGGGCCGCCGGTGGCCTCACCATCGCCCAGACCCCCAAGAGCGCCCGGTTCGCCGCCATGCCCACCGCCGCCATCGCCATGGGCGGGGCCGACCTCACCCTCGAACCGGCCGCCATCGGCCGTCACCTCACCGGCCTGATGGGTTCCGACGGTGACTGGGTCGAACTGAACGTTCCCGATCCCCGGGGCCTCAACGTCTCCAGTGCCCTGGAGCTGCTGCTGCACAACAGCGGCATCGATTTCAGCCAGTACAAGGCGTCCACCCTCCAGCGCCAGCTGGCGCGCCGCATGGCGATCCGGCAGATGGAAACCATGGACGAGTACCTGCAGCTGCTCTCGGCCGACAGGAAGGAGGTCTCGGCCCTGGTCCACAACCTGCTGGTCACCGTCACATCCTTCTTCCGCGACCCGGAGTCGTTCGCGGTCCTCGGCGAACTCCTGCACGCCTATGTGGCCCAGCGCACTCGCAAGGACCGCCTGCGGGTGTGGGTGCCCGGCTGTGCCACCGGCGAGGAGGTCTATTCCATCGGCATGCTGATCAGCGAAGTGCTGGGCCACCCCCAGGACCTGACCCATCACCTCAAGATCTTCGGCACCGACCTCGACGAGGACAGCCTGGCGGTGGCGCGTCGGGCCACCTATCCGGCGGCCTCCAGCCTGGCCATTCCGGAAGCGCTGCGGGAACGCTTCGTGGTGCCGTGCAACGGCGAGGTCGTGATCGGCGAGGCCCTGCGCAACTGCGTGGTCTTCGCCCGCCACAACGTGGCCGTTGATCCGCCCTTTCCGCGTCTGGACATGATCTCCAGCCGCAACACGCTCATCTACTTCACCCAGCCCCTGCAGGATCGGGTACTGGCGCAGTTCCGTTTCGGACTGATGCCCTCGGGTCTGCTGTTCCTGGGCCGCACGGAATCACTGGGCCACAGGACGGAGGGCTTCGAGGTGGCCAACGCCGACCACCGCATCTTCCATCGCACCGTGGAGCAGCAGTCCACCCGCTACACCACGTCCGTCCAGCCCACCCAGCGCCCACCGACCCTGTTCACCCCGATCGGGCGGATCTCGATCCTGCGGGAGACCGTGGTCGAGGAGCATGTGGCCACCCTCGAAGCGCTGGTCCGCAGCACTTCTCCACCCTGCGTGATCCTGGATGAAACCCACGGGCTGGTGGAGGTGATCGGCGATGTCAGTCCCTTCTGCCGGCTCCCGGAGGGCCGGATCTCCACCGCCGCCACCAGCTTCCTGCTCACGGAACTGCAAGCCGAGGCCCGCGCGTTGCTGTTGGTCGTGCGGGCCGATGGCCAGCCCGCCCGCAGCCGCCTGCTGCACCTGCCAGATTTCGCCATCCACCTGCGGCTGGAGGCCAGGCCGCTCCACGTCAACGAGCGGGTGCTCACCCTGCTCAGCTTTCTGCGCGAACCTTCCGAAAGCGACGAGCCGGTGCCCACGGACGGCCCCCTGATCCGCGACCCGGACTTCGACCGGCAGATCGCCCGGCTGGAGAAGGAGCTGCTCACCAGCCACGACACCCTGCGCCGCTCCCTGTCGGATCTGGAGGAAGCCAACGAGGAACTGGAGGCCTCGGCCGAGGAACTGCAGGCCTCATCGGAGGAATTGCAGTCGTCCAACGAGGAGCTGGAATCCTCCAACGAGGAGCTGCAGGCCACCAATGAGGAGCTGGCCACCCTCAACCAGGAGCTGCGAGCCAGAAGCACGGAGCTGCAGTTGCTCAGCACCGACCTGGAGAACATCCAGAACTCCCTCAACCAGGGCATGGTCATCGTCGACCGGGAGCTCTGCATCACCCGGTTCACCCCCCTGGCGGTGCGGGTGTTCGCCCTGGTGGACGACGACATCGGCCGGCCCCTGCTGGGCATTCCCACCACGGTGCCCCTGCCGGGTCTGCGATCGGCCCTGGCGGAGGTGGTCGGCGGCGCTCCCCGACGCAACATCGAGGCGGTCAACGAGGACATCGCCTACCTGGCCCAGGTGCTGCCCTACCAGGAACGGGAGGGGCAGCGGCTCGGAGCGATCATCACCCTCACCGACGTGTCGGAACTGCTGGCGCTGCGCCGGGCCGCCGAAGACTCGCTCGATGCGTTCTCCAGCCTCACCGATGCCCTGGAAGAGGCGGTCTGGAAACGGGACGCCGGCCTGCACCGTCTGCTCTATGCCAGCCAGCGCATCCTGCCCCTGACGGGCTGGAGCCCGGCGGAGCTGTTCGCCCATCCGCAGTTGCTCGACAACGCCATCCTTCCGGAGGACCGGGATCGGGTCTGGGCCAGTCGGGACCCGGCCCAGGGGGGCTGGTCGGTGCAGTACCGGATCATCCGCCGCGATGGCGAACAGCGCTGGGTGACGGAGAACGCCAAGGTGCTCACCGAGGAGATGGACCGCTATGTGGTCGGCACCCTCTCCGATATCACCCAGCAGCGCCAGGCCCACGAGCATGGCCGCGATCTCTCGGTGCTGTTCGAGACCCTGATCCGAAGTCCCAGCTTCGCGGTGGCGGTGTTCGACAGCAGCCAGCGGGTGGTGATGGTCAACGCCAGCCTGTGCCACAGGATCGGCTTCGAGCGCGACAGCCTGGTGGGGTCACCCGCCTCCCTGTTCTGCCAGCTGCCGGAGGCGGCCACGGCCCCTGCCGCCACCGACGCGCCCACCGATGGGCCGCTGTTCGTCAGTGACGCCTTCCCCCTGCGCCATCGTGATGGCCGCACGCTGGTGGCCGTGGCCGAGCTCTGGCCGCTGCCCTCAACGATGGGGACCGGCTCGCTGCTGATGGTGCTGCCGACACCTCAGTCCTGATCGGGCCGCAGCAGGGCCCGCAGGCGTCGCGCCAGGGCCTCCAGCGGCGCGCCATCGGCGGGGCAGGAGCTGCGCAGTCCCGTTGCCCCATCCATCCAGACCGGATGGCTGCCGTGCCAGAGCAGGGGGTGATCCTCCCCCTGCCGCCAGGCCAGGGTGAGGTTGAGCTCCCCACCGCTGCGGTAGATCTCCAGCTCCAGATCCTCGGCCGGCACCCGCTCGCCCTCGGGGCTGCGGGCCTCCAGCCGCAGGCAGAGATCCAGGCTGCCCACCCCCTGCTCCGCCTCCGGCCCGGCGCTGACGGCGCCCTGGACGGGGTTGACCACCGCATGGCGCAGGGGCCTGCGGCAGAGGTCGGCCGCCGCCGCCACCAACTGGCACAGGTCGGTGTTGGCGCTGCCGACGGGGAACTCAGGCGACGGCATCGATCGCCATCACCTCCAGGGTGAGCGGGCCGGCCCGGAAGCCCGGATTAGCGGAACCGTCGTCGCCGAACTTCGAATGCAGGATCTGCAGCCGGGTGATGCGGCTGGGGTCGAAGCGCAGGGGCAGGCCCAGGGGCAGGGCCTCGATCGGCTTGGCCCGGATGGAGGCCCGCAGCTGGGTGAAGGGGATCCGCACCCGGCAGGGGCCAGCCGGGTCGGTGGCGAAATTCGCCACCCAGCGAACGCCGCCGGGGATCATCTCGGTGAGACCCGCCACCCCATCGGCGCAGGCCACCGCCAGCTTGTAATGGCGGCCGTCCCCCTGGAGCTCCAGTTCAAAGGCGGCCTGCGCCGAGAGATCCAGCGGCGGGGAGAACACCGGCGAGCGGCAGCTGACGAAGCCGCCGCCGCTCTCCACCACCTCCGCCTCCAGCCGCATCCCGCGGCTGCTGACCGTGCACAGGCCCGAGCTGCGGCCCCCCATGACCGTGTCGTTGAGGGCATGCCAGCCACTGAAGCCATCGCCGCGGATCACCTGCATGACGGTCTCAGGTGCCGGGGAGGTCGGCGGCGGCGGCGGCATCGGCCAGGATCACCACCACACCGGCCGGCCGCACCAGCCGGGCGGGGGTGCGCTCGGCGGGCTCGACCGGATCGAGCAGCCGGGCGAGGGCCTGGCGCTTGCCGGCGCCGCTGACCAGGAAGATCACCCGGCGAGCGGCCGAGAGCACCGGAGCGGTGAGGGTGATGCGGGGCAGGCCCTTGCCCTCACCAGTGGTGACGGGGCGATCGAGCACCCCGGGGGCCGCCGTGCCGGGGAACAGGGAGGCGGTGTGGCCGTCGTCGCCCAGGCCCAGCAGCATCACGTCGAAGCGGGGCAGCGCGCCGGGGCAGAGCACCGCCAGCTCGGAGGCGTAGGCCTCGGCGCTGGCCTGGGGGCTGGGGCGGTCGGTGGGCACCGGGTGGAAGCGGGCGTGGCTGGCCGGCGGGTGGGCCAGCAGGGTTTCGCGCAGCATGCGGGCGTTGCTGGAGGGGTCGTCGGCCGGCACCCAGCGCTCATCCCCGAGCAGCACATCGACCCGCTCCCAGGGCAGGTGCTCCTCAGCCAGCCGGGCATAGGCCGCCCGGGGGGTTTCGCCACCCGACAGGGCGATCTGGGCCCGGTCCCGCTCGGCGAGGGCCAGGTCGATGCCGGCGGCGATCTGCTCGGCTGCCTGGCGGGCCAGTTCTTCGGGGCTGGTGGCGACGATCAGCTGGTAGCGGGTGCTGGGTTCGGTCAAGCGAGCCACTCGGTATGGAACGCACCGGGGCGGTCCGTGCGCTCATAAGTATGGGAGCCGAAGCAGTCGCGCATGGCCTGCACCAGGTTCTGGGGCAGGCGGCCGGTGCGGTAGCTGTCGATGTAGTCGAGGGTGCTGCTGAGGCAGGGCACGGGGATGCCCGCCAGGGCCGCGCCCGCCACCACCTGGCGCAGGCCGGCCAGGCGCTGGTTGACCTGGGCGGCGAACCAGGGATCGAGCATCAGGTTGGGCAGGGAGGGATCGGCGCCGTAGGCGTCCTGGATGCGCTGCAGCAGCCGGGCCCGGATGATGCAGCCCCCCTTCCAGATCTGGCCGATCGCCGAGAAATCGAGGTTGTAGTCGTGCAGTTTGGAAGCCTCCTGCAGCAGGGCCATCCCCTGGCCGTAGCTGGCGATGCAGGCCAGGATGCAGGCATCCCGCAGCGCCGCCATGCCGGTGGCGGGCTCCCCCAGGGGGAAGCTGTGGGGGTCGGGGGCGTACAGAACCGCTTCAGCCGCCATCCGCTCGCTGCGCAGGGAGCTCAGCACACGGGCATTGAGGGCGGCGTAGATGGTGGGGACGGGCACGCCCATCTCCAGGGCGCTGACCACGGTCCACAGGCCGGTGCCCTTCTGGCCGGCGGCATCGACGATCAGCTCCACCAGATCACCGCCGGTCTCGGGATCCTTGGTGCGCAGGCACACCTCGGTGATCTCCACCAGGAAGGAGGCCAGCTCCTCGGTCTGATTCCAGCCGCCCAGCACATCGGCCATGGCGTCGCCGTCAAGGCCGGCGATGCGCTTCATCAGGTCGTAGGCCTCCGCCAGGATCTGCTCGATGCCGTACTCGATGCCGTTGTGGACGGTCTTGACGAAATGACCGGCACCGCCAGGACCGATGTAGGTGACGCAGGGGCCGTCCTCCACCTGGGCGGCCATCTTGGTCACCAGGCTTTCGATGGCGTCGTAGGCCGCCTTGGTGCCCCCTGGCATCATGCTCGGCCCCTCCAGGGCCCCCTTGGCGCCGCCGGAGACACCCATGCCGATGTAGCCGAAGCTCTTGCTCTCCAGCTCAGCCGCCCGCCGCTCGGTGTCGGTGTAGAGGGAGTTACCGCCGTCGATCAGCAGGTCGCCTTCCTCGAGCAGGGGGGAAATGCTGGCGATGGTGGCATCCACCGGATCGCCCGCCTTGACCATCATCAGGATCCGGCGGGGCCGCTCCAGCGCCGCCACGAACTCCTCCAGGGTGGCCGCCCCCACGATGTCCTTGCCGGCGCCACGTCCGGCCAGGAACTCCTCGGTCTTGGCGTAGGTCCGGTTGTAGACGACGCTGGAGAAACCGTTTCTCTCGGCGTTGAGGACCAGATTCTCACCCATCACGCCGAGGCCGATGAGTCCGAAATGCGCCTTGCCCATAGGAGCGTGGATGTCTTGCTTCATCGCCACTGTGGCCAGCGCTCGGCGCAGCGTCGGTGTCCCGGGGAGGGATGTCAGCAACTGCTGGCCCAGCCCTCCCCCGGCCCCGGGGCTCAGATCACCGTGCCGTCGGCGATCGTGCCGTTCTTCACCACCACGACGATGCCGTTGCGGATGTAGAAGTTGAGCTCCGGCCGGTCGGCCTCCTCGACGCGGTCCTTGTTGACGATGGTGACGTCGCGGCCAATGCGGACGTTCTTGTCGAGGATGGCCCCCTTCACGGTGGTGCCCCGGCCAACGCCGATCGGGGTGCCGCCCCGTTCGCGCAGCACCAGCCGTTCCTCGGAGGATTCGAAGAAGTCGGCCCCCATCACCAGGGTGTCCTGGAGCACCACCTCGTCCTCGACCCTGGAGCGCACCCCGAGCACGCAGTGGTGGATGCTGCAGGCCTTGAGCAAGGATCCCTCGCCGATGATCGACTGGGTCACCTGGGCGTCCTGCAGCTTGCTGGGGGGCAGGTAGCGGGGCCGGGTGTAGATGGGGAACTTCTCGTCGTAGAAGGAGAAGGCCGGGTTGGGCTGGTCGGTGAGGGCCAGGTTGGCCTCGTAGAACGCCCCGATCGTGCCGATGTCCTCCCAGTAGTCGTCGAAGAGGAACGTCTGCAGATGGTCCCCCTGGCCGAGGGAGGTGGGGATGATCTCCTTGCCGAAATCGGTGGCCTCCGGATGGCTGGCCAGCAGGTTGAACAGGGTGTTGCGGTTGAAGACGTAGATCCCCATCGAGGCCAGGTAGGGCCGCTTGGCGGCCTCCTCGGCGGAGAGACCCAGGCTCTCGGTGTTCACCCGCATGGCCTCGAGGGCCCCGCCCTTGGGCTTCTCGCTGAACTCCAGGATGCGACCGTCAGAGGAGGTGCGCATCAGACCGAAGCCCTCCGCCTGGGCCGCGTCCACCGGCAGGGCACCCACCGTCAGGTCGGCGCCGCAGTCGATGTGGTGCTGCACGAACTTGCTGTAGTCCATCCGGTAAAGCTGGTCTCCGGAGAGGATCAGGACATGGTCCACGTCCCACTCCTGGAACAACCACTGGTACTTGCGTACCGCATCGGCCGTGCCTTCGAACCAGCTGGGGCTGTCGGGGGTCTGCTGGGCGGCCAGCACCTCGACGAAGCCCTGGCCGAATCCAGAGGAGAGGTTGTAGCTCATCGTCAGGTGACGGTTGAGCGAAGCGCTGTTGAACTGCGTCAGCACGTAGATCTTGTTGATCTCGGAGTTGATGCAGTTGCTGATGGGAATATCGATCAGTCGGTATTTCCCGGCGAGGGGAACGGCGGGCTTCGCCCGCATCTTGGTGAGGGGGTAGAGACGCGTTCCCGCACCGCCTCCCAGGATGATGGCCAGAACGCGTTTCATGAGCCCAGTCCTCTGTCCTTGGCTGGCCAGACCGTACTGGAGCGTGGTGACGCGGAGCTCGGCGCCGTGGCTTCTCGGTTCATGTTCCGTTGCAGTGAAAGGTGGGGCTGGAGCCGGTGAAGCGGGGACCGTCCCTTGAGGCGGGGCTCAGGCCTCCGGTGGGTCGTCGTGAAGCTCAAAGAGGTCCTGCAGCACCCCCATGGCCGCCCGCCGCTGCTGGCGGGGCTGGGGGGCCCGAAGCCGGGTGACCGGCGTGTGCAGGATCTTGTTGATGATGCCCTTGCTGAGGGCCTCGACCACCTTCCGCTCGCGGGCGGAAAGATCCGGGCCCATGCGGCTGAGGGCCTTCTGCAGCTCCTGCTCCCGGATGTCCTCCAGCTGGAGGCGCAGCCGGTTGACCAGGGGCACCGCCTCGAGGCCGTCCCACCACTCCAGGAACAGCCGCGCCTCCTCGGCCAGCAGCCCCTCGGCCTCGGCGGCCATCTCCCGGCGCGCCTCCTGGTTGCGGGCCACCACCTCCTGGAGATCATCGACGTCGAAACTGTCGACGCCTGGGAGCTCGGCCGCATCGGCACTGATGTTGCGGGGCACGCCGATGTCGATGAGCATCAGGCTGGAACGGCGGTTGAGCCCCTCCAGCCGGCGGGCCGTGATGATCGGCTCCTCGGCGCCGGTGCTGGTGAACACCAGCGAGCAGGTGCTCAGGCAGTGGTCGAGGTCGTCCAGGGGACGGCACTGCACGGGCAGGGCGGGGAAATCGGCCGCCAGGGCCTCGGCCCGAGCGACGGTGCGGTTGAGCACCACCACCCCCCGGCAGCCCTTGGCCTGCAGGTGCTGGAGCAGCAGCCGGGCCATGCGGCCGGCCCCCACCACCGCCACCTGCTCCTGGTCGAGCGGAACCAGCTCATCGGTGCCCCGGGCCTGGCCCACCTTCAGCTGGGCCAGCTCGACGGCCGCCGAGCTGATCGAGACCGCCCCGGTGCCCAGGTTGGTCTCGGTGCGCACCCGCTTGCCGGTGCTCACCGCCTGGTTGAGCAGGCGGTTGAGGATCGGACCCACGGAGCGGTGCTCCTGGCCCAGACGCACCATCTTCTTCACCTGGGAGAGGATCTGACCCTCCCCGAGCACCAGGCTGTCGAGCCCGGCGGCCACCCGCAGCAGGTGGCCCACGGCCTCCTCGTGGTGGTAGGTGAACAGATGGGGGCGCAGCTCCTCCACCGCCAGTCCGGACTGGCGGCTGAGGAAGTCGCCGACCGCAGTGATGCCCTGTTCGGGGTGGCGCAGGAGCGTGTAGATCTCCAGCCGGTTGCAGGTGCTCAGGATCGAGGCCTCGATCACCTGCTCATCCGCCCGCAGCCGCTGGAGGGAATCCTCCATGGTCTGCTCGGGGATGCTCAGGCGCTCGCGGATTTCCACCGGAGCCGTGCGATGGCTCAGACCGACGACGGCGATGTGCATGGAGGCGGGCTCCGAGGTCCGGACTCTGGTGGGATCAGCGCAGGGCGATGCTCTTGGCGCCCTCCTTGATATGCACCGTATCGGTGAAGCGGGCGCTGCGGTCGAGGGTGCTGATGATCAGGCTGCTGGTGCGGGTGCAGTCGGCCTCGAAGACGACGCCCTTGAACAGGAGGCCGGGGGTGATGCCGCTGCCGGCGAAGACCACGTTCTCGCCCGAAGCCAGCTCCTCGGCCTCATAGACCTTGTCGACGTCGGTGATGCCCATCTCGTTGAGGCGGGCGATGTTGCCTTCCTTGGTGTAGTCGGCCCACTCGCTGGTCTGGGCGATGGCGGGGTCGTACACGAGCTGGCCCTGGAAGTGGCCGCCGAGGGCCCGCAGGGCGGCGGCGGAGATCACACCCTCGGGGGCCGCGCCGATGCCCATCAGGCAGTGGGTGCCGGTGCCGGCGAAGCCGCAGGCGATGGCGGCCTGCACGTCACCGTCGCTGATCGGCTTGACGCGGGCGCCGGTGGCGCGGATCTCGGCGATCAGGCTCTTGTGGCGGGCACGGTCCATCACCACGATGGTGAGGTCGCTGGCGGGCACACCCAGGCACTCGCTCAGGATGGCGATGTTCTCGGTGGCGCTCTTGCGGATGTCCACCTTGCCCTTGGCCGCCGGGGGCGCCGCCAGCTTCTTCATGTAGAAGTCGGGGGCGTAGAACAGACCGCCGCGGTCGCTGGCGGCCAGCACGGCCATCGAGCCGTCCTGGGCGTTGGCGCAGAGGTTGGTGCCCTCGCAGGGGTCGACGGCGAAGTCGACGCCGGGGCCGGTGCCGCTGCCGACTTCCTCGCCGATGTAAAGCATGGGGGCTTCATCGCGCTCCCCTTCCCCGATCACGATCCGGCCCTGCATGGCGATGCTGCCCATGCGGGTGCGCATCGCCTCGACGGCGGCCGCATCGGCTTCGTCCTTCTTGCCGAGCCCGGTCAGGCGGGCAGAGGCGATGGCGGCCTGCTCGACGACTTCGAGCAGTTCCTGGATGAGAGTGCGATCCACAACGGTCCGGCAGGGGGAGGGGCCTCAACGAGGGGCCGGCACGCCGGAGGCGGACCGCAGGCAAAGCGGGGAAGGTTCCAGCCGCTGCAAGGCCTCTCGGAATCGAAGCGGGGCCATCGTATCAGCGCGCCCGGGTGCCCCCCGGAGGCCCCCGGAGAGCCCACGCTGGGCCGCTCCTTACAATCGATTCACTCTTCCGCTGCGGTGGCCGTCCATGAGCACCAAGCCCCTGGTGATCTCCCCGTCGATCCTCTCGGCCGACTTCTCCCGCCTCGGCGACGACGTCCGGGCCGTCGACGCCGCCGGTGCCGACTGGATCCATGTGGACGTGATGGACGGCCGCTTCGTGCCCAACATCACCATCGGCCCGCTGATCGTCGAGGCCCTGCGCCCGGTGACCACCAAGCCCCTGGACGTGCACCTGATGATCGTCGAGCCTGAGAAGTACGTGGCCGATTTCGCCAAGGCCGGCGCCGACATCATCAGCGTCCAGGTGGAGGCCTGCCCCCACCTGCACCGCAACCTCAGCCAGATCAAGGACCTCGGCAAGATGGCCGGAGCCGTGCTCAACCCCAGCACCCCCCTCGACACCCTCGAGTACTGCCTGGAGCTCTGTGATCTGGTGCTGATCATGAGCGTCAACCCCGGCTTCGGCGGCCAGAGCTTCATCCCCTCCCAGGTGGAGAAAATCCGCCAGCTGCGCCGCCTCTGTGATGAGCGGGGTCTGGATCCCTGGATCGAGGTGGACGGCGGCGTCAAGGGCAGCAACGCCTGGCAGGTGATCGAGGCGGGCGCCAACGCGATCGTCAGCGGCTCCGGTGTCTTCGGCCACGCCGACTACGCCGAGGCCATCACCGGCATCCGCAACAGCCGCCGCCCTGAACCCGCGCTCGTCTGATGCTCCTCAAAAGGCCGCCCACAGCGGGCGCCCTTTTGATCGGCAGGACATGGAGAGTGGGGCCCGTGACCAACGGGCCCTTTTTGTTGCGCCGCTGCTCAGCTGCCCAGGAACCAGCCGTAACTGTGCAGGCCGATGCCCAGCAGGTTGACGCCGATGTAGCAGACGGCGATCACCACCAGGCCCGCCGAGGCCACCAGCGCCGGCCGGCGCCCCTGCCAGCCGCGGATCAGGCGGGTGTGCAGGTAGGCGGCGTACACCAGCCAGCAGATCAGGGCCCAGGTTTCCTTGGGGTCCCAGCTCCACCAGCTGCCCCAGGCCTCATTCGCCCAGACCGCCCCGCTCACCAGGCCCACGGAGAGCAGCAGAAAGCCCACCGTGATCGTGCGATAGCTGAGGCTGTCGAGCTGCTCACTGATGCGGAAGCTGCTGCTGGTGAGCGCCATGGCGCCGGGGCCGTCGCTGGCCAGCCGGGCCTGGCGGAAGCCGCCGCTGCCGATCGAGCTGCTGCGCAGTTCCAGATCCTCGTTGCGGTCGACGAACAGCACGGCCACCGACAGCAGGGAGCCCACCAGCAGGGCGGCGTAGCTGACCATGATCACGCTGACATGCATGACCAGCCAGCTGGAGCGCAGGGCCGGCACCAGGGGCGAAGCCTCCTGGAGGCGATCCGGCAGGGCGAAGCTGGCGAAGGCCACGCAGCCCAGGCCCATGGGCGTGGCCGCCGCCGCCACCAGCGGGTTGGGCCAGCTGCGCTCCACCAGCAGCTGGGTGAGGGTGCAGGCCCAGGCCAGGAAGCAGAGCGACTCGTAGAGGTTGCTGATCGGGAAGTGGCCCGATTCCCACCAGCGCAGCACCAGCTGGGCCGTCAGACAGAGATTGGCCGAGGCCACCAGGATCCTGACCACCGGGTTGCTGTGACCGCCGCTGACGGACCAGAAGGCGATGGGCAGCACCAGCAGGAGCAGGGCGAAGGCCGCGAGGCCGAGGCCGATGACCGGATCGTTCACCAAAGGAGCGGATCGAAACCGATCCACTTTGCCGCGCCGTCCCCCCGGTGGGGCCTCAGCGGCTCGCCTGGCGCAGCAGCCAGAGCCCTCCGGCCAGGCCGATGACCACCGGCAGCCAGGCCGCCATGAAGGGCATCAGGGTGCCTGTGATCCCCAGGGAGCTGAAGATGAAGGACATCAGGTAGTAGCCGAAGATCAGCAGCACGCTGATGCCGAAGCCCTGGCTGCGGCTGGTGCGCGAATTGGGGCGCACCCCCAGGCTGCTGCCGATCAGGCCGAACACCAGGCAGATGGCCGGGAAGGCGAATTTCTCCTGGATACGCACCCGCAGCCGCCGCGCCTCCTTGGTGTTATTGGCCTCCAGCAGCAGCCGCTCCGCCGTCAGGGCCTGGCCCACGGTCATGGTGCTGGCGTCGGTGGGCAGCTGGGCCACCTCGATCGGGTCCCGGGTGAAGGGGTAGAGGTAGCGGTCGAAGCTGGCGGACGTGGTGGTGCCGCTGGCGACATCGATGTTGGTGATGCGCCCCTTGTTGAACTCCCACATGCCCTCCTGTTCATTCCAGCGGCCGGTGAGAGCCGTGAGCATCTGCCGGTAGCCGTGGCGGGAGAAGTCGAGCAGGGTGACATCGAGCATGACCCCCTTGCGGAACTGGCGGGCATGGAAGATGTGGGTCAGCCACTTCACCGATTCGCCGTTGGGCAGCTTGACGTCGGTGAAGCGGGAATAGAGGGCGTTGTCGCTCTGCTCGGTGGCGATGGCCTTGCCGAGGGCCCTCTCCAGGCTGTTGGTGGCCGCCAGGTTCGCCCGCGGCACGATCGCGTCGTTGAAAACGAAGGTGAGGAGGCTCATCACCACGGCGAGAGCCAGGGCCGGCAGCACCATGCGACGGGTGCTCACCCCCACGCTGCGCAGGGCGGTCAGTTCGCTGCTCCCCGACAGGCGGCTGTAGGCCAGCAGGGTGGCCATCAGGGTGGCCATCGGGAAGGAGAGCACCAGGAAGGAGGGAAGGCGCAGCAGCAGCACCCTGACGGCCGCCAGCACCGGCAGGCCGGACTCGGCCACCCGGCGCACCAGCTCGAACACCGCCCCCACCGAGAGGGACACGGCCGTGAAGGCGGCGATGCCGAACAGGAGGGGGCCCAGCAGCTCCTGCAGCAGCCAGCGATCGAGCAGGGGCAGATCCCGCCAGCGCGGCACCCGTCTCCAGTCGCGCAGCCGATCGCCGCCCGGCAGCTGCAGCCAGGTGGGGCGCTTCTCCAGCAGGGCCCCCTTCAAAGCTGGAAGCCCTCGCCGAGGTAGTGACGCCGCACTAGGGGATCGTTGGCCACGGAATGGGAGGCACCGGAGGCAAGGATCCTGCCATCGGCCAGGATGTAGGCCCGATCGGTGATCGCCAGGGTCTCCCGGACGTTGTGATCGGTGATCAGCACGCCCATGCCCCGGCTTCGCAGGCTGTCGATCAGGGCCTGGAGATCGGCGACGGCCATGGGATCCACCCCCGCGAAGGGTTCGTCGAGCAGCAGGTAGCGGGGGCCCTGGTCGCCCACCGCCAGGGCCCGGGCCACCTCGCAGCGGCGCCGCTCCCCGCCGGAGAGCTGGAAGCCGCGGCGGTGCTGGAAACCGCTCAGATGGAAGTCCTCGATCAGCACCTCCAGGCGCCGGCGGCGCCGGGCCGGATCCGAACCGCTCTCCTGCAGGGCAAGCATCAGGTTGTCGCGGACGCTGAGCTGGCGGAACACGCTCGCCTCCTGGGGGAGGTAGCCGATGCCCAGGCGGGCGCGGCGGGGCATCGGCAGGTGGGCCACCGACTCCCCATCCAGCAGCACCTCACCGCAATCGGGCCGCAGCAGGCCGGTGATCAGATTGAAGGTGGTGGTCTTGCCGGCCCCGTTCGGACCCAGCAGCCCCACCACTTCCCCCGGGCGAAGATCCAGGCTGACGTCGGTCACCAGGGGGCGGCCGGCGAGGGTGATCGCCACCCTCTCCAGAACCAGGCTCACGGCTTGGGGGTGGCAGGCTTGGCGGATCCCTGCTGCTGCAGGCGGAACTTGCTGAAGACCTGCTTGCCGGCCGGCGGCTCCGCCAGCATCCGCTCGCTGTCGAGCTGGTACACCAACCGCTCCGCCCGCAGGCGCTGGCCGTCGGTGTCGATCACGTCGACATCGCCGGTGAGCACCAGGCGCCCCTCGTTGCTGAAGTACTGCGCCTGCCGCGAGGTGGCCGTCATGCCGCGATCGGCGTAGACGATACGCACGTTGCCCGTGGCGGTGACGATGCCGTTCTGGTTGTCGGCCTGCTGCACGTCGGACTCGATCGTGACCATGCCGGTGGCGGGCGTCTTCGGCCGCGGCGTCTGGGCCGTGGCGGCCGGCGCCTGGGCCGCGACGGGACGGGACGGGAGCACCAGCAGGGCGGCGCCCACGAACCCCGCGGCGAGCACGAGCAGCAGTGGGCGGGGGGGCAGGGTCAAGGTGGAAATCGTGGAGGCCTTGAGTGTGCTCAATGTACCGGCGCCGTGCCCGTTCCCCGCGCCACTTCCAGGCGCGGCAGGGGCAGCACGCTGAGATCGGCCTGCTGCTGCAGGGCCTCCAGCCGCCGGGCGGCCAGGAGCCGTACCGGCCCCAGGGCCAGGCCCAGGGCCACGTCGTCGCAGCCCCGCAGCCGGCCCAGCCCCTCTCCCATCAGCACCGTGGCGCCGCGGCGGTTGTCACGTTCGAGGTGCAGTTCGGCCACGGCGATCTGCAGCAGCCCCTGAAGCACGGGCCGCATCGGTCCCTGGGTCTCGTGCCAGAGCTCCTCGAAGCCGTCGTGGCAGGCGTACCACTCGGCCGTGTTGAAGTGCTCGATGGCCTGCCGCAGGCGAGGGTCGGCCTGCAGCAGGGTTTCCTCATCGGCAGATGGGGCGCCGGGACTCAACGCTTGGCGGGCTTCTTCACCGGCATCTTGCGCAGCCGGATCGACTCGGGGGTGACCTCCAGCATCTCGTCGGGGCCGATGTACTCGAGGGCCCGCTCCAGGGTCATCTGGATCGGCGACTGGAGGGTGTCGAGCACCTCGGCGCCGGCCGAGCGGATGTTGGTGACCTGCTTGGCCTTGCAGACGTTGAGTTCGAGGTCGGGCGGACGGTTGTGCTCGCCGACGATCATCCCCTTGTACACCTTGGTGCCGGGGGTGATGAAGAACTGGCCCCGATCCTCGGCGCCCTTGAGGGCGTAGAAGGTGGCCGTGCCCTCCTCGAAGGCGATCAGGACGCCGTTGCGGCGGGCGTCGAAGTCGCCCTGCATGGGCCGGTAGTCGAGGAAGGAGTGGCTCATGATCCCCTCGCCCCGGCTGGCGCGGATGAATTCGCCCCGGAAGCCGATCAGGCCGCGCGAGGGCACCACGAACTCCAGCTGGGTGCGGCCGTCGCTGGTGGCCTCCATGTTCTGCATCTCACCCTTGCGGATGCCGAGCTTCTCGATGCAACTGCCCACCGCCTCCTCGGGCACGTCCATCACCAGGGTCTCGAACGGTTCGTGGGGCGTGCCGTCGATGGTGCGGAAGATCACCTGGGGCTGGGACACCTGGAACTCGAAGCCCTCGCGACGCATCGTCTCGATCAGGATGCCGAGGTGCAGCTCACCGCGGCCGCAGACCGAGAAGCGGTCGGGGGAATCGGTGTCCTCGACCCGCAGGGCCACGTTGGTGAGCAGTTCCCGCTGCAGGCGGTCGCGCAGCTGACGGCTGGTGACGAACTTGCCTTCCTTGCCGGCGAAGGGGGAGTCGTTGACGACGAAGGTCATCTGCAGGGTGGGTTCGTCCACCTTGATCAGCGGCAGGGCCTCGGGATGGTCGGGGCAGGCGATCGTCTCGCCGATGTTGACCTCATCGAAGCCGGCGACGGCCACCAGATCACCCGCCCGGGCTTCGGGGATCTCCACCCGCTGCAGCCCCTGGAAGCCGAGCAGCTTGCTGATCCGGCCGCGCTTGATGCTGCCGTCGTCGCGGATCAGGGCGACATTCTGGCCGCCGGTGATCGTGCCGTTGTGGACCCGGCCGATCATGATCCGGCCGAGGAAATCGGAGTAGTCGAGGGTGGTGACCTGCATCTGCAGCGGCTTGGTGGGATCACCCACCGGCGGCGGCACATGGCGCAGGATGGCGTCGAAGAGCGGCTTCATGTTGTCGCTCTCGGTGGCCATGTCGGGCTTGGCGTAACCGCCCATGCCGCTGCCGAAGAGATAGGTGAAATCGCACTGGTCGTCGTCGGCGCCAAGCTCCAGGAACAGATCGAGCACCTTGTCGACCGCCTGCTCGGGATCGACACGGGCCCGGTCGATCTTGTTGACGAAGACGATCGGCCGCAGGCCCTTCTCGAGGGCCTTCTTGAGCACGAAGCGGGTCTGGGGCATGGGGCCTTCGTTGGCGTCCACGATCAGCAGACAGCCATCGACCATGCCCAGCACCCGCTCCACCTCACCGCCGAAGTCGGAGTGTCCCGGGGTGTCAACGATGTTGATGCGGATGCCGTTGTAATCGACGGCCGTGTTCTTGGAGAGGATCGTGATCCCCCGCTCCCGCTCCAGATCGTTGGAATCAAGCACACAGGTGGGCACCGCTTCACCTTCGCGGAAGATGCCGGACTGCTCGAGCAGGGCATCCACCAAGGTGGTCTTGCCGTGGTCGACGTGGGCAATGATCGCGATATTGCGTATCGGGGCGCCTTTGATGTCGCCGCTCATGGGGATGTCGTCCTGCGAAAGTGAGGGAGGGGGTTCGACGGAATCGAATCGACGGTGGTCGTTTCCAGGGAAACGGGGCGTTGATGGCGAGACGAAGAAGACATGTCGCTGCCAACGTGGCGTTCTGCTGGGCGAAGAACTGGGCGGGCCAGGATGTCCAGGGCCCCGGACAGGGGCCAACCAGCGCTCTGACGCTTCGTCATGGTTTTTGGGAAACCCTGCCGCGCCGGGCCCGGTGGGACCTATGGCGAACGTTGAAGCGAATCTTGATCCTACTCCCACCCCCTCCTGAGACCCTGCGGCGGGTCCCCGAACCCTTCGGCTCAGCGGGCCAGACGCTGGGCAGGCTCGAACATCTCCAGGGCTTCGGTGGAACCTTCGAAGCGCCAGTGCCAGGGTTCGTAGCTCACGCCCTGGGGGTTGCCCCTGGGAAAGGAACGCACGAAATGGAACCGGGCCGCGTGGCGATCGAGCCAGCGGTAGGCCTCGGTGCCCTCGAAGCTCTCCATGAGGTTGGTGGCCGGCAGGCGGCCGTCCCCCAGATCGACGGCGAAGCCGGTGCTGTGTTCGGAGAAGCCCGGCGGTGCACTCACCCGGGCCCGGTCGACGGAGGTCTGGTTCCGCTCGGCCTTGACATCGAAGAACAGCTGCTTCTGCAGATCGACGCTGCGCCAGGCGCTCAGCACGGTGAGAACGACGCCATCGGCATCGGCGGCGGCACGCATGGCCTCGAGGGCCCGGGCGGCGTCCGGTTTGAGGCGCAGGCCGGGAGCGATGGCCACCAGGTCGGCGGGGTCGGCCTCGGGGTAGGGAAAGTGGCCGAGGAGTCGGCCGTCCGGCCCAAGGCGGGCGGACAGGCCCGGCACGGGCGTGGGCGTGATCCAGGTGCGCAGCGGGCCGATGAGCAGCAGAACGGTGCCACCGGCCAGCAGGGCACCGGTGAGCCCCACCTGGGCGATCCGCCTGGGGAGGGAGGCCTGCCGGCGCGGGCGGGGCGTGGTGCGCCGGGCCAGCGGGATGTCGTCACCGAGGGGCATCACCGAGGGGAATCACCGCAGCGTGGACGGACACGGCCCCAGCTCCGAGCGCTGGCCATCTTAGGCGGGGGGTCATTTCAGAGGTTTCTGTACCGGGCAGCCACCCGTCCGGCGGTGTTAGCTTCCGTCCCACATCCCAATGGCGGAGCAGGTTTCAAGATGTTGCGAGTGGCAGTCGTGGGCGGCGGCCCCAGCGGTTCCTGTGCTGCGGAAGTTCTCGCCAAGGCCGGCATCGAGACCTGGCTGTTCGAGCGCAAGCTCGACAACGCCAAACCCTGCGGTGGCGCGATCCCCTTGTGCATGGTCGAGGAATTCGACCTGCCGGAATCGATCATCGACCGCAAGGTGCGGAACATGCGGATGATTTCTCCCTCCAACAGGGAAGTGGACATCCACCTGGAGAACAGCAACGAATACATCGGCATGTGCCGGCGGGAGATTCTCGACGGCTTCCTGCGCAACCGGGCCGCCGAACTGGGCGCCCATCTGGTCAACGGCCTGGTGCAGAGCATCGATACCGGCAGCCAGCGCCAGGGCCCCTACACCCTCCACTACGCCGACTACTCCGGCGGCGGACCCACCGGAGAACTGAAAACCCTTGAGGTGGATCTGATCGTCGGCGCCGACGGCGCCAACAGCCGGGTGGCCAAGGCCATGGATGCCGGGGACTACAACGTGGCGATCGCCTTCCAGGAGCGGATCCGGCTCCCCGCCGAGGAGATGGCCTACTACGAGGATCTGGCCGAGATGTACGTCGGCACCGACGTGTCGCCGGATTTCTACGCCTGGGTGTTCCCCAAGTACGACCACGTGGCGGTGGGCACCGGCACCATGCAGGCCAACCAGTCCCTGATCAAGGGGCTCCAGAAGGGGATCCGTGAACGGGCCAGCCGCCGGCTGCTGCGGGGCGAAGTGATCAAGGTGGAAGCGCACCCCATCCCCGAGCATCCCCGCCCCCGGAGGGTGGTGGGCCGCATGGCCCTGGTGGGCGACGCCGCCGGTTACGTCACCAAGAGCTCCGGCGAGGGCATCTACTTCGCTGCCAAGAGCGGCCGGATGTGTGCCGAGGAGATCGTCACCGCCAGCGCCGGCGGCAGCCGCATCCCCAGCGAGAAGGATCTCAAGGTGTACATCCGCAAGTGGGACCGCAAGTACGGCGCCACCTACAAGGTGCTGGAACTGCTCCAGAACATCTTCTACAGCAACGATGCCGCCCGCGAAGCGTTCGTGGAGATGTGCGATGACAAGGACGTGCAGCGCCTCACCTTCGACAGCTACCTCTACAAGCGGGTGGTGGCGATGAATCCCTGGCAGCAGATCAAGCTCACCGTGCTCACCCTGGGCGCGGTGCTGCGGGGCCAGGCCCTGGCTCCCGCCGGCTACAAGCCGGTCCCCAGTGCCGTGCGCTCGGCCGAGGAGGCCGAAGCGATCCTGGCGGCCGCCGAGCCCCGCTCGGCGATGAAGCCGGCCGGCGTCCATGCCGTGGGCCCGTCCGTCGATCCGGGCCCCGATCCCGACGCCGTCAAGGAGCCCGTGCTGGTCGCCAAGTGAGCGCCAAGCCAACCTGACGATCGCCTCAGGCTGGCCCCTTGGTGGAGGTTTGCCCCAGCGGCCGGCCCATATCGCTGTCGATGCAGCTGACCAGCAGCTTGTCGACCCTGTTGCCATCCATGTCGACGACCTCGATCCGCAGGCCGTCCCACTCGAAGCAGTCCCCGGCCATGGGAATGTGCTCGAGGTAGTGCATCACGAACCCTCCCAGAGTCTGGTAGCCGCCGCGGAGCTCCTCCGGGAGCCGGTCTTTCCCCACCAGATCCTTGAAGTCAGCGATGTCGAGGGCACCATCGAGGAGCCAGGAGCCGTCCTGGCGAACGACGATCATCGGGTCTTCCCGGTCCCTGGCGGAGGAGAGATCACCGACGATCGCCTCCATCATGTCGTTCAGGGTCACCAGACCCTCAACGCCACCGAATTCGTCGGTGACCAGGGCGATGTGAACCCCCGAGGTACGGAACTGCTCGATCAGCTTCAGGGCGCGGGTGCTTTCGCCCACGTAGAGGGGCTGCTGCAGCAGGGCCTCGATAGCGCGGGGCCCATCACCCAGCTGGGCCGCCAGCAGGGTTCGGCCCCGAACCACCCCCACGCAGTCGTCAAGGCTGTTGCGTGCCACTGGAAACAGGGAATGATTCACCGCCATCACCTGTTCCAGATGGGACTGGGGGGACTCGGTGAGATCCAGCCAGCAGATGTCGGTGCGAGGGGTCATGATCGCCTTGACGGGCCGGTCGGCCAGGCGGAATACCCGCTCCACCATGGCGTGCTCCGCCACCTCGAACAGGCCTGATTCCGTTCCCCTTCGCAGCAGGGTCCTGATCTCGTCTTCGGTGATCTCCGGTTCACCCCGCTCGCCGATGCCGATCATGCTGAGCAGCTGGTCGGTGGAGGAGCCGAGCAGATGGGCCAGCGGAGCCATCCAGCGCGACAGGCTGCGCATGGCTGGCGCCACCAGGCAGGCGATGCGCTCCGGGTCATGGAGAGCGATGCGCTTGGGCACCAGTTCCCCCAGCACCAGGGAAAGGAAAGTGATCCCCGTGACCACGAGTCCAAGGGAGAGGGGATCGGCCCAGGCCCGCAGCGGCGGTACCGTCTCCAGCAGCGGCCGCAAGGCCTCGGCCACCCGTGAGCCGCCGAGAGCGCCACTGAGAATGCCGATCAATGTGATGCCGATCTGCACCGTCGAGAGAAAATCGTTGGGTGATCGGATTAATTTCAGAGCCACTTCCGCCTTGTGGTCCCCTGCCTCGGCCTGGTGCTCAAGGCGCAATCGCCGAGCCGACATCATGGCCAACTCCGAACCAGAAAAGATCCCGTTGATCAGAATCAGAAGAACAATCAGAAAACCGTCGAACAGCATCGGTAAATCCAGTGATGGCCCCTCGGCTCGGCCAGCGGACGGACAGACACGACAAGTTAGGTGACGCCGGCTGAAGGTCCCTGCCGGGAGCCCCTTCTCCGGAGTCCAGCGAAGCCACCCATCCAGCGACCTTCTCCGATGCATTGGCAGCCCCTGGTTCAACGGAAACGACAGCCGGAGTGGATGGATCAGGACGGCATCGACGCCGCTGCCCATGAGCAAGCCCTCCAGGGTCTGCGACGGATCAATGCCATCAGCGGCGCGGTGGGGTGCCTGTTCACCCCAGTCCAGGCCCTGGCCGACGCCCTCGGCCGGGGCCAGCCCCTGAGGATCCTGGATGTGGCCTGCGGTGGCGGCGACAACACCATCGCCCTGGCGGAACGCTGCCGAAGGAACGGGCTGGCCGTCCAGGTCGACGGCTGCGACCGCAGTGAGCAGGCGGTGGCCATGGCCAGCCGCCATGGCGCCGGCACCTCCGTGGGAAGCACCTTCTTCCAGGCCGACGTTCTGGTGGATCCGCTGCCGGCGGATTACGACGTCATGGTCTG
Source organism: Cyanobium gracile UHCC 0139 (assembly GCF_034931325.1). Classification (GTDB taxonomy): domain Bacteria; phylum Cyanobacteriota; class Cyanobacteriia; order PCC-6307; family Cyanobiaceae; genus Cyanobium; species Cyanobium gracile_B. The sequence continues at coordinate 244,747 of NZ_JAYGHX010000002.1, read as the reverse complement.
CAGTCTGTTCCTGCATCATCTCGAGGAGGCCGACGCCGTCGAACTGCTCCGCCGCCTTGGCCAGAGCTGCCGCCATCTGCTGCTGGTGAACGACCTGATCCGCAGTCCGCTGGGGTATGGCCTGGCCTGGGTGGGTTGCCGGCTGCTGAGCCGTTCGCCGATCGTTCATTTTGATGGTCCCGTTTCGGTGCAGGTGGCCTTCCGGATGGACGAAGTGGGAGATCTGGCCGCCCGGGCCGGCCTGGGGGGAGCCCGCCTCCGGCACCACTGGCCTGAACGTTTCCTGCTCAGCTGGCGCCGTCCTGCCGGGGGGTGGGAGGCGCCATGAGGCCTCCGGAGTGGGATGTGATCGTGCTCGGGGCCGGGCCCGCCGGAGCCCTGGCCGCCCACCAGCTGGCCCGGCAACGGCTGCGGGTGCTGCTGGTGGACAAGCGGGACTTTCCCCGCTGGAAGGTCTGCGGCACCTGTCTCAACGGACTGGCCCTCGGGGCCTTGGCGCAGGCCGGACTCTCGAGCCTGGTGGACCGCCTCGGGGGTGTTCCACTGCTGCGGCTGCACCTCGGACTGCAGCAGCATCGGATGGAGCTGGAGCTCCCCCTGGGCCGCTCCCTCTCCCGGGCCCGCCTCGACCTGGCCCTGGGTGAGGCGGCGGTGGCCGAAGGCGCGGAGTGGCGGAGGGGCACCGAGGCCACCGTGGCCGGCCCCTGCCCGGGCGGCCGGCAGGTGCGGCTGCGCAGCGGCGGTGCGGTTGAAACCACCAGCGCCCGGGTGGTGCTGGTGGCCACCGGACTGGGCAGCCCGGGCCTGCCCCCTGCCATCGGGATCCGGAACCGGGTCGAGCCGCACTCCAGGGTGGGTGCCGGCTGCCGCGTCGACACCGGCGCCAGCGGTTACGGCCGGGGCACCATCCACATGGCGATCGGCAGGCATGGCTATGTGGGGCTGGTGCGTACGGAAAGCGGCGATCTGAACCTGGCGGCGGCCTTCGACCGTGACCATCTGATCCAGATCGGAGGAGCGGCACCCGCCGCCGCAGGGGTGCTGGCGGAGGCGGGCTTCGAGGCTGTTCCCGAGGCCTGTGCCGCTGCCTGGCTCGCCACCCCGGCCCTCACCGCTCGGCGCTGGCCCCCGTCGGCCGAACGGGTGCTGCTGCTGGGGGACGCGGCCAGCTACGTCGAACCGTTCACGGGGGAAGGGATGGGCTGGGCCCTGCTGGGGGCTCTGGCGGCGGTGCCGCTGGTGCTGCAGGGCCAAGGTCCTTGGAGCAGGGATCTCGAGCGGCAATGGGCCCGGCGTTACGGGCAGCTGATCGGATCACGCCAGCGCCTCTGCCGGGGCCTGGCCTTCGCCCTGCGCCACCCTGGCCTCAGCCGCTGTGCCCTGGCGGCGGTGGAGCGCTGGCCGGTCCTGGCCGCCCCCTTCCTGCACCCCTTCGACAACGCCGGCGTGAAGGCGCTGCTCCCCGAACCATGTCCCTGACCATCGAGGGGCTGGGAACGGCCCTGCCTCCTGAACGGATCGCCCAGGCCGATGCCGCCACCATTGCGGCCGAGGTCGCCCTGCCCCATCAGATCCCCTCACCAGGCCACCACCGGCTGCTGGAGACCCTGCATCGCCGCTCGGGTGTCGCCAGCCGCCACAGCGTGCTGCTTCAGCCCCCCGGCAGCGACCCCCGGCAGACCTTCTTCGGGGCCACCAGCCCCGGCACCGCGGAGCGGATGCGGCGCTACGCCCTCGAAGCGCCGCCCCTGGCCCTGCGGGCCGTCCAGGCGGCCCTCGCGCAGGCCCGGCTGCCGGCGGAGCGAATCACCCATCTGGTCACGGTCTCCTGCAGCGGCTTCCATGCGCCCGGCGTCGATCTGGCCCTGATGGCGGCCCTGCCGTTGGACGCCGGCGTGGCCCGCACCCACGTGGGGTTCATGGGCTGTCATGGGGCGCTCAATGGTCTGAGGGTCGCCGCCGGGTTCACCGGTGCCCAGCCGGAGGCCTGTGTGCTGCTCTGCGCCGTCGAGCTCTGCAGCCTCCATCTCCAGTACGGCTGGGATGCCGAACGGATCGTGGCCAATGCCCTGTTCGCCGATGGCGCCGCCGCCCTGGTGGTCACGGGGGAGCCCCCAGCGCAGGGGGCGCCGGCAACGGCACCGCTGGGGCGACTGATCGCCAGCGGCTCCCTGCTGGTGCCCGCCAGCGCGGAGGCCATGTCCTGGGAGATCGGGGACCACGGCTTCGCCATGGGTCTGTCCCCCCAGGTGCCCAACCTGATCGGCCTGCATCTGCGGCCCTGGCTGGAGGGCTGGCTGGCCGGCCACAATCTCGGCCTCGACGCCATCGGCTCCTGGGCCGTGCACCCCGGCGGCCCCCGGATCCTCTCGGCGGTCACGAAGGGCCTGGACCTCGATCCACGCCTGATTGAACCGTCGCGGTCGGTGCTGCGGGACTACGGCAACATGTCCTCCCCAACCCTCCTGTTCATCCTCGAGCGCCTGCGGCGCAGCGGCGCTGCGGGCCCCTGCCTGGCCATGGCCTTCGGACCCGGGCTGTGCATCGAGGTGGCCCTGCTGGCCTGAGTCAGCCCCCCAGCCGGCTGAAGTCGGCGAGCACCGCGGCCTGGTTGCGCAGCACCGCCAGCAGACGCAGTCGGTTGCGGCGGACCTCGGGCTCGTCGCAGAGCACCATGACGCTGTCGGGACCATCAAAGAAGGCGGCCAGGGTGGCGCCGCTCTCCCCCAGCAACCGGGCCAGGGGTTCGTAGCGGCCGGTGCCGGTGGCGGCGGCATGGACCGCCAGCCGTTCCAGCACCGTCAGCACGGCAGCCTCGCTGGGGGAACCGAAGAGATCCGGATCCACCACCCCCTCAGGGCTGACCAGATCCGCCGCCAGGTCGGCCTGCTCGGCCAGCCGGGAGGCCCGCTGCACCACCGCCTGCACCACGGGCAGACTCCCGCCGCTGCGCAGGCGCCGCAGCAGCTCCACCCGGGCCCTGGCATCGGCCGGATCCCGCAGCAGCCGCTCCAGGGAGACGCCGTCGCCGGCCACCGCCTGGACCAGATCAGGGCTGGAGCCCTCCTCCTCCAGCAGGCTGGCCAGGCGCTGGCGCAGGAAGTCGAGCAGGTCGGCGGCGAGGGCCAGCGGCTGCACCTCCAGCTCAGGCAGCAGCCGCTGCCAGTGGGCCGTGGCCTCGGCCATCAGGCCCACCAGGTCGAGCGACCACTCCCGATCCCAGAGGATCTGCAGCAGGCCGTTGCCCGCCCGCCGCAGGGCATAGGGATCGGAGGAGCCGCTGGGCCGCTCCCCCCTGGCGAAGATGCTGAGCAGCAGTTCCAGACGTTCGGCCAGGGCCAGCACCGCCCCCGCCTCGGAACCCGGCAGGGCGTCGCCGGCGCCGCGGGGCTGGTAGTGCTCCAGCACCGCCAGGGCCACGGCGCGGGATTCACCCTCCGCCAGCAGGTACTTAGCCCCCATCACCCCCTGCAGCTCCGGGAATTCCCCCACCATCTGGCTCACCAGGTCGTGCTTGCACAGGGGAGCGGCCCTCCGTGCGGCGACGGCGGCGGCATCGCCCACCGGCAGGCGCCGGCAGAGCAGATCCGCCAGCCAGGCCAGGCGCTGGCTTCGGTCGGCCAGGCTGCCGAGCCCTTCGGCGAAGGTGACACGATCGAGGCCCTCGACCCGCTCAGCGCTGCTCTGACGGCGATCCGCCGCCAGGAAGAAGGCCGCGTCCGCCAGACGCGCCCGCAGCACCCGCTCATTGCCGCGCCGAATGGTGTCGGCGGCGGCAGCCAGGCCGTTAGAGAGGCACAGAAACCGGGGCATCAGGGCCTCCCCGGCCTCCAGGGCCAGGGGATCGGCCGGTGCGTCCGCCAGGCGCAGCGGTACGTAGCGCTGGTGGGAACGCATCACGGTGCTGAGCACCTCCGGGGGCAGCGCCAGATACTCGGCATCGATGGAGCCCTCGATCAGCCGGGGGGACTCCACCAGGTCGACCAACTCGTCGAACAGCGCCTCCGGCAGATCCAGCTCGGCCCCGGCCGCTGTCGCCGCCGCCTCCAGGGCGGTGCGGATCGCGGCGCCCCTGGCCTCCCGGTCGACCTGGACATCGGCGGCCTCCAGGGCGGCGGCATAGCCTGCGGCGGAGGGGATCGTCACGGCCCCGGCATGGAGCCGGTGCCCGCGGCTGAGGCGATCGCTGGCCAGGGGCGGATCCAGGTCGCTGAGCGCCACCGGCACCACGGCCTCGTCGAGCAGCGCCACCAGCCAGCGCAGGGGGCGGCTGAAGCGGCCATCGCCGGCGCCCCAGCGCATGAAGCGTCGCCCCTGCAGGGAACGGATCCAGCCGGGGATGCAGCCAGCCAGCACCTCGGCCGTCGGGCGGCCGGCCTCGGTGGTGCGGGCGAACACGAAGGGGCCCTTGTCGGTCTCGCGGATCTCCAGCTGGTCGGGGCTGCAGCCGCAGCGCCGGGCGAATCCGATGGCGGCCTGGGTGGCCTGGCCATCGTGGAACGCCTGCTGGGCCGGCGGGCCCTTGCGGTCCTCCACCAGATCCTCCTGCTCCCGGGGCAGGCCGGTGACGGTCACGGCCAGGCGCCGGGGGGTGCCGCCGGTTCTGATGCTGTCGCAGGCGAGGCGGGCCTCCCGCAGGTCGCGGGCCACGATCGCCTCCAGCTGGGGCTGGGCCAGGCGCACGAAATCGGCCGGCAGTTCCTCGGTTCCGATCTCCAGAAGAAAGGTGGCCATGCGGGGGAGCGTGCAGGACGCGACTTTATGCAAAGGAGGGAAGCGGCCAGAACCTCCGGCGGAGCACCACGTCCCGTTCGCTAGTTTCAGTTCAGAAACCCTTCCGCATGCCGATGACCTCGACGACGGTCGCCGACAGCACGTCGCTCCCATCGGCTGCCCCCGCCAAGCCCCCCACCAAGCAGGAGGCGCTGAAAGCTGGCAGCGGCCACCTGCATGATCCCCTGGCGGCCGAACTGGGCAACGATCTGCCCAGCTTCACCGATCCTGCCGTCCAGATCCTCAAGTTCCACGGCAGTTACCAGCAGGACGACCGGGACAAACGTCGCAAGGGCGCCGAGAAGGACTGGCAGATGATGCTGCGGCTGCGCAACCCCGGCGGGCGCATCCCCACCTCCCTCTATCTGGCCCTTGATTCCCTCGCCGATCGGTTGGGCAACGGCACCCTGCGGATCACGACGCGCCAGGCCTTCCAGATGCACGGCGTGCAGAAGACCGACCTCAAGGACGTGATCGGCGGCATCGTGCGGGCCCTCGGTTCCACCCTCTCGGCCTGTGGGGACATCAATCGCAACGTGATGGCCCCGGCCGCGCCCTTCGAGCGCGATGGCTACCCGGAGGCCCGTCTGCTGGCCGATCAGATTGCCGACCTGCTGGCTCCCCAGGCCGCCGAGGGCTCCTACCTCGACCTCTGGGTCGACGGCGACCTGAGCTATCGCATCAAGCCCAAGGGCCCCGTCAGGAAGGCGCGCCGGCTGCAGGAGAGCGGCGCCGTGTTCAGCGGTGACGCGGCCGAGCCGCTCTACGGCTCCACCTACCTTCCGCGCAAGTTCAAGGTGGCCGTCACCGTTCCCGGGGACAACTCCGTGGACCTGCTGACCCAGGACATCGGCCTGGTGCTGTTCAGCGACCCCTCCGGCCGGCCCCTCGGCTGCAACGTCTACGTGGGCGGCGGCATGGGGCGGACCCACAACAAGGAGGAGACCTTCGCCCGCACCGCGGATCCCCTCGGCTACGTGGCCGCTGGCCATGTGCTGGAGCTGGTGCAGGCGATCGTCGCCCTGCAGCGGGACCACGGTGACCGGGAGCAGCGCCGCCACGCCCGGATGAAGTATCTGATCCACGACCGGGGGGTGGACTGGTTCCGCACCGAACTGGGCCGGTACTTCCCCCATCCGATCAAGGGGATGCGCCGGGAGCCCCCCGCCGTGCTCACCGATTACCTGGGCTGGCACCGACAGTCTCCGGGCCTGTGGTTCGTGGGACTGCCGGTGCTGTGCGGACGCCTGCAGGGGGAGCTCAAGAGCGGCCTGCGCCGTCTCGTCGAGACCTACCAGCTGGAGGTGCGGCTCACCCCCAACCAGGATCTGCTGCTCTGCAACATCGGCAGCGCCCAGAGGGCGTCGGTGCGGGAGGGTCTGGCGGCCCTCGGCCTCACCGCCCCCGAAGCGCCGGCTCCCCTGGCCCGCCATGCCCTGGCCTGTCCCGCCCTGCCCCTGTGCGGCCTGGCGATCACCGAAGCCGAGCGGATCCTCCCTTCCGTCCTCGAGCGCCTCGAGGCCCTGCTGGAGCGGCTGGAGATCAGCAAACCCCTGCTGGTGCGCATGACGGGATGCCCCAACGGCTGCGCCCGCCCCTACATGGCCGAGATCGGACTGGTGGGCAGCGCCGTGGACACCTACCAGCTGTGGCTCGGCGGCAGCCACGGCCTGACTCGCCTGGCCAGCCCCTACCTGGAGAAGATGCCCCTGGAGAAGCTGGAGACCACCCTGGAGCCCCTGCTGGTGGCCTGGCGGGACGAGGGAGGCCCCCGCAGCCGCTTCGGCGACTTCGTTGAGCGGATCGGGGCGGAGCGGGTCGCCCGGCTGCTGGCCGCCGCCTGATGGGCAACACCCTCGCCGGCCCCATCCAGTCCCTGCTGGGCGCCCTGCTCGGCACGCTGCTGGCGGGTCTGCTGCCCTGCTCAGGGCGGGCCAGTGACGCCGCGGAACGCCCGCGCGCGCCCCAGGCCCCGGTGCAGTACTTCCAGTCCGACCCCCTGGCCTGCCAGCCGGACGCGATCCGGGCCGCCTACAAGGCCCATCTGCAGCCCTTCGCCGACCAGAGTCCGGCGGTGCTGGCCAAGCTGCGCCGCGTGCAGGACGACATGACCCTGGCCAGCCTCAAGCGCTGTGTGCAGAAGGGACTGCTGACCCGCCCCCAGGCCAGCGTGCTGTTCCGGGAGCTGGGCCTGACCCTGCCGGGCACCGTGATCCCCGTGACCAGCGGCCCGGCGCCCGGCGCCGCTCAGCCGGCACCCTCTGCGGCACCGGCCACGGCTCCGGCAGCGGCCCCGTAGAGCGCCCGCGGTTCGCCGCGGCGCCAGGCCCAGAGCTGGTCGCCGTGGCTGAAATGCCACCACTCGTTGGGGTGCTGGGCGAAGCCTGATGCCTCCATGACCGCCGCCAGCAGCCGGCGCCGTTCGTGCCAGTCGGCGGCCTCGCTGCCGGGGGCGGCCCCCGCGTAGTGATCGGGCTCGGAGAGGGCGCCGATCGCATCGATCGCCCCGCCCATGGCCAGCGGGCGGCCGCTGGCCTCGGCCAGGGTGAGATCCACCGCGGCGCCGGTGCTGTGGGGGGGCGGGGTGGCGGGATCGGCACTGGGGGGGGCCCAGAAGCGATCCACCTCCGCCGCCACGGCCTGCTGGGGGAGGCCGAAGGCGTCGGGGTCGAGGCCCCGCTCGCGGCAGGCCTCACGGAAGGCGTGGCGCACCATGAACGCCTGAACGACGAGGGGGCGCCAGGCGTCGAAGATGGCCAACCGCCACTGGGGCCGCTGCTGCTGCAGCCGCTCCTGGGCCCGCTCCAGCCGCTCGATCACCCCCCGGCGCAGGCGGAACGGACTGGCGCCGGCGCCATAGGGCGCCCCCAGGGCCTGGTAGGGGTGGGGCTCCAGCCGCCACAGGCTCGGCGGCAGGTCGTCCAGGGGCTCGCCCCCGTCGGCGATGGGGATCGGACTCCAGGGGCGCAGGGGCGGCATGGGGGCGGCGGGCGCGGGTCGGGCTGGTGGGCCAGTGGTCTGGGTCAATTCAACTGGGCCGCCTCCACCGAGCGGCGCCGCTGGGCCTCGAGGGCCTCGCGCAGGTGCGGGTGGCGGGCCAGCTCGGGATCCTCCGCCAGGATCCGCCGCGCCGCCAGCCGCGCCTCCTCCAGCACGGCGCCGTCGTCGCTGAGGCTGGCCAGGGCCAGGTCCGGCAGGCCTGACTGGCGGGTGCCGAGCACCTGGCCGGGGCCCCGCAGCCGCAGGTCCATCTCGGCGATCTCGAAGCCGTCGCCGCTGCGGGCCAGCAGCTCGAGCCGCTGGCGGGCCATGGCGTTGTCGCCCTCATGCAGCAGCAGGCAATGGGAGGCGGCGGCCCCCCGGCCCACCCGGCCGCGCAGCTGGTGCAGCTGGGCCAGGCCGAAGCGCTCGGCATGTTCGATCACCATCACGCTCGCCTCCGGCACGTCCACCCCCACCTCCACCACCGTGGTGGAGACCAGCACCTGGGAGCGCCCCTCCTGGAAGGCGCTGATGGCCCGCTGCTTCTCCTCGCCGGTCATCCGCCCGTGCAGCAGCCCCACCGTGAGCTCGGGGAACACCTCCTCATCAAGGTGGCGGTGCACCTCCACCGCCGAGCGCAGGTCGAGCTTCTCCGATTCCTCCACCAGGGGCAGCACCACGTAGGCGCGTTGCCCCTTGGTCACCTCCTGGCGCACCAGCTCCCAGGCACCGGCGCGCTCGGATCCCCGCAGCAGCCGGGTGCGGATCGGCGTGCGGCCCGGCGGCAGTTCATCGATCTGGCTGAGGTCCAGGTCGCCGTGAATCGAGAGGGCCAGGGTGCGGGGGATGGGGGTGGCGGTCATCGTCAGCAGGTGGGGTTGGAGCCCCTTGGCCAGCAGCCGGTTGCGCTGCCGGACGCCGAAGCGGTGCTGCTCGTCGACCACCACCAGGCCGAGGCGGTCGAACTGCACCGGATCCTCGAGCAGGGCATGGGTGCCCACCAGCAGCTTCACCTGGCCGTTGGCCAGGTCCTGCAGCACCTGGCGGCGCCGGCGGGCGGGGGTGGAGCCGGTGAGCAGCTCGATGCTGACGTCGAGCTGGGGCAGCCAGCCGGCCAGCTTGTGGAAGTGCTGGGCCGCCAGCACCTCGGTGGGCGCCATCAGGGCCCCCTGGCAACCGGCGGCGATGGCCCCCAGCAGGGCCGCCAGGGCCACCACCGTCTTGCCGCTGCCCACGTCCCCCTGGACCAGCCGGGCCATGGGCTGGGGGCGCTCCATGTCGGCGCGGATCTCCGCCAGCACGCGGTTCTGGGCGCCGGTGAGGGGAAAGGGCAGCAGGTCGAGGAAGCGGCTCACCAGGTCCTCGCCGTCGCTGGGGAGGAGCAGGGGCGGTGCCGGAGAGCGACGCAGGCGCTCCCGCCGCTGGCCCAGGGCCAGCTGCAGCAGCAGGAACTCATCGAACACCAGGCGCCGGCGGCAGCGCTGCAGCTCCTCGCGGTCGGCGGGGCGATGGAGCCCCAGCAGCGCCTCGCCGCGACGCGGCAGGCCCAGCTCCAGGCGCAGGGGCTCCGGCAGGGGATCGGGCCAGCGGCTCGCCGCCGGCAGCACGGCGGCGATGGCCCGGGCCAGGGTCTCGCCGCTGAGTCCCTCGGTCAGGGCGTAGACGGGCACGAAGCGGCCGATCCGCTCCGACCGCACCGGCGCGCCGGGGGCCTCCAGCACCTCCAGCAGGGGATCGGCGAAACAGGGGCCGTAGGGGCTGTCCTTGACCAGGCCGCTCACCGCCACCGTGGCCCCGACCGGGTAGAGCCGCTGCTGGGCCTTCAGCCAGCCCGGGCTGCTGAAGCGGCGGCCGGCAAAGAAGCGCGTCACCCGCAGCCGGCCGGTGACATCCTGCACCTGCAGCTCCAGGATCGCCAGGTTGGGGTTGCGGGGGCTGCCGAAGGCGTGGCAGCGGCGCACGGTCGCCACGATGGTCGCAGTCCGCCCCGGCTCCAGGGCCGCGATGCGCACCAGATGGGCGTAGTCGAGGTAATCGCGGGGGTAGTGGTGGACCAGATCACGCACCACCAGCAGACCCAGGGCCGCCAGGCGGGTGGCGGTCTTCGGGCCGATCCCCGCCACCTCCCCCAGGGGCGTCTGGGGATCAAGCCCCCGGGGAACGCCAGCGGGTGGCAGCACCGCAGCATCGGGCGGCCCCAGCCGCAGGTGCGGGGGTCCCACGGGCCGGACCTCCTGCCGGCGTCGGCGCAGCTCATGCAGCGCCTGCCGCAGGCGCCGCACCAGCGACTGGCGACCTGCCAGCGCCAGGGCGCCATAGCCGCCGAAGTCCCGGGCAAGGGCGGCCAGCTGCTGCTGCTCGGGGGGCTCGAGCCCGTCCGGTGGTGCCGCCAGGGAGGTGTCGATGAAGCCGCTGAAGCGGTCGCGCCGTCCCTGGAGATCCCCGAAGCCCGCTTCGGCCTCGAGGCGGCAGGCCAACTGCAGAGGGGTGCACCAGCGCTCCAGGGCCTGCTCCAGGGCTTCGGACGCGGACGCGGCCGACCCTTCCACGGAGGGGGGGCCGTTCAGTCGTTCGGAGTTGATGGGGGGCGGATGTCCTGCAGCCAAAGCTGTTCGGCCTGATGGATCCGTAGCCGCCGGTGCAGGCGACGGAACTGCTGGGCCATTCTGCGAACCTCCTGCCGATGCTGCTGCAGCCGCCGCCGGCAGGTGCGCAGGCGGGGTTCCTCCAGTTCCAGATCGGTGGGGCGCAGCAGCACCGCCAGCGTCTGGGCCTGGGGGGCGCGCGCCCCAGGGAAGGGCAGGGGCAACCGCATCAGGTTGGCGGGAGCGGCCATGGTTTCCAGCTGGCCGGCCAGCACGGCATCGAGCAGGCTCACCGGCAGCAGGCTGCGGCTCACGCCACCGCGCAGGAGCTCCACATTGATGGCGTGGGAGAGGTTGCGCAGGCGGCGGGCCAGGGCCAGCTCCATGCCGTCCATCCAGCGCAGCACCCGCTCGGGATCGTCGGGAAGCCGCCCCGCCTGCCAGAGGGAATCCTCCTCGGAGCCATCCCCGGGCTGCTGATCGGGATCGTCGCCGAGGCCGTTGTTCTGCTCGTCGTTCTGGTCGTCGTCCCGGTCGTCCTGGCGGTCCTCCGGGTGCACGTCATCCGGCTCATCCTGCAGGCCTTCGTCGGGGTCCGGCTGCGGTGCCTCCCCACGGCCCAGTGCCCCCCAGAGGAACGATCCGCCGGCGAGCGGTGGGGCGAAGGCGATCTGCACCGACCCCGGCGGCAGGGGTTCCGGCTCCCCACCCCCGTTCTCCCCCTCCCAGGTGAGTTCCTCCAGCAGCTGCTCCCGTTCGTGACGGTGGCGACGCTGGCGCTCCCGGGCGATCTGGGCCGCCAGGATCACCAGCTGCTCCACCGTGAGCAGACTGCAGCAGCGACCCACCAGCTCCTGGATCTGGCCGTGCAGCAGCCTCCTGCGCTCGACGGGGAGGTCGGTGTAGCGCTGGGGGTGAACCTGGGTGGCGAGATGGAAGCAGGCCTGGCGGACCTGCTGGGGCAGGGCCTGGCGCAGCACCTGGAGATACAGGGCAACGTGGCGGTAGAGCTCCGGGTTCGACTGGCCCAGCCGCCGGGTCAGGGCCTGGAGCTGACCCGGCAGATCGATCGAATCGGACGGGTCGCTCAACGGCTCCGGCTCAGGCCGCCTTGCCCATCGCCGCCACTTCGGCGGCGAAATCGGACTGCTCCACCTCAATCCCCTCACCGAGGGTGTAGCGGGTGAAGCGGCGCACGCGGATGTTTTCGCCGGTCTTGCCGGCGGCCGACTTGACCATCTCACCGACGGTCAGGGTGTTGTCGCGGATGAAGGGCTGGTCCATCAGGGCCAGTTCCTTGAGGCGCTTGCCGATGCGCCCCGCCACGATCTTGACCTTCATCTCCTCCTTCTTGCCGGCGAGGTCATCGCGACCCATCTCGATGGCCTTCTCCCGCTCCGCCACTTCGGGGGGGATGTCATCGGTGCTGACGTATTCCACGTTGGGGCAGGCGGCGATCTGCATCGCCACGTTGCGCACCAGCTCCTGGAACAGCTCACCGCGGGCCACGAAATCGGTCTCGCAATTCACCTCCACCAGCACGCCGACGCGGGCACCGGTGTGGATGTAGCTGCCGACGGCCCCTTCGGCCGCCGTGCGGCCGGCCTTCTTCTCGGCGGTGGCGATGCCCTTCTGGCGTAGCCATTCGGCCGCCTTGGTGGCATCCCCACCGGACTCGGTGAGGGCCTTCTTGCAGTCCATCATGCCGGCGCCGGTCTTGTCGCGCAGGTCCTTGACGAGCTTCGCTGTGATCTCAGCCATGGGGTGGGAGTGGGGGAGGTCGGGAGGGAGAGAACGGCTCAGGCGTCGTCGTCGCCGCCGCGTTGATCCTGGGCTCCATGGCGGCCCTCATTGATGGCATCCGCCAGCCGACCCAGCACCAGCTGGACGGAACGCACGGCGTCGTCGTTGCAGGGGATGGGAACGTCGCAGAGATCGGGATCGCAGTTGGTGTCAAGCATCGACACCAGGGGGATATCGAGCTTGCGACACTCGAGCACGGCATTGGTCTCGCGGCGCTGGTCCACCAGCACCACCACATCGGGCAGGCGGCGCATGTTCTTGAGGCCGCCGAGGTACTTCTGCAGGCGGTCGAGTTCACGGCGCAGCACGGCGGCTTCCTTCTTGGGCCGCATGGCGATGGCGCCGGAGGACTCCATCCGCTCCAGGTCCTTGAGCCGGTCGATGCGGGCGCGCATCGTGCTCCAGTTGGTGAGCATGCCGCCCAGCCAGCGCTGGTTCACATAGGAGGCGCCGCAGCGGGCGGCTTCCTGGGCGATGACCTCGGAGGCCTGTTTCTTGGTGCCGACGAACAGGAAGCGCTTGCCGCTGCGGGCGGCACTGCGGGTCCACTTGTAGGCGTTGTTCATGCAGACGGCGGTCTGCACGAGATCGATGATGTGGACTCCGTTGCGCGCGCAGTAGATGTAGCGCGACATCTTGGGATTCCAGCGACGGGTCTGGTGTCCGAAGTGGGCACCAGCCTCCATCATCTCGGAGAGAGTGACGACAGCCATTGGGTTTGGGGGGGTTTCGGGTTGGCCTCCACCTGCCAGGGATGCCGTGCCACAGGGTGGGCAGCGGATCACCCGAAACGTGCAGGTGTGCGGTGTTGGGTTACCGGGTCAACCTACCAAATGGCCCTGCTGGCGGGCTTCGGCGTGGAGGGCCCGGACCCCGAAGCGGTTGAGGGGCAGCCGCAGCAGCTCCATCGCCAGCCCCGCCTGGCCACGGCGGATCAGCCAGCGCAGCAGCGGCCGCAGGCTGCGCTCATTGATCAGCCCGCCCAGGGTGAGCAGCTCCCAGAGCGCCAGGTGCAGCCAGGTGTACTGGATGATGAAACGCACCCGCCAGGTGGGGTGCTTGCGGTAGAAGACCAGGCCCATCCGGGCCCGTTCCCGCTCCACCCGCACCAGGTCCGGGATCTGCTCCAGGCTCAGGGGCGGATGCCAGTGGTAGCCCGCGGCTTCGGGGCAGCGCACCAGCCGCACGCCCATGCGGCGCAGCCGTTCCCCGAGTTCGAGGTCCTCCCAGCCATAGAGGCGGAAGCCGGTGTCGAACAGGCCCGACTGCTCCAGCACCCGGCGGTCGATCGCCACGTTGCCGGTGGCGAAGTAGGCCCAGGAGAGATCGCGCAGCTTGTGGGGCTCCGCCGTGGGTGCCTCGAAATTGTGGGTGTTGATCACGGCGCCGTAGGTGAAGCAGAGCCGATCGCCACTCTCGTCCCAGGCCCGCGCCAGGGCCGTGGCGTGGTGCAGCAGAAACCGCTCCGTCACCACCAGGTCGCTGTCAATGAAGACGATCACATCGCCGCGGGCCTCTTCCACCCCCCGGTTGCGCCCTTCGGCCGGACCGCCGTGGTCCTGGAGGATCAGGCGCAGATGGGGGAAGGCGGTGGCATGGGCATCCAGCCAGCGCACCGTGTCGTCGGTGGAGCCGTCATCCACCAGCACCACCTCATAGGCCTGCAGGGGGCCGCCGGTCTCCTGGCGCTCCAGGGCCTGCAGGCACTGGCGCAGGATCGGCAGCCGGTTGTAGGTGGGGATGACGACGCTGATGAACATCGGGTGATGGTGGAGAGACCACGCTGGAGGGGCCATGAAAAAGGGGGGATCCGCAGCGAATCCCCCCGGTGCCGTGGCCGGACCGCGCCGGTCAGTCGGCGGCGCCGCCGTTGTTGGCCGTGCCGGTCACGCCGTTGCCGGCCCCTTCACCGCGGCCGTCGTTCCGCAGCTTGCGCTTCTTGAACTTGCGGGCGTAGGCCCGGTTGCGCTCCTGCTTTTCCTTCTTGAGATTTCTGCGTTTCGACATAGGGGATGGGAGCCTTGAAAAGACTGTGAGGTTCCACCCTACTCACCCGACCACGGCATCCTCGGCCCACAGCCGGCCATCCTCCATCCGCACCAGGCGGTCGGCCACGTCGAGGATGCGGGGGTCGTGGGTGACCATCAGCACGGCGCAGCCCTCGTCCCGGGCCAGGCGCTGGAGCAATTCCACCACCTCCCGGCCGGTGCGGCTGTCGAGGGCGGCCGTGGGTTCGTCGGCCAGCAGCAGTCGCGGGTGGGCGGCCAGGGCACGGGCGATGGCCACCCGCTGCTTCTGGCCACCGGAGAGGTCGTGGGGGAGCTTGCCGAGGTGGTCGGAAAGGCCCACGGCCCGCAGCCATTCCCGCGAGAGGTCGCGGCGGGCGCGGTAGCCGAGATCCGGCAACAGGTCGGCCCCCATCTGGACGTTCTGCTCGGCGGTGAGGCAGCGCAGCAGGTTGTGCCCCTGGAAGATCATGCCGACGCTGCGGCGCAGCAGCTGGCGCTCATGGCGGCTGGAGCCGTTCAGCTCGCAGCCCAGCACCCGCACCGAGCCCTCCATCACCTGGCGCAGGGCCCCCACCAGGGTGAGCAGGGTGGTCTTGCCGCAGCCCGAGGGGCCCGTGAGCAGCACCACTTCGCCGGGGTGGATCTCCAGATCGATGCCCTGGAGCACCTGGCGCCGCATCGTGCCGGTGCCGTACCAATGGCTGAGTCCCCGCACCGCGACGGTGGCGGAGCCCGCCGTGGTGGGAACGGCGGGTGGGGCGGAACCAGGCAGGAGGGTGGTCATCGGCTCAGGATCTGTGGCTCAGAATCAGGGTCGGCTCAGAAAATGTCGGCCGGGTCGGCGTCGCCCAGCTTGCGCATCGCCATCGCCGCCGACCCCATGCACATCACCAGGATCATCAGGAAAACGGTCGTGGCCCGGTCACCGGCCATGGCCACCGGCAGCTTGGTGGCGGCATGGATGACGCCGTAGAGCACCTGGCCGGCCAGGTAGGCGGGCACATAGCCGAAGATCGCCAGAAGCAGCCCCTCGCGCGCCACCACCCCCAGCAGGGTGAGCAGGCTGTAGCCCATGGCCATCAGGGTGGCGTACTCCGGCAGGTGGTCGCTGACGTCGGAATAAAGGATCTGGTAGACGATCACGCAGCCCACCACGAAACCCATGGCGGCGCCCAGGGTGAAGATGAAGCCGATGGCGGTGCTGGTCCGCCAATAGTCCATCTCCAGATCCAGGAAGCCCTGCTTGGTGAGCACGGTCACGTCCTCGGGCAACAGGCGGCGCAACCGCTCCACCACCTGGGCGGGGTCAGCGCCGGGACGCAGGCGGATCAGGCCCAGCTCGATGCTGCCGGGCGGGTTGTTCGGCACCAGGCTCAGCAGGGTTTCCCGGCTGGTGAGGAGGTTGCCGTCGGCACCGAAGGAGGGGCCTGAACTGAACAGGCCCGCCACCCGCAGGCGCTTGCCGGCCACCTCGCTCTCCACGACGCGACCCTCCCGGAACCACTTGGCCACCGGCCCGAACTCATCGCGGGACAAGTCGTCGAAAAGCACACGCCCCTTCTGGGTGAGGCGGGGCGCCAGGGCGGTGACGGCCGGATCGAGGAACAGGGGATCCCCCGGCTCGAAGCCCAGGGCCAGGATCGAGCGGGTGCCCTTGGTCTGGGGGTTGCGCCACAGCAGCAGGTTCCAGTGCACCGGTGTGATGCCGGTCACATCCGGATCGGCCTTGGCCTGCACCAGCCGTCGCTCGGGGAAGCCGGTCATGCTGATCGAGCTCTTGCTGCGGGGGCTGAGCAGCACCAGATCGGTGTCGAACAGCTTGTGCACCGTGACGCTGGAGTCGAACAGGGCGTCGCGGAAGCCCAGCTGCATGAACATCAGGATCCCGGCGAAGGTGATCCCGGCCAGGGCCACCGCCAGGCGCATCGGCTGACGGGTGAGCAGCAGCCAGGCCAGCGGGATGCGGCGTCCCTGCCAGAGGCTCATGGCTGCATGCGGGCGATGACCTTGAGGCCGCTGAGGGCGGCGACCTTCGCCCCGTCTTCAGGATCGAGCCGCACCCGCACCTCGACGACGCGCGCATCGGCATCACCGGTGGGATCGGTGGAAAGCACCTCCCGCTGGCGGACCTGGGGACTGATGCGCCTCACGGTGCCCTGGAGGGTGCCATCGAAGCCACCGTTTTCACTGGTCAGGGTGACGGCCTGGCCGACCCGGACCCGGTCGATGTCGCTCTCGTAGACCTCGATCGAGGCCTCCATGCGATCGCTGGCCCCCAGCTCGAGGATGCCCTTGTCGCCGGGCCGCTCGCCGACGCGGGCCTGGATGCGCAGCACCGTGCCGTCGATCGGCGCCCGCAGTTCGGTGTTGACCAGGTCGGTGCTGGCCTTGACCAGCGACGCCCGGGCCTCCTGCAGCTGGCCCTGGAGCTCCAGGGTGCGCTGCTCGAGCCCATCGAGATCGGCAGCGGAAAAAGCCCCGTCGCTGGCCAGCTTGCGGTAACGCGCAAGGTCGCGGGTCTGGATCGTGAGCCGGCGGCTGAGGTTGGCGATCCGGGTGCGGATCAGCTCCAGTTCCGCCCGCTGCAGCGGCTGGTTGTCGAAGCGGGCCAGCAGCTGGCCGGCCCGCACCCGGTCGCCCTCGGCCACCAGCAGCTCGGTGATGCGGGGGCTGCCACCGATGCCGGTGATCGGTGCCGCCAGGATGCGGACGTCACCATCGGGCTCCAGCTGGCCCAGGGCCGCCACGGCCTCCACAGGAGCCGGCGGCCGGGCCACGGCGGCGGCCGGGGGCCTGGTGGGCTGCAGGCGCTGATACAGAACAACACCACCTACCACCAGGCCCGCCACGCCGGCGGCGATCAGCCCGTTGCGCCAGGGACCGGTGGGTCGTCGAAGAGCAGGTCCTCGATGTAACGGTCCGCCCACTGGGGGTTGAACGCCTTCTCCAGCACCCTCCGGGTCTTGTCGTTTTGCTTCTGTTGCTTGCAATACCTCAACTGCCCTTGCCATCGCGCAACCGTAGCCGGATCGTCATGGGCTTGGGAAGGGCTCGCCGCCGCTGCTGCAGCCAGCACGCCGAGGAAGGTCGCCACCTCCTCGACGAACCCCTGCTCCTCCGCCTCCGACTCCGGCCGCACGAAGAGAACGTGGGGAGAGAAGATCGAGCCCCAGGGGGGCAGATCCCGCACCTGGGCGAAGGGGAGCCGCTCCCGGCCGGCCAGGGCGTCCGCGATCGCCTCCGGCAGGCTCTCCCCCACCGGCGAGAGATCGACGATGGCGGCGCTCACCCCGGCCTTGCCGGCGACGATGTCGGCACCGAACACCGGCAGGTCGTGGCGGGGATCGGGGAAGAAGACGCAGTGGAGAATCTGCAGCCCAGCGCCAAGGCGCGCCGTCTCCAGGTGCAGCTTGCGCATCCCCCGGCAGCGGTGCACCTCGTTGCGGATGAACAGGGCATCCCCATCCAGGCTGCCGCTGATCGCCTCCAGTTCAGGGTCGATCGCCAGGCTGGCCAGATCCGGCAGAGCGTTGCGACAGAGCCGGATCCGCTCCGCCAGGCCATCCACCAGGGGATGGATGCCACCGTCGACAGCCGGAGCCACCTCACCCATGGACACGTCGTCACAGCAGAATGCGGATCCTGCCATGCATCCGTGAGCGATTCCCTGGGTTGTTGCGGGTCCTTGCTGCCCGGTCTGGCCGCCCCCGTCAGTCACACCCTCGCCAACGGGGTCGAACTGGTGCAGCTCGACCTGGAGGACGCCCCCCTGGTCTGCCTGGATTTCTGGTGCCGGGCCGGCAGCGCCTTCGAGGGGCCCGCGGAGAGCGGCCTGGCCCATTTTCTTGAGCACATGGTGTTCAAGGGCAGCGACGGGCTGGCGGCCGGGGAGTTCGATCGCCGCATCGAGGCCCTGGGGGGCAGCAGCAATGCCGCCACCGGCTTCGATGATGTCCACTTCCACGCTCTGATGCCCCCGGAGGGGGCCGCCGAGGCCCTCGATCTGCTGATGGACCTGGTGCTCCGGCCCCGGCTCGACCCCGACAGCTTCGCCATGGAGCGGCAGGTGGTGCTGGAGGAACTGGCCCAGAGCGAGGACCAGCCCGAGGAGGTGGCCCTGCAGCGGCTGCTGTCCCTGGCCTGTCCCGACCACCCCTACGGTCTGCCGATCCTGGGCCGGCGCCAGGCCCTGCTCGACCATGACCCGGCCGCCATGGCGGCCTTCCACCACCGCCAGTACGCCGCCGGTCGCTGCGTCCTGTCCCTGGCTGGTGCGGTCGGCGACGGCACCCTGATGCAGCGGGCCGCCAGCGGCCCCCTCGCGTCCCTGGCGGCGAGCGGCGCGTCGATGGTCCCGGCGGACCTGCGCGTCACCCCGGGGGAGCACCGGCTGGCGGTGCCGCGGCTCGAGGCCGCCCGGCTGCTGATGCTGTGGTGGCTCCCGCCCGCCGCCGATGTGGAGGCGATGGTCGGGGCCGACCTGGGCACCACCGTGCTGGCGGAAGGTCGCCGCAGCCGTTTGGTGGAACGGCTGCGGGAGCAGCTCCAGATCGTCGAAAGCATCGACCTGGACCTGCATGCCATGGAGGGCGGCAGCATCGCCCTGCTGGAGGCCGTCTGCGATCCCGAGGAGCTGGGCGAGGTGCGGCAGGCCATCGACCAGGTGTGGCAGGAGCTCCGCCAGGAGGCCTTGGGGGAACAGGAATGGGGGCGGGCCCGGCGCCTCGTCGCCAACGGCTACCGCTTTTCCCTGGAATCCCCCGGCGGCGTGGCCTCCCTGATCGGCAGCAGCCGCCTCTGGGGCCGGCCCCAACCCCTGGGCCATCCCCTGGAGCTGCTGGAGCGCTGGTCGCCGGTGCGGCTCCAGGAGCAGTTGCTGCCCCTGCTGGATCCGGCCCGGGCCTGCGTGCTCGAGGCGGTGCCGGCATGAGCATCGCCCCCCCACCCGCCAGCCGCCCGCCCGGCAGTGAGGACAGCCGCATCCTGGAGGGCGGCCTGCCGCTGCGGATCCTGCACCGGCCCGGCCCGGCGATCCTGGCGGCCCGCCTCGCCATCCCAGGCGGCAGCGGCCGCGACCCCGCCGGGGCCCGCGGTGCCCACCAGCTGCTGGCCGGCAGCATGACGCGCGGCTGCGCCGATCTCGATGCCGAGGCCCTCGCCGACTGCGTCGAGGGGGCCGGTGCGGCCCTGCGGGTGGAGGCCCACGAGGATGGCCTGGTGCTGGCCCTGAAGTGCGCCGCCGCCGACGCCACCACCCTGGTGCCCCTGCTGCTGGCGATGGCCCGGCGGCCCCGGCTCGAGGCCGAGCAGGTGGCGATCGAGCGCCAGCTCAACCTGCAGCTGCTGCAGCGCCAGAAGGAGGACCCCTTCCAGCTGGCCCATGACCAGCTGCGCCGGCTGCTCTACGGCGACGGGCCCTACGGCCATGACCCCCTCGGCATCGAAGCGGAACTGGCCGGCCTCGGGCCGGACGACCTCCACCCCCTTGTGGATCGGCTCGGCGACGATGGCGCCGTCCTGGTGCTCTGCGGCGACGCCCCCGCCGCCCTGGGGGAGGCGCTGGAGCGGGAGCTGACGGCGGCCCCCTGGAGCACCCACTCCCCGGTGACCCGGCCCTTCGACGGTCCGCCCCTGGGCACGGGGCACCTGGGCCAGCAGGTGCAGGACACCGAACAGGTGGTGCTGATGCTGGGGGCCGCCACCGTTCCCCTGGCCCACCCGGACGCCCTGGCCCTGCGGCTGCTGCAGGCCCATCTGGGCCTCGGCATGTCCAGCCGCCTGTTCATCACGATGCGGGAGGAGCGTGGTCTGGCCTACGACGTCGGGGTGCACCTGCCGGCCCATGCCGGCGGCGCGCCGTTCGTGATGCACCTGTCCACCTCGGCC
Organism: Cyanobium gracile UHCC 0139; assembly: GCF_034931325.1. Lineage (GTDB taxonomy): Bacteria > Cyanobacteriota > Cyanobacteriia > PCC-6307 > Cyanobiaceae > Cyanobium > Cyanobium gracile_B. Next base: position 224,709 of record NZ_JAYGHX010000002.1, on the reverse strand, counting down.
GAGCGGGTGGCCGAAGCCACCACCTGCCTGCTGGACGAGTGGCAACGGCTCCTGGAGGAGTCGCTGGACGAAGGTTCAAGGCTGCTGGCCCTGGCCAAGTTCCAGGGACAGGACGCCATGGGACGCCAGACCTGCTCCCAGATCGCCGAGCGCCTGGCCCTGGTGCTCAGCCAGGGCCTGCCCGCCGACCATGTGCGACGGGTGCTGGAGCGGGCCCCTGGCCTGGGCGCCGAGGACCTGCGCGCGGCCGCCCGCCGCTGGCTCGCCTCCCCGTCCCTGAGCCTGGTGGGTCCGGCCCCGGCGCTGGAGCAGGCGCACCAGGCCTGGCAGAACCACGACCTCAGCCGTCGGTCGGGGCGGGTTCCAGATCCGTCGCGTTGATCAGGAAGGTGCCGCGGCGGAAGCGGATGGCCCGCAGGTCCAGAGCCCGGATCTCCACCACGCGCCCCACTTCGCCGGGATCCACCAGGTCCGGCGGGCGCAGCATCGGCATCGGGTCGGCGGTCTTGAGGTAGCGGAGCGGCTGACGCAGCCGCACCGCATCCCCCAGATGGATCTCCACCGGCGGAACCGTCGGCGGCGTCTCCTCCGCGGCGGGCGGGTCGGTGGGGGTTGAATCCGGCATCGATACAGGGATCCGGCGGTACGGGGGGTCCGGCGGTACGGGTGCCCGGCGGGCGGGCTGGGGGGGCCCTTCTCAGCCGAACCTAGCTGCAGCAGGATGGGCGCCAGCCACGGACGGTTCATTGCGGGCCCTTGCCACCTGGAGCGGAGCGATCGCCGGCCTTCTCCTGATCCTTGTCGGCGGTCTGGTACCGGCGGCCTTTCCGGTCCATGAGGCGGCGGGCTGGGCCGTGCGACCCCTCGGCATCACCCTCCAGGTGCCGGCCCTGCTGCTGACGGCCCTGGTCTGCGGCCCCCGCAGTGCCACCCTTGCGGCCGTGGCCTATCTCAGTGTCGGTCTTTTCCAGCTGCCGGTGTTCCACGAAGGGGGCGGCGTCGGCTACCTGCTCGATCCGGGCTTCGGCTACCTGGCGGGCTTCCTGCCGTCCGCCTGGATCACCGGCAAGCTGGCGCGACAGCCAGGCATGGACGATCCCCTGACCCTCGCCGGCGCCGCCGCCATCGGCCTGGTGGTGCTGCATCTCTGCGGCCTCGCCAACCTGCTCCTGGGCAGTCTGGCCGGTCGTTGGGGCGGAGACACCCTGACGCTGGTGGTGGGCTACAGCCTGGCCCTGCTGCCCCAGCTGCTGCTCTGCTGCGCCGCCGGTGTCCTGGCCTGGCTGCTGCGCCGCCTGCTGCTGGTGCCCTCGTGACGACCCGATCCCTGCGCCAACGACTGGTCCCCCTGCTGCTGGCGGCCCTCGCTGTCGGGCTGGATCAGCTCAGCAAGCGCTGGGCCGTCGAGCACCTGGCCAGCGGCAGCGTCCAGCCGCTGCTGTCCGGCCTGCTGCAGCTGCAGCGCGTCAGCAACACCGGGGCGGCCTTCAGTCTCTTCGCCGGGGCGCCGAACCAGCTGGGCCTGGTGAGCGCCCTGGTGAGCCTCGGCCTGGTGTTCTGGATCCTGTGGCGTCCTCCCGCCGGCCTCTGGAACGTGCTGGCCCTGGGACTGCTGCTCGGGGGCGCCGTCGGCAACGGCATCGACCGCTGGCGCCACGGGGCCGTGGTGGACTTCCTGGAGTTCGTCCCGATCCATTTCCCGATCTTCAACCTCGCTGACGTCGCCATCAACCTGGCCGTGGCGTGCTTCCTCATCGACCTGCTGCGACCCCATGCCGACCGCCATCCTTGAAGGGCTGGAGCAGCGGCTGCGGCCCCGCACCCCGGGCCCCCGGCTCACGGTGCTGCGGCCCGGCCTGCCGGAACTGGAGCAGCCCCTGCACGGCAGCCTCTACCGGATCGGCCGCGCCGCCGACAACGCCATCGTCATCGACCACACGGCGGTCAGCCGTCACCATGCCCTGCTGGAGAACCACGACGGGCACTGGCTGCTGAGCGACGCCGGCTCCACCAACGGGCTGTGGTGGCACGGCCGGCGGGTGCGGGAACTGGTGCTGCGCCCGGGAGACCGGGTGCGCTTCGGACCCGCCGATCAGGCGGATCTGCCCACGCTTCTGTTCGAGAGTGACGGCAGCACCCGCCTCGACCGGCTGGGGCACTGGGGGGCCCGGGTGGCGGCGGCCGTGGCCGGCGGCGGCAGCCTGCTGCTGGCCCTGTCCCTGCTGCAGGTGCCCACCCGCGGCAGCCTGGCGACGGTGCGGGGACCCCTGCTCCTCTACGACCGCAACGATCGACCGGTGGCCTCCGTGGCCGATCGCAAGCGCCGGGAGCTTCCCGAGCTCGGGGCCTATCCGCCGGTGCTGATCGATGCCCTGCTGGCCAGCGAGGACAACCGCTTCTGGTGGCATCCGGGCGTGGACCCGATCGGTACCGCCCGGGCCCTGGTCACCAACCTGCTGGGGGGCCGGGTGCTGGAAGGCGGCAGCACCCTCACCCAGCAGATCGCCCGCAGCCTCTACCCGGAGCAGGTGGGGCAGGGGGAGACCCTGGGACGCAAGTGGCGGGAGCTGCTGGTGGCCCTGCAGCTGGAGGCCCGCTTCAGCAAGGAGGAGCTGCTGCTCAGCTACCTGAACCGGGTCTATCTCGGAGCCGTCTGGGGGTTCGAGGACGCCTCCCGGCGCTTCTTCAACCGTCCGGCTTCGGCGCTGAAGCTCGAGGAGGCCGCCCTGCTGGTGGGCCTGCTCCCTTCCCCGAACGGCTACGACCCCTGCGTCGATCCCGCGGCGGCCCTCGCCTCCCGCAACCAGGTGCTCGACAAGATGGCCGCCACCAACCGCATCTCCGCCGACCAGGCCCGACGGGCCCGGCGCCAGCCGATCCGGCTGGCCACGGAGGCCTGCCGCTCCGCCCAGCAGCGCGGGGCGCCCTTTTACACCGACCAGGTGCGCCGCGACCTGGAGAACCAGGTGGGCAAAGGGGTGGCCGCCGAGGGCAACTTCCTGATCGACACCCACCTCGATCCGCTGCTGCAGGAGCGGGTCGAGCTGCTGCTGCGCCAGCGCATCGACGCCAGCCGCTCCCTGGGGGTGAGCCAGGGGGCGGTGGTGGTGCTCGACAGCCGCAGCGGCGGGATCCGCGCCATCGCCGGCGGCCGGGACTACCTGCAGAGCCAGTTCAACCGGGCCTCGATGGCCCTGCGCCAGCCCGGCAGCACCTTCAAGCTGGTGCCCTACGTGGTCGCCCTGGAGCGGGGCGCCCGGCCCGGGGACCGGGTCGCCTGCGGGCCGCTGGACTGGGGCGGCCAGCACTTCAGCAGCGGCTGCGGCGGCAGCCTCAGCCTGCGCCAGGCCATGGCGATCAGCAGCAACACCGCCGCCCTGCGGCTGGCCCGCAAGGACGGCCTCGACGCCGTCGTGAGCAAGGGCCGGGACCTGGGCTTCACCAGCCCCCTGGCCCCGGTGCCGGGCCTGGCCCTGGGCCAGAGCGAGGTCACCCTGCTGGAGCTCACGGCGGCCTACGCCACCGTCGCCGCCGATGGGCTCTGGCGGGCCCCGACCACGATCCGGCGGCTCACCGATGCCGAGGCCTGCGCCGCCTCCCAGGCGGGGGCAGTACCGGCGGGGGCCGATTGCCGGGCCACCGCCGGCAGCGCCAGGGCCGTCGCCAGCCCGGGGCGACGGGTGATGAGCCCCGCCACCGCCAAGGCGATGCGGACCCTGCTGGAGGCGGTGGTCAGCGGCGGCACCGGCAGCGCCGCCTACGTGGGCGCCGGCAGCTGGGGCAAGACCGGCACCACCAACGAGGGCCGGGACCTGCTGTTCGTGGGCTATGCCCCCAAACGCCAGTGGGTGATCGGCATCTGGCTGGGCAACGATGACAACAGCCCCAGCGCCGCCAGCAGCGCCCTGGCGGCCTCCCTGTTCGGCGAGATCGTGCGGTCCGCACCGCCGGGCCCGTGAAGCTGCCGCCGCGGCTCTGGATCTGGGTCTTTCTGGGGGTGCTGGTGCTGGTGGTGCTGGGCATGGTGCTGCAGGCAATCCAGCAGCTGCAGTGGACCCTGAGCACCTGGCTGCCCTACTGGATGGTGGGGCCGTTGATGCTGATCCTGCTGGCGGCCCTGGTGGTGGCCCTGGCCCAGGTGGGCTGGCCCTGGCTGCGCCGCCTGCGGCAGGGCGCAGCGAAGGGGCCCGGCAAGGCCGCCCCGGCGGCAGTCCCCTCCAGCCGCCGGGAGGCGGCCCAGCGGAACCTGGGTGCCATCGACCGCACCCTGGCTCAGGTGCGCGACGCGGTCGAGCGGGAGGCCCTGCGCCAGGAACGGCAGCGGATGGAGGCGGAGCTGGAGCGGGGCGACCTGGTGATCGTCGTGTTCGGCACCGGCTCGACCGGCAAGACCTCCCTGATCCGCGCCCTGCTGCAGGAACTGGTGGGGGAGGTGGGGGCGCCGATGGGCTCGACCACCGCCGCCAGCCGCTACCGGCTGCGGCTGCGGGATCTGAGTCGGGCCGTGATCCTCGAGGACACCCCTGGCATTCTCGAAGCAGGCCGCCAGGGGCGGGAGCGGGAGCGCCTGGCCCGGGAGCTGGCCGCCCGGGCCGACCTGCTGCTGCTGGTGCTGGACGGGGACCTGCGGGCCAGTGAGCTGGAGGTGTTCGAGGCCCTGGCGGGGCTGGGTAAGCGGCTGCTGGTGGTGCTCAACAAATGCGACCTGCGCGGCGAGGAGGAGGAGCGGCGCCTGCTGGGGCTGCTGCGGCAGCGCTGCGCCGCCCGCCTCGGTCCCGAGGATGTGATCCCCGCCAGCGCCGCCCCCCAGAGCGTGCCCATGCCCGGCGGCCGGCCGCTGCAGCCGGAGCCGGAGGTGGAGGCCCTGCTGCGCCGCATCGCCGCTGTCCTCCATGCCGACGGCGAGGAACTGATCGCCGACAACCTGCTGCTGCAGTGCCGGCGCCTCAGCCAGGCCAGCCAGGATCTGCTCGACCGCCAGCGCCGCAGCGATGCCGGCACGATCGTCGACCGGTACATGTGGATCGGCGCCGGGGTGGTGATGGTGACGCCGCTGCCGGGGATCGACCTGCTGGCCACCGCCGCGGTCAACGCCCAGATGGTGGTGGAGATCGGCCGTGTCTACGGCGTCAGCCTCAGCCGCGAGAGCGCCCAGGATCTGGCCCTGTCGGTGGGCCGCACCCTGGCGGGCCTCGGCCTGGTCAAGGGGGGAGTCGGTCTGATCACCTCGGCCCTGAGTCTCAACCTTCCCGCGCTGGTGGTCAGCCGGGCGGTGCAGGCGGTCAGCGCCGCCTGGCTCACACGGGTGGCGGGCCGCAGCTTCATCACCTACTTCCGCCAGAACCAGGACTGGGGGGATGGCGGGCTGCAGGAGGTGCTGCAGCGCGAATACGACCTCAACCAGCGGGAGGGGATGCTGCGTCGCTTCCTGGAGACGGCCCTGAGCCGGGTGGTGGAACCGCTGCAGCAGCGGCAGGCGCGGCGGCTGCCGCCACGCCCAGGGCCTCGGGGGGCGGGGGCTGCAGAGGACCGCGGGAATCCAGGACGGTGATCAGCACCAGATAGGCCACCCCGATCAGGATCGAAAGGGCGCCGGTCAGGATCGCCACCCAGCGGCCGCGGCGGTCAGTGGCGGGGAGCGGCGGCCGCACCGGATCCGGCTTCGGTTCAGCCATCGGAAGCCTCCGCCAGGCTCCGCTGGACCACCAGGGCCAGCCGCTCCAGGTGCTCGCTGCCGGTGTGGGGGTTGCCGAGTACCGCCTTGAGATGGTGGAACCCCCGGTAGACGGGCCGCGAGAGCATCAGCTGCTCGCCCAGCAGGGCCGCCCGGGTGGCCGCACTCCAGCGTTCGGCAACGGACGCGTCGCAGCCCTCCGGCCGGAAGGCGAGCAGGTGCAGGGGCCCGCTGCAGAGGCTCAGGCCGCCGACGGCCCGCAGCCGCCGCTCCAGCTCGCTGCGGCGCCGAACCGCCGCCTCAACCAGGGCGGCCATGCCATCAAGCCCCAGCTGGCGCAGCCCCAGCCAGAGCTTGAGGATCTCCCCCGGCCGGGTGCCCTGCAGGCCCGCCTCCCCCTGGTGGCCGCCGCCCCAGCTGGGCTCCATGTAGGGCAGACCGGTGCCGAAGGCCCGCTGCAGGTGGCGGGGGTCGGCCAGCAGCAGCAGGGAGGAGGTCTTGGTGATGCCGAGCAGCTTCTGGGGGTTGACCGTGATCGAATCGGCCAGCCCCAGGCCGCCCAGCAGGGGCCGGAGTCGCTCGCTGAAGGCGAAGATCGCCCCGATCGCCCCATCGACGTGCAGCCAGTGGCCGTAGCGCCGGCAGAGGGCGGCGATGGGCTCCAGGGGATCGAGGGCGCCCCGCACGGTCGTACCGGACGTGGCCACCACAGCGATCACGGGGATGCCGGCCCGGTCGAGCCGGGCCAAGCGCTCCTCGAGCGCCAGGGGCTCCAGGCCGCCGGCAGCGTTCACCGGCAGCCGCACGAGAGCCTCGGCCGGCAGGCCCATCACGGCAACGGCCTTGATCAGCGAGACGTGGGCTTCCTCGCTGCAGAGCACGACAGCATCGCCTCGGGTCGCCAGCCCGCGATGGTGGCGAGCGGTGACCAGGGCCATGAGATTGCTGAGGCTGCCGCCGCTGGCGGCCACACCGCCGGCGCCCTCAGGCAGGCCGAAACGTCCCGCCATCCAGGCGCACAGGGCCCGCTCCAGGCGGCTCAGGCTGGGGGAGAGCTCTTCGGCCAGCAGGTTGTTGTTCAGTCCGGCGCAGATCAGGTCAGCCACGATCGAGGCCGACAGGGGCGGCGGGTCGAGGTGGGCCAGGGCCCCGGGATGGTTGGGGTTGTAGGCCCCCTCCATCACCAGCTGCAGATCGGCCAGCAGCCGGTCGCTGGCCAGGCCTTCGGCCTCCGGCTCCACCACCGGCAGCACGCTCAGTCCGGGAAGGGGGGTTCCGTGGCCGGCCTGGCCAAGCCAGCGGCACAGCAGGGTCGACGCCTGCTGCAGGAAAGCCTCGAGCGCGGGGTCCACCTGGAACGGATCCACAAAGGAGCCGCACTCCCTGGGGGGCGGCGCTGGCCGCTGGGCGGGGGGGACACTGGCCAACGGCGACGGTGGGGGCTTCGGCATTCTGCCGTTTGCCCCGCCGGAGGCATGGCTAGAAGAGGTCCATGTTGAATGATGCCGCCAGCCTGCTGTGGATGGACCGGCTCCTGCGCCTGGCCGACGCGGCCGGGGCCGGGGGGGAGATCCCGGTGGCGGCGGCCCTGCTGGATGAGGCCGGCCGCTGTGTGGGCTGGGGCAGCAACCGGCGCCACCGGCGGGCGGACCCCCTGGGACACGCCGAGTTGCTGGCCCTGCGCCGGGCGGCGGCAACCCGGGGCGACTGGCGCTTCAATGGCTGCACCCTGCTGGTGACCCTCGAGCCCTGTCCGATGTGTGCCGGCGCCCTGATCCAGGCGCGGGTGGGCACGGTGATCTACGGGGCGGCCGATCCCAAGCGGGGCGGCCTCGGCGGCAGCCTGGATCTGTCGCGGCACCCCAGCGCCCACCACCACATGGTGGTGCGGGGGGGCGTGCTGGGGGAGCGGGCCGGGGCACAGCTGGAAGACTGGTTCCGGCAGCGGCGCCAAGCCCGGCAGGCGCTACGGGCTGCGGGGCAGGGCCCGGCCTGACTCAGGCGACCCCGGCCGCAACCGCCGCCGGCGACGGCCGGAAGGCGGGCAGCTCGCTCTCGACGATGGCGAGCAGGCGGTCGACGTTCTCTGGGGTGCTGTTGTAACCCATCAGGCCGATGCGCCACACCTTGCCGGCCAGATCGCCGAGCCCGCCACCCACCTCGATGCCGAAGCGGTCGAGCAGGTGGCGGCTGAAGGCCTTGCCGTCGACCCCCTCGGGGATCCGGACGGTGGTGAGGGTGGCCAGCCGCAGGGGCTCGCTGACGTGCAACTCGAGGCCCAGCCGCTCCAGGCCGGCCCAGAGGCGCTCAGCATTGCCGCGGTGGCGGGCCCAGGCGGCCTCCAGCCCCTCTTCGGCCAGAAGCCGCAGGGCTTCCCGCATGCCGAAATTCATGTTCACCGGGGCGGTGTGGTGGTACACCCGGTCGCTGCCCCAGTACTTGTTGAGCAGGGAGACATCGAGGTACCAGTTGGGCACCTTGCCGGAGCGGGCGGCCAGCTTGGCCTCGGCCCGGGGCCCCATCGTGAAAGGGCCCAGTCCGGGGGGGCAGCTGAGGCCCTTCTGGCTGCAGCTGTAGGCCAGATCCACCTTCCAGGCGTCGATGTGCAGCGGCACCGCCCCCAGGGAGGTGACCGTATCCAGCAGCAGCAGGCAGTCGTGCTGGCGGCAGAGGTCACCGATGCCCTCCATCGGCTGGCAGACGCCGGTGGAGGTCTCGGCGTGCACCATCGCCAGGATGGCGGGCTTGTGGGCGATCAGGGCCGCCTCGATCTCGGCCAGGTCGAAGGCCTCTCCCCAGGGCCGCTCGATCGTGACCACCTCGGCCCGGTAGCGACCGGCCATGTCGACCAGGCGCTGGCCGAAGTAGCCCATCACCGCCACCAGCACCTTGTCGCCCGGTTCGATGGTGTTGGCCAGGGTCGCCTCCATGGCGGCGCTGCCGGTGCCGCTCATCGGGATGGTGAGCCGGTTGTCGGTCTGCCAGGCGTAGCGGAGCAGTTCCTGCACCTCACCCATCAAATCGATGTAGAGGGGATCCAGGTGGCCGATCGGCATCCTGGCCAGAGCCTGCAGCACCGTGGGGTGGGCGTTGGAGGGACCTGGACCCAGCAGCAGGCGCTCGGGGGTGGCGATGGGGTCCAGGGCAAGCCGGTGGGCGCTGTTGACGGAGGGAGGCACTGGGAGAGGAGGCAAGACCTGGTGAGGCGGCAGAAGTGGACTGAGATTAGGGAACGGTCGCCTCAGCGGGCCCGGACGTTGCTGGAGGAGAGGCCGCGGCAGAGGTGCTCGAAGGGGGCCCGCACGAGGGCGGTGTCGGCCATGCCGGCATCGGCCAGCATCTCGGCGATCACCTCACCGAGGAGGGCGATGCTGCGAACGGTGGGGCCGGTGGGCACCCCCAGGCTCTTGTAGGTGTCGTCGAGACCGTTGAGCACACGCTCGTCGAGGATGGTGAAGTCGTCGGCCACCAGGGCGTAGCTGGCATAGCGCAGGAAATAATCCATGTCGCGCAGACAGGCCGCCAGACGCCGGGTGGTGTAGGCGTTGCCGCCGGGGAGCAGCAGTTCAGGGTCCTCCAGCCAGAGGCGCTGGGCCGCCTCCCGCACGATGGTGGCGGCTTCCCGGTTGATCAGCTCGACGGCGGCCAGCCGCACCTCTGCCTGAGCGAAATAGGAATCGATCCGATCGATCGCCGAGCGATCGAAGTAGCGGCCCAGCTGGTCGTAGCGACCGATCAGACCGGTGATGGCATCTCGCATGGACGAAACGGATCGACGCACCTGAAGCGGAAGGTAGCACTCGCAATCCGCCAGATTCCTGTCCTGCGGCTGGTTCTGGGGAATCTGACAGAAACGGTTACGCGGCCACCGGCCGATCGGGGGGGCACCATCGTGGCGGCAGCCTTCCCATCCGCCTCCCGCCATGGTCACCTCCGCCCAGGACGTCCTGCGCCGCCTCGGAGACGACGGCATCGAGCGCATCGACCTCAAGGTGACGGACCTGGAGGGGCGCTGGCTGTCGATCGGCCTGGAGGCGCATCGCTTCGGGGAGGGGGCCTTCCAGCACGGCGTGACCCTCGACGGCCGGGTGTTCCACCCCGACCCGGCCACCGCCTGGATCGACCCCTTCCTCTCCCCCCGGAGCCTCAGCCTGATCGCCGCGGTCGAGGGGCCGCCCGACGGCGATCGGCCGCGGCGCCACTGCCCGCGCAGCCTGGCGGCCCGTGCCCTCACCCTGCTGGCGGGCAGCGGACTGGCCGATGCCGCCCGCTTCGGCATCGAAGCCGGCTTCTTCCTGTTCCAGGAGCTCGCCTCCGACGCCGACGACCTCGGCTGCGGTTGTCGGGTCGCCCTCGGCAGCGCCATCCCGGAGGCGATCCACAGCGAGCTGGGGCTGACCCTGGCGGCCCTGGGGATCCGCGCCCGCCTGCCGCTCCAGCCTGCGGCAGGTCCCCTGCAGCACCTCACGCTGGCGAGCGACGATCCGCTGCGGGCCGCCGACGCCCTGATGGTGAGCCGCTACGTGGTGCGGAACGTGGCCCGCCGCCACGGCTGGAGCGCCACCTTCCTGCCCCGGCCCAGCCTCGACGCCACCTGCGCGGGCCTGGTGGTGCACCAGAGCCTGTGGAGGACCGGCCATCCCCTGTTCGCTGGGGAAGGGACCTACGGCGAGCTGTCCCAGACCGCCCGCTGGTACCTGGGGGGGCTGCTGCGCCACGGCCCGTCGCTGGCCGCCTTCACCAACCCGGGCACCAACAGCTACCGGCGGCTGGGAAGCGGGCCCCAGGCGCCGACTCGGCTGGCCTATGCCCGCCACGACTCCGCCACCGTGGTCGCCATTCCCGAGCCCGACGGGGACCCCGGCCGCCGCCGACTGGTGCTGCGCCAGGCCGACGGGCTGGCCAATCCCTACCTGGCCTTCAGCGCCATGCTCCTGGCTGGCCTCGACGGGGTGCGGTACCAGATCGATCCCGGTCCCCCCGCCGATCGGGAGCACGCCGCGGGGGTGGCCACTCCCGGCCCTGCTGATCGGCAGGGCGCCGAGCCTGCCGCCCTGCCCACCGACCTCGGCGCCGCCCTGACGGCCCTGGCCGACGACCAGGACTACCTGCTGGCCGGTGATGTCTTCGGCCGGGGGCTGCTCGAGGACTGGATCGCCCTGAAGCGCCGGGAGCTGCAGGCACTGGAGCAGCGGCCCCATCCGCTCGAGTTCGTCGGCGAAGCCAACGCCTGAGTCAGGGCCGCAGCAGCCAGGCCAGCAGCAGCCCCAGCCCCCCCCAGCGCAGGGCCGTCCAGAAGCGATCACCGTGGCGCCCCCGTGGCAGAAGCGCCTCCGGGAGCGGGTCCAGCAGCCGCTGGGCCAGCTCCAACCGCTGGCGGCGGCGGCGCAGGCTGACACCGCTGGTGGCCACCGCTCCGGAGCGCCCGGCCAGGCTCAGCACCGCCGCCAGGTGGTGGAGCACTCCCGGGGACGGGGGACGGCGTGGGCGCTGGGGACGTCTCATGGGGGCGCGATCGACAGGGCGTGGCCTGGAGCGACAGGATGGATCCACTTCGGTTCGATCGTCCAGTGGAAGCCCCCGCCGCTCCAGCCGGATCGCCCGCAACGGCCACCGCCGCCGTCCCGGCGAACCGCTCCTGGCCCGCCGACGCCCTGCCCCTGGCCGAGCGCCTGCACCGCCAGCTCAGCATCGGCGATCGGGAGTGGCACGCCCTGAAGCGTCAGCGGCCCCGGCGGGCCGCCGAACAGGTGGCGGCGGCGCTGGTGCAGCTGCTCGCCGCCGACGATCCCGGCGCCACCGCGTCCACCGACGGCCGTCTGCGCGCCATCGCCCTGCTGGAGAACGCCCAGGCCTGGCTCAAGGCCGAGATCAGCGATCCGGGCTGTCCGGCGCACGGGCGCTGACCGCCGCCCGGCGGGCCGCCAGCTGCAGGCGGTTGCCGCGACCACTCCAGCGCACGTCGTCGAAACAGTGGTGGATGAGGAACAGTCCCCGGCCGGAGGGAGCATCCTCCTGGCAGGGCAGGCAGGCGTGGCGGGCATGGACGGGAAGTCCGGGGCCTTCGTCCTGCACCTGCCAGACCACCCAGCGCGGCGTGACAATCCGCCGGATCCTCAGGCACTTGCCCGGATCGCAGCCGTTGCCGTGGCGCACCGCATTGACCAGGGCCTCCTGGAGTCCGAGCTGCAGCTCCGCCTGGCGCAGGGCGCAGCCGATGGGTTCGAGAAGCAACTCCACCAGCGGGGCCAGCTGCAGGGTGGAGGGGGTGATGTAGTCGGCCCAGCGGAGCTGCATGAAGCAGGAATTCCCATTCGCCTCACCGGAACCTAACGCGGGCGCCCCGCCGCTGCCTCCTCCAGACGCGCCTGGATGGCGGGATGTTGCAGAAGGGCATCCATCAGGCGCACGCCCCGGAGCTGGTTGATCAGGGGCATGTGGCCTTCGGGGGCGTCGATCGACCACCGGAAGGCGCCGGGGTAGCGGGTCCAGGTGCCGTCGGTCTTCCAGCCCAGCCGGGGCCAGAGTCGCTCCCACTGCCCTTGGCAGGCCAGCAGCAGCCGGGCCTGGGCCGAGAAGCCGAAGCGCCCCTGGGAGTAGCAGGTCCAGAGGCGGTCGAGGCTGGTGAGATCGGTGACGGGCATGGTCGCCACCTCGCTGTAATAGACGTAGCCGCGGCGCACGGCCCCCGCGCCGGCCAGCTGCCTCAGGTGCTCGCTGGTGAGTCGGTCGGCCTCCTCGAACGCCTGCCGCATCAGGTGCAGTTGCAGCGGCGCGTAGTCGAGCCCGGCGACGCTGGTGACGGCGAGCCAGCCCTGCGGATGGCGGGCCTGCAGGGCCTCCTGGCGGGCCGTGTCTCCGGAGGCCAGCACCAGCTGGATCAGGTGGCCGGCGGCCCAGTCGTCTCCGGTGGCGTCGAGGTGGTCGAGACGGTCCGGGATCAGATCCAGCAGGGCCGTGCCGGCCTGGCCGAGGGTGGCCAGCAGGCTGCGACGCTGACGGACCGAGCCCGTGAGGAAACGCTCCAGCAGCTGATCGGCATCGACGGTGCTGGAAACCGGAGGACCGGAGAGCATGGGGGAGACGAGCGGCCGGAAAGGCAGCAGGGTGGGTCCCACTATGTCAGGAGCAATGGGCACTGGCCTGGGGTCCGGGGTCCGGCCATGAAGCCCCGCAAAGGGCCAGGACGGGCTCTGCCTAAAGTCACCTTTTGAGCGAGTGCCATGGCCGCCGCCATTCAGTTCTTCCGCGGAGTGGACGAGACGGTCGTGCCCGACATCCGCCTGACCCGCTCCCGGGATGGCCGCACCGGCCAGGCCACCTTCGTGTTCGAGGAGCCCGAAGCCCTCGCCCCCCAGTCGGTGGGGGACATCACCGGCATGTTCATGCTCGATGAGGAAGGGGAGATGGTGACCCGGGAGGTGAAGGCCCGCTTCGTCAACGGCAAGGCCAGCGCCCTGGAAGCCACCTACACCTGGAAGAGCACCGCCGACTTCGAGCGCTTCATGCGCTTCGCCCAGCGTTACGCCGAGGGCCATGGCCTGGGCTTTGCCGGCCAGGGCGATGAGTCGGCCGAGGAGGCTCAGGAGGAGGTTTGAAATTCGGCCAGTGGCTGGGCCTGATCGCCCTACTGGCGGCGCTCGTTCTGCTGTGGAGCCTGCGTGACGCCCTGATCCTGCTGTTCGCCGCCGTGGTGCTCGCCATGGCCCTCTGCACCCTGGTGGGCGCCATCCGGGAGCGGATCGGCGTCGCCCGGCCCATCGCCCTGCTGCTGGCCCTGCTGCTGGTCAGCCTGGTGGTGCTGGTGGTCGCCACGGTGGTGATCCCACCCTTCATCGCCGAGTTCCGCGAACTGTTGCTGCAGGTGCCGCGCGCCTGGGCCGAGCTGCTGAAGCTGCTGCGCCAGGCCCTCGAGGGGGCCTCCCAGATGGTCTACGGCCGCCGGGACGGCAGCCTGGACTGGCTGAAATCGACCCTGTCGATTCCCGCCACCCTCCCCCCCGACCTGCTGGGCCGGCTCGGCGGCGGCGCGATCGGCCTGGTGGGGGTGGCCGGCAACCTCGGCGCCGGTCTGCTCCAGACCCTGTTCGTGGTGGCCGTCTCCCTGATGGTGGCCTCCCAGCCCACCGGCTACCGGGAGGCCCTGCTGCTGCTGGCCCCCTCCTTCTACCGGCGCCGGCTGCGGCAGGTGCTGGTGGCCTGCGGCACCGCCCTGAGCAGCTGGATGGTGGGGGTGCTGATCAGCTCGGTCTGTGTGGGCCTGCTGGCGGCCATCGGCCTGTCCCTGCTGGGGGTGAAGCTGGTGGCGGCTAACGCCCTGCTGGCGGGGCTGCTCAACATCATCCCCAACGTGGGACCCACCCTGAGCACGGTCTTTCCGATGTCGGTGGCCCTGCTGGATGCCCCCTGGAAGGCGCTGGCCGTGCTGGTGACCTACGTGATCATTCAGAACCTGGAGAGCTACGTCATCACCCCCTCGGTGATGCACCACCAGCTGCAGCTGCTGCCCGGCCTGACCCTCACCGCCCAGCTGCTGTTCACCCTGCTGTTCGGTCCCCTCGGCCTGCTGCTGGCCCTGCCCCTGGCGGTGTGCCTCCAGGTGCTGCTGCGGGATGTGCTGATCCATGACATCCTCGATCCCTGGAAGCGGGAACGGCGGCAGACATGAAGGCTCGCACCCTGCTCGGGGCCCTGGCCCTGGTGGCGCTGTTCCTGCTGCTCTGGGAACTGCGCTGGGTGCTGCTGATCCTCTTCGGCGCCGTGGTGCTGGCGGTGGCCCTCGATGTGCCCACCAGCCTGCTGCGGCGGCTGACCCCGCTGAACCGGGGGGCGGCCCTGTCGCTGGTGCTGCTGGTCCTGCTGGTGATTGGCTGGGCGCTCGCCAATCTGCTGCTGCCGGAACTGATCGACCAGGTGCGCCAGTTCAGCCAGCTGGTGCCCGAACTGATCCAGCGGCTCGGCAAGGTGGTGCCCAGCACCCCCCTACTGCGGGACCTGGAGCGGCAGCTGGCCGAAGGAACCCTGTGGGACCGGCTGCAGCCCCTGGGCGGCCAGCTGCTGGGGGTGGCCGGGGGCGCGGCCAACAGCACCATCCAGCTGCTGCTGATGCTGCTGCTGGCGATCCTGATGGCACTCGATCCGGCCAGCCACCAGCGGCTGCTGATCGCCGCCACGCCGCGGTTCTACCGCCCCCGCATGCAGCAGCTCCTGGGGGAATGCCGCGAGGCCCTCGGAGGCTGGCTGGCGGGCATGACCATCTCGGGCACGGTGGTGTTCGTCACCACCTGGGCGGGCCTGGCCCTGCTGCAGGTGCCGCTGGCCCTGCTCAGCGGCCTGGTCTGCGGCCTGCTCACCTTCGTGCCCACCATCGGTCCCACCGCCGCCACCCTGCTGCCGCTGGCGGTCGCCCTGCTGATCTCGCCGGCCAAGGTGCTCCAGGTGCTGGTGCTGCGGCTGCTGCTCCAGAACGGCGAAGCCTTCCTGCTCACCCCGCTGCTGCTCAGCCGCACCGTCAACCTGCTGCCGACGGTGGCGCTGATGGCCCAGCTGAGCCTGGGGGCCCTGCTGGGGCTGCCGGGTCTGCTGCTGGCCCTGCCGCTGGTGGTGGTGCTGCAGGTGGCCTGCGAGGAAGTGCTCGTCCGGGACGTGATGGACCGCTGGGATCGGGCCTGATCATCGGGATCCACCCTTGGGGGCCTGATCGCCTCAGCAGCGGACCCGGCGGTAGTGGTGCCAGAGGGAGGGCTGGGCCACCAGCACCGTGACGGCCAGGAGGTGGGAGCGGACAGCGGCGGTGAGGGAGGTGAGGGTGAGGTGGTCCCAGAGCAGGATCAGCTCCACCCGCAGATCGATCAGGGCCAGCACCAGGAGCACCAGCGGCAGCAGGGGCCAGCCGCGACGGGACGCCTCGGGACGGTATGGGCCGCTCATCGCTTCGAGAACACCGGCAGCAGGGTGGGGGCCAGGCCGATGCTCGACCAGCTGCCGACGGCGATGCCCACCGTGAGCGCCACGGCGAACCAGAACAGGGTGCTGCCGCCGAAGAAGATCAGGGCCACCAGGGGCAACAGGGTGGTGAAGGAGGTGTAGAGGGAGCGGGTGAGCGTGGCATCCACGGCCACATCCACCTGATCAGCCAAGGGGAGCTCACCGAGGGTGCGGCGCTGCTCCCGGATCCGGTCGTAGACCACCACCGTGTCGTTGACCGAGTAGCCGGCGATCGTGATCAGGGAAACGGCGAACAGGGAATCGACCTCGATGCCTTGGAGGAGGCCCAGCCAGGCGAAGAGCCCACAGGTGATCAGCACGTCGTGGGCCAGGCACAGCAGGGCCAGCACAGCAAAGATGCCGCTGTAGCGGAAAGAGATGAACACGGAGATTCCCACGAAGCTGACCAGCAGGGAAATCAGGCTGCCCCGCAGGAGCCGCGAGCCGAGGGTTGGTCCGATCGTGTTCACCGAGGTGCCGGTCGAGCGCAGCGGGCCGTACCGGGTGGCCAGGTCATCGACCAGCGCCGTGCTCTGCTCGGCCTCGAGAGCGGGCAGGCGCAGCAGCAGGGAGCGGCCGCCGTCGAGCACCTGAACCGAAGCGCTGCCCAGGCTGGGGGGGCGCTCCCCTTCCGGGGCGGGCAGGGTGAGGTTGGCCAGTCCCTGGCGCACCTGCTCGGGGGTGACAGGCCTGCAGGGGGCGCAGTCCCGCTCCACCTGCACCTGGGTGCCGCCGGTGAAATCAAGGCCGGGCCGCAGGGGGGCGCCGATGGCCGGGTTCAGCCAGCAGAGAGCCAGCCCCAGCAGGCTGAGGCCGCAGGCTAGCCCCGAGCCCAGCCAGGCCAGCCGCCGGTGGCGGTTGATGCGGAAGCGAGGGGAGGGGACGGAGGTCATGGCGGTCATTCAGGCCGCCCCTGCCGGGGCCGCACCGGAGCG
Organism: Cyanobium gracile UHCC 0139; assembly: GCF_034931325.1. Classification (GTDB taxonomy): domain Bacteria; phylum Cyanobacteriota; class Cyanobacteriia; order PCC-6307; family Cyanobiaceae; genus Cyanobium; species Cyanobium gracile_B. Next base: position 208,113 of record NZ_JAYGHX010000002.1, on the reverse strand, counting down.
GACGGGAGGCAGCTGGCGGGCGGGAAGGAAGTAGGTGGGGCGCCGCAGGGCGGGGTAGCTCATCAGCAGCCGCAGCAGGGTGCGGGTGCAGGTGAGGGCGGTGAACAGGCTGAGCAGCAGGCCGATCGCCAGGGTGACGGCGAAGCCCTTGACCAGACCGGTCCCCAGGAAGAACAGGGCGGCACAGCTGATCAGGCCGGTGACGTGGCCGTCGACGATCGAGGAGAAGGCCAAGGAGAAGCCTGTGTCGATGGAGCGGATCAGGGTGTTGCCGGCCCGGAGCTCCTCCTTGATCCGCTCGAAGATCAGAACGTTGGCATCGACGGCGATGCCCACCGAGAGAATGAAGCCAGCGATCCCGGGAAGGGTGAGGGTGACCGGCAACAGGGCGTAGATGGCCAGGTTGAACAGGGCATAGAGGCTGAGGGCGACCACCGCCACCATCCCGGGCAGTCGGTAGACGACCACCATGAAGACGGCCACCAGGGCCAGGCCCGAGAGGCCCGCCACCAGGCTGGAACGGATGTTCTCAGCCCCCAGGGACGGGCCGACGGTGCGCACCTCGACGATCTTCACCGGCAGCGGCAAGGAGCCCCCCCGCAGCTGGACCTCCAGGTCGCGGGCCTCCTCGGCGCTGAAGTTGCCGGTGATCGACGCGGAGCCGCCGGTGATGCCGGCCACCTTGAACTGCTCACCGACGCTGGCCTCGCTGATCGAGCGGCCATCGAGAACAATGCCGAGCACCCGGTTGGTGCCGGCGATCGATTGCGTGAGGGCGGCGAACTTCTCGCCCCCTTCACGATTGAAGCCCAGGGTCACCTCCCAGCCGGTTCCGGTGGCCTGCTGCTGGCGGCCGGCGCTGGTGAGGTCCTTGCCGGTGATCAGCGGGGGCCCGTAGAGGGCAAGGATGCGGCGGTTGGTCTCCCGGAGGAGCAGCTCCAGCTGGTCGACCTCGCTGCTGCCGGCGGGAACCTGGATCCCGAGGGAGGTGAGCGCCTTGGCCAGATCCTCCGACGAAAGGGAGGCCGGCGCCGGCGGAGCCGTTGCGGTGGGGTCGTCGCTGGCGGAGGGGGGCCGCTTGGACCGCAGCACCGACTCTGCCTGGCGCTTGAGGCCCAGGAGGCCGCGCATCTCCTCCTCGGTGCCGGGCTTCTGGGCCCGGAACTCGAGCAGGGCCGTGCTGCCGAGCACCCGGGCCGCCTGGCTGGGATCCTGCTCGCCCGGAAGCTGCAGCACCAGCTGGTCGCTGCCCACGGCCTGGAGGGTGGACTCGGCCACGCCCAGGCCGTTGATGCGGCGCTCGAGCACGTCCTTGACGGCCTCCAGCTGCTCGGCATCGACCCGGGTGATGGCGCCGGCTGGCATCACCTGGAGGGTGAGCTGGCTGCCGCCGCGGAGATCGAGGCCGAGCTGCAGGCCGTAGTTGGCCAGCAGGGCCCCGGAGGCGATGGTGAGGGCGAGGATGAGGGCGAACCAGCCCTGTTGGCGTCCCATCTCAGCGTCGACCCGCCTTCAGATCGTGCGCCGCGGCGACGATCTGGTGGGGCTGGATGATCGTGAGGTTCTCCAGATTGCCGTTGTAGGGGGTGGGGATGTCCTGGGAGGAGAGGCGCACCGGCCGGGCATCGAGGTCGTCGAAGCAGTGCTCGGTGATCAGGGCGATCAGTTCGGCACCGATGCCGCCGGTCTTCATGCACTCCTCCACCACCACCACCTTGTGGGTCTTGCGGATCGAGCGGGCGATGGTCTCCATGTCGAAGGGTTTGAGGCTGATCAGGTCGATCAGCTCGACATCGACCCCTTCCGCCTCCAGCTGCTCCACCGCCTTGAGGCAGTGGTGGCGCATGCGCGAATAGGTGAGCATCGTGACGTCCTTGCCTTCACGGACGACCTCGGCCTGGTCGAGAGCACAGATGTAATCGCCCTCGGGGATCTCCTCGCTGAGGTTGTAGAGAAGAACGTGCTCGAAGAAGAGCACCGGATTGTTGTCGCGGATGGCGGCCTTCATCAGGCCCTTGGCATTGGTGGGGGTGCTCACCGCCACGATCTTGATGCCCGGCACGGCATGGAAGTAGGCCTCGAGGCGCTGGCTGTGCTCGGCACCGAGCTGGCGGCCGACACCGCCGGGTCCGCGCACCACCGCCGGGATCGTGTAGTTGCCGCCGCTGGTGTAACGCAGCATCCCCATGTTGTTGGAGATCTGGTTGAAGGCCAGCAGCAGAAAGCCCATGTTCATGCCTTCCACGATCGGCCGCAGGCCGGTCATGGCGGCGCCGACGGCCATGCCGGTGAAGCTGTTCTCGGCGATGGGGGTGTCCAGCACCCGCAGTTCGCCGTACTTCTCGAACAAGTCCTTGGTGACCTTGTAGGAGCCGCCGTAATGGCCCACGTCCTCTCCCATGACACAGACATGGGGGTCGCGGGCCATCTCCTCGTCGATGGCTTCGCGCAGGGCGTTGAACAGAAGAGTTTCAGCCACGGAGCAGGGGCCTGTGCGCGGCCAACCTATCTCAGCCGCCGGCGGCGAAGGTGCTGAGCAGCAGGACCGACAGGAGCATGCCCGGCAGCAGCAGGACCACCAGCAGACCCAGATCGTGGGGTGTCATCGGGGAAAGGGGCAGGTCGGCCGAAGCTTAGGAAGGGGATTCCGCCTTGGCCGGCCAAAGGCTGCGGATGAACACCAGGAACAGCCCCAGGCCGATGAAGGCAAAGGTGAAGGTGGCCAGGAAGCACATGCCCACCATCAGGGTCTTCATGGCGGTGGCGATGCTCTGGGCGAAGGCCGAGTCGAAGTGGGGCGGATGGGTCACGTACCAGCCCACCACCCGCTGGCTCACCCCCAGGCTCAGCCAGGCCAGCAGACCGCTGGTGAGGGCTCCGGAGAGGAAACTGAGGGGTCCCTTGCGCGGCGGCGGGGCGGGGCGTTCGTCGGTCATGGCGCGGATCCATCCGTCACCAGGCTGACACCGGATCCGCCGCAGCGGCAGCACCAGGCGACGAAGCCCAGCGCTGCCAGCGGCTCCGCCAGGGCGGCCCGGGCCGCCTCAGCCGTGGCCAGGTCCGGGTGGAGCGCGAAGAGACTCGGCCCGGACCCGCTCATCGCGACGGCCAGGACCCCCGGACCGCGGCGCAGCAGGTCGAGGCCGGCGCGGATGCTCTCCACCTCCGGCTCCACCACCGCCTGCAGGTCGTTGCGCAGGTGGGGCAGCGGCCCCTGGCCGGCCAGGGCCGCCACCAGGGGGCCCCGGCGCAGGGCCTGGCGCCGCTGCTCGAAGTCCTCCTCGGCGTCGAGATAGAAATCACCGCGCAGGTCCCGGCAGCGGCCGTAGGCCCAGGGGGTGGAGACGCTGGCCTCCGGATGCTTGATCAGCAACACCGCCTGGCCAGGCGCCCCGGCGGCCGTCACGGGCTCGAGCCGCTCACCGCGGCCGAAGCAGAGCTGGGTGCCGCCCTCCAGGCAAAACGGCATGTCGGATCCCAGCGCGGCCGCCAGCCCGTGCAGCCGCGCCGTGCCCAGGGACAGGCCCCAGAGGGCATCGAGACCCACCAGGGCGGCGGCCCCATCGCTCGAGCCCCCCGCCAGGCCGGCGCCGATGGGAATGCGCTTGTGCAGCGTGATGTCCACACCCAGTTCCGGCAGGCCCACCCGGGAGCGCAGCAGCTCCGCTGCCCTGACGATCAGGTTGGTGCCATCGCTGGGCAGCTCCGGACTGTCGCTGCGCAGCCGGATCGTGGCGTCGGCGGTGGAGCGCAGCACCAGGGTGTCGGCCAGGTCGATGCTCTGCATCACCATCGCCAGCTCGTGGTAGCCGTCCGGCCGCAGACCCAGCACCTCCAGGTGCAGGTTGATCTTGGCGGGGGCCCGCACCGTCACATCAGCCATCGGGATCACGCTCCGCCGGGATCGGCGCTCGATGCCCGATTCAAGCCGGTGGCGAGCGCCAGCCAGCGGTCGGGGCCAAGCTCCTGGGGCCGCTGCTGCAGATCGACGCCGGCGGCGGCGGCCACCTCCAGCAGGTCCGGCGCCGGCAGCAGGCCCGCCAGGGTGGTGCGCAGCATCTTGCGCCGGCCGGCGAAGCAGCGCGTCAGCAGCCGCTCCACCGCCAGGGCCTGGGCCAGCGGCGGCAGGGACTCCGGCGGGACGGGCTCGATCACGATCACCTCCGAGGTGACCTTCGGCGGCGGAGAGAAGCAGCGGGGCGGCACCGGGCAGACGCTGCTGCAGCGGGCCAGCAGCTGCAGGCGCACGCTGAGGGCCGAAAAGGCGCTGGAGCCCGGTCGGGCCCGGATCCGCTGGCCCACCTCCTGCTGCACCAGCAGCACCAGCTTCTCGAAGCGGCAGGGGGCCGGCCGGCCCAGGCGCCCCACCAGCAGCTCCAGCAGTGGTCCGGTGATGTTGTAGGGGATGTTGGCGACCACCTTGGTCGGAGCGGGACGGTCGGGGAAGGGCAGCGCCAGCTCCAGCACATCCCCCTCGATCAGGGTGAAGCGCCCGTCGACCCCGAACCGCTGCCGCAGCCCCGCCACCAGGTCCCGGTCCAGTTCCACCGCCAGCAGCGAGGCCGCCGGCGACGCCAGCAGCCGTTCGGTCAGGGCGCCCCGGCCCGGGCCGACTTCCAGCACGTGGTCGTCGCCCCGCAGGTCGGCGGCCACCACGATGCGATCGAGGATCCGGGGATCGGTGAGCCAGTGCTGCCCGAAGCGCTTGCGGGCCCGGTGGCCGCTGAAGGTCATGGAGGCGCCGGCAGGTCTCCCCAGATTGCAGCGCCGCCAGGCCTGGCTAAAGGTGGAGCAGCGTTTCCCCTTCCCCGCCATGGCCCGTGGTTTCCGACTGAGCGACGGCAGGCTGGGCGGCACCCTGTTGGCGGGGCCCTTGCTCAGCGCCAGCCTTCTGGCCGGTGTGCTGGCCGGTGCGCTGGCCGCCGTCGTGGCCCTGCCGGCGGGTCCCGCCCGGGCCGGAAGTGTCACCGCCGAATCGATCTTCGACCGCCAGGCGACCCGCCAGCAAGCCAGGAGCCAGGTGCCCAAGGGCGCCACGGTCACCCGCACCGTCTGCGAGGACCTGGAGGTGGGCCTGGACAACACCCGCTACCGCTGCACCGTGTACTACACGATGACGCCGAGCCCGGCGGCCACACCAGCCACGACCGCCCCAGCCCCCGGCCAGCCCTGAGCCGCCTTCCCTGTGCAGTAGTGCTGCATCGGAGGATCGATCAGTCGCCCAGCCGGATCCAGCGCACCGGCGCCCGGGAGGGCGGCAGCGGCACCAGGGCCGCCACCTGCTCCACCGGCGTCCGCTCCCAGCGCGGATGGGCCGCCAACCAGCAGTCCCAGGCCCGCGCCAGCCGTTGGCGCTTCCGCCGGCGCAGGGCTGCCGTTCCTCCGCCGTCCATGCCATCGCGGCGGCGCCCTTTCACCTCCACCAGCAGCAGGCGTCCCGGCTTCTGCACGATGAGGTCGAGTTCGCCCCAGCGGCAGCGCCAGTTGCGCTCCAGCAGCTCCCAGCCGCGCAGCCGCAGCAGCCGCAGCACCCGCTGCTCGGCCCAGGCTCCCTGGCGCTGGGCGGGGCTGCGGGGCCTCGCGGGGCCAGGGGGCTTGACAGGGCTGGCTGCCACAGGCGCTGATCGTCTTCTCCAGTGTTCCCCGCGGCCGCCACAGCCGCGGGCGGCCGCGGGCCGGCGGCCCCGGAACTCAGTAATAACGGCGCGGGTTCTGACTGATGGCCAGCTGCACCTCCAGCAGAAACAGGAGCAGACCCACAATCATGGCCCCCATGGCTCCGACGAACAGGGGCACCACGATGGCGGTGACATCGAGGGCCGCCACAGCGCTGATGAACAGCACCGCCACCACGGCGGCCACCAGCAGGGCGGTGATGGTGACCGCCAGGATCGCCCGGTTGATCAGGAAGGTGCGGCGCCGCTGGACCGCCAGCACCTGCTCCAGCCGCTCCGCCTCGATGCGGTCGCCCTCCCCCTTCCCGAGGCTGGTGGCCAGGGCCTCCTGAATGACGCGGGTGCGATCGATGATCCGGGCCAGCCGGGAGGTGAACAGGCTCAGCAACCCCGTCACGCCCGTGAACAGAAACACCGGGGCCACCGACAGTTGGATCGCGCGTGAGAGGCCCGCGACGGCCGGGCCACTCCCCCCATCGAGGGACAGCTGCAGGAGAACGCTCCACGCCATCCGGGAGATCCCCTCAGGCCTCCGGCGTGATCTGGCTCTGGAGCAGGGCCTCCAGCTCCCGTTCGGAGAGCGGGGCCGAGAGCTGATAGCCCTGGCCGTGGCGACAGCCGAGGGTGAGCAGCATCTGGCGCTGCCGGGAGCGCTCCACTCCCTCCACCACCACCATGATCCCGGTGGCGTCACTGAGCCGGATCACTGCGCTGAGCATGGCCTGCTGCAGCTGGTCGTAATCGATCGCGGAGATGAGGCTCCGGTCGATCTTCACCTCGCTGAAGGGCAGCTCGGTGAGCCGCTGCAGGCCGGAATAGCCGGTGCCGAAATCATCCATGGCCAGCGCAAACCCCTGCCGCCTCAGATCACGCAGCTGGTCGGCGACATGGGTGGACATCTCCAGAATGCTGCCTTCGGTGAGCTCCAGGACGATGCGGTCGGGGGTCAGCTGGTGGCGTTCCAGGGCCATCAGCAGGTCGCTGCTCCAGGTCGGATCCTGCACCTGCAGCGGCGAGACGTTCACGCAGATCCTGCCGAGCTGCAGCCCGGCCAGGTCCCAGCGGTGCAGGGCCTCGAACGCCCGCTCCATCACCCAGCGCCCCAGGGAGGAGATCTGGGCCGTGGCTTCGGCCACGTCGATGAAGTCGGCGGGGGACTGGCGGCCCAGCACCGGATCATCCCAGCGGCAGAGCACCTCGGCGGCGATCACCCGGCCGGATTCCAGCTCGATGATCGGCTGGAAGGCCAGCTCCAGCTGCTCCTGCTCGATCGCCAGGGCCAGCGGTCGGGCCAGCAACTCCTGCAGCTGGACCGACCGCTCCACCGGCGCCGCGATGCAGCAGCTGGGGAAGGGCTGGCGGTGGGTTTCCTCCAGCGCCCGGGTGGCGGCATCCAGCAGCAGCGGGAACTCGCTGCCGTCGTCGGGAGCGCGGCTGATGCCCACGTTCAGCGACGGCTCGATCACGTGCTCCAGCACCGTGGTGGGGCTCTCCAGGCTGGCCAGCAGCCCGCCGGCCATGTCGCGCACCGCGTCGATGCCCATCGCTCCCGGCACCAGGGCCAACAGGCGGTCACCCCCTTGCGGGAGAAGAATCCGCCGGCCGGCAGGGCCGCCTCCAGGCGGTGGGCGATCTCCTCGATCAGGGCCTCGCAGGCGGCGATGCCCAGTCGGCCGCGCACCAGATCGAGCTGCAGCACCTGCAGATGCATCAGCACGGCACCGTCCGCATAGCGGTCCGTGACCAGGCCATCCAGATCCGCCAGGTTCACCCGCTGGTCGAGCAGCTCCAGCAGGCACCAGACAGCCCCCGGTCCGGCAGTTGCGGGCAGGCGGGTGAGCGACAGGGGAATCACCGCTTCGGTCTGCGGCACACCGACCAGATCACTGCGCAGCGTCGCCACGGTCCCGTCCAGGAGCGGCGCCACGTCGGCGGCAGACAGCTCCTGCAGGGACCGCTGGCGCAGCGTCGCCAGCTCCAGCCCCGAACGCCGGCAGAAGGCCCCGTTCGCCGCCAGGATCACCCCCTGTGCATCGGCCAGGGCCGCCGGCCGCTCGATCCTCTGCAGCAGGCCCTCGATCGCTCCGGCCCCTGGCTCCCCTGCCTCGGCGACGTGGTTCACCATCGCTGTCCCGTGGTGTGGAGCCTGCGGCCGGCCCCTGATCGCCGGTAGCCCCTGGGCTGAAAGTCCCTGGTCATTAATGGATGCGGAGATCGAACGGGCCGCGGATGTGGTCCTCTATCACGCTAGTCGCCCTCTCCCCATCGGCAGCCCTCCCCGTTCCATGGAGCGGCGTGGTGCCCTTCCCTAGGCTGGCGTTCTCCGCTTCATCGTCGATGACGCGTCCGCTCTCCCTGCCGCGGCTCCCGACCCTTCTCCTGGCCCTGCTGCTGGCCCTGCTTCTGGATGGACTGCTGCTGCTGGCCCGCCCCGTGCCGGTGGCGGCGGCGATGGACTATGCCAAACAGGTGCTGATCGGAGCCGATTTCCATGGCGCCGACCTGCGCGGCGTCACCTTCAACCTCACCAACCTGCGCGACGCCGATCTCTCGGGGGCGGACCTGCGCGGCGCCAGCCTGTTCGGCGCCAAGCTCCAGGACGCCGACCTCAGCGGCAGCGACCTGCGGGACGCCACCCTGGATTCGGCCGTGTTCGAGGGCACCGACCTGCGCAACGCCCGCCTTGACGACGCCTTCGCCTTCAACACCAAGTTCCGTGGGGTGCTCATCGACGGCGCCGACTTCACCAACGTGCCCCTGCGCGGTGATGCCCTCACCAGCCTGTGTGCCGCCGCCAGCGGCACCAATCCCGTCAGTGGCCGCCTCACCCGCGACACACTGAACTGCAGCTGAGCCCGCCCCGATGAGCTTCGATGCCCGCAGCCGCGAGCGGCTGGAGGCCCTCGGCCGCCAGCTGCCCCGCCCGCTGCCTGCCCCGCCGCCTCCCACCCCGGCCGCCGGCGCTCCGGCCCCCGGGTCATCGGCGCTCGAGCGTCGCCATCCGGTGGAAACCGAGCAGGACCCCCAGAAGCTGTTCCGCGCCCTGATGAACGTCAGCGCCGACGGCAGCGTGCCCCCCCATCTGCTGGAGCGCCTGCGGCAGCTGGAGACACCTCCCGCCGCCGGCAGCCCCCGCCCGGGCCCGGCCGGCGACCCGAGCGGTGACCCGAACAGCGCTGGCGCCTCCTCCGGAGCCACCACCCGGCGTCGCACCCCTCCCCCCCGGACCGGGGCCAACCGACGCCCCCCGGCCGACGACACCGAACGGGAGCTCTACACCGCCTTCCAGCAGCTGCTGCTCGAGGACGGAGACTGACCAGTACATCTGTACTAGAGTGAGGCCTGCCGCCCGGGGGCCGTGCCCGATCCTCGCCACCCCGATCCTCTCCACCCCGACCAGCGCCCCCCCGATCCCGGCCCGGGGATCGACCTCAACACCCAGCTGAACCTCCACCCCGAGCACACTCTGCTGCTGCGCGTCTGCGGCGACTCGATGGTCGGCGCCGGCATCCGCCACGGCGACCTGCTCGTCGTGGACCGGCAGGCCAGGCCCCGCTCCGGCCGCATCGTGGTGGCCCTGCTGGAGGGGGGGTTCACCCTCAAGCGCCTGGTGCGCCGGGGGCCGCGCTGGTGGCTGGAGGCGGCCAACCCCGCCTACCCGCCCCTGGCCCTCGGCGGCAGCGACGACGACCGCCTCTGGGGCGTGGCCCTGCACGTGATCCGTTCGCTGCCGGGAGGCCGATGGCCCAGGCCGTAGTCCTGATCGACGGCAACAACTTCTACGCCTCCTGTGAGGCGGCCCTCGATCCCGCCGTGATCGGCAAGCCCCTGGTGGTGCTCTCCAACAACGACGGCTGCATCGTCTCCCGCAGCGCCGAGGCCCGCGCCATGGGCATTCCCATGGGCACCCCCTGGTTCCAGGTGCGCCACGACCTGCAACGCCGCGGCGTGGTGGTGCGCAGTTCCAACTACGGCCTCTACGCCGACATGAGCCAGCGGCTGATGGCCAGCCTCGAAGCCTGGGTGGAGGAGCTGGAGGTCTATTCCATCGACGAGGCCTTCGGTCGCCTGCACCGCCCGCCCGGCGATGGCGACCTCACCGCCTGGGGGCGGGACCTGCGCCGCCAGGTGCACCGCCAGTTGGGCCTGCCGGTGGCGGTGGGCATCGCCCCCACCAAGGTGCTGGCCAAGATCGCCAATCGCATCGCCAAACGCGACCCCTCCCATGGCGGCGTGTTCGATCTGGGCCAGGCGGGGGATCCGGGCCCCTGGCTGGAGGCCATCGCCATCGAGGACGTCTGGGGCATCGGCCGCAAGCTGTCCCGCTGGTGCCGGCTGCGGGGCATCGCCAACGCCCGGGCCCTGCGCGACAGGCCGAGCGGCGAGCTGCGGCATCGCTGCGGCGTCGTGGGGGTGCGTCTGCAGCAGGAGCTGCGCGGCCACAGCTGCCTGCCCCTGGTGGCGGTGCCGCCGGCGAAGCAGGAAACCTGCGTCAGCCGCAGCTTCAGCGAGCCGGTCACCAGCCTCGAGGGCCTGCGCCAGGCGATCGCCACGTACCTCAGCCGGGCCTGCGAGAAGCTGCGCCGCCAGGGGCAGCGGGCGGGCAGCGTCACGGTGTTCGTGCGCAGCAGCCCCTTCAACGGCACCCGCTTCTACGCCAATGCCGCCACCATCGCCCTGCCGCTGCCCAGCAACGACACCGCCGTGCTGCTCGCCGCCGCCCTGCCCCTGGCCGAGCGGCTGTTCCGGCCCCACAAGCCGCTGCAGAAGGCGGGGGTGCTGCTGCAGGATCTGCAGCCGGTGGGGCTGCTGCAGCACCACCTGCTGGTGCCGCTGCCGCCGGAGCAGCAGCGGCGGCGCGAGGCCCTGATGGCCGCCGTCGACGGCCTCAACCGCCGCTACGGCAGCGGCACCGTGCAGTGGGCCGCCTGCGGCCTGCGGCCCCGGTGGACGATGCGCCGCTCGCGCCTGTCCCGGGCCGCCACCACCCGTCTGAGCGATGTGCCGGTGGTGCGGGCCTGAGGCCCTCAGGGGCCCGCGTAGAGGCTGGCGACCTGGTCGCGGCCATTGCCCTTGGCCAGCTCGAGGGCCTTCTCGGCCCGGAGGATCAGGTCGGGGAAGGCGTGATCCTGGGCGGCCAGGGTGGTGAGGCCGCCACTGATGTGCAGGCGGAAGTCGGAGTGGGTGTGCACGCCGGGCAGGTGGGTGACGGCGGTGCGGAGGGCCTCGGCGAGGGCCATGGCCTGATCCGCGTCAATGCCCACCAGCAGCAGGGCGAACTCCCCATCCCCGACGCGGGCGGCGAAGTCCTGCTCCTGCAGGAAGGTGCGGGCCAGCTGCACCAGATCGGCCAACACCCGGTCGCCGGCGGCATGGCCCCAGCGGTTGTTGATCAGCCGCAGATTGTCGACATCGAAGAGCAGCAGCGACAGGGGATGGTGATCGCGGCGGGCACGCCCGAACTCCCGCTCGCCGATGGTCAGGAAGGTGTGGCGGGTGGGCAGGCCGGTGACCGGGCAGAGGTGGGCGAGGCGCCGCAGTTCCAGCTCCCGCATGGCCAGCTGGGCCAGGCGGTGCAGCACAGCGCGCTGCTCGGCGCTGAGGTCGCGGGGCTCCCGGTCGATGACGCAGAGGGTGCCGAGGTTGTGACCCTCCGGCGTCTGCAGCGGTGCACCGGCATAGAAACGGATGTGGGGATCGGCGAAGACCAGGGGGTTGCTGCGGAAGCGTTCGTCGGCGCGGGCATCGGGCACCACCATCACGTCGTCGTGGACGATGGCGTGGGCGCAGAGGGCCATTTCGCGGGGGGTCTCGCGCACGTCGAGGCCCCGCCTGGCCAGGAACCACTGCCGGTCGGCCTCCACCAGGGACAGGGCCACGATGGGCGTCCGGAAGATGGCGGCGGTGAGATCCAGGATTCGGTCGAAATGCTCGTCGCTGTCGGCCTCGAAGAGCCCGTAGCGCTCCAGGTCGCGGAGCCGCTGGTCCTCATCGGCGGGGACGGGAAAGGCCGGGTATGAAGCCATCGCCATCGGTCCTCACCTCCACCGAAACTGTAGGCAGAACGGATGGCGGCGAGCGGGTCCCGGCCTCAGGCGGCCGGGGCCGTGAGGGTCTCCTCGTAGCCGGCACGGCGGCCGTCATCCAGCTGATTGAGGTAGCGGCGCTCGGCGTAGTAGGCCTCCTGAAAGCGCAGGGCGTCGCCGTTGAGCGCGTCGAAAAGGTCATGGATACGGGTCTCCATGTCGAGGCCGGCACCGATGGCCGGGGGGGCAGGCGCCGATGGGGGGGCATCGCGCTCCTCCTCCAGCAGCCGGGCGATGCACTGCTCAAGGGTCTGGAGGCGCTGGCTCGACCAGGCATCGAGCAGGTGGCGGCAGCGGCGCAACACCCGCTGGCGCTCCAGCGACGCCGTGGCCCCCCGCAGCTGCAGCGGCGGGTGGGCCAGGGCCAGCCGCTGCACCTCGCTGGGCTCCAGCAGGGGGGTGAGGCGGCTGAGCAGGGCGCTCTGCTCCACCAGCAGCCGGTCGCCCAGCAAGCGGGGCAGATCGAGGTCGGCCAGATCCAGGCCGGGGTCAGTGCCCCGGTTGATGGCCTCGAGCCGGCCGGCCCCCAGGTTGTCCTCCTCCAGCTCGCCGATCGCAGCCCAGAGCTGGCGGTGGTGCTGGAGGGCGAAGTCGTCAAGCTCCCGGCGGCGCAGCTCGGCGCGGATGACGCCGCGCCAGGCGGGGCAGTGCAGATAGAGGCGCAGGATCTCCGCCTCGGCCCGCTCCCGGTGGCCCACCTCCCCGGGATGCTCCCATTTGGCCGAGCGGCCGTGCCAGCGCTGGCCCTTGACCTGCTGGCGCAGGTCCTCCTCCAGCTGGATGGCCAGCCGGGCCTGGCCGCCCGAGAGGCGCTCGGCCACCTGCTGCAGGTAGTGGCTGCGCACGGCCGACTGGGGCAGCTTGCCCAGCAGTTGCACCAGTCCGGAGACGGCCTGCTGGAACTGGTCGGCCCGGGCCAGATCCTTTCCTTCGAGCACCTGCTCGATCTGCCAGTCGAGCCAGAGCGGCGCCTGATCCAGCAGGGAGCGGTACTCGCCAGCGCCGTGCTGCTGCAGGAACTCATCGGGGTCCTTGCCGGCGGGCAGGTGCAGCACCCGCAGCTCCAGCTGGCCCTGCAGCGCCAGCTGCTCCACCTCGCCGATGGCCCGCTGGGCGGCGCGGATGCCCGCCCCGTCACTGTCGAAGTTGAGGATCAGGCGCCGGCTGTCGCAGCAGCGGCACAGCTGGGTGATCTGGCTGGAGCTGAGGGCCGTGCCGAGGGCCGCCACCGCATTGGTGATGCCGGCGGCGTGCAGGGCGATCACATCGAAGTAGCCCTCCACCACCACGGCCCGGTCGTCGCGGCGGATGGCATCGGCGGCCCGATCCAGCCCGAACAGGTGCTTGCCCTTCTCGAACACCTCCGTTTCCGGGGAGTTGAGGTACTTCGGCTCGGCCCCGTCCAGCCCCCGGCCGCCGAAGCCGATCACCCGGCCCTGGCGGTCGCGGATCGGCACCATCACCCGGTCGCGGAAGCGGTCGTAGAAGCCGCCGCCCCCCTTGCGGGCCACCACCAGGCCGGCCGCCTCCAGCAGGTCGGGGCCCAGGCCCTCCACCTGCTGGAGGTGCTGCAGCAGCCCATCCCAGCCGGCCGGGGCATAGCCCAGCTGGAAGGCTTCGAGGGTGGTCTCGCTGAGGCCACGCTTCTGGCGCAGGTAGGCGAGGGCCGCCGCCCCCTCCGGCGCGCGCAGCTGGCCCTGGAACCAGCCCGCTGCCAGGGCCAGCACCCGGTGCAGCCGGTCGCGGCGGGAGAGCTGTTGGCGCAACCGCTCCTGCTGGGGGCCATCCAGCGTTTCGACCGGCAGCTGGTATTTGCGCGCCAGATCCAGCACCACCTCGCTGAAGCTGGTGCGCTGCAGCTCCATCAGGAACTTGATGGCGTTGCCGCCGGCCCCGCAGGAGAAGCAGTAATAGAACTGCTTGGCCGGCGACACCGTCATCGACGGCGACTTGTCGTCGTGGAATGGGCAGATCCCGACGAATTCCCGGCCCTTCTTCTTGAGCACCACGTGCTCCCCCACCACATCGACGATGTCGGCCCGTTCCTTGACGGCCTCGATCGTGCGGGGGTGGAGACGGGGAAGGCTCAAGGGTGGAGGCTCAAGAGGACAGGCTCAAGAGAGCAGGTTCGAGGGGGCAGGACTGGAGAAACGGTGGCCTCGACCCCCAGCGGTGGTGGTCGGAGTGGGGCCATTCTGGGGCCTGCCACCACCGATGGAGATCGCCGGGTGAACCGAATCAACCCCGTCGCCGGTGGTGGTGCCCTCCCGGCCGGGGCCTGGATGGTGCTGAGCGCCCTCGCCTTCAGCCTGATGGTGGTCGGGGTCAAGCAGGTGGGCGAACGCCTCCCCCTGGCCGAAGTGGTGCTGGCCCGGGCCCTGGTGAGCCTGGCCCTGAGCTACGCGATGGTTCGCCGGATCGGCGTGGATCCCTGGGGGCAGCGTCGGGGGCTGCTGGTGCTGCGGGGTCTGGTGGGCAGTGCCGCCCTGTTCTGCGTCTATGCGGCCGTGGTGCACCTGCCCCTGGCCGCCGCCACGGTGCTCCAGTACCTCTACCCCACCTTCACGGCGCTGCTGGCCTGGCTGCTGCTCGGCGAACGGCTGGGGCGGCGCGTGCTGGCGGCCATGGGGCTGGGCTGGCTGGGGGTGCTGCTGGTGGCCCGGCCCATGGCCAGCGCCCCCCTGCCGGCGCTCTGGGTGCTGGTGGCGGTGGCCGGTGCCCTGCTCACGGCCGTGGCGTACGTGAGCGTGCGGCGCCTGGCGGAGAGCGAGCATCCGGCCGTGATCATCCTCTACTTTCCGCTCGTCGCGGTGCCCCTCAGCCTGCCGGCGGTGCTGCTGGATCCGGTGCTGCCCACGCCGAGCGAACTGCTCTGGCTGGTGGCGGTGGGGGTGTTCACCCAGCTGGGCCAGGTGGGGCTCACCCGGGCCCTCACCCAGCTGCCGGCGGCCCGGGCGACAGCGATCAGCTACGTGCAGGTGGGATTCGCCGCCCTCTGGGGCTGGTGGATCTTCGGGGAACCCATTGATGTCCCCACCGCGGTCGGGGCGGGCCTGATCCTGGTGGCCACATTGATCTCCCTGGGGAAGCCTCCGGGAAAGGCCGGATCGATGCCATCGGCGCGGAAGCCGCCCGTACGATGACCCCGCCGGATTGGGTTCCTCTGCTGTCCCCGCCATTCCCCGTTGGGCTCCATTCCTGGCTGGCCACGGTGGTGGCGGGCTTCAGTCAGGGAGCGGAGACGACGTTGATCAGGCCGCCGATCGCGCCCGGCATCGTCCCCCTGCCGCTGATGATGCTGACCATCGGCGGCATCTTTCTCGGCACGCTGGCCATCAGTCGCTTTTCGCTGAAGATCGGTGTTCCGGCGATCCTCGGCGTTCTGCTGTTCGGCCTGCTGATCAACCCCTCCGTCACCCTGTTCAGCCATGACACGATTCTGCGACTGCAGGTTCTGAGTCTGTCGATCCTGCTGTTCAACGCCGGACTGGAAACCGATATCCGCTCGATTCGCGGCTTCCTCGAATACGGCATCATCCTGGCGGTGGGAGGCGTGATCCTCTCCAGCCTGATGCTGGGACTCAGCATCTGGTTTGTGGCCTCCCCTGATGCGGGCGGCATCGAACTCGGTTTCCGGCAGATGCCGGTCGCCGTGGCGATGCTGATCGCCGCCTGTCTGGGGTCGACCGACGCCGGGGCCACGATGAATGTGCTGCAACTGGTGGAGCGGGCGATCCCACGGCGACTTGCGGCCCTGGTTCAGTTCGAATCCTCCGTCAACGATCCCACCGGCATCCTGTTTCTGGGACTGGTGATCGGCCTGACGACCCTGGATGGGTCCGGCGGCGGTCAGCAGGTGTTGATGGAACAGCTGCAGACCTTCCTGCAGAAGATCGGCTCCGGCCTGTTGATCGGGGTCTGCGTGAGCTACCTGGGACGCTTCAGCCTCAACCGGCTGGTGCGGGAAAGCAGCCAGTTGCTGATCCTGGGCATCGCCATCGGCCTGATCTCCTACGGCGTGGCCGAGCTGATGGGCGGGTCGGGCTTCATCAGTGCCTACGTGGCGGGCCTGATGCTGCGCAACCATACCTACAGCAACGAAAGGATCACACCGGAGGCCCTGCAGCAGACCCTGCTGCCGTTCAACAACATGACCGAAATCACCGTCTTTTTGATCTTCGGTCTGAGCGTCCATCCGCTGGAACTTCTGCCGGCGCTGCCGGAAGGCATCGTCGTCGCCCTCGCCATGATGCTGGTGGCAAGGCCGGTGAGCGTGCTGCTGCTGCAACGCTTCTCTCCCTTCCCCTGGCGCGATTCGCTCCTGGTGTCCTGGTGCGGTCTGCGGGGGGCCGTCCCCCTCGCCCTGAGCTTCGAGATGGTCGACGCCATCCCGAAGGTGCGCGGCATCGACCCGGCCACGGTGCCGTCACTGGTGCAGAACGCCGGCGGCATCGTCTTCTGCGTCGTGGTGATCAACCTGCTGGTGCAGGGCCTCACCCTGCCGCGGGTGGCTCGCTGGCTGCGCCTCCCCGAAGAAGCCCCCTCAGCCCCGTGAGCGACGAGGCAGGGGCAGGGGGTCGGTGATCCAGTTCTGACTGCTGCCATCGCTGCTGCCGCTGGGGCGGGCCAGCCTCCAGCTCTCCCCCCTGGGACCCGGCTGCAGGTAGAGATCGAAAGGGCTGTCGACCCGGATGGCATCCCCCGGCAGCCGCCAGTCGAAGCGACCCATGAGATGCAGGCCGCGGTCGTCCCCGATCGCGATCGGCTCCTGCCCATCAACCCGCACCCGGCTCACCTCGGGCAGGCCATCCGCCTGGAGATCGAGGGCCCGGGCGATGGCCCCCTGGGTGAGCTGGATCTGCAGGGAAAGGGCGTCGAGCAGCACGCTTCTGGGCGGCTGGCCGACCCTGCCGCAGCCCCCCAGCAGCAGCAGCAGGGTCAATAGCCCTGACAGCAGCAGCGCCGGCACCGGGGCCGGCAGCGACGGGGCGCGACCCGGGGGGCTTGGCAGGAGGGGCAGCATGGGGGCTGACGCACGTCTCACCATGATCGGCTGGCTGCAGGGGCGACTGGCCGAACCGTGGCAGCAGGCTCACCGTTGCGGGGCGTTGCTGATCTGCCAGGGGGTGGGCTACGAGGTGCAGCTCACCCTGCGGCAGTGGCGCCGCCTGCCGGAGGAGGGCAGTGAACTGGGCCTGCACATCCACCACAGCATCCGCGACGACGGCTGGACCCTCTACGGCTTCCCCGATCGCCGCGAGCGGGACCTCTTCCGCGAGCTGGTGGCCGTGAGCGGCGTGGGCCCCCAGATGGGCCTGGGCCTGCTGGGGGCGCTGGAGGTGCCGGAACTCGTGCGCGCCATCGTCCACGCCGACCTGCGCAGCCTCTGCCTGGCTCCGGGGGTGGGCAAGCGCACGGCCGAACGGCTGGCGGTGGAGCTGCGAGCGCGCCTTCAGGAGCGCTTCAACGGCCTGGTGGATTCCCTCGAGGACGACGGGGAGCCCGGTGGGGCCCTCGATGGCGCCCCGTCGGCCCCCTGCCGTGAGGAGGTGCAGTTCACCCTGGTGGCCCTCGGCTATGAGCCCCTGGAAATCCACCGGGCCCTGCGGGCCGTCGCCGCGGGCCTCGATGCCTCCGCCGGCGCCGACGACTGGATCCGCGAAAGTCTGCGCTGGCTCTCCCGCGCCGTGGCCTGAATCAGGCGGCTCCGGGGTAGGGCCAACGGGCCGCACGTTAAGGTGTTGGTTTGCACCGTTCGGGCCCCGATCCGCCCATGCCGCTCACCACCACCCAGAAACAGGAACTGATCAATTCCCATCAGGCCCACGGCACTGACACCGGCTCGGTGGAAGTGCAGGTCGCGATGTTGAGCGAGCGGATCCAGCAACTCAGTGGCCACCTGCAGAAGAACATCCACGACTTCTCCTCCCGCCAGGGGCTGCTCAAGATGATCGGCCGCCGCAAGCGCCTGCTCGGCTACCTCCGCGCCCAGAGCGAGACCCGCTACGCCGAACTGATCAAGAAGCTCGGCATCCGCGGCTGAGGCAGGTCCCATGGCCCGTCGGCCGAAGCCGAAATCCTTCGCGGCGCCCGCTGCCAGTGGGCCGCCGGCCAAGACACCACGGCAGCAGGTGATTCCCGAGGCGGTGGCCAACCGCATGGTGCGACGCATCGCCATCGCCACCGGCACCCCCACGGCACTGGGCATGGGGGTGTTTGTGGCCAGCTATCTGCTGGTCAGCCGCGGCGTGCTCGACATCCCTCCCGGCCTCACCCTGGTGGGGTCCGGGGCCTTCTTCCTGCTCGGCCTGCTGGGCCTCAGTTACGGGGTGCTCTCCGCCAGCTGGGAGGACGCCCCGGGCAGCCTGCTGGGGCTCGAGCAGATCGGCGTCAACATCGGCCGGGTGCGGGCCTCGGTGCGGGCGATGCGCCAGGGCGCCTCGGGCTCCGGCTCAGGCAGCCCCCAGGGGTGAGCGCAGCCAGGCCCTGAAGTCGGCCGAGGCGAGCGTCTGCACGGCCGCCGGCGCATCGGCGACGCAGAACTGGCCCCCCAGGCGCACGAAGCGCGTTTCATCCTGGTGCTTCACCAGCGCCACCACCGGCACCTTCACCCCCGCCTCCTCCTGGCCGGGGCGGTGGCGGGTGAGGCATTCGCGCAGGCGGTGCTGGACGGCGATGTCGCCGGCCTGCTCGGGGGCCAGCTCCACCATCACCAGCTGCAGGTCCTCGATGCTGCGGCAGTCGTCCACGAGCAGCTGCACCCGATCGTCGCGGCGGTCGACGCCGGCCCAGAGCAGCAGGCGGGCATCCACCATCAGGTGGTCGGCAAGACGGGCGTAGCTCTTGGGGAAGACCACCGCCTCGCAGGAGCCGGTGAGGTCCTCCAGCTGCAGCACGGCCATGCGATCGCCCTTGCGGGTGGTCACCTGGCGGATTTCGCTCACCATCACCACCACGCTCACTTTGGCCTTGTCGGCCATCTCCTCGAGATTGGCCAGGCCGATCGGCGTCAGCAGTCGCACCTGGGAGGCCAGCTGGCGCAGGGGGTGGTCGGAGATGTAGAAGCCCAGCAGCTCCTTCTCCAGCTTCAGTTTCTCGGTGGGGGGGTAGTCGGGCACCGGAGCGGCCCTGGGCGGCGCGGGGGCCTCCACGGCCGCGGCGCCCTCCGATGCCCCCGCGGCACCACCGCCGCCGAAGAGATCGAACAGGTTGCCCTGGCCGCTGGCCCGGTCACGAGCGCGGGAGCTGGCCCAGTCGAGCACCAGATCAAGGTCGGCCATCAGCTGGGCGCGGTTGGCCTTAGGCTCCAGGCCATCGAGGGCACCGCCGTGGATCAGGGACTCGATCGCCCGGCGGTTGAGCTGCTGGCCGGGAATCCGGTCGCAGAGATCGGCGAGGTGGAGGAAGGGGCCGCCGCTGGCGCGGGCCTCGATCAGCTGGCGGATGGCGCCATCACCGAGGTTGCGGATGGCGGAGAGGCCGAAGAGGATCTTCTTGCCCACGGGGGTGAAATCGATCCCGGAGGCATTGACGTCCGGCGGCATCACCTCGATGCCCATGGCCTGGCAGTTGGCGATGTAGCGCTGCACCTTGTCGGTGGTGCCGGCATTCACCGTGAGCAGGGCCGCCATGTAGGCCACCGGATGGTGCGCCTTGAGGAAGGCGGTCTGGTAGGTGACGGCGCCGTAGGCGGTGGAGTGGCTCTTGTTGAAGCAGTACTCGGCGAACAGCACCATCTGATCGAACAGCGCCTCGCCAATGGCGGCATCCACGCCCCGTTCGGTGGCGCCGCTGACGAACTGGTGGCGGTGCTTCTGCATCTCCGACACCTTCTTCTTGCCCATGGCCCGCCGCAGCAGATCGGCTTCGCCAAGGGAATAGCCCGCCAGATCCTGGGCGATCCGCATGATCTGCTCCTGGTAGACCATGATCCCGTAGGTCTCCTTGAGGATCGGCTCCAGCTTGGCGTGGGCCACATCGATGGCTTCGCGGCCATGCTTGCGGTTGATGAACTTGGGGATCAGGCCCGCATCAAGGGGCCCCGGCCGGTACAGGGCCAGGATCGAGGAGATGTCCTCCAGGGAGGAGGGCTTGAGGTCGCGGACGATCTGGCGCATGCCGCTGGATTCGAGCTGGAAGATGCCCTCCAGATCCCCCCGGGCCAGCAGGGCGTAGGTGCCCGGATCGTTGGCCGGCAGGGCATCGGGATCGAGCCGTTCCCCCTCGGCCTGGGCCACCAGTTCAATCGTCTTCTCGATCATGGTGAGGTTCTTCAGGCCCAGGAAGTCCATCTTCAGCAGGCCCATCGCCTCGACGTCCTCCATGAAGTACTGGGTGATCACCTGGCCGTCGTTGTTGCGCTGCAGGGGCACCAGTTCGTCGAGGGGTTCGGCGGCGATCACCACCCCGGCGGCATGGACGCCGAAGGTCTTGTTGGTGCCTTCGATGCGGCGGGCCAGGTCGACCCAGTGGCGCACCTTGGGGTCGTTCTCGTACTTCTCGCGGAATTCCGGCACCGGTGACTCGGGCCCGATCATCTCGGCGAGCTTGGCCGGTTTGCCCCGCGCCACGGGAATCAGCTTGGCCAGCCGGTCGGCCTCGCCGTAGGGGATGTCGAGCACCCGGGCCACATCCTTGAGCACCGCCTTGGAGGTCATGCGGTTGAAGGTGATGATCTGGGCCACCTTGTCCTCGCCGTAGCGGCGGGTGACGTAATCGATCACCTCGCCGCGGCGCTCGATGCAGAAATCGGTGTCGATGTCCGGCATCGATTTGCGTTCCGGGTTGAGGAAGCGCTCGAACAGCAGGCCGTGCTCCACCGGATCGATGTTGGTGATGCCGAGGGAATAGGCCACCAGGGAACCGGCGGCCGACCCGCGGCCCGGTCCCACCGGGATTCCCTGCTCCCGGGCGAAGCGGATGTAGTCCCAGACGACCAGGAAGTAGGTGGGAAAGCCCATCTGCTCCATCACCTGGAGCTCGAAGGCCAGCCGCTCGCCGTAGCCCGCCTCGATCGGATCGGCGCCTGTGAGCTTCAGGCGGGCCCGCAGGCCCTGATGGGCCACTTCGCTGAGGTAGCTCACCGGGGTGTGGCCCTCGGGAATCGGGAAGCGGGGCATCTGGTAGCGCCCCAGGATGTCGTAGTCCTCCACCTTCTCGGCCACCCGGGCGGTGTTGGCGATGGCTTCGGCGATCACCTCCGGCTCGAGGTGGTCGGCGAAGAGCCGGGCCATCTCCGCCTCGATCTTGATGTATTCGGTGCCCGTGTAGCGCAGGCGCTTCTCGTCGCTGATCAGCTTGCCGGTGAGCACGCACAGCAGGGCGTCGTGGGCCTCGACGTCGTTGCTGGAGAGGTAATGGGCGTCGTTGGTGGCGATCAGGGGAATGCCCAGCTCGGCGCTGATCCGGGCCATCTCGACGTTGACGATGCGGTCCTCGAGGCCGCCGTGGTCCTGGATCTCCAGGTAGAAGTCGTCGCCGAACACCTCCCGGTACCAGCTCGCCACCTCGCGGGCCACCTCCGGGCGGCCGCGCAGGATCGCCTGGGGGATCTCGCCGCCCAGGCAGGCGGTGGCCACCATCAGCCCTTCGCTGTACTGCCGCAGCAGGGCTTTGTCGATGCAGGCCCGGGCGAAGATCCCGCGGCCGCGCATGCCGCGCAGGTGGCTGATGCTCGTGAGCTTGACCAGGTTGCGATAACCGACCGCATTCTTGGCCAGCACCACCAGGTGGTAGCGGCGCTCCTTCTTCGGCTGGGGATCCTCGATCGAGCCGTTGATGACGTACATCTCGTTGCCGATGATCGGCTTGATGCCCGCCTTGGTGCAGAGCTTGAGCAGCTCGATGGCGCCGTACATCACCCCGTGGTCGGTGAGGGCCAGGGCCGGCATGCCGAGCTCCACCGCTCTCTGCACCATCGCCGGCAGCTGGGAGGCGCCATCCAGCAGGCTGTAGTCGCTGTGGTTATGGAGCGGAACGAAGGCCACGGCGTCGGAGGGCTGCGCCACCACAGGATGGGGCCAGCCTACCGGGCACCACCAGATCTGGTGGTTCAGGCCATCGCCGTGATGGCGCTGCGGAAGCGGGCGTGGGCCACCCCGAAGAACACCATGGCGATCAGCGCCAGGGCCAGGAACTGGGGCCAGACCACCGCGAATCCGGCGCCACGGAAGAGAATGCCCTGGGCGAGCATCACGAAATGGGTGTTGGGTGCCGCCAGCATCACGGTGCGGACCAGCTCGGGCATGCTTTCACGCGGGGTGACACCGCCGGAGAGCATCTGCAGCGGCAGCAGCACCATCATCAGCAACAGACCGAACTGGGCCATCGACCGGGCGAAGGTACCCAGGAAGATGCCCAGCGAGGTGGCGGCGAAGAGGTAGAGCGCCGTGCCGGCCGCGAACAGGGACAGGGACCCCGCCAGCGGCACCGCCAGAGCCACCTGAACCACGAACACCAGGGAGAGCATCCCGGCCCCCAGCACCACCAGCCCCATCGACCACACCTTGCTGGCCATGATCTCGAACGGCGTCACCGGCATCACCAGCAGATGCTCGATCGTGCCCCGTTCGCGCTCCCGGATCAGGGCGGCACCGGTGAGCACGATCGAGAGCAGGGTGACGTTGTCGATCACCTTGTTCACCGCTCCGAACCAGGTCTTGGTGAGCGCGGGGTTGAAGCGCATCCGCACCACCAGCTCCACCGGCGGCAAAGGACTGGGTTGGTCGTGCTGCACGAAGGTCTGCACCTCCGCGACGGTGATCGCCTGCACGTAGCCACTGCCGGTGAGGGCCTGGCTGACGCGGGTCGCGTCCACGTTGAGCTGGACGGCCGGTGAGCGGCCTGCCAGCACATCGCGCTGTAAGCCGGAGGGGATCACCAGCGCGAAGGTGTCGAGCCCCGCATCCATGCGCCCATCCATCCGTGACTGGGCGATCAGCTTCGGCGCCTGAAAGTAGGGGGGCACGAAGGCGGCGATGATGCGCCGCGACAGGGGTGAGCGGTCTTCGTCGACGATCGCGATCGGGGCCGTGTGCAGCGATTCGGGCAGCACCGTGGCCCCCGTGTAGACCGACACCGAGAACACGAAAATGATCAGCAGCAGCATGATCGGATCGCGGCCCAGGCTCCACAGTTCCTTGACGCCCAGATGCAGCACATGGGTGGCACGCATGGCTCAGGTCTCCTGTTTCCTGAGGAACAGGACCGACAGGCCCAGCAGCACAGGCACCGCCAGCAGCAGGGCAGCGAAGGGGCCGAGCAGATCAGCAAAACCCAGCGCCTTGGAGAAGGTGCCGGTGGAGATGGTGAGGTCATGGGCGGTGGGGTAGATCGCCCCGATCACCGCGCCGGGGCCTTGCAGGGACGACACCGGATCGAGCAGGCCGCAGAAGGAGGTGGCCGGCAGGATCGTCAGCACGGCGGTGCCGAACAGGGCGGCGATCTGGGTGCGGACCAGGGTGGAGATCAGCAGCCCCAGGCCGGTGGCACACATCACGTAGAGCAGGGCTCCGGTGGCCTGGGCCAGGACACTGCCGGTGAGGGGCACCCTGAACAGGGCCACCGCCAGCAGGGTGAGCAGCCCGTAGTTCACCATCGCCAGAGCCACGTAGGGCAGTTGCTTGCCCAGCAGGAACTCCAGCCGGGTGACGGGGGTGGCATAGAAGTTGACGATTGTGCCCAGCTCCTTCTCGCGCACCACCGAGAGCGCCGCCAGGATCGCCGGGATCAGCAGCAGCAGGATCGGGATCATCGCCGGCACCATCGCCACCAGGCTGCTGATGTCGGGGTTGTAGCGGTAGCGGGTCTCGATGCTGGCCGGCGATACCGGTCCGGCTCCGCCCTGATCAAGCCCGGCCTGGACTGCCAGCCATTGGGCATGCAGTCCCTGCACATAGGCCCGTACCGTCTCGGCCCGCATCGGCATCGAACCGTCGATCCAGGCGCCGATCGCCGTCGGATCACCGCGATCACGATCACGGCCCAGGCCCGGTGGCAGTTCTATCGCCACGCTCAGCTCGCCGGAGCGCATGCGCCGATCCAGGGCGTCGTAGCCGTCCAGCGGCGGATGTTCGATGAAGTAGCGCGAACCGGCCAGGTTGAGAACGTAGTCCCGGCTCGTGGTGGTGCCGTCACGGTCGAGCACCGCGTAGGGCAAGTTCTCCACATCCATGCTCATGCCGAAGGCCATCACCACCATCAGGAACAGGCTTCCCAGCACCGCGGTGGTGATGCGGATCGGGTCACGGCCCAGCTCCAGCGCCTCGCGCCGGGTGTAGCTTCCCAGCCGCTGCAGGCTGAAGCCCAGGCGCTCCGGCTGGGGAGACGGGGAAGCGTCCGCAGCGACGGGGGCAGCGATCGGGGCCGACAGGATGGCGCCCGACCGGGGGGCGATGGCGCCGGCGGCGCTCGCTTCTTCGAGATAGCCAATGAAGGCCGCCTCCAGGCTGTCCTGATGGCGCCGAGCCATCAGGCCGGCGGGCGTGTCGCTGACCAGCACACGGCCGGCATGCATCAGGGAAAGGCGATCACAGCGCTGGGCCTCATTGATGAAGTGGGTGGAGAGAAAGATCGTGACCCGATCGGTGCGCGACAGATCGATCAGCTGTTGCCAGAAGCTGTCACGCGCGATCGGATCCACCCCCGAAGTGGGCTCATCCAGGATCAGTAGCTCGGGACGGTGCACCAGCGCCACCGCCAGCGACAGCCGCTGCCGCACGCCCAGGGGCAGGGCATCGGGCAGGGCGTTGCCGAGATCCTCAAGACCGAACTGCCCCATCAGGCTGGCGGCGCGGTCGGCGATCTCCGCCTCCGGCACCTGGAACAGCCGGGCGTGCAGCACCAGGTTCTGGCGCACCGTCAGCTCGGCATACAGCGAGAACGCCTGCGACATGTAGCCCACCCGGCGCCGGGTGGCGAGGTCGGCCGCGTCAAGGGGCCGCTGGAAGAGGAGCACCTGGCCGGAGGTGGCCGGCAGCAGGCCCGCCAACACCTTCATGGTGGTCGTCTTGCCGCAGCCGTTGGAGCCGAGGAAACCGAAGATCTCGCCCCGTTCAATGCGCAGGCTGACCCGATCCACCGCCAGGAACGAACCGAACCGTTTGCAGAGGTCGGTGGCTTCGATCGCCACCTGGCCATCCCCAGGCGGACGCGGTGGGACCACGACCGGGTGGTGCTCCAGTCGCCGGGCCTCCGGCAGCAAGGCGATGAAGGCGGCCTCCGGTGTGTCGGCACCGGTGCGCTGCAGCAGCTCCGCCGGAGTGCCGCTGCTGAGCACGCGACCGCCGTCTATCGCCACAAGCCGGTCGAAGCTGGCGGCCTCGTCCATCGAGGCGGTGGCCGCCAGCACACTCATGCGGGGGTGGTCGGCGCGGATGCTGGCGATCAGGTCCCAGAACTGCCGGCGCGAGAGGGGATCAACGCCGGTGGTGGGTTCATCGAGGATCAGCAGATCGGGATCGTGAATCAGGGCGCAGCAGAGACCAAGCTTCTGCTTCATCCCACCGGAGAGCTGGCGGGCGGGCCGATGGCGGAAGGCCCCGAGGCCGGTGCGCTCCAGCAGGCCCCCGATGCGGCGGCGACGTTCGTCGCGGTCCTGGCCGAACAGGCGGGCAAAGAAATCGACGTTCTCCAGCACCGTGAGGGTGGGGGAGAGGTTGTTGCCCAGGCCCTGGGGCATGTAGGCGATGCGGGGGCACACCTGGCGGCGGTGGCGGGGGCTGGCCATGTCGCCACCAAGCACCCGCAGCCGTCCCTGCTGCAGCGCCCGGGTGCCGGCCACCAGGGCCAGCAGGCTGGATTTGCCCACCCCGTCGGGGCCCACCAGGCCGGTGATGCCGCCGCCGTCCACCTCCAGGCTGACGCCGGCCAGGGCCCAGGTGGAGCCGAAGCGCAGACGCACGTCGGAGAGCTGGACAACCGGGGGGGTCACTCCGGCACCGTCACAGACAGGGCCGCTGGCCAGGGGGCCTGGGGATCCAGCCGCACATAGGCCATGCCCGGCAGGCCGGTCTTGACGCTGCGGATGTGGCGTTTGAGCAGGGCGGGATCGATGCGGGCCTTGATCCGGAACATCAGCTTCTGGCGCTCCACCGCCGTTTCGACGGTCTTAGGGGTGAACTGGGCCACATCCGCCACGAAGGTGACCCGCGCCGGGATCACCAGCCGGGGGGCAGCGTCCAGCACCAGGTGCACGTCGGCCCCGAGCCGCACCCGGCCGGCCTGGTCGGTGGGCAGGAAGAAGGTCATCGAAACGTCGGAAAGGTCGACCAGGTTGAGCACCTTGCCGCCGGCCGGCAGCACCTCACCGGGCTGGGCGACGCGGTACTGCACCCGCCCATCCCTGGGGGCTTTGAGCTGGCTGTCGGCGATGTTCGATCGGATCCCCTCGATCCGGGCCCGGGCAGCCGCCACCGACGACTGCGCCTCGATCACCTGGGAGCCGGCCGTGGTGATGGCGGCGCGGCTGGCGGTCGCCGTCGCCCGGGCCGAGGCCACGACCGCATCAGCGCCGAAGAAGGCGGCGCGGGCATCATCGAGATCCTCCGCCGAAACGGCCCCTTTCACAAACAGCTGCTCCTGGCGGCGGCGGTGCTGAAGGGCGTCCTTGCGTTGGGCGCTGCGCTGCACCACCACGGCTTCGGCAGCCGTGTGTTCACTGCGCCGCTGCGCCACGGTGCTCTCGGCCGTTTCAACGGCGTTGGTGGCCTTGCGCAGATCCGCCTGGGCCTCGCGCAACTGGGCGTTGAGCACATCGGTGTCCATGCGGGCCAGCACCTGGCCGCGCACCACGAAGTCCCCCTCGTCACCGAGCACCTGCGTGAGCCGACCCGCCAACTTGGCGGTCACATCGATTTCAACGGCTTCGATTCGGCCGTTGCTGCTGGCAAACCCGGCCGCCAGTGGCTTTGGCCGCCATGCCTGCCAGAGGGTGATCCCGCCCGCTCCGGCCAGGGCGATGCCGAGGATCACGGGCAGCCAGCGTCGCCGGTTGCTGCTGGGAGCCGGGTCGCCGATGGGGGTGGCGTCAGCCAGCTATCTGACCGCCTGGAGATTGGGGCAGGGCGTGGCCCAGAGGGTCTGGAGCTTGAGGGCCTGGTCGGTGTCGCCCTTGGCTGCGAGCTGGTTCACCGTCAGCTGAATCCGCTCGCAGTCGACCTGCTTCTCGAGCCTGGCGCGCTGGGTCCGGAGCTCCTGAAGCTCCCGTTCCGCCTGCTGGCGCCTGGCCTGCTGGCCGTCGGCCGCCTGGAGCTGGCTTGCCTCCGCATCCATCTGCCTGAGCTGCTGCTGCAGGGCGGCCTCCCGCTGGGAGGCTGACTCCAGCTCGTTCTGGAGGGCCAGTTCGCCCTCCATCCGTTGCATCGACTCCCGGTTGGCCTGATCCTGGGCGGCCTGGACCCGGGACTCGGCCTGAAGCCGCTGCTGGTGCTGACTGTTGAGGACGGCAAATCCGGCCACCACCAGCACAACGGCCGAGACCGAAGCGAGCCAAACTCTGTTCTGCTGACTGGGGAGATTATCCATGTTCCTCTCTAGTCAGGCCACAGGGCGACGTTGGCGGTACGGTGCGGCAGATCCGTGGCGAATGTGCCGCCACAACGGCCTAGAGCGGTGCCCAGGTGCAGCGGCCGACGTCCAGGACATCGGCATCATCGACGAACCTGACGATCCTTCCATCCCCGCGGATGTACTGAAAATCATCGATCAGTGCTCCTTCGTTGGTGTAGAGGTAACGTCCTGCCGTCGCCTGGGCTGTCACTTCGATCCACTGGGTTTCGAACTCCGACGGCCTTCCCCCTTCGCCACGTCTGAGCTCCGTCACCTTCAACAGTTTCAAGGGGATGGGAGCCTGATGGCCCTGGTAGAGAACGTAGGCGCTGGAATCGCTCTCAGATTGAAGGCCGAACTGGATTCTCAGGGGAGGCTGCACTCCGGTGGATCTCAGGCAGCGAACATTGTCCTGATCAGCCCGGAGGGCAGGGGTGGTGGCAATGACCAGCAGCAGAATGGCCAGGAGGCGGTTCATCCGTGGCTCCATGGGAATTGGGGACTGCATCAGTCTCCATCGACGGGTCTGCAGAGATGCTGATGGGCGACGTTCCACTGCCCATCACGCTTGTGCAGACAGAACGTCATCCGCATGGTATCGCTGAACGTCTGTCTGTCTGTCCGGCAATGTCCCCCCGCACAGGAGCAGGCCAAAGACATCACGCACATCAACTTCCGCCTCGACAGAGAGATCCTGCACCGCCGTGGGCCGATCGGCAGGCTCTCCAGCTGGGCGGAGCCAGGCGAACTCAGGCCTCCTCGTCACCCCTGGTCCGGGGCAGCAGCAGCAGGGCGGCGGCGAGGATTCCCTGCCCGGCCGTGACCGATTCGGCCAGGAAACGACCGCGGGGACGGGCCGGCACGGGAGCTCCCGGGACCATCGACCAGATCTCCACCCGGGCGCCCTGGTCGGAGGGTGGCAGGGAACGGACGCCGACGAAGCGATTCTGGCGTGCCAGGGCCCCCTCCAGCGCCGCGCCCAGCGCGTCCGGGTCCCTCGTCAGCAGGCCTGGCAAGGGATAGGGGGCCGCCAGGTGAACGGTGAGCAGGGACCGGGCGGGAGTCTCGGCCAGGGTCCTCTCCATCGCGGCCAGCACCGAGGCGCGGTCCGGCAGGGTGACCAGGCTGGGCTGCAGGATCGGCACCCGGCACCGGCAGGACTCCCTGACGGTCCACTCCACCAGTTGGGTGCGGCCGATCGAGGTCAGGGCGAGGACGCCGCCAGGATCCGGATCAACGTCGGCCCATGCGGCGGCCAGGCTGAGGTCCCGAGGCGCGTCCGGACGCCGGATCGCTGCCCCATGGGTGTGGGCCGGGTCTGGGGACGCCAGCAGGGCCATGCCCAGGAGCAGGGCGAGCAGCGGGGTGCGCCGCAACCAGCGGGCCCCCATCCCCTGAACCAGCGCTCCAGCCCCGAGGCCGGCCAAGGCCCAGACCGCTGGCAACACCGTCGCCTGGAATCGCATCTGCTGCTGGGGATGGAGGAGCAGGGCCGCCATTCCCACCCCCGCGAACCAGGCCAGCAGGGAAGAACGGCGGGCTCCCCACACCGCCAGCAGAAGAACCGGCAGTGCCACGGCCGGCCCCCCATGGAAGGCCTGGGCGAACCCCTGCCACTGCAAGCTGAGCCGCTCGGTCCATCCCATCGCCAGCGCCGGGTTGCGGTTGGCCGGACCCAGAAACCAGAGCAGGGCCGCCAACTTGCCCGGCACCATCATCCAGAAAGCCACCGGCAGCCCATGGCCGAGCCACAGGACCCTTCCGGCATGACCGATCGCCAGATCGACCCCGGGGCCTCGATCCCTCCAGGCCCTGGCCGCGGCGAGCACGAGGAATCCCATCGCGATCGCGATCAGGCTGGAGGGGAGGAGGGTGACCCGCAAAGGACCCCAGGCCAGCACCCGGGGGGGATCCAGGGGCAGCAGGGCTGACGCCGTGGCCAGCGCGACACCGGAAAGCAGACACGGATCCCCGAGCGGGCGCCTCCAGGGCAGCGCCTCCAGGGCTCGCCAGAGGGCGGCCGGCCAGCCGCTGGGCACGGTGGCGGCGGCGATCGCCACCAGCACCATGGCCCAGTAGTTGTACTTCTCGAGGAAGAGAAGGGAGAGCAGGAGCGCCAGCAGGGTCCAGCGTCGCCGCAGGCAGGCCCAGAGCACCCACACGGTGAGCCCGGCGCCGAGCCCCTCCAGCATCACGTCGGACCCCAGCAGGCGAAAGGCGGGACTGCCCACCGCCAGGGCCACGGCGATCCCCCCCGCGGCGTCGCCGGCAACGGGATCCTTTCCCACGGCGCGGCAGAGGGGCCAGAGGCCCAGCACCGCCAGCAACCACCCAGCGATGCTCGGCAGCACAGCGAACCGGTGGTCCGGTCCGAGCACCGCCAGCAGGCCGCCCAGGAGAAGCCCATGCAGGGGTGGCCAGACCGAGGGCAGCGCCAGGTCATGGAGCAGGCCGCCCAGGTCGCCGGATCGCAGCGCCAGGGCCAGCCCCAGGCCGAAGGAGAGGTGGGAGTTCCGGTCGTGGTAGGGATCCCGCCACAGCGCTCCGGGATCGTGCAGATAGCCGACCACCATCCCGATCGCCACCAGCACGGGCAGCAGCAGGACAGGCAGCAGCGGCAGGGGCACCGCCGGCACCCTCAGGAGGGGAGCTTTCATCGCAGCGCCGCCAGGGCCGCCTGGTAGAGCCCGACCGCCCGCTCGGCCCCCAGACTCCAGCGGAAACCGAGGGCATGGGCGCGGCGCTGCTCCCGCTGGGCCGGGTCCATGGACACCGAAGCATCGGTCACCTGCACCAGGGCCTGGGTCCAGGCGTCCACATCAAGGGGGGAGATGTAGGTGGCCAGAGCCCCGCCGGCTTCCGGGATGGCCGCGGCATTGCTGCAGACCACGGGCGCACCGCAGGCCATCGCCTCGATCACCGGGATCCCGAACCCTTCGTACAGGGAGGGATACAGCACCACCCGGGCGGCGCAGTAGAGATCCCGCAGAACGTCGACGGCGAGATAACCCAGGAAGCGCAGCATGCCGCCCTCCACCAACCCGGCCGCCTCCGGAGGCAGTGCCATGTCGCCCCAGCCCTCAGGGCCGGCCACGCAGAGGGGCCAGCGGCGACGAAGGGACTCTGGCAGCCTGGCGTAAGCCTGGATCAGGGTGCGGAGATTCTTGCGGGGCTCCAGGGTGCCGACGGTGAGAAAGAAGCCATCCGCGCGCAGATCAAAGGCCGCCAGGCTGGAGGGCTGGAGAGGGCCCTCCGTGAGGAAGGCTTCACCCACCCCGGGGGGGATGATGTGGATACGGCGGCTGTCCACCCCGAGCAGGGACTGGATCTCGGCGGCGCTGAAGGCTGAAATCGTATGCACCACCGGTGCCCTCCGGCACTGATCGGCCAGGGGCAGAAGGGCCAGCAGTCGTGAGACCGGGTGCCAGGCGGGATGGCGCAGGAAGGACAGGTCGTAGACCACCGGAATGGTGGGAAGGACGCTGGGGCGCGGCGCCACGTACTGAAAGGCGTGGAACAGGGACAGGTTGCGGCCGCCGGGACGCGCCCCGAACGCCATGCCCTGCATCAGGCGGGCCACACCCCTGATCAGCGGGAGACCCTTGACACTCCGCAGACCGGCTGCGATCGGCGAGGAACCGGTGGCAGCCCCTTCAGCGCCAACGCTGTGATGGCGCAGGAACGCCTCATCGACCGGATTCCACCGGTAGGAATGGTAGCCGTAGAGGTGGATGGAAGGTTGATGGAGCAACAGGGCATGGAGCAGGTTCAGGGTGTAATTGGAAACCCCCGTGAACGGTGCACACAGCGGTCTGGCATCAACACCAATCCTCAACAACGTCATTACCGACGACCCGCTATCCACATCCGGCCGGACACTCCATCCGGCAGGGTTGCGCGTATCACAGAACTCCTGCCCATGGGGAAGAATCGGGTCAGTACCATCAGGGGCGATGGCTGATTCACCAGCGCTTCGGTAGCGAAGCATGGCGAGCCCACTTTGGGACGTTTGTTCCGTGGGATGTTGTTCTCTGGGACGTTTGTTCTGTGGCACGCCTGTTCATCGACATGTCGTCCCTGGCCCGATGGAGCGGCCCGGCCGTCGGCATGGTGCGCGTCGAAAGGGAGGTGGTGCGCTGGGCCGTCGATCAGAAGGGTGCCCAGCCGGTGGTGTTCGACCCGGACAGGCGCTGTTTTCGCTCCCTCCGGGAGGGCTGGTATGCACGGCTGAGTCACTGGGACGACGCCCTCGATCCCGCCCACGGATCCCTCCGGGGAGCGCGCCGTTTCCTGCCGCGGAGGTACCAGATCTTCCTGGCCATGGAACGGCGGCGTCTGATGAGCCGCTCCGCCGGCGCAGCGGCACGCTGGGACAGGGCCCAGCGGCTGCTGTACCGGTTCCACCCCGGAGCCCTCGTCTTCCAGAACGGGCGCGGTGAAAGACGCGCCATCGTTCCCGTCGATCTTGCCCTCGGCGGGACCGTCGCCATGGGGCCGGACGATCGGCTGATCTCCGTGAGTTCGGACTGGGACCAGAAGCACTCCGGTGGCTTCCACACCCTCAAACGCAGAGCCGGATTCCGGCTGACGGTGCTCTGCTACGACCTCATCCCCCTGACCCACCCCCAGTTCTTCCTGGATGGAGTCATCGACACCTTCCGGAAGCACTGGCGCTCCATGCTGGTCAGCGCCGACACCATTCTCGTCAACTCCAGCTGCATCGCCGGGGATCTGGAGCGCTTCAGCCGGACCGAGGGTTTGCCTGCACCGGCCCTGCGGGTGGTGCCGCTGGGCTGCGACCGCCCCCCGAAACCCTCCGGCGATGGCGCACGGCTCCCGGCTGGGCTCAGCGACGCCCGCTACGCCCTTTTCATCAGCACCATCGAACCGCGCAAGGGGCACGCCCTGCTGCTGGACGCCTGGCAGGATCTGCTGCACCGAGGGGTGCCCCAGCGCAGCGGCTTTCGGCTGGTCTTCGTGGGACGGCCGGGGTGGATGGTGGAGGACGTGCTCCGCCGGCTGGGGGATGCCGGATCCCTCGGCGGCACGGTGCTGCATTTCCCCTGCCTGCCCGACGAGGCGCTGGAGACCCTGCACGCGAAGGCAGAGTTCTGTCTCTATCCGTCGGCCTACGAGGGCTTCGGCCTGCCGGTGGTCGAAGCCCTCGCCCGTGGCAAGGCGGTCCTGGCCTCCGGAGCCGGGGCGGTGCCGGA
Organism: Cyanobium gracile UHCC 0139; assembly: GCF_034931325.1. Lineage (GTDB taxonomy): Bacteria > Cyanobacteriota > Cyanobacteriia > PCC-6307 > Cyanobiaceae > Cyanobium > Cyanobium gracile_B. Next base: position 175,593 of record NZ_JAYGHX010000002.1, on the reverse strand, counting down.
AGCGGCGGCGGGGCTGGCCCGGCTGCTTCCACCGGACGATCCCATGGCGTGGGCCGAGGCGATCGCCCAGTGGATCGAGAACCCCGCCGAACGACGGGCGCAGGAGGCGGTCGTGGCGCGGGGGTATCGCCACCGGGACTGGGCGGAGGTGGCCCGGGAGATGGTGGCGGCCGGCCAATCCCTGGATTGAAGCCAGGCTCATGGAGACGAACCCCGCTGCGTCCAGCAGCGGAAGCGGCCGGTGACCTCCAGACGGCGGAGCCCCAGGCGCCAGGGCAGGCCCCTCTGGCGCCAACAGAGCTGAAGTGCGGCAGCTCCGGCCTCCCGGTGTCCAGAGGCCATGGCCTCACGGACGGCGCCGATCGCCCGGAGCGCCGTTTCCCTGGCGACGCTGGGGCCGTCCATCCCCATCGCACGCAGGTGGTCACTGCTCACCACGGTCCGGGGAGCCGGATCGGGGCGCCCCGCCCGGCGCTCCCGGGCACAGGCCAGGGCCGCCAGCTCGGAGAGGATCCGCTGCTCGATGTGGCACCAGCTGGCCTGGGCGGGGTGGTCCCGGTAATCGAGCAGGGGGGTGGGGAGATTGGCCAGGGAATGGTGCTCCGAAAGCCGCAGCCAGAGATCGAAGTCTTCGGCCATCACGAAGGCCCCGCGGTACCCACCTGCCGCCAGGACCGCCTCCCTGCGCAGCATCACGGAGGGATGGGCCAGACAGTTGGCCACCTGGAGGGCCCGGGCCACGGCCGCCGGCTCGGTGGGGTAAGCCTGATCCCGAAGCCACTGGCCACGGCGATCGACCACCCGGATGGCGCTGCCGACGACCGCCACATCGGGGTGGGCCGCGAGGAAAGCGGCCTGGCGCTCCAGCCGCTGCGGATGGGCGATGTCGTCCCCATCCATCCGGGCGACCAGGGGAGCCCGGGCGAGGGCGAGGCCCCGGTTGAGGGCGGCGACCAGCCCGTCGCGCGGCTGCCGGACGACGGTGAGGCGTGGATCCCGGTCCGCCATCCCGGCAAGGAGGCGAGGGGTGGCGTCCCTGGAACCATCGTCGATGGCGATGATCTCGATCCGGCGCTCGCTCTGATGAATCAGGCTCTCCAGGGCTGCGACGAGATGCGCTTCGGCGTCACGAACGGGCAGAAGGACGCTGATCCTGACGTTGTCGCTCATGGGGTCACGCCACCCGCAGGGGGCCTCGGAGACGCTGCCATCCCCGCTGCCAGAATGGCTCCATGGCCCTCCCTCCCGTCAGCATCGTCACGGTGACCAGGGATGGGCTGTTCTTCACGCGGCTCCTGGTCGAAAAGGTCCGGCAGTTCGCGGGTCAGCGCGACTACGAAATCATCGTCATCGACCGGGGCAGTGTCGACGGAACCCGCCAATGGCTGCGGAGCCAGCCCGATGTGCGCCTGTTCCGATTCGGCCAGTGGCGCGTGCGGGGCCACGGCCACGCCGAGGCAGCGGCCAGAGGCATCCGTGCCGCCCGCCACGAACGGATCGTCCTGATCGACTCCGATGCCCATCCGGTCGCGCCAGGATGGCTCGAGGGCACGGTCGACCGACTCGACGGCAACACCCGGCTGGCCGGGGCCACCTTCGTCGACAACCATGCCGGCAATCCCCATGGTTGGTACATCCACCCCCATTTCATGGGTTTTCTGCGCTCGGATTTCGAGCAACTCGTGGTGCTCCGGAAGTGCCGCGGGGAGACCACCGACACCGGGGAGGAAGCCACGATCAGGGTCCTGGCGGCCGGTTACGACATCGTGCGCCATCCCATCACCTTCGCCTCCGACTTCGCCGTGGGTCATCCGCGCGTCCCGACCCTCGCGGGTGGGGTGTTCCACGCCTGGTACGTCTCCAGGCTGCTGCACACCGCCCCGGAAGTCGCGAGGGAAACCGGGGGCCAGGTCACGCCGGAGTCCTACCTCCTGCCGCTGATGCACAGGTTGCGCCAGGTCCATGGACTTGGCTGGTGACCCGGCCCCGCTGAGGATCGCCCTGACGGCCCCCCGGATCGATCCGGAGTCCGGCGGTCTGGCCCGCTGGGTCGGCCAGTTCGCCGCCCATCTTGGGCGGCGGGGCCATGACGTCCATCTGGTCGGGTTCGAGGCTGGCCCTGTCACCCTCCCCGCCGAGGCCCACCGGCTCAGGGACCCCGGCGATCCGTGGGCCCGGGCCCGGGCTGTGGCGGCCTGCCTCGGTCGCCTGGGCCCGGATCTGGTGCACGACAGCGGCGTCGCCCCCCAGGCCGACGTCTTCCAGCCGGCGACGGGCTCGGAGCGGATCAGTGAACGCGCCGTGATCGCTGCGGGCGACCCATGTCACCGACTGAAGGCTCGCGTTTCTCCAAAGGTGTTGGGGCGGCATCGGGCCATGGCCTCCCTCGAACGCCACCAATGCCGCCAGGCCGGCTCCATCATCGCCATGTCGGCGCTGGTGCGGGACCTGCTGCTGGATCTGCAGCCGCTGCCGGCTCACCGGATCCAGGTGATCCACAACGGCGTTGACACGCAGGTGTTCCATCCCGAAGCCCGCCAGCGGCGTCGGCTCAGCGCCCGCAGGCACCTGGGGGTGGGCGATGAACCCCTGTTCCTGCTCGTCGCCCACAACCTGCTCCTCAAGGGGGCGGATACGGCGATCGCGGCCCTCGCCCGCCTCCCCGCCGGCTCCCGGGCCCGGCTCGCCATCGCCGGAGGCGAACCTGACGCAACCTGGCGGCAGCGGGTGCGTCGGGCCGGCCTCGACGGCCGGGTGCTGTTCCTGGGGCCCGGCCAGGACATCCCCCTGCTGCACGCAGCGGCGGATGCCCTGGTGCATCCCAGCCGCTGGGACGCCTGCAGCCTGGTGACGATCGAAGCCATGGCCAGCGGGCTGCCGGTGATCACCACCCGCCGCAATGGGGCCAGTGAACTGATCAAGGACGGACAGTCGGGATTCCTCGTCCCGGCCGCTGCCGAAGCCGTTCTGGCGGATCGCCTGCAGCGGCTGCTCGACGCCCCTGTGCGCGCAAGGATGGGTGCCGCCGCCAGGGTCGCTGCCCTGGCCCATGACCTCGAGACCTCCCTTGCCGCGGTGGAGGCCGTGCTCCTGGCCCGCCGCAGCCGATCGCGGGTCTGAAGGCCACCGGGCTGGGTCTTCGGGCCCCAGCCACCCCGGGGATGTCGAGGCTGATGACGTTCGGGGTGTGGGTGCGGGAGCGGGAGCGGGAGAGGAGCGGCGAAGCGGATCCGACTCACCGAATTGGGGGCCCATGTGACAGACAGCCCTCAGGAGCCGCGTTCAGATGGACGATGCCGACCAGGGACCCTCCAGGAAGCGTGATGGGGAGAAAAGCGTGGGCTCGACATCGCTTGAGCAGGACTGAATCAGTTGATTCCTATGCTCTAATGATGGCCGATTCCATGGCAAATGATGAAGCACATTGGTGTCCTTGAGCGAGAACTATCTGGTTGGCAGCGTCTGCGTGCATGGCTGAAAGCCCGTTCACCCCTAGAACGGCTGGTGGCCACTCACCGAGGGCCAAGACTCTTTAAGTGGCAACATTATTACCGGATCTACGATCAGCATTTCCGCCACTGGCGTGGCCGGTCGATCACGGTTCTGGAGATCGGCATTGGCTCCGGCGGATCACTGCAGCTCTGGAGACGGTACTTCGGCCATTCCTGCTCCATCATCGGCGTCGATATCCTGGAACACAACCGCCGCCACTCCAGTCCCGGGATTCGTGTGGAAATCGGCAGTCAGGATGATGCAGCCTTTCTGGAACAGGTGGCCCTGAGGCACGGCCCCTTTGACATCGTCATCGACGATGGCAGCCATGTCCATGCCCATCAGCGGACGACGTTCCTGACACTCTTTCCCCACCTCAAGGACGGCGGAATCTACGCCTGTGAAGATCTCTGCTCCTCCTACTGGAAGGACGAGTACAATGGTGGTCCTGGCGTATCCAGCAGCTTTGCAGAATATCTGAAGACCCTGGTGGACGACTTGAATGGATGGTTCTGGAAGCAGGACTTCAGCCATGAAAGCGAGACTGTTGGTCGCAACACCGCCAGCCTGCATTTTTACCCAGCCCTGGCGATTCTGACCAAGCATCACCTCTCACCACCGGTGGTGCTGCACGTGGGAGCAGTGGGCTGATGCATCGCTCCTCCTTCGACAAGATGCAGGCCTTCCGCGAGGGCTATCTCGATGGGCACCGCCACCTGCCCCTGGTCGTCCTCGATGTGGGCAGCGCCGCCGTGGCCGGCGAGGCGGCCAGCTACCGCTCCCTGTTCCAGACCCCCGGATGGACCTACCTGGGCCTGGATCGTGAAGCTGCTCCCAATGTCGACATCGTGCCGGAGGATCCGTACCACTGGAGTGCACTGGCCGATGGGTCCGTGGATGTGGTGGTCTCCGGGCAGGCGCTGGAGCACATCGACCAGCCCTGGCGGACGATGGGGGAGATCGCCCGGGTCCTGCGCTTTGGCGGCCTGGCCATGGTGATCGCGCCTTCGGCCGGCCCGGTGCACCGTTTTCCGCTCGACTGCTGGCGGTTCTACCCGGACGGCATGGCGGCACTGGCCAGGCAGGCCGGACTCGACGTGATCGAAACCCACTGGGACACCAGCTATGCCTACCCGGAGAACGCCTTCTGGGGGGAGGCCTGCGCGATCCTTCAGAAACCCTGCCCGCAGGGGGAGCGCGGGGTGATCGGCACGCTGTCGGATCGTCAGGTGATCCAGGCGCGCGTCCTGCAGCAGCTGCGGGCGCTTCACCCCTGGACCGTGAGGCGACGCCTGCTGGGGGAGACGCTCCTGCGTGCCCGGATCATCCTGCGGTGTCCGCTGGAGCGGCTCAACCGGCTGGAGCTGCCCTGAGGGCTCAGGCCACCAGGGCCGCCTTGGGCCGGGCGTCCATCACCCGGGCTGCCTGTTCGTACTGGTGGGCCACCCGCAGCAGCTTCGGCTCCTCCAGCACGCCGGTGATCAGCTGCAGGCCGATCGGCAGGCCCTGGGCGTCGAAGCCGCAGGGCACGCTGATGGCCGGCAAACCGGCCAGGTTGGCGGGGATGGTGAGCAGATCGGCCAGGTACATGGCCAGGGGATCGCCCGCGTGGGCACCACTGGGGAAGGCGGTGGTGGGCGAGGTGGGGGTCAGCAGCACGTCGACGGTCTCGAAGGAGCGGTCGAAATCGCGGCGGATCAGGGTGCGCACCTGCTGGGCCTTGCGGTAATAGGCATCCACGTAGCCGGCGGAGAGGGCGTAGGTGCCGATCAGGATGCGGCGCTGCACCTCCTCGCCGAAGCCCTCGGCCCGGCTGCGGGCCGTCATCGCCGCCAGGCCGTCGCTGCCGGGCTCCCCGGGAGCGGCCCGGAAGCCGTACTTGACGCCGTCGTAGCGGGCCAGGTTGGCGGAGGCCTCCGAGGGGGCGATCACGTAATAGGTGGCGATGCCGTCGTTGAACCGGGGGCAGCTCACGTCCACCAGCTCACAGCCCAGGGCCTCCAGCTGGGCGGCGGCCGCCAGCACCGACGCCTTGACAGCAGGGTCCAGGCCCTCCTGGTCGAAGCACTCGCGGATCAGGCCCACCCGCAGCCCGGCGATGGGCGTCTCCAGGTCGGCGGCATAGTCGGGCACCGGCGCCCGCAGGCAGGTGGCATCGCGGGGGTCCTCCCCGGCGATGACCTGCAGCAACTCGGCGGCATCGGCCACGGTGCTGCTGAACGGGCCCACCTGGTCGAGGGACGAGGCGAAGGCCACCAGGCCCCAGCGGCTGACCCGGCCGTAGGTGGGCTTGAGGCCCACCACGCCGCAGAAGCTGGCGGGCTGGCGGATCGACCCCCCGGTGTCGGAGCCCAGGGCACCGATGCACTCACCAGCGGCCACCGCAGCCGCGCTGCCGCCGGAGCTGCCGCCGGGCACCCGATCCGGGTTCCAGGGGTTGCGGCTGGCGCCGAAGGCCGAGGTCTCGGTGGAGCTGCCCATGGCGAACTCGTCGAGATTGGTCTTGCCCAGCAGCACCGCCCCGGCCCGCCAGAGCCGGTCGGTCACCGTGGATTCGTAGGGGGGCACGAAGGTCTCCAGCATGCGGCTGGAGCAGGTCGTGCGGATGCCCTTGGTGCAGAGGTTGTCCTTGATCGCCAGGGGAATGCCGGCCAGGGGGGGCAGGGTCTCGCCGGCCGCCCGGGCCGCGTCGATGCGGTCGGCATCGGCCCGCGCCCGCTCGGCGGTGACCTCCAGAAAGGCATGCACGGTGGGATCCACCGCCGTGATGCGCGCCAGGTGGCGATCCGTGAGCTCCCGGGCCGACACATCGCCCCGCCGAAGCTGCTCCCGCCATTCGGCGATGCCCATCCAACCGCTAGCCAGCTGCGATGGACGCTATCAGTCGGCCAGAAGTCAGTCGGCCAGATCTGGGGATTCGGTGAACGGCTCGCTGCGGCCGGTGCGCAGGCACTGGTGCTCCAGGGAAGCCGGTGACTCGGCCCGCAGGTCATCCAGGAAGGCGGGCAGCGCCTGCTCCAGCGTCCGGCGACGCACGAAGGGCCCGAACCAGTACACCGCGTCCGGGGAGCGGGTCTCCACCCGCGCCCACCAGGCCAGGCCCAGCCCATTGGCGATGCCGCGCATGGGCCAGAGCAGTGGATTCATGGCGGGGAGGGGGAGGCGAGGTGGCCATTCTGGGGGGCGGCTGGGCCACTCCCACGGGGGTCATCAGAGGCGGATGTCTCCGTCGAAGCCCGGCTGGAGCGATGGCAGGTAGGGCAGGGCCTCCAGGGGGGTCGCCTGGGGCTCGGCGACCGGCGCAGCCGTCGCTTCCGCCATCACCGGGAAGCCCTCCACGTCGGTTTCGGCGGCACCAGGATCGACCGGTTCGCCGGCAGCCCCAGGGTCGCTGCCGGCGGGCCCGTTGTCATCGTCGAGCTCTTCGGCCCCCGCTTCGTCCGGGACCGCCGCATCCGGTTCGGAGATGCTCTCGGCTTCGGGCATGGCGGCCACGTCAGGCATGGCCGCCACTGCGGGCAGGATCTCCGGCTCGGGGTCGGGGGGAGCCGGCATCGAGGGCCGCACGATCCTGGGGGCGGGGGCGGAGCCGCGCAGACCGCGCATCCAGCCGCGGCGGGCGACTTCGTAGAGCAGCAGCGCCGTGGCCACGGAGGCGTTCAGGCTCGGCGTGGCACCCCGCAGGGGAATGCGCACCAGCTGGTCGCAGGAGCGGCGGGTGAGCAGCGACAGGCCGTCCCCCTCCGAACCGGTGACCACCACCAGGGGACCCTCCAGGTCCACCTCCTCCAGGCTGACGGTGCCCTCCTCCGCCAGACCGACCACCCGATAACCCTCCTGCTTGAGGCTGTCGAGGGAGCGGTTGAGGTTGACCACCCGCGCCACCGGCAGGTGCTCGAGGGCGCCGGCCGCCACCTTCGCCACCGATCCGGTCAGGCCGGCATTGCGGCGCTGGGGCAGGACCATGCCATGGGCCCCCAGGGCCTCGGCGCTGCGGACGATCGCCCCGAGGTTCTGGGGATCGGTGAGGCCGTCCACGGCGATCAGCAGGGGGGCCTCGCCGATCGTGCGGCAGCCCTCGATCAGGCTGGTCAGGTCAAGGGTCTCGGCGGCGGCGGGCTGCAGCACGATGCCCTGGTGCACGGCCCCCCCGGTGAGCTGGCCCAGGCGTGCCCAGGTCACCTCCTCGACGAGCACGCCGGAGGCCTTGGCCTCCCGCAGCAGCTGCAGGAAACGGGGGTTGAAGCGCATCTCGGGCGTACACCACACGCGGTGGATCGGCCGTCCGCTCTCCAGGGTGGCCTGGGTGGTGTGGCGGCCCCAGATCAGGTCGGTGGGGGCGGCGGCGGCGAAGGCTTCCGCCGCGCCACGAAAGTCGACATCGGAGCCATCGGACTCCTGGCGATCGGTGCCGCTGCGTCCCTGGAAGGGCCGCGGGGCGCGATCTGCGTCACGGAACAGGGCCGGCCCCCGGCGGGCCGGTGCCGAGCGGGTGGGGCTGGGACGGCCCGTGCTGGGTCTGGCTGTACCACTCCGGCCGGGGACGGGGCGGCCGAAGGAGGGTCGGGCGGGGAGGAAGCGCTCGCCCCCGCGGCGGTCCCGGGTCGGCCGGGCGCTGCCGCCGCGGAACTCGCCGGGGCCATCACCGCCGGAACGACCGTCGGAGGGACGCCGGCCATAGGGGCTGCCGGAGCTGCGATCGGGTGCCCCCTGCCGCTCCCCACCCCGTTCACTGCTGCGCTCGCCACCTCGCTCCACGCCACGATCACGGTCGAAGGACGGCCTGGCGCGGCCGAAGGGATCGCCGGGACGGCGGGGGCGGGGCGAGGCGGAACCGCGGCTGGCGGGGCGCCCGCCGGCACCCGAGCCGAGACGCCGGGGTGTCCGGTCAGCGCCGGGGTCGGAACGGCGGTCAGGACGACGGTCGGGGCGACGGTCGCCGCGGCGGTCAGGGGAGGGACTCATGGGCTGGCGGATGGGGAACGGGGTTCGGTCTTCTCGAGATGGTCCAGCAGCTCAGCCAGCCGTCTGGGGTCCTGCAGAAAAAGCCATCCCAGCATCGTCTCAAATCCCGTGGCCTGCCCATAGGCGTGGGGCGCGCCGCGGCGGGGGCCCCGGCCGGCCTGGTTGCGTCCGCGCAGGACCAGGCGGCGCTCCGCTTCGGTGAGCAGGGGATCCAGTCGCCGCAGGGCCTCGGCCTGGGCTTCGGCCTGCACCTCCGCCACCACCGCCCGGTGCAGATCGGCGGCCCGGGCCGGCTGGCGGCAGTGGCGCAGCCGCTGGTGCAGTTCCCAGACCGCATCCCCCAGCCAGGCCAGCTGGGACGTGGCCAGCGCTGTGGATGGGACCTGGGCGGGCACGGAGGCCACCCAGTGGCCGGACCCCTCAGGCGGGGGCGAGGCTGCCAAGGGCGGACTCCAGGTCGGGTTGCAGGTGCAGGAAGGCCTCCAGGCGCACCAGCTTGACCGTCTGGACGACCCGGGCGTTGCCGACCACGACGAACTGGCGGGAGCTGTCGTTGAACAGCTTGGCCAGCTGCACCAGGGCACCGAGTCCGGAGGAGTCGATGAAATCGATCCGGCTGAGGTCGATGACCACCGGGAGGGTCTCTCCCTTGTGGCGGTCGGTGATGAATTCGGTGAACTGCTTGTCCGAATAGGCGTCCAGCTGCCCCGTGAAACTGAACAGCAGGCACTCATCCCGCCGTTCGCTGCCCCCTCTCAGGGAGACGGTCAGTCGCTGCAGGTCGGTGATGGCCCCAGTCCTCAAGGTGTGGAACGCGCCGAACTGTAGAGACCCCTCTCCCGAATGCGGGAACCGCAACGAAACGTGCCGATTCAGCGACGTTCCGCCATCAGCGCCACGAAGCGGGCGAAGTGGTGGTCGGCGTCGTGGGGTCCGGGGCTGGCCTCCGGGTGGTACTGGATGCCGAAGACGGGCTGGTGGCGCAGGGCCAGGGCGGCCACGGTGCGGTCGTTGAGGTTGAGGTGGGTGATCCGCACCCGCTCGGCCGGCAGGGAGGCCGCATCGAGGGCGAAGCCGTGGTTCTGGCTGGTGATCTCCACCGAGCCGGGGGAGCCGCAGGGGTGGTTGAGGCCACGATGGCCGTACCCCAGCTTGAAGCTGCGGCCCCCCAGGGCCAGACCGAGGATCTGGTGGCCCAGGCAGATGCCGAAGACCGGCAGCTGCGACTGCTGCAGCAGATCCCTGGCCAGGGCGATCCCCTCGGCCACGGCGGCCGGATCACCGGGGCCGTTGGAGAGGAACACCCCCTCCGGCTCCAGGGCCAGCACCTGCTCCAGGGTGGCCGCCGCCGGAAGGACGGTGACCGAACAGCCATGGGCCACCAGGCGCTCGAGGATGGCGCGCTTGATGCCGAAATCGATCGCCACCACCCGGTAGGGACGGTCGGGACGGGGCTGGAGCCGGGTGTCGAACGCGGCCGCACAACTGCGGTCCCAGGTGTAGGGCTCCCGGGTGCTGACCTTGGCCGCCAGGTTGAGGCCGTCCATCGACGGGGCGGCCCGCACCCGCTCCAGCAGTGCGGCGGGGTCGGTGCCGTCGCTGGCGATGGCGCCGTTGAGGGCGCCGCCCTCCCGCAGGTGGCGCACCAGGGCCCGGGTGTCGACGCCGCGGATCCCCACCACCCCCTGGCGGACCAGCCAGTGGTCGAGGGTCTCCTCGCTGCGCCAGTTGCTGGGTCGGGGGGAGAGCTGGCGCAGGATGCAGCCGCGGGCGTGGGCGTGGTCGGCCTCCAGGTCCTCGCCGTTGACGCCGGTGTTGCCGAGCTCGGGATAGGTGAAGGTGATCAGCTGGCCGGCGTAGCTCGGGTCGGTGAGCACCTCCTGGTAGCCGGTCATGCCCGTGTTGAACACCACTTCACCGCAGACGCTGCCGCGAGCGCCGCAGGCCAGCCCCCGCAGAACGGTGCCATCGGCGAGAACGAGCACGGCCGGCGTGGCGTCGTCGGGACTGGGGATCTCGGGGGCCGCCTGTGGGGTGTCCAGGGGGGCGTCGGCAGGAATCCCGATCATCCTTCAGACCCCGCCAGGGCGCCGCGCAGGGCCTCCAGCCTGGCCCAAGCGCTGCCGTCGACCAGGGCCTGGCGGGCCCGCTCCAGGCCGGCGGCGATGGACGGCTCCAGCCCGGCGGCCCACAGCACCAGGGCGGCGTTGAGGGCCACCACATCGGCCTGGGCCCGGGTGCCGCCGCCCTGCAGGACCGCCTCCAGGATCGCCCGGTTGGCCGCCACATCCCCACCCCTGAGGGCCTCCAGATCCGCCGGGGCCAGCCCCAGCGCCGCCGGGTCGAGCCAGTCGCGGCGGACCTCGCCGTCCTCCAGCAGCCGCAGCTCGCTGGGACCCGAGAGGGTGGCCTCATCGAGGCCGCCATGGCCGTGGACGACGACGGCCCGCCGCTGGCCGAGCCGGCGCAGGGCCTCGGCCATCGGATCAAGCAGGTCGGGCCGGGCCACCCCGAGCACCTGGGCCTCGGGGGTGAGGGGATTGACCAGGGGTCCCAGCAGGTTGAAGACGGTGCGCACGCCGAGGGTGCGGCGCAGGGGGGCCATGCCCACCAGGGCGGGGTGCCAGCCCGGGGCGAACAGGAAGGTGACGCCGGTGCGCGGCAGGGCCTCCACCACCGTGGCCAGGGGCGCCGCCAGGTCGAGGCCCAGGGCCTCGAGCACGTCGGCCGAGCCGACCCGGCCGCTGGCGCTGCGGTTGCCGTGCTTGGCCACATGGGCGCCGCAGGCGGCGGCCGTGAAGGCCACGGCGGTGGAGATGTTGAAGCTGTCGGCGCCGGCCCCGCCCGTGCCGCAGGTGTCGATCAGCTCCAGGGCCGGCCGCTCGCCCGGCAGGGGGCAGGCCTGCCGCAGGACAGCGGCCATTGCCGCCAGTTCCTCGCCGCTGGTGCCCTTGGCCCGCAGGGCGGCCAGCAGGCCACCGGTGAGCACCGGGTCGATGCCGCCGTCCAGCCAGCCCCGCATCAGGGCCTCGGCCTGCTCGGCCTCAAGATCCCGGCCGTTGAGGAGCTGCTCCAGCAGCCGGGGCCAGGTGGGGGAGGCGGGCATGACCGAACGCTGAAGCACCAGCGGCAACTTACGGGAGTCCGGCCATGGGGCGGAACAGGAGACAGGAGCGCAAGAAAAAGCCCGGGTGCAGAGCACGCCGGGCCGGGTGATGGGGACGCCCCCACTATCGCCCGAAGTGGGCCGTTCTGACCAACGCGGCGCGATCGTCCGGCCGACGCCCCTCAGCCGGCGTCGTCGGAGGCGGTGTCGAAGCCCGAGCCCACCGCTTCGGCCACCGGTGCGGCACCGGGCCGGAAGCCGGCTGCCCAGATGGCCCGGGTGCGGGCATGGAGTGCGGCAGCGTCCAGACCCCAGAGGCGCAGGATCCGCTCGAGATCGTCGCGGATGTCGGCGGCGCCTGGGAAGCCCGCGTAGCGCATCTGCAGCCTTGCCGCATCCACCAGGTGGCCGTCCTCGGGCCGCTCCACCGCCAGCAGCCGGTCGACTGTTTCCCGGTCGATGGCATGGAGGGGATGGTTCTGGTCGTCCATGGCCCGGGCGGCCCGGGGGCCAGGGGAGCAGTGCCTAGGTTAGGGACCCCCTTGCCCCGCCTTCCTGCATGGCTGCCCTGCGGCTGGATCTGATCGGGCGGTACCTCCGGCCCCACAGACGCACGGTGCTGGTGGGGGCCGCCGCCCTGGTGGTGGTGAACCTGCTGGGGGTGGCGATTCCGCTGGTGGTGCGGCAGTCGATCAACGAGCTCAAGCCCGGTTTCGTGCTGGCGGACGTGCTCGGCGTGGCCGGCCTGATCGTCGTGATGGCCACCGTGATGGGGGCCACCCGTCTCTATTCCCGGATGCTGGTGTTCGGGGTGGGCCGCCAGGTGGAGGCCAGCCTCAAGGAGCGGATCTTCGACCACGTGCTCACCCAGGATCCCGGCTGGGTGCAGACCACCGGCAGCGGCGAGGTGATCAGCCGGGCCACCAGCGATGTGGAGAACATCCGGCGGCTGCTGGGCTTCGCCCTGCTGAGCCTCACCAACACGGTGCTGGCCTATGCCCTCACCCTGCCGGCGATGCTGGCGATCGATCCGCTGCTGAGCCTGGCGGCCGTCTCGCTCTACCCCGGCATGCTGATGGTGGTGCGCCTGTTCGGCGGCCGCATGATGAAGCAGCAGCGCCGCCAGCAGGAGGTGCTGGCCAACCTCAGCGACCTGGTCCAGGAGGACCTCAGCGGCATCGGCGCCATCAAGATCTACGGCCAGGAGGCCACCGAGGAGAAGGCCTTCGCCGACCTCAACAAGGTGTACCTGGACGCCCAGCTCTCCCTGGCGCGCACCCGCAGCACCCTGTTTCCGATGCTGGAAGGGATCGCCTCCCTCAGTCTGCTGCTGCTGCTGGCCCTGGGCAGTGGCCAGCTGGAGAGCGGGCGGCTGAGCATCGGCGATCTGGTGGCGCTGATCCTCTTTGTGGAGCGCCTGGTCTTCCCGACGGCCCTGCTGGGATTCACCCTCAACACTTTCCAGACCGGCCAGGTGAGCCTGGAGCGGGTGGAGTCCCTGCTCAGCCATCCCCCCGCCATCGTCTCCCCCACCAATCCCCTGCCCCCCGCCCGGCCGGCCCTCGGGGCCGTCGTGGCCCGGGGCCTCACGGTCCGCTACCCGGGGGCGGGGCAACCCTCCCTGCAGGACCTCAGCTTCGCGATCCACCCCGGGGAGCTGGTGGCGGTGGTCGGTCCGGTGGGCTGCGGCAAGACCACCCTGGCCCGGGCCCTGGGGCGGATGGTGGAGGTGCCGCCCGACCAGCTGTTCCTCGACGGGGTCGACGTGACGCGGCTGCGGCTGGCCGACCTGCGCCGCCAGGTGGCCCTGGTGCCCCAGGAGGGCTACCTGTTCACCGCCAGCCTGGCCGACAACCTGCGCTACGGCGACCCGGAAGCCGGCATGGAGCGGGTCGAGGAGGCCGCTCGCCAGGCCCGCCTGGAGGGGGACATCAAGGGCTTCCCCGACGGCTACCGCACCCTGGTGGGGGAGCGGGGGATCACCCTCAGCGGCGGCCAGCGCCAGCGCACCGCCCTGGGGCGGGCTCTGCTGGTGGACGCCCCGCTGCTGGTGCTCGACGACGCCCTGGCGAGCGTCGACAACACCACCGCCGCTGGCATCCTGCGCTCGGTGCGTGAGGAACAGCGGCGCACCGTGGTGATGATCAGCCACCAGCTCTCGGCGGCGGCGGCCTGCGACCGCATCCTGGTACTGGAGGCGGGGCACCTCGTCCAGGAGGGCCACCACAACGACCTGCTGCAGCAGGAGGGCACCTACCGCCGGCTCTGGGACCGGGAGGAGGCCGACCGTCAGCTCCAGGCCGCCTGAGTCTTCGACACGTGCTGGCCGCCTCAGGGGTTTCAAACAGTTGTTGAGCAGCCCGCCTCCGGGGCGCCGGCTGGGCTTACCTGGAAGGGCCGTGGTTACCCCAACGCCTGCCACGCCGTCCCCATGGCCCCCACCCCGTCGTTCCTCAGCCAGCAGCCCTACAACATCCGCTGCACCCTGACCTTCGGTGACATCTACGGTCAGGTGCTGGTCTGGATGGCGGTGATCTTCGTGAGCCTGGCGGCGGGTCTGGCCCTGATGGGGGCGAGCCGGCCCCTGTTCGCCCTGGTCGGGGTGGGGCTGATTCTGGTGCTGTCGCTGCCCTTCCTGCTGTTCGCCTTCATCACCACCCTGCTGAACCACATCGCCCTGGTGCCGCAGCAGGACCAGCAGGGCCCTGCCTAGGCTGATTTCCCTGACACGCAACCCCTTGTTCGGCCTCTTCAGCAGCCCTGCGAGCGACACCAGCCCAGCCGGCGGCGGCAGCCTGCATGCGGTTCTCGGCACCCCCCTGACGGCCCCGCCGGCGGCAGGCCAGGCGGAGGCCCAGTTCGGCTGCGGCTGCTTCTGGGGGGCGGAGAAGGGCTTCTGGAGGCTTCCCGGGGTGATCAGCACCGCCGTGGGATACGCCGGCGGCCAGCTCGCCTCCCCCACCTACGAGCAGGTGTGCAGCGGCCGCAGCGGCCACGCCGAGGTGGTGAGGGTGGTCTGGGACACCGCCCGGGTCTCCTTCGCCGACCTGCTCAAGCTGTTCTGGGAATGCCACGACCCCACCCAGGGCAACCGCCAGGGCAACGACCGGGGCAGCCAGTACCGCTCGGCCATCTACGTCGACGACCCGGACCTGCTCGCCCTTGCCGAAGCCAGCCGCGACACCTATCAGGCCGCCCTCGACGCCGCCGGCCGGAGCAGGATCACCACGGAGATCGCCAGCGGCCAGCACTTCCACGTCGCCGAGCCGTACCACCAGCAGTACCTGGCCAAGCCCGGCAGCCGACCGTATTGCTCGGCCCAGCCCACGGGCATTGTTCTGGGCGACTTCCCCGGCGCCACCTACCTCCTTCCCGCACGCGTGTGGGAAAGCTATGACTGGGCCATCCCCCATTGCGTCCTTCGCGGCGACAATGCGCCGATCGCCCTCGTCTGACCGCCCCCGCCATGGCCGCCCCCCCGCTGCTCGCGCTCGGACTCCTGCCGCTGTTGGCCATGCAGTCCCCCTGGTGGGAGAACTACGACATCCGCGAGAAGTTCCTCTGCGGTGATCGCTTCTCGGTGGTGCTGGAGCGCAACGCCTCCCAGGCCTCCCTGATCGCCGGCCGCACTCGCGCCACCCTGTTCCGGGAAGCCTCCGATGCACCGGGCCTGCGCTATCAGAACGAGTCCCTGCGGGTGATCCTGCGGGGCGATGAACTCACCCTCGAGCAGCTCCCCATCAAACGGGTCTGCGTGCGCAGCGAACAGGTATGAAACCCCTCTCCGATCGGGTCGTGATCGTGGCCCTGATCGCCGCGGTGGGCATCTGTTTCGCCCTGGCCTTCTGGACCGTGCGCCTGCACCCCTCCGGGGAGCCTCCTTTGCAATGGCGCCAGGGGCCCAGCGCGCTGGCGCCGGGCGCCCCGGAGCCAGCGTTCCTCCTGTGAGAGACCCCGCCGAGCAGCAGGACCACCCGAAGCGCCAGCTGCATCCCCTGCCCAGGGGGCTGGTGGAGCTCTACGGCCTGCTGGCGGTGCTGTTCGTCCTGGTGCCCGAGTGGATGGCCAGTGGCGCATTGAAGGGCTTCCCGGAGGGACGCGAGGGCTCCGAGCTGCCCCTGCCGTCGATGGCCTGGCAGCGGCTGCCGGAACTGCAGCTGGCCACGATGGGACTGGCGGAACTGCGGCTGATGGCCCGTCGCGAGCACGTCTGGGGCTACACCTCCATGGGTCGCCAGCGACTCACGAACCGCCTGGTGCGACGCCTCTCCAGGCGGCGCGGGACCCCAAGGACGCTGTGATAGCTTCATTCCGCCGGGGCGTAGCGCAGCTTGGTAGCGCACCACTTTGGGGTAGTGGGGGTCGTGGGTTCAAATCCCGCCGCTCCGATTCATCCGGTCCGCCGAATGTTCGCCTTCTGTGGGCATCGGTGGTTTTCCTTCCCGTCAGCTGATCCCGTCAGCTGATTTTTTTTGCCCATGTCCTGGCCTGCCCGGGCCTCGCCCGCCTCAGCGCAGCCGGGTGAGGACGTTGAAGCGGACCAGCCAGAGGTTGACCCGCCGCCGCAGCCTGGGGGGCACTTCCTGCACGAGCTGGAACAGTTCCTGGGAGGCCAGCCGACGCAGGGCCCGCACATCGACCCGCCAGAGGGCTTCCGCCTCCCGGATCAGCCGGGCCCAGGTGCGGGCCGTCTGCCAGCGGCGCACACACTGCTGGGCGGGGTCAACGCCATCCACGGAGCCGATCGGCGGCCGGGTGACCATGACTCCGACGCCGAAGAACACCCCAAGGGTGGGGAGGCTGGGCTGAAGCGCCCAGGATCCCCGGTTCTGCTTCAAGCATCGAAACAAAAACGGAAGATTGCCGGCCGAGCACCCACCAGCCCTCAGGCGCTGTGGGCCAGTCCATCGGCGGGGATCGGATCCGCCACTAGCTGGACGGGGAAGGGCAGACCCTCCGCCTCACGCCGGCTAAGACGGCGGCTCCAGGCGCGCGGCACGGCCTCGTTCCAGCGGAAACCAGCTTCCCTGGCCCGGTGACGTTCGGCGTAGGGCAGTTCCGCCCGGTAGAGGCTGCGGGGCTCCAGGGCGCCCAGCAGCAGTGCCTCCAGATCGTCGCAGCGCTCGAACACCTGGGCCAGGTAGATGCAGTCGGTAAGGGCGCGGTGGGCGGCCCAGACCGGAACCCCGTAGGCCAGGGCCAGATCGCGAACCGAGGGGGAACTGCGCAGCTGGCGTTCGGCCGGCCAGCGGATGTCCTCCATCGAGCAGATCCAGGGGCGGTCGAGGGACGGCAGGGGCCCCAGGCCGAACCACTGGCGATCGAAGGCGGCGTTGTGGGCCACCAGTGCGTCACAGGCGGCCGCCATGGCCAGGAAACAGGCCAGGGCCTCCTGCCGGGGCTGCTCCAGCCGGGTCACGGCGGCGGGAATGCCGTTGATGGCCTCAGCCGCGTTGGCCGGGCAGGGCAGCAGGAAGGACACCTGGGTGAGCACGGCCCTGTGGGGCACGTGGAACAGGATCGCCCCCACCTCGATGCACTGCCCCTGGAGGGTGGAGAGGCCCGTGGTCTCCGTGTCGAGGATCAGCAGGCTCTCCGGCCCACGGGGGAGGGTCCGCTGGGGACGCCCGGCGCAGGCAGGAAGCGAGATGGGCACCGGGCGCGGCGGTTCGATGGGGGTCTGGGGGGCCTGGGGAGCCGATGGGACTGGCGGCGACGCAGGGGCCTGTGCCGGGGTTGCCTCAGGCGCGGTGGCAGCCGCAGGCTCCGGGGCGGCCAGGCCCAGCAGGTCGTTCTGCAGCCAGAGACCGGGTTGCTCCTGCATCGGCGTCATGCGCTTGCTGGTCCATGGTCGCAAGCCGGGCAAGGTCCCAGCACCCCCGTCCCCCGACCCCGTGCCCATCCCCGCCGGTGCCGGCTTCCTAGGGTTGGTGGATTCTGCCCCCCGTCCCCCGCTCCGTGGCCCCAGCCCTCGCCCCCGGCGACACCGCCCCCCTGATCGCCCTCCCCGACCAGGACGGCACCGAACGCCGCAGCGACCGGCTGGAGGGCAAGGCCCTGGTGCTGTTCTTCTATCCGAAGGACGAGACCCCCGGCTGCACCATGGAGGCCTGCGCCTTCCGCGACAGCTACGCCGACCTGCAGGCGCTCAGAGCCGAGGTGTGGGGCGTCAGCGGCGACGATGCCGCCAGCCACCGACGCTTCGCCAACCGCCACCGGCTGCCCTTCCCGCTGTTGGTGGATGGGGGCAACCGGCTGCGCAAGGCCTTTGGTGTTCCCAGCGTGCTGGGGTTGCTGCCCGGCCGGGTCACCTACGTCATCGACGGGACGGGGGTGATCCGCCACGTGTTCAACAACCTGCTGGACGGACCGGCCCACCGGCGCGAAGCCCTCGACGCCCTGCGCGGTCTCCAGGCCTCCTGAGACCGCTCGCGATCCAGAACGGGAGAACCGGACGATGACGGCGTGGCGACAGCAGGGAGAGCTCTGGCGGCTGGAGCCGCCGGGCCGGCCCCGCGGGCTGATCGAGTTCATCGGTGGCAGCTACCTGGCCGCCACCCCCCAGCTCAGCTACCGGCGCTGTCTCGAGGCCCTGGCGACCCGGGGCTGGCGCATCCACGCCTGGAGCTACGTGCCGGGATTCGACCACCAGGCCCAGGCCAACGCCGCCTGGCGCCTGTTCCGCCAGCAGCGGGGTGAGGCCGCCTTCCCCCTGATCAGGCTGGGCCACAGCCTCGGCTGCAAGCTGCACCTGCTCGCCCCTGACGGTGGCCGTCGCTGCGATGGCCTGGTGGCCCTCAGCTTCAACAACTTCTCGGCCGAGCGCTCGATCCCCTTCCTGGCGGAGCTGGGCCAGCAGTTCCGCTTCCGCAGCGAGTTCAGCCCCTCCCCCGAGGACACCCTGCGGCAGATCGGCAGCAGCTACAGCCAGCCCCGCAACCTGGTGGTGCGCTTCAGCCGCGACACGATCGACCAGAGCGGCCGGCTGATCGGCGTGCTGCAGGCCAGGGCCGGCGATGCCTCCACCCTGCTGGAGCTGCCGGGGGACCACCTCACCCCGGCCAGCGGCGGCCTGCGCAAGCAGTTTCTGGGGGAGTGGGCCGATGATCCGGCCCGCCAGCGGTCCATGGAGCGGCTGGCCGAGCAGATCAGCGCCTGGTCCGGGACGGCCTGAGGCCCCCCCGCCAGGCCAGCGCCCTCACACCCTGAGGGCATCGAGCACCGAACGGTCCTCCAGGGTGGAGGTGTCGCCGCTGACGTCCTCCCCCGCCGCCAGGGAGCGCAGGATCCGGCGCATGATCTTGCCGCTGCGGGTCTTGGGCAGGGCATCGGTGAAGCGGATCACATCCGGCCGGGCGATCGGGCCGATCTCCAGGCCCACGTGGCGGCGCAGCTCGGCCTCCAGGGCCGCATCGCCCTCAACACCCACATCGAGGGTGACGAAGGCGACGATCCCCTCCCCCTTGAGCTCGTCGGGCCGGCCCACCACGGCCGCCTCCGCCACCGACGGGTGGCTCACCAGGGCCGATTCGATCTCCATCGTTCCCAGCCGGTGGCCGGAGACGTTGATCACGTCATCGACCCGGCCCATCACCCAGAAGTAGCCGTCCGCGTCGCGGCGGGCGCCATCGCCGGCGAAGTAGAGCCAGCTGCCGTCGGCAGGACGGATGTGCTCCCAGTAGCTGCGGCGGAAACGCTCCGGGTCGCCGTGGACGGTGCGCATCATCCCGGGCCAGGGGCGCCGCACCGCCAGGTAGCCCCCCTGCCCCGTCGGCACGCTGTTGCCCTCCAGATCCACCACATCAGCGGCGATGCCTGGCAGGGGCAGGGTGGCCGATCCCGGCTTGGTGGGGGTGGCCCCGGGCAGGGGGCTGATCATCACCCCACCGGTCTCGGTCTGCCACCAGGTGTCCACCACGGGGCAGCGGTCGCCGCCGATCACATCCCGATACCACATCCAGGCCTCCGGATTGATGGGTTCCCCCACGGTGCCCAGGATCCGCAGGCTGCCCATGTCGTACCGGTCGGGCACCGCCCGGCCGCTCTTCATGAAGGCCCGGATGGCGGTGGGGGCGGTGTAGAAGATCGTCACCCGGTGCTTCTCGATCACCTCCCAGAAGGCCCCGGGCTTGGAGGGGCGCGGCGCCCCCTCGTACATCAGCGTGGTGGCGCCGTTGGAGAGGGGCCCGTAGACGATGTAGCTGTGGCCGGTGATCCAGCCGACATCGGCGGTGCACCAGTGGATGTCGTCCTCACGGATGTCGAAGATCCACTGGAAGGTGAGGTGGGCCCAGAGGTTGTAGCCGGCGGTGGTGTGCACCACCCCCTTGGGCTTGCCAGTGGAGCCGGAGGTGTAGAGGACGAACAGCCGGTCCTCGCTGGCCATGGGCTCGGCCGGGCAGTCGGCGCTCTGGCCGTCCACCAGCTCGTGCCACCAGACGTCACGCCCGGCCTCGAAGCCGGTGGCCTCGCCGGTGCGCCGCACCACCAGCACGTGCTCGACGCTGGGGCAGCCCTCCGCCAGGGCCTGGTCCACGGCGGGCTTGAGCGCCACCGCCTTGTCCTTGCGGAAGCCGCCGTCGGCGGTGATCACCAACTTGGCCTGCCCGTCGATCAGGCGATCGCGCAGGGCCTCGGCCGAGAAGCCGCCGAACACCACCGAGTGGGGGGCGCCGATGCGGGCGCAGGCCAGCATGGCGATGGCCGCCTCCGGCACCATGGGCATGTAGAGGGCCACCAGGTCGCCCTTGCCGACGCCGAGGGCCTTGAGGGCGTTGGCGGCGCGGCAGACCTCCACATGCAGCTCGCGGTAGGTGAAGGAGCGGCCGTCGCCGGGCTCCCCCTCCCAGATCAGGGCCGTCTTGTCGGCCCGGGGGCCGTCCAGATGGCGATCGAGGCAGTTGAACGAGAGGTTGGTGGTGCCCCCCTCGAACCAGCGGGCGAAGGGGGGATCGCTCCAGTCGAGCACCGTGTCGAAGGGCGCGAACCAGTGCAGCTCCGAGCGGGCCGCCTCGCCCCAGAAGCCGTCCGGATCGGCCTCGGCGCGCGCCGCCAGGGCCTGGTAGGCCGCCATCGAACCGATGCGGGCCTCGGCGGCCAGCTGGGGCGGCGGGGCGAACTGCCGCTCTTCCTGGAGCACCGACTCGATGGTGGGCGAGGAGTCCTGGGTCATGGCGAGGCCTGCCGGGCAGGCTGGGGCATGGTGCATTCAACCGCAGCCGGGCCACGCTGGAGGACTCCGCCCCCCCTCCCATGCCCGCCTGGCTGACGATCCTGCTGGTGATGGGGCTGGTGATCGCCGTGCTCACCCCAAGCCGCCAGCAGTTCGCCTGGTTCCTGCGGCTGCGGCGCCCCCGCTGGCTCACCTTCGAGCGCTGGATCCCACTGATCTGGTCGCTGATCTACCTCTGCTTCTACGCCTCGGCCCTGCTCCGCTGGCGGGCCGGGGGGGCGGCGGCGCCGCTGGCCATGGGGGCCTATCTGGTGCTGCTCGTCCTGGTGCAGAGCTACACGCTGCTGATCTGCCGCACCCGCCGGCTGGCCTGGGGAACCGCGGCGGGCCTGGCCGGGTGGATCTGGGGTCTGGGACTGGCCCTGGCGACGCTGGCCGTTGCTCCCGTCTCCGCTCTGCTGCTGGTCCCGTTCCTGCTCTGGAGCCCGATCGGCACGTTTGTCACCTGGCGGATGCAGCGGTTGAACCGCTGAAAGCGGAGCGATCCCGAGCGCCCGGCCGGCCGATCAGGGCTGCTCATCGCTGCTTGGCAAGATCGGCCGGCGGCGTTAGCCAGGGGACGACCCCACGGGACTGGAGCGGAAGGCCATGGAGGAGAAGCCGATCACGCCCCATGCCGGCCCGACGCTCGATGCCGACGGCAACCTCACCTACGTCGGGGACGATGGTCGTCGCTACGTGGTCGGTCTGCCGCCGGACATCGATGAGGACAACGTCGAGAAGGTGATGACCCTGCTGCGGGGCGGTACGGCCCTGTTCCAGCAGATTGAGCGGCTCTGCCAGCGCTGGATCAGCGAGGTGAGCGGTGCCGAACTGGATGAGCGAGCCGCCCTGGTGCTGCTGCTCACCACCCTGGAAACCGCCCTGGAGGATCGCTACCCCGAGAACGATCTGTCCTGATGCAGGCTGGTGGGATGCCTCAGCGACCCGCCGCCTGCCTGTTCGATCTCGACGGTCTGCTGCTGGACACCGAGCCCGCCCATGCCCGGGCCTGGCAGGCGGCGTCCAGCTCCTTCGGCCGGCCCCTCGATGACGCCGAGCTCTTCAGCCTGCGCGGCCGCCGGCGCCGCGACTGCGCCAGCCGGGTGCGGCAGTGGATCGCCGCCGCAGGGGGGCCCCAGCTGAGCGAGGAGGAACTGCTGGCGGTGCGCCAGCCCATCGCCGAGGCCCTGCTGGCCACCGCCCCTGCCATGCCCGGTGCCGAGGCCCTGGTGCGGCGCTGCCGGGCCCTGGGGATCCCGATGGCGCTGGCCACCAGCAGTGCCCGCCCGGCGGTGGCGATCAAGGTGGCCCCCCACCCCTGGATGGCCCTGATCAACGAACGGGTCCATGGCGACGATCCGGAGCTGGGAGACGGCAAGCCCGCCCCGGATGCTTTCCTGCTGGCGGCCCGGCGCCTCGGGGTGGCACCGAACGCCTGCTGGGCGTTCGAGGATTCCAGCGCCGGGGTGACCGCCGCGCTGGGCGCGGGCTGCCGGGTGCACGTGCTCCTACCGCCGGGGGTGAACTGCCGGACCTATCCCCAGGGGGTGGTCTGTCTCAACTCGCTGGAGGAGGTCCGGCTGGATCCGTAGATCCCGATCAGTAGAGGCGGCTGAGGACGAATTCCGGCAGGGCCCGCAGGGCGCTGCGGGGCTCGGAGGGGGGCAGCCACTCGATCGCCTCATGGGCCTCGCGGGCGAAGCCCTCCGCCAGGGCCCGGGAACGGCCGATGGCCTCGCAGCCCCGCACCATCGCCAGGGCCTGGTCGAGGTCGCCGGCCTCACAGAATTCGCGCTCGATGAGTCCCGCCAGGGCGGGCCGCTCCTCGAGGGCATAGAGCACCGGGGCGGTGAGGTAGCCGGAGGCCAGGTCGCTGGCGGCAGGCTTGCCGAGCTGCTGGTCGCTGGCGGTGAAATCGAGGATGTCGTCGACCACCTGGAAGGCCAGGCCGAGCTGGCGCCCGAAGCGATAGAGGGCGTCGAGGCGCGGTTCGCTGAGGCCGGTGAGCACCCCGGCGGCCCGGGCGCTGTTGGCGATCAGGGAGGCGGTCTTGCAGTAGCTCTTCTCGAGGTAGGTCTCGAAGCTCTGGCCGGTGTCGTAGCGGAACAGGCCCTGGCGCACCTCGCCGTCGGCGAGATCCATGATCACGCGCGAGAGCAGCTTGACGACATCGAGGTCATCGAGGTTGGCGAGGTGCCAGCTGGCCTGGGCGAAGAGGAAATCGCCGGCGAGCACCGCCACGCGGTGGTTGAACCGGCTGTGCACCGTGGCCACACCCCGACGGGTGGCGGCCTCATCGACGACGTCGTCGTGGACCAGGGAGGCGGTGTGGATCATCTCGGTGATCTCCGCCAGCCTCCGGTGGCGGGAACTGAGACCGCCATCGGGAGCGATGGCCCGTGACAGCAGCAGCACGATGCCAGGCCGCAGCCGCTTGCCACCGGCCGCGAACAGGTGCTCGGCGGCGGCCTGCAGAATCGGATGGCCGGCGCCGATCAGGCTGCGCAGGTCGGCCAGCAGGGCATCGAGGTCGGACTCCACCGGCTGGAGCAACTCTGCAACCGTCGCCACGTCACCTCCACGATGAAGGGATCCTAGGGGCCGTGCCTCAGTAGGCGCGGGTGGGCGACTGCAGGCTGACGCTGCGCACCGCCGGCCGGCTGCCCAGCCAGGCGGCGGCCGCGCTGGCGAAGGCGTCAGCGGGGCCGGTGACACAGAAGCGGGTGCGCTGCAGGGGCGGCCGCACCGACTCCCCCGCCTGGTCCACCTCGGGGGAATCCCCCAGGCTGGTCAGCAGGGGCCCGAGGCGCTGGGCGGCCGCCAGGGCCGGGTCCACCAGCTGCACATCGGGGGGGAGCAGCTCGGCCAGCAGGGCCCGCAGCAGCGGGTAGTGAGTGCAGCCCAGCACGATCGTGTCCACGTTCGCCGCCAACAGCGGGGCCAGATAGTCGGCGGCGGCGACCCGCAGCTCGGGGACCTGCAGGTTGCCGGCCTCGATCAGGGGCACGAAGGCGGGGCAGCCCACCTCCAGCACCCGGGCCGAGGGGCGACAGGCCTGGATCGAGCGCCGGTAGGCGCCGCTGGCGGCGGTGGCCGGGGTGGCCAGCACCCCGACGTGATCGCTGGTCAGTTCGCTGGCCAGGCTGTCGATCAGCCCCACCACCGGAACGCCCGCCTCCGCCACCGCCACGTCGAGGGCCAGGGCATTGGAGGTGTTGCAGGCCATCACCAGCACCCCCACGCCCTGGAGCCGCAGCCAGTGCACCACCTCCGAGGCGATCGCGCGGATCTCCTCCTTCGAGCGCTGGCCGTAGGGAACCCGGGCCGTGTCGCCCAGGTAGAGGCAGGGGGAGTGGGGGTAGAGGGCATGGACCTGGCGCAGCACCGTGAGGCCCCCGAGGCCACTGTCGAACAGACCCACCAGGAGGCTCAAGAGGCCCCCTGGAGAAAGTCGAGGATGCCGGCGCTGATCGCCACCGCCAGACGGCGGCGGAAATTGGGGTCGGCCAGCCGCGGGGCGTCGATGCGGCCGGTGACGAAGCCCATCTCCGCCAGGGCCGCCGGCATCACGGTGCGGCGGATCACGAAGAACCGCCCCGGCCGGGCCCCGCGATCGGGCGTCCCCGGCGAGACCGCCATGATCCGGGACTGGATCGCCTGGGCCAGCCGTTGGGAGCTGCCCGACTGGAAGTAGAACGTCTCCACCCCGTTCACATCGGGGCGGGCCATGCTGAGGGCGTTGGCATGGATGCTGACGAAGGCGTTGGCGTTGCTGCTGTTGGCCAGCGACACCCGCGGCGGCAGGTCAACGTCCACCTCCGAGGTGCGGGTCATCAGCACCTGCACCCCCCGGGCCTGGAGCAACTGGGCCACCTGCAGGCTCACGTCGAGCACCACGTCGGTCTCCCGCAGGCCGCCGATCCCCACGGCCCCCGGATCGGGGCCGCCGTGGCCGGGGTCGATCACCACCCGGAAGCGGCCCCGGGGCACCACCGGCAGCCCGTCAGCGGAGATGGGCCGGCCGGAGGTGGCCCGGCCGCTGCTGCCGAAGCCGGAGGGGCGGGAGGCGCTCCAGCTGGACGTGGGCGCGTCCATGTCGCCCTCACCGACATTGCGGGTGAAGCCACTCAGGGGCAGGCCGGTGAGGGAGAGGCGCCAGCGGTCACGGGCCGTGCCCACCAGACGCAGCTGGCGAGGATCAAGCCGGGTACCGGGCCTGAATTCCAGCACCAGCCGGGTGGTGCCGGGGTCGGGCCGGCCGATGCGCACCTCCCGCACCAGGCCGCCGACAGGGACCGAGCGGCTGCGCTGGGGGGCTCCCGGCAGATCCACCCACACCCGCGGCCCGGTGACGCCGGAGCCCTCCTCGTAAAACGCCTGCAGCCGCACCCCCGGGGAGGTGCGCAGCTCCAGCACCCCCTCCCGGCTCAGGCGCCAGGCCGACAGGGCGCTCGCCGCCCTGGCGGGAAGGGTCCCGAGCACCAGGGGCAGGGTCAGCAACCAGGCGAATCGCGCCGCACGCACTCCCATCACCCCTCAGAACAACGCCGGATGGCGGTGCTGGAGGCTCGGCATCTGGGCACGGACCCTGGCCTCGTGGGCCATGTCGACCGGGGCCATCGCCAGGCCCGGCTCCACGCCGGCATCCGCCATCACGGTGCCCCAGGGGTCGATCACCAGGGCATGGCCGTGGGTCTGGCGGCGGCCGTAGTGGAGGCCCGTCTGGGCGGGGGCGAGCACATAGGCGGTGTTCTCGATGGCCCGGGCCTGGAGCAGCACCTGCCAGTGGTCCTTGCCGGTGTAGGCGGTGAAGGCCGCCGGGATCATCAGCAGCTGGGCCCCGGAACCGGCCAGCTGGCGATAGAGCTCGGGGAAGCGCACGTCGTAACAGATCGACAGGCCGACCCTGCACAGGCCCGGCACGTCGACCACCGGCGGGGGCTCATGGCCGGGCTGCACCGTGGCCGACTCCCGGTAGGTGATGCCGTCCGGCAGGTCCACATCGAAGAGGTGGATCTTGTCGTAGCGGGCCAGGAGCTGGCCCTCCCGGCCCACCAGCTCGGCGCGGTTGAAGGTCTGGCCCTCGCCGGCCGGCACCGGGAAGCCGCCCCCCAGCAGGGTGACCTGGTAACGGCGCGCCATCGTGACCAGGAAGCGGCTGCAGCGCTCGGCCAGCAGCGGGGCCAGCTCCAGCCGTCGGGCGTCATCGCCCATGAAGGCGAAGTTCTCGGGCAGACCGACCAGGTCGGCGCCGCGGCGGGCCGCCAGCTCGATCAGCTCCTCGGCTGCCGCGAAATTAGCGTCCGGGTCCGGCGTGCTGGTGAGTTGCAGCGCCGCTGCCAGAAAACTGCTCACCGCCGGACCGCTCCAAGACCGGCGAATCGTAAGGGAGCCGCCAAGGGGGGCAAGGAGCGCCTCAACTGGCCCTCAGCACCCCGGGTTCGGCCTGGATCGGCACGATCTCGAGGCTGTCGACGGCGGCGCAGCAGGCGAAGTCGGCGTCGTGGTCGCCCAGCCCGATCAGGCGCTGGCCGTGGCTGGCGCTCCGGAGGCAGGTCTCGGTGTCATGGCGCCACTGCTGCCAGAGGGCGAGGGCCGCCAGCATCTCGTCGTTGGCGCAGCGCACCCCCATGTGGGGCGCCACCGCCTGCTCAATGGCCGCCGAGGCCACCGCCCCCGCCGCCAGGCTGTCCTCGAGGGAGTAGTCCCCCTCCCAGCCACTGCCCACGATCCAGACCCGCAGGGCCTGGCGCTCGATCAGCCGCCGGGCCACGGCGGTGCGGTTGGGCAGGCAGGCGGTGAGCAGCAGGGGCACGTCCCGGACCCGGTCGAGGGAACGGGTGCCATTGGTGGTGCTGAGGAAGATGCGCTTGCTCTCCACCCGCTCCCGGGTCACCGCCAGGGGGGAGTTGCCCAGGTCGTAGCCCTCCACGCGCTTGCCGCCCCGTTCACCGGCCCGCAGCCGCCGGGCGGCTGGCCAGCCGGCGGCGGCGGTTTCGAGGCTGCCCAGGTCGGCGAAGGCCTGGATCGCCTCGGCCCCGTTCTCCAGGGCCCAGGCGATCGTGGTGGTGGCCCGCAGCACGTCAATGACCACGGCGGCGTCGGGGCCGTCTTCGTCCGGGGGCAGCAGGGCAGGAACGGCTTCGGAAGTGTGGAAATAGGAGAGCAGCACGGAACGCGATCGTCACGGGGGTGCGTCACAGTAGGCAGCAGCTCGACGGCGCAGGACGACGTGGCGGGGGTGGTGGCAGACGGGATCGGCAAAGCCCTGGGGCGGCAGCGCAACCTGCGCGATTTCATGGGCCTGCTGGAGCGGCGCGGCCAGTTGCGGCGCATCACGGCGCCGGTGGATCCGGACCTCGAGCTGGCGGCGATCGCCGACCGGGTGCTGGCCATGGGTGGGCCGGCCCTGCTGTTCGAGAACGTCATCGGCTCCCCCATGCCGGTGGCGGTGAACCTGATGGGCACCGTGGAACGGGTGCTCTGGAGCATGGGCATGGAGCGGCCTGAGGAGCTCGAGGCCCTCGGGGAGAAGCTGGCCCTGCTGCAGCAGCCCCGGCCCCCGAAGGGTCTCAAGGAGGTGATGAAGTTCGGCGGGGTGTTCTGGGACCTGGTGCGGGCCCGGCCCGACCTCGACCTCACCCCCCCGTGCCACCAGCAGGTGCTGCGGGACGACCAGGTGAACCTGGAGCGCCTGCCCCTGCTGCGCCCCTGGCCGGGGGATGCGGGCGGGGTGATCACCCTCGGCCTGGTGATCACCAAGGACCCGGAAACCGGGGTCCCGAACGTCGGTGTCTACCGGCTGCAGCGCCAGTCGATCAACACCGCCACCGTCCACTGGCTGAGCGTGCGGGGCGGGGCCCGGCACCTGCGCAAGGCGGCGGCGCTGGGCCGCAAGCTGGAGGTGGCAGTGGCCATCGGCGTCCATCCCCTGCTGGTGATGGCGGCGGCGACGCCGATTCCGGTGCAGCTGAGCGAATGGCTGTTCGCCGGCCTCTACGCCGGCGAGGGGGTGCGGCTGGCCCGCTGCAAGACCCTCGATCTGGAGGTGCCCTCCCACAGCGAGGTGGTGCTGGAGGGCACGATCACGCCCGGGGAGGTGCTCCCGGACGGCCCCTGCGGCGACCACATGGGCTTCTACGGCGGCGAGGAGGACTCGCCCCTGGTGCGCTTCCACTGCGTCACCCAGCGCCGTGACCCCATCTTCCTGACCACCTTCAGCGGCCGTCCGCCGAAGGAGGAGGCGATGCTGGCGATCGCCTTGAACCGCATCTACACGCCGATCCTGCGGCAGCAGATCCCGGAGATCGTCGACTTCTTCCTGCCCATGGAGGGCCTCAGCTACAAGCTGGCGGTGATCGCCATCGACAAGGCCTACCCGGGCCAGGCGAAGCGGGCGGCCATGGCCTTCTGGAGCGCCCTGCCCCAGTTCACCTACACCAAGTTCGTGGTGGTGGTCGACAAGTCGATCGCGATCCGCGACCCGCGCCAGGTGATCTGGGCCATCAGCGCCCAGGTCGATCCCCAGCGGGACCTGTTCGTGCTGGAGGACACCCCGTTCGACTCGCTTGATTTCGCCAGTGAGCGCCTGGGGCTCGGCGGCCGGCTCGCCATCGACGCCACCACCAAGATCGGCCCGGAGAAACGGCACGACTGGGGCCAGGCCCTCGGCCGGGATGCCGCCCTGGAGGCCCGGGTGGATGCCCGCTGGAGCGAACTGGGCCTGGACGATCTGGGCCGCGGCGAGCCCGATCCCGCCCTCTTCGGCTACACCCTGGAACACGTGCTGGAGCGCCTCGCGGCCGGCCGCTGATGCTGCGCCGCAGCGGCATCTACGCCCTCAAGGCCCTGCTGGAACTGGCCCTCGATCCGCCGCGCTGGCAGTCGGTGTCCGCCCTGGCCGAAGCCCAGGACCTGCCCGGCCCGATGCTGGAGCAGCTGATGCTCAAGCTGCGCCGGGCCGCCCTGGTGGAGGCCCGGCGGGGCCGGCAGGGGGGCTACCGGCTGCGGCGCCCGCCCGCCGAGGTGCCCCTGGCGGCGATCCTGGCGGCGGTGGACGCCCCGCCCGGCAGCCTGCTCGCCATGGGAGGTGCCGAGGAGGACCCTCGGCCCAGCGACCGGGTGACCCGGGTGCTGAACCGCCGCCTGCTGCAGGCCCTGGAGCGGGAACTGGACCAGCTCACCCTGGAGGACCTGCTGTTCGACCTGCGCAGTGCCCGGGCCGCCTTCAGCGCATCAGGGGGCCTGCTGCTGGGCTGAGGCGGGCCGTTCCGATGAACATCACGGCCAGGTCGTCGTCGAAGCGGACCTGGAACCCGCCGCAGCGGCGGTAGTGGAGCAGCCGGCCGAGGGTGCGCACCGGGCCACGGCCGAACAGGTCCATGCCGCGCATGGTGATGGCGCCGAAACCGCTGGCCTCCAGCCAGCGCCGCAGCTCCGCCGGGGGCACGAACCGCCGCCAGTCATGGACGCCAGCGGGGATCAGCCGCAGCAGCGTCTCCAGCAGCCAGATCATGGTCAGCCGGGAGCGGAAGGTGCGGTTGATGGTGTCGAAGCAGAGCGTTCCTCCGGGGGCGAGCACCCGGGCGATCTCGGCGATCACGGCGTCGGGCTGATCGACATGCTCCAGCACATCGACGCAGACCACCACATCGAAGCTGCCGGCGGCGAAGGGAAGTTCCTCCGCCCTGCCGACGTGATAATCGATCGACAGACCCGAGGCGTTCGCATGGCTCCGGGCTGCAGCGATGCAGGGGGCGGAGCGGTCGATGCCGGTGAGCTGGGCACCACGACGGGCCAGGAATTCGCAGGTGTAGCCACCGCCGCAACCCACATCCAGAACCCGCAGATTCCGCCAGTCGGAAACGAACTGATCAAAGAAGAGAAAGCGAAGCGGATTGAGCTGGCTGAGGGGAAAGATCGTCGCCGACTCCTCCCACCAGCAGGCCGCCTGCTGATCGTAGAATGCAAGATTGTTGCGCAGCAAGGTGACGGCAAGGTCGGTCTCGATCATTATCCCGACCCTCAACGAAGCCAGCCATCTTGGGCGCACCCTTCAGCAGCTGGAGATCCTCGATCCTGCGGCCGCCGAAGTGATCGTCGTGGATGGCGGCAGCACCGATGCCACCCTGGCCAGGGCCCACGTGCACGGCTGCCGGGTGATCCGTTCGCCAGGGCCGGGGCGGGCGCTGCAGATGAACCGGGGGGCGGCGGCAGCCCGCGGCGACATTCTCTGCTTCCTCCATGCCGACACCCTGGTGCCCTCGGATCTGGTGCAGCTGGTGGGTGCCACCCTGGCCGACCCGGCCATCAGCGCTGGCGGCTTCCTGGCCCTGATGCGGGGCGCCGACCGCACCCGCTGGGGGGTGAGTCTGCACAACGCCCTCAAGACCCACTACGCGGCCCTGCTGTTCCGCCCCCACCGCTACCTGATGAACGGCTTCCGGGTGCTCTTCGGCGACCAGGCCATGTTCTGCCGCCGCAGCGACTTCGTGCGCTGCGGCGGTTTCGATGAGCGCCTGCCGATCATGGAGGACGCCGATCTCTGCGAACGGCTGGGCCGGCTGGGCCGCATCCGGCAGCTCAACCGGGTGGTGGAGACCTCCGACCGACGGGTGGCGCGGTGGGGCTCCTGGAGGGCCACCGGCATCTACCTGGCGATCGGTCTGCTCTGGGGCCTGGGGGTGCCGGCGGCGCGGTTGACGCGCTTCTACGGCGAGATCCGGGATTGATGCCCGGCGTCCAACACCGCGCCACTGACACTCAGCCGTTGAGGGCCCAGTCGTAGGGAAGCCAGGCGATGCGCACGTCGGCCGGCAGATCCAGGTCCGGCCGGTGGCGGCCCACGTAGGCGGCGATCGTTGGGGCCGCCGCCAGGAAGTCCCGGCGGTACCACTGGAGGATCCGGCTGCAGTGCAGGGTGCGGCGGACCGGATCGAAGCGCAGCTTCAGGGGGTTCCGCAGGAACCGGCTCGCGTCCTCCTCCAGCTGCGCCGCGATCCGCTCGGGGTGGTAGGCCTCCGGCCGCAGCAGCGGGCAGCCCCTGGCGGCGCAGACCAGGGCGAAATGGAAGCGGGGGTCAGCGAACCGGGGCCGCAGCAGGCCGTGCTCGATCCGGTCGAGGCTGAGGGGCTGGCCCTGCAGGCTGATCACCGGCCGGGAGAAGAAGGCCAGGAACGCTGGCCAGTTGGGCACCCCGGCGATGCTGGGACGGATCGAGGCCAGCGGGAAGCGTGCCAGGACCTGCCGGATCACCAGGGCGTTGTAGAGGTTGATCCAGAGGGCGAACGCCTCGGGCCCAGTGCCGGGATCCGGATCGAAGGGGCGCTGCGCCGCCAGCCAGCCCTCCAGCTCCTCCGCGCCATGCCCCTGCCAGGCGGCGTAGTCCACCCGGCCCTCCCCATCGACATGGCGGCGCAGCAGGCCATCCCAGACGGCGACATCAACCATGGGGCGACCCGTTCGGGCCCCATCGTTCCACGGCCTTCCCCCGGGGGCTGGTGATCCGTACCCGAACGGCCCGGGAGGGGATTCCTAGGCTGAAGCGATGGCTCCCGCCCCTTCCCTTCCCGATCCCGCCGGCCCCCTGCTGGAGGAGATCCTGGTGCCGCTGCTGCAGGACTACGCCGAGTCCTTCGATCGCGGACTGCTGCTGCTCGACCACTGCCCGGAGACGGTGCTGTCCCTGGCCGACCAGCACCAGCTGCGGGTACGGCTCGATGAAGCACGCCGGTCCCTGGCGGCGGCGCGGGCGCTGCGGGCCGCCGCCCCCAGCCCCATGGGCCTGGCCATGGAGACGATCACCCCCTGGCACCGGCTGTTGGTGGAGGTCTGGAGCCTCTCGGCCAGGCTGCGGGCCGTCGGCATCCGCCCCTGAACCGCCCGCTCCATAGGATCGCCCCAGTTGGCGGCACAGCCGTTGTCCTCACCCGCAAGCGTCGATGTCAGCGCAGCCGCCCTGCCGGCGCCGCTGCTGCTGCCGGCCGGCGGCAGCCTGCGGGGCCACGTGACGGTGCCCGGTGACAAGTCGATCTCGCACCGCTCGCTGCTGTTCGGGGCCATCGCCGAAGGCACCACCCGCATCGACGGGCTGCTGCCCGCCGAAGACCCCCTGAGCACCGCCGCCTGCCTGCGGGCCATGGGCGTCACGGTCTCGCCGATCGCCGCCGGCCAGGTGGTGACCGTGGAGGGGGTGGGCCTGGACGGACTGCGGGAGCCCGCCGACGTGCTCGACTGCGGCAATTCCGGCACCACCATGCGGCTGATGCTGGGGTTGCTGGCCGGCCGGGCGGGGCGCCACTTCGTGCTCAGCGGCGACGCCTCCCTGCGTTCGCGGCCGATGCGCCGGGTGGGGGGCCCCCTGGCCCAGATGGGCGCCCGGATCCAGGGCCGTGAGGACGGCAACCTGGCGCCCCTGGCGGTGCTGGGACAGACCCTGCACGGCAGCGTCATCGGCACGCCGGTGGCCTCGGCCCAGGTGAAGAGCGCCCTGCTGCTGGCCGCCCTGACGGCGAACGGGCCCACCACCGTGATCGAGCCGGCCCCCACCCGCGACCACAGCGAGCGGATGCTGCGGGCCTTCGGCGCCGACCTGGAGGTGGATGGCGACCAGGGGCGGTTCATCACCGTGCGGCCCGGGCCCTCCCTGGGGGGCCAGACCGTGGTGGTGCCCGGCGACATCAGCTCCGCCGCGTTCTGGCTGGTGGCGGCGGCGATCACCCCGGGGGCCGATCTGACGGTCGAGAACGTGGGGCTCAACCCCAGCCGCACCGGCATCCTCGATGTGCTGGCCGAGATGGGCGCCCGGATCACGGTGCTCAACAGCCGCGACGTGGCCGGCGAGCCGGTGGGCGATCTGCGCGTGCAGCACGGCCCGCTGCGGGCCTTCCGCATCGAGGAGCCGATGATTCCCCGCCTGGTGGACGAGATCCCCGTGCTGGCGGTGGCGGCCTGCTGCGCCGAAGGGTTGAGCCGCATCAGCGGCGCGGCGGAGCTGCGGGTGAAGGAGACCGACCGCCTGGCCGTGATGGCCCGCCAGCTGACGGCCATGGGGGCCAGGCTCGAGGAGCACGCCGATGGCCTCAGCATCGAGGGCCCCACCCCGCTGCACGGGGCGCAGGTGGACAGCGAGACGGATCACCGGGTGGCGATGAGCCTGGCGGTGGCCTCCCTGGTGGCCCGGGGCGACACCCGCCTGGGGCGGCCGGAGGCGGCCGCCGTCTCCTACCCCGGCTTCTGGGATGACCTGGCCCGCCTGCGGCACTGAGACGGCAGAGCCCGAACCGGGTCCCGGGCTGCTGCCCCGGCGGGGGCGCGACGGTAGCTTCAGCCTCTACAGCGGCACCTTTGACGAGGGCTTCCACAGTGCCGCCGGCGCCCTGCGCGAGGCCACCGAGAAGTTCGTGGTCCCGGCGGCCCTGGAGCGCTTCGCCCCGGGCCGGCAGCTGGTGGTGGCGGAGGTGGCCGTCGGCACCGGCACCAACACCGCCGCCCTGCTCGCCGCCGCCACCACCGCCGGCCTGGAGCTGGACTGGTGGGGCCTGGAGCTGGACCACCGGCCCCTGGCCCTGGCCCTGGCGGATGCCGGCTTCCGGGCCCAGTGGCCCGCCGCGGTGATGGCCCGACTGGAGGAGCTCAGCGGCAGCGATCGCCTGCGGCTCGGCGATGCCCGCCGCCGGCTGCCGGAGCTGCTGGACACGCTGGCGGGCCGCTGCGACCTGGTGCTGCTGGATGCCTTCTCCCCCCAGCGCTGCCCCCAGCTCTGGAGCCTGGAATTCCTGGAGCGGCTGGTGCGGCTGCTGCGGCCCGACGGCCGGCTGCTCACCTACAGCTCCGCGGCGGCGGTGCGCCGCTGCCTGCAGGATCTGGGCCTGGAGGTGCGGGCGATTCAGCCGCCTGCCGACGAACCGGAGCGCTGGAGCGCCGGCACGGCGGCCAGTTTCACCCCCCTGCCCCCCCATCCGGCCCTGCGCCCCCTGGAGCCCTTCGAGCGGGAGCACCTGGCCAGCCGCGCCGGGGTGCCCTACCGGGACCCCAGCGGCAACGCCACCGCCGCCGAGATCCTGGAGCGGCGCCGCCGGAAGCAGGAGCAGAGCACCGCCCCGCCGGCCCGGCTGCCGCGGCGCCCGGGCCCCGGCGGACTGGGCCGCTCCGGAGGGCACCGGTAGATTCCGGCCCAGTCGCCCCACCGCCGCCGATGCTCGCCGTTGCCGTCCTGGCCGCCGGGAAAGGGACCCGCATGAAGAGTGCCCTGCCGAAGGTGCTCCAGCCCCTGGCCGGCGCGACCCTGGTGGAGCGGGTGCTGGGCAGCTGCCACCGGATCTCCCCCGACCGGCAGCTGCTGGTGGTGGGGCACCAGGCGGAACGGGTGGAGCGCACCCTCGCGGGTGTCGAGGGCCTGGAGTTCGTGCTGCAGCAGCCCCAGAACGGCACCGGCCATGCGGTGCAGCAACTGCTCGGGCCGCTGGAAGGGTTCGAGGGCGAGCTGCTGGTGCTGAACGGCGACGTGCCGCTGCTGCGGCCGGAGACCCTGGAATCCCTGCTCTCCACCCACCGGACCAGTGGCGCCGCCGTGACCCTGCTCACCGCCCGGCTGGCGGACCCGAGCGGCTACGGCCGGGTCTTCGCCGATGGAGCGGGCCAGGTGAGCGGCATTGTCGAGCACCGCGACTGCACGGCCGAGCAGCTCGCGAACACCCTCACCAATGCAGGGATCTACTGCTTCGACTGGGCCCGCCTCGCCACCGTGCTGCCCAGCCTGAGCACCGACAACGACCAGGGGGAGCTCTACCTCACCGACACCGTGGCCCTGCTGCGGCCGGCCATGCACCTGGAGGTGGGCGACCCGGACGAGGTGGCCGGCATCAACGACCGCCAGCAGCTGGCCCACTGCGAGTCGGTGCTGCAGGACCGGCTGCGCCGCCATTGGATGGCGGAGGGGGTGAGCTTCACCGATCCCGCCAGCTGCACCCTGTCCGAGCACACCCGCTTCGGCCGCGACGTGCTGGTGGAGCCCCAGTGCCACTTCCGTGGAACCAGCAGCATCGGCGACGGCTGCCGCATCGGGCCTGGCTGCCTGATCGAGAACAGCCAGCTGGGCGCGGAGGTGGAGGTTGTCCATTCGGTGCTGCGCGACAGCCACGTGGAGCCCGGCTGCGCCATCGGTCCCTTCGCCCAGCTGCGGGCCGGCAGCCACCTGGCCGCCGGCTGCCGCATCGGCAACTTCGTCGAGGTGAAGAACAGCCGGCTGGGGGAGGGCTGCAAGGCCAACCACCTCAGCTACCTGGGGGATGCCGACCTGGGCGCCGAGGTGAACATCGGCGCAGGAACGATCACCGCCAACTTCGACGGGGTGCGCAAGCACCGCACCGTGATCGGCGGCGGCAGCAAGACCGGCGCCAATTCGGTGCTGGTGGCGCCGATCACCCTCGGGGAGGGGGTGACGGTGGGGGCCGGCTCCACCCTCACCAAAGACGTACCGGCCGGCTCCCTGGCCCTGGGCCGGGCCCGCCAGCTGGTGAAGGAGAACTGGACCCCGCTGGCGCCCTGCCAGCAGCAGGAGGTGGCGGGCTGAATCCCGGATTCCTGGCCTAGTCTCAGCCCAGGACATCGGCGGATCCATGGCCATCAATCCCGTCATCTGGTTCGAGCTCTACGTCGACGACATGGCCCGGGCCCGGGCCTTCTACGAGAGCGTGTTCCAGCTGACGCTGGAGCCCATGGGCGATGCAGCCATGGAGTATTTCGCCTTCCCGATGCAGGACGACCGGGTGGGGGCCGGCGGGGCCCTGGCCAAGATGGAGGGCATGGCCCCGGGCGGTGGTGGCGGCACCCTGATCTATTTCCACTGCGACG
The DNA here is from genome assembly GCF_034931325.1 of Cyanobium gracile UHCC 0139. Lineage (GTDB taxonomy): Bacteria > Cyanobacteriota > Cyanobacteriia > PCC-6307 > Cyanobiaceae > Cyanobium > Cyanobium gracile_B. The sequence goes on along the minus strand of NZ_JAYGHX010000002.1, from coordinate 139,963 downwards.
ACTGCGCCGTGGAGGAGAGTCGGGTGGCAGGCGCCGGGGGCACGGTGATCAAGCCGAAGATGTCGCTCGGCCCCTACGGCTTCATGAGCCTGGTGCTCGACACCGAAGGCAACACCATCGGGCTCCACTCCCAGGCGTGAGCGCCACGGCACCGGCACGGCGCTTCCGCTGGTGGCATGGCGCCGCGATCCTGGTGGCCGCCAATGCCGTCAGCTTCTGGCCGGCGGGGGTGCTGGGGGATGCCGCCTTCTACACGGCCTTCCGCCTGCCCCCCTATGCCCCGCCGGACTGGCTGTTCGCCCCCCTGTGGCTGGTGCTGAACATCACCTCCCTGGTGGCCCTGGCGCGGGTGGCCAACCTGGAGGTGGCGAACGCTGCCGGAGGGCTCCAGCCGGATGCTGCCGGCCGGCGCCGGGCCCTGGTGCTGGTCTCCGAAGGGGTGGGCTGGCTGCTGTTCGCCGTGTTCACCACCTTCTTCTTCTGGCTGCACAGCCCGGTGCTGGCGGCGCTGGACACGCTGGCGGGCCTCGTGGTGGCGGTGGTGAGCGTGGCGGCGGCGGCCGCCCTCGATCGGCCCGCCGCCGGACTGATCGGCCTGCGGCTGCTGTGGCTGCTTCTGGCCAGTGCCGTGGCGGTGAGCGTGGCCCTGCACAACGTCGACCCGTTCCTAGTCGCCGCCCCGGCGCCAGGTGTGGAAGCGCTCCAGTAGGGCCAGGGTGCGCTGGGGAGCGTGGGCCTTCTTCCAGGCCCCGGCGGCGTACTTGTTGGCTTCCGAGAAGGTGGGATAGGCATGGATCGCCCCCATCACCTTGCCCAGTCCCAGGTTCCAGCGCATCGCCAGCACGAATTCGGCCAGCAGCTCCCCGGCCTGCTCCGCCACGATCGTCACCCCCAGGATCCTGTCCCTTCCGGGCACGGTCAGCACCTTGACGAAGCCGGTCTCGGCCGATTCGACGATGGCCCGATCCAGCTCGGCCAGGGGGAAACGGGTGACCTCGAAGCCCACCCCCCGGGCGGTGGCCTCGGTCTCGTTCAGCCCCACCCGGGCCACCTCCGGGTCGGTGAAGGTGGTGCGCGGGATGACGCGGCCGTCGACGGCGAAGCGCACCGGATCGAACAGCCCGTTGACGGCCGCATACCAGGCCTGATGGGCTGCCGTGTGGGTGAACTGCCAGGGGCCGGCGGCGTCACCGGCGGCATAGATGTTGGGGTAGAGGGTCTGGAGATGGGGGTCGGTGTCGATGGTGCGGCCGCTGGGGATGCCCAGGGCCTCAAGGCCATGGCCCTCCAGCCGGGCCTGGCGCCCCACGGCGCAGAGCAGCTCGTCGGCCTCGACGCAGAGGGTGGCGCCATCCACCACCGCCTCCACCTGCACGCCACCGGAGGCGACGGGCCGCACCCGCTCCACCCGGCACCCGGGGTGGACCCGCACGCCGTCACGCTCCAGCACCTCGCGCAGCAGCGCCCCCACCTCGGGGTCCTCCCGGGGCAGCAGGCGGTCATTGCGCTGCAGCAGGGTCACCGGCAGGCCCAGCTGGGCCAGGGCCTGGGCCAGCTCGCAGCCGATCGGGCCGCCGCCCAGCACCACCAGGCTCGGCCTCGGGGAGGGGTGCTCGGCCAGGGCGTCCCAGAGGGTCTCGCTGGTGAGCACCCGCACCGTGTCGATGCCGGGCAGGGCCGGGATCACCGGCGCAGCGCCGGTGGCCAGCACGATGGCGCGGGCCGTGAGCACGGTCTCGCTGCCATCGGCGGCGGTGATCGCCACCGACCAGGGGCTGATCAGGCGGGCCTGGCCGAGACGCACGTCCACCCCGAGGGCGGTGTAGCGCTCGACGCTGTCGTGGGGGGCGACGGCGGCCACCTTCTGGCGCACCCGCTCCAGCACCCGGCGCAGCTCCACCCGGGGCTCCTGGGGGGTCAGGCCGTAGCGGTCGGCGTGGCGCAGGCGGGCGGCGAGGCGGGCCGTGCTGATCAGGGCCTTGCTGGGCACACAGCCGGTGTTGAGGCAGTCCCCGCCCATGCGGTGCTGCTCCACCAGGGTCACCTTCGCCCGCACGGTGGCGGCGATGTAGGCGGTGACCAGGCCCGCCGCCCCGGCTCCGATGACGATCAGGTTGCGATCGAACCGGCGGGGGCGGGGCCAGGGGCGGTAGAGGCGCCAGAGCCGCCAGCGGCCCAGCAGCAGCTTCACGATCCAGGGCAGCAGTCCCAGCAGAGCGAAGGAGGCCAGCAGGGCCGGCGAGAGGAGGCCGCTCAGGCTGGTGAGCTGGCCCAGCTGGGTGCCCGCATTCACGTACACGAGGGTGGCCGGCAGCATGCCCAGCTGGGAGACGAGCGCGAAGGGCAACAGGGGCATGGGGGTGAGCCCCATCAGCAGATTGACGAGCACGAAGGGCACCACCGGCACCAGCCGCAGGCTCAGCAGATAGGCGGTGCCGTCGCGGCGGACGCCCGCCTCGATCGGCCCCAGGCGCTGGCCGAACCGGCGCCGCACCGGCTCCCGCAGCAGGGTGCGGGCCAGCAGGCAGGCCGCCGTGGCCCCCAGGGTGGAGCCGATCGACACCAGCACCGTGCCCTGGAGCAGGCCGAAGATGGCGCCCCCCGCCAGGGTGAGCACGGTGGCACCGGGCAGGGAGAGGCCCGTCACCAGCACGTAGACGGCCACGAAGGCGGCGGCGCTGGCCAGCGGAGCCGCCTGCCGCCAGGCCAGCAGCTGCTCGCGGGAGGCCTGCAGGGCGGCGAGATCCAGCTGGCGATACCAGCCCTGGCCGAAGAACAGGCCCACCCCGGCCAGCAGCAGGGCGATCAGCAGCAGGCGCCCCAGGGCCGCGCCGGGGGTGGGCTGCTGGGCGGGGGAGCTCATGGCTGGCTCCCCTCGGGCTGGACCGGCGGTGGGCGCTGGATCACCGGAGCGGCGGCAGCGAGGATCGCGGCCCGGTCGCCGTTCAGGGGGGGATAAATCCGCTGGCCATTGATCAGCCGCTTGGTGCGCTTGGCGCTCTCCCCGGTGGCGACAACCCGGCGCTCCCAGCCTTCGGTGTAGAGGGCCCCCCAGGGCCCCAGATCGAGAATGGTGGTGTACCAGTCGATCCGGAGCGGCAGCAGCGGCAGCCCCAGCAGATCGCAGACCGCGTTGTGGCCGGCGAACCGGCCCATGGGGCGGCCGTGCTGGCAGGACATGACCGTCGTGTGGCCATCCTCCAGGCCGAGGCGGGCGCTGTCACCGGCGGCGAACACGCCGCTCAGCCCCTCGACCCGCAGATCGGCATCGACCGGCAGCCGGCCGAGGCCATCGGTGGGCACGCCGCAGCCGGCGGCCAACGGGCTGGCGCGCATCCCGGCACACCAGACCACCGTATGGGCAGGGATCGCTTCGCCGGAGTCGAAGCGGATCTGCCTGTCGTCAAGGCAGGCCACCCGGACGCCGAGGCGACATTCCACCCCCAGGGCCGCCAGGGCCTCCTCGATCACGGGCCGCGCCCCATCCCCCATGTCGGAGCCGACATGGCGGTTGTGGTCCACCAGCACCACCCGCCCCGGCCCCGCCAGACCGGCACGCTCCCGGGCTGCCTGGAGCCGGGCCGGCAATTCGCAGGCGGCCTCGATTCCCGTGAGGCCCGCCCCCACCACCACAGCCGTGAACCGACCGGCGCCATCGGTGTGCTCCGCCAGGGCCTCCAGGTGCCCCGCCAGCCGGGAGGCGCCGCCGTAGGTGTCGACATCGAAGCCGTGGGCAGCCAGGCCGGGGAGCTGGGGCCGGCGCAGCTCACTGCCGAGGGCGAAGACCAGGCGGTCGTAGGCCAGCACCTGCGCGCCGGCGGCCGTATGCACGGTCACCGTCCGGGCCATCGGATCGATGCCGCCGACCTCGGCCACCAGCCAGCGGACTCCGGCGGGCGCGAGCACCGTCTCCAGGGGCACCCTCAGCGGCGCCAGATCGGGTTCGTAGTTGCGCACGCGGATGGCGTGGAAGGCATCCCGATTGACGAGCAGCACCTCGACGGCGTCGGGGCCGAGGCCCAGGTGATCGAGCTGGCGGGCGGCGGCGAGGGCACTCCAGAGGCCGGCAAAGCCACCGCCGAGCACCAGGATCCGCTGGGCTCCCATCACGTTGTTCCGGCAAGGGGCGCAGGCGTCACCGGGGGCGGAGCCATCGGATCTCAGGCTATCGAGGGGCCAGGCCTCCAGGCGGGAGCGGCGACGGCTGGGGGGAGCTGATCCATCGGATCCAGGGCAAGAAGGGACGGATAAGAGATGGGAATCAGCCTCTACATGACGGGAGGACAAGGTAGCGCTCCTGAAAGAATTGTCAGTGGATGGTTTCCGCCGTCATCGGATGATTTTGGACTTATAGATTGAAGATGTTCAAACGAGCAGGTCAGGACATTGACAACACATTTTGTCGTCACGGTGCAGAATTTACGTCGGCATCTGCATCGCTTTTTCAGTATCGGAACGGCATGGATCATTGCGGTCGGGCTTCTTTTTCTCGCCCCCGTCTTCAACCCAGCCACCGCCCTTGCCGATGACACAGGCAACTGGTACCTGGATGACGGCTCGGGGCACCAGCTGGGCGCCGTGCTGTTCGAGCGTTCCGACATCAACGCACCCTCCGGTCTGCGGCTGCGGCTGAACGCGGAAACGGCCGGGCTGACGCTGGATCACGTCCGTCCCATGGTGATGAGCGACGGCGGCCAGCAGGCCTGGAGCCTCGACAACCGCAGCCTGGAGCTTCTGGGCGCCGCCAGCGGCGCCATCCCGGTGGGCTCCTCCCAGTACGACGCCGGCTGCCTCAATCCGATCCCCGCGGACGGCATGGCGATGCGGATCACCGTGCCCAGCTCCGCCGGTGACCTGACCTTCGCCCTGGCCCCCGGCCAGGTTCAGACCATCCACTCCCTGTCGGAAGCCTGCGCCAACTAGGCGCCCGGCCGTCCTTGGTCCTCTGCTCCGGTTCCCCTGCAAGGGGGCCCGGGGTACGGCCCGTTCAGGACTTGAGGGCGGCGCGGCAGATGCGGTGCGCCGCTTCCCGCCCCCCGAACAGGTTGCGGGCCGCGGGTCCCAGCTGCAGCGCGGACAGTCCCCCCATGACGTGCACCCGGGTGCCAGGCCAGCGCAGGTCGCCGGTGAGCACGGGCCAGTCCTCGATCAGCGCCAGGGGCCGCTGCTGCTGCAGCTGGCGCAGCAGCGGGTGGTGGCTCACCCCCAGGCAGTGGCCGGTGGCCAGCTAGAGGCGATCGGCCTGATGGCGGCGGCCATCGCGGCAGTGCAGCTGCCACTGGCCCTGGCGCCAGCGGGCCGAGGCGATCTGACACCCCTCGTTCAGCTGCAGCGCTCCGGCGGCCTGCGCCTGCTGCAGCCGGCTGGCCAGCTCAGGGGTGATCGAGCCGCCGTCGCGGGCCGCCAGAACCTGCTGACGGCGGCGGTGCCAGCAGGGTTCCGCCCGGAAGTCCTTGAGATACCGGGGCCCCAGCCAGCCCGGGTCGGCATCGAAGGGCTTGCGGCGCAGCGCCCGCCGGCAGAACAGGCTGACCCGGGCGCCCCGCCGGATGGCCCCCAGGGCCAGATGGGCGCTGGTGAGGCCGCCGCCGACGATCACCAGATGCTGTCCCGCCAGACCCGGGCAGGCACCGAGGTCGAGGTTGTGGCTGTGTTGCAGGGCGTCGGCCGGGTAGGGGTCCTCGATGGCCCGGACCCAGCCCGGCAGCACCGGGGCCTCGGCCCCGGTGGCGATGACCAGCCGCCGGGGGGCCAGAACCGAACCATCGCTCAGGTCCAGCTCCAGGGGATTGTCCCCGGCGGGAGCGAGCCGGATCCGCTCGACCGCCACGGCCTGCACCCGGTCGGCCAGCTGGAAGTCGGCCACGACGCTGCGGCAGAAATCGGAGAACAGCTGCGTGTGGGGAAGGCCGTAGGGACCCTCAAGCTCGGCCCCGCGCTGGCGCTCCTGGGCGAAACGGCGCAGGGCGTGGGGATTGGGATGGGGATGGTGGGGGGAAGGGGAGCGCAGCCAGGGAATCTCGTAGCGGCGCATCTGGGTGTTCCAGCGCTCCAGCCAGGTGCCACTGGGGTCGAGCACCCGCAGCCGCCGGCGCCACTGGGGCCGCTTCTGCAGCAGCAGACAGCAGAGGGTGAGGGCCTGGGGACCGGACCCGGCGACCACCAGCTCAGCCATGGCGGTCGGGGGTGGCCCGCTGCCGCCGAGACAGGGGCCCCAGCGGGGCGGTCAGGCCGTGAGAGGGGATGGCGGGATGGAGCGGAATGACAACCATTCTCACATCATCGCCCCGTCCTGTCGCCTGTCCCTGGGCGTCAGCCAGGGCCACAGGCGCCGGATTCGGTGACTGACGCGACAGCTTCGCCCCGGACGCGGTGCCAAGAATGAGAATGACTTTCATTCCTGACTTCATGGGCAGCACCGGCAGCGTCAGCGCCTGGGAGGAGGCTCTCCTCGTGGCGATGATCCAGTACCCCGTCCCCGTGATCAAAGGCCCCGCGGACATCCAGACCCAGGTGGATCAGATCTGCAAGGCGGTCGCCACCACCAAGGCCGGCTACCCCGATCTCGATCTGGTGGTGTTCCCGGAGTACTCCACCCAGGGACTCAACACCGCCATCTGGACCTACGACGAGATGCTGCTGCGGATTGACTCCCCCGAAATCGACCGCTTCCGCAAGGCCTGCAGGGACAACGACGTCTGGGGGGTGTTCTCCTTGATGGAGCAGAACGACGACCCCAGCCTGCCGCCCTTCAACACCGCCATCATCATCAATTCCCAGGGCGAGATTGCCTTGCACTACAGAAAGCTGCAGCCCTGGGTGCCGATCGAACCCTGGTCGCCGGGGAACTACGGCATGCCGGTCTGCGAGGGGCCCAAGGGTTCCAGGCTGGCGGTCTGCATCTGCCATGACGGCATGTTCCCCGAACTGGCCCGGGAGGCCGCCTACAAGGGGGCCAATGTCTACATCCGCATCTCCGGTTACTCCACCCAGGTCAACGACCAGTGGATCTGGACCAACCGCACCAACGCCTGGCAGAACCTGATGTACACCATCTCGGTCAACCTGGCCGGGTATGACGGGGTCTTCTACTACTTCGGGGAAGGCACCGTCTGCAATTACGACGGCAACGTCCTGCAGCAGGGCCACAGAAACCCTTGGGAGATCGTCACCGCCGAACTGTTCCCCCGCCTGGTGGACAAGGCGCGGGAGAACTGGGCTCTGGAGAACAACATCTTCAACCTGGGCTGCCGCGCCTATGTGGGCAAACCCGGTGGGGAGAAGGAGAACTACCTCACCTGGGTCAGGGATCTGGCCAACGGCTGCTACAAGCTCCCCTGGGACGAGACGATCAGGATCCGGGACGGCTGGAAGTACTACCCGGAGGGCGTCAAGCTGGGGCCCATCAGCCAGGCCGGCCTGCCCGGCTGACCCAACCCCGGGCGGCCATGGCGGAGGAGCCTCAGGCCCCTGCCGCCACCAGCCCTGAGTGGCGGATCAGGGCCTCCGGGCTGGGGGGCCGGCCCCGGAAGGTCTCGAACACCTCGCCGGGGTGGCGGCTGCCGCCGAGGCTGAGCACCGTCTCGCGGAAGCGGCGGCCAGTGGCCTGGATCGCCGCCTCGTTCTCCAGCCCCACCTCCTCGAAGGCGCTGAAGGCATCGGCGCTGAGCACCTCGGCCCATTTGTAGGAGTAGTAGCCGGCGGAATAGCCGCCGGCGAAGATGTGGCCGAAGGAGCAGAGGAAGGCGTCCTCCTCGATCGGATCCAGCACGGTGGTGGTGACGGCGATCTCCCGGCGCAGCTGCTCGGGCGTCCGGCCGCCGTCCGGGGTCCACTGGCTGTGGAGCCGCAGGTCGGTGAGGGCGAAGTGCACCTGGCGCAGGGTGGCGGCGCCGCCCATGAAGGTGCGGGCGGCCTGGAGCTTGGCGAACTCCGCCTCCGGCAGCGGTTCGCCGCTCTGCCAGTGGCGGGCCATCCCCATCAGGGTGGCGTGGTCGTAACACCAGTTCTCCATGAACTGGCTGGGCAGTTCCACCGCATCCCACTCCACGTTGTTGATGCCGGCCGCCTGGGGGCGCTCCACGGTGGTGAGCATGTGCTGCAGGCCATGGCCGAACTCGTGGAAGAGGGTCTCCACCTCCTCGAAGGTCATCAGGCTGGGGGTGTCCCCCACCGGCGGGCTCTGGTTGCAGACCAGGTAGGCCACCGGCAGCACGGGCTGCCCCGAGGCATCCAGCGAACGCACCAGGCATTCATCCATCCAGGCGCCGCCGCGCTTGCTGCCGGGGCGGCTGTAGGGATCCAGGTAGAAGGCCGCCAGGGGCTCGCCGCTGCCGGCGTCCTCGACGCGGAAGAAGCGCACGTCCGGATGCCAGACAGGTGCCTCCCCATCGGCCGGGCGGATGCGGATGCCGAACAGGCGGTCGCAGAGGCCGAACAGCCCGTCGAGCACCCGGGGCAGGGGGAACCAGGGCCGCAGGGCCTCGCCGTCGAGATCGAAGGCCTCCCGGCGCCGCACCTCCGCCCAGAAGCTCACATCCCAGGGCTTGAGATCCGCCGCCTCGGCCGCCCCCTCGCGGGCCGCACAGGCGCGCAACGCTTCCAGTTCCTGGAGGGCCACCGGATAGGCGGCGCTGCGCAGGTCCTCCAGAAGGGCCTCCACGTCCGCCACTGAACCGGCCATCTTCGCGGCCAGGCTCACCTCGGCCCAGGATCCATAGCCCAGGCGCCGGGCCTGCTCACGGCGCAGGGTCAGAATCCGCTCGATCGCCGGCCAGTTGCCGTCGGTCTTGCCCGAAGCCCGGCTCACGTGGGCCTTGTAGGCGATCTCGCGCAGGTCGCGGCGACGGCTGTACTTCAGGAACGGGCCGAAGCGGGGCATGTCGAGCCCCAGCAGCCAGGGGCCCTCGGCCACCGTGGCCTCGCCATCGCCGGCGTCGCGGGCGGCCTGGGCCAGCTGCTCCTTCAGGCTCTCGGGCAACCCCTCCACCTCGGCCGGATCGCTGAGCCGCAGGGTCCAGGCGTTGGTGGCATCGAGCACCCGGTTGCCGAACGCGGTGGCCAGCTCCGCCAGCTCCTGGCTGGCGGCGTTGAACGCCACCTGGGTCTCACCCTGCAGGCCCACGCCCCGCAGCTCCATGTCCCGCAGTTCCGCCGTCAGGATCCGCTCCTGGGTGGCATCAAGCCCGCCCTGGGCCTGGAGGCTGCGCAGGGCTTCGAACAGCACCCGGCTCTGGCCGGCCCGGTTGCCGAAGGCCACCACCGCCGCCTGCTGGCTGGCATGGGCCTCCCGCAGTTCCGGGCTGTTGCAGACACCGTTGAGGTGGCTCACCACCCCCCAGCTCCAGCGCAGCCGCTCCCCGAGCCGGTGCAGGGGGTCCATCACCTCCGCCCAGCCCAGGGACCGGCCCTCGGACGCCGCCGCCGCCAGATCCGCCTCCAAGCGATCGAGCTCCGCCTGGAGCGTGCTCAGCAGCGCGGGGATGTGGGCCACCACCTGGTCGGGGGTGATGGCCTCGAAGCGGGGCAGGCCCTCGCCGGCCAGCAGGGCGGGGGGGCTCTGGAGGGTGGTGGTCATCGCCGGGCTGCCGCTTCGATGGAAGACCCCATTTCAGCCCACCCGGGCGCCGGGCGGGGGCTCAGCCCAGGGCGGCCATCCGTCCCATGGCCACGGCCCCGGTGCTGGCCAGCTGGGCGGCCAGACCGTTGGTGCTGGCCTCGTAGAGATCGATCGCCACCCGCGGCCAGAAGCCGATCACCAGGGTGGGCACCAGCAGGGTGAGGCCGATCAGCAGCTCCCGTGGTTTCATGTCTCCCACCACCGCCAGGGCCGGGATCCGGGGACCGAAGAACACCCGGCGACAGAGGGAGAGCAGGTAGACGGGGGTGAGGACCAGGCCGATGGCGGCCAGCACGATCGTGATCACCCGGAAACCGACCGTGAAGCCCTCGTAGGAGGTGACCCCGAGGAACACGGTGATCTCGCTGATGAAGCCGCTCATCCCCGGCAGGGCAAGGGAGGCCAGGGAGCTGGCCAGGAAGAAGGCGAAGGTGATCGGCAGCACCTTGGCCAGGCCGCCCATGTTGGGGATCGAGAGGGTCTCGGTGCGCTCGTAGAAGACGCCGGTGACGAAGAACATGGCCGCGGCGATCAGGCCGTGGCTGATCATCTGCAGCATGGCGCCGCTCATGCCCAGGGCATCGACGGCACCGATGCCCAGCAGCACGAAGCCCATGTGGCTGACGGAACTGCAGGCGATGCGGCGCTTGACGTTGTCCTGGGCGAAGGCGTTCAGGGCCCCGTAGACGATGTTGATGATCCCCAGGACGATCAGGGCCGGGGCCAGCCGCAGGTGCACCTCCGGCAGCATCTGGACGTTGAAGCGCAGCAGGGCATAGCCGCCCATCTTGAGCAGCACCCCCGCCAGCAGCATCGATACCGGCGCATTGGCCTCCCCGTGGGCATCGGGCAGCCAGGTGTGCAGCGGGAACATCGGCAGCTTGACCCCGAAGCCCACCAGGAAGCCCAGGTAGCAGAGCAGGCCGAAGGTGCCGCCGGGGGAGCGGGCCGCCAGTTCGCTGAGGTTGAGGGTGAAGGTGTCACCGGAGAGGGCGAGGGCAAGGCCGCTGATCAGGATCAGGAGCGAGGCCGTGGCGGTGTAGAGGATGAACTTGGTGGCGGCGTACTGGCGCTGCTTGCCGCCCCAGATGGCGATCAGCAGGTAGACCGGCACGAGCTCCAGTTCCCAGGCCAGGAAGAACAGCAGGAAGTCCTGGGAGAGGAACACCAGGCTCTGGGCCGTGGCCTGCACCAGCAGCAGGGCGAAGTAGAGGCGCGTCTTGAGGCGGATGTTCCAGCTGGCGGCCACCGAGAGCAGGGTGACCAGGCCGCTGAGCACCACCAGGGGGGCGGACAGCCCATCGGCGGCCAGCGACCACTCCAGGCCGAGGGCCGGCACCCAGGCCACGCGCTCCACCAGCTGCAGGCCGCCGAGGCCGGCGTCGAAATGGCGGGCGAAGACCCAGAGAATCAGGGCCAGATCCACGCCGAGCACCCCCAGGGCCAGGGTGCGGGGCAGGCGCGGGTCGCTGCCGTCACCGGGCAGCAGGGGCATCACCAGGGCGGCGGTGGCGGGCAGCAGCACGATCAGGCTGAGCCAGGGAAAGCCCGCCTCGGTGAGTCCGGAAGGGAGGGAAGAGGACGCGAGCGAAAGGGGCAGGCTGGCGTCCATCACTGTGGGGTGCTCCAGGCAGGAAGTATGACGGGAGACGCTGCCGCGTCGGGACGGTGTCCCCGGGCGGCAGAGCCTATCAACTGGGTAGTTCTACTCACCAAGCACGGCCTGTGGGCGGCTCCCCTCCGGCAGGGTGGCCCAGGTGCTGCCGCCCTCCTGGAGTCCCAGCACGGCGCTGTGGCTGCTCACCCCTTCCCCCAGCCAGGCGTGGGTCATGGCCTCCCCCACCGCCGCCGCCCGGTCCTCGGGGGCCAGGGCCAGCAGGCTGGGGCCGGCACCGCTGATCACACAGCCCCAGGCCCCGACCTCCATGGCGGCCTCCCGCACGGCCCTGCCCCCCTGGATCAGTCCCCAGCGGTAGGGCTCATGGATGCGGTCGTGCATGCCATCGGCGATCAGATCGCCGTTGCCCGTGCGCAGCCCCTGCAGCAGCAGGGTGAGCGCCCCCAGATTCATCACGGCGTCGCTGATCGGGATGCTGCGCGGCATGGCGCGGCGCGCCTCGCTGGTGCTCAGCCGGATCGTGGGGATGGCCACCACGGCCTTCACGGCTGGATTCCACTCGCAGCGCACCACCCGCCAGCGATGGGAGGCAGCCCGCGCCGTCAGGCACAGCCCGCCGAGCAGGGAGGGAACCACGTTGTCAGGATGGCCCTCGATGTCGATGGCCAGCTCCAGCAACTTTTCGCGGCTCAGGGGCTCCCCAACCAGGGCATTGGCGCCGATCAGGCCCGCCACGATGGCGGTGGCGCTGCTGCCCAGACCGCGGGCGGGGGGCACCGCCAGCTGCACCCGCGCCTCCAGGGCCACCGCCTCCACCCCCACCTCGCGCCAGACCCGCTGGGCCGAGCGGTAGACGAGGTTGTCGGGGCCGCCGCGCAGGTGGGCCCCCTCGGGGCCCTCGATGATCAGCTCGAACCGCTCACCGCCCCCCTCGATCACCCGCAGCTCGAAGCGGTTGCCGAGATCCAGGGCCGCGCCGAGGCAATCGAATCCCGGGCCGATGTTGGCGGTGGTGGCGGGAACCGCCACCACCACCCCCTGGCCGATCTGGGGCCGGACCATACGTGTTCTGTCGTTGGGCTCAGTGTTGCAGCCGGCTCAGCCCAGCAGCATCCGGGCCCGGCAGGCGGCACTGAAGGTGCCGACCCCCGGATCCACCACGGCGGTGATGGGCATCGGCTCCAGGGTGGAGCGCAGCCGGCCCTTGTTCAGGAACGGGCCCAGGAAGGCTTGCGAGCGCAGGCTGGCCAGCAGCTTGGCCGCCGTGCCCCCCGCCAGCCACAGGCCGCCGCGGCTCAGGCAGGCCAGGGCCAGATCCCCACAGACGCTGCCGTAGGCCCCCAGCCAGAGCCCCAGGGCCTCCGCCGCCAGGGGGTCACCGGCGGCGGCGGCCATGGCCACCTGCGCCGGCAGATCGGACCGGTCGGGCCCATCGCCGGCCTCGCTCCAGAGCCGGGCGGGGCCGCTGAGGGGATGGTCGCCGCCGGGGTGGCGCCCATCGAGCAGCCAGCGGGCCACGTGGCCCAGGCCGGTGCCGCTCACCACCCGCTCGATCGAGACCCGCTCCAGGGCCAGATCGGCCCTGAGCCACTGCTTCAGCTGCCATTCGGCCGCGGAACGGGGGGCGAATTCCCCGTGGGCCGCTTCGCTGGGGATGGCCCGCAGGCCCCCGGCGGTGGGCAGGCCCATGGCCACCCCCAGGCCGGTGCCGGCCCCCAGCACGAGCAACGGGGCCTGCGGATCCCGCTGGCCCTCCCGCACGGGGGCGGTCTGGTCGGCATCGAGATGGGGCAGGCCGTAGATCAGCACAGCGAAATCGTTGACCAGCTCCACCAGCGGCAGGCCGCAGCCAAGGGCCAGGCCGTCGCTGTCGAGCACCCAGGGGAGGTTGGTGAGCCGGGCCTGGCCCCCCTCCACCGGACCGGCCACGGCAAAGCAGGCGGCGGCCGGAACGCCACCGGCCACCGCCCCGGCGGCGGCGAGGAAGTGACGCACCATCGGGGCCAGGTCGGGCCAGTCCGCCGAGATGAACCGCTCCTCCAGCACCAGCTCGGGCCGTACACCGCCCGGCCGCCAGAGGCTGAGCAGGGTCTTGGTGCCGCCGATGTCGCCCGCCAGCAGGAGGCTCATGCCAGGGCCAGGGTGGCCAGCCGGCCGGCGTTGGCCGCGGCTCCGGCGGCCACCAGGACGTCGGCCGCCACGCTGCCCAGATCGCCCTGGCGGCGGCTGCGCAGGCTGACCGTGCGGGTTTCGGCCTCCCTGGCACCGATCACCCCCAGCACCGGAATCTTCATCTGCTCGCCGTTGCGGATCAGCTTGCCGAGCCGGTCGCCGCTGTGGTCGATACCGGCGCGGATCCCGGCGGCCGCCAGCAGGCCCCGGAGTTCCTCGGCCCAGGGCAGGGCGTCGTCGGTGACGGGCAGCAGGCGCACCTGCTCGGGGGCGAGCCAGAAGGGGAAATCACCGGCGTAGTTCTCCACCATCACGCCGAAGAAGCGCTCCAGGGAGCCGAAGATGGCGCGGTGGATCATGATCGGCCGGCAGCGGCTGCCGTCGGCGGCCACGTAGTGGAGATCGAAGCGTTCCGGCAGGTTGAAATCCAGCTGGATCGTCGAGCACTGCCACAGCCGGCCGATCGCATCCTCGATCTTGAGGTCGATCTTCGGCCCGTAGAAGGCGCCGCCCCCCTCGTCGACCTTGTAAGCCCAGCCCTTGCGCTCCAGGGCCTCCACCAGGCCGGCGGTGGCCAGCTCCCACACCGCGTCCTCGCCGATCGATTTCTCGGGCCGGGTGGAGAGATGGATCTCGTAGCTGCGGAAATCGAAGGTGGAGAGGATGCGCTCGGTGAGGTTCAGCACCCGCAGGATCTCATCGGAGATCTGCTCCGGCAGGCAGAAGACGTGGGCGTCGTCCTGGGTGAAACCGCGCACCCGCATCAGCCCGTGCATCACCCCGGGCCGCTCATAGCGGTACACGGTGCCGAGCTCGGCCCAGCGGATCGGCAGCTCCCGGTAGGAGCGCAGGCGGCTGGCGAAGGTGAGCACGTGGAACGGGCAGTTCATCGGCTTGAGCTGGTACTGCCGCTCGTCCACCGCCATCGGCCCGAACATGCTCTCGCTGTAGAAGTCGAGGTGGCCCGAGGTCTTCCAGAGGCTGAGGTCGGCCACGTGGGGGGTGTAGAGGAGCTCGTAGCCGTCCTCGAAGTGGGCCGCCCGCCAGAAGTCCTCGATCAGCAGCCGCATGCGGGCGCCGCGGGGATGCCAGAACACCAGGCCGGCGCCCGCCTCGTCTTCGATCGAGAAGAGCTCGAGGTCGGTGCCGAGGCGGCGGTGGTCACGGCGCAGGGCCTCCTGCTTGCGCCGCTGGTATTCGGCCAGCTGCTCGGGCGTCTCCCAGGCGGTGCCGTAGATGCGTTGCAGCTGGGCCCGCTTCTCGTCGCCGCGCCAGTAGGCCCCGGCCACACTCTCGAGGGCGAAGGCCTTGGGGTTGAGCTCGCCGGTGTGGGCCACGTGGGGGCCGGCGCAGAGGTCCCACCACTGGTCGCCCAGGGTGTAGAGGGTGATCGGCTCGCTGAGCCCCTCCAGGATTTCCAGCTTGTAGGGCTCGTTCTGGGCCCGGATCCGCCGCTCCGCCTCCTCGCGGCTCACCTCGATCCGCTCCAGGGGCAGCCGGCGGGCCATGATCTTGCCCATCTCCTTCTGAATGGCCTTGAGATCGGCGTCGGTGAAGGGTTCGGGGTTGTCGAAGTCGTAGTAGAAGCCGCTCTCGGTCCAGGGGCCGATGGTGACCTGCGCCCGGGGGAAAAGCTTCTGCACCGCCATGGCGAGCACGTGGCTCATCGAGTGGCGGATCCGCAGCAGCTGGGGGCTCTCGCTCGTCTTCGGCAGCACGATGGCGGCCGCCTCGGAGGGGGCGTCGCCAGAGGCGACGGGGCTGGAGGCCGGTGGCACCGGCGAAGGGGGAGCGGACGTCATAGGGGCAACCTGTTGAAGGCATGGTATCCAGGCCCACCGGTGGCCCCCCGGCGGGCGCCGGCGCCGGAGGCCGGAGCGACCGTGGATCGGCCCTAAGTTGGGCGTGTTGAGCACTGTGATGGCCGCCCGACCCACGCCAGGACCCGTCCAGAGCGCAGTGCAGCGACCGGTCCCCGGCGGCCCGGACGGGTCGGGGCTGAACCGGGCTGCCGAACGGCGCAGCGTCGCCCTCAGCTACCTGCTGTGGTGCACCTGCCTGGTGGGGCTCTGCGGCCTGCCGCGCTTCTACAACCGCAAGCCCCTGAGCGGCACCCTCTGGCTGCTCACCTTCGGGCTCTGCGGCATCGGCCAGCTGCTGGATCTGGTGCTCCTGCCCGACATGGTGCGCCAGGCCAACCAGTCGCTGCTGCTGGAGGAGGCCCTGGCGGGCCGCGACACGGCGGCCTACCCGCCGATCGAACGCCAGCTGCTCCAGCTGGCCCGCCGCACCGGCAAGGGCGGGTTCACCCTCAACGATGCCCTGCTGGAACTCCAGCTGCCCCCCCAGGCCAACAGCACTGTGGTCAGCGCCGAGATCGAGCGGCTGCTGCTCAACCATCTGCTCGACGTGGGCAACGACGAACGGGGCCGGGTGGTCTACCGGGAACCGTGAGGCCGATCAGGCGCTGGTGAGGCGCCGCAGCCGCTCCAGTTCCCGCTGGTAGAAGCGCGTCAGCTCGGTGCGGCACTTCACCGGCTGGCCGTAGTGGCTGAGGCCCGCCAGGGTCGGCAGGGAGGCCCATTCCGGCGCCAAACGGGCCAGCACCTCGGGCGTCAGGCCCTGGCGATCGAAGCTCCCCAACGCACCGCGCTGCTGGATCAGATGCAGGGCGGCCTGGTCCTGGCTGGCGGGGCCGAAGTCCCGAAGCTTGAGGCGATCGGCTGCCCGGTCCCAGGTGGTGGGCAGGAACTGGTAGGCACCGGCGGCGGCACTGGCATAGCCGCGCCGCACCACGGTGTCGGGGTGACGGCTGAGGTCGCCGAAGCGGTCGCCCCCGTAGAGCACCCGATAGCCGACGTCGCTGCCGCCCAGCCAGGTGCCCTCGGCATAGCGGATCGTGTTGAGCAGGGCCCGCCGCTCGGGGGTGATCCCGTAGGGGCCGGAGGCGCTCGCCACCACCGGCCGGGAGGTGGGCGGGGCGGCGGGCCGGACCGCCGGCGGGGCAACGGGGACGGCCGGGCGTTGCACCATCGGCAGCATCAGGAGCAGCACCAGGGTGAGCGGTCCCCGAGGGAGCGGCTTCAGCGGCGGTGGCAGGGGGCGACGCAAGGGCAAGCGGTCGTCAGGGATCCATGACCCTGA
The DNA here is from genome assembly GCF_034931325.1 of Cyanobium gracile UHCC 0139. Lineage (GTDB taxonomy): Bacteria > Cyanobacteriota > Cyanobacteriia > PCC-6307 > Cyanobiaceae > Cyanobium > Cyanobium gracile_B. The sequence goes on along the minus strand of NZ_JAYGHX010000002.1, from coordinate 123,410 downwards.
TCAGGCCCGCGGCCTGGACGCGAGACCCCTTCGCCCGTACTGGACAGGCGGGGGCCCGGTGTGCTCACGGAGCCCGTACGGGACGCGGGCATTCAGGAAACATTCCGCCGGGATCGCGGTGGCGCGGGAAACCATCGGCCGGCGGCCGCCCCGACCGGGCCATCGAGAGGCCGGGGTACATCCGGGATAAACGATCAGTTGTCGTGATCAATACAGAACGATTGATTCACGCTTTTCTTCCGACCCTTGCCGCAGGAGCCGCGCTCCGATTCAATCCATGGCCAAGAAACCGAGAGCCACCCGGACCCGCTGCAGGGTCGCGGCGGCCACGGCCGAAGCCCGCTCCCGCCCGTCCCTGAGCACCGCCTCGAGGTGGCCAGGGTCGCTGCGCAGCTCGGCGTAGCGCTGCTGCAGGGGCCGCAGGGCCTCCACCGCGGCGTCCGCCAGCAGGGGCTTGAAGGCCCCCCAGCCCATGGCGGCGCACTCCGCCACCGCGCGCTCGCGCCCCACACCGGAGAGCAGGGCGTAGAGGCCGAGCAGGTTGTCCGCCTCCGGCCGCTCCGGGTTGCCGAACTCCAGGCCCATGACCGGGTCGGTCTTGGCGCGCTTGATCTTGCGGGTGATGAGCTCGGGCGGGTCCAGCAGGGTGATGCGGGAGCCCTCGTTCGGGTCGCTCTTGCTCATCTTGCTGCGGCCGTCGGTGAGGCTCATGACCCGGGCCCCCTCCTTCAGGATCAGGGGCTCGGGCACCTTGAGCACGGGATGCTCCGGATCGGGCGCGTAACGGGCGTTGATGCGCTGCTGGGCGATGTCGCGGGCCAGCTCCAGGTGCTGCTTCTGATCGTCCCCCACCGGCACCCGATCGGCGTCATAGAGAAGGATGTCCGCGGCCATCAGCACCGGGTAATCGAGCAGGCCGGCGGAAACGTTGTCGCCCTGCTTGAGCGCCTTCTCCTTGAACTGGATCATCCGCTCCAGCCAATTGAGCGGCGTGACGCAGTTGAGCAGCCAGCAGAGCTCGCTGTGGGCGCTGACGTGGCTCTGCACGAACACCGTGGAGCGCTGCGGGTCAATGCCGCAGGCCAGGTAGAGGGCGGCGGTGGTGAGGGTGTCCTCCGCCAGGCGATTCGGATCGTGGGGGACCGTGATGGCGTGAAGGTCGACCACGCAGAAGAAGGTCTCGTGGCTGTCCTGAAGGGCCACCCAGTTGCGGATCGCCCCCAGCCAGTTGCCCAGGTGCAGGGCCCCGGTGGGCTGCACCCCGGACAGCACCCGGGGCCGCGCCGTCCTGGCGCCGGTGTCGCTCACGCTTCCGGAGTGGCGTCGCCCTCGGTTTCGGCGGCGGCCATCGCCCCCTCGGCCGCCTCAGGGGCGGCGTCCGGGGACGCCACGGCCTCGGTGGCTTCGGCTTCAGCTTCGGCCTCCGGAGCATCCGCCGGGGCTTCGGCTTCGATCACCGCCACCGGAGCGGCGGGCCGGCTGGGCCGGGCGAAGGGATCGATCCGGGCGCCGCCATGGCCACCACGGCCCACATGGCGGGGCTGGCCATCGCCGCCGCCCCGGCGGGGCTCACCCCCCCGGGGAGCGGGGGCGCGGGAGCCCGCCTGGGCCCGGTGCTCGGCCACCAGGGCCTCGAGCTGCCCCTTCTCCAGCTGGTCGGCGAGGGTGCGCAGCGAAAAACCCAGCACCGCAACGGTGGAGCGCAGGCCGAAGGCCTCCTGCAACGCACGGGCCGCCTGCATCTCGTTGTCGCTGAGGCGGATGCGGAAGCCACCCGGCTCCCGGTTCGGCCCCGAACGGCCGCCCCGCTCAGGGGAATCCCCGCGGCCGGAGCCCACAGGAAGAGGGGTGTTGGTGTCGTCCGCCATGGCCGCAGCCCGTAATCAGGGGCAAGTGTCGCGCATCGACGTCCGGCCGGCGGCGGCGTCAGGACCCAGCCACAGCAGCCGGTGCCTGCCCCGTTGGGCGCTGCCGTCACGCCGGGCCAGCACCAGCAGGGGCACGGGGCGGGGCCCACCGGTGTCGAAGCGCCGTCGGTACTGCTGGAGCAGGTCCAGATAGGTCTCGAGCGTCCAGCCCTGGGTGCCCCGCTCCTGGGCGTCCCAGAACTTCCGCAGCGCTTCCCGGCAGGCATCGGCCCCGAAGTCCTCCCAGCAGATCCGCTGGGCTTCCCAGGCCGGACGACCGGCGGCCAGCAGCTCCCGGTAGCGCCTCAGCTCGGGGGCCTCCTGGCTGCAGTCCGGCGGCAGGCGCCTGGCGAGGTGTTCCACCGGGACCCGGCTCAGTCGCAGCCAGCAACGCTCCAGGAGCAGCACCGGCAGACCGCCGTGCCAGTGGTCGCTGGCCTCCAGCTCCCGGAGGGCGCGGCGAAGCTCCTCGCGGTGGGGGTCCAGCAGGAACAGGCCATCCACCGTCGCAGCCGGGCCGGAACGGGCATCGGAAGACGGCACGGAGGGGACCCGGACGGACAGGTTGAATCATGGTGCGTCCGCATGGGTTCTGCAGGGACGGTGTCTTAAGGGAGGTGGGCGCGGGGGTGTGAGCCCCGTCACTTCTGAGCTAGAGAGGCATCGCCGCCGGTACCCACCCGTGACGCCCCCGGACCCCCTGCGCCCCGCCGCCCTGGCCTCCCTGCTCTCCGCCGGCTGGGGCAGGCAGGCCCTGCTGCTTGCTGGGGGGGTGATCGGGGGCGAATTGCTGCTGCGGTCACTGCCCGGCGAAGGACTGGGGCTGGTGGGGATCGCCGGTGTGGCAGCGGGCTGGTGGTGGCTGGGCCGGCGGCCCGCCCGCCTGGCGCCGGCCCGGTTGCCCGGCAGCTTCGATGCCTGGGTGCGGCGCTGTGAGGAGCTGCTGCTCCAGTTCGAGCATCTGGAGGGGGAGACGGGCGAGCGGGAGCCGAGCGAAGGCCAGACACCACGCCGAGCCGGCCTGGCCGCCCTGCGGGAGGAGGGGGCCCGGCCCGGTCTCCGGCTCGCCCTGGTGGGCTCCGTCCCCCCCGACGCCTCCTGGGGCCCCCAGCTCCAGCAGGCGCTGCGCGGCCGGCTGGCCCTGAGTCTGCGCTGGGGCGAGGCTCTGCCGGCGGTGAGCCGGGAGCGCCAGTGGCCGGAGGGCTTCGCCGCCGCCGACGTGGTCCTTTTCCACCTGATGACACCCCTGCGGGCCGCCGATCTGCGCTGGCTGGAGGCGGTTCCCCCGAGCCAGCCCCTCTGGCTGCTGGTGCAACCGGAGGCCTCCTGCGATCCGGCCGACCTGGCGGCCGAACTGGCGTCCCAGTGGCCGAGCGCCGCCGCCGACCGGCTGCTTCCGTGGGACGGCCGACCCGAAACCCTGACCACCAGCCTGCAGCCCCTGGCCCGCTGGCTGGTGGCCGAGGGGACGTCCCTGCGCCGGGCCACGCCGCTGCGACGCATCGAGGCCCTGCACCGGCACTGGCAGGCCGACCTGGAACGGCTGCGGCGGCAACGGCTGGTGCAACTCCAGCAGCGCACCCAGTGGATCGTGGCGGCCGGGGTGTTCGCCGCGCCCCTGCCCTCCCTCGACCTCCTGGTGCTGGCGGCGGCGAACGGCCTGATGTTGCAGGAGATGGCCCGCCTCTGGGGTTGCCCCTGGAGCGCGGAGCAGCTCAAGGCCGCCGCCGTGGAACTGGGCAAGGCCTCTTTGCTGCTGGGGGTGGTGGAGTGGAGCAGCCAGGCCCTGGCCGCCGCCGTGCGCCTCCACGGCGCCACCTGGCTGGTGGGCGGAGCGCTCCAGGCCCTGAGTGCGGCCTACCTCACCCGGGTGGTGAGCCATGCCATGGCCGATGTGCTGGCCCTCTCCGCCGGCGTCGAGGCTCCGGACCTTGAGCGGATCAAGCGGGAGGCCCCCCTGCTGGTGGCGCGGGCGGCCGAGGCCGAGAGGCTCGACTGGTCCGGCTTCCTGCAGCAGGGTCGGATCTGGATCAGCCAGCAGCTGACCGCACAGACCGCGTCGTCCCTGACCGCGCCCTCCCTGCCCCCCGCGATGTGACGCTGTTTCATGAAGTCTCTTCATGAATATTCATTGCGAACCCAGCCGATTACCTGAAGGATCGTTGCGGTCCCGTACGGGTTTCGCGGGGGTTACTTAGTGTGAATCGACCTCCCTTGTGGAGGTATCACTGCGTCTTCTTACCGTCTTACTTCCATGACCACTGCCATTCGCAGCGGCCGCTCGGAAAGCTGGGAAAGCTTCTGCGCCTGGGTCACCTCCACCAACAACCGGATCTACGTCGGTTGGTTCGGTGTGCTGATGATCCCTTGCCTGCTGGCCGCCACCATCTGCTACGTCGTCGCCTTCATCGCGGCCCCCGCCGTCGACATCGACGGCATCCGTGAGCCGGTCGCCGGCTCCCTGATGTACGGCAACAACATCATCTCCGGCGCCGTTGTTCCTTCCAGCAACGCAATCGGTCTGCACTTCTACCCGATCTGGGAAGCCGCCAGCCTCGACGAGTGGCTGTACAACGGTGGCCCCTACCAGCTGGTGGTCTTCCACTTCCTGGTCGGCATCTCCGCCTACATGGGACGCCAGTGGGAGCTCTCCTACCGGCTCGGCATGCGCCCCTGGATCTGCGTCGCCTACTCCGCCCCCCTCTCGGCGGCCTTCGCGGTGTTCCTGATCTATCCCCTGGGCCAGGGCTCCTTCTCCGACGGCATGCCCCTCGGCATCAGCGGCACCTTCAACTTCATGCTGGTGTTCCAGGCCGAGCACAACATCCTGATGCACCCCTTCCACATGCTGGGTGTGGCGGGTGTGTTCGGCGGTTCCCTGTTCTCGGCCATGCACGGTTCGCTGGTCACCAGCTCCCTGGTGCGTGAGACCACCGAGAGCGAGTCCCAGAACTACGGCTACAAGTTCGGCCAGGAAGAGGAGACCTACAACATCGTGGCTGCCCACGGCTACTTCGGTCGCCTGATCTTCCAGTACGCCTCCTTCAACAACAGCCGCAGCCTCCACTTCTTCCTGGCGGCCTGGCCGGTGGTCGGCATCTGGTTCACGTCCCTGGGCATCAGCACCATGGCGTTCAACCTGAACGGCTTCAACTTCAACCAGTCCGTCCTCGACAGTCAGGGCCGGGTGGTGAACACCTGGGCCGATGTGCTCAACCGCGCCAACCTCGGCTTCGAGGTGATGCACGAGCGCAACGCCCACAACTTCCCCCTCGATCTGGCCACCGTGCAGTCCGTTCCCGTGGCCCTGCAGGCTCCGGCGATCGGCTGATCCCTCGGCACCCCCCGATCGGACTGAGGCCCGCGGGCCGCTCTCCGATTCACCCCCTGCCCCCTCCGTCCCCTGCGGGCGCCGAGGGGGCTTTTCCTTGGCGGCCGACCGGCCATGGCAGGGCCGCGGCCGCGGCCAGAATGTTCACTCCAAGCTTTCTGCTCGCCACCAGCAGCCATGCCCCAGCACCGCCGTGACGGCCAGCGCCACCCCAAGGGCTCCCGGCTCCACCTGAAGCAGGCCATGGTGGTCGCCGCCCTGGTGGTTCCGCTGCTGAGCGCTGGCTGCACCGCCGGGCCCCAGGGCGGCGGCTGGTCCCCCGGGACGGCGGTGAATGGAGCGGCCCCCGGGGCCGGCGACACCGCCGGGACTGTTGACCAACGTCCCCTGGTGCTCACCACCTTCACGATCCTGGCGGACATGGCCCGCCAGGTGGCCGGCGAGCGGGTGCGGGTGGAGTCGATCACCCGACTGGGGGCCGAGATCCACGGCTACGAGCCCACCCCCAGCGACCTGAAGCGGGCCACCGGGGCCAGCCTGGTGCTGGAGAACGGCTTCGGCCTGGAGCGCTGGGCCCAGCGCTTCTACGCCGGCCTCCCCGACGTGACCCACGTGACCCTCACCGAGGGCATCACGCCCCTGCCGATCGCCGGCGACGCCTACCAGGGCAAGCCCAACCCCCACGCCTGGATGTCCCCCCGGCTGGCCAAGGTCTATGTGGAGAACATCCGCCGCGCCCTCACCCGGCTCGACCCCGCCGGCGCCGCCACTTTCCAGCGCAACGCCGAGCGCTACAGCGCCGAGCTGGATGCCCTCGACAGGGAACTGCGGACCGCCCTGGCCCGGATACCCCCCGGCCAGCGGGTGCTGGCCACCTGCGAGGGGGCCTTCTCCTACCTCGCCCGCGACTACGGCCTCACCGAGGCCTACCTGTGGCCGGTGAACGCGGAATCCCAGGTCACCCCCCAGCGCATGGCCCGCCTGATCGCCCTGGTGAAGGAGCGCCGGGTGCCGGCGGTGTTCTGCGAGAGCACGGTCAGCGCCGAGCCCCAGAAGCAGGTGGCGAAGCAGTCGGGGGCCCGATTCGGCGGCGTGTTCCACGTGGATTCGCTCTCCCTGCCGGACGGCCCGGCCCCCAATCTCCTGGAGCTGCAGCGTCATAACGTGGAGACCCTGCAAGCGGGTCTGGCGGGGAGCTGAACCGATGCCCTCTCGCCCCACCCCCTTCGCCGGCAGCGAGCGCATCGCCGTCCGCAACCTCTGCGTCGATTACCACGGGGTGGTGGCCGTCCATGAGGCCTCCCTGCATCTCGATGCCGGCACCATCTGCGCCCTGGTGGGGATGAACGGGGCCGGCAAATCCACCCTGTTCAAGGCCCTGATGGGCTTCGTGCGCCCCTCGGCCGGCAGCATCGCCATCAATGGCCTGCCCCTGCGCCAGGCCCGCCGGGCCCGGGCGGTGGCCTACGTCCCCCAGACCGAGAGCGTCGACTGGAACTTCCCGGTCAACGTCCATGAGGTGGTGATGATGGGCCGCTACGGAGCCATGAATCTGCTGCGCATCCCCCGCCCGGTCGACCGGGAGGCGGTGCGGGAGGCGCTCGAGCGGGTCGACCTGTGGCCGCTGCGCCACCGCCAGATCGGCGCCCTCTCGGGCGGCCAGCGCAAGCGGGCCTTCCTGGCGCGAGCCCTGGCCCAGGGCGCCTCGGTGATGCTGCTGGATGAGCCCTTCAACGGCGTCGACATCCGCACCGAGAAGCTGATGATCGAGCTGTTCGAGCAGTTCCGCCGCGAGGGGCGCACCCTGATGATCTCCACCCACGACCTGGCCCACGTCACCAGCTTCTGCGACCAGGTGGTGCTGATCAACAAGACCGTGCTGGCCTACGGCGAGACCTCCTCGGTGTTCACCAGCGAGAACCTGGCCCTCACCTTCGGCGGCCTGCGGCTGGAGGGCGAACCCACCCCGGCCGCCGACCCCGACGCGCCGCAGGCGCCATGACGGCCGTGCTCACCTGGCTGATCGAACCGCTCCAGCAGGAGTTCATGGTGCGGGCCCTGCTGGTCAGCATGCTGGTCTCCTGCGTCTGCGGCCTGCTCTCCTGCTACATGACCCTCAAGGGCTGGGCCCTGATGGGCGATGCGGTGTCCCATGCGGTGATGCCGGGCGTGGTGATCGCCTACGCCCTCAACCTGCCCTTCGCGGTGGGGGCCTTCGTCTTCGGCGTCGGCTCGGTGGCCCTGATCGGCTACATCAAGCAGATGACCCGGATCAAGGAGGACACGGTGATTGGCCTGGTGTTCACCGGTTTCTTCGCCCTCGGCCTGACGCTGATCTCCAAGGTGCGCAGCAGCATCGACCTCTCCCACATCCTGTTCGGCAACGTGCTGGGCATCAGCACCTCCGACATCCTCCAGACGGTGGTGATCAGCGTGCTGGTGCTGACCGTGCTGCTGGTGCTGCGCAAGGACCTGCTGCTGTTCTGCTTCGATCCCACCCACGCCCGCTCGATCGGGCTCCACACCGGCGTGTTGCACTACCTGCTGCTGTCGATGCTGTCCCTGGCGGCGGTGGCGGGGCTGCAGACGGTGGGGATCATCCTGGTGGTGGCGATGCTGGTCACGCCGGGGGCCACCGCCTACCTGCTCACCGATCGCTTCGACCGCATGGCGTGGCTGTCGATCCTTTCGGCGGTGCTTTCCAGCGTGGCCGGTATCTACTGGAGCTACTGGATGGATGCCTCCACCGCCGGCTGCATCGTGCTGGTGCAGACGCTGCTGTTCCTGCTCTGCTTTCTGCTGGCGCCGCGCCATGGCCTGCTGGCCCAGCGGCGGCGTTCGCCGCGGGCCTCCCGTTTCCCCTCCGCGTGAGCGAGTCCTCCAACGGCGCCGCCACAGTCCCGCTCGCCGACCAGGGCTGGCCCTGGTGGCCCCTGCTGCCCCTCTACCCCTACGGCCGCCGCCGCACCCTGGTGCGGGAGCTGGTCGCCGGGCGGCTGTGGAGCTTCGAGCAGCTGCAGGGGGTCTGGTACGTGGCGGTGCCGATCCGCATGCTGGTGCTGCGGGTGCGGGAGGGGCTGCTGCTCTATGCGCCGGTGGCCCCCACCGCCGAGGTGCGGGCCCGCCTGCGGGATCTGGAGGAGCGCCACGGCCCGGTGTGCACCATCGTGCTGCCCACGGCTTCAGGGCTGGAGCACAAGCTGCCGGTGCCGGCCATGGCCAGGGCCTTCGCCAACGCCCAGGTGTGGGTGACCCCGAAACAGTGGAGTTTCCCCCTGCCGCTGCCACCGGCGTGGCTGGGGTTCCCCGCGGCCCGCACCCGGGTGCTGCTCAGCGACGGAGTGCCCCACGGCGACCAGCTCGACTGGCTGCCCCTGGGCCCCCTGGACCTGGGGCTGGGCACCTTCCTGGAGATCGCCTGCTTCGACCGGGCCAGTGGCAGCCTGCTGCTCACCGATGCCCTGGTGGCCATTCCAGCGGAGCCGCCGGCGGTGTTCGACCTGGATCCCACACCGCTGCTGTTCCATGCCCGCGAGCGGGGGGATGAACCGTTGCAGGACGATCCCGAGCGGCGGCGCCGGGGCTGGTGGCGGCTGGTGCTGTTCGCCACCTACCTGCGCCCCAGGCCCCTGGTGGTACCCCCCCTGGGGGAGGTGCTGCGCCGCTGCCTGGCACCGGGCTGCCGCGACGCCCGCGCCCATTTCGGCTTCTATCCCTTCCGCTGGCAGCCCGGCTGGCAGGAGGATTTCGAGGCGCTGGCGCCGGGGGGCCGCAGCACCCTGCAGGTGGCGGCGGTGCTGGAGCGGCTGGTGTTCCCCCGCCAGCGGGCCGCCCTGGTGGCCTGGATCCGTGGGCTGGCAAGGCTGAAGGACCTGCGCTGGGTGGTGCCGGCCCACCACGATGCCCCCGTGGCCAGCTCGCCCCAGGAGCTGGCGGCCCTGGCGGATCGGATCGAAAAAGCAGCGTGGGCCCCCGACCAGGGAGCCTGGGAAACCCTGGCCGGCATCGACAACACCCTGGTGGGGCTGGGGCTGGTGCCGGGGGAAGGGGAGCGCTGAGGCCTAGAGCTCAAGCTCGCCGGGATCGTCGTCGAGGCCCCCCTCGAAGCCACCGCTGCCGAGCATGGCCGACTCCAGCTCCATGCGCTGCTCCATCTGCCGCAGGAAGTAGCCGGTCATCATCGCCGAGGCCAGCAGGCCGGCGAGGTTGTCGCGGCTGGCCTGGATCTTCACCTCGAACTGCTCACCGGGGAGCATGCCCAGCAGGCCCTGGACGTTGTGGCGGATGATGTCCTGGATGTCGCCGGTGGCCGATCGCGCCACCCTCTGGAGCACATCCGGGGACTGTTCCTGCAGGTACTGAATCAGCGAATTGTCGCTGATCGCCTCGTTGTCGGCGGTCAGGAACTCCGGGTTGAACATGTGCCCTCCGGTGTGCGCTGCAACACGACGTGCACCCTAACGCAGTCTTTCAAGCGGATTCTCCGGCGTGGGGAGTGGAGAACCCAACCGGACCGAACCGATCGAGCGGCCAGTAGCGCCAGATGGCGGTGCCGATCAGGTCGCTCTCCGGCAGGGGGCCCCAGAGGTGGGAATCCAGGCTGGCATTGCGGTTGTCCCCCAGCACGAGCACCTGCCCGGCGGGCACCACCAGGGGCTCCAGGTCGTAGGCCATCGGCTCCCGGGCCCAGTCCGGCTCGGCGGGGCTGCCGTTGCGCCAGAGCCGGCCCTCCTTCACCTCCACCCGATCCCCGGCCACAGCCACCACCCGCTTGATCAGGGCCGCGCCGGGGTCGTAGCCGGCCTGCTGCAGGGCGGCGGGCGGATGGAAGACAACGATGCGGCCGGTCCGCGCCCCCGACCCGAAGCGGGGCGTGAGTTTCTCCACCAGGATCCGGTCCTGGAGCTGCAGGGTGGGCAGCATCGAACCCGACGGGATCCAGCGGGGCTCCACCACCGTCCAGCGCAGCAGCAGGGCCACCAGCACCCACAGCAGCAGGCGGGCCAGCTGCTGCAGGAGGCCCCCCGTCGTCCTTTGGGGCGCGAACGGCGGCCCCGACGGGTGCGGCGTGGGGGTGGGCGTGGGCGTGGCGGGGCCGCTGCCCATGGGAATCCGTCCGTGAGGATGATTCCCCCATCCTGAACACCGGAGCGCCCCCCTTGGCCGGGTCCCCGACATCGCTGGCCAATGTGCGGGCGGCCCTGACGTTGCTGGGGGCGCTGCACCGGGGCGGCCTGACCCATGGGGTGCTCTGCCCCGGCAGCCGGTCGGCCCCCCTGGCGGTGGCGGCCGCCCTGCTGGAGCCCGGGGGCCTGCGGCTGCATACCGCCATCGACGAGCGCTCCGCCGCCTTCTTCGCCCTGGGGCTGGGCCGGGCCAGCGGCCAGCCGGCGGCCGTGATCACCACCTCGGGAACGGCGGTGGCCAACCTGCTGCCCGCCGCCGTGGAGGCCGACTTCGGCTCGGTTCCCCTGCTGCTGCTCACGGCCGACCGACCGGCCCGGCTCAAGGGCTGCGGCGCCAACCAGAGCGTCAACCAGGAGGTGTTCCTGGCCGGCAGCTGCCGCTGGCTGGGCGCCGGCGACCCGGAGGGGCTGGCCGCCATGACCCCTGGGGAGCTGGAGGCCCTGGCCCGCCAGGCCCTGGCCGCCGCCCGGGGCGACGGGGCCGGCCGCTCCGCCGGCCCGGTGCACCTCAACCTGGCCTTGGAGGAACCCCTGCATGCGGACGGGGCGGATCTGACCCGGCTGGCCGCCGGCCTCGCCGGTGAGCCACCCCTGCCCCCGACCGCTGGCGACGCAGCCAGCGGTGGCGGCCCGGCGGCCGCCAGGCCCCCGGCCGCCGCCAGCACCGTCCTGGACCCGGACCGGCCCGGTGTCGTGGTGGCCGGCCCCTGGCGCGGGGCCCCGGCGACCTGGGGGGCCCACGTGGAGGCCCTGCGGCGCTGGCAGCGGCGCAGCGGCTGGCCGGTGCTGGCTGATGCCCTCTCGGGCCTGCGGGGCCTGCCGGATCTGGACACGGTGACCGCCTACGACCTGATCCTTTCGGAGGGCTCCGGTCACGGCGGGGCGACACCGGCAGGTGAGCTGCAGGTGCTGCGCCTGGGCCCCCTGCCGGCCAGCCGGCGCCTGCAGCGCTGGCTGGCGGCCCAGGGGGGCCCCCAGGTGCTGGTGAGCGAAGGCGACGGACGCCGCCTCGATCCCCTCGGGGTGGTGCGGGGCCAGGCGAGCGGCGGCCTGGCGGCCTGGCTGGCCGAGCAGCCGCAGGACATCTGGGCGGGCAGCGCAGCGGGTGCCCCGCTGGCGCTGGCGGGTCGCTGGCGGCGGGTGGAGGCGGCGGTGCAGGCCCTGCTGGAGCGGGAGCTGGCCAGGGAGGAGGGGGAGCCGGCCCTGGCCCGGCGGCTGGGCCGGCTGCTGCCGGCGGGGCTGCCCGTGCTGCTGGCCAACAGCAGTCCGGTACGGGACTGGGAGAGCTTCGCCGACCCGGCCGCCCCGCCCCGGCCCATGCACGGCTTCCGGGGCGCCTCCGGCATCGACGGCACCCTCTCGAGCGCCTGCGGCCTGGCCGAAGCGCTCGGCGCCCTGGTGCTGGTGAGCGGCGATCTGGCCCTGCTGCACGATGCCAACGGCTGGCTGTGGCGCCCGCAGCTGGGCGGGCGGCTCACCGTCGTGCTGATCGACAACGGCGGCGGCGGCATCTTCGAGCAGCTGCCCATCCGCACCCAGCCGGCGGCGGCGATGGATTTCGAGCGCCTGTTCGCCATGCCCCAGTCGGTGGACCCGCTGGCGCTGGCGGCGGTGCACGGGGTCCCCGGCCGGCGGCTGGAGAGCCTGGACGCCCTGGAGGATGCCCTGGTCTGGGCCCTGGCCCAGCCGCTGGCCCTGCTGGTGGTGCCCACCGACCGGCGACAGGATGCGGCCCTGCGGCAGCGGCTGCGCACAATGGCCGCAGATCTGGCTGCCCCCCTGGCCACCGGGCCGATCCCCTCCCCATGACCCCCGTTCCCCCAGCCCCGCCGCACTGGACCAGCGCCGGCACGTACAGCGACATCCGCTTCGAAACCAGCGGCGACGGGATCGCCCGGATCAGCATCAACCGCCCCGAGAAGCGCAACGCCTTCCGGCCCCTCACCGTGCAGGAGCTCTGCGATGCCTTCAACCGGGTGCGGGACGACCCCTCCATCGGCGTGGTGCTGTTCACCGGCGAGGGGCCGGCCGCCGACGGCGTCTGGGCCTTCTGCGCCGGAGGCGACCAGAGCGTGCGCGGCGACGGAGGCTATCTCGACGATTCGGGCCTGCCGCGGCTCAACGTGCTCGACCTGCAGCGGATCATCCGCAGCCTGCCCAAGGTGGTGATCGCCCTGGTGGCCGGCTACGCCATCGGCGGCGGCCAGGTGCTGCACCTGCTCTGCGATCTCAGTCTGGCGGCCGAGAACGCCGTCTTCGGCCAGACCGGGCCGCGAGTGGGCAGCTTCGACGGCGGCTTCGGCGCCGGCTACCTGGCCCGGGTGGTGGGCCAGCGCAAGGCCCGGGAGATCTGGTTCCTATGCCGCCGCTACGACGCCAGCCAGGCCCTGGCCATGGGGCTGGTAAACGCCGTGGTGCCCCTGGAGGATCTGGAGCGCCAGGGGGTGGCCTGGGCGCGGGAGGTGCTGCAGCACAGCCCCACGGCGATCCGCTGCCTGAAGGCCGCCTTCAACGCCGAGACCGATGGGCTGGCGGGGATCCAGGAACTGGCGGGCCAGGCCACCCACCTGTTCTACCGGACCAGCGAGGGCCAGGAGGGACGCAATGCCTTCCTGGAGAAACGGGACCCGGACTTTTCCGAGGCGCCCTGGCTGCCCTGAGGGGCCCCGTTCCATACTTCCTTTCCACGCATTGACGACCGTTGTCCGCCTATCCGATCCCGGACAACGAAACCGAACGGCAGGCGGCGCTGGACGACCAGTACATCCTCGATACCGAGCCCGATGAGGACTTCAATCGCATCACCCGCCTGGCCAGCCAGATGCTGGGCGTTCCGATCGCCCTGATCTCCCTGGTGGATCGCCAGCGTCAGTGGTTTCTCTCCCGCGTGGGCCTGGAGCCGAGGGAAACGCCGCGGGAGCTGGCGTTCTGTGCCCACACCATCTGCTCCGATGACGTCATGGTCGTCAGTGATGCGGCCGCCGATGATCGGTTCAAGGACAACCCGCTGGTCACGGGAGATCCCCACATCCGGTTCTATGCCGGCGTCCCGCTGCAGACCCGCGCCGGCTTCAACCTGGGGACCCTGTGCGTGATCAGCCGAGAACCGCGGCAGCTGGCCGGCACGGAACGACAGCTCCTGCAGGATCTGGCCGGCATGGTGACGCAGTATCTGGAATCGCGGCGCAACAGCTATCTCTGTCCGCTCACGGGGCTCCAGAACCGACGCCCCTTCCATGAGGCGGGGCAGAGGGAGGTCCAGCGGGCTCGCCAGAGCGGCGATGCGCTGACCCTGCTTCTCTTCGGCCTCGACGGGTTCGCCGCGTTCGTCGCCCGCTTCGGAGCTCCGCAGGGGGATCGACTGCTCCAGGAGATGGCCGCCCGGCTGCAGATCCAGGTGGGGGAGAGCGCCCTGCTGGGCCGGGTGACCGCCGACGAGTTCGCCATGCTGCGCCCGGGCCTGGACGGCCGGGAAGCGATGGCCCTGGCGGAGCAGATCCGGGCCGCTCTGGCCCTGGATGGCTGGCTGGTGGATGGCGCGTGCCATCCGGTGGCCATCAGCTGCGGAGTCGCCTCGCTCTGTGGTGACGACAGCGGCTTCAAGGACCTGTTCCGACGGGCCGAGGCGGCCCTGACCCAGGCCAGGCTGTCGGGCATGACTCCGGCCTAGGGCGAGCTGCCTCGATCAGCGGGCCTTGACGGCGGCAAAGCCCCGCGACAGGGCTCCCTGCAGCGACGCGACCTGGATCGGCTTGCCGATGAAGTCAGCCATGCCACTGGCCAGCGCCTGGGCGCGGTCGCTCTCGCAGATGTTGGCGGTGACCGCCACGATCCAGGGACGGGCCCCGCGGTCGCCCTGCTGTCGGATTCGTCGCGTGGCGACGAATCCATCCAGTTTCGGCATTCTCGGATCCACGACGATGATGTCCGGGTCGAGCCTGCGCTGCTGCTCCAGGGCCGCTTCCCCGTCGCAGGCCACGCTGACGCCGTAACCGAGCCGTTGCCACATCAGCTCGCGGACACGGGCGTTGACGCGATTGTCCTCGGCCAGGAGGATCCGCAGCGGATGGCTCGCGGCGAAGCAGGCCGGCGCCGGCAAGGCGCTGCATCGATCACCAGAGCGCCACTGTCGATGACGGAGAAGTTGAGCAGCTGGTTGAGGAGGAGCCGCAGGGATTCACCGGAATTGCGAACCGTCTGCAGGCACGATGCGGGGTGCGAAGTGAGCGTGGTGCTCAGCAGGATATCGGTGAGTCCAATCACACCATTGAGGGGCGTTCGCAGCGGATGGTCCATGGTGGCCAGGACGGTGCTCCTGGCCAGGTTGGCCTCCTCGGAGTCCTGCGCCGCACGGCTGGCCAGATCGCGGGCCTGCAGGCTCACCTCCAGGGACCGTGCCGAGGAGCGCAGCGAACACCGGTGGAGCAGGCCCGCCAGGGCAGACAGGAGAGCGCATCCGGTGAGCGAGAGGGCCAGAGCGAGGCGCAGGGGAAACAGCTGCTGATTGAGGGTGGCCATCGACAGAACGACACCCACCAGACCCACCGTCTTCCGGGCTCTGTCGCGGAAGGGGGCAAAGCTGCTCAGGAACGTGCCCCATGGGTCGGTGTAGGGAACGGAACTCACCTTGACCTTGCCGAAGCGAGCCGCCCCGCGCGCGCCAAGGGGAGCGTTCGCGTAACGCTGGCCGATCACCAGGGAGCTCACGTCATCGCCCTGATTCGTGAGATTGGTCGTGCTGTCCAGAACAAAGCGAAGATCCTTATCCGACCCCCTCAGGGTGTAGGCGTCATCGACATCCGGAACCGATCGCCTCAGGCGGAGCAGGGGTCCATGGGCCTGGTGATACGCAAAGCTGCCGGCCTGATCAGGGCGGGTGATCCGCTCATGCAGGTCGCCGTCCATCTCGGACGCCGTGACCACGGCCAGATCCCGCAAGCACTCCTGGATGATCGCGTTGAGACCCCGCTCAGCGGCCCAATAGGTGACGATCATGGCCATGCCGGAGATGGCCATGATCCCCAGGCTCAAAAGGAAGGAATCGCGGACCATCTTGCCCCTGGAGATTGGGACAACTTCCGCTACGTTCACTCCGGTCTCTTGCCGGCAATTCCCCCTAGAGCCCTGCAACCCCACTCCGCGCCATCGCCCGGGGCCAGGTCCATGGCAAGGCCTTGGGGGGCAGGCCTCACGATGGGAGGATGGGCTTGGTGCGGCGCCACGCCTGGAAGCGATCCAGCGCGGCACAGAGATCCACGAAACGCAGGGGCTTGGAGAGAAAGTCGTTCATCCCGGCGGCTTCACACTCCTGGCGATGGGAGCTGAAGGAATAGGCCGTCAGGGCAATGATGTACACATCCGAATAGCCCTCGCGGCGTAGTTGGCGGGCCGCTGAGATGCCATCCAAATGAGGCATTTCCACATCCATGAAGACCAGATCAATGGGTTCACTTCGGATGCTCTGAAGGGCGGTGTAGCCGTCGCCCACGAGCTGGGCCGACAGCGTCAACCTGGCCAGCATCAGCTCGAGGACGCGCTGGTTGACGCGGTTGTCATCAGCCACCAGAATCTTCAGTCCAGAATCAAAGCTGCTGGAAGGGCTGGGTTCGGTCGACCGTTTCTGGCTTTTTGAGGCCACGGCGAAGGGCAGGCGAACCGAGAAACAGCTCCCTCTCCCGAGGCTGGAGTCCACCGAGATCTCACCGGCCATCAGCTGGCACAGGCGGGCACAGATCGCCAGGCCCAGTCCTGCACTCTGGTTGGTCTGCTCCGGGTTGGCGTGGCCAACGAACTCCTCGAAGATGAACGGCAAGGCCGCTGCTGCGATGCCGATCCCGGTGTCGGAGACACGCAACATCAAGTCCACCCTCTCCGAAGAAAGCCGGGTCGCCTCGACAACGAGGCGGATCTCCCCTTGGTTGGTGTATTTGCAGGCATTCCCCAGCAGGTTGAAGAGAATCTGACGCAGCTTGAGGTCGTCACCGATCAACCATCTCGGTGAATCCGGCGACAGGCAGAGTTGAAGATCAAGCTGCCGGATGGAGGCCTGGTGTTGAAACAGGTTGAGCACATCGTCCAGCAGAGAATGGAGATCAAAGGTCCTGGGGTTCAACGCCAGACGACCAGTCTCGATCTGGGAGATATCCAGAATGTCGTTGACCAGATTCAACAGATAGTCGCCGCTCTCATGGATGGTTTGGATCATTTCCTTGAAGCGGCCGTCCATGGGGCTGGCCAGCAGCAGGTCACTCATCCCGATCACCGCGTTGAGCGGGGTGCGGATTTCATGGCTCATCGTGGCCAGAAAGCGTGTCTTCGACTGGCTGGCCGCCAGGGCCTCATCCCGGGCCTGCCGCAGCTCATGGGTTCGCTGGGCCACCTGCTGCTCCAGCTGATCGCGCGCGTCGATCAGCTTGTCCTGGGCCTGAACAATCGCACTCTGGTCCCGGAAGGTGAAGACAAGGGAGGGCTTGCTTGGAACATTGACCGTGGCCCAAGACACCTCGATGACCCGTCGGGGCGGGGTGCTGGTCAGCTCCCAGGTGGTGGTGCCCTGGGAAGCCTGCCTCCAGAACGGTTGGTCGGGCCGAAGCTCGGCCGGGTCACGGCCCTGACGGTCAGGAAGGATGCCGCTCAGCGTGCGGCCAAGGCACTGCAGACGTGAGAGGCCCACGAAGCGATCGAAAGACGTGTTGGTCCATTCGACGATTCCATCGAGATCGGTGAAGGCGAGAGCTTCCTCGACGGCCCCCAGGGCTGCCTCCAGTCGGCCAAGGGTCGTGCGCAATTGGGCAACAAGCTCCAGATCGGGCATTCCGGGCTCAGCTCAGGGGGCGCAGGGTCGCCGCAAAGACCCAGCCATCTCCTCGGCGTTCGGCCACAATGAAATGTTCTGAGTTGATGGCCTGTTGATCCTTGCAGATCGTCATCAATTCCAGGGGATGGTTGAGGATCTGGGATTCTCCAACGATCTGAAAGCGTGAGAATCCAAGGTGGTGGGCATCCCGGAAGGAGTCGGGGAGAATCATGGAAAGGGACTGGCCCAGCAGATCCTGCAATGTCCATCCATAGGTGGATTCGAACAGGTCGTTGATCTCCACGATGCACCCATCCCGATCGGCTGCAACGAAGGGCAGGGACCGCCGGCGGAGCTCTTCAATCGTGACCATGGCTTACACCGCGCACATCACCGGTTGATTCACGAACCTTAGCGCTGCATGCCGGTGGATGCCCCGCCTGGTTGAAGGCCGGCGAGACTCCCGGTGCCCCCCGACCGGCCAGGGAGCGCTCAAGGCCAGGGAGACCGCCAGGCCATGGGCAGCGCCCTGTCGGCCGATGGCGAAAGCCCCAATCCTGCAGCAATGGTAAGATCAATGAGATTCGTGATTCCATGTGTGGATGATCCATCAGTCCTGAAGCCTTCAGGTTTGCTTGATGCACAGAGTGGCGCCGACCTGCGAGCAACCATCAGCTTGCTCCTGAAGGAGAAGCCAGGGGACATCCTGATTGACTGTCAAAGCATCGAGTTCATGGACAGCAGTGGCTTCGGCGCCTTGGTGTCCATGCTCAAGCGCGTCAGGGAACACGGAAAGCAGCTGTATCTCTGCAGTCTCAACAGCCAGGTGCGGATCGTGCTGGAGCTTACCGGCACCGAGAAGGTCTTCACCATCTTCCCGGACCGGGAGGCCTGCCTCGCTTCCCTTTCTCAGGATCAGATCGTCTGAAGCGCTGAGGTGTGAAGGGCCCGTAACGCTCAGGACAGGATGGCGCGGATCACCGAGTAATCATCCGTGAACGGGGCATTGGCCGTGATGTCGTGGATCTGGGAGAGCAGCCGGTCGAGGCCGTCGTCATCCGACAGCAGGCCCCGGCACTGCTCCGCGAGTTGCATGAATTCCGGCAGCGTCCCCATCACACCATCAGGCCGGGGGACTTCGTAAAGCCCATCGCTGTAGACGAGCAGACAGCCTCCCTCCCCGACCTCCAGGCTCTCGGTGGCGTAAGTGGACTCCTGGAACAGGCCCACCGCCATTCCCTGGCCCCGGAGCCACCGACTGGGGAAGGTGCCGGTGCGGCTCCACAGCAGGGCCGGCGGATGCCCGGCGCTGGCGTAGCGAAGGGTTCTGCTGGATCGCTGGTACACCCCATACCAGATGGTGAGATAGCGCCCCTGATGGCGCTCCATCTGGAACCCGGCATTGAGGGCCTGCAGCACCGCGGCCGGATCACGGAGATCGACGGGCAGGGAGCGCGAGCGCAGCTGGTTGTGGACGGAGATCGAAGGGAACGCCGCCGCCAGTCCATGGCCGGAGGCATCGGCGAGGTAGAGGATGAAATGCTCCGCATCCAGCCAGAAGAAGTCGAAGGAATCCCCACCCAGCTCATGGGAGGGCTCGAAGCGAGACTCCACCCTGACAGCACCGGTCATGGCCTCGGGGAAAAGCGAACGCACATAACTCGCCGCCTCCTCCAGTTCCTGATCGAGCCGGGCTTTCTGAAGGCGCAACTCTTCAGCCAGATCCTTGAGGCGTTCGTTGGCCTGGTGCAGACGGATGCCGGAGCGGACCCGTGCCAGCAGTTCATCGGGATCCACCGGCTTGCTCAGGAAGTCGTCGGCGCCGCAGTCCAGTCCGCGGACGCGGTCCTCCACCCGGGAACGGGAGGTGAGGAGGATGAAATGGGCCGACTCCAGGGAAGGATCGGATTTGCAGGCCCGGCAGACATCCAGCCCATCGATGCCCTCCATCAGCCAGTCGCAGAGGATCAGAGTGGGCGGGGAGAGGCGCGCCTGTTCGAGAGCGGCTTCGCCGGATTCCACCATCACGACCCGGTATCCCTGGGCGCTCAGCCGGGCCTGGAGCAGGCGGGAATGGATGCGGTCATCATCGACGAGGAGGATCGTTGTCGGGGAGCCGCTGCTGTCCATCTGGGGAGGGGTCAGGGGGCCGTGGGGCGTCGCTGCCGCAGCGCCTCGGTGACCCGGCCAGCCTCGACGAGCAGCTGGTCGATCCTGAGCTGGGGCCATGCCTCCGGATCAGATCGCAGGGACTCCTCGACCTGTTCGCACAGGCGGGCCAGGCCCAGCGCGCCCAGGCTGGCACTGGGGGAGCGCAGGGAATGGGCGGCGGCGATCATGGCCGGTGCGTCGTGGTACTGGTGCGCCATCACGACAGCTGACACCAGGCGCATCGCGTCTTCGAGGAACAGATCAGTGAGTTCCTGGAGCAGCGCCTCGGCCCCGTCGCCCAGCGACTGCTCGAGCTCCTCCCAGGCGACGGGGTCGATCGGATCGTCGCCGGCCACCACTGGTGGGGCCTCGGACTGGTCGCGGGGGGGGTAGTGCTCCAAGGCGTAGGTGAGCTGGGCGGGCACGATGGGCTTGGCCAGGAAGTCGTCCATGCCGGCATCGAGGCAGGACTGGCGATCCTCCGGACGGCCATGGGCGGTCATCGCGATGATCCAGGGTTGCACGAACGGAGCCGGCAGCCGCCGGATGGCCCTCGTGGTGGCATAGCCGTCCAGCTCCGGCATCTGCACGTCCATGAAGACAACTTCGAACGGGGTCGCCTGCAAAGCTGCGATGGCCTCGGAGCCGGAAGCCACAGCATCGGCCCGATAGCCCAGGCGTTGCAGCAACAGCAGAGCCAACTGTCGATTCAGGGGAACGTCATCAACGACAAGCAGGCGAAGCGGCAGGCGATCGGCGAGTCGATGGGGGCCACGCTCTGGCAAAGATCGGCGCGTCGGCATGGGGTGCATCGCCAGCCGCCGCTCCGCTGGGCTCTGGAGTTGCTGCATCAGGGCCAGGCGCAGCTGGCCGAGTCGCACGGGCTTGCTGAGGATCACAGGTGGCGTCTCAGAGAGCGACGACAGCTCGGCGACCATGCACCGGTCGGCCAGGACGATCCAGGGGCGGATCCGGAGCAGGGGATCCTGCAGAAAGGGCGGAAGGGTTGGATCCCCTTCGCAGCCGAGCAGACGGCCATCGATCACCACAGCACCGTGGTCGGCATCCGCGATCGCAGGGTGGGAGGCACGCATGGGGATCTCGCAAAGATCGGGGGCGATCGCCGACAATCCCATCCAGCCCAGCTGCTTCTGGAGCAGCTCGCGGAGGGTGGGGTTGGCGATCAGCAGCAGAACCACAGACGCGTCCGGGACTGGGATCGTCAGGGTCTCCAGCGTGATGCTCGCGGTGGAAGCCGGATCGAGCTTGAGCAGCACGGTGAAGGTGAAGACACTGCCGACCCCTTCCTCGCTGGCCAGGCTGATGGCTCCCCCCATCAACTGACAGAGCCGGCGGGTGATCGCCAGTCCCAGACCCGTGCCGCCGTAGCGCCGCGCCGTGGAGGGATCGGCCTGGCGAAAGGGTTCGAACAACTGGGGAATCAGAGTGTCCGACACCCCGATGCCGGTGTCCCGGATCTGAAACGTGAACAGGCATGGCGTCGGCTCGCCGGCCGCGGCAGACCGGGGCTCCGCCGTCAGCGTGACGACGATCTCACCTTGGGAGGTGAATTTGACGGCATTGCTGAGGAGGTTCCAGAGGATCTGGCGGAGGCGGGTGAGGTCACCGATGACGGCCGTGGGCAGGCTGGGGGCCATGTCCAGAATCAGTTCCACCTGCTTGCCCAGCAGGCGGGACACACTCAGATCCAGGGCCTCTTCGATGCAGATGCGTAGGTCAAAGCGCTGCTCATCGAGCTGCATGGCGCCGGATTCAATCTTCGAGAAATCAAGGATGTCATTGATGATCGTCAGCAGGGAGTCGGTGCTGCTGTTGATGATCTCGACATAGTCACGTTCCACAGGGCCAAGTTCACAGTCCTGAAGCAGACCAGCCATGCCGATGATGGCGTTCATCGGAGTCCGGATCTCATGGCTCATCGTGGCCAGAAAGGTGTCCTTGGCGGCATTGGCTGCTTCAGCGGTCTGCCTGGCCGCTTCCAGCTCCACATTGAGCGCCGAGAGCCGCTGCGTCGATTCCCGCAACTCCGCTCGCTGTGTCGTGAGAATATCATTGAGCTTCTGGCTTTCCGTGAGCGCAACATTCCTGGCCTGCAACAGGAATAGAAAGTCAACCAGGGAATCATGCAGGGGAAAATCATTAATTTTCAGCCCGAGGGACTTCAGGTCCTCCAGTTGCAGCAGGCAGGGCGTACCGACAAACAGCAGCTGCTCCTGTTCCTCAAGACAACAGATCTGGCCCTTCAGTTGCAACGGTATCGCGTGGGACTTGAGAATCACATGCCGAGCGGTGCAGTCACTCAGGCTGTGGAAGTCCATCGACACATCCGGTCGCAGGAGCTGAAAGTGGTCGTCCAGGGGCTGCCCCAAAAGGTCCGGAGCAGGAAGAATGCGGCGAAGCACCGAGCCGGCTGAACGGATGGTCAGCGCACGGTCGACGACGAGATGAAAGGGAAACAGGGGATCAAGAAGATGGTCGGGTAGAGGTACGGACATGACCATCAGAAACGACACATGATCACGCGTGCTTCATGCCACCATCCGGCA
Source organism: Cyanobium gracile UHCC 0139 (assembly GCF_034931325.1). Classification (GTDB taxonomy): domain Bacteria; phylum Cyanobacteriota; class Cyanobacteriia; order PCC-6307; family Cyanobiaceae; genus Cyanobium; species Cyanobium gracile_B. The sequence goes on along the minus strand of NZ_JAYGHX010000002.1, from coordinate 101,472 downwards.
GAAGCAGTGATGCGATCTGATCAATCGCCAAAGGCGTACGGAAGTGCGTCCCCAGCCCATGAAGCAAGCCGGTCACCAACGGCGCCAGGCCTTGACGCGTCGACCGGTACTCCAGTTGCCTTGACGCATCGACACGGTGCTCGCAACGGAATGAAGGCGGTTGCCGTGCAGCAAATGACACGGCCACACGGGCGTGGAGATTGTCGCGCTGATGCAGCCATTCAGGCAGGGGGTGGTCCTTGTTCTCGAATAGCTTCTCGTAACCCTCCGTGGCCGTGTCGGTGATGCAGTACTCGCCGAAGGCCTGCGTGATCGGCTCTTCAGAGGGGGCCAGTTCCTCGGAGGCCTCCGCCACCAGCCGATGGGTCACATCCTCAGGATAGGCCAGTTCCGTGGCGCAGACATCGAGATTCTGAAGATCAGGCCGCTCCGTGATGCACTGCAAAATATCCACCCCATGGTGGGTGGTGACCATCGGCTGGATGGCCCGGTTGACCAGCCCGTACATCGTTGCTCAGCCGGATAGGGTCAATCTACCCCGGTAGGACAGGTGGGACCCCTTCAGGCATGAGCAGGTAACTGATCGAGGCACCAGTGAAAATCGTTGCGAACCTGCTGACGAACAGGCTCGTGGGCGAACAGGCGTCCTCGTGTGGCAAGGATCGCCGGCAACGCCGAGGTGGGATCCAGGCTGGCCAGGTCACAACCGGGCAGATCAAGCCGTCTGCAGAGATCCCTGCCTTTGTTGGAATAGTGGAGATGGTACGGAACCCGACCAGCGGCCAGTGACAGAACAGCGGTGTGAAAGCGCACGGCAATCACGATATCCACGAGGGCGAACAGGGCCATGGCAAGCTGCCAACTTGGAACGGCCGGATTGCCGACAAACGGATTGAGGATAGCTGTGCCGGGAGCACGGGCCTGGATGGCGGCGGCCACATCAAGATCATTGTCGGAACCATAGGCACCTGACTGGATCAACACGATAGGCCTGAGTCCGGCGGCGGAGAGCTGAACACTGAGCTGGGCCATCCGAGTGATGAAGGCGTCATTGTCGTGGCCGTACATGCTGTCAAAACCACGAACAGACAACACGGCCGCCTGGCCTGGGTCGATAGCCAGCTGTTCCAGACAATGTCGTGCCTCAGCCTCAGCCGGGGGAGAACTCTCCAGGACGAATGCGATGTCGTAAGACAACCGTGCGGACACACCGGCCGCGCAGAGTCGCTGGTGGCTTTCTGCATCCCGCACACAGACGGCCGCCAAGCGCTTGAAATAGCGCTGCAGCAGGAAAAAGCTGAGGCCATGGCAAGACCGGGGGATCGACTGGCCGAACAGAAACGTGTGCCGAGGGCTGTGTCTCAGTTCAGCAAGATTCTTGAGGAACGCCTTGGTGACGAACCATTCGCGTGAGTTATTAAAGATATCGCCCCCCACGCTGATATAGGCGTCACAGTTTCTGGGTCGGTCAGGCAAGAAGCTGACTCCAAGGGTGGGATCAGGATGTTCATCCTGGACGCAGCCCACCAGGTCGACATCCGGCAGGAGTTTTCTAAAGGCGCTGTAGATCGCCGCATCCCCCAGATTCAGGGTGCTGTAGGCGTTGATCAGGCCAATGCGCACGGGAGACTACAGAGGAAAGAAACAGTTGTGGTAACGCCGCGTGAACGTCTCCTAGACCAGTCAGCAGGCTTCCAGATGGTTTCCGAAGTGAAGCAGGAGCATGGAACCTCAAACCATCTTATCAGCCCGGGAGAGAGAGCGATCCGCACGAGGTTCCCTGTGCCAGCCATGCAAGCCAAGCAGCGAGGCAACGGGAGTGAGTCATGCAGATCGCAGGAGTCGACGGAGTTTGCCCTTCACCATTTCCAAGGTGGGAATGGAGCGAACAAACTTCCGGTAGGCAGCACCGATGCCCATCAGCTTCACCGGACGCTGACCGGAAAAGGCAGTTCGATCCAGAAGTGCAAACCAGCGGTCCTGGAAATTGGCGGCATAGTCAGCATGCCAGGGCTTGACTTTACCCAGGAAGTGGATGATGCCGTCAGAAAAGTTGACGTCAGCTCTGCCTTTGGAAGTGTTCCATTTTGGATCAAGAATCACCCAGTCGTCCTCCAGGACGATATTGAGGGCATCTTGATCCATTTGGTCAAGCAGGTCATAGTTCTCCTGTGCAATAGTCAAAGCTTTCGATTGAATATGATGTCGCCTCCAGGCATCCAGGTCCATGACGATCACCCCTGAGTTGAAATACTTTTGAGGGTGTTGCAACTTCAGCTTGTCACGGAGGCGCTGTTGCTGCTCCGGAGTGTCGATGCCACCGTCAATGACACAAGCGCTCGACTTTCCTTGCAGATCAAAAACCTGCAAGCCGAGCAGATCCGAGCAGACGATGAGATCGGTATCCAGGTAGATGCAGCGAGAGACATCCGCTAAATACTCGGGGATAAAGAAACGTGCATAAGGGGACTTGCTTTTGACGAGCAAGGTACTGCGCAGCTTGTCAACCTGTCCCAGGTCGAAGTCAATGAACTGGATGATTCCAAGGTTGGGAGTTTGCCAGGATTCAGAGAGCCGCTTCTTATCATCAGGGGATAGATCAACACTGATGACATACGCATTTAAGGTTGTGCTGCAGGTTTCCAAAGCGGAGCGAACAGTGACTGCTGCACCCCATAGATAGTTGGCGGTGGCAACAATGACAATATTGACCACAGGACCTCAAGCGACCTTGCTGACTCAATGTTAGCTCAACAGCGTGAATCAGCAGTAGCGGACTGGGCCATTGGCCGCAAAACCTGACATGGGACCTCAGTTTGCAAAAAAGTGTCTCTCAGGGTGGCCGCTCCCCGACTCCGGTGTGTAACGGGGTGTGGGTCACGGAACGGTGCGACCGCTGACGCGGAACAGGGGGGGGGTGTAGAACAGACATCCTGGCTAGAAACCATTGTTTGGTGGTGGGAGATGCGGGTCAAGGCACGCAGCGCAGGCAGCCGAGGTCATCGTGCGGAGCTCTCATTGTTGTGGCAGTGGTGTTGCGTGACCCGGCGCAAGACGGTGGCGTTCAGCGATCCGGGACCATCTGCCAGGTCCAAGGCCGAGCGGATCCCGTAGTCGTCATGAATCCTGGCCGCGATGGCACGCGGGTATCAGCTGTTCGGTTGATGGGTGGGGTCGAGGACGTCCTGGGCGGTTGGAGAATTCCTGGGTAATGTGCGTGGATGATGGATAGCTGAGACAACCAAGGCCTGCTCCCCCGGCAGGATCCCTCAAACATGGAGACATTCCACTCGATCACACAGGAAGAGTCCCATGGGTTCTCAGTGGCGGCTCAGATCGATGATCCAGAGTTTGGACATCGTTGCGGAGACCTGCGGTATGGCGTCATTGAACAGCCAATGGATCAAGGCGTTGAATGACTCTGGCTGTTCCACCTAAACCGCCCCCAGGTTCAGCGTCTCCGGGTGCGAATGGGCGACAGCCTCCCCGTCAGTCCCTCACGAGCAAACACTCACCAGCCTAGCCTCCAAAGCCGCAGAAGATTCGTGTCGCAGACCTTGACCTTCCATGGTGACGACAAGGGAAATACCCTGATGGGACTTGATGGAGTGAACAGGCCACAGGTGATCGTGGATGGCGAAGACACGCATCCATCCTGATCAGAGAGAGACGCCCTACCTTGCAGACGACGGATAGGCTACGATTGATTGGACAAGCCAATCGGGGAAACGGTTCCGAATCGACGCAGATGTCGAAATTCCACTTATGGCTTCTTGGACTGGCCTGCTGTGTTGGCGCAGCGGGGGCTGCCCAGGCTTTACCGATCTCACCAGGAGATCGTGTCAAAGTCACCATTCCGGAAGGAGAAGAGTTTAGTGGAATCTTTGAGATCAACCTCAATGGAGAGCTGGAACTTCCTTACCTCAAAGGAATCTCGGCTGTCGGCCTGGAACCGGAACAACTTCAGAAGCGTGTTGCTCAAGCCCTTGTGCAACAGGGCTTCTTTCAACCCTCCTTCCTCCGGGTTAGTTTGAGCGTGGTCCAATGGGCACCGGTCCCTGTGTTTGTCATCGGCTCCGCCTTTCAGCCCGGTCGGGTCGTGATCAACGAGTTGAGTGATGTAGAGCAGACGCAGACTCCTGTGCAACTCTCAGGACAAGCCCCACTCAACCGTATGCTCACCACGGCCCTGCGCCGTGCGGGAGGCGTTACGCCCACCGCCGATGTCACCGCCGTGGAGTTGAAACGGGGATTACGAAGACAAGTGGTCGACCTGTCCGGTGCCTTCACAGGGGTACCTTTTAAGGACATCCCACTGATTGCCGGCGATCAGGTGATTGTTTCCGACACGGGTAGCGTGAACCCACTGATCGTTCGCCCGTCGAACATCACGCCCACTGAAGTTGAAATCAACATCTCCAATCTTACTGTTCCTGCAGCGGGGAACTCTGTTGCAGGTATTGGCTCTCAAGCCAGGAATTTTCCCTATGGATCACGCTTATCCCATGCTGTCATCTCGGCCAACTGTGCTGGTGGGACCATGGTCACCAATGCGCGGCGCAAAGCCATCTTGGTGAGAACGGAAAGGGCCTCAGGCAAGACGACTGTCTACGAAAGAGGAGTAGAAGATCTTCTGCGATCCTCGACAGACAACGCCAACAACCCCTATCTCATGGCAGACGATGGTGTTGCCTGTTATGACTCCAAGATGACCAACTTTCAGGCAGTCCTTAGCATCTTTACCCAGTTTCTGAATCCAGCTGTTTTGATTTATGATCGAAGCATTCCCTAAGATAGCGTGAAAGACGCTCCACCCATCATCAGACGCCTCAAGCCGAAGGTGCAAGCCGTACAAGAGCCCTTGGGCAAGGCGAAGCGGCTGTTTGCCGAACAGTTCCGACATATACCCGGCTTGAAGGCTGCCGATCCAAAGGGATGGTGGAAAAGACTGAGTCGAACCGACAAGCTTCGCTGGAGTCGCTATCTGTTCGTATCCACGTGCACGAACAGCTTGATCTGGGGGTCCAGCATTCTGTATCTCTTACTAGCGAGACCTGTCTATACCAGCTCTTGGGCGCTGATCCTGCCCGGTAGCGCCAATGCTGTCAATCTCAGCCTGCCTGATATTGGTCAGGCCACCGCATCAAGCGAATCCCTGGGCCTGGCCACGTTTGATCCCCGTGCCAACTATGAATACATCTTCGTGAGCGAGCAGGTATTGGCTCGGGCCGCCAAGATTGCCAATATTCCGAAAGAGGACTTCGCGAAGCCCCGCATCAAGAATATCGACAATACGACACTGATGCAGATCGATTCCACCGGTCCCTCTCCCGAGGATGCACGCAAGCGTTCCCTTGCCTTGTATGAGGCCATGGTCGAACGACTGAATCAGCTGCGCGTCAGTGAGATTAACCAACGGGAAGGACCGACTCAGAAGATTCTGCTGGAGACGCAGCAGAAGCTGGAGGAAGCTCAGAAGCAAGTCTCGGAATACAAGCGCAAGTCTGGTCTCACATCAACGGAGCAGGTTGAAATCCTGTCGGCGAATATTGAACAACTACGCAAGCAAAGGGCGGAACTTGCGGCTCAGCAATCCCAGGCTGAGAGTCGGCTGCAGAAGTTGGGCCGAAGCCTTGGCCTGACTCCAGCAGAGGCCACAGATGCGTTCAAGTTGCAGGTTGATCAAATCTTCCAAATGAATTTGAAGGACTACAGCGAAGCCACGTCAATCCTCAAGGTTCAACAATCTAAGTTCGGTCGGAACAATCCTCGAATTATTAAAGAGATCAAGCGTCAAGAGGCGGCCATGCAAGCGATGAATCAACGTGCCAAGGTCTTGCTGGGTCGCCCAGCTTCAGCCCAGACTCTTTCACGGCTTGCGTTGACGGGTGCGAGTTCGGGCCGTGAATCTCTTTTCCAGAACCTGGTGAACTTCCAATCGGATGCGAGTGGTGCCGCATCACAGGTCAGCAAGCTGGATCAACAGATCAGTTCCTTGGAGCAACGTCTGCGATTGATGTCCCAGAGGCAGTCGTCTTTGGAGAATCTCAAACGTAATGAACAGATCGCAGAAGCCGTCTTTGCCTCCACCTTGGCAAAGCTGGATCTTGGACAGTCCAATATCTTTGCAGCCTTTCCACTGATCCAGATAGCGGTTGAGCCTTCACTACCGGAGAAGGCGACGTCACCGAAACGTTCGCTGGTTCTTGCTGGCTCAGCCTTCGGATCGATCCTGACGACAACAGGACTTTGGATTCTATGGATCCGCAAGCCCTGGATCAAGCGGCTGGCCCGTTGGGTTTCAACCTAGGCAGGAGAATTCATTGGGACTCAAGACACTTCTTTCCAAAGCATTCCAATCTGAGGATGATCTTCAGCCGAGCAACTGGCCGGAGCGTCTGGTGTGGTGGTCGATCATCTGTACCTATCCCATCTGGCTCGTCGGAGGCCTCTATGTTGTCGGATCGGTCCTCTGCTGGCTGCTCCTCGGTTGCCTGCTGATCAAGATACTGGCCCGAATGGATCACCCGGAGGAGAATGAAGAGATTTCCATTTCACCGGTGATCTGGCTGTGGATCATCGGCATGCTCGTCATGCAGGTTGCCCTGATTGCAGGGCATGTGAATTTCAACCTTGGGACTGGGGCCATCATCAAGTCCACGATTGGGTGGGCCAAAGGCTGGGCCGCGCTGGCCCTCTACCCGCTAGCGGGAGCCCTGCCAATTCGGAGCAGCATCACGACACGTGCCATTTGCATTGTCGGATTTCACACATTGCTCATCATGCCGTTTTTGATGCTGACCCCCAATCTGGGCCTGCCAGAGGTCCTCTACGTCTCGCCCTTGAGAGCCGTCGGGGGTCCGGGAAATGAGTTCTTCGATGTTCCTCTCTACGAGATCGATGGCAGCACGGGTGATCTTCGTTGGCGTCTCTTTGCACCGTGGGGGCCCGCCCTTGGTTTTGTTGGCAACATCAATTTCATGATATGCCTCCTGGAAAAGAACCGAAAATGGAAGCTGCTTGGAATCGCTGGATCGATCGTCATGTGCTTTGTCTGCAAGTCACGTCTTGCCCAGCTCTGCATCATTCTGATCCCAACCGTGACGGCCGTGGTTTCCAGACTGCGTAAGCCGTCCATGCTGATTTCACTGGGTGTTCTCTCCTATCTGGGCGGTATCTTTGCCACATCCATTCTCACCGCCATCAATGATTACTGGGAAGGCTTCAAGGGAGCTCGCGCTGGCTCGACTCGTGTTCGCTTTGCGTTGAAGCGAATCGCCTTCCATCGCTGGGAGACAGAGGCCCCGATCTGGGGGCATGGTGTTGTCGAAGGTGGCCCCCATCTCGTGGAGTATATGGCCATCGGCTCCCATCACACCTGGGCCGGAGTACTTTTTGTGAAGGGTATTGTTGGCTTTTTTGCACTCGCCATTCCGATGCTGGCCACGGGGCTTGATCTGTTGCGCCGGGCAGCCAGTCCCCACTATCAACTGGGCTCGGCTGGGCTGGGAATCATCATCATCCTTTTCATGTATACGTTCGGTGAGAATCTCGAAATCCTTGTGTACCTCTTCTGGCCTGGAATGGTCGTCATGGGGATGGCACTTCAGGAAAGAAAAGGCTCGCCCCAGCCTGAACTTCAGCCTGTGTCGTGATTCACAGCCGATGCACCAGCCATGCGATGCCCTGATGCCATGATGAGCAACCCGGACGCTATGGGCATGGCTGATCACCTCGGGCCCCGGGCGGGTCATCCGGCAGGGGACAAGCCTGCAGCGGTTGCTGAGTCACAAACACGTGCTGTGCGGGGTTGACCCTTGATGCGTCTGCTCAGCAACCTGAAACAGTTCATCCCCAAGGATCGATTCATCCGAAACATCGGCTGGATGGGTGTGGGGGAGGTGGGGATCCGAGTCTCGCGGCTGGTGGCCACGGTGCTACTCGCCAGGCTGCTGAGCCCCAGAGACTATGGCCTTGCGGCCATCGTGTTGACGTCCGGCGAGCTCGTGAAGGTCTTCACACGCAACGGTATCGGCGACAAGATCGTGCAGGCCGATGCAGATGAGGTCCAGGAGATCTGTCAGACGGCATGGAGCCTGAACTGGCTGATCGGCTTCAGCCTATTCCTCATCCAGATCATCGGTTCGTTCGTCATTGCCAAGGTCTACAACGACAACGCGCTGATCGTGCCGATCATCGTGGTGAGTTGCAGCTATCTGATCTATCCACTCTCCATGGTTCAGTCGGCTCTGGTGCGGCGAAAGAATCGGCTGAAGTTCTACAGCATGACCAACCTCGCAGCCGTCGCCAGCGAAAATCTGATGACGGGGATCTTTGCGCTGATGGGGATGGGTATGTGGGCGATTGTGCTCCCCAAATTGCTGGTTGCACCTGTCTGGGTCGCCATGATGCTGCGCTTCGAGCCCTGGCGGCCCGCTCTGTCGTTCACGCTCAAGCGCTGGAAATCTGTGCTGCAGTTCGGCAGTCGCATCCTCGGGGTTGAGCTGCTCAACACCTTCCGCGAGAATGTGGATTATCTCCTGATCGGCCGTTTCATCGGTGTCAAGGCGCTTGGGGTTTACTACTTTGCCTTCAACGCCGGATTGGGTCTGAGCCTGAGCGTGATCAATGCCCTCTCCGTCTCCCTCTACTCCGACTTCTGTGACGTCCGCAGCCAACCCGCCGTCCTCAAGGAGCGCTTCCGCAAAAACCTGCTCACCATCACCAAGGTGATCGTGCCCGTGGTTGCCTTGCAGTGCAGCCTGGCCCCCCTGTATGTGCCGATCGTCTTTGGCCGGCAGTGGGTGTCGGAGGGGGCGGTGCCGATTCTGATGCTGATCTGCCTGTCGGCCCTGTCCCGACCGTTCGCCAACGCCTCCTCCATGCTGTTTCGCGCCGTGGGCTTGCCCCAGGTGGATCTGCTCTGGAACCTGGCCTTCACGGTGGCCCTCACCGTGGCCATTCTGATCGGTACGACAGGGGGCTCCCTGGGCGTGGCCGCCGCCGTCGCAGCGGCCCATCTCACGCTGCAACCGATCTACCTGATGCTGGGGCAACGGCTGCTGCGACGGATTCAGATCTCACAGCCCACCAGCCTGTGACAGGAGCCGTGCCCAAGGCGCGGTTATGGTGACAGAAGCCTTCAAGCCTTGATGCTCGCGCCTCACCTCTGGAGCACGTCCGTCCGCCCGACCCGCTTGTGAAGATCTACGCCATTTGCCTGATCAAGAATGAGGGCGATGTGATTGCAGATTGTCTTCATCATGCACGGACCTTCTGCGATCGGATCTTCGTCCTTGATAACGGCAGCACGGATGGAACCTGGGAAACCGTGAATGCGCTTGCACGCCAGTATCCGGACATCGTGATTGAGGAGCAGCTGCTTGTGCCCTTCCGTGATGGAATGCGCTCCATCGTTTACAACCGCCACCACCATGAACTGACGGATCAGGATTGGTGGTTGCGGCTGGATGGGGATGAGTTCCTGGAAGGGGACCCCCGGGACGTGCTCGCCAAGGCGAACCGTGAAAAGGCCGATTTTGTGACGGCCTGGAATCTTCAGTTTTATTACACGGATACCGATTATCAGAACTGGGAGACCGAGAAGCTTGCAACCCACCGGCCCATCACCGAACGGCGCCGCTACTACTCCGCCAATTGGCGCGAGTATCGCTTCTTCCGCAACCAGCCCCATCAACTCTGGAACGAAGCGGTGGCGCCCCAGTGGCCCAACGGACTCAGGAAAGCCTGCTCCCAGCGTCTTTACAACCGCCACTATCCCTACCGCACGCCTGACCAGATCAAAGAGAAGCTCCAGGCCCGCTTCGGCCATGCCCAGTTCCGGCATATCGGCTCCGTCGACTGGACGTCCAAGCTCCTGCCGGCCCGCCAGTTGAACCACTTCCAGGAGGGCCAGCCGCCAACGATCAACCAGTTCGACTACTACACCAAGCGCCTGCGCATGGTGTGGATCACCCTGATGGGGCGTGTCAGAGCGGTGCTGGGTCGGATCGGAGGCACCCATCGTTCCAGCCATACGTCGTAGCCGCCGCGATGACCCACACCGATCCGCACGAGACCGCTGCGGTGGTTCCGGGCCCCGCAGAGCGGAACGTGCCGATGGTTTCGGTGGTGGTTCCCATCTACAACGCGGCGACGCACATCGCCCAGACCTTGCGCTCGGTGCTGAATCAGAGCCTGGACGACTGGGAATTGATCGCGGTGGATGACGGGTCCACCGATGGCAGCCTCGCCATCGTCAGCCGCCTGTTCGGGGACGACCCCCGGATCCATCTGGTGACCCAGCCCAATGCGGGGGTCTCGGTGGCCCGCAACCGCGGCGTGGCGCTGAGCAGGGCGCCCCTGATCGCCTTCCTGGATGCCGATGACCTCTGGCATCCCGACAAACTGCTCCGTCATGTTGATTACCACGCCCACCAGGCCGAGGTGGGCGTGAGCTTCGCCCGGGTCGAGTTCCTGTCGCCTGAGGGGACGCCCACGGGCCTGCTGGCGGCCCTGCCCCGCGCCTCCTATCGACCAGAGGATTTTCTCTGTGAGAATCCCACCAACACCACCTCCAACTGGGTTCTTCGGCGCGAAGTGTTCATCTCGGTGGGCGGATTCGTCTCCGACATGAGCTACTCGGAAGATCTGGAATGGTTGCTCCGGGTGGCCTGCGATGGCCGTTGGCGCATCTCCGGATTGCCCCAGGTGCTCACCTACTACCGCACATCGGCCGGGGGCCTCTCCTCGAGCCTGCAGCGCATGGAACAGGGCTGGCTGCGGCTGATCCAGGAAGCCCGCCGCTATGCGCCCGATCTGGTGGCGCAGCATTTCGCCACGGCCCAGGCGATTCACCTGCGCTACCTGGCCCGGCGCTCCCTGCGCCTGGGGGGGACGCCCGCCATCGGCACCGACTTCATGGTCCGCGCCCTGCGCTCCGACTGGCAGATCCTGTGGCGACAGCCACGCCGTACGGTGCTCACAGCCATGGCAGTCTTCGCCCGTCAGCTGCTGGCCCCCTGGCGCCGTCTGGGTGGCCGCCACGGCAGGGCGCGGTCATGATGGCTTTGGCGACGCCCCCCTGCCTGTGAGCCCGCTGCCATGAGCCGATCCCCCCTGGTGACGGTGGTGATGCCGCTCTACAACTCCGCCGCGACGGTGCGGGAGAGTCTCGAATCGGTGCTGGCCCAGACCTACACCAACCTCGAGATCCTGGTTGTGAACGACGGTTCCACTGATGACGGGGTGGCGATCTGCCAGGGCTACGAGGATTCGCGCCTGCGGATTGTGCACCAGGGCAACCGTGGTCTGGCGGGCGCCCGCAACACGGGAATCCGCCAGGCCCGGGGGGAGTTTCTGGGTTTTCTCGACAGTGATGATCTCTGGCTGCCCACCAAGGTGGAGCGCCATGTGGCCCATCTGCAATCACGGCCCGAGGTGGGGGTGAGTTTTTCCCGCTCCAGCTTCATTGATGAGGCCTCACGGCCCATCGGAATCCATCAGATGCCGAAACTGCGGGACATCACCCCGGAGGTGGTGTTCTGCCGCAATCCGATCGGCAATGGCTCCGCCGTCGTGATCCGCCGGGACGTCTTCGCCGCCATTCGCTTCAGCGCCAATCTCTATGGCGAGGTGGAAGACTTCTATTTTGACGACAGCTTCCGGCAGTCTGAAGACATCGAGTGCTGGCTGCGGATCGCCCTCCAGACCCAGTGGCGGATCGAGGGGATTCCCGAAGCCCTGACGCTTTACCGCATCAGCGACGGCGGACTCTCGGCCAACCTGATGAAGCAGTACGCCTCCTGGGAGAGGGTGCTGATCAAGACCGAAGCCACCCACCCCGACTTCATCGCCCAATGGGGCTCCAGGGCGCGGGCCTATCAGTTGCGTTATCTGGCACGCCGGGCCACCCGTCAGCGGGATGGTGCCCTGGCGGTGCGTCTGCTGCACCGATCCCTGGCCACCGACTGGAGGGTGCTGCTGGAGGAACCGCGACGCACCCTGATCACCCTGGTGGCGGCCTACCTGCTGCTGGTGTTGCCGGAGGGTCCCTATCGCTGGCTGGAGGGCCGCATGTTGCGGTCCACCGGTGCCAGCCAAAAGCGACGCATGCAGGGGGAGCTGGGCCGATGAAGATCCTGCTGGTCTGTTCTTCGGGTGGGCACTTCAAGGCCCTGCAGCAACTGGCCGGCTTCTGGGGGCGCCATCCCCATCTCTGGATCACCTTCCGCACACCGACCACCGAAACGGCGCTGGCCGGGGAGCCGGTGCAATGGGCCCACAGCCCCACCAACCGCAATCTGCCGAATCTGCTCCGCAACCTGGCTCTGGCGCTGCAGGTGATCCGCAGCGAGCGGCCGGACGTGATCGTTTCGACCGGTGCCGGTGTGGCCGTCCCCTTTCTGCTGCTCGGTAAACTGCTCGGATGCAAGACCGTGTTCATCGAGTCCGTGACCCGCATCGAGACCCTGAGCCTCTCGGCGCGGCTCATTCGACCGTTTCTTGACATTCTTTACGTGCACTGGCCCCAGCTGCAGCGTCGCTATCCCCGCGCCGAACTTGTCCAGAGCAAGGTGGGAGCATGATCCTGGTGAGCGTGGGGACGGAACAGTTCCCCTTCAACCGGCTGATGCAGTGGATGGAGCTGCTGATCCAGCAGGAGCTCATCGATGAGGAAATCGTTGTTCAGTACGGCACCTGTACGTTTCTCCCCAGCGGTACCACTGTGTACCGATTGCTGAAGGAGGACTCCTTTCGTGCCCTGGTGGAAAAGGCGCGGGTCGTGATTGCCCATTGCGGGGAAGGTACGGTTCTGTTGCTCGATGAACTGCAGCAGCCCTTCATTCTGGTGCCCCGCAGCGTCCGCTATCAGGAGCATGTCGACGATCACCAGCTGGAACTCGCCCTGGCCCTGAAGCAGATGGGTGTGCCGATCGCCTGGAGTCCGGGCGATCTCGTGCGCTTTCTCGAGGCCCCGTTCAAGACCTCGATCAGCGACGTGACCGACAGCTCGGCCCAGTCCCTCTGCCGGAGTCTCCAGTCCCATTTTCCCGAGCTATGAGCGGCGGCCCCTCTTCCCAGGCTTCGTTCGTCAGGACCGTGCGCAACGGCGTCCTGATCCTGCAGCTGCCCCCCCGGCTCACCGTGGCCGAAGCCGTGGCGTTCCGCTCCGGTTTCGCTGGCTGGCTGGCGGAGGTGGAGGGCCTGCGGCAGGTGGTCCTGGATTTCGGGGGCACGGCCATCATCGACAGCAGCGGCATCGGTGCCCTGGTGGGCGCCATCAAGACGGCCCAGGAGCGCGCGGTTCCCCTGGAGGCCTGGAGCCTGAACCGTCAGGTGTTCCTGGCCCTGCAGATGACGGGACTGGAGAAGGTCCTGCCGATCACGGCCCATTCCGAGGGGCTGCTGCCCCAGCTGTCCCATACGGAGGACCAGCGGCCACCGCTGACCCATCCCTCGGTGCGCTCCGCCGTCAAGCGAGGCCTGGATGTCGGCGGTGCCCTGGTGGGGCTGGGGGTGACGGCGCTGCTGTTCCTGCCCATCGCCCTGGCGATCCGCCTGGACAGCCCGGGGCCGATCCTGTTCAGTCAGGTGCGTTGCGGCTGGATGGGCCGCCATTTCCGGATCTGGAAGTTCCGCTCAATGGTCACCGATGCCGAACGGCTGAAGGGCAGCGTGGTGAACCAGGCCCAGGGGGCCTTCTTCAAGAATGACAATGATCCCAGGATCACCCGCGTGGGCCGGATCCTGCGCAAGACCAGCCTGGATGAACTGCCCCAGTTCTGGAACGTGCTGATCGGCGACATGAGCCTGATCGGCACGCGGCCCGCCACACCGGATGAAGTGCGACGCTATGCCATTCCCAGCTGGCAGCGCTTCGATGTGCGGCCTGGCCTGAGCGGGGAATGGCAGGTGAGCGGCCGATCATCCATCCGGGACTTCGAAGATGTGATCCGGCTGGATCTGCGCTACCAGCAGAACTGGAGTCTGGGCTACGACCTGAAGCTGATCGTCCGGACCTTTCTTGTCCTGTTCAGCAGGAACTCAGGGGCGGCATGACCCTGCCCCGGGAATCGGAATCCACGCGGCCCCTCAGCCAGCTCAGCGTCCGCAGTGATCTCGATGAGATCGAGGCGGTGCTGAGCTGGTTCGGCCAGCTGCGTGATCCGGCCGTGCCTTCGGAGCTCTGGATGCAGGCCCAGCTGGCCCTTGTCGAGGGCTTCACCAATGCGGTGCGCCATGCCCACGCCGATCTGGACCCGGCGCCACCGGTCCAGCTGTCGGTGCAGCTAAGCCGCCAGCGGTTCTGCGTGCAGATTCTCGACCAGGGGGGCCCCTTCGACTTCGAGGCCGCCCTGGCGGCCGTGGAGAAGGCGATGGAAGCCACAGGCCAGGATCCCCTCGCCAGGGAGGCCCACTGGGGCCTGGTGATGGTTCTGAAACTCCGCAGCGCCTACGGATGGACGATCAGCCATCGGCGGATCGACGCAGCGACCAACTGCCTCTCCCTGTGCCACCCCCTCAGCGCTGATGGGGGGACAGGAAGGTCATCGTGAAGGACTCAGGATGGCAACGGGCTGGCTGGAAGATCGACCAGCGGGTCCACAGATGCAGGTAGTAGTTCGTCCCGTTCGGCCCCCGTCCCCAGCCATGGGCGACGGACTGACCCCACACGATGCTGTTGGATTCGAGGGCTTTCCTCCGTTCTGGAGGAAGTGACAGTAGGTCTCCCCGGTAGAGAATTCTCCGGCCCCGGTAGAAGAAAGCAGGTTCGGTGTCCCTGTCCTTGTGCTGCTCATCCACCAGGAACCACACCTTCTTGCTCTTCTGGAGCAGCCAGAAGCTGCGCGAACAGCGTGGCGGCACGGTGTCGTTCTTGTAGCTGTAAAGAAGGCCGTGGTAATGGTCCTGGGCCCCAAGGGATGGGGCGGCGATCTCCAGACCCATGAACAGAACGGCGGACGTACTGACGGCGAAACGGTGCCACCGTGACGATGCTCCCGATTGCTGCAATCGAGGCTGCAATCGGGTTCACCGTTGGTATCGCTGAAAGGAGCATAGACCGGTGCCCGGCCTGCCCATGGCAAGACCCCGGCCCGTCACTGCGTTCGGCTCGCTAACCTGAGGTCTGGAGTCTGATCCCGACTGATCGCATCGTGAACCGCCAAGCCGTCCTGCCCCTGGCTCTGGCCCTGTTCAGCTCTTTCTCCGGATGGTCGGTGCAGCCCGCGATGGCCGCCGTCGCAGGCGGCGACGCTGCGGCGGGCAGCCCGGAGCCGACTGCGGCGACGGCGGAGCCCGCCTCCCCCCCGCTGCAACTCATCCTGGACCGCCGGAGTCGGCTGCTGAAGGTGATGGAGGGGGGCCGGGAACGGCGCCGCTTCCGGGTGGGAGTGGGCATGCCCGGCTGGGAGACGCCGGTGGGTTCCTTCAGCGTGATCGAGAAGACCGCCTACCCGATCTGGGAGCACCCCGCCAAGGGCGTGCGCATCCCCCCCGGCCCCACCAATCCCCTCGGCTCCCGGTGGATCGGCTTCCACCGTGACTGCAAGGGCCGGCGCGGCTTCAACGGCCAGGAGCATCTGGAGGTGAAGGGGTGCGTGACCTCCGGTTTCCACGGCACGCCGAATCGCGACAGTGTCGGTGGTGCCGTCTCCCATGGCTGCGTGCGGCTGTTCGACGAGGACGTCAGGGAGCTGTTCGAGATGGTCCAGGTCGGCACCCCGGTGACGGTGCTGCCCTGAGCCCGCTGTCGTCGGCCGCCGGAACGCTCCTTGGCAGCCCGTAGAGTTCCAGGCGCACCAGCGATCGAGCGCGGATGAGGGTTCTGTTTGCCGCTGCGGAGTGCGCTCCCATGATCAAGGTGGGGGGCATGGGCGACGTGGTGGGCTCCCTGCCACCGGCCCTGGCGGCACTGGGGCACGACGTCCGCATCATCATGCCGGGCTACGGAAAACTGTGGAGTCGGCTGGAGATTCCGGCCGAACCGATGTGGCGTGGCCATGCGATGGGCACCGATTTCGCCATCTACGAAACCCGCCACCCCACCAGTGGTCTGACCATCTATCTGGTGGGCCATCCGGTGTTCGATCCCGAGCGCATCTATGGCGGCGAAGATGAGGACTGGCGCTTCACTTTCTTCGCCAACGCCAGTGCCGAATTCGCCTGGAACGGTGGCTGGAAGCCCCAGGTTCTCCATTGCCACGACTGGCACACGGGGATGATCCCGGTGTGGATGCACCAGGACCCGGAGATCAGCACGGTGTTCACCATCCACAACCTCCGCTACCAGGGCCCCTGGCGCTGGAAGCTGGACCGCATGACCTGGTGCCCCTGGTACATGCAGGGCGACCACACCATGGCGGCGGCCCTGCTCTATGCCGACCGGGTGAATGCGGTCTCGCCCACCTACGCGATGGAGATCCGCACGCCCGAATACGGCGAGCGCATCGACGGCCTGCTCAACTTCATCAGCGGCAAGCTGCGCGGCATCCTCAACGGCATCGATACCGAGGACTGGAATCCCGCCACCGACACCACCCTGCCGGCCCCCTTCTCCTCAGGCGACCTCAGCGGCCGCGCCGCCTGCAAGCGGCTGCTGCAGGAACGGATGGGCCTGAACGTCAACCCCCGCTCCTACCTGATGGGGATGGTGAGTCGGCTGGTGGACCAGAAGGGCGTGGACCTGCTTCTGCAGGTCGCCGACCGCGTGTTGGCCTACAGCGACAGCCAGTTCGTGGTGCTGGGCACCGGCGAACGGGGCTACGAGTCGGGTCTGTGGCAGATGGCGGCGCGCCACCCCGGCCGCTTCTCGGTGTTCCTCACCTACGACGACGCCCTGTCGCGGCTGATCTACGCCGGCAGCGACGCCTTCCTGATGCCGAGCCGCTTCGAGCCCTGCGGCATCAGCCAGATGCTGGCGATGCGCTACGGCTCCATCCCGGTGGTGCGACGCGTCGGCGGCCTGGTGGACACCGTGCCCCCCAACGACCCCACCGCCGGCACCGGCACCGGCTACGGCTTCGATCGCTACGAAGCCATCGACTTCTACACCACGATCGTGCGCTCCTGGGAGGCCTACCGCAACGAGCCCAGTTGGCAGGAGCTGCAACGGCGGGCCATGACCACCGACTTCAGCTGGAACCGCTCCGCCCTGGAGTACGACGCCATGTACCGGGAGGTCTGCGGGGTCAAGGAGCCCACCCCCGACGCGGCCCAGGTGGAGCGCTTCTCCCAGGGCCAGGGGGCGGACCCGAGCCTCCTGCACGACGACTCCCGGCCGGAGGGCTCCCCCAAGGAGCCGCCGCCGCCCCAGCGCCCCCGTAACCCCCTGGCCCTGCTGCGCCGTCGCAACGACTCCTGAGCCAGCTTCCCGTCCCCGGCGTCCATGGCTGATCCGGTTCCGCCACCTTCCGATCTGCCGGTGCCCTATGCGAGCCCCTGGGGCCGGCTCGGCCAGGCCCTGAGAGCCGTGCTGGCCTCCCTGCGTCTGAAGCTGCGCGAGCTCTGGCGCCGCAATGGCGAGGGGGACCTCTCGGTGCCAGGCTTCTGGCCGCAGGGGCTGGCGCC
Organism: Cyanobium gracile UHCC 0139; assembly: GCF_034931325.1. Classification (GTDB taxonomy): domain Bacteria; phylum Cyanobacteriota; class Cyanobacteriia; order PCC-6307; family Cyanobiaceae; genus Cyanobium; species Cyanobium gracile_B. The sequence continues at coordinate 83,901 of NZ_JAYGHX010000002.1, read as the reverse complement.
GCTGTTCTGGCCCCTGCTGCTGGCCGCCCTGCTGGCCCTGCTGCTGGCCCTGGGGGGTCAGATCTGGCGGGGGCTGTCCCACCGTGCAGATCCGGCCGGCGGTACGGCGCCCCCCCTCGTCGCCCCGGCCCCCCCTTCGCCACCGGCGCCACCGATGCCCCCTTCGCCGGAACCGGCGCCGGTCCTGCCCGCACCGGTGGCGGAACCCAAGCCGCCCCCCGCCCTGGAGCTCGACCCCCTTCTGGCCCTGCTGGCGGACGACGACCCGCAGCACCTGATCGCTTCGGCCCACCCCGAGCCCGCCGAGGGCCGCCTGGTGCTGACGATGGCGCCGAGCTACGCCGGCCTCGCCCCGGCGAGCCGGAGCCGCTGGGCTGAGCGCTGGCAGGAGCGCGCCCGGGGGCTGGGCTACGAGCGGCTGGAACTGGTGGACGGCCAGGGGCGATTGCTGGCCCGCGGTGCCCTGGTGGGGTCCGGCATGATCCTGCTCGACCCTGGACTGTCAGGTTGATGCTGTTGCCGTTCGAGCCGTTGTGCCAGCTCTGGGGCGAGCCCCTGATGGCCCCCAGAACCGCTGGACCCGACCCCATCCGTCGCGTCTGCACCGACAGCCGCGGCGACCTGGGCGGCGCCCTGTTCGTGCCGCTGGTGGGGGAGCGCTTCGATGGCCACCGCTTCGTCGCCGACGCCTTCGCCGCCGGGGCGGCGGCGGCCCTGGTGCAACGGGACCGGCTGGACGGGGCGGCGCTGGCGGAGTTGGTGGCCGGCAGCGGCCGTCCGATCTGGCCCGTGGAGGACACCCTGGAGGCCTACCAGCAGCTGGCCCGCCTCCGGCGGCGGCAGCTGGGGCTGCCGGTGGTGGCGGTGACCGGTTCGGCGGGTAAGACCACGACCCGGGAACTGATCCGGGCGGCCCTCGCGCCCCTCGGACCCGTGGTGGCCAGCAGCGGCAACGAGAACAACGACGTGGGGGCGCCGCTCACGATCCTGAAGGCGGACGCGTGCACGGCGGCCCTGGTGGTGGAGATGGGGATGCGGGGTCTGGGGGAGATCGACCGCCTCAGCCGCTGCGCCGAGCCGGACGTGGCCGTGATCACCAACATCGGCACCGCCCACATCGGCCGCCTGGGCAGCCGGGAGGCGATCGGCCGGGCCAAGTGCGAGATCACCGCCGGTCTGGGGCCGGAAGGGGTGCTGGTGATTCCCGCCGGAGACCCGCTGCTGGAGGAGTCCCTGGGGCGGGTGTGGCGGGGCCGGGTGGTGCGCGTCGCCCTGGAGGACGAGGCGGCGGACTTCCCGGCGGGGGTGCCGGCGGCGGAGCTGGTGGGCCGGCTGGAGGGCCCTTCCCTGTGCCTGCTGGACGGTCCGAGCCTGGCGCTGCCGCTGGAGGGCCGCCACAACGCCCGCAACCTGCTGCTGGCGGTGGCCGTCGCCCGGGAACTCGGCGTGCCGGCGGCGGCCCTCGGCGACCTGGCGGTGCAGCTGCCGGGCGGCCGCGCCCGACGCGCGCAGCTGGGCGGGGTGGAGCTGCTCGATGAGACCTACAACGCCTCCCCGGAGGCGGTGCTGGCGGCCCTGGAGCTGCTGGGGGCCCCGGGCGGAGCCTGCGAAGGCCGCCGCTATGCGGTGCTGGGCACGATGCTCGAGCTGGGGGACCGCAGCCTGGAGCTGCACCGCCAGGTGGCGGGCCGTGCCCGGGCCCTTGGGCTCGACGGGCTGGTGATTGTGGCCGCCGAGGCCGAAGCCCAGGCGATGCTCGCCGCCGCCGCCGGATTGCCGCGGCTGGCGCGGGCGGCCACGCCCGAGGAGGCGGCCGCCCTGCTGCTCGACTGGCTGGAGCCGGGGGATCGGGTGCTGCTCAAGGCCAGCCGCGGGGTGGCCCTGGAGCGGGCGATTCCCCTATTGGAGGCGGGCCTCGGCCCGGCCGCCTGAATCCAGCCGCTTGGAGCACCCCGCTTGATCCGGGTTGCCGCTCCCAGCAGGATGGGGCGGCCGCCGACCGCCTCCCGATGGTGAAACCCGTGTTCGTGACGACCACCTTCACGATCGAGGGCTACGACATCACCGCCTACCGGGGCCTGGTGCGCGGCATCGTGGTGCGCTCCCCCACCCTGGTGCAGGGCTTCCTGGGCGGCCTCAAGCAGATCGTGGGCGGCCGGATCGGGGCCTACACGGAGATGTGCGAGCAGGCGAGGGAGCAGGCCTACGAGCAGATGATCCAGCACGCCCGGGCCCTGGGGGCGAACGCGATCGTGGGAACCCGCTACGACGGCTCCGAGGTGCAGGGCGGCACCGCCGCCGCCACCGAGGTGCTCTGCTATGGCACCGCCGTGGTGGTGGAGCCGCGGCCCAGCAGCAGCGGCAGCAGCGCGTAGAGGAGCAGCAGGGCCAGGTACACGGCGCCGGAGACGGGGTCGCGGCCGATGAGGATCTCCCGCAGGGGGAGCTGCCGCAGCACCAGCCCCACAGCCAGCTCCGCCGCCACCATGAAGGCCAGGGCGAGGGCACCGGCAGCCGCCCGGGTGAGGGGACCACAGCCGGGGAGCTGCCGCCGCACCACCAGCCGGGCGGCCAGCACCATGGCCAGGGCCATCCACGGCATCTCCAGCAGTTCGGCCAGGCGCTCCCCCAGCCGCGGCACCAGCAGCGGCACCCGCACCGCCCCCAGAACGACGCCGGCGGCGAAGACCAGGGCGAAATAGGTGGCGGCGGCGCGGAGGATCGGCATGGCAGCGGCCGGGCGGCACGTCCATGCTCGTCCGTCTGCCGCCGCTCCGGCGTCCGTGTCCGATTGTGGAGAGCCCGCCGGAGATGCCCGATGCCTTTCCCAGCCAGCTCGATCCGGCTCCTGGCGGCCTGGAGCGGGAGCGCCGTGGCCGCGGCCTCGCTCCTGACGGGGGCATCGCTGCCCCTGCAGGCAGGCCCCCAGAACCCGCCGCTGCAGGGCACCAGCTGGCAGCTGGTGGGGATCCAGTCGATGGATGACGCCCAGGGCCTGAAGCGCCCGCAGGACCCCTCCCGCTACACCCTCTCGCTCCAGGCCGATGGCCGGGCGGTCCTGCAGCTCGACTGCAACCGCGCCATGGGCACCTGGCAGGTGGAGCCCAGCGCCGACCCCGGCAACGGCGGCTTCCGCTTCGGGCCCCTGGCCAGTACCAAGGCTCTGTGCCCGGCGCCCAGCCTGGGGGAACCCCTGGCCCGCCAGCTTCCCTATGTGAGGGGCTACCTGCTGCGGGACGGCAGGCTCAACCTGAGTCTGCTGGCCGATGGCGGCCTCCTCATCTGGGAACCCCACGCCGCCACCGGGCCCGGCTACAGCAACCGGCCCGACCCGGCGCTGGAGACGGCGATCCTGGCGGCCTCTCCCGACCTGCGCCGCCCCCTGGGAAGCGCCGCCGAGGGCATGGGGCGGGTCAGCTACGTGTATGGCCGCACCGACCTCGATGGGGATGGCCGTCAGGACGTGCTCGTCTACCTGATGGGTCCCTACGTCTGCGGCACCGGTGGCTGCACGCTCGAAGTGTTCCGCCAGGAAGCCCGGGGCTATCGGCTCATCAGCAGCTTCCCCACCAGCCGGCTGCCGGTGATCGTCCCGGAGGCGCGCCGCAACCGCTGGCGCGATCTCTGGCGGCTGCAGTCCGGCGGCGGCGCCCCGGCCACCTGGGTGCGCGAGGTGTTCGACGGCCGGGGCTACCGCACCATGGAGCGCATCCCGGCGGCAGGCGGAGCACCGGCGGGCACCGCCGTGCTGAGCGGCGTTCCCTCCCTGGCGGACGGGGCGCCGTTGGCACCGCGCCCCTGATCGATCCCGGCAGCCGCGGGCTGGCCCTCAGCCGTCGTCCGCCAGCCGCCACTGCAGCACCTGGCCGGCATGGAAGGGCACCAGGGTGCTGGCGGTGCCATCGGCGCCGTTGCCGTGCAGGCGCGGCGGCACCGTGTGGGGCTCCCGCACCAGGGTGATGTGGCCGTCGTTCACGGGCAGCCCGTAGAAGGCGGGGCCGTGCAGGCTGGCGAAGGCCTCCAGGCGATCCAGGGCCCCCTCCTGCTCGAACACCGCCGCGTAGCTCTCCAGGGCGAAGGGGGCGTTGTAGATCCCCGCACAGCCACAGGCGCTTTCCTTCGCCGAGCGGGAATGGGGGGCCGAATCGGTGCCCAGGAAGAAGCAGGGCTCACCCGAGGTGGCCGCCTCGCGCAGGGCCAGCCGATGCCGTTCGCGCTTGGCCACCGGCAGGCAGTAGAAGTCCGGTCGCAGGCCGCCCTGGAACATGGCGTTGCGGTTGATGTGCAGGTGATGGGGGGTGATGGTGGCGGCCAGGTTGGCGCCCCCCTGACGCACGAAGGCGACGGACTCGGCGGTGGTGATGTGCTCCAGCACCACCTTGAGGCCGGGATGGCGCGACAGCAGCGGCGCCAGGTGGCGCTCGATGAACACGGCTTCGCGATCGAAGATGTCGATCTCCGCGTCGGTCACCTCGCCGTGGATGAGCAGGGGCATGCCGATCCGCTCCATCGCGGCCAGCACCGCTTCGATCCGGGCCAGGTCGGTGACGCCGGCGGCGGCGTTGGTGGTGGCATGGGCCGGGTAGAGCTTGCAGGCCGTGAAGACCCCCTCCCGGTGGCCGCGCTCGATCTCCGCCGGATCGATCGTGTCGGTGAGGTAAGCGGTCAGCAGGGGGGTGAAGTGGCTGCCGTCCGGCAGGGCCGCCCGGATCCGGGCGCCATAGGCCGCGGCCGCCGCCACCGTGGTGATCGGCGGACTGAGGTTGGGCATCACGATCGCGCGGGCGAAGCTGCGGGCCGTGGCCGGGGCCACCATCTGGAGCAGGGCGCCGTCGCGCAGGTGCACATGCCAGTCGTCGGGACGACGCAGCCGCAGGCGCTGGGGCGGGGTGACGGAATCGGGTGGGGCCGCGGCCGTCATCGGTGGAGCACCTTGTCGGCGTTGCCCGTGACCAGGTAGCCGCTGAGGGCGAGGAGCAGCACGCTCAGGCTGAAGAAGGCCAGGGACGGGCCGTCCTTGATCGGCAGGGTGAGCATCGCCTTGAACGCGGACACGATCAGCGCCACCACCAGGACCTTGACCAGTTTCTCCTTCAGCTGGTCGAGGTTGCGGATGTCCAGCAGGCCGCCGCCCCCCTGGTCATGCTCCCGGGCCGCCTCGATCGGCGAGATCAGCAGTTCGTAGACCCCGTAGCCGAAGATCAGCAGGGCGATGCCGATCAGGTAGAGGTCGATCCCCGAGACGATGGCCCCCAGCAGTTCGGCCACGAATGTCTTGTCGAGCTGATCGACGTGGCCGAGGCCGGCGAGGGCCTTGGCGATCTCCACGGTGCCCAGCACGAAGGACACCACCGTGCTCACCAGGCTCATGATCACCGGCAGGATCGCGATCAGCCGCAGCCGCCACAGCACCCGCTCGAAGCGCTGCTCCATCCGCTTGAGGCGTCCCTTGAGTGCGGAGGCCATGGAGCGGCGCTGCAATCGCCTAACCCTAGGCAGCGCCCGGTTCAGCGCTGGGGGCGCCCCAGCAGGAACACCACCGCCATCGCCAGATAGCCCAGGGCCCAGGGGGTGCCGCTGCCCCAGCCGGGGTCGAGGACGGTGTCGGCCAGGGTGAAGCTCCAGGCATGGATCAGCCCCAGCCAGGAGGCGGCCGCCGCCACCAGGGCGCAGAGGGCGGCGGCACGGAAGCGCTGCTCGATCACGTACACGAGCATCGCCGCCAGCAGCATGGCCGCCAGAATCTGACCCTGCTCGAGGGCGAAGGCGCCGGCGGCCCACACATCCGCCTGCTGCAGCGGCAGCAGCAGCTGGGGACCGAAGGGGTTGGCCGGGGTGCCGCTGCCCCCGGCCCGCAGCCCCGCCTTCAGCATCAGCGACCCCCAGCCCGCCAGGCCGGGCAGCAATCCCAGGGCCACGGCGGGGGCGTGGGCCGGCGGCGTGGCCTGGAAGGCCTGGGCTGCCATCACCAGCGCGATGTAAAGCACGATCGCCATGCCGGCCTCGATCGGCACCAGCTGGCCCACCACCCCGAACAGCCCCAGCAGGCAGCCCAGGCCCATCACCAGGCCATTGAGCCAGGAGTAGCCGATGCGGGCCCCCATGCCCTTCCAACCGGGGTGGCCGATGTAGATGGTGGTGGGGAAGCAGGACCCCAGCACGGCGGCGGCGACCGTGCCGATGCCGTTGATCAGCAGCGAGCTCTTCACCGGGTAGGCGTCACCGGCCGCCTCGGCGCTCTCCAGGTTCTGCAGCGACCCCAGCAGGTTGAACAGGCCCATCGGCACCGTCACCCCCAGCCAGGGGATCAGGGCGTCGCGGCCCTCCCAGAGGGCGCCGAGGCGGGGCACCGGAAGGTGCAGACCCACCTGGGCGATGTTGGCCTGCCAGGTGGGACCATCCAGCCGCAGCAGGCCCGTGGCTGCGGCCAGCACAATGCCCACCAGCACCGCCAGCACCCCACCCGGCAGGGGCAGCCGGGCCTGGCCGAAGTAGGCCAGCAGGATCACCGCCAGCACTGCCAGCCCCACCACCGGGACGGCGTAGGTGCGCAGCAGGAAACCCAGCCCGATGTAGCCGAGGGCGATGCCGGCCAGGGTGGAGAGCAGGGCCGCCCGGGGCAGCCAACGGCGCAGGGGGGCCACCAGGAAGGCGCCCCCCGCCTCGATCAGCCCCGACCCCAGGCAGGCCAGCAGGCCGGCCCGCCAGGAGAGCAGGGAAGCGGCCTGGGGATCCAGGCCCTGACCGGTGGCCGCCAGCTTCACCGGCAGCATCACCAGAAACACGTAGGCGAACAGGCTGACCGTGTTGATCCCGTAGGGCAGGGCGGTGCGGTCGTCGCGACCTTCACGCCGCCCCAGCCGGTGGGCCTGGACGGCGTAGGCCAGGTTGCCCACCACCAGGCTGATGCCGGTGGCCGGCAGGATCGTGCCGAAGATCAGGCCATCGGGGTACCCCAGCACGCCGCGGCAGAGGGCCACGATCAGCAGGATCTGGATGAGGTTGTCGAGGCCCAGCCCGAGGAAGCCGTCCAGGTCGCCGCGCACCCACCAGCGGGGGGCCGGCGGCGGGACGGGTGCGGTGAGCTCAGCCACGGGGCAGCCCCGCCGGCATCCGATCCGGAAACAGCACCCCGTCGAGGTGGTCGCATTCGTGCTGTACCACCCGGGCGTGGAAGCCCTCCACCTCCCGCTCGAACGCCCGGCCCTCGGGATCGAAGGCCCGGTAGCGCAGGCGGTGCCAGCGGGGCACCCGGGCACGCCAGCCGGGCACGCTCAGACAGCCCTCCCAGGCGCTGTCGTCCTGCCCGTCGCCGAGGGGGGTGAGCACGGGATTGATCAGCACCGTCTCCGGGATGGGGGGCGCCTCCGGGTAGCGGGGGTTATGGGTGATGCCGAAGATCACCACCCGGAGGGGCACGCCGATCTGGGGGGCGGCCAGGCCGGCCCCGGCGGTGGCGGCCATGGTGTCGCGCAGATCCTGGAGCAGGGCCGGCAGGCCAGGGTCATCGAAACGTTCCACCGGCGCACTCACCTGGCGCAGGCGGGGATCTCCGATGGTGAGCACGTCACGGACGGCCATGGGCGCCTCAGGATCGGTCCCACTGTGCCGCCTTCCGGCCGCCCCGTCCGTACCATCCGCAGATGATGCTGCGATCGGCGGATCCATGGCCGTGAGCTCCCTGCGGGTGGCCGTGCTCTGCTGCGACGGCCTCTACCAGCGCCACCTGGTGCGGCGGGCAGCCGAGGCGTTCACCCTGGTGGGCGTGGTGCTGCAGGTGTCGCCGCCGGCCAGCCGCAGCACGCTCTCCCGGCTGGCCAAGTACCGCCGGCCGATGCGGCTGCTGCGTCAGGTGATCGCCCGGGTGCTGCTGCGCCCCCACGACCGCCGCGGCGCCGCCCTGCAGCGGCAACTCTTCCACCGGGACGGGGCCCCGCCCGAACTGCCGGACGGGGTGCCGGTGCTGGTCACCTCGGCCATCAACGATCAGCGCACCGCCGATTTCCTGCGCCAGGTGGCCCCCGACATCGTGCTGGTGAACGGCACCCTGCTGCTGCGCAAGCCGGTGCTGGATCTGATCCCCGCCATCCGCCACGGCCTGATCAACCTGCACACCGGGCTGTCGCCCTATTCCCGCGGCGCCAACTGCAACCTCTACATGCTGATGGAGGGGCATCCGGAGCTGGTGGGCGTGACGGTGCACCACATCGACCCCGGCATCGACAGCGGCGACATCATCTTGTCGGCCCACGTGCCGATGGTGCCCGACGACGACGTCGAGACCATCGAGGTGCGCAGCTTCCAGGTGGGTATCGAGCTGCTGATCGAGGCGGCCCGCCGGCTCGAGGCCGGCACCGCCCCACGGGTGCCCCAGTGGGAGAAGGGCAAGCTGTTCCTGCGGCGCACCGGCTACGTCTACGAGCCCTGGCAGCGGCTGATGGCCAACCGCCGCATCGCCCGGGGCCTGGTGCGCGATTACCTGGCCGACCAGGCCCGCCACGACGGTGCCGTGCGCGTGGTGCGGGGGGAGCAGCCATGAGCCGCCTGGGACGGGCGGCCAACCGGGCGGCGGACCTTCTGTTCCTGCCGCCACTGGATCGCCTCTGGCTCCGGCGTCTGCGAGGCAAGGTGCTGTGTCTGCTGTATCACCGGGTCGACCGGCCGGGCCGGGAGCCCTTCCTCGACCGCTTCGGGGTGCCGCCGATTCCCCCCGAGGAGCTGGCCGCCGAGCTCGGCGTCCTGCAGCGCCGCGGCGCCCGCTTCCTCACCTACGCCGACCTGCGGGCCGGCCGCTTTCCCAGCGGCTCCGACTTCGGGGTGATCATCAGCTTCGATGACGGCCTGCGCTGCAACTACGAGCAGGGGATGGACGTGCTGGGGAGCCTGGGCATCCCGGCCGTGTTCTTCCAGTCCACCGCGATGGACGCCGGCGGGGAGCTGGTCTGGGAGCACGCCCTCTACTGGTATGGCGCCCATCCCACCCTGGCGCCCCGGCTGGAGGAACTGGCCCACCAGCGGCTGGATCTGCCGGCCAATCTGGGGGGGGCGGCCCTGATCGCCCGCCTGCGGGATGGCACCCCCGTGGTACAGGTGCTGGAGGTGCTGGCGGAGATGGCGGAACGCTGGGGCACGGCCGACGAACTGGCGGCGGCGGCCGGGCGCCTGTACCCCAGCGCCGCCCACCTGCGCCGGGCCCGGGAGGCCGGCCACGAGCTGGGCAGCCACGGCCACCACCACGTTCCCCGCTGCAGCATCAGCCCGGAGGGGTTCGAAGAGGAGCTGAGCCGCTCGGCCGCCGAGCTCAAGCAGGTGCTGGGGGAGGCCCCCCGGGCCTTCTCCTACCCCTTCAACAGCCATCTGCCCGGTGACGGGGAGATCTGCGGTCGCCACTACCTCCAGGTGGCCACCGTCGACGCCGCCCTGGTCACCGCCGCCACCCCGCCCCTGGATCTGCCCCGCTTCACCTGGCCGGGGCCCCATGCCAACCGGCTGCGCCGCCGCCGCTGGCTCTGCACCGGAACACTGGCCTGGCCGGGGAGATAGGGTCTGGTTTCCTTCCGCGTTGCGATGGCCTGGCCCCTGGCCGTGTTCGACGGGACCATCAGCCTCACCACGCTCCAGACGCTCCTCCAGGACTGGGGGTACTGGGTGGTCTTCGGCGCCATGCTGCTGGAGAACGCCGGCGTGCCCCTGCCCGGCGAAACGGTCACGCTGCTGGCGGGATACGCGGCCGGCAGCGGCCAGCTGCAGGTGCTCGGGGTGATGGGGGCGGCGGCCGGCGGGGCGATCCTGGGGGACAACCTCGGCTACTGGGTGGGGCGCCGGGCGGGCTGGGGGCTGCTGCTGCGGGCCGGACGGCTGCTGGGGCGGACCCCGGAGCAGATGGAGGACCTGCGGGAACGGTTCCTGCGCCATGCCGGCAAATCGGTGCTGCTGGGCCGGTTCGTGGCGGTGCTGCGGGTGCTGGCCGGCCCCATCGCCGGGGCGGTGCGCATGCCCTACCGCCGCTTCCTGCTGTTCAACATGCTGGGGGCCGTGCTCTGGGCCTCGACGATGGTGGGGCTGGCCTGGCTCGGCGGCCGCTGGATCCCCTTCGAGCAGATGGTCAAGGGCGTGGTGGAATTCGGCCTTGGCGCCCTGGTGCTGCTGGCGATCGTTCTGGTGGTGCCGAAGCTGGTGGGCCGCCTCGAGGAGAGGGCCCTGGAGAACAACGGCGAGGAACCTCCCGCCTGAAGGGATCGCTGCGGCGGCCTCCTAGAGGCCGAAGTACCGGCAGATCAGCCAGGGCACCGTCAGCGCGAGGGTCATCGACAGGGGGGCGCCGTAGCGGGCCATGTCCAGGAAGCGGTAGCGACCGGGGCCGAACACCATCAGGTTGGTCTGGTAGCCGATCGGTGTGAGGAAGCTCTGGCTGGCGGCGAAGGTGATCGCGAAGATGAAGGCCATCGGCGGCAGCGCCAGCCCCTTGGCCAGCTCCGCGGCGATCGGGAGCAGCAGCACCACCGTGGTGCCGTTGCTGAGGGCTTCGGTAAAGGCCTGGCCCAGCACGAACACCACCAGCAGCACCGCGTAGGTCGGCCAGCCCCTGAGGGCCTGCAGCAGATCCCCGGCCAGGGCCTCCGCCAGACCGGTCTTCTGCATCGCCACGCTGAAGCAGGAGAGAGAGCCCAGCAGCAGGATCACGTCCCAGCGGATCGAGCGCTGCACCTCCCCCGGCCGCAGGCAGCCGGTCGCCACCATCGCCACCATGGCCAGAAGCACCGCCGCCATCAGCGGCAGGACCTTGAACATCGGCAGCAGGATCATCAGGGCCGCGATGACCATGCCGGTCAGTTTGCGGTCCGTGGTGGGCAGGTCCTTCTCCAGTTCATCGAGCAGGACCAGGTCGTTGTTGGCCTGCATCCCCCGAATGGCGTCGAGGGGGGCCTGAAGCAGCAACACATCGCCGGCCTGCAGCACCACCCGTCCCAGCAGCTCGCGCAGCACCTGGTTGCCGCGCCGCACCGCCAGCATGGTGGCGTTGTAGCGCTGCCGGAACCGCAGGTCCCGGACGCTGGCACCGACCAGGGTGGAGCCGTTGGGCAGCAGCACCTCCACCACCCGCTGGGGGGAGTCGGTGACACCGCTGAGTTCCCGCAGATCGTCCTCCTGATCGCCCACGGGGGCGAGGGTGACGGTGTGCTCCTGCTGCAGCCGCAGCAGATTGTCCCGGTTGCAGCGCAGCAGCAACCTGTCTCCGGCCTGGAGCTGCAGATCGGCCAGGGGCGCGCTGAAGCTCTCGGCCCCTCGGTGCAGTTCCAGCACATCCACGTCGAAACGCCGCTGCAGGCGGCTGTCGTGAAGGGAGTTGCCGATCAGTTCGGAACCCTCCGGGATCAGGACATCCGTGATGTAGCCCTCCCGGGCCAGGCTCACGAGCATGTCGTCGTCACTGGAACCGCGATCGGGCAGCAGACGTTCAGAGAAGAAAAAGATGTAGGCACCGCCGATGAGCCAGACGGGGATGCCGATCGCCGTGAAACTGAACAGATCGAGGGAACCAAAACCCAGCTGCCGACTGACGTCGCTGGCCAGCAGGTTGGTGGAGGTGCCGAGCAGGGAGATCGTTCCCCCCAGGATCGTGGCGAAGGACAGCGGGAGCAGCACCTTGGAGGGGGACACCCCGCGCCGGTGGCACCAGCTCTCCAGCACCGGCAGCAGGGTCGCCACGATCGGGGTGTTGGGGATGAAGCCGGAGACCGGTGCCACCACCGCCACCATCAGACCGATCATCCGCTTCGGGCTGCGGACCGCATCGGAGCCGATCAAGGCCCGCAGCCGGTCGAGACCACCACTGCGGAACAGACCCGAGGCAACCGCGAACAGGCCCATCAGGGTGATCAGGGCGGGACTGCCGAACCCCTTGACCGCCTCCTCCGGAGTCAGCACCCCCAGGCTCACCAGGAGCGCCGCCGCCAGGAGGCCGGTCACCTCAGGAGCCAGCTTGCCGCTCACGAACAGGACAATGGCCCCGATGAACACCAGGAGCGTGATCAGACCCTGTCCGGTGGAAGCAACGGCGAGAAAGCTCTGCATGGCAACGGCCTGATGTCAGCGATCTAGCAGGTCAGGGGCGTTGCCGCTGCCCCTGACGCCTGAATGATCCCCGCTTCAGAGGTAGAACCCAACCGTCGTGACGACCCGGGTGCCGTGCTCGCGCAGGGCGCGCCGCAGGCGGATCGTCGACTGGTTGTGGAGCAGGTTCTCCCAGCGGTGCCGGGTGACGAATACCGGCAGCACCACCATGCAGAAGGCGTGGCGATCCCTGTGGTGCTCCTGCTCGAAGCGCCTGACGAACCGGGTCACCGGGTCCACCAGGGAGCGGTAAGGGGAGGGCAACACCTCCAGCGCCACGTCCGGCAGCTGGCGGCTCCACTGGGCGCGGAAGGCCTCCCCCTGGTCGCCGGCGAGATCCACATGCACGGCCACCAGGTCGCTGGCGATGCTGCGGGCGAAACACAGGGCCTCGTAGCTGCCACGGTGCAGCTGGCCCACCAGCACCACCGTGGGGGTGCCGTCGCCGGGCGGAGGGGGGGCCGGCAGCGTCAGCCGCCCGTCCGAGACGATGCGCAGGCGCCTGGCCACATGGTCGTAGTGGGTGCGGATGCGCAGGTACATCAGCACGAGCAGGGGGATCGCCAGCACCACCACCCAGGCCCCCTGGGTGAACTTGCTGATCAGCAGCACCGCTCCCACCACGGCGGTGATCGTCGCCCCCACCCCGTTGACCAGGGCCCGGCTGCGCCAGCCCCGGTCCCGCAGCTTCCACCAGTGCATCACCATCCCGGCCTGGGACAGGGTGAAGCTGATGAACACCCCCACGGCATAGAGGGGGATCAGGCGGCTGACGCTGCCTTCCACCAGCACCAGCAGCAGGCCGGCCATGGCACTGAGGGCCAGGATGCCGTTGCTGAACACCAGCCGGTCCCCGATGGAGCAGAGCTGGCGGGGCAGGAAGCCGTCCTGGGCCAGGAAGGCGGCCAGCCGCGGAAAATCGGCATAGGCCGTGTTGGCGGCGAGCAGCAGGATCAGCAGCGTCGCGAACTGCAGCACGAACAGCAGCGGCCCATCTCCGAAGATCCGCTCCCCCAGCTGATAGAGGAGCGTGGGGCCGTTGTCCTCCACCACCAGGCCGCTCTGGCTGGCCAGGGCGCTGATGCCGCTGAACATCACGGCCAGCAACAGCACCATCACCACCAGCACCCGGCGGGCGTTGCGCCACTCGGTCGGCCGGAAGGCGGCGACACTGTCGCTGATCGCCTCGATGCCGGTGAGGGCGGCGCAACCGGAGCTGAAGGCCCGCATCAGCAGCAGGGGGCCGATGGCCTGCAGCCCCTGGCTGCCCTGGTGGGCGGCCTCAAGGAGCCGCTGCTGCTCCCCTATCGGCAGGGGGGGGAGCTGGCCCAGCCCGGTCTTGATCGCCCCGGCCACCAGCAGGGTGACGACCGCGCCCATGAAGAGGTAGGTGGGCACGCTCAGGAACCGGGCGCTGGAGCTCACGCCGCGCAGGTTGGCGAGCATCACCGCCAGCACCGCCAGCAGGCAGAGGGGCACCCGCTCGGTTTCCAGCACCGGGACATAGGAGGTGAGGGCGGCGATGCCGGCGGCCACGCTCACCGCCACGGTGAGCACGTAGTCGATCGAGAGCGAGGCCCCGGCCACCAGGCCCGCCGTCTGCCCGAGGTTCTGCTGGGAGACCCGGTAGGAGCCGCCCCCGTGGGGGTAGGCCTTGATCGTCTGCCGGTAGCTGCTGGCCACCACCAGCATCAGACCCACGATCAGGGCCGTGATCGGCAGGGTGTAGCCGAGGGCCGCCGCGCCGCCCATCCCCAGCACCAGCACGATCTCCTGGGTCGCATAGGCCACCGAGGAAAGGGCGTCGGAGCTGAGAATCGCCAGGGCCTCGGCGTTGCTGTAGCGCTCCGCGTGGTGAGCGCTGGTGGGCAGGGGAGTGCCGATGAGCCGGCGCCGCAGGTTGTCGAGGCCGGCCATGCGTCGTCGACTCGTCCGTGGGATGCCCTAAGACGCTAGGGGCCATGGGCCAGCCGCGACTCCGCCAGGGGTGCGGGGCGAACCGGACCCTCGAAAGCCCATGCCTAAGGTTTGGGCCACCTGTGATCCGCCGCGTTGACCGCTCCCGCCACCGCGAGCCTGTGGCACACCCTGGCCCCAGAGGCGTGCCTGCAGGCCCTCGAGGCCAGCACTGACGGTCTGAGCACGGCCCAGTGCGCCGAACGGCTGGCCCGCATGGGGCCCAACCGACTGGAGCTCAAGGCCGGACGCAGCCATCTGCGCATCCTCTGGGACCAGTTCAGCAACGTGATGCTGATCATGCTGCTGGCGGTGGCGGCGGTCTCGGCCGGTGTGGCCTTCGCCGCCCAGCGGTTCCCCAAGGATGCGATCGCCATCGTGCTGATCGTGGGCCTCAACGCCCTGCTGGGCTATCTGCAGGAAAGCCGCGCCCAGCAGGCCCTGCAGGCCCTGCGCAACATGGCCCAGCCCCTGGTGACCGTGCGCCGTGACGGCATCTGGGAGCGTCTGCCGAGCGAGCAGCTGGTCCCCGGGGACTTGATCCGGGTGGAGGCGGGCGATCGGGTGCCCGCCGATGCCCGCCTGCTGGAGGTGGCTGAACTGGGCCTGCGGGAGGCGGCCCTCACCGGCGAGGCCGAAGCGGTGAACAAGCTGGCCGTGGTGGTGCTCGAACCCACGACCCCGGTCCTGGAACGCCAGAACTGCCTGTTCCAGGGCACCGAGGTGGTGCGCGGCCGCGGTCTGGCGGTGGTCACCGCCACGGGCATGCAGACCGAACTGGGCAAGATCGCCCAGATGATCAACACCGCGGGTGGCGAGACCACACCGCTGCAGCAACGGCTTGATCGCCTGGCCAACGTGCTGGTGGTCTCCGCCCTGGCCCTGGTGGCCGTGGTGGTGCTGCTGGGCTGGCTGCTGGGGCAGCGCCTGCTCGACCTGCTGGAGGTGGCCCTGTCGATGGCGGTGGCGATCGTGCCGGAGGGTCTGCCGGCGGTGATCACCGTGACCCTGGCGATCGGCACCCAGCGGATGGTGCAACGCGCCGCCCTGATCCGCCGCCTGCCGGCGGTGGAGGCCCTGGGCTCGGTGACGGTCATCTGCACCGACAAGACCGGCACCCTCACCCTCAACCGCCAGGTGGTGCAGGAGCTGCGCAGTGGCACCACGGCCCTGGCGGTCAGCGGCAACGGCTACGACCCCCACGGCGACTTCCACGCCACCGACCTGGCCCCGCCCCCCGGCGCCACCGCCGGTCTGGCCCCGGGGGGCCGGGCGCTGCTGCTGCAGGCCGGGGTGCTGTGCAGCGATGCCGAGCTCAAGCAGGAGCCGGACGGCCGCTGGGAGATCCTCGGGGATCCCACCGAAGGAGCCCTGGTGGTGGCCGCCGCCAAGGCCGACCTCGATGGCTTCGCCCTGCGCAGCCACTACAGGCGGGAAGCAGAGATCCCCTTCAGCTCCGAACGCCAGCTGATGGCCGTCTGGGTGCAGGACCGCGAGGGAAGCCTGCAGGCCCCCCTCGGGGCCAGTGCCTCCGGATCGGCCACCCTGATGATCAGCAAGGGGGCCCCCGAGGTGATCCTCGGCACCTGTGACCGCTGGCTGGACGGTTCCGGCGTGGCGGCCCTCACCAACGGGCAGCACCAGTGGTGGCTGGAGCAGGCCCGCGAGCTGGCCGCTTCAGGCCTGCGGGTGCTCGCCTTCGCCTGCGCCCCCCACCACCCCAGCCCTGAGCACGAACTGGAGCACCAGGTGCTGCTGGGGCTGATGGCCCAGCTGGATCCCGCCCGCCCCGAAGTGGCCCTGGCCGTTTCCCGCTGCCGGGAGGCCGGGATCCGGCCGGTGATGATCACCGGCGACCATCCCCTCACCGCCCGGGCGATCGGTGTCACCATCGGACTGGTGGACACCGGTGCCGAGGTGGTGCTCGGCCGCCAGCTGGAGGAGGCCGATGCCGGTGCGCTGGCCGCGATCGTCGGCCGGTGCAACATCTACGCCCGGGTGGCACCGGAGCAGAAGCTGCGCATCGTCAAGGCCCTCCAGGGCCTGGGGCAGATCGTCGCCATGACCGGCGATGGCGTCAACGACGCCCCGGCCCTGAAGCAGGCCCACATCGGCGTGGCCATGGGCATCACCGGCACCGAGGTGAGCAAAGAGGCTGCCGACATGGTGCTGCTCGATGACAACTTCGCCACGATCGTCAACGCGGTGGAGCAGGGCCGGCTCGTCTATGCCAACATCCGCCGCTTCATCAAGTACATCCTCGGCAGCAATGTGGGCGAGTTGATCACGATCGGCTCCGCCCCCCTGCTCGGGCTGATGGGGGTGCCGATGACCCCCCTCCAGATCCTCTGGATGAACCTGGTCACCGATGGTGTTCCCGCCCTGGCCCTGGCCCTCGAGCCCGGCGAGGCCGGCCTCATGCAGCGCCCGCCCGCCGAACCCGGCGAATCGATCTTCGCCCGGGGGATCGGCAGCTACATCCTGCGCGTCGGCGTGGTGTTCGCCGCCATCACGATCACGATGATGCTCTACGCCTCCCGCAGTGGCGGCCCCTGGAAGACGATGGTCTTCACGATGCTCTGCCTGGCCCAGATGGGGCATGCCCTGGCCGCCAGAAGCGACCGCCCCCTGGTGCAGGTGGCGCCGTTCAGCAACCCCTGGCTGCTGGGGGCGGTGGTGTTCACCACCCTGCTGCAGTTGTCGCTGCTCTACGTGCCGGTGCTGGCCACATTCTTCGGCACCGTGCCCCTCTCGGCCCGCGACCTCGGCATTTGCGTGGGCTTCAGTCTGCTGTTCTTCCTCTACCTGGAACTGGAGAAGGTGTGGCGGCTGTGGCGCCGCCGGCGCAGTGCCGACGCCTGATCCCCGGACAGCCCCGGCCGACTGATAACGAGCGCTTGGAGAACCCATAGGGCTTTCCTTCCTGGAGGGGCCACCGCCGAGCGCCGGGGATCTTAGTGTTCGCCACCACGCGGGCCATTTCCGGTCCCGACCGTTCTCCCGCCATGACCCTGTTCTTCGCCCAGACGGCCTGGCTGGTCCCCCTTTACCCCTTGGTGGCGGCCCTGGCGTCCCTGGCCTGGTCGCCCGGATTCATCTGGAAGACGGGACCTAGACCCTGCGGCTATCTCAACCTGACCATGGTCAGCGTGGCCTTCGCCCACAGCCTGCTGGCCCTGCTGGCGGCGAATGCCCATCCCGAGGCCCTGCCCCTGCAGTTCGGCTGGACCTGGCTGCACACCGCCGGCCTTTCGATCGGCTTCGACGGCTCGATCACCCAACCGGCCCTGGTCGCCACCCTGCTCGTCACCGGGGTGCACGTGCTCGCCCAGATCTTCGCCATCGGTTATCTGGAGATGGACTGGGGCTGGCCCCGCTTCTTCGGATCCCTGAGCTTCTTCGAGGCCGGTCTGTGTGCCCTGCTGCTCACCGATTCGCTGTTTTTCAGCTATGTGATCCTCGAGCTTCTCACGCTTGGCACCTATCTCATCGTCGGCACCTGGTACAACCAGTCGCTGGTGGTGAAGGGGGCGCGGGACGCCTTCCTCACCAAGCGCATCGGTGACCTCATCCTCCTGGCCGGGTTGGTGGCGATCCTGCCGGTCACCGGCACCTGGAACTTCGGCTCCCTGGCCGCCTGGGCAGCCGCCCAGGTCCCGGGCAGCCTGCCCCTGAGCCAGCAGCTGATCCTTCTGGCACTGGTGGCAGGGCCCATGGGAAAATGCGCCCAGATTCCCCTGCACCTCTGGCTCGACGAGGCGATGGAGGGGCCCCTTCCCTCCACGGTGCTGCGCAACTCGGTGGTGGTGGCCGGCGGCGCCTGGGTGCTGCTGCGGCTCCAGCCCATGCTCGCCCTCAGCCCCCTGGTGACCACGGTGCTGGTGGTGGTGGGCGGCACCACCGCCCTGGTGGGGGCGCTGATCGCCCTGGCCCAGATCGACATCAAGCGGGCCCTGTCCTTCCTGGCCAGCAGCTGGATGGGGCTGCTGTTTCTTGCCGTGGGCCTGGGCGATCCCGGGGTGGCCGGCCACCTGCTGCTGGTCTACCCGCTGCCGATGGCTCTGGTGCTGATGGCGGTCGGCACGGTGATCGTCAGCAACGTCACCCAGGACCTCACCCAGCTCGGTGGACTGTGGAGCCGCCGCCCGCTGGTGGGGCTGGCCTTTCTCACCGGCGCCGGCGGCCTGATGGCCCTGCCCCCCTTCGGTGGCTTCGCCGCCATCCGTGAGCTGCTCGAGCTGTGCACCTCCAGTGCCCAGCCGGCCCTGCTGGGGGGGTTCGTGCTGCTCACCAATGTCCTGATCGCCGCCGGCCTGGTGCGGGTGTTCGGCCTGATCTGGGGCGGGCGCCCCAGTGCGTTCACGGCCCGCTCCGCCGAGGTGCTCTGGCTGATGGTCCTGCCCACCCTTGTGCTGATGGGGGTGGTGCTGCACCTGCCGATCCTGCTGGCCCGCTTCGGGGTGTTCGCCGCCACGCCTCTGCTCGGCTGGGGCCCCCAGGCGGTGCCGCTGCTGCTCTCCACCCTGCTCGGGGGAGGGGTGTCGGCGGTGTTCTACCTGCGGCCCCACCCCCTGGCCCAGCTGCCCTCCGGCCTCGGCGGCCTGCAGCACTGGCTGGCCCACGACATGAACACCGAGAGCTTCTACCAGCGGTCCGTGGTGGCTTTGGTGGTCGGCCTGGCCCGCCTGAGCTCCTGGACCGATCGTCAGGTGGTGGATGGCTTCACGGGTGCCACCGGTGAGGCGGCGATCCAGAGCGCCCGCCGCCTCAGCTTCACCACCTCGGGGCGCACCCAGACCTATGCCCTGACGCTGCTGATCGGGGTGGTGCTGATGGCCGCCTGGCTCCTGACGATCGTGCCTTCCTCCCTGCTGCGCTGATGGCCCTCCTTCTGCTACTGCTGCTGCCGGCCCTCGGGGCCGTGCTCCTGCCCCTGCTTCCGGAACACCAGGGGCTGCTGCGCCGGGTCAGCCTGGCGACGGTCCTGCTCCAGTTCGTCATCGGCCTCACCCAGCTGGGCCAGGGCCCCAGCGAGCTGCACCAGGTGTGGCTGCCCCGGATCGGTCTCTCCCTCGACCTCGGGCTTGATGGCCTGTCGGCGCCGCTGGCGGTGCTGATCGCCCTGATCGTCCTGGTCACCGTTCTGGCCACCCCCGCCGACCAGGCCCGGCCACGGCTGTTCCTCAGCCTGCTGCTGGCCACCGATCTTGGCCTCACCGGTGCGGTGCTCGCCCGCAACGCCCTGCTGTTCCTGCTGGCCTATGAGCTGGTGCTGATCCCCACCACCCTGTTGCTGGCCGTCTGGGGAGGTCCGCGTCGTGCCCAGGCGGCCATCCAGTACGTCATGTACGGCGCCGTTTCGGGGCTCACCCTGCTGGGGGGCGTGCTGGCCCTCGGCTGGCTGAACGGTGACGGCTTCAGCTTCGCCTTCTCCGACCTGGCCGCCATGCAGCTGCCCGCAGGCTCCAGCCACTGGATCTTTGCCCTGCTGGTGCTGTCCTTCGGCCTGAAGCTGCCGGTGGTGCCCCTGCACGGCTGGCAGCCGCTGGCCTACGGCCAGGCCTCCAGTCCGGTGGCGATGCTGCTCAGCGGCGGGGTCTCGATCCTGGGCGGCTACGGCCTGCTGCGCTTCGCCGTCGGCTTCCTGCCGGAGGAATGGATCCTCTGGTCGCCGTGGATCGCCGGGGTGGGGGCCCTCACCGCCGCCTACGGCGCCCTCAACGCCATCGTCCAGAGCGACATCCGTCGCCTGGTGGCCTACGGCTCCCTGGGCCACATGGGCCTGCTGGTGGTGGCCCTGGCCGCCGCCACTCCCCTGAGCCTGCAGGGGGTGGTGGCCCAGCTGCTGGCCCACGGCCTGATCTCGGCCCTGCTGTTCCATCTGGTGGGGCTGATCGAAGCCAAGACCGGCTCGATCCAGATCCCCGAACTGGCGGGCCTGCTCAACCCCTACCGGGGACTGCCCTTCACCCTCGGCCTGTTCCTGCTGGCCCTGATGGCCAGCGCCGGCATCCCCGGCCTGGCGGGCTTCGTGCCGGAGTTCCTGATGTTCGAGGCCAGCTGGACCCCCTTCCCGGTGCCCACCCTGCTGTGCCTGATCGCTTCGGGGTTCACGGCCGTCTACGCGGTGCGGCTGTTCAACAGGGTCGGCTTCGGCCGCCTCGACAACGACCGCGTCGACTACCCCTCCACGGGCTGGAGCGAACGCTTCCCGGCCATCCTGCTGGCCGCCCTGGTGGTGGTGGGGGGACTCTGGCCAGGCCTGCTGGTGGGCTGGAGCGAGTCCACCACCACGGCCCTGGCCCTGCGCCGTGAACCCTTCTCCGCCCTCGTGGCCATCGCCCCCTCCGCGTCCCCCCGCCAGCTCCCCTCATGACGCCCCCCACCGCCACCGCTCCAGAGACCCAGCGTCAGCCCCTGATCCCCCCCTCCACCCATCGCTACGCGGAGGTGATCCACCGGCTCGAGGCGGGCGGTTCGATGCTGCCGGACACGCCCGAGAACCTGATGCAGATCATCGGCATCTACAAGGCCTATGCCGTGCCGATGGACTTCTACTGGCGCGACCTGCTCTACATCGCCGAACAGGTGTTCCTCGATCCCCTGCCGGCCTTCAAGTACTTCCCCACCCAGGAGTACCTCGATCGGCCCAACGCCTACGCGGGTGAGCAGTCGAAGCTGCGCATCTGGCGCGGCGGTGAGAAGGCCCACCCGGAACTGCTGGAGTTCATGGCCAAGGGGGAAACCACCCGCATGCCGAAGCTGCTCCATCACCTCTGGCACGACCGGATCAACATGGAGTTCGCCGAGGCCTGCATGGAGGCCATGTTCTGGCACCAGGGCATGGGCGGCCGCTTCTACGACTACCTGGAATGCGACGCCTACAAAGCCAATGCCGACAAGGCGATCAAGGCCTACTTCAGGGGCAACCCCCTGATGCTGGGGCTCTACGCCCTGTTCCCGGAGATGTTCCTTGAGCAGGTGCGCAAGATGAGCTACTACGCCAACCTCGGCCTGTTCTGGGAGGTGATGGCACCGGTGTTCTTCGAGATGAGCGACATCTACGACGAAGGCGGCTTCAAGGGCGTGCCCGACGCCATGGACTTCCTGGTGAACGGCATCTTCGCCGTGGCCGGCCGACCGATCTACCACCATGTGTTCATCGGCGGGGAATGCTTCGAGATCATTCCCAAATCGGAAGGCTTCACCTGGCTGTACGAGGCGGCCCTTCCCTATGTGGAGGCCGTCTTCTACCGCACGGCGCCCTTCCGTGGCACCAAGAGCTACAACGCCCAGGCCGGCCAGGTGCCGGCGGTGCAAGCCGACTTCCACTACGGCATCCTCTATGCCGATGTCTTCCCAGTGGGTTCCGCAGGCATTCCGCCCACCCTGCTGATGCAGGACATGCTCCATTTCCTGCCGCCCTATCTCACCGAGCTCTACGCGAAGCACAAACGGGGCGAGGGCGACATCCTCAACCAGCTCGGCATCACCTTCCAGCGCTCCATGTACAACGTCACCTCGGCGGTGATCCAGGCGCTGCGGTGCGCCCTGCTCTATCCCCTCGATGACACCGACCCGGAGCACCTGATGGCCAACCGGCGCTTCTTCGAGGCCCAGATGGACCGCTTCCTGCGGCCCGAGGCGCGCCTGCCCCAGATCCAGACCCAGGATTACCGCTAGGAGACTCCCATGGCCAACATCATCGAAACCGCCAAGGGAGCCGGGCTCTTCGGCACCCTGCTCACCGCCGTCGAGGTGGCCGGTCTCACCGCCGCCCTGGAGAGCCCCGGGCCCTTCACCGTCTTCGCCCCCGTCGACGATGCCTTCGCCGCCCTGCCGCCGGGCTGCGTACAGACGCTGGTGGACAACCCGCCGCAGCTGGCCCGCATCCTCAAGTTCCATGTTCTGAGTGGCGCCCATCCCCGCAGCACCCTGGTGGAGCGGCCGGAGTGGGAGAGCCTGGAGGGGGCGCCGGTGGCGATCCGCCGGGCGGAGCCCTTCGAGGTCAAGAACGCCACCGTCGTCTCCGCCGATATCGTCTGCGACAACGGCATCGTGCACGTGATCGACCGGGTGATCCTGCCCGGATGACCAAAGCTGGGCTGCTGCTGCTGGCGATCCTCGGCGGCCTGGTCGCCGGCCTGCTGGGCTGCGCCGCGGGCAATGAGGCGCCCGGCAGCCCGACCATGGCCAAGATCCGCGAACGGGGACGGCTGGTCTGCGCCGTCGACGGCGCGGTGCCGGGGTTCAGCACCGTGGGCCCCGGCGGAGCCTTCGTCGGCATCGACGCCGACTTCTGCCGGGCGGTGGCCGCGGCGGTGCTCGGGGATCCCCGCAAAGTGGATTTCCGGCCGGTGACGGCCGGCGAGCGCTTCGTGGCCCTCAGCAGCGGCGAGGTGGACCTGATCTCGATCAGCTCCACCCACACCCTCAGCCGCGACGCCGTGGGCGGCAACGCCCTCAGCTTCGGGCCTGTCTTCTTCTATGACGGCCAGGGGGTGATGGTGCCCAAGGCCAGCGGCGTCCGCAGCCTGCGGCAGCTGGCCGGCAAGCCGATCTGCGTCGAGAGCGGCACCAACACCGAGCTCAATCTGGCCGATCGCATGCGGGAGATGGGGGTCGCCTACCAGCCGCTGCGCTTCCAGTCGGGCGAGCAGGCCTACCCGGCCTATGAGCAGGGCCGCTGCGCCGCCATCACCAGCGACAGCTCCCTGCTGGCGGCGAAGCGCAGCGGCTTCAAGGAGCCGGCGGCCCACGTGCTGCTCCCCGAGCTGCTCAGCAAGGAACCCAGCGCCAAGGTGACGATCCAGGCGGATCCGGCCTGGGCCGATGCGGTGCGCTGGGTCACCCACACCCTGGTCCAGGCGGAGGAGAGCGGCCTCACCCAGGCCAACGTCGAGGCCCGGCTCGCCGCGGCCCGGCGGGACCCCAGCCAGGCCGAAGCGCGCCGCTTTCTGGGGATCGAGGGGGATTTCGGGCGCCAGCTGGGCCTGCCTGCCGACTTCACGGTGCGGGTCGTGAAGGCCGTGGGCCACTACGGCGAGCTGTTCGAGCGCCACCTGGGCCGCGCCACCCCCCTCGGCCTGGAGCGCGGCCTCAACCGCCTCTGGAGCAGCGGCGGGCTGCACATCGCGCCCCCCTTCCGCTGAGGAGGTTCCGCAGGGCCTACCTGCACCGGCCCGCACCTGCAACAATGCGGCCACCTTAAGAAAGCAAGCATGTTCTGGAACCGGACCCGCACCCTTGGGGCCTCCCTGCTGGCAGCCGGCCTGCTCGCCGGTTGCGCCGGGGAAGACGGCGGCGTGCAGAGCCAGAAGCTCTCCACGATCACGGGGCGGGGCAAGCTGATCTGCGGGGTGGAGGGCAAGCTGCCCGGCTTCAGCTTCGTGGGCCCCGACGGCAAGTACCTGGGCCTGGATGTGGACGTCTGCAAGGCGGTGGCCGCCGCCGTGCTGGGGGATCCCGAGAAGGTGGAGTACCGCGACCTGAACTCCAGCGAGCGCTTCGCCGCCCTGGCCAGCGGCGAGGTGGACCTGCTGTCGCGCAACACCACCATGACCCTGAGCCGTGACGCGGCCGGCGGCAATGGCCTCAGCTTCGCCCCCACCACCTTCTATGACGGCCAGGGGGTGCTGGTGCCGGTGGCCAGCGGCATCAAGGACCTCAAGGGCCTGGCCGGCAAGCCGATCTGCGTCGAGAGCGGCACCACCACCGAGCTCAACCTGGCCGACCGGATGCGGGAGCAGAACATCCCCTACACCCCCCTGAAGTTCCAGACCAGCGACCAGACCTTCGCCGCCTACCTGGGTGATCGCTGCGTGGCCGTCACCAGCGACCGCTCCCAGCTGGCGGGCAAGCGCACCAGCTTCCCCAAACCGGACGATCACACCCTGCTGCCGGTGGTGATGAGCAAGGAGCCCCTCTCCCCCGCCACCGTCAACGGCGACCCCGCCTGGGCCGATGCGGTGCGCTGGATCGTGTTCGGCCTGATGCAGGCCGAGGAGAGCGGCATCACCCAGGCGAATGTGGACGCCAAGCTGGCCGAGGCCAAGGCCAACACCAACCAGGCCGACCTGCGCCGCTTCCTGGGGGTGGAGGGTGACTTCGGCAAGCAGCTGGGCCTGCCTCCCGACTTCGTCGTCAAGGCGGTGAAGGCCGTGGGCAACTACGGCGAGATCTTCGATCGCAACGTCGGGCCCGCCTCCGCCCTCAAGCTCGACCGCGGGCTCAACCGCCAGTGGAAGGACGGCGGCCTGATCTACTCGCCGCCCTTCCGTTGATGGCGCCGCTGCCGCCCTGGTGGCGTGACCGCCGCGTCGTTCCCTGGCTGGTTCAGGCCGTGGTGGGCCTGCTGGTGCTGCTGCTGATGGCCTTCCTGCTGGGCAATCTGGTCCGCAACCTCACCGCCGCCGGGCTGCTGCTGAGCTGGCGCTGGCTGCAGCAGCCCGCCGGCTTCGACATCTCGGAATCGGTGATTCCCTTCAATGCCCAGCTGCCCTACTGGCGCGCCCTGGCGGCCGGGCTGGTGAACACGATCCGGGCGGTGCTGGTGGGTCTGGTGGGAGCCACCCTGCTGGGCACCATGGTGGGGATGGCTTCCTTCAGCCATAACGGCCTGCTGCGACGCCTGGCGCGGGTGTACGTGGAGGTGGTGCGCAACATCCCCCTGCTGCTGCAGCTGGTGTTCTGGTATTTCGTGGTGTTCCTCACCCTGCCGAACGGCGTGGCGGCGATCCAGCTGCCTGGGGTGGTGCTGGCCAAATCGGGCCTCTACATCGCCGGGCTGGGCGAGGGGCTGCGCTGGATGGGACCCACCCTCGTCAACGGCGTCTGGCAGGCGCCGGTGCGCCTGAGCGTCGAGTTCGGCGCCCTGCTCACCGGCCTGATCGTCTACTCGGGGGCCTTCATCGCCGAGGTGGTGCGGGGCGGCATCGCTGCCGTTCCCAAGGGACAGTGGGAGGCGGCCTCCTCCCTGGGGCTGAGCTGGTTCGCCACCCTGCGCCGCATCGTCCTGCCCCAGTCCCTGCGGGTGATCGTGCCGGGGCTCAACACCCAGTACATCTCCCTGGCCAAGAACTCCTCCCTGGCGGTGGCGGTGGGCTACACCGACCTCTATTCCGTGGCCGAAACCACCCTCAACCAGACCGGCCGAGCCGTGGAGGTGATCCTGGTACTCCTGGCGGCCTACCTCACCCTTGATCTGCTGATCTCGGCCCTGATGAACGGTCTCAACCACCTGGTCCAGATCCGGGAGCGCTGAGATGAACGCCCCGCTGCGCCGCCTGCGCTCCGAACTGTTCGCCACCCCCGCCGATGCGGCGCTGAGCGTGGCCCTGATCACCCTGCTCAGCCTGGGGGCCTTCGGCTTCCTGCGCTGGGCCCTCACCCAGGCCCAGTGGGCGGTGGTGAGGGTGAACAGCACCCTGTTCGCCGTGGGGCGCTACCCGCTGGAGCAGCAGTGGCGCCTCTGGCTGCTAACCGCCCTGCTGGTGGCAGCCAGCGGCGCCACCTGGGGCCTGCTGCGCGCCCACCCCCGGCCGGACCGCACCGGGGTGCTGTGGCCGCGCAACGACCGGCTGGCCTTGCTGCTGCTCGCCCTGATCGCCCTGGCCGTGCCCGCGGCCCTTGGCCTGACCCTCGCCATCCAGGCCCGCTGGTGGGGGCTCATCCTGCTGCTGGGCCTCTGCCGCTGGCTCGCCGGCCGCTTCGGGACCCGGCTGTCGCCCGTCGGCCGCCGGCTGGCCGCCCTGGTGTGGCCGGTGATCTACCTGGTGGGCATGGTGCTGATCAGCGGCGGGCTGGGACTGGTGACCGTCTCCCCGTCGGAGTGGGGCGGGCTGACGCTCACCCTGCTGGCCTCGAGCTTCGCGATCCTGCTGTGTTTCCCGATCGGTGTGCTGCTCGCCCTCGGTCGCCGCAGCGACCTGCCCCTGTTGCGCTGGGGTTCGGTGCTCTACATCGAGTTCATCCGCGGCGCGCCGTTGATCACCCTGCTGTTCCTGGGCCAGAACATCCTCGGTTTCCTGCTGCCCGGCGGCCTGGCACCGGATCGGGTCTGGCGGGCGGCCTGGGTGCTCACGTTCTTCGCCGCCGCCTACCTGGCGGAGGCGGTGCGCTCCGGTCTGGCGGCCGTGCCCCGGGGCCAGTTGGAGGCCGCCCGCTCCCTCGGCCTCTCCTATCCGAAGGCCCTGCAGCACGTGGTGCTGCCCCAGGCCCTGCGGGTGGCCCTGCCGGCGATGGTGGGCCAGTTCATCTCGCTCCTCCAGGACACCACCCTGCTGTCGCTGATCGGACTGCTGGAACTGCTCGGCACGGCCCGCACCGTGATGGCCAACCCGGCTTTCCTGGGCCGCAACGGTGAGGTGTATCTCACCCTGGCCGTGCTGTTCTGGGGCTGCTGTGCCGCCCTCGGACTGGGCAGCCGGGCCCTGGAGCGCCGGCTTGATCCCCACGCCGTGCCCTCCGCCACCTGATTCGCGTTCCCCTTTCCCTCCTCGCCCGCTCCGCTCCCACGCCCCGCCCCATGAGCCAACCCAGCAGCGAACTGATGATCGAGGCGCGGGCCGTCGAGAAGTGGTATCCGAACGGATTCCAGGCGTTGCGCGGGGCCAGCCTGACCGTGCGGCGCGGCGAGGTGGTGGTGATCATGGGCCCCTCGGGCTCGGGCAAGAGCACCTTCATCCGCACCTTCAATGCCCTGGAGGATTTCCAGAAGGGCAGCATCACCGTCGACGGCATCGCCCTCTCCAACGACCTGCGCAACATCGACGCCGTGCGCCGGGAGGTGGGGATGGTGTTCCAGCAGTTCAACCTCTTCCCCCACCTCTCGGTGCTCGACAACCTCACCCTGGCCCCGGTGCTCGTCCGCAAGCGCCCCAAGGCCGAGGTGGAGCAGCAGGCCTGGGCCCTGCTGGAGCGGGTGGGCATCGCCGAACAGGCGGGCAAGTACCCGGGCCAGCTCTCGGGGGGTCAGCAGCAACGGGTGGCGATCGCCCGGGCCCTCTGCATGGAGCCCCGCATCCTCCTGTTCGATGAACCCACCAGCGCCCTCGACCCGGAGATGGTGCGGGAGGTGCTGGAGGTGATGCAGGACCTCGCCGCCGACGACATCACCATGGTGGTGGTGACCCATGAGGTGAAGTTCGCCCGCCACGTGGCCCACCGGGTGGTGCTGATGGCCGACGGCGAGGTGGTGGAGGAGGCCGAGCCGGAGGTGTTCTTCACCAACCCCAGCCACGAGCGCACCCGCCGTTTCCTGGATCAGATTCTCTGACGGGGAGTGCGTGAGGCCCTAGCCCCGGCTCGCCCAGTCGGCGGCGTTGAGCTGCGGGAACAGCCCGTCCTCCCGCTCCACCCCCAGCAGCCACTCCCGGGGCAGGTCGGTGCCGTGCTCGAGGGCATCGATCAGCCGCCAGAAGCGGTCGAGGTGGCGGCGGATCCGCTCCCGCGCCAGGCCGGTGGTGGTGCCGGCCCGCAGGATGAAGCTCCAGTCGGAGCTCTGGGCCAGCAGCAGTTCGCGCCCCGCCTGGGTGAGCAGGGCGCGCTGGGCGGTGCTGCCCACGCCCCGGTTCACCCGCTGCACCATGGCGCGGGAGGCGCGCTGCCACTCCGCCACCACCCAGGCATTGGTGTCGTTGAGCCAGTAGTCGTGGTAGCCCCCCTGGCCCCAGCTGGAGGGGGCCGGCCGGCAGACCTGCAGGGACCGCCCCTCGCTGAGCACATCGCGCAGGTGGGTGAAGCGCACGTCCAGGGCCGGGCCCTGGCGGAACAGTTCGGCCAGGAACCGGGGCCCCTCGAACCACCAGTGGCCGAACAGCTCAGCATCGAAGGGGGCCACCAGCAGCGGCGGCGGCTCGATCGTCGCGGCCAGCTGCTCCATCTGGGCGGCGCGGCCCCGCAGGAAGGCCTCGGCGTGCTCCTTCAGCCGCTCTCCCGCCCGCGCCGGGTCGTAGGGCGCCTTGGCGTCCAGGGGGCAGCCCTGGGCGGTGACGCGGTGCAGCTTGAGTCCGAGGGGGCGGCGGTCGTGGATGCCCTGGGCCTCCAGGTCCGCTTCGGGCAGGTCCCAGCCCAGGTCGCGGTGGAACTCCCGGTAGGCCCCGTCGCCCGGGTAGCCCTGGCTGGCGCTCCACACGGGAAGGGTGGATTCGCTGTCGCGGGCGAAGAAGGCCACCCCCGCCGGGGAGCAGATCGGGGCATAGACCCCGTAGCGCGGCCGCGGCAGACCGTGGAGCAGGCCGTGGCCGTCGAGCAGGGAATAGCGCAGGCCGCATTCGGCCAGCAGCCGGTCGAGGTCCTCGTAGTAGGCGCACTCCGGCAGCCAGATGCCCAGGGGCCGCACACCGAGCAGCCGCTGGTGCTCCCGCACGGCGGTGAGCAGCTGGGCCCGCACCGCCTCGGGGGAATCGCGCAGCAGGGGCAGGTAACCGTGGGTGGCGCCGCAGGTGATCAGATCCAGGATCCCCTGCTCCTGCAGCCGCCGGAAGCGGGGCAGCAGATCCCCCTCCAGCTCCCGCCACTGGGCCTCGATGGCCGTCAGGGTGAGCCGCAGCGCGCCGGCCGGACCCTCCAGCTCGGGGGCGGCCCCCTCGAGCAGGGTGCGGCGCAGGGCCAGCCAGGCCGGGAAGCGGCCGTTGAGGGCCCTGTCGCTCAGCAGCGACAGCAGGGTGGGGGAGAGGCCGAGGGTGAGCCTGGGCCGCTGCTGGGGATCGGCGGCCGCCCGCTCCAGCACCTCCAGCAGCGGCAGATAGCATTCCTGGAGGGCCTGGAAGTACCAGTCCTCCTCCAGCGAACCGGGCTCACCGGTGCGCACGTAAGGGAGGTGGGCATGCAACACCAGGGCCAGATCGCCTGCGGCCATGGGGAAACCCTCTGTGCGGCCACTCTACGTTCCGCTCCCAGACGTTCCGCTCCCAGACGTTCCCTCCCGGAGCCGGGACTGCCGGCCCCTAGAGTGGCTCTAACTCATAGTTGTTCCGCCTAACCCCATGGCCCGCGATCCCGGCCGGGTATTGATCTTCGATACCACCCTCCGCGACGGGGAGCAGTCCCCCGGCGCCAGCCTCAACCTGGAGGAGAAGCTCGCGATCGCCCAGCAGCTGGCCCGCCTGGGGGTCGACATCATCGAGGCCGGCTTCCCCTTCGCCAGCAGCGGCGATTTCCACGCCGTCCAGCGCATCGCCGCCAGCGTGGGCACCCCGGATGGGCCCGTGATCTGCGGCCTGGCGCGGGCGGCGGCCGGCGACATCAAGGCCTGCGCCGAGGCCGTGGCCCCCGCCGCCCGCCGGCGCATCCACACCTTCATCGCCACCAGCGACATCCACCTCGAGCACAAGCTGCGCAAGACCCGCGCCGAGGTGCTCGCCATCACCGCCGAGATGGTGGCCTACGCCCGCTCCCTGGTCGACGACGTGGAGTTCTCCTGCGAGGACGCCGGCCGCAGCGACCCCGAATTCATGCATCAGGTGATCGAGGCGGCGATCAACGCCGGCGCCACCACCATCAACATTCCCGACACGGTGGGTTACACCACCCCGGCCGAATTCGGCGCGATCATCGCCGGCATCAACCGTGCGGTGCCCAACATCGACCGGGCGGTGATCTCGGTCCATGGGCACAACGATCTCGGTCTGGCCGTCGCCAACTTCCTCGAAGCGGTCAAGAACGGCGCCCGCCAGCTGGAGTGCACCATCAACGGCATCGGTGAACGGGCCGGCAACGCCTCCCTCGAGGAGCTGGTGATGGCGCTGCACGTGCGCCGCAGCTACTTCAACCCCTTCCTGGGCCGGCCCCCCGAGCAGCGCGATCCCCTCACCAACGTGCGCACCGAGGAGATCACCAAGACGTCCCGGCTGGTCTCCAACCTCACCGGCATGGCGGTGCAGCCCAACAAGGCGATCGTGGGCGCCAACGCCTTCGCCCATGAGTCCGGCATCCACCAGGACGGGGTGCTCAAGAACCGGCTCACCTACGAGATCATCGACGCCCGCACCGTCGGCCTGGCCGACAACCGCCTCTCCCTCGGCAAGCTCTCGGGCCGCAGCGCCTTCCGGGCCCGGCTCGAGGAGCTCGGTTACACCCTGGAGCGCCACGACCTCGATGACGCCTTCGCCCGCTTCAAGGAGCTGGCCGACCGCAAGCGGGAGATCACCGACCGGGATCTGGAGGCGATCGTCAGCGAGCAGGTGCAGCAGCAGGACCAGCCCCGCTACGCCCTGCAGTCGGTGCAGGTGAGCTGCGGCACCAACCTGCAGCCCACCGCCACCGTCACCCTGCGGGACGGCGACGGCATCGACCTGACCGAGGCGGCGATCGGCACCGGCCCGGTGGATGCGGTCTGCCAGGCCCTCAACCACCTGGCCCAGGTGCCGAACGAGCTGGTGGAGTTCAGCATCAAGTCCGTCACCGAAGGCATCGACGCCATGGGTGAGGTGACCATCCGCCTCCGCCATCAGGGGGTGCTCTATTCGGGCCATGCGGCCGACACCGACATCGTCGTGGCGGCGGCCCATGCCTTCGTCAACGCCCTCAACCGGCTGGTCTCCGGCAGCCAGCGCGCCCCGCTCCACCCCCAGAAGACCCCCCTTCCGGTGGCGGAACTGCCGCGTCTGTGAACGCCCCCAACCGCTCCCCGCTGGCCACCGGACTGCAGCTCGCCCTGCTGCTGCTGGTGGCCGTGCTGCTGCTGCTGCCCCTGCTGTGGCTGGTGAGCACCTCCCTGAAGGGGCCGGCGGAGGACATCTTCACCAGCCCTCCGGCCCTGCTGCCCAGCCAGCCCAGCCTGGAGGCCTACGGGCGGCTGTTCGCCGCCAACCCGATGGGCACCTACCTGCTCAACAGCACGATCGTCAGCGCCCTGGCGGTGCTCGCCAACCTGCTGTTCTGCTCCCTGGCGGCCTACCCCCTGGCGCGGATGCGCTTCCGGGGCCGCGGGCTGGTGCTGGCCCTGGTGGTGGCCACGATCCTGATCCCCTTCCAGGTGGTGATGATCCCGCTCTACCTGCTGATGGTGCAGATCGGGCTGCGCAACACCCTCTGGGCCCTGATCGTGCCCCAGGCGGCCACGGCCTTCGGCATCTTCCTGCTGCGCCAGAGCTTCCTGGCGGTGCCGGTGGAACTGGAGGAGGCGGCCCGCATCGATGGCTGCACCCCCATCGGCGAGTGGTGGAACGTGATGCTGCCGGCCGCCCGGGCCGACCTGATCACCCTGGCGATGTTCGTGTTCATCGGCACCTGGAGTGACTTCCTCTGGCCCCTGATCATTCTCGACGACCCCACCCTCTACACCCTGCCCCTGGGACTGCAGCAGCTGGCCAGCAGCTTCTCCCTCGACTGGCGCCTGGTGGCGGCCGGCTCGGTGGTCTCGATCCTGCCGGTGCTGCTGCTGTTCGTGCTGCTGCAGCGCTACATCCTGCCCAGCGCCAGCGGCGACGCCGTCAAGGGTTGAGGCGGCGACGATCAGCGGGCGATCAGGGCAGGTTCGGGACTGGTGCGGCAGTGGTCGTAGGGATGCAGGGGGCCCGGGGCATAGGCCTCCGCCGGATAGGGCATGTAGGCCTGGCCGTGGAACTGCTGCACCACCTCATCGGCCACGAAGGCGCCGAGCGGCGTTAGCACCACCTTGTCGCCCTCATCCCGGAGCAGTCCGTGGTGCTCGAGCCGCTGCAGCTTTGCGCCGAAGGTCTCACTCAGCTGTCGTCCCCCCGTCACGGCCTCGAAGTGGCTCTTCCAGACGCAGCGGTTCTTCAGGGGCAGCACGACGGCCCAGCGGGCCTGCTCTTCCTCACTGCGGATGATCCCCCGGTTCAGCGGCAGCCGGCCGTTCTCGATCAGGTCGTAGTAGGCGTCGAAGTCCTGGGTGTTGAGGGCGAAGCGATCGCGCAGGCTGCTGAAGGCGGTCAGGCCGAAACCCAGCTGATCGAGCAGGCCGCAGCACTGGTTGTCGGCGTAATGGGAGTAGTGGTCACGATCCCTGGAGAAGACCCGCCTAAGATTCTCGTGGAAGCCGTTCTGGTTGAGCAGATCGATCGCCAGCTGCTTCATCATGATCGTCTCCTCCAACGTCGGCATCCGCTCGGGATGCTGATGCTGGATGTTCTTAATCGGTCCCTGGTAGTCGCCGTAGGCTTCCACCTTAAGCCGATAGAGCTGAATCTCCTGTACATCCAGCGAGACGGCAAGATTGATCACCTCCATCCAGTTCTCTAGAGTTTCTCCTGGGTAGCCAAAGATGAACTCAATATTGATCTGGAATCCGAGCTTTCTGCTGTTATCAATTGCTTCAAGTGTTTCGGCCACCCCGTGATGGCGGTTCATCTGCTTGAGCACCACGGGATTCAGGGATTGGACGCCGATGGTGAGGCGATCAACTCCATAAGCGCGCATCAGTTTGAGCCGTTCGATGCCCTCGGGGCCGATCAGCGTGACCGGATCCACGTCATAGTTGAACTGCGTGCAGCCTGACAGGTCCACCCGTTTCGAAAAAGAGTCCAGAAAGCAGCCCAACTGCTCGATCGTCAGGTAAGTGGGCGTGCCACCCCCCACAAGCACCGAACGGGCCTTGAGGCGATCCACCCCGAGACGGCGCATGTACAGATCCATCTCCTTCTCGAGGGCGGCGAGATAGCGATCCTTCTCTGGAGAACGCTCTCCCAGCTGCACTGGATAGTGGCAGAACAGGCAGCGGGATCGGCAGAAGGGGATGTGGGCATAAATGTCAAACAATCCATCGGCGGGCAGCGTGTAGCTAGCGAAGAACTCTTCTTCCTGCACCGGTGAATACATGGTGATCGGTGGGTAATGCACCGATGGAAAGAAATCGCCACTGCTGCAGATCAGCCCAGCCGCCTGGAGGGCTCTGTAGTCATTCACGCGGCTGGCAGCCCGTCCCATCAGATCCCGCTCGGAGAAGCGGTGGGGTTGGCAGGGGGTCTGGAGGGTCATGGCGATCAGTGATGGTTCAGGGATGGAGGAAGGTGGAACTGACGCGGTTCAGGACGGCGGCCAGCGCTGCGGACAGGGGGGAGGACCCGCACCGGGGTTCACAGAGCACAGAGCAGCACGATGCCCGTCATGCTCACGCCCGTGCCCAGCAGCGAGAGCCGGCTGACGCGCTCGCGTAGGAAGTAGAAGGCCAGCGGCAGGATGAAGATCGGCTCGGTGGAGGTGAGGGTGTTGGCGACGGCCACATCCAGGTGTTTCAGTGCCACCAACGAGAGCCAGAAGCCGCCGAAGGTGACCACCATCACTGAGCCGAGGAAGCGGGCCAGGTAAGGGCGGTGCCGGAACGGACCGATCCAGGTGTCGAGACGCTGGCTGATCAGGCCCAGAAGCACCAGGCAGAGGCTGCCGGAGAGCATCCGGATCCAGGTGGCCTGCAGCGCCGAGACCTGGTCGAGACCCTGCTTGGCGATGATCAGTGACAGGGACATGCAGAAGACCGCCAGCAGGCCGAAGATCACCCCCCTGGTCCGGGACGACCCCGCTTCGCCGGCCTGCTGGGAGGAGAGCACCACCCCGACCCCAAGCACCACCAGCCCCATGGCGATCCACTGGTCGGTGCTGGGCACTTCCCCGAGCAGGAGGATGGCCAGGCCGGCGGTGAGCACTTGGCCGAGCATCAGCAGGATCACCATCGCGTGGGCGCTGAGTGCCTTGAGGGCCTCGAAGAAGAACGTATCGCCCAGCCCGATCCCCACAACGCCGCTGAGCATCAGCAGTAGGGCGGGCTTGGCGGCGATGGGCTCGGTGCCGGTGACCAGCACGGCCATGGAGAGCAGCAGCACGCTCAGAACCCCTTTGCCCAGGGTCATCGCCAGAGACGAGACCCCGGCGCCCAGACCCTTGAACAGGATTGAGCCAAGGGCCCAGGACGCAGCGGATCCCAGGGCCGCCAGGATGCCAATCCAGCGCGAATCGATCAGTGGAAGCATCGGCATGGAACACTTACTTCAGCCGGAAGGTGAGCACATAGCGCTGGGGAATGAATTGGCGGGTACTCTCCAGCCGGAAGCCGTAATGCTCCAGCTGGGCGATGACCAGTTCCTTGGCGATGTAGGGGCCGTGATAAGGAAGCTGGCTGTCATGCACCAGGCTGTTGTCCACGATCACGAGCCGGCCGTCCGGTTTCAGTGAGCCCTTGATGTTCTCGATCAATTCCTGCCGGGCCGACTCTCTAAAGACGACATAGATGATGTGGTAAAGGGAACACATGAACGCCGTATCCACTTTGGGCTGGGCTTCAAGGCCAATGCTTTCATTGTGGTTATTGATTGTGATGATGTTGCTGACGCCTGCAGCCTTCTTGACTTTCTCGATGTAGGTCAGATGTTCCTTGACAGTGTCGATGGCGTAGATCTTGCCGCCTGGACCGACCCGTTCGGCAAATCGAAAACTGTAGTAACCCGGGCCGCTGCCGATGTCGGCGATTGTTTCACCCGGCCGAAGCTCCATGGAGTCGATGATCAGCTTGGTTTGCTCCCACACTTCCCGGCGGGGATTGTTGAAGAGGATAGAATCCTCCAAGAAGGCCAAGCGAATGCGACCCTTCTCCGTATCAAGGTCAGAATAGGCGCCCAGCATGTACTTGCGGCCCAGATACTCCTTGAGCAGGGTGAACTGATTGGCCGCAAACATCTTGTAGTAGCTGGCTACCAGCGGATCCTTCAACATGGTGGCCCGTTCGCTCTCCTCAGCCAAGAAGAGATCGCTGAACCACTGCAGGGCGGTGTAGTCGCCGCCGAAGTTTTCCTTCGGGATGATGCCGCTATAAATGGATCTTGCTGTCATCAGGGCCTGCCGGTCGCCGCTGGTGAGAAAACGAAGCAGTAACTTCGCGGCCAGGGTTCCCTGTTCGGTGACCCCGAAGGAATCGATACTCTCCAGGTTGGTGAGGGAGCGTCCGGAGGTGACCTTGATCCAGTAGCCCTGGTTTCCCCGCCCACCTGCTTCGGCGCCTGCCGGAGGCGGCAGCAAGGCGACAAAGCCCAGCAGCAGCGCTGCGAAGGTCATGGGAGACCTGCCGACCTTTTGAAGGAGCCCCCTCATCCGATACTTGCCGGGCAAGGGGCCTGCTGCACCGTGGGTGAAGCCCGCAACCTTTCCATGCCGGCGGATTCGATCGTGCTCAGGGCGTGCTGCAAGCCAACCACGAACCGTTGCTTGGAATAGATGTTGAACTTCTCCTGGTAGGGCCTGGGGGTAAAGTTCACCGTCATCACGTTGGCACCAGCCTCCAAGCCCAAGCGCTGCCCGCCCACCTCAATTTTCTCTAGGGCGCTGACGTTAGGAATCAAGGGCGTCCGAAGTGCGATTCGGTAGATGGCCAGGATGTTGAGCGTGGTGGCGAGGGAGCCCTGCGGGCTGGTCTCGAAGGGGGTGGACTGGTTGGCGATGAACGGGGAGGCGCTGACGAAGTCCGGTTCCAGCTTCAGGGCCAGTAGCACGTCGTCGACAAGCTGATCGATGTCCTGCCCGGGCAGGCCCACGATGTTGCCGGTGCCGATGGCATAACCCAGTTCCCGCAGGTGGCGGAGGCAGTCAAGCCGGGCCGCCAGCGACGTGCGGGTGATAGCCCTGTAATGGGCAGAGCCGGAGGTCTCGAACTTGAGGATGTACGAATCGGCACCGAGGCCGGCGAAGGCGGCGTAGGTGGAGCGGGGCCGCTCTCCCAGGCAGAGCAATACGTGCAGACCGAAGCGCTTCTTGATTTCGGGTATCACCTCGGCGACCACCTCGTCGCAGGCGGGATCCTGGCCCGCCTGCAGGAAGGCGATCGGTATCTTGTTCTCCGCGATCTGAGCCACGATGGCAAGTATCTCCCCTGGCGTGAGCCGGTAGCGCTCCAACTCGCCGTTGGGGCTGCGCATGGCGCAGTAGTCGCAGCTCTTCTGGCAGTGATTCGAAATTTCGATCACCCCCCGCAGGGTGACGCGGTTGACTCCCGCCCGGTATCGCACTTCTCTGGCTTGATGGAACAGTTGCTGCTGTTCGTCGCCCTCGAGCTTCAGGAGGCGCTCGATGACCTCCCGGCTTGGGTGACCTTCCTCCAGCTGGGCCAGGTCATCAAGAATCGTCATGGTTGCATCGGCGGTACGGCCTTAGGGCCGCAGGGTTCAGGCGGGGTGAGAGCGATGGGTTCGCCTTCCATCTGTTGAAGCACCGCCAGCTGGCTGCTGGTGAGCAGACCGCGGCTGCGGGCCTGGCCCTGCTGAATCACCGGCTCCAGCCTGGCGCGGTTGGCTTCCACCACCGGACAGGGAATGGTTCCCCCGGGGCCGCGAGTGCGGGGGGCCTTGTACCCGTCGCCAATGGCGTCGAAGGTCTTCTGCTGGTCCAGCGCCAGCGCCTGCTGCTGCTCGGAGGTGAGGTTGAGGGCGCCGGCCATGGCGGGATCAGCTAGTTGGGCTCCATCAACCTGCACCAGGATCTGGCGGAAACGGCTGAGCTGCTGGGGGGTAAGGATGGAGGCCACCGTGGCGCGTGTGCTGCGGGTGAGGCTCTCCAGTTGGCGGCTCTGGGCCGCCACGGGATTCCCCTCGCTGCCGCGGGTGCGGCCCCCTTCCGGCGGACGCATCCGGGAGGCCAGCTGCCGCAGTTGCTGGGTCTGGCCTGCGCTGAGCCCCAGGCGCACGCGAGCCCCGTCACTAAGCAGAAGTTGCAGCGGATCCGTGCCCGGATTGGCTTCCACGATGGCCCGGAAGGCTCCCAGTTGCTCAGGGGTGAGGATCTCCGCCACCCTCTGCCTGGCCTCGCGAGCGGCCTGCTGCTGGTCGGCCTCAAAGCCGCGCACCGCTCCCACTGGTGGGGCGGCCGCCCCACCACGGGTTCTGGGGGCAGAGAGGGAACGCACCCTGGCCCGGATGTCCTTGTCGAGCTGTTCAAGTTGCTGCATCTGGGCGTCGCTCAGCGACAGCTCCTGCCGCACCTGGGGCTGGCGCAGCAACTGGAGGGGATCGGCACCCGGCCTGGAGGCCCCCGGCAGCTGCATGACCACCGGATCCGGCAGGGTGGCATCACCGCTGGTCTGGGCGAGGAGCGGTCCGGCGGCGAGGGGGGCCATCAGGGCCACCAGGACGGCGAAGCGGTGGAGGTGTTGGCTGGTCATGGCACAGGAAATCCTCCGGAGGAAAGCTAGTCGGCCGTTTTGGAACTGAAGCGGGTCATGTGCAGCTGGCCCCGACCCAGAAGCCCTGGGGCGTGGTGGCAAAAAAATGTGTTTATTCATACCAATCTGATCCAATGTTCGCGTCCCTTGCGCCCTGCCCTCGTGGGTTCGCCTTTTGCGGACAGACAGAGGTGATCTGCCCGGCTGTATGCAGCTCCAGTCGTGGCGACTGGGTCGTTATACGGCATTGGAATCGACATACGGCGACGGAACCGTTCCGACAAGGGCTCCTCTGTTGCTAGCAGCATTCGTTCGCTGGAGCTGGATCAAGATGGTTTGTTCGCTTCATTGCAATACTTCTTCAGGGTTCTTCGTTCCAGCCGCGCAGGATTCGGTCGCTGCAGGCCTGCTTGCTATTTTTCCCCTGTCAGGGATCGCCCAATGGCCAGGCCATGAAACGTCGGCGCTTCCTTGAGTCCTCCGGCGCCTGTCTGGCCGCCCTCGGCCTGGGTGGCCTGGATCTTTCCCGGGCCGGGGATCGCTACGGCAGGGTCCTGGCCAAGGGCACCCCGCGCAAGCTGGCGCTGTTGGTTGGGATCAATGCCTATCCCGAATCAACCCTGTACGCTCCCCTTTATGGCTGTGTGACCGATGTGCGACTCCAGCGCGAGTTGCTGATCCATCGCTTCGGCTTCCAGCAGGCGGACATCCTCACCCTCACCGACGCCCAGGCCACCCGCACCCGCATTCTTGAGGCCTTTGAACAACATCTGATCGGCCAGGCTCGGCCAGGGGATGTGGTGGTGTTCCACTTCTCCGGCCACGGCTCCAGGATCGCCGATCCCGACAGGGACCACAGCGATGGCCTCAACAGCACCTTCGTGCCGGTCGACAGCCGGCTGCCGGCGGGGTTCCCCGCCAATGGCGGCGTGGTGGATGACATCACCGGCCACAGCTTCTTCCTGCTCAGCCGAGCCGTCGCCAGCGAGAACTTCACGGCAGTGCTCGACAGCTGCCATTCCGGTGGTGGCACCCGCGGCAACCTGCGCATCCGGGCCCGGCCTGGCAACGCCCGGCTCGAAGGCAGCCCCGGGGAGCGGGAGTTGCAGCGGCGGTGGCTGAGCCACCTCAATCTCAGCCGTGAGGATTACATCCGCCAGCGTCGGGCCGGTGTCGCCAATGGGG
This sequence comes from Cyanobium gracile UHCC 0139, assembly GCF_034931325.1. Classification (GTDB taxonomy): domain Bacteria; phylum Cyanobacteriota; class Cyanobacteriia; order PCC-6307; family Cyanobiaceae; genus Cyanobium; species Cyanobium gracile_B. The sequence continues at coordinate 45,542 of NZ_JAYGHX010000002.1, read as the reverse complement.
TGGTGATCGCGAGCACGGCCCGGGACCAACTGGCCGCCGATGCCACCTTCGACGACGTCGACTGCGGGGTGTTCACCTATCTGCTGACCCAGTATCTCTGGCAACAGACCCGCAGTTCCCCGGTCCGCTCGCTCCTGCCCAACATCGCCCGCAGCACGACGCGACTGTCCACCACCCGGCAGGAACCGCTGTTGGAAGTCCGGCCCGGCAGCCACCAGGAACGAAACCCGCTCTACGCCCTTGACCAGGCCGTCCCCCCCGGGGACGGCGTGCTCACCGGCGTGGGTGGTGGGGCCGAGGTTGAGTTCTGGCTGGGTGGGGTCGCACCACTGGGTCTTCCGTCCCTCGGCAGTGGCAGCGTTTATAGCCTGGTGGACCGCTCGGGTGCGGTGCTCGGCGAGGTGCGACTGGATTCGCGTCGGGGCCTGATTGGCCGGGGGACGGTGCTCCGGTCCCGAGGCCGGCTGCTTCCGGGCTTGCTGTTGCAGGAGAAGTTGCGGGACCTCCCCGGGGACGTGGCTCTGGTGATCGGGCTTGATCCCTCCCTGGGGGCCGATCGTCCCGAGGCGGAGCGGGCCCTCGGCAGCCTGCCGAGACTGCGGGCGGCACCGCTGCAGCAGGGCGAGGTTCACTACATCCTGGGGCGCTTCCTGGCGGCATCCCAGCGGCGCCAGGCCTCGGCAGCGACGGGCGAGGCCTGGCCGGAGGAGGGCAGCTTTGGACTCTTCACCCCCGGGGGGGAGCCGATGCCTGGTGCCTTCTCGGGCGCCCGGGAGACAGTGGCGGCGGCGGTGCAGAGGCTGAGACCCAAGTTCAAGGCCCTGCTGGCGGCCAGGATCTTCCGGCTCGCCCTGAATGGCGATGCCTCCCGGCTGAACGTGACGGTCACGATGCGACCGGAAGGCCAGGCGAGTGGCGCAGTGGCCCGCACCTACCCCACCCGCGGGGTGGGCCCCTCGGCGGCGGGGGCGGCGCCAACCCCGGCCGACTCCGACGACCCTGGCCGCCTGCGCCTCGGTACGGCGGTGCAATTCGAAGTCACCAATCGGGAGGCGACGGCGATTCACCTCAGCCTGCTCGTGATTGATCCCAGCGGGGAGATGGCGGTGATCTTCCCCAACAACTGGACCGCCGACGCCGAGGCCACCCGTATGGAGCCGGGGAGCAGCCTGCTGATCCCGGACCCCCGCAGCGATGGCTTCCGCCTGGTGACCCAGGAGCCCAGGGGCATGGTGGAGGTGCTGGTCGTCGCCAGCCGCCGACCGATCCGTCAGGCCCTCAAGGCCTTCCAGGCGATCGCCGGCCAGTCGGGCCAGACCCGGGGCCCGGTGACCCTGGCCGAGCCCGTGACCGCCGTGGAGGACCTCCTCGACGACCTGACGGCCGCACCCGGTCCCACAAGGGGGGGCACCAGCGGGACGCGGGGGCTCGCGGCGGTGGGGCGGGTGGTGGACAACAGCCAGATCGCCACCCTCTCGCTCAGTTTCGAGGTGATCTAGGTGGCATTCCGCGGCCCTCGGGTCCGTTCGGCTCTGCTGCGGCTGGTGTCCCTCGCCCTGCTGCCGTTCGCGACGTTGCCCGTGTGGGCCGACCCCTCACCACCGGCCGCATGGCCGGGACAGCCTGCGCCGGCGCAAGGGACCGACCCGGAGGGGCTCTACCTGGAGGGTCTGAAGCGCTTCAACTCCGACCAGGTACCCGCCGCCATCGCGGCCTGGGAACAGGCCCTGCTCCTGTTCCGGCAGCGGGGGAATGAGGCCCTGGAAGCTCGCACCCTGGAGGAGCTCGGTTACGCCCACTACTGGTTGGAGCGCCATGGGCCCGCCCTGGAGTTCAACCAACAAGCCCTGGCCCTGTATCGACGCCTGGGAGCCCAGGACCGAGAAGCCATCGTCCTTTCCAGGATCGGCGATGTCTTCTCTTCTCTAAACCGGCCCGCTGAAGCCCTTGAGTCCAACCTGGCCAGCCTGAAGCTGCTCGGCCAGTTACCGGCGTCCGATCCCACCACCCTGCTGCGTCTGAACCTGCGGATCGGCCTGCTGCAGGCCGGCCAGGGTCGGGATGGGGACGCCCTGGAGCATTTTCAGGAGGCGCACCGGCTGGCCCGACGCCAGGGCGATCGGTCGCTTGAGCTCACCGCGGGCACCGCTATGGGCGTGATCCTGTTGCGGCTGGGCCGCTACGACGCGGTGATCACCACAATGGAGCCTGTACTGGCGGCCATGGAGGCCAGCAAGGCGCCAGCGGCGGATCGCTCCCGGGTGCTGCAGCAGATCGGTTTCTCCCACTACTGGCTCAATGACTACGGCCGTGCCATCGACGCCTACCGCAGGGGCCTGGAACTGGCCCGGGAGGCCGGCGACACCAGCTCCCAGCTCACCCTGCTGCGCGGTCTGGCCGATACGTACTTCTATGTCGGCAACAACGCCACCGCCCGCGCTTTCAGTGTCGAGACCCTGCACCTGGCGCGGGCAACGGGGGATCTGCTTTCCCAGGCGGTTGCCCTGATCGGGCTCGGCACCTTCGCCTACCAGGACGGCGACCTGGCGGCGATGGTCCGTCACCTTGAACAGGGCCTGGTGCTGGCCCGGTCCACCGGCAACCGAAACCTGGAGGCCAACGCGCTCTCCGGGCTGGGCCATGCCCACGCCGAACGGGGGGATGTCTCCGCCTCCCGGTTGGCCTACAGCCAGAGCCTGGAGATCTACAAAGCCATCGGCAACCGGTACAACGAGGGGATGATGCTGCTGGCCCTCGCCCACGGCGATCTGCAAGCCAACCTCACCGACCAGGCCCGCCGCAGGTATCGCGAGGCCCTCGGCCTCTACGACGCCATCGGTGATCGCTACGGCCAGGCCCAGGCGCTCACCGGACTGGGTCTGGCCCTGCACCGGGCCGGCGACAACCGAGCGGCGGAGATGCCCCTGCGGGAAGCGGTGGTCCGAAACGAGGAGATTCGCGCCCGGTTGGGCCCCCGCGACGATCTCAAGGTGTCCCTGTTCGATACCCAGTCCTCGCCCTACCAAGCCCTGCAGGTGGTGCTGATCGCCGAGGGCCGCAGCGAGGACGCTCTGGTGGTGGCGGAGCGGGCCCGGGCCCGGGCCTTTGTGGAGCAGCTTCAGACCCGGTCCTCGGCGACCCGATCCGGCGGGACCCGTTCCGGCCCGGCCACCCTGCCCGGGGAGGCGGGCGCCGGGATCGATCCTCCGATGGATCTGGCGGCGATCCGGGAGGTGGCTCGCCGCCAGGGCGCCACACTGGTGCAGTACGCCCTGATCAACAACAGGATCTACGCCTGGATCGTGGCCCCGGATGGGCGGATCAGCTTCCGCAGGACTGAACTTCCGGGCACCCTTCCCTCCCTCGACCGGCTGGTGGCTTCCAGCCGGGAGGCCATGGGCGTGCGCAGCGCCCGCCGGGGTATCGGGGTGATCGCCGCCGCCACGGGCGTGACGGCCCGGCGCAGCGCTGCCTCCGAAGGGGCCCTGGCGGATCTGCACCGACTTCTGATCCAGCCCATCGCCGATCTGCTGCCCAGCGACCCGGCGGCGCCGGTGATCCTCTTTCCCCAGGGGCCCCTGTTCTTCGTGCCGTTCCCCGCCCTGCGCGATGCCAGGGGTGAGCCGCTGATCGAGCGCCACACCCTGCTCACCGCCCCCTCGATCGCGGCGCTGGCCACGCTCGGCCGGCTCCCGGCCTCCCGCCCAAGGGGGGCCGCCAGTGGAGAGGTGCTCGTGGTCGGCAACCCCACCATGCCGCCGATCTCCCTCAGCCCCGGCGATCCCCCCATGCCCCTCGCACCGCTGCCGGGGGCCGAGCAGGAGGCCCGGGCCATCGGTGCGATGTTCGGCACCGCTCCCCTGATCGGCGGCGAAGCCACCGAGACCGCCGTGGTGGCCAGGATGGGCCGGGCACGGCTGGTGCATCTGGCCACCCACGGCCTGCTCGACGATGGCAGCCGCCGTGAGGTTCCCGGGGCGATCGTGCTCGCGGCCTCCGCCCGCGATGACGGCCTGCTGCGGGCCGACGAGATCATGAACCTTTCGCTGCAGGCCGATCTGTTCGTGCTTAGCGCCTGCGACACGGGCCGTGGCACGATCACCGGAGACGGCGTCATCGGCCTGTCCCGCTCCCTGCTCACGGCCGGAGCCCGCAGCGTGCTCGTGTCCCTGTGGGCCGTTCCCGATGCCCCCACCACAGCGCTGATGACGGCCTTCTACCGGGAACTCGCCGCCGGTCGCCCCAAGGCCCTGGCCCTGCGCGAAGCGATGCGGAGCGTGCGGCGCCAGCATCCCGACCCGGTGGACTGGGCCGCCTTCACCTTGATCGGCGCCACCGACTGAACCGGCCCGCTCAGGGGCTTGGCGGGGCAGGGGGACGCAACACGCCCCCGTCACTGCGTGGGGAGGCGGCGGGAGACTCCGGGGCAGGAAAGGGGTCCGGGGAGAGCAGGGGCCGCCGCACCGCCCGACCCTGGAGGTCGGCCAGGGCGGAGCGCCACGCGTCCTGCTGCTGCTCGAGGGCCTGCAGCCGCTGGGCCCCGGCTTCCAGGGTCTGGAGGCGCCCCACCATGGCCCGCTGCTGCTCCTCCAGCACGGAGGTGCGATCGAGGGCGCGGCTGTTCTCCAGTCCCTGGAGGCGCTGCTCCAGCCGCATCAGCAGTTGGCTCTGCTCCCGCGTCTTGGCCAGGATCACCAGGAACAGCACGGCGAGCATGGAGCTCAGACCGATCTGCAGCCAGCCGATCCAGGGCCGCGGTCCGGGGGCCGGGGGGGAACGCCGGGAGCCGTCGTCTTCGCGGTCGGTGATCGAGACCATGCGCCCCCCGTGCTGACCCATCCTGCCCTGAGCGGCCCGGGGCGTCAGCCGGAGGCCGCCGGCAGGCCGGCGCCGCGGCGGGCGCAGGCCCCCGCCAGCAGCTCCGCCACGGTGGAGCGGTAGACGGCGCTGGCCTGCGCCGGATCCCGGCCGATGCAGGTCATGCCCAGCTTGCCGAACTCCGAGAGGCAGCCCAGCAGGTGAAAGACGCTGCCCTGGAGACGGGCCGGGTCGTAGTGGAGGCCGGCCTCGGCCACGATGTCGATCAGGTCGAGCGGCATCAGGCCCCGCAGGCGGGGGTCGCTGAGGTTGTCGGTGGCGCGGTAGTGCAGTGGCTGACCGGTGGGGGAAAGGAAGCAGCCGGTGGCGGGGTCGAGGCTGCCGGCGGTGATCGCCCGCAGGGCCATGAAGGGATGGGTGGTGCCCCCCTGGCGCAGGTTGACCTCAATGGCCTGCAGATCCCAGCGATCGCCGAAGCGGCGGGCGATGAAATCGACCCCGAAGCGCTCGAGGGCCCCTTCGGCGGCGAGGGCCCGGCCGACGGCCAGGCCGTGCTCCATCAGCGCCACCCGGTAGGGCTCGGCGGCGGGGAAGCAGCAGCCCAGGTAGGTCTGGCCGCCGGCGCCGCCGAGGATCTGCTCGTGGGTGGAGAGCACCTCCACCATCCCGCCCGGATGGATCGTGCCCTGCACGCTCGGGGAGCGCAGATCGTCGCCGCCCTCCAGCCAGGCCTCGGCCAGGGCCCCCTGGCCGGCCAGCAGCTCCGACCAGCCGGCCGCCGGCATCGGCAGGTCCTCGAGGCCCCGCCGGATCAGCCCGACCCGCTCGCGTCTGGCCAGCCCGGCCAGCGCCAGGGGCGTGAAGTCGAGGCGGGCATTGCCCTCGCCGCTGAAGCCCTCGTTCAGCTTGACCACACAGCCGCCCAGCCCAGGGTCGCTCTCCCACAGGTCGGTCACCGCCTCCGCCAGGTCGTCGAGGCCGTGGGCCAGCCCGGTGCCGGGGGGATGGGGAACCCCGCAGCGGGCAAACAGCTCGCGGCTGCCCGCCTTGGTGCCCCAGTAGCCCAGGGCCGGATCGGTGCCCAGCAGCGGCACCTGCAGGCGCTCGGAGAGGGTTTTCTCCAGCTCGGTCACCACGTAACAGATGATGAAGCTGCGGCCGGGGCGCAGCCGCTCCCGGATCCTTCCGAGCAGGGCCGGCCGCTCCAGCAGCTTCTGGGTCAGGGGCCGGGCGGAGCCGTCGTCGGTGTCGAACAGGTGCAGCCGGCGGCGGGCATGGGAGGTGGGCACCCCCGGCATCAGCTCCAGCACCGCGTCCACCACCAGCTCGGGCAGCAGCTTGCTGGTCACGTAGACCACCTGCACGCCCGGATTGCGCAGCCGCATCAGGGAGAACAGCTGGCGTTCCTCGTAGTGGTGGGCCCCCGTCACCAGGGCCAGCTGGGAGGGGTCCATGGTGAGCGAGGGCACCATCAGCAGGTCGAAATCCGCACCCGCCCCGCCGCCGGCGTCGCCATGCTCCCGGCCCCACGGGGCCTGCAGCCCCTGCTGCAGTTCGCGGAAGCTCAGGGCCATGGCCGGATGGGCGGAATGTCGTCATGCTGACGACCACAGCGACCAGCGCCAATGGAGTCGTTCACGGTGAGTGCCCTCGGCTATGGCGCCGCCTCACTCACCACCCTCAGCCTGTTCCCCCAGGCGCTGAAGACCGTGCGCAGCGGCGACACCAGCGCCATCTCGCTGCGGATGTACGGCCTGTTCACGCTGGGGGTGCTGGCCTGGGCCGTCTACGGCCTGCTGCGGGCCGACGGTCCGGTGATCGCCGCCAACCTGATCACCCTGGTGCCGGCGTCGGTGGTGCTGGAGCGCAAGCTGCGGGCCCTGCTGGAGGGGAGGCGCTGAGGTGGCGGCACCCATGGACAACGGAGCCCTGTTCGTGGCGATCGGAGCGGTGCCGGGAGCCTGGCTGCGCTTCCGGGTGGTCAACCACTTCGAACCGATGCTGCCCCGGAAACACTGGGGCACGTTCGGCGTCAATCTGATCGCCTGCTTCGCCATCGGCCTGCTGGTGAGCCTGGAGGCCAGCTGCGGGCTGGCGGCGGGCCGCACCCTGCTCCTGCTCGCCACGGGCTTCCTGGGCAGCTTCAGCACCTTCTCCACCTGGATCGCCGAACTGCACGAGGCCCTGCACCGCCACCAGCGCCGCGAGGCCGTCCTGCTCTGCGGCGGTTCGGTGCTGGGTGGGCTGCTGGCCGTGGGCGCCGGGCTGGCCCTGGGCAGCTCCTAGGGAAGTCCGATGGCGCCATCCCCCGCACCGATCTCCCCCAGCCTGCGCCGTGAGGCGCGGGACCTGCTGCTGGTGGCAGCGGGCGCGGTACCCGGTGCCCTGCTGCGCTGGCGCCTGGAGGATGTGGGCAAAGGCCTGGAGGGGGTGCCCAACGGCCTGATCGAAGCCGACCTGGTCGCCAACCTGATCGGCACCTTCCTGATCGGGGTGATCGCCGGGCAGCGCCCCCCCCGGCCTCGGCTGATCCTGCTGGGCGGCATCGGCTTCTGCGGCTCACTCACCACCTTCAGCAGCTGGATGCTGGAGATCAGCCTGGCCCTGCGGCGCGGGCGCCCCGGTGAGGCGCTCGCCGTGGTGATGATCAGCCTGATCGGAGGTCTGGCGGTGGTGACGCTGGGCCTGGCGGTGGGCCGTTGGCTGGGCCGGCTCCGGTTCAGGCGCTGAAGGCCTTGCGGGGGGGGATGGGGTAAGGAATGCGCCGGTGGCGCATGCGCTTCCAGACCCGTACGAAGGCGCGGATCACCAGCTCCAGCTCCGCCCGGGAGATGCCGCTGCCGTCGAGCTGGCCATCGTTCTGGCGGGCCTCCACCAGCCGCCTGACCATCGCCCGGGCCTCGGTTTCGGTGGTGCCCGGCGGCAGGGAGCGCAGGGCGGCCTCGCAGCCGTCGGCCAGCATCAGGATCGCCGTCTCCCGGCTGCGGGGAGCGGGGCCGCGGTAGCGGAACTGCTCCTCCCGCACCGAAGGGTCCCGTTCCTTCGCCTGGTGGAGGAAGTAGCCCATCTTCAGCCGACCCTGGTGCTCGGGGATGAAGTCCGCCAGGGGGCGGGGCAACCGGTAGCGACGGGCCAGCTTCAGCCCCTCGTCGACGTGGGCCTGGAGGATGGCGGCACTGGCGAAGGGATCGTCCAGCTCATCGTGGGGGTTGGCGCCCTGATCCTGGTTCTCGATGAACCACTGGGGACCGTGCAGCTTGCCGACGTCGTGGTACAGGGCGCCGGTGCGGATCAGGTCCACATCGGCCTGGATCGCGCGGGCCCCCTCCTCGGCCAGACCGCAGATCATCAGGGTGTGCTCGAAGGTGCCGGGCGCCTCCATCGACAGGCGACGCAGGAGAGGGCGCTCCAGATCGGCCAGTTCCATCAGCCGGGCCCGGGTGAGCAGGCCGAAGAAGCTTTCCACCAGCGGCGCCAGCAGCAGACCGGCCATCAGCAGGCCCGCCACCAGCAGGGCCTCCTGCAGCAGCTCGGTGCCGCTGAACGGCCCCGGGGAGGCCTCGAGGCTGTGCAGATGGAAGAGATGGATCAGCAGCCACTGCAGCAGCACGGCGCCGACGGGCAACAGCAGGGCCAGCTGCAGCAGCTGGGCCCGGTTGCGCTGCCGCCCCGCCAGCACCGCCGCCACGGCGGCGACCAACGCCGCTACCCCCAGCTGTGGCACCAGCAGGCCCTCGACGGGCGCCGGCCAGAGCATGGCGGCTACGGCCAGCCAGGCCAGTCCGGCGGCCGTGCCCAGCCCCTGGGAGAGCAGCAGGGTGGGGGGAACCAGAAGCGCCAGGGGGCTGACCTGGCTGCCGAGCCAGAGTTTGCACCCCTGCACCAGCACCAGCATCGCCAGGGCCAGCAGGGCCTGGCGAGGCTCGAGGCTGGCGCGCCAGCGGCGCATCACCAGCAGCATCACCCCGCAGGCGGCGAGGGCCTCACTGAAGCGGCCCAGCCAGGCCACGGGCCGGGGGCGATGGTTGACCAGATCGAAGTGCTCCAGCACGTCGAAGGCCTGGGGGCTAATCGGCTCCCCCTGCCGGGTGATCAGATCGTTCTTGCGGACCTGGATCGTGGGCAGCCCCTGGCGGGTGAGCAGGTCCTCGATGCGGCGCTGGCTGAGAAAGCTGTCGCCGCGAAGGTTGGTGCGGCCCTGGAGGCTCGTGGCCAGAAGGCGGCTGCCCAGGCTGCGGGCGGGGGGGGAGAGGTCGTGCAGCTGGAGCTCGGCGGCGGTGAGCAACTGGCCCTCGGACAGACTGGCCACGACGCCCTGGCTGAGCATGCGCTGCTGGGCCCGGCGCAGGGACACCTTCCAGCGCATCAGGTCGGGGGGGGTGAGCCTCGCCAGCCAGCGGCGCTCCTCCTCGGTGAGATTGAGGGAATCGGGCCGGGGCTGATCGTCGGCGACCTTCTGGCGCACCCGTTGCAGCCGCAGCTCCAACTGCTGCACCAGGGCTGCACTGGCCTGGGGGTCGACCACCTGGATCTGGCTGCGGGGCAGCATCTGACTGCGACGCTGCTCCAGGTCGGTGCTGTCAATCACCGTCGCATCGGCCGGGGCGCGGGCGGTGAACGGGGCCGGCATGCCGGGACGCAGGTTCGGCTCCACCAACCAGGGCCAGCTGGAGAGGAGAGCCACCAGCAGACAGAGCAGGAGCACGAGCAGACCGCCCCCGGGGCGCCAGGCCACCAGGGCCTGACGGGGACGCTCGAGCCGCAGCAAGTGGCGCCACAGTCCCCTGATCCGCCGCAGCCCGAATCTCATTGATCCAGGCTAGCCAACGGGTGAGGCTCCCCCTTTACGACGCGTCGGTGCATGCTGGGGACCGGCAACGCTCCCCCCCTGATGGCCACCCTTCTCGATGGCAGGCGACTGGCGGCGGTGATTGAAGGGCGGCTGAACGCCGTGGTCGCCGATGGGCTGGCGGTGGCGGGACGCCCCCCGGGCCTGGCGGTGCTGCGGGTGGGGGATGATCCTGCCAGCGGCGTCTATGTGGCCAACAAGGAGAAGGCCTGCCGGCGCGTCGGCATCCGCAGCCATGGCGGCCATCTGGCGGCGGACACTGCGGCCGAGGACGTGCTGGCCCTGATCGCCCGCCTCAACGCCGACCCGACGGTCGACGGCATCCTGCTGCAGCTGCCCCTGCCCCAGGGCCTCGATGAGGGGCCTCTGCTCGCGGCGATCGACCCGGACAAGGACGCCGATGGCCTGCACACCCTCAACCTGGGGCGCCTGCTCAAGGGGGAGCGGGGCCCACGCAGCTGCACGCCGGCAGGGGTGATGGCCCTGCTGCGCAGTGCCGCTGTGCCGATCGCCGGCGCCCGGGCCGTGGTGGTGGGCCGCAGCATCCTGGTGGGCAAGCCGATGGCCCTGATGCTCCAGGCGGCCGATGCCACCGTCACCGTGGCCCATTCCCGCACCCATCACCTGGCGGAGGTGACGCGGGAGGCTGAAATCCTGGTGGTGGCGGCCGGTCGACCCCGGCTCATCGGAGCCCAGCATGTCAAGCCGGGGGCCGTGGTGGTGGATGTGGGCATCCACCGACTGGAGGGCAGGCTCTGCGGGGATGTGGACTACGAGACGGTCGAGCCGCTGGCGGCGTCGATCACGCCGGTGCCCGGTGGGGTGGGGCCGATGACGGTGGCCATGCTGCTGGTCAACACCGTGCTGGCCTGGTGTGAGCGCCACGGGCTCGAGCACCCCCTAGGCGACCTGCTCCCCTGACGGCGCCACTGGCAGACGGAAAGGGACCGGCTCCTGGATGAACGCCATGAAGGCGTCCTGGGGCAGGGGGCCGCTGAGCAGGTAGCCCTGGATCTCATCACAGCCGAGGGTGCGGAGCAGGGACAGTTGCTCGGGGGATTCCACCCCTTCGGCGATCGTGCGCATGCCCATCGAGCGGGCCAGGCTGATGATGGCTGACACGATGGTGCGATCGTCGTCGTTGACCGCAAGATCAGCGATGAAGGATCGGTCGATCTTCAGGCGGTGGGCCCGGATCCGCTTCAGATAGCTCAGGGAGGAATAGCCGGTGCCGAAGTCATCGATGGCCACGCTGATCCCGTGGGCGTAGAGCTGCTCCATCTGGGCCAGGGCCTTCTCCGGATCCGCGAGCGTCACCGACTCGGTGAGCTCCAACTCCAATCGGCTGGGCGGGAAAGCTTCAGCGTGAAGCTGTTCGAAAACCATGCCGGCAAGGTTGCCATGGTCGAACTGCAGGGCGGAGATGTTGACCGAGACGGTCAACGGTGTCGCTCCCAGCTCTGTCCAGGAATGGGCATCGTGGAGGGCACGGCACAGCACCCACTGGCTGATCGTCCCGATCAGCCCGCCCATTTCGGCCAGGGGAATGAATTCGGTCGGCGCTATCGGCCCCAGAGCGGAATGGGTCCAGCGGATCAGGGCCTCGGCCCCGAAGATGAGGTTGCTGCTGAGTTCGAGCTGGGGTTGGTACTCCAGGCTCAGTTCCCCGCGCTGGATGGCCTGGTGCAGGGCGTTGGTGAGCCGCAGGGAGCGGGCGCTGCGTTCCTGAATGCTGGGCGTGAAGAACTGGAGGTCATTGCGGCCGGCCACCTTGACCTGGTGCAGCGCCGTGGTGGCGTTGCGCATCAACTGCTGCGGGGTGGTGCCATCGTCAGGGAAGTGGGCGATGCCCACCGACGCGGTGAGAAAGAGGGGGTCGGCGGCGAGCCCGTAGGGCTGGGCGATCGCCTGCCGCAACCGTTCCGCCACGCAGCGGGTGGCGGTGATGTCCGAATCGGGCAGCACCACCACGAATTCGTCGCCACCGGTGCGGGAGAGCGTGTCGGCGTCCCCCAGGATCGGCTTCAGACGCTTGGCCACCTCCAGAAGCACCCGGTTGCCCGTGTCATGGCCGAGGTTGTCGTTGACGAGCTTGAAGTTGTCGATGTTGAGGAACAGCAGGGCCAGGGGCCGTTGGGAGCGCTTGGCCAGGTCCAGACCGTTCTGGACCCGATCCTGCAGCAACGTCCGGTTGGCCAGGCCGGTGAGGGGATCGAAATAGGCCAGCCGCTCGATCTGTTCCTTGGCGAACCGGCGCTCGGTGATGTCCCTCGTCACCCCGTGGAGTTCCACCCGGCCGGTGCGTTGGTTGCGCACCAGCTTGGTGACCGATTCGGTCCAGATCATCGATCCGTCCTTGGCCAGGAGTTCGTTCTCTTCGACCGTGACCATGTCGCCGTTTCGCAACCCGGCGTTGAACTCCGCCAGCTGCTGGCTGATCTGGCGCTTCAGATGGTCGGCCACGTCCCCCCGCAAAGCCTTCTCGAAAGGCGCGGCCATCACGTCCTCGGCCGTGAACCCCCGCAGCCGCAGCACGGAGGGGCTCACATACAGGTAGCGAAGGGTCTCGGGATCCAAGGACCAGATCACCTCGTGGGTGGACTCGGTGATCTCCCGGAATTGCTCCTCACTGGCCTTGACCGCGTCCTGGAGCGCCTCGCGGGTGGCCTCGAGGCTGAGCCGGTCGAGGGCGCTATCGATGCCGCCGACCAGATCGATCAGCAACTGCTGGCTCTTGACATCGAATCGGTCGGTTTCATTGGCATAGATCCCCAGACCGCCGATCACGACGCCGTCACGGTGCAGGGGCAGGAAGGCGGCAGCCCCCCATCCGTAGGTGCGTGCCCGTTCATGCCAGGGCACGAGCGAGGGGTCCGTCATGAAATCCTCGACCCAGAGGGGGTGGTTCTCCCGCAGGGCGGTCGCGAAGGGACCCTGCCCCATGGGGTCGTCCGGATCGAGACTGATCACCAGTTCATCGAGATAGGCGCTGTCGTCGCCGAACCAGGCCACCGGTCTGATCCGGCGGCTGACCGGTTCGATCATCCCAACCCAGGCCAGTCGCATCTCCCCGGAGGTGACCGCCAGGCGGCAGATCTGGGCGAGCATCTCCTCGCTGTCCCTGACCCTGGCCACCACCTTGTTGGAGGCACTCAAGGTGGCGTAGAGCCGGTTGAGTCGCAGAAACCCTGCTTCGTAGCCTTTGCGCTCGGTGATGTCCCGGCAGAGCATCAGGTAGTGGGGGCCATCCGGGTTCTCCTGGTCCTTGCGGGCGATCGAGAGCTCAAACCAGTCGACGCCCCCGGGCTTGGCCATCTCGATCTGCCGCCTGGGGGAGCGGCCGTCCACGGAGGCGTCTGCCAGCGCCAGCGCTTCCTGCATCGTGGTGGCGGCCGCAGGGGAGAGAACATCCTGCAGATGGGGTCGTCCGTCCGGGTTCTCCGGCAGATGGAACAGTCCCCGCTGGGCACTGTGAATCGCCAGGATCTCCCCGGCCGCCGAGATTTCGATCAGGGGATCGGGGATGGAGTGGATGATGGCGCTGAGATCCTCGCGGTCCCGGTTCAACGCCTCCATTCGGCGCCTTGCCTGCCTGTGCAGACTGGCTGACCAGAGCACCACCACAGCCCCGCTGGCTAGGGTCAGAACAGAAGCGACCTGTGGCCAGGCCCAGCCGAAACCGCTCATGCCCGCGAAGCAGCCAGGCGGCGCAGGCACGCCTGGGGAATCGGTGACCACACCCTGAAATGTCTCACTTCGAGAACCTGCTGAGGGTGGATAGATCAACCTAGGGAGCTTTCAGGGGTTGGCTCCCGAACGCTTCGCCAATGCATCCCAATGCATCGCCGCCGATCCCAAACTGTTGCGCAGAGCCGGCATCTGCCACCATCGGCCTGAGAGAATCCGCGCGAAGACTCAGGACTCCATGGCCCCGGCGGTGAGCACGGCTTTCGACTTCACCGCCTATCTGGAGGCGGCCCGCTGGCGTGTGGAGACCGCCCTGGACACTTCCCTCGGTCCGGAACGGCCCGAATCGCTGCGGGAGGCGATGCGCTATTCCCTGCTGGCGGGCGGCAAGCGTCTGCGGCCGATCCTCACCCTGGCGGCCTGCGAGCTGGCGGGCGGCGACGCCGATCTGGCCATGCCCACGGCGGTGGCGATGGAGATGATCCACACCATGTCGCTCATCCATGACGACCTGCCCGCCATGGACAACGACGACCTGCGCCGCGGCCGGCCCACCAACCACAAGGTGTATGGCGAAGCCAAGGCCATCCTGGCCGGCGATGCCCTGCTGACCCGCGCCTTCGAGATGGTGGCCCTGCGCAGCCCGGGGGTTCCCCCCGAACGGCTGCTGCAGGTGGTGGGTGAGCTGGCCCTGGCCTCCGGCGCCCCTGGCCTGGTGGGCGGCCAGGTGGTGGATCTGGAATGCGAAGCCCGCCAGGTGGATCTCGACACCCTCGAGTACATCCACCTCCACAAGACCGGCGCCCTGCTGCGGGCCTGCGTGATCTCCGGTGCCCTGATCGCCGGGGCCTCCGAGGAGCTGCTGGCGGCCCTGCGCACCTACGCCCGCGGCATCGGCCTGGCCTTCCAGATCATCGACGACATCCTCGATGTCACCGCCAGCAGCGACGTGCTGGGCAAGACGGCGGGCAAGGACCTGGCCGCCGACAAGACCACCTATCCCAAGTTGCTGGGCCTGGAGGAATCCCGCCGACGCGCCGATGCCCTGGTGAGCGAAGCCAAGGCGGTGCTGGAGCCCTGGAGCGCCAACGCCGCCCCCCTGCTGGCCCTGGCTGACTACATCACCAGTCGCGACCGATGAGCGCAGCCATCGGCGCCCTCGAGGCCCTGGGCGAGGTGCTGGCCAACGGCGTGCTCGCCTGGGGCCTGGTCGCCTGCGGTGTGGCCCAGCTCTCCAAGCTGCTGATCGAGTTGGTGGTGCATCGCCGCTGGCGCCCGGCGGTGCTGATCGAGACGGGCGGCATGCCGTCGAGCCACTCCTCCCTGATGACGGGCACCGCCGCGGGCCTGGGCTGGGAGTTGGGCTTCGCCGATCCCCTGTTCGCCCTGGCGGCCGTGCTCTGCTTCGTCGTCCTCTATGACGCCAGCGGCGTCCGCCGCGCCGCCGGGCTGACGGCCCAGCGGGTGAACGGCCTCCCGGACGGGCTCTGGGACACCCATCCCCAGGACGGTCCTGAGGGGGCCCCGGTGCTGCGCCCCCTGAAGGAGAACCTCGGCCACACGCGCGCCGAGGTGCTGGTGGGCAGCCTGATCGGGCCCCTGGTGGCGTTGCCGGGCCTGGCCCTGCTGGGCTCGCCCCTGCAGATCGCCCAGGGCGCCGGCTGGTTACCGCTGGGGTGAGCGATCAGACCGGCCTGAGCGATGACCAGCAGCAGGCGGCCGCCGCCTTCGCCGCCTGGCTCGGTGCACCGGCCGATGGGGTGCCGTTCGTGCTGGAGGGCTACGCGGGCACCGGCAAGACCTTCCTGTCGATGCGCTTCCTGGCCCTGGCGGAGCGGGCCGGCCTCTGCTGGACGGTGGTCGCCCCCACCCACAAGGCGGTGGGCGTGCTGCGCCACCACCTCGCCCTGGCGGGTCTGCAGCCCACCTGGTACCCCTCCACCATCCACCGGCTGCTGCGGCTGAAGCTGAAGCGGCAGGGGGATCGGGAGCGCTGCGAGGAGACCCTCCAAACCGCCCTGGCGCTGGAGAACCTCGGGCTGGTGCTGATCGACGAGGCCTCCATGGTGGATGGCAGCCTGCTGGAGATCACCCTGCGCTGCGCCCAGGCCTACCGCACCCGGCTGGTGTTCGTGGGGGATCCGGCCCAGCTGCCGCCGGTGGGGGAGGAGTGCAGTCCGGTGTTCGCCCTGGGGCGGGCCCGGCGGGTGGCCCTGACCCACGTGGTCCGCCACGGGGGCCCGGTGCTGCGCCTGGCCGGCGGCCTGCGGGAAGGGGCCCTGCCCTGCCGCCGGCCGCCGCTGCTGGATCCGGTGCGCAGCGCCGAGGGCCGGGTGTCGCTGCTGGGGCGGACCGACTGGCTGGCGGCCGCCCAGGAAGGCCTGCGCCGCAGCGCCGAAGCCGACGATCCCGACCTGGCCCGGATCCTCTGCTACACGAACCGCTCCCTGGAGCGGCTGGTGCCGATCGCCCGCCGCGCCCTGCATGGCGCCATGGCCGACCAGCTGCCGGTGCTCCCCGGCGAGGTGCTGATCACCCGCACGGCCGTGATGGCGCCGGCCTGCCGGGAGGGGGACGCCGCCGCCGAGGAGCCGGACCTGCTGCTGGGCAGCAACCGGGAGCTGGTGGTGCGGGACGTGCGGCCCGACCGCTGCGATCTGGCCGAGTTCGGCGTGGACGCCTCCCTCGGAGCGGCGGTGATCGACACCCTCAACGCCACCGTGGAGGCGGGGGAATCCCAGCTCAACCTGCGCCTGCTGCCACCGATCGGCAGCGCAGGGCGGGCCTGCCTGGACGGGGTGCTGGAGCGGCTGCGGCTTCAGGCCAGGGAGGCGGGCCAGAAGGACGGCAAGGCCCTCTGGCGCCGCTTCTTCCTCGTGCGCGACGCCTTCGCCTCCCTCGGACCGGCGGCGGTGCTCACCGTCCATCGCAGCCAGGGCAGCACCTTCGGCGAGGTGTTCATCGATGAGGACGTCTTCTGGCCGCGGGACGAGCCACTGCGCCAGCGGCTGGTCTACGTGGCGGTGAGCCGGGCCAGCCAGGCGGTCACCCTGATGGCGGGAACCGCGGCGGCCGGCGAGCGGGAGCGCTGGGACCGCTGGCTGCGGCAGAGCGGCGACGCCGGTGGCCGGACCTGAAGCGGCTGGCCCCCGGGGCGTGCGGAAACGCCAACGAACCGTTACCCTCATCACGATCGCTTCGTGGTGGACGACCGATTCGTGGTGGAATCCCGTCCCCTGTGGGCCCCGCTAGGCATGGCGCCTCCGCAGACTGGCCTGCTGTCCTTGATCGGCACCGCCCCGGCCACGGAAGGGCAGCCTGCCGACGCCGGGACCACCAGCGGCTCTGCCGGCGGTGAGCTGCTGACGGATGTGGGGGCCCTGGGGATCACCGCAGCCCTGGTGGGCGTGGTGGTCCTGGTGAGGCGCTGGATGATGCTGCGCTCCCGCCAGCGCCTTCCTGGCCTGCCCAGGGAACGGGTGCTTCCCCTCTCTCGCCACGGCACCCTGCACGATCCCAAGTATCTGGGCCGGATCCTGGAGGCCGAGGAGCCCCCGGCCGGCCCCTGAGCCTCATCCCGCCCGCAGACCTTCGAACCCCTGCCAGCCCAGGTAGACGGCCAGAGCGAAGCAGATGGCCGCGACAATCAGCTCAGCGTTGTCGAACAGCCAGAGCTTGCCTGCCTGGAGCACCGGCAGCAGTCGCTCCTGCCCCACCAGCACCAGCCCCCCGAGGGGCAGGAGCAGCAGGGTGCCGGAAAACAGGCTGAAGACCGCCGTGATCAGCACCTCCCGCGGCCGGCTCAGCCCGGCCTCCAGCAGGCTGGCGGCGGTCCTGGCGTAGAGTAACAGGTCGTCCGGGCTCGACACCTGGACGGCAGCGCTGAGGCCGAGCAGGAGCGGCAGGGGCAGGGCGCAGAAGCCGTCCAGCCGGCGGGTCCAGCCGGGGGGACCGCCCCCCTGGCGGCTGCTCAGCAGACCGTTGAGACCCAGGGCCAGCAGTCCGCCCGCCCCCAGCAGGTCGAGGCCGGTGCGCTGGTCGGTGCCCCGTTCCATGGTGAGCAGCAGGCCGTGGCCCACGCTCAGCAGCAGGGCGATGGCCGCCGCGGAGGTGAGCAGCCAGCCGAGCACGAACCAGCTGCCCCGGCGGAGCGGGCTGGGGCCCAGCAAAATCAGCAGCAGCAGACCGATGTGCAGCGGACTGAAACTGATCGCCAGGCCGAACCCAAACAGTTCGCTCCAGAGGCTGGGGGTCGGCATTCATTGGGAGTCGTGACAGCCCATTGTCCGGGCTGCGGGTGCTCAGGTGCGGATCTCGAACCAGTCGGTGCCCGCCACGGCCACCTGACCGCTGGTGACGCCGCTCACGTGGGCGCCCTGGGGACCCTTCTCGCACCAGAGACGCAGTTCCACCAGGCGGTCCGGCAGGCCCTCGGCCTCCACCTCCACCGAACCATCGGGACGGTTGCGCACCCAGCCGCTGAGGCCGAGGTCGATGGCCTTCTGGCGGCAGCCCATCCGGTAGCCCACCCCCTGCACCAGACCGCGGACGCTCATGCGCCAGCGCTCCTGGGGCGTGGCCGTCACCCGGAGACTGGGTTGCAGGAAGCGGCGTTCCTCGGCAGCGGCACGGCGCTGGCGGCGGATCTGGCCAGTCTCGAGGGAATCGCCGGGCATCCAGCCCAGTGGAGGTGCAGCCAGGTGGCGTGAACGGTCGGCGCGCTCCATCCTTCGATCCTCCCGGGTGATCCCCATCCTTCAAGTTGCCACAGGCTCTGGGCCTCTGCCAACAGCTCGCCGCCGGAAGGCTGGGGCAGCAGTTGCCAGCGGTGGAACTCATGGCCGCAAAGGGATTCACCGCGGCGCACCAGCAGCCCGTCGGCCACCGGCACGGCCTGCCGGTAGCCCAGGCTGAGGGGCCCCCGGCGGGCGCGGAAGGGGAGCAGGCCGGCCATGGGGTGGGGCAGGCCGTCCGGATCCTCCAGCTCCCGGCCCAGCAGCAGCAGGCCGCCGCACTCGGCCACGATCGGCAGACCGCCCCGGGCGGCGGACCGGAGGGATCCGAGGCTGCGGTGGCTGGCCGCCAGCCGGGCGGCATGGAGCTCGGGGTAGCCGCCGGGCAGCAGCACGGCCCGGCAGTCCGGGGGCAGGGGATCGTCGGCCAGGGGGCTCCAGGGCACCGGGCTGAGGCCGCAGGCCTGGAGCAGCTCCTGAGCTTCCGGGTAGCGGAAGTGGAAGGCCGCGTCGCTGGCGATCGCCACCGGCAGGGGGGTTCCGGCCCCGGTGGCTCCTTGACCCAGGGCGGCCCCCGCTGCGGCCCCGGCGGGAACCGGCTCCGGCGGGACCTGGTCGAGGCACCAGCGAATCGGATCGCGCCGTTCCGGCGCCGGCGGCGGGGGCGCCAGCAGCGGCCACAGCTGCGCCAGGTCGAGGTGCTGCTCGGCCAGGGCGGCCCAGATCTTCTGGCGTTCGCCCAGGTCGCCCAGTTCCCCCGGGGTCAGCAGGCCCAGGTGGCGGGAGGGCAGCTCCAGGCTGGGATGGCTGGGCAGCACCCCCAGCAGGGGCACCTCGATGGCGGCCAAGGCCTCGGCCAGGAGCCGCCGGTGCCGTTCGCTGCCGACCCGGTTCAGCACCACCCCGGCCAGGGTCACCCGGGGTGGGCCGTGGTCACGGAATCCGCGCACCAGGGCCGCCAGGCTGCCGGCCTGGCGCGACGCCTCCACCACCAGAACCACCGGCAGCGCCAACAGGGCGGCCACGGCGGCGGAGCTGCCCTCGCTGCCGGAGCCGCGGCCGTCGAACAGGCCCATCACCCCCTCCACCAGCACCCGGTCGGCCCGGCCGCCGTGCCAGCGGTAGCTGCGCCGCACCCAGTCCTCGCCGCAGAGCAGCGGGTCGAGGTTGCGGCAGGGGCGGCCCGCCACCGCCCCCAGCAGCTGGGGGTCGAGGTAGTCGGGCCCCACCTTGAAGGGCTGAATGGTCTCCCTCCGCGCCCTGGCCACGGCCGCCAGGCTGAGGCTCAGCAGGGTCTTGCCGCTGCCGCTGCAGGGGGCCGCGATCAGGCAGCTCATGCGGTCGGCGGCATCGGCCGCTCCGGCGGAAGGTGCCTCAGCCTGGCAGCAGGCTCGCCGCCAGCGGGGCGGCCGCCGCCAGCAGCGGTGAAGTGGAGTCGTGGCCCCCCGAGAGCAGGCGGGCCATCTCCATCTCCTCGCTCTCCTCCGGCAGGGGCACCACCCCCTCCGCCAGCTCCATGCTGGCCATGCCACCGGACTCCAGCCGCATGCAGCCGCCGGACTCCGAGCAGAGAATCACGCACAGGGGCGGGCGCTGCTGGGGTTCGCAGATCAGCCGCATGCCGACGATGGCGCCGGGGTGGGTCTTGGGCGCCCCCATGGGCACGGGCATCAGGGTGAACTGGACCGCCACCCCGTCGGTGCGCTCGAACTCCGCCGTGATCCCCGGGCCGGGCCCGTCCACCTCCACCGCGTAGCTGGTGATCAGGTGCCAGCCGAGCCGGTCGGCGATCCAGGCGGCCAGCAGCAGCCCCTTCACCGGGTGGTCCCCCTCGACGTCAATGTCGAGCTGCACCACGTGGCCGAGGGCATCGCGGCGGGACGGGGGATCGAACACCATGGCCAGGGATTCGCGCCAGGTGCGCAGCCGCAGCCAGTTGAGATCGTTGACGGCCTGGCCAGCGCTGATCCGGGCCAGCATCAGGTCGAGGCAGCGGCGCGGCTCGCCCAGGGAGCTGTCGATCACCAACCGCCGGGGCAGCGGCGCCAGGGCCTCGAGCATCTCGGAGGGCTCATCCAGGCTGCTGTTCCACCACACCCAGCAGGGCAGGGAGTCGTCCACCAGGGAGACGATCAGATCGAGGCTCTGCTTCAGGGCGCCCATGCCGCCGCGCAGCACCACCACGTCGCCGCAGGCGGCGCCAGCGCCCCCCTCCTCAGGCAGCGGGCAGTAGGCCGCCACCAGGGTCTCCAGGGGATGGCCCGGGTCGAGGGTGGGGGCCAGGGTGATCAGCCGCCGGGGCATGTGGGCGCTGATGGCGCTCTCGACGAACTGACCGCGCAGGTCCTCGGTGCGGTGGTTCCCCTCCTTCTGGCCGATGGCCCAGGCCAGGCGGGGATCCATGGGTGCGGTGCTGTAGGGCAGGCCGGTTTCCGGCACGGCCTGGCGGGCCGCCTCCAGCAGCTCCGTGCGCAGCAGGCCGGTGATCGGCCCGTCAACCCGGCCGATGCGGACCATCTGCTGCTCCAGCCAGGACGGCTCCCAGACCACCAGGGTGAAGGTGGCGGCCCCGGTGGACCCTTCCAGATCGTGGGTCCAGAGGCGGTGCAGGTAGGGATTGACCTCCTCCGGCGGCAGATCGAGGGGGGCCTGGAGGGTGAGCTGGGGAGCCATGGGCGCGGAAGGGGGGCAGGGGTCGCGGGGCTGCGGAAGGGAAGGGGCGCGGGGGCCCTGGAGCCGTGTCTCAGGGACGCCGCCAGATCAGACCGTCCTTGGCCAAGAGGCCATCGGCGGCGGCCGGCCCCCAGGTGCTGGCCTCGTAGGGCTGGACCGGCAGCTGCCAGGGGGATTCCTCGATCAGGGCCAGCAGCGGGGTGTACAGCCGCCAGGCCGCCTCCACCTCGTCACTGCGGGTGAACAGGGTGGGATCGCCCAGCATGGCGTCGGCGAGCAGCCGCACGTAGCCCTCGTCGGAGGGTTCGCCGAAGGATTCGTCGTAGCTGAAGGCCATGTCGACCGGGCGGCTGCGCATCCCGGAGCCGGGGGCCTTGACCTCGAACTTGAACTCGGCGCCCTCGTCGGGCTGGATGCGCAGGATCAGCTGGTTGGGGGTGGGGGCGCCACCGGCGGCATCGAACAGATGCACCGGAGCCTCCCGGAAGGTGAGCACCACCTCGCTGAGGCGCTTCGGCAGCCGCTTGCCGGTGCGCAGGTAGAAGGGCACGCCCTGCCAGCGCCAGTTGTTGATGGCCACCTTCATGGCCACATAGGTTTCGGTGGTGCTGTTGGCGTTCACCCCCGGCTCCTGGCGGTAGCCGGGCAGGGGCCTGGCCATGCTGCCGCCGGAGGCGTACTGGCCCCGCACGCAGCACTTCCAGGGCTCCTCCTCGTTGGCCAGGCTGGCGGACTGCAGCACCTTGGCCTTCTCGTTGCGGATGGCCTCCGGATCAAAGCGGCCGGGGGCCTCCATGGCCGTCAGGGCCAGGATCTGGGTGAGGTGGTTCTGCACCATGTCCCGCAGGGCGCCGGACGACTCGTAGTACCCAGCCCGCTCCTCCACCCCCACGGTCTCGGCCGCGGTGATCTGGACGCTGGAGATGTAGTTCCGGTTCCAGATCGGCTCGAAGATCGTGTTGGCGAAGCGCAGCACCAGGATGTTCTGGACCGTTTCCTTGCCCAGGTAATGGTCGATGCGGAACACCTGGCTTTCCTTGGCGCAGGCCTGCACCACCTTGTTGAGGGCCTGGGCGCTGGCGTAGTCACGGCCGAAGGGCTTCTCGATCACCACCCGGCTGCGCTCGGCATCGGCCAGCAGGCCGGCACCGGCCAGGGCGCGGCAGCCACTGCCGTAGAACTCCGGCGAGACCGAGAGGTAGAAGGTGCGGTTGCCCCGGGTGGCCCGCAGCCGGTCGATGCTCTCCAGCCGCTGGCCGAGGCGCACCAGGTGCTCGCTCTGCTGCAGGTCGACCGGCTCGTAGAAGAGGCCCTGGGCGAACTGCTCCCAGGCGGTGCGATGGGAGGCGATCTCATCGGCCAGGGCGGCCCCCATCTTCTCGCGGAACTCCTCGTCGCTCCAGGGACGCCGGGCGCAGCCGAGGACAGCGAATTCGCTGGGCAGCCTTCGTTGGCGGAACAGTTCGAACAGCGCCGGGATCAGCTTGCGGTGGGTGAGATCACCGCTGGCCCCGAAGATGACGATGCACTGGGGCGAGATCACCCGCTCCTGGCGCAGACCAACCCGCAGGGGGTTGGTGAGGATGGCGGTCATGGGGAGGGCGTCCGGTCATCCCTGGTTTAACGGCGGCGCAGGCATCCCGCTGCATCGCCGCCACAGGGAGCCTGCCGGTGTGAGCATTCTCGGATCGTCAGCCAGCAAAAAGGCCCGCCGGAGGCGGGCCCTGGAAAGGGGCGGTTGCCCCGTGGGGCGTTCGGCTCAGTAGGTCTCGACGTGCCAGCGGTCGGCCTTCTTGAGCTGGGGCCGCAGCTCGCTCCAGTTGAGGTTCTTGGCGGCGGCGGCGGCGGTCATGGCCTCGTCGATGCCGGGTTCCATGCCACGCAGACCACACATGTAGACGTGGGTCTTGGGATCTTCGATCAGGGAGAAGATCTCATCGGCGTGCTCGGTGACCCGGTCCTGGATGTACATGCGGCCGCCGCTGGGGTTCTGCTGCTCGCGGCTGATCGCCTTGGTGTAGCGGAAGTTCTCCGGGTACTCGGCCAGGTAACGCTGGAAGTCGTCCTCGTAGAGGAGGTTGGGCGTCTTGGGGACCCCCATGATCAGCCAGGCCTTGCCGCGGAACTGGTACTCGGGGTTCCTGGCCCGCTCGGAGGGCTCGAACATGCGGCGCAGGTAGGCGCGCATCGGCGCGATGCCGGTGCCGGTGGCCAGCATGATCACATTGGCGTCCTCATCGGGGGGCAGGAGCATCTCCTTGCCGACCGGGCCGGTGATCTTCACCTTGGCGCCCGGCTCGATGTCGCACAGGAAGGTGGAGCAGACGCCGTTGATGGTGGAGCCGTCCTTCTCGTACTGGAGCTGGCGGACGCAGAGGGAGACGGTGCCGCCCTCGCAGTTGTCGCCGTGGCGGGTGCTGGCGATCGAGTAAAGACGCAGCTTGTGGGGCTTGCCGTTGGCGTCCTCGCCATCGGGAATGATGCCGATGCTCTGGCCCTCGATGTAGTGGAGGTTGCCTTCCGAGAGGTCGAAGGTGATGTGGTTCACCCGGCCGATGGCCCCCTCCGCCAGGAGGCTGTAGTTATCGAGGACCGTGCCGATGAAGGGATCCTTGGGCTTGTAGAGGTTGACCGGGACGTCGGCGTGGCTCACGGGGGCTTTCTTGGCGGGGGTGGGGGTGGCGGCCGGGGCGTCGGAGACCGCAGCGTCACTGGGGGCCGGGGTGGCGGAGCCCGCGGGGACCTCCTCGGCGGTCACGGCCTTGATGCGTCCGCCCTGCTGGGCGATGGTCTGCATCAGCCGCTGCAGCTGGGGGAAGGGCACGGTGATCCGACGCTCGGCACGCCGCTGCAGACCGACGCCGAAGCCTTCGACCACAACCGTGAACATGCGGCCGTCGGACTGGGTGGCCTTGCCGGTGGAAACACGCATGCGGGCGTCGGAGCCGAAAATCGGCCCGATCATAGAGAACTCGGCTCTCGGCCCCTCGGTGCGGATTCGTTGACCGGATTCCGGAGACACCGGTTAGTTTGTGTTCCGTCGCACCAATTCCGGTGCCGACCGCTGCCACCCTCACCCAAGCCCCGAGCGAGCTCCGATCCGTCTTGGCACAGCTTCTGGCGTCGTTTCCCCGCCCCGTGCACCTCCCGTCAACCGAGGCCATGGTCGCCAGCGAGGCCAGTTGCGCCCTCGACACGATCCAGCAGGAGATGGAGCGTCTCCCGCAGGGCACACGGCGCCTGGCGGTGCAGCTGCGCCTCGACCTCGCCCCCGAGTGGATCTGGTCGGTCCTCACCGACTACGACCATCTCGACCGCTTCATTCCCAATCTCGCCAGCTCCCGCCAGCTCTGGCGCCGCGGCAACCTGGTGGCCCTGGAGCAGGTGGGCACCCAGCAGTTCTGCGGGCTGCGCTTCAGTGCCCGCGTTCAGCTGGAGCTGAACGAGGAGCCGGAGCAGGGCCGCCTGGCCTTCCGCATGCTCGAGGGGGATTTCCGCTGCTTCCAGGGCGTCTGGCAGGTGGGGGCCGACGACACCAGCACCTGGCTCCTCTACGACCTCACCGTGCAGGGCAAGCCGGGCATGCCGATCGGGCTGATCGAGCAGCGCCTGAAGGAGGATCTGGCCAGCAACCTGCGGGGCGTGCAGCGGGAAGCCCAGCGCCGCTCCCAGCAGCCCTGAGGCCCTTCGCGATCCGCCCGTTCCGCGGCAGCAGTGCAGTAGCCCGCTGAACAATGGCCGCTCAGGCCAGCGCGGAAGCGTCGGAGCTCTTGATCACCCCGTTGAGTAAACAACGGGTCAGGACGAAGCCGTCCCGAGCCCGGAACCGATACATACCCCCAAGGGGATTCGAACCCCTGTCGCCTCCGTGAAAGGGAGGTGTCCTAGGCCTCTAGACGATGGGGGCGAGGCCACAGTCGGCTTGGCGCCGATCTGATGTGCTGGACGCTACGGGCCGGAGGGACCCTTCGTCAAGGAAGGTCGCCGGCGGCGGGGCCCGCGGCGGCCGTGCGGTCAGGCTCCGGGGAGCTCTGGCCGGTCCAGACCGGCACGGTGAAGTTGAAGCAGGCGCCCTCGCCCGACTCGGACACCACCCAGATGCGCCCCCCGTGCACCTCGGCGATGCGGCGGCAGACCGACAGCCCTACGCCGAAGCCGGAGGTGGTGCCGGAGGTCTGGGGCAGCCGCACCCGGTCCTGGAAGATGCGGTGCTGCTCTTCGCGGGGAATCCCCGGCCCGCTGTCGCAGATGCTCACCTGCACCCACTGGCTGGTGCGGTGCATGAGGCTGAGGCTCACCTTGCCGCCGTCGGGGGTGAACTTGAGGGCATTCTCCAGCAGGTTGAGGAACACCTGGCGCATGCGCCGCTGGTCGGCGTGGACGTCGGGCAGGTCGGCGGGGATGTCGGTGACCAGCTGCAGGCCCCGACCCACCCAGAGCTTCTCCAGCTCCAGGATGGCCTCGGCCGCCACCTGGCTGAGGTCGAGGCGCTGGGGGTTGAACAGGGCCTCCCAGCGGGTGGTGCCCACCTCCAGCAGGTCCCTGGAGAGGGCCTCGATGTCGTCGAGCCGGCGGTTGAGCACGTCGCGGAAGCGGCTCTCGTCGATCTGGCCCAGGGCATGGCTCTGCAGGGCCAGCTTGGCGGCGGTGAGGGGGGTGCGCAGCTCGTGGGCCACCATGCGCAGCAGCCGTTCCTGGACGCCCAGCCGCTCGATCAGGGTTTCGTTCTCCTGGCGCAGCACCAGCAGCTGGTCCTCGAGCTGCACCTCCCGCTGGCTGCGGCTGCCGTCGATCTCCGCCGGCCGCAGGCTGAGCCCGAGGGTGGTGACCACCTCCATCTGCTGCCAGCGGGGCAGCCAGATGCGCAGCTGCTGGGCCAGGGTGTTGCCGGCGAAGACCTGCTTGGGCAGGGGATCGAGCTTGATCAGGGCCGGGGTGGCCACCAGCCGGTGCAGTTCGAGCAGCTCGGGATGGTCGGCCGGATCGGCCACCTGGAGGGACACCTTGCAGGTGCACTCCTCCGAGTTCAGGAAGGCCAGCAGGGCACGCAGGTCGGCGGAGGCCATGTGGTGGCGGGCCGCCACCAGCAGCAGCTTGAGCGGTTTCTGGGCCTCACCGGTGGCGGTGCCCGCCTCGGCCACCGCCGAGGCCGGCGAGGTGGGCGGTGAGGCGGGCGGGATATCGGGCTCCCCCAGGACCGGCAAAGGCGGGCATGCGGCAATGCCCCCAACCTTATGGGGTTTTGGGCAGAACCCGGAATCGTCGCTAGGACTTCAGGGATCGCGTCCGTGTGCCTGGGTGGGCCCGCCATGACCACACCGACCCAGCCTGGCCTCTCCCGGGTGCCTCCCGTGCAGAGCCGCATCCGCCTCGACAGCAGCCTGCGGCGCTGGTTCGCCCGCAACCTGGGGCTGTGGCGCTCCCGCCGCACCTACTTCTTCACCGAGGACGACGCGGTGCTGCGGGTGGACATGAACCTGCGCATCGAGGTCCACAGCGAACTGGTGGACGGCGATGAGGGCTACCGGTTCACCTGGTGGGCGGAGGGCCATCAGCCGTTCTTCGACACCAAACCCGACTACCGGCCCGAGGGCACGATGGAGGCCTGGCTGTGCGGCCACCAGCTGCGGCGCAGCTGCGGTTACCTGGCGGGGGCCCCCACGGTCAGCCAGATCCGCCAGATCGATGAGCACACCATGGCGTTCCAGTCCCACTACGACGACTGGGAAGTGCTCGAGCAGATCCGCCTGGTCGACCAGGACCGCTACCGCTCCCGCTCGATCCACACCTGGCGCCACGGCAGCCTCGAGCTGGTGGAGCACCACCACGAGATCCGGCTGGAGGCGGCGGGCGAGCCGATCGGTTAATCGCTGTCAGGGCCGGGGCCCCGGCGGCTGGGCCGCCTCGCGGAGCGGTCTCTGCGGCGGGTGTGGCGGCTGCTCCGATGCAGCACGATGGTGGTTCACGGATCCCTACCCCTTGTCTCTCCTGCTCCGCCGCTCCCGGCCGCTGCTGGCGCCCCTGGTCGCCATGCCGCTGCTGCTGGCACCTCTGGCCGCCCAGGCGGCACCGGCCACCCCCGCCGAGATGGGGCTCTACACCCGCATCGGTGCCGTGAACGTCTGCATCTCCCGCGCCGCCGGCATCGACTTCGAGAAATCGGTGGGCATCGCCGGCGAAACCATCGCCCAGTTGATCCTCGGCCAGCACAAGGGCGAGATCCAGCAGGTGGGTACCAAAGCCCTCACCATTGAGGAGCTGCGCCGCGGCGCCATCAACTCAGCCGTGCTCGGCGCCGCCGAGATCTGCCCCAAGGAGGTGCCAGCCGACGTGATGAAGAAGGTTCAGGACGCCATCAAGCAGCAGGGCGCCGCCCGGCCAGGGGCCCCGGCCCCTGCGACTCCGGCGGCCCCCAGGTAAGCCCCTGATGGCCGTCGTCCGCCTCGCCGACTACCGTCCGGCGCCCTACCTGCTGGAGCGCACCGACCTGACGGTGCGCCTGTTCGCCGACCAGGCCCTGGTGGAGGCGCGGCTGGCGTTCCACCCCAGGCCCGGCGCGCCGGAGGGGCCGGAGGCGGCGGTGCAGCCCCTGGAGCTGCGGGGGGTGGATCTGGAGCTGCGGTCCCTGGCGCTCGATGACGTGCCCCTGCCCCCCGAGGCCTATCGGCTGGAGGACGACCGCCTGATGCTGCTGCAGCCGCCCCGGCGGCCATTCGTGCTCACCAGCACGGTGTGGCTCGATCCGCGGGCCAACACCAGCCTCGAGGGGCTCTACGTCAGCGGCGGGATGGTCACCACCCAGTGCGAGGCGGAAGGCTTCCGCCGCATCACGTATCACCCGGATCGCCCCGACCTGCTCAGCCGCTTCCGGGTGCGGATCGAGGCCGACCGGGACAGCTGCCCGGTGCTGCTCTCCAACGGCAACGGCCTCGAGGCCGGCGACCTGCCGAGCGGGCCCGACGGGGCCCCGCGCCATTACGCCGTCTGGGACGACCCGTTCCCCAAGCCCTCCTATCTGTTCGCCCTGGTGGCGGGCCGGCTGGAGGAGGTGCGCGACACGTTCGTGACCGCCGATGGGCGCACCGTGCAGCTGCGCCTGCACGTGGAACCGGGCGATGCCCCCTTCACCGGCCACGCCATGGCCTCCCTGAAGCGGGCGATGGAGTGGGACGAGCGCGTCTATGGGCTGGCCTACGACCTCGACGAGTACAACATCGTCGCGGTGCGCCACTTCAACATGGGCGCCATGGAGAACAAGAGCCTCAACATCTTCAACTCCAAGCTGGTGCTCGCCGATGCCGCCACGGCCACCGATGGTGAGCTGGAGCGGATCGAGAGTGTGATCGCCCACGAATACTTCCACAACTGGACAGGCAACCGCATCACCTGCCGCGACTGGTTCCAGCTGTCGCTGAAGGAAGGGCTCACCGTGTTCCGGGATCAGAGCTTCTCGGCCGATCTGCATGGCCACGCGCTCAACCGGATCGAGAACGTGGCGATGCTGCGCAACACCCAGTTCCGGGAGGATGCGGGTCCGACGGCCCATCCGGTGCAGCCGGATCAGTATCAGGCGATCGACAACTTCTACACCACCACGATCTACGAAAAGGGATCGGAGGTGATCCGGGTGCTGCACACCCTGCTGGGGGAGGAAACCTTCCAGCGGGGCATGGCGCTGTACGTGGAGCGCCATGACGGCACCGCCGCCACCTGCGAGGACTTCGTCCAGGCGATGCAGGACGCGGCCGGTGAGGTGGATGACAACTGCCGTCTGCCGCCCTTCGATTTCGTGCAGTTCCGCCGCTGGTACCACCAGGCGGGCACGCCGGTGCTGCACCTGCGGCGCCGCTGGAACAAGGCGGCGGGGACCCTGGAGCTGTTCGTGCGCCAGTCCACCCCCGCCACCCCCGGCCAGCCCCGCAAGCAGCCCCTGGTCATCCCCCTGGCCGTGGGCCTGGTGGGCCAGGCGGGCCAGCCCCTGCCGATGCGGCTGGTGGCCGAGGACCCCGACCATGGCGCGGCGCCCCTGCTGGGCCGCCGGTGGGGGGCGGGCACCCGGCTGCTGCTGATCGATCAGGAGGAGCAGGTGTTCCGCTTTGAGGGGCTGCCGGCCCAGTCGCCGCCGCCGGCCCTCTCCCTGCTGCGCCAGTTCTCGGCACCGGTGAAGGTGGTGCTGGGGCGCCCCTCCAGCGAGCTGGTGCACCTGCTGGCCGCCGACAGCGACCCCTTCGCCCGCTGGGACGCGGGCCAGGTGCTGCTGCGCCGTGCCCTGCTGCGCCGCGCCGCCGGCCGGGTGGATGGGGGTCTGGAGGACGCCCTGATCGCCGCCTTCGAGCGGATCCTGGCGGATCCCTCCCTCTCGGAGGCCAGCCGCAGCGTGCTGCTGGCCCTGCCGGGGCTGGCCGAACTGGAGGATGGGGCGCCGGAGCCCGATCCACCGGCCCTGTTCGCCGCCCTGCAGGCCCTGCGCCGCCGCTTCGGGGAGGCCCTGGCCGAGCCCCTGTCGCGGGCCCTGGAGCGGGTCAGCGCCCAGTGGTCGCTGGCCTGGCCGGAGGGGGTGGGCGACAGGATGCTGACGGGCTCGATCTGGAGCTGGCGGGTGGCCGCGGGCGACGGGGCGGCGATCGCAGCGGCCCGCGCGGCGGTGGACGGCCCCTCGATGACCCTGGCCCGGGCGGGCCTGCGGGCGCTGCAGGACCACCCGATCGCCGCACGCCAGGAGGCGGTGGACGCCTTCTACGCCCGCTGGGAGGACAAACCGGTGATCCTCGATTCCTGGTTCGCCCTGGAGGCCTCCGCCCCCTTCGCCGACGGCCTGGAGCGAGTGCAGCGGCTGCTCGACCATCCCCGCTTCGATCCGGCGGCGCCCAATGCGGTGCGGGCGGTGCTGGGGGGGCTGGCGGGCAATCCGCCGGTGTTCCATGCCCCCGACGGCAGCGGCTACCACTTCATGGCCGGCCAGATCGCCGCCCTCGACCAGCGCAATCCGATCACCGCCTCGCGCATGGCCAAGGTGTTCAGCCGCTGGCAGAGCTACGGCCCCGAACGGCGCGAGCGGATGCGGGAGGCCCTCGAGGGGCTGGCGGCGTCCGAACTCTCCACCAACACCCGCGAGGTGGTGGGCCAGTGCCTCGGGGCGGCCGGCCCGGACGCCTAGCGGCCGCCGAACACCTCGCGGTTGAGGCGGCGGAAGGCGGCCTGGCGGAAGGCGGCCCCCTCCGGGCCGGCGTGCTGGCCCCAGAGCCCCTCCCAGTAGAAGAAGATGACGCCGTGGCCGCGGGCGGCGGAGAGGCGCACCTTCTGCTCAAGGGTGGCCATGTCGGGGGTGCGGCCGCCGAAGCCGGAGAGGATGCCGATCTCCACCGGCATGCCCCAGCGGCGGGCCTTCACCAGCGCCGGCTGGTCGAGGTCGCGGGCGAAGCCCTTCACCGAATAGGCGTAGTTCTGGACGATCAGGTCGTCGACCAGCTCGCCCAAGGCCCAGAGCTCCCAGTCCTGCAGCCAGTGGTTGTAGGCGAAGCGGAAGGGACCCGGCGATAGGCTGATCACCGTGCGCCGCGGACCGCCCACCTCCTGCAGGGTGCCCCGCAGTTCCCGCAGCAGGGCGGTGAGCTGCTGGCGGCGCCACTTCATCCAGTAGCGGTCGTTGAAGTTGGCGGGCGGCTCCCGGCCGGTGTCCGCCAGGTAAAGGGCGCGGGTGTAGGGGTCGTAGCCCAGCTCCACCGGCCAGGCGAAGTGGTCGTCGAGCTGGATGCCGTCGACGCCGCAGCGCTGGACGATCTCCTTGATGAGGCCGATGAAGCGGGCCCGCACCCCGGGGTGGGCCGGATTCAGCCACACCCGCAGATCCTTGAGCGGGGAGGTTTTCAGGTTGGCGCCGTGCATGGCGTAGAGGGCACTGCCGTCGACGCGGCGCAGCACCCACTCCGGGTTCCGTTGGACCACCTCGGCATCGGCGGGCTCCATCAGGCCGTACTCGAACCAGGGGATCACCTGCATGCCGCGGCGATGGGCGGCCTTGGTGAAGCGGCAGATGGGGTCGAGGCCGGGGTTGGCGCGGGCCAGGGCCGGCTCCAGCGGCGCCCAGCGGCTGCGGTGGAAGGTGGCGCCCCGGCTCCAGACGTTGGGGTAGAGGGTGTTGAAGCCGGCGGCGTCGAGCTGGGCCACGGCGGACTCGATGCGGGCGGCGTCGTAGTAGAGGGGGCTGGGGCTGTTGGTGAGCCAGACCCCCACGCGGCGTTCGAACCCCTTCGGCAGGCGGCTTTGGGCGTCGGCCGGCCGAGGGGCGCCCACGGTGAGGGCCAGCAGGGCCGTGACCAGCACAGTGAGCGGCACCGGCAGGTGGCGCTTGAGGCGGGCGAAGCGCCGCAGGGGCACCCGGCGCACGGGTGGTTCGGGAGCGGCCATGGCGGAGCCGCTCAGCGGAACATCGAGCTGACCGAGCTCTCCTGGTGGATGCGCCAGATCGCCTCGCCGAGCATGTTGGCCACCGACAGCACCCGCAGCTGGGGGAAATGGAGATCGGGGCTCAGGGGGATGCTGTTGGTGACGACAACCTCCTCGAACAGGCCCGGCTCGGAGAGGCGCTCGATGGCCGGGGGGGAGAAGACGGCATGGGTGGCGCAGGCGAGCACCCGGGCCGCGCCGCGGGAGCGCAGCAGCCGCGCCCCCTGACAGATGGTGCCGCCGGTGTCGATCATGTCGTCGATCAGGATCGCCGTCTTGCCAGCGACGTCACCGATCACGGTGAGGCTCTCGGCCACGTTGTGGCCGGAGCGGCGCTTGTCGATGATGGCCAGGGGCGCATCCTTCATCTGCTTGGCGAAGGCCCGGGCCCGGGCCACACCGCCCACGTCGGGGGAGACCACCACCACCTCGCCCAGGTCGCGGGTGGCGAGGTAATCGACCAGCACGGGGGAGCCGTAGATGTGGTCGCAGGGGATGTCGAAGTAACCCTGGATCTGGGAGGAGTGCAGGTCCATGGCCAGCACCCGCTCGACGCCGGACTTGACCAGCAGGTTGGCCACCAGCTTGGCGGTGATCGATTCGCGGCCGGCGGTCTTGCGGTCGGCGCGGGCGTAGCCGTAGTAGGGAATGACCGCCGTGATCTGGCGCGCCGAGGCCCGCCGGCAGGCATCCACCATGATCATCAGCTCCATCAGGTGATCGTTCACCGGAGCGCAGGTGGGCTGGATCAGGAAGACGTCGCAGCCGCGGATCGACTCCTGGATCTGAATGTAGACCTCGCCATCGGCGAAGCGCTTGATCACCCGCGGGCCGTCGGGTACGCCGAGATAAGCGCCGATCTCGCGGGCCAGGTCGGGGTTGGCGTTGCCACAGAACAGCCGCAGCCGCCGGGGATCGTGGCTGGTGAGGGGCGGGTGCCCGCTCTGCTCCACCCGTTCAGCGGTCGAGAAAGTGGCCAAGGGCGCAGGCGGCGTGGCTTCGCATCACGATGGTAGAAGCGAGCCGGCCCAGACAGTGCAAACAACCATGTCGGTTTCAGGGTTCGATGCGGGGCCGAAGGGCGGCCTGCTGCTGGTGGGCCTGGGGCGGCAGCGGGAGCTGGAGGGCCTGGCGGCCGTGGCGGCGCGGCTGGCCGCCGCCGAAGGCGTGGCCCTGCGGCAGCTGGCCGGCGCCGGCGGCCCCGATGCCGGCCTGGCGGCCCTGAGGGCGGCAGCGACGGGCCCCTGGCTGGCCGCCCTGCCCGTCGATGTGGGCCTGCCGCTGGAGCGGGGCGGCAGCTGGGCCGAGGCCCTCGGGGCCTGGCGCCAGCCCTGCCTGCTGGTGCTGCGGGGCGAGCAGATGGACACGGGGCTGCCGGCGGCCGGCGCCGCCCTGCTGGAGCACTGGCGGGTGCCCCTGGCCGGGCTGGTGCAGGTGGGCGGCGACTGGGAGCCGATGATGCGTCGCTGCGACGGCCTGCCCTGGCTGGGCTGGCTGCCGGAGAGCGGTGGCGAGTGCGGCGCGGAAAGCGAGGAGGCCGGGGCCGCGATGGCGGCGCTGCAGCAGGTGCTGCGGGGCCGCTGGCGGGTGCTGCAGGCGGCTTAAGGCCTCACTCGCTGCGTTCCTCCTCGCCGTTCTCGCCCTCTTCGGCTTCACCGCCGGCCCCGGCCGCTCCGGGGACGCTGGGCTCCATCTTCACGCCGAGCTCGCGGCAGGTGCCGATCGGATCGACGCCCGGTGCCAGGCCGAGGGCCTTGCGCAAGGCATCGATCTGGCCCACCGACTGGAGGTCGATGGTGCTGGCCACCTGCTGGCAGGCGATCGTCTGCAGGGCCCGGCCATCGGGGCGTCCGCAGCCGGCCAGGAGGCCGAGGGCCGCAAGGGTGGCGAGAGGGACAACCCGAGTCATGGGGATGCCGGAGAGAACGCCCGCCAACGTAAGGGCGCCAGGCTCACTCCCCAAGGGCCTCGGCCACGGCGCGCTGGAACACCGCCTCCTCGGGGGTGAGGCCGGTCCACTGCTCGAAGATCTGCATGGCCAGCTGCACCAGCATCTCGACGCCATCCACCACCGTGCAGCCGTGGCGGCGAGCCGTGGCCAGGAAAGGGGTGATGCGGGGGTTGGTGATCACGTCCACCACCACGCAGGCCGGATCCACCGTGTCCCAGCGGACGGGCAACGGCTCCAGCTCCGGCGCGCAGCCCAGGTGGGTGGCGTTCATGAGCAGGGTGGTGCCCGCCGGCACCACCACCTCCCCCTCCCAGGCCTGCCACACCGCCGGCACCCCGGAGGCGCGGGTGACCGTGTCGGCCACCTCCTGGCCCTGCTCCTGCCGCCGGGTGATCAGGGTGAGGTGGGCCGCGCCGGCCCAGGCCATCTCCACCGCCATCGCCCGGCCGGCACCGCCGGCCCCGAGCATCACCACCCGCCGGCCCGCCAGGGGCGCCAGCTTCTCGATCGCCTTCACCACCCCCTTGCCGTCGTTGTTGTGGCCGATCAGGCGGCCCGCCTCGATGGTGAGGTAGTTGGCGGCACCGATGGCCCGCACGTCGTCATCGACGGCATCGAGCAGGGGCAGCACCGCCACCTTGTACGGCACGGTGATGGCCATGCCGCTGTAGCCCAGGGGCACCAGGGCCCGCACCGCCAGGGCCAGGCCCTGGGCGTTGGCGATGTCGTTCTTCAAGAACTGCCAGCACAGCCCGTGGTGGGCATACACCGCATCGAACATCCGATCGATCGGGTTCTCGGCCACCGGATGGCCGAGCATGCCGGTCATCTGCTTCTGGGGAGGGATCAAAGCGAGCCGGCGGGAGGCTTCAGGGTGGCAGGGATGGGGAGAGGCGAGGGGGATCAGAAGGAGGCCCTGATCCAGAGGGTGGGTTCTGGGTCGAGGCCGGCTGGTCCGCCAGCACGGTGGCCAGGGGAGCCCAGAGGGGATTGGCACGAGCTTCGGCATAAACGGCGGCCAGAAGCGAGCTGTGGGCGGGATCGCTCAGGGAGGCGGAATCCGCCGAATGGGCAGGGGATCGCTCAGCCTGGGCAGAGGGTGCAGGGCCTGCACGAAGGCTGGATCGATCAACCCGAGCCGGCGTGCCAAGGCCACCTTGGCGCCGAGGGACCCAACGGCTGGTCGGGGATGAACAGCTCGTCGCGGCTGTCCGTCACTGGGGCTCAACCGACATCGCACTGACCCTCCAGCCGTCCCTGCAGGTAGGCCTGGAGCTCCGGATCACAGGCGAAGACCCAGCAAGCCTTCGTGCCCCGGCTCATCAGGGTGCGGTAGGTGTTGCGAATGATCGCGTCAGCCTTCAGTCGGATCGCCTGGGGTTCGCGTTTCAGACCCACCTTGTAGCCCTTCAGTGACTGATCCGATCGTGCCCGTGCCGTCGGCACCGACACAACCTGGCCATCACGGAATGCCAGATCCGGCCCGATGATCACCCCGATCGTCTCCAGCTCCAGCCCCTGGCAGGTGTGGATGCAACCCACCTCCTCGACCGTTCCCTGTTTCATGATCCACACGCTGCCATCCTTACTCAAGTTCCAGCGTGCCCTATAGCCGTAGGGCTCAATCGTGATGTCCCAGGCCTTGGGGTGATACTTCGATGTCCAGTTCCAGCAATAACCCGCCACCATCCGCGCCTGGTTCCCACTGTTGGCCTGTCGGATCGACTCGTGCAGGGCCATCGGATCGTCGAACACACGGAAGTCGTAACTGCCTTGTTCCAGCCGCCCGTTCGCTGTGTCGCAGATGCCGAGGGTCTGATCCAGCCAAGCCAGATAGCCATCGGAGCCACTGCATCGGAACTGCGATGGCAGCACATCACGATGCAATTCTGCTTCATGGAACTGACACCATTTCTCGATCTCACCCGTACTGCCGATATCATCGAAGGTGACGCGCTGATCCTCATCGAGGAAGAACACTGTCAGCTTGCTGGCGTGGATGATCTCTTTGATCTGGTTCTCCCCCTCCTTGTCGTAGATGGTCTTGGTCATCAGCCGGTGGCTTTCATCCACGATTAGGGCGTCATAGAACCCCTCCGGGCACCCCACGAAGCAAGCTGAGCCACAGAAAAGATTGTCGTACTCCCCTTTCGTAAGGGAGCCGGTGAGTTTGGCCCGGTAAACATGTCGGGGTGCCATGTTCTTACTGACGTAGCGAGCATTCAGCCCCATCCCAAGCAGCCGGGCCAGGAGGTTGACAGCCACGACCGATTTGCCGGTACCGGGCCCGCCCTGCACCAGCAGCACGCAATGCCGCCCTTCCCGGAGCTGACGGGCCAAGGCCAGCACCTTTTCGAACACCACCTTCTGCTCGTCGATCAGCACGAACTCAGCGTTGCCCTTCAGCATCCGCTCCACTGCGTCGGCGAGCTGCCTGCTGGGCTTGGCCTTCCCATCGCGGATCTGCTCGATCGTGCGACCTCGGTCACCCTCCTCCAGGCAGCGGCGCAGGAAGGCAGCCATGGCAGCATTGTCATGGCGTAGGAACAATGGCGCCTGCTCCAGATAGGATTGGTAACGGGCATCGGTGATGCCGCTACCGTCTTTGCAGTTGTGCAGGTAAGCACAGGGGCTTAGGGCAATCTTGTGCTCCACCACCGCCGTGTTGAATCCACGGAGCAGCGCCCCGTAGCTCATCGCCTGATAGGAGGGATGTGTGGTCTCGCGCGGACCCTTACCCAGAAAGGTGCGCACTACCCCATCCAGATCGGTGGGTTCCACCGTTTCCCACTGCTTCAGTTCCACGATCACCGCCGCCGGATCTCCGGCCTCGTTGCGCCCTGAAAGCAGCAGGTCAATACGCTTGGCGGTGTTGTGGATGCGGTATTCGATCGCCACCCCCAACTCTTTTGGGATCGCCTCAAACTGCAGCACGTTGCCCACGCACTGTAGCGAATTCTGCCAGGCGCGAAATTCATTGGTAGCCACCTTGTGACCGGTCATGGCGATATAGCGCTCACGCACCTCCTCTTCGATACGCTGCTCGCGAACGTGCTTGAGGAACTCTTCCCGCGTTTCGAGGTAGATAATCACGTCAGTAATACGCGCAAAGAAGGTGCCTGAGGGGATGCAGGCTCTAGGTTGCTGATGGTGTTGCAGTTCGGTCTCAAGGCAAGCTTGAGCCAAGGAGGATACGAGTATGCCACCACCTCATTGTCCACTTCGATCGATCGGCGCAGACCCTTGAACTGCACCTCCGACATGGGCTTGTCGATCCTGAGCACGAGCACCTTTTCCTCTCACCCGTGAGCACGCTCGCCAGGATATGGGCGAATCGAACTCGTTGGCGTTGCTGGTGACGGGGAGGGCCATGGTCAGGGGCGGTGGGAAAGGCCATAAGTCCAGGGGTTTATCAGCTCCAAGCCGATCGCCTCGAAGTTGGCGGGGTTGGGGGTGGCAAGTTGGGCGCCTTGGGCAAGGGTGGTGGCGGCGATCACGACATCGGCAGTGGCGATCTGTCTGGCCTGTCGCTCACGCCGGCTGACCAGCGCACCCCTCGTGCGAAAGAGTGGTGGGGTCTCCCCGGTTGCTGTCGCCATGGCGCCCCTGCGCTGCCACCTGCTGATCGGCCAGCCCGCCAGCGGCAAGACCACCCTGGCCCGGGCCCTGGCGCCCCTGCTGGCCGGCCCCGGCGAGCCCCCCGCCCTGGTGCTCTCCACCGATGCGATCCGGGAGGAGGTCTTCGGCGATGCGGCGGTGCAGGGCCCCTGGGTGGACATCCAGCAGCGGCTGCACCAGCGCCTGGTGGAGGCCGTCGCGGCCGGCATCCCGGTGATCGTGGATGCCACCCACGCCCGCCGGGCCTGGCGGCTGGCGATCACCCAGGGCCTGCCCCTGCCGGCACCGGTGGAGTGGATCGGCTGGTGGCTGTACACCGATCTGCCCACCTCGCTGGCCTGGAACGCCCGGCGCAGCCGGCCGGTGCCGGTGTCGGTGATCCAGGAGATGGCCGCCGCCCTGGCCGATCCCCACTTCGGGCCCTCCCGTGCCGAGGGCTTCGCCGCCCTCTGCACCGTGGTGCCCAGCCACCACGACGATCTGGCGCCGGTGCTGGCGGCCGAACTGGC
This sequence comes from Cyanobium gracile UHCC 0139, assembly GCF_034931325.1. Classification (GTDB taxonomy): domain Bacteria; phylum Cyanobacteriota; class Cyanobacteriia; order PCC-6307; family Cyanobiaceae; genus Cyanobium; species Cyanobium gracile_B. The sequence goes on along the minus strand of NZ_JAYGHX010000002.1, from coordinate 8,258 downwards.
CGGGCTCGACCGCCGCATCCGCTCGGCCACCAACCGGGAGCGCCAGGTGCAGCGCCATGGCTACTCGCGCCTGCTCGATCTGGAGCGGCTGCTGCACCTGATCCGCCTGCTGAGCACCTGGCCCGACCTGGCGGCCAGCGATCCCGTCGGCGCCGAGGAGCTGGCGGCGATCCTCTCCCCCCTGCCGGAGGGCGATCTGGCCGATCGGGCCGCCGCCTTCCTGGGCCGTCTGCACGGCAGCTGCTATTCCGATGCGGCTTCGATCCGGCAGAACCTGGCCTGGCTGGAGGCCAACGGCTTCTGCAGCGCCCTGCCGGCCGCCACACCGATCCAGCTGGCGCCCCTGGCCCGCAGCCGGCCCGGCGCCGTCCATGGCGGGCTGCCGCCGATGGGCGACGGGCCGGTGTTCCTGCGGGTGATGACCCTGCTGCGCCACCTGCTCCAGGTGCCCTTCGACCGGCCGGCCGAGCGCGGCGGCAACCTGCACCAGCACCTGATCGCCGCCACCGAAGCGATCCCGGGGGCCTATCTGCCGGGGGAAACGGCCACCCTGCGCAAGGATCTCGAGAAGATCCTCACCCCCTACGGCTTCCGCCACCGCAACGACAACGTGCGCCACGGCTACTGCCTCGGCACCGCCGTGCTGTCGCCGCCGCGGCTGCGGGAGCTCCACAACGTGGTGCGCCAGACCGCCGGGCGCCTGGCCGACCCCTCCGCCCAGGACCTGCTCAGCGAACTCGACGAGCGGCTGGGCTGGTCGGGCATCAGCGCCACCGAACAGGCGCCAGTGCGCAGCTACGCCCGCCACACCGTGGTGGACATGGCCCTGGTGCGGCGCGATTCGCTGGCCGCGCCGCGCCGCGCCGAGGCGATCGAGACGGCGATCGTGGAGCACCGCCGCGTGCTCCTGAAGCGCTTCCCGGGCATGGGCAGCTTCGCCGACGGCCCCAGCGGTGAGCGGCGGGTCTGGCCGCTGCAGCTGATCTTCCACCACGTCGGCTGGTATCTCCTGTTCGAGGAGGACCACCTCGGCCACGACCAGGGGCTGATCCGCAGCGAACGGCTCGATCGCCTCGCCATGGCCCAGGCCCACGGCGACCTGCGCCGCAGCGCCGACAGCCACGCGGCGGCCCTGAAGCGGCTGGAGCGGCTGCTGCACCACAGCGGCGGCATCTACTTCGGCACCGACCTGGAGCAGCAGCGGCAGATCACCGGCGCCTCCCCCCAGCGCCGCGGTCAGGCACTGGTGACCCTGCGCTTCCGCTGCGCCCCCTGGGTCTTCGCCTTCATCCGCGAGGGCCTGCAGCGCTACCCGATCGAGCACACCCGCTTCTCCCGGCCGCTCCCTGACGACACCTGGTGGCACCACCCCAGGGCCCCCCATGTGCTCGATCCCGGCCCGGCCGGCAGCCGCCACCCCTACCCGGTGGAACTTGACCTGCCCCCCTGGACCGTGGCCGCCGACATCGACCTGCGCAACTGGCTGTTCGCCTTCGGCGGCGGCCTCCGCATCGAGAGCCCCGAGGCCCTGCGCCTGGAGCTGCTGCAGCGCTGCCGCGAGACGATCGAGGCCAACGGCAGCGAGGAATCCCAGCCGGCTGGTTTCAGCTTCCGCCGGAGGGCGCGACCCGATTGACCGTCAGGGACCGATGGAGGCCCCCGGCCGGCCTCAGATCTTCAGCGTCACCCGGCTGAGCAGGGTGGTGGCGCCGGTGGCGATGAACTGCACCCCGATCGCCAGGGTGAACAGGCCCATCACCTTGATCAGCACCGTCATGCCCACATGGCCCAGCAGCCGGGTGAGGCGGGTGGCGAAGGTGAACATCAGGCCGATCAGGATGGCCATCGCCCAGATCGCCGCGAACAGCTCGATCCGGTGGTTGAGGGTACGGGCGCCTTCGGCATACACCGTGATCGTCGACATCGTGCCGGCACCGGTGGTGAGGGGCAGGGAGATCGGCACGATCGCCGAGGAGGTCATCTGCCCCACATCCATGCGCGACACATCGAAGTTCTTCTCGTGGGAATCGCCCGGATCGGTGGCATTGAGCATGCTCAGGCCGCTGAAGCCCAGCAGCAGGCCACCGGCGATCTGGAAGGCACTCACGCTGATGCCGAAGAACTGGAGCACCGCCGTGCCCAGGAAGTAGGCCCCCAGCATGATCAGCAGGCTGGAGAGGGTGGTGATCCGGATCACCCGGCGCACCTGGCTGGCGGGCACCCCCTGGCTCAGGGTGAGGAACGGCCCGATGGCGGGGAAGTTGTTGGCCACGGCGAACAACCCCAGCAGGTAGTGCTGGAAGGTGCTCGGCACCAGCAGTTCCGGAGGCATGGCCATGCGGCCCAGTATCGCTACGGGGCCGCCGGCTCCTTCCACAGCGGCGGCGTCGCGCCGGCCTCCAGCTGGCGCAGGCCCTTGTGCTTCTCCTCGGCGGGCTTGAGCGGCAGGCTGGCGAACTGCACCGGCTGGCTGCCGTCCAGTCCGGCCGCCAGCAGGCTGAGGGTTTCGCCCGGCGTCAGGTTGGTCTGCACCTTCGGCTGCAGCTGGCTCACCAGGAACGGCAGCTTCGCCAGCCGCTCCGGCTGCAGCATCCGCTCGCGCAGGCTGGTGGCCACCAGCTGCTGGTTGCTGCGGCGGCCGGTGTCGCCCAGCCAGGTGTCGCGGAAGCGCACCAGCTGCTCCACCTTGGCGCCCCCCAGCTGCTGGAGCCCGGCCTCCAGGTCAATGGTCAGCTTCTGGGTCCTGTCGGTGTAGCTCATCCGCCGCGGCGGGCTCAGTTCCAGCCCCCCCAGCCCGTTGACCAGATCCCTCAGCGCCCCCCGCGGGAGCACCAGGTAGCGGTCGGGGGCGGGGGGCTGCAGCCCCACCAGCTCCCGCACCGCATCGGCGGTGAGGGCCACGCCCCCGAGGCGGAAGGCCTCACCCAGGCGCTTGGGGCCCTTCTGCCCGGGCAGGTTCACCGCCAGCTCGGTGGGCAGGTTAAGCACCTGCAGGGGCCCCTGCGGATTGACGCGCACCAGCAGCAGGGCATCGGCGTTGGCCGGCCCGGCGGGGGCGGCCTTGTTGATCGGCGCGCCGATCGCCTCGGCATCACTGCCGATCACCAGCAGGGTGATGGCCCGGGCCGGCGGGGCGGCCAGGCTGGCCGGACCCACCTCGGGCGTGGGGGCCAGGGCCCGGTCGGGCATCGGCCAGAGCAGGCCCAGGACGCCCATCCCCACCACGGCGCCGGCGGCGGTGACGCCGAGACTCTTGAGCAGCCGTCCGGTGGCCAGGCGCCGCTTCGGGGCCGGGGCCTTCGGGGTCCCGGTGCCGGGGGCTTCGGTTGGGCGGGGCTTCCGGCGGGCGGGCATCGGGGCCGAAACGGTGGGGAGCTGCGGGCACTCTCGCGCAGGCGTCGCCGGCCTCCTGCGGCATGGGGCCGCCATGGCCGATAGGTTGAGCGTCGAGCTCCTGCGCCCACCACCGCTTGTCCTCCGTTCCTTCACCGGCGCCGTCGTCCCTGGCGCCGCACGATCGAGCCCGACCCCTGGCCAAGGGCAGCCCCAAACCGGCCAAGGATCTCTGCAGCGACTGCGGCCTCTGCGACAGCCGCTGGGTGGCCTACGTGCGCCGGGCCTGCGCTTTCCTGGAGCAGCGCTTCGAGGCGATGGAGGAGCAGGCCCACGGCCGCAGCCGCCGCCTCGACGACGAGGATGAGCTCTACTTCGGTGTCCACCAGCGCATGGTCACCGCCCGGCTGCGCCAGCCGATCGAAGGGGCCCAGTGGACGGGGATCGTCAGCCGCATCGGCGTGCGGGCCCTGGAGAGCGGCCTGGTGGATGCGGTGCTGTGCGTGCAGCAGAGCGAGGACGACCGCTTCACGCCGGTGCCGGTGCTGGCCCGCACCCCGGAGGAGGTGCTGGCGGCCCGCGTCAACAAGCCCACCCTCTCCCCCAACCTGGAGGTGCTCGAGCAGCTGCCGGGCAGCGGCATCGAACGGCTGCTGGCCATCGGCGTGGGCTGCCAGATCCAGGCCCTGCGGGCGGTGCAGGCCACCCTGCCCCTGCAGAAGCTCTACGTGCTCGGGCTCCCCTGCGTCGACAACGTCAGCCGCCAGGGGTTGCAGACCTTCCTGGAGAGCGCCAGCCGCTCCCCCGACACGGTGGTGCACTACGAGTTCATGCAGGACTTCCGCATCCACTTCCGCCACAGCGACGGCCACCAGGAGACGGTGCCCTTCTTCGGCCTCGACACGCCCGCCCTCAAGGACGTGTTCGCCCCCAGCTGCCTCAGCTGCTTCGACTACACCAACGCTGGCGCCGATCTGGTGGTGGGCTACATGGGCGCCACGTTCGGCCGCCAGTGGGTCACCGTGCGCAACCCCCTTGGCCAGGAGCTGCTGGATCTGGTGGAACCGGAACTGGATCTGGCGCCGGTGACCAGCTCCGGCGAACGCCGCCAGGCGGTGCAGCAGGGCATCGACGCCTACGAAAAGGCCCTGAAACTGCCGATGTGGCTGGCGGAGCTGGTGGGGGTGTTCGTGCAGCGCTTCGGGCCGAAGGGGCTCGAATACGGCCGCTTCTCGATCGATTCCCACTTCACGCGCAATGCCCTCTGGCTGCAGCGCCACCACCCGGAGAAGGTCGACGCCCACATCCCGGCCTTCGCCCGCCGGATCGTGGACCGCTACCGGCTTCCGAAACCGTGAGCGGCGACCCCCGGGCCTGCGGCGTTCTGCTCCACCCCACGGCCCTGCCGGGCACCCGGGCCTGCGGCAGCTTCGGGGCCGCCGCCCGCGACTGGATCGACCTGCTGGCCGCCGAGGGGGTGGGGGTGTGGCAGCTGCTGCCCCTGGCCCCCACCGACGGCACCGGCTCCCCCTACAGCTCCCCCAGCGGCTCGGCCCTCAACCCCTGGCTGATCGATGCCGACGACCTGGTGGCCGACGGCCTGCTCACCCCCGCCGACCGGGACGCCCTGCCCAGCGGACCTGAGGATCACCTCGATCCGGCCGTCGCCGGTGAGCGCTCGGCGGCCATCGCGGCCGCCCTGGCCCGGGGCTGGGCCGGGCAGCCACCGGAGCGCCGAGCGGCCTTCGATCGCTGGGAGCAGCGCCAGCGCTTCTGGCTGGTCGACCACTGCCGCTTCATGGTGATCCGCCGTCTCCAGGGGGGGCGGCCCTGGTGGGAGTGGCCGGAGCCCCTGGCCCGGCGTCAGGCCCCCGCCCTGCGGGCCCTGGTCGACGCCCAGAGCCAGGCCCTGCAGGAGGAGGCCCTGCTGCAGTGGCAGCTCCAGGTCCAGTGGGGCCGGCTGCAGGAGCGGGCCCATCGCCAGGGTGTACGCCTGGTGGGGGACCTGCCCTTCTATGTGGCCCACGACAGCGCCGACGTCTGGAGCCACCGGCGCCTGTTCTCCCTCAAGGCAGGCGGTGGGCTGGTGGAGCAGAGCGGGGTGCCGCCGGACTACTTCTCGGCCACCGGCCAGCTCTGGGGCACCCCGGTCTACCGCTGGTGGGTGCATCGCCTCACGGGCTTCCGCTGGTGGCTGCAGCGGCTGCAGCGGCAGCTGGAGCTGATGGATCTGCTGCGGCTCGACCACTTCCGGGCCCTGGAGGCCTACTGGAGCGTCCCCGGCGCCGATGCCACCGCCGAGCACGGCTCCTGGCGTCCATCACCCGGCGGCGCCCTGCTGGGCCGCCTGCGCTCCCGCTGCCGCCGCCAGGGACGGCTGCTCCCCGGCGACCGGCTGCCGCTGATCGCCGAGGATCTCGGCGTCATCACCCCGGCGGTGGAGGCCCTGCGGGACCGCTTCGCCCTGCCGGGCATGAAGATCCTGCAGTTCGCCTTCGACGGCAACGACGACAACCCCTACCTGCCGGCGAACTACAGCGGCAGCCGCTGGGTGGTGTACACCGGCACCCATGACAACGCCACCAGCCTCGGCTGGTGGCGGGACCTCGACGACGGGGCCCGGGGACGGGTGGCGGCGGTGGTGGGCGGTGAGGTGCGGGCGCCGAGCTGGCAGCTGCTGGAGGTGGCGCTGGCCTCATCGGCCGATCTCGCCGTGGTGCCCCTGCAGGACCTGCTGGAGCTGGGCGACGAGGCACGCTTCAACACCCCTGGCACCATCAATGGCAACTGGAGCTGGCGGCTGTCGCGGCCGGTGTCGGCGCTGGCCGGCCCCCTGCAGGGCTTCGGGGCCATGGCGGCCCGCTACGGCCGGGGCCGCGGGGCCGCGGCCGGAGCCGGAGCCGGAGCCGGGGGCGGGTAGACGAACTGGGCCTGGCCCTGGGGCGGGGCCGCCACACCCCGGGGATCGGCGGCCGCCGCGGGCGCCAGCGGCTGGCCGTTCCAGCGTACGGAGCCGGCCGGCGGGGCCGGCTCGAGCCGCAGGCTGAAGGGGGGCAGCACCGGCAGGCTGAGGCTGCCCTGCACCGCCGGCAGCAGGGTATCGACGCCCCGGTCGCTGCGCAGCGTCACCCGGGTGGGCCTGACCAGCTCCAGGCGCAGCAGGCCAAGGGAGAGATCGGGCCGGTTCTGGCCGGTCTCGCGGCGCAACCGCTGCAGCCCCTGGCCAGCGGCGGCCTTGCCCAGGGGGCGCAGGTCGGGGTAGGCGCCCAGAATCGCCCGATCCGCATCCTCCAGATCCGCCCGCTCGCTCTGCTCGGCGCTCAGGGGCGGGATCGGCCGCAGCACATGCAGCCCCTGGGCGGCCAGCCGGCGCTGCTGCAGGTTGAGCCCGTAGATCAGACCGCCGCACAGCACCGCATAGAGCACGGTGCCCTGCCAGGTGGTGAAGACATCGATCGAGCCCGGGGTGAAGCGCAGCAGCACCGTGTCCCGCCGCCGGCCGTGCTGGCGGTCCTGCTCCGGCGGCAGCACACCATCGAGGCTGCCGCCGGGCAGCTCCAGGTGCTGCTCCAGCAGGGGCAGCATCGTGCGCAGGTAGGCCGCCTCCGGCAGCCGGTCCCGCCAGCCCCGCTCCAGGGCCTCCAGCACGGCGGTGCTGATGCGGGTGTCGAGGGCGAGCTGGCGCAGGCCGAGGCCGCGGCTCTCGCGCGCCTCCCGCAGCTGCTGGCCGGCGAGCAGCATGGGATCCTGGGGCCGCTCCTCGACGACCGGACGCGACGGGCGCTGGCCCGGCAGGCGCTCGCGCAGGCGCTGGAGCAGGGGCTTGGCCGGGGTGGGCAAGGAAGGGGGGCTCAGGGAGCGACGGCCAGGGGGCCCCATTCTCCCGGTTCGACCCTGCGCCACGCCCCTTCCCCCAGATCCCCCAGCGGCACAGGGCCGATGGCGATGCGGCTGAGGTCGAGCACCGGGTGGCCAAGGATCTCGGCGGTGCGCCGGATCTGGCGGTTGCGGCCCTCCCGCAGCACCAGCTCCAGCAGGGTGGCACCGCGGTGGTGGCGCAGCCGCCGCAGCTCCACCGGCAGGCTGGGCTGGCCATCGAGGGGCACGCCGGCCCGCCAGCGCTCCAGGGTGGCCGTGCGGGGCAGCCCCTCCACCCAGACCCGATAGGTCTTGCGGTGGCCGTAGCGAGGATGGGTGAGGCGGAGGGTGAGGGCGCCGTCGTTGCTGAGCAGCAGGGCGCCGCGGCTGTCGGCGTCGAGGCGGCCCACCGGATGCAGGCCGGGGCGCAACTCCGGCGGCAGCAGCTCCAGCACGGTGGGGCGACCGTGGGGGTCATGGCAGGTGCTGAGCACTCCGGCCGGTTTGTGCAGCAGCAGCGTCAGGGTGCTGGTGGGCAGCTCCAGGGGCCGGCCATCGACGCTGATCCGGTCGCAGGCGGGGTCGGCCCGGTCGCCGAGCTGGGCCAGCGCGCCGTTGACCCGCACCCGACCGTCGCGCAGCCAGGCCTCGGCCTGACGGCGGGAGCAGAGCCCAGCGGCCGCCACGAGTTTCTGAAGCCGGTCGGCACCCATGGCTCCATTGTGGGCACCGCTCCAGGTCGGAGCGAGTCCGTGAAGTGATGGTAGATTTACGAAACCAAATGGTTTCGTAACAAGGGACGATGCCTTCGATCACCGTCACGGCTGCTTCCACGGTTACGGCTGCCTCCGGGTCCCTGCTGGTCCCCACCGGCGATTCGCTGCGTTCCTACCTGCGGGACATCGGCCGCGTGCCGCTGCTCAGCCATGAGCAGGAGATCACCCTGGGCCGCCAGGTGCAGGAGCTGATGGCCCTTGAGGAGATGCGCGAGGAACTCACCCTGCGCTCCGGTGGTGAGGAGCCCAGCCCCGAGCTGCTGGCGGCCGAGGCGGACCTCACCCCGGCGA
>NZ_JAYGHX010000001.1:109648-679797 GCF_034931325.1 Cyanobium gracile UHCC 0139 | reverse complement strand
CCTCCGGCCGCAGGCCCGCCGCCGCCGCCAGCTCCTGCTGGCTGGGATCGGTGCCGCCCGAGCGCATCTTCAGCTCCTCGCGCATCTCCTCAAGGGCCATCAGCTCCTGCACCTGGCGGCCCAGGGTGATCTCCTGTTCATGGCTGAGCAGCGGCACGCGGCCGATGTCCCGCAGGTAGGAGCGGACCAGGTCGCCGTCCACCGGCGGCATGGAGCGGCCGGGGGAGGCGCGGACCACGGTCTGGACCGTGTCGGACACCTGGAGCGTCTCGGCCACGTGGACCGCGTCGGAGGTCGAGGGCTGGGCGTAGGCGAGGGCGACGACCATGGATCCGATCCATAACTGTCTGTAAAGCGTAACATCACGAAGTGTGAACTCCTCTCAGAAACGGGAGCTCTGAAAACCCCGCCTCTGGCGGGCCCGGATCAGCCGCTGCCGAGCCGCGGCAGCAGCAGCTGGGCGGTCCTGAGGTAGATGAAAACGCCGGCCACGTCGGTGGCCGTGGTGATGAACGGGGCCGACATCAGGGCCGGATCCAGCCCCAGGCGGTCGAACAGCAGCGGCAGAGCCGCTCCGGCGGTGGCGGCCAGGGTGGTGATGGCCACCAGGCTGATGCCGGCCGCGGTGGCCACCAGCGCACTGCCCCCCATCGTCCAGGCCCAGGGCACCACCACCACCGCCAGCAGAGCGCCCAGCAGCGCCCCGGCGATCAGCTCCCGGCCGATCGTGCGCCAGGGGCCCAGGGACTGCAGCCGCTGGGTGCTGAGGCCCCGGATGACCACGGTGGAGCTCTGGGCGCCCACGTTGCCGCCGGTGCCGATCAGCAGTGGGATGAAGGCCGCCAGCAGCACCACCTGCTTGAGCACCAGCTGCTCGGAGGCGATCACCGCCGAGGTGCCGGTGTTGGCCACCAGCAGCACCAGCAGCCACACCACCCGGCGCCGCGCCACGGTGAACAGGTTGCTGCGGAAGTAGTCGTCCTCGTCGCCGGCCTGCACGGCGCCGGCCGCGTACAGGTCGCGGGTGGCCTCCTGCTGGATGACGTCGATGACGTCGTCAACGGTGACGATCCCCACCAGCCGCTGCTCCCTGTCCACCACCGGCACGGCCAGGAAGTCGTAGCGCTGGATCACCCGGGCCACCTCCTCCTGGTCGGTGTCGGTGGTGACGCTCATCACCTCCCGGGTCATCACATCCCCGAGCCGGTCCTCCGGGTCGGCCGTCACCAGATCCCGCAGCGACAGCATGCCGCTGAGGTGCCGGGAGGCATCGGTCACGTAGAGGCTGTAGATCGTCTCGGTGTCCCGGGCCCGGCGACGCACGATGTCGAGGGCCTGCTGGGCACTGTGGAATTCCTTGAGGTCGATGAACTCGGTCGTCATCAGGCGACCGGCGGTCTCGGCCTCGTAGCCCAGCATCTGGGCGGTGACCCGCCGCTCCGCCGGACTCAGCTCCGACAACAGCCGCCGCACCACCTTGGCCGGCAGTTCATCGAAGAGCCGCACCCGGTCGTCCGGGGACATCTCCTCCACCAGCTCCAGCACCTCGCCGGAGCGCAGCCGCTCCAGCAGGCTCTGCTGCACCGATCCGTCGAGGTACTCGTAGACCTCGATGGCCTCGTTCTTGGGCAGCAGCCGGAAGGCGAGGGCCTGGAGCGTGCGCGGCAGGGTGCCGATCGCCTCGGCGGAATCCACCGGCTGCACGGGTTGCAGCAGCAGTTTGGCGCCGTCGTAGTTGCCCGCCTGCAGCAGCCCCTCCAGCTGGCGGGCCACCACCTCGGCGACGGCGGAGGCCTCAGCCATCGCTCCTCGGATGCCGGTGGGTACGAGTGTATGGGCTGGGCCGCTAGGGTCCGCGGCGTTCTCCCCTCTCCAGGAACCCATGGCCGTGAACGTGAGCGACGTGGTGGTGCGCACCGCCGCCGGCCAGGAGCGGCGGCTCGGCGAGTGGTCCGGCCAGGTGCTGCTGATCGTCAACGTGGCCAGCCGCTGCGGCTTCACCCGCCAGTACGCCGGCCTGCAGGCCATCCAGGACCGCTTCGGCCCCCAGGGCTTCGCCGTGCTCGGTTTCCCCTGCAACGACTTCGGCGCCCAGGAGCCCGGGACCCTCGAGGAGATCCAGCAGTTCTGCTCCACCACCTACGGCATCGGCTTCGAGCTGTTCGACAAGGTGCACGCCACCGGCTCCAAGACGGCCCCCTACGACAGCCTCACCCAGGCCGAACCCGCCGGCGACGTGGCCTGGAACTTCGAGAAGTTCCTGATCGGCAAGGATGGCACTGTGGTGGCCCGCTTCAAGAGCGCCGTGGAACCGGACGGCGCCGAACTGACCGCCGCGATCGAGCAGGCCCTGGCGGCCTGAGGCTGCGGGGGCAGTCCCCGCTCGGGACGGACTCAGCCGGGCAGCCAGCCCCGGCTGGTCCGGCCATCGGCGGTGGAGGCCTCCACCCGCAGCCAGCGGCGGCCGCCGGGCTCCAGCCACTCCCTCAGCACCCGCAGCGGGGCCCCGGTTTCCAGGCGCACCAGCACCGGCGCCTGGCAGCGGGGGGCGCAGTGCAGTCCGAGGCTGCCGCTGCTGATCAGGGGCTCGGCCTGGCGCTCCCGCCGCCGCACATCCGGCAGCCGCCGCTCGCCGCCCCCGGCGGGCAGGGCGGCGGGAGCCATCAGGGCGAAGCCCAGAAGGGCCGCCCAGCGCCAGGCCGGCACAGGCATCGCGGGGCGCGGCCGCATCAGATGTCGAGCTGGGCGAAATCCAGCTCGGCGCTGTGGGTCTCGATGAACTCCCTGCGGGGGGCGACCTTGTCGCCCATCAGGATCGTGAAGATGCGGTCGGCCTCGAGGGCATCCTCGATCTCGACCCGCTTCATCATCCGCGTCTCCGGGTCCATGGTGGTTTCCCAGAGCTGCTTGGGCATCATCTCGCCGAGGCCCTTGAAGCGCTGGATGTTGTAGTTGGCCTTCTCCCCGAAGCCTTCCAGCACCTTCTTGAGCTCGTTTTCGTTGTAGCAGTAGTTGTGATTCTTGCCGCGCTCCACCTTGTAGAGGGGCGGGCAGGCGATGTAGATGTAGCCGCCCTCCACCAGGGCCTTCTGGTAGCGGTAGAAGAAGGTGAGCAGCAGGGTGCGGATGTGGGCGCCGTCCACGTCCGCGTCCGTCATGATGACGATGCGGTGATAGCGGAGGTTCTTCTCCTCGAAGTCCTCGCCCTTGATGCCCAGCCCCAGGGCCGTGATCAGGGCCTGGATCTCGGTGTTCTTGTAGATCTTGGCGTCGTCGGTCTTCTCGATGTTGAGGATCTTGCCGCGCAGGGGCAGGATGGCCTGGAAGCGGCGGTCGCGGCCCTGCTTGGCGGAGCCACCGGCCGAATCCCCCTCCACGATGTAGATCTCCGACTCGCTGGGATCGCGGGAGCTGCAGTCAGCCAGCTTGCCGGGCAGGGTGGAGCTCTCCAGCACCGACTTGCGCCGGACCAGCTCCCGGGCGCGGCGGGCGGCCTCGGCGGCGTTGAAGGCCTGGATCGCCTTCTCGAGGATCAGGTCGATCACCTGGGGATTGAATTCCAGGTACTCGCCGAGCGCCTCCCCCACCGTGGTGTCCACGATGCCGCGCACCTCGGTGTTGCCCAGCTTGGTCTTGGTCTGGCCCTCGAACTCCGGATCCGGCACCTTGACCGACAGCACGGCCGTGAGACCTTCGCGGATGTTCTCACCGGCCAGGTTGGCGTCGGCGTCCTTGCGCTTGCCGCGCTTCTTGGCGAAGGTGTTGAGGGTGCGGGTGAGCACCGTCTTGAGGCCCTCGATGTGGGTGCCGCCGTCGACCGTGCGGATGTTGTTGGCGAACCCCAGGATGCTGTCGGAATAGGCATCGACGCACCACTGCAGGGCCGCCTCCACCTGGACGCCGTCCTTGGTGGCATTCACATAGATGATCTCGGCATGCAGAGGATCCTTCTCCGCGTTCATGTAGGCGACGTACTCCTTGATGCCGCCTTCGTAGTGGTAGATCTCCTCGTGGGCCTCACCAGCGGCGTTGGCGGCGGCGGAGCGCTCATCGCGGAAGACGATGCGGACACCGCCATTGAGGTAGGCCAGCTCCCGCAGACGGGCCGAGAGGGTGTGGTAATCGAACTCGATCCCACCGCTGAAGATCTCGATGTCGGGCCGGAAGCGCACCGACGTGCCGGTGTGGGCATCGGGGGCGTCCTCGGAGGCGAGGGTGCCGATCGGCAGGCCCCGCTCGAACCGCTGGCGGTGGACCTGGCCCTGGCGGTGGACGGTCACCTCCACCCACTCGCTGAGGGCGTTGACCACCGAGATGCCGACGCCGTGCAGGCCACCGGACACCTTGTAACCGCCGCTGCCGAACTTGCCGCCGGCGTGGAGCACGGTCAGCACCGTCTCCAGGGCGCTGCGCCCGGTGCGGGGATGGATGTCGGTGGGGATGCCGCGACCGTTGTCGGTGACGCTGGCGGAACCATCCCCGTGCAGGGTCACCAGGATCTCGTCGCAGTGGCCCGCCAGGGCCTCATCGACCGAGTTGTCGACGACCTCATAGACGAGATGGTGGAGACCCCGGGGCCCGGTGGTGCCGATGTACATGCCGGGCCGTTTCCGCACCGGCTCCAGGCCTTCCAGCACCTGAATCTGTTCGGCGCCGTAGGCCGCTTCGACTTTGATGGCGTCGCTCATTCAGAAAAATGGTTCCCCAGGGGACTGACAAGGACGGCGGATCCCAGGGGCGATGGGGCGGCGATGGGGCGAAGCGGCGCTTGAAGGACGCTGCGCAAAGGTCAATCTACCACCGCCGTCCCGCAGGGCCCCAGAGGCGCCTCTGAGCACCGATTCGGGCCGGGGGTGCAACCGCCCTTCGATCCCACCTCCGGCAGGATGGCCCGATCCCCCCGCCCAGGCCGCCCCGTGGCGCCCCCCTCCGGAGCCGAACCGGGCGCCGAATCCGGCGCTGATCTCCCCCTGGTGATCGCCCTGCTGGGCCCGACGGCCAGCGGCAAGACCGCCCTGGCGATCGAGCTGGCCGAAGCCCTCGACCTGGCTGTGCTCTCGGTGGACTCCCGCCAGATGTACCGCCACATGGACGTGGGCACCGCCAAGCCCAGCGCCGAGCAGCGCGCACGGGTGCGGCACGAGCTGCTGGATCTGAGCGACCCCGACCGGCCCCTCACCCTGCAGGAGTTCACGGCCTTGGCCAGCGCCGCCATCGATACCGAGCATCGCCGCCGCGGCGTGGCCCTGCTGGTGGGGGGCAGCGGGCTTTACCTCAAGGCCCTGCTGGCGGGCCTGCGGCCGCCGGCGGTGCCGCCCCAGCCGGCCCTCAGGGCCCAGTTCGCCGCCCTGGGCCAGCCGTTCTGCCACCAGGTGCTGCGGCAGGCGGATCCGGCGGCGGCCGGTCGCATCGCCGCGGCGGACACGGTCCGCACCAGCCGGGCCCTGGAGGTGCTCTACGCCACCGGCAGGCCCCTGTCGGCCCAGCAGGGCCAGTCCCCTCCCCCCTGGCGGGTGCTGGAGCTGGGCCTGGATCCGGCCGATCTGCCCGAGCGGATCCGCCGCCGCACCGCCGCCCTTTTCACCGACGGCCTGTTGCAGGAGACGGCGCAGCTGATCGACCGCTTCGGGGCCGACTGCCCCCTGCTGGAGACGATCGGCTACGGCGAGGCCGCGCGGCTGCTGCGGGGGGAACTGGATCCGGAGGCCGCCGTCGCCCTGACGGAACAGCGCACGCGGCAGTACGCCAAGCGCCAGCGCACCTGGTTCCGGCGCCAGCACCGTCCCCTCTGGCTGACGGACGCCGGCGCGGCCCCGGCTTCGGAGGCGGATGTGCTTCAGCGGGCGCTGGGGGCGGCCACGGGCGGTTTATGGTGAAGGACTAACCGCCCCTGTGAATGCCTCCCCGTCCCCGTTTTGATCGCCGTGCTCCCGTGCGGGAGCTGCCCAACATCAACGACCGCATCAGCTACCCCAACCTTCGTGTGGTGGATGCGGACGGCAGTCAACTGGGAGTCATCACCCGAGAGGCGGCCCTCGATGTCGCCCGCGACCGGGAGCTGGATCTGGTCCTGGTGAGCGAGAAGGCCGATCCGCCGGTCTGCCGGATCATGGATTACGGCAAATACAAGTTCGAACAGGAGAAAAAGGCCAAGGAGGCCAAGAAGAAGTCGCACCAGACCGAAGTCAAGGAGGTGAAGATGCGCTACAAGATCGACTCCCACGACTATCAGGTGCGCATCGGTCAGGCGGTGCGCTTCCTCAAGTCCGGCGACAAGGTGAAGTGCACGGTGATCTTCCGGGGCCGGGAGATCCAGCACACGGCCCTGGCCGAGCAGCTGCTCTACCGCATGGCCAAGGACCTCGAGGAGAACGCCGAGATCCAACAGCCCCCCAAGCGCGAGGGCCGCAACATGATCATGTTCCTGAGCCCGCGCAAGCAGGCGGCCGGCAAGACGCCAGCGGCCACGGCCGGCTGAACCCTCTTCACGTTCCGGCCTGAGCCCCCTCAGGATTCCGTCCGCCCCCCTTCCGGCCCCAGCTGCCGCGCGAAGGTGTCCAGCAGCAGGGACCAGCCGACCGCCGCTGAAGCGGGGTGATGGTCGGAGCGGGCCGCGCACATGAAGCCGTGCCCCCCCTCCAGCACCACCAGCCGGTGGAGCCGCACGGCCGGCTTGGCCGCGGAGCGGGCGGCATTCGCCGTGGCCAGGGCCGTTTCAATCGCCGCCACGTCAGACGACGGGATCAGGGGATCCTCCCGGCCGCAGATGCACAGCAGGGTGCCGCCAATGGTCGGCACCAGCTCCAGGCTGGGGGGACCACCGCCGGGGCGGCCCGCCGCCACGCCGGCCCCGTAGAAATCCACCGTGGCGGCCACCGCCGGCAGGCTGGCCGCGAGCAGGGCGACGTGGCCGCCGAAGCAGAAGCCCACGCAGCCCAGGCCTGGGGCCGCGGCCGTGGGGGGCAGCTGCTGCTGGAGCCAGTCGGCGGCCAGGCCCACATCGGCGAGCAGCTGGTCGGTGCGGGTGCGCTCCTTGTGGCTGCGCCCCAGGGCCAGGTCATCGGGGCCGTAGCCCAGCTCCAGATCGGGGGCGGTGCGGGCGAACAGGGGCACCGCCAGCGCCGCGTACCCCGCCGCCGCCAGCCGCTCCGTCACGCCCCGGATCCAGCCGTTGAGGCCGAACACCTCCGGCAGCACCAGCACCCCGGCCCGGGGCGGCCCGTCGGCGGGCCGGGCCCACCAGCAGCGCAGGGGAACCTGCCCCGGCCCCAGGGGGTCGAGGGTCTGCCAGGAGGCCTCGCAGGTGGAGAGGGACAAACCGGCACAGGGCAACCGGCACATGGTCGTATGCCAACGGGGGAATTGTCACGGGGGCCAAAGCTCCTTAGGGTGGCGGCCAAGGACCCCTTGGCCACACCGGCGTGCGTTTTCACATTCAGCAGGAGAGCGACATCCCGGCGTCGACCCAGCTGTACAACCAGATCTGCTTCGCCATCGCCGCCCGGCACTACCCACCGGGCCACCGGCTGCCGAGCACACGCCAGCTGGCCATGCAGACCGGCCTGCACCGCAACACGATCAGCAAGGTCTACCGCCAGCTCGAGACCGACGGCGTGGTGGAGGCGATGGCCGGCTCGGGGATCTATGTGCGAGACCAGCAGAACCCGCGCGAGATCAAGCCGCCGCCGGGCCTGCGCAGCAAGGCCCTCCCCGACATCGACCGGGAGGTGCGCCAGAGCGTCGATGGCCTGCTCAACGCCGGCTGCACCCTGCAGCAGGCCCGGGAGCTGCTCACCCGCGAGATCGACTGGCGGCTGCGCTGCGGCGCCCGGGTGCTGGTGAGCACCTCCCGCGAGGACATCGGCGCCTCGATCCTGATCGCCGAGGAACTCAAGCCCAGCCTGGAGGTGCCCGTGGAGGTGGTGCCGATCGAGGAGCTCGAGTCGGTGCTGGAGACCTCCAGCAAGGGCACGGTGGTGACCAGCCGCTACTTCCTGCAGGAGGTGGAGCAGATCGCCAAGGTGCACGGGGTGCGGGCGGTTCCGGTCGACCTCAACGACTTCGGCCACGAACTGGGCATGCTCAAGGAACTGCGCCCCGGCAGCTGCGTGGGCCTGGTGAGCATCAGCCCCGGCATCCTGCGGGCCGCCGAGGTGATCCTGCACAGCATGCGGGGCAACGAGCTGCTGGTGATGACGGCCAACCCCGACACCAGCAGCCGTCTGCTGGCCCTGCTGCGGGCCTCCAGCCACGTGATCTGCGACAAGCCCAGCCTGCCCCTGGTGGAGCAGACCTTGCGCCAGAACCGCGCCCAGCTGATGCGCCTGCCCATGGTGCACTGTGCGCAGAGCTACCTTGGCAGCGCCACCATTGACCAACTGCGCAAGGAGATCGGCCTCCTGGCGGCCTGACGGCGGGAATCCATGCTCGATGCACTCCGGGCCGACCTGGCCATCATCCGGCAGAGGGATCCGGCCGCCCGGGGCACCCTGGAGATCCTCCTTTGCTACCCGGGCTTCCACGCCCTGGAGCTGCACCGCGTCAGCCACCGCCTCTGGCGGATGGGCCTGCCCCTGATCCCCCGGCTGCTGAGCCAGCTGGGTCGCCTGCTGACGGGGGTGGAGATCCACCCCGGGGCCCGAATCGGCCGGGGGGTGTTCATCGACCACGGCATGGGCGTGGTGATCGGCGAGACCAGCGTCATCGGTGACAACTGCCTCCTGTACCAGGGCGTGACTCTGGGGGGCACCGGCAAGGAGCACGGCAAGCGCCACCCCACCCTGATGGACAACGTGGTGGTGGGGGCGGGGGCCAAGGTGCTCGGGGCGATCACCGTGGGCACCAACACCCGCATCGGTGCCGGCTCGGTGCTGCTGCGCAACGTGGGGGCCGACAGCACCGTGGTGGGCATCCCCGGCCGGGTGATCCATCAGTCGGGGGCGCGGATCGACCCCCTGGCCCACTCCGCCCTGCCGGATGCGGAGGCGGCCGTGATCCGCAACCTGATGGAGCGGATCGACAGCCTGGAGAACGACGTCAACCGGCTTCAGGCCTGCCTGCAGGAGGTGGCCGCCGGCCGGCCCCTGAAGGAGCCCTGCAGCGGCACCGCCCAGAACCTGCGCGACCGGGAGATTCTGGAGTTTCTGGGAGATAACCCAGAGATCCAGAACTGAAGCCGCGGAGCGCCTTCAGAACACGGCCACTTTGACGTCGGTTTGGGAGAAGTCGTCGCCCTTGAACAACAGGGGCCGATCCAGAGCCATGGCCAGGCCATAGCTGAAGCAATCCCCGAAGTTCAGGCCTGCCCGGTGGCGACCCTTGCCGTAGTACTGCCAACCGTGCAAGGCCCAGCGCAGATGGTTCGCATCGAAGGCCAGGGGCCGGATCTCAGCTCGGCTCAGCAGCAGTTCCAGGTCAACCAATCCGGCGTCACCGACCTGGCTGAACATCACCATCTGAGCCTCCAGCAGGGTGGGCATGACGATGGTGCTGTTGCGACTCTCGCCCAAGCAGTGCAGGAGGGCCGCTGCCTCCGCTTCTGCCTTGAGGATCGCCACCAAAGCAGAGGTGTCCACCACCATCACACCGGCAACCCCTGATCGTCATAGAGCTCGTCCTGCAACTCCTTGCTGGTCACGCCCTCCGGCCACTGAATCTGGCGAAATCGCTGCAACAGCTCCTGAAGCCGGGCATGCCGAGCCGCGACCGCACTGGCCATCTCTTCCTCCCCGTGCTGGCTGCGCTCAAGCTCGGCGCTGAGGGCTTGTCGCACCGCATTGGTCACGGTGGTGGACCGGCGGGCAGCCAGCTCGCGTGCCATGGCATGCACTTCCGGATCCTTGATGTTCATGCCCATGGCACCGCCAGGGTAGAAGAGATAGAAATTCTACCCTTGCTGTTCCTCAGGCCGTGACCGTCTGCGGCACCTGGGGCTGGAACATGAACATCGAATAGATCACGTTGCGCCGCATCTGGGTCATCATCTCCAGGAACATGTCGTAACCCTCGTTCTTGTATTCGATCAGGGGATCCTTCTGGCCGTAGCCCCGCAGGCCCACCGACTCCCTCAGGGCCTCCATGGCCTGCAGGTGTTCACGCCAGAGGGTGTCGATCTGCTGGAGGATGAAGAAACGCTCCGCCTCGCGCATCAGGCCCGGCCGCATCTGCTCGATCTGGCCCTCCTTGATGTCGTAGGCATTGCGCATCTGCTCCTGCAGGAAGGCCTTGAGTTCCTCCATCGACAGGCCCCCCACCTGGTCGGGGGAGAGATCCGCCAGCAGGTAGATGAACTCCTTGACCTTCTCCACCAGGCGGGTGAGATCCCACTCCTCGGGCGGCAGATCGGGGTTCACGTAGGCCTCGACGATGTCGTCGATGGTGCGCTCGCCATAGCCGATCACCTGCTGCTTGAGCTCCCGGCCCTCCAGCACCCGGCGGCGTTCGGTGTACACCGCCTTGCGCTGGTTGTTCATCACCTCGTCGTACTCGAACACCTGCTTGCGCATGTCGTAGTAGTACGTCTCCACCTTCTTCTGCGCCCCCTCCAGGGAGCGGGTGAGCATGCCCGATTCGATCGGCATGTCCTCCTCCACCCGGAAGGCGTTCATCAGGCCCGCCACCCGGTCGCCACCGAAGATGCGCAGGAGGTTGTCCTCCAGGGACAGGAAGAAGCGGGTGCTGCCGGGGTCGCCCTGGCGGCCGGCCCGGCCGCGCAGCTGGTTGTCGACGCGGCGCGACTCGTGGCGCTCCGTGCCGATCACGTGCAGGCCACCGGCGGCGCGCACCTGGGCCTCCTCCTGTTTCACCACCACGTCGTACTCGGCGCGCACCCGGGCGATCAGTTCCCGCAGCCGCTGGATCTGGGGATCGTCGGTGGGGGCCTTCTCGGCGGCCTGGGCGATGCGGTCCTCGAGTTCGAGCACGGTGAGGGTGCGATCACCCCAGGCCGCCACCAGTTCGCGGGAAAGGCTGGAAAGGGCCTTCTCGGTGTCTTCCGAGAGGCTGCAGGGATAGAGGTTGCCGATGGCCCGAGCCTCACTGGCCGGCCGGGAGCTGGGGGCCACGGCACCGCCGAAGCCGGCGGGCGCCTCTGTGGAGCGCTGCAGGGGCACAGGGGGACGGTGACCCTCCTCGGGGCGCACCAGCCGCGGCAACAGCACTTCCCGCAGCTTGAGGCGGGCCATGTAGTCGCTGTTGCCCCCCAGGATGATGTCGGTGCCCCGGCCGGCCATGTTGGTGGCGATGGTGACGGCGCCGGCCCGGCCCGCCTGGGCCACGATCTCGGCCTCCCGCTCCACGTTCTCCGGCTTGGCGTTGAGCAGGTTGTGGGGGATGTCCTGCTCCTGCAGCAGGGTGGAGAGATGTTCGGATTTCTCAACGCTGGTGGTGCCCACCAGCACGGGACGGCCGCTCTTGTGCACCTGGGCGGTCTCGGCGGCCACGGCCTGCCACTTGGCCGTTTCGGTCTTGTAGACCTGATCGGGCCAGTCGGCCCGGGAGCGAACCCGGTTGGTGGGGACCACGGCCACCTCGAGCTTGTAGGTCTTCTCGAACTCCACCTCCTCGGTCTTGGCGGTGCCGGTCATGCCGGCGAGGCGGGGGTAGAGCAGGAAGAAGTTCTGGTAGGTGATGCTGGCCAGGGTCTGGGTCTCGGGCTGGATCGGCAGGGACTCCTTCGCCTCGATCGCCTGGTGCAGGCCGTCGCTCCAGCGGCGCCCCGGCATCACCCGGCCGGTGAACTCGTCGACGATCACGGCATCGGAGTCGCGCACGATGTAGTTGACGTCCTTGACGAACAGCTCCTTGGCCTTGAGGGCGTTGTTGATGAAATGGGCCCAGGGGTCCTGGGGGTTGAACAGGTCCTGGACACCGAGCAGCTGCTCGGCCTTCTGGTAGCCCTCGTCGGTGAGGGTGACGTTGCGCTGTTTCTCGTCGACCTCGTAGTCGCCCTCGGGATCGATGCCGTCCTTACCCATCTCGGCGGCGCGCTCCAGCTCGGCGGCGATCCGGGCCGCCTGCATGTACTTCTCCTGAGGCCGCTCGATCTGGCCGGAGATGATCAGGGGGGTGCGGGCCTCGTCAACGAGGATCGAATCCACCTCGTCGATGATGCAGTAGTGGAAATCGCGCTGCACCACCTCGGCGATGTCGCTCGCCATGTTGTCGCGCAGGTAGTCGAAGCCCAGCTCGGAGTTGGTGGCGTAGGTGATGTCGCAGGCGTAGTTGCGCCGCCGCTCCGGCGGGCTCATGTCCTGCTGGATCAGGCCGACGCTCAGGCCCAGGAAGCGGTGGATCTGGCCCATCCACTCGGCGTCGCGGCGCGCCAGGTAGTCGTTGACCGTGACCACGTGGACCCCGGCCCCCGTGAGGGCATTGAGGTAGGCCGGCAGGGTGGCCACCAGGGTCTTGCCCTCGCCGGTCTTCATCTCGGCGATCTGGGCGTTGTGCAGCACCATGCCGCCGATCAGCTGCACGTCGAAGTGGCGCATGCCCAGCACCCGCTTGCCCGCCTCCCGCACCACGGCGAAGGCCTGGGGCAGCAGCTCATCGAGCAGGGCCTTGCGGCGTGCCACCGTTTCCGGTTTCTCCAGCTTCTGGCGGAACTCGGCCGTCAGGCCCCTGAGCTCCTCGTCGCTGAGGGGCTCGATCTCCTCCTCCAGCAGATTGATGTCGGACACCAACGGCTGGTAACGCTTCAGCTTGCGGGCATTGGGATCACCCAGCAGCAGCTTGAGCATGGAAGGGGCCTGTCCGTAGTGACTCACCCTACCATCGCAAAATGGCACCTGAGCGCGCAGAAACGAGCTGCAGCAAGGGTTTTCAGCGCCCGAACCGGCGGTGATCCGCACCTGGAGGGGCCACCAAGCAAGATTCGCAGTTGATGCGCCCCACCCCGGTCCGTTGAGCACCGCCCCCCCCAGGCCCGAAGCCCCTTCCGTCGCCCCGATCCGGCTGGTTCGTCACGGCCGGCTGCGCCTGCGCCTGCGCTGGCGGTTGGCGGCCCTCGGCGCCCTGCTTGATGGCCACAGCTTCTGGGCCACCGGCCGCCGGCCCTCCCAGCTGGGGCGGATGCTCAGCGGCAGCGAGGTGGTGGTGAGCGCCTGGCAGGGGGGCACCCTGGTGGGCTTCGGGCGTGCCACCAGCGACGGGGTGTTCCGGGCGGTGCTGTGGGACGTGGTGGTGGCTGAGAATCACCAGGGCCGGGGACTGGGACGGGGGATTGTCGAGGCGCTCCTGGCCAGCAGGGAGGTGGCGGCGGCGGAGCGGGTCTACCTGATGACCACCACGGGAGAGGGCTTCTACGAGAAGCTGGGCTTCAGCCGGGTGGACAGCCAGCGGCTGATGCTGAAAGATCAGTAGCAGATAACTCGCAGCCGTCAGATTCATTCCAGCCGGACAACAGTCCGCACCTGTCGGGAAGCACGTCCGGATGGGGACGACGGCACAGGAGCAGGCGCCTGGGGAGGAGTAACATGGTTCAACCCTCGGCCCTTCCCAGCCAACGTCCAAGGCCGGAACGTAGGTTAGAACTATGCCCTGCGGATCAATCCTCGATTCCCACAACTTCAATGACGGCATGTTGTGCCCATGGATGTCCAGACAAGGGACTGGGATCAATCCCATGGGTCTGAACCGCGAAACGTCCACAGACATGGGAGCCCGATGATCCTGGAGTTGGGTCAATTCAAGGCGGCATCATGGTGAAGATCAGCTTTCCTGCCTCCATCTGGCGGCATCGTGAACTGATCTGGAGACTCAGTGAGCGGGAGATCCAGGGGCGCTACAGAGGATCCATTCTGGGGCTGAGCTGGAGCATCGTGCAGCCCCTGACCATGCTGGCGGTCTACACGCTCGTCTTTTCCCAGGTGTTCAAGGCTCGCTGGGGGACGGGAGAGGATCTCGGACCGCTCGCCTTCGCCGTCAACCTGTTTGCCGGCCTGATCGTCTTCAATCTGTTCTCGGAATGCCTGAACCGCGCGCCCGGTCTCGTTCTTGCCAATCCGAACTACGTCAAGAAAGTTGTCTTCCCCCTGGAGGTTCTTGCGCCCGTCTCCGCCGCAACCGCGGGGTTCCACGCGCTCACCAGCCTGCTGGTCCTGCTCATCTTTGAAATCGCGGCTTATGGGCGGATTCCTCTGAGCTTCCTCTGGCTTCCCGTCGTCTGGACGCCCTTTCTACTGGGTACCCTCGCCATCACCTGGATCCTCTCCGCCCTTGGGGTGTTCGTGAGAGACATTGGCCAACTCGTGGGCGTGGTCGTGAGCATGCTCATGTTTCTCAGTCCGATTTTCTTTCCATTGTCAGCGCTGCCGGCGCGTTGGCTGCCCATCCTGCAGCTAAACCCGCTGGCGCATGTCATCGAGGAGACGCGGGCTGTGGCCATTCTTGGCCAGTCACCGAGCATCACATACATTATTCTTGGCATTGCCGTTTCCCTAGTCGCCTGCGAAGCCTCCTATCGCGCCTTCCAGAAAGCGAAGCCAGCGTTTGCCGATGTCATCTGACGTGACCCAACACAACGTCGACTCCAGCGAGGATCTCCATCCGATCCACGTCAGCGATCTTGGCAAGTGCTATCAGATCTATGCCAAGCCTACGGACAGACTCAAACAGGCACTGTGGCGCGGGCGTCGCAAGTACTATCGCGAGTTCTGGGCACTGCGGAATGTCGACCTAGAGATCAAGGCTGGGGAAACCGTCGCGATCATTGGCAGGAATGGCAGCGGCAAGAGCACACTGCTGCAGATGATTTGCGGTACACTGGCGCCAACGGAGGGGAGCGTCAGAACGAGTGGCACCATCGCCGCACTTCTGGAGTTGGGCAGTGGCTTCAATCCGGAATTCACAGGCATCGAGAACGTATTTCTCAATGCCTCTCTGCTGGGTCTGACGCAAGAACAGATCAGGGCAAAGCTGGAAGATATCCAGGCCTTTGCCGACATCGGTGACTTCGTCAACCAGCCTGTCAAGACCTATTCCAGTGGCATGCTCGTCAGGCTGGCCTTCGCCGTGATCGCCCATGTGGAACCCTCTGTTCTGATCGTTGACGAAGCGCTCAGCGTGGGAGATGCGGTCTTTGGCCAGCGGTGCATGCGCTTCATCAGGCGGTTCACGGAGCAGGGGACACTCCTGTTTGTCAGCCACGATCTCAATGCTGTTTCCAGTCTCTGCGAAAGGGCCATCTGGATTGATTCTGGTCGCGTCCGTATGGATACCGCAACCGCTGCCATCCTCACGGCCTATACAAGAAGCTGCCTGGAGGCCTCGAATGCCGAGGTCGAGCAGGCGAAAATCACGTCGGGTACCGCAGGAGAAACCGGCTCGCCAACCGAGAATCGCGAGAAACGTGGTTTGTCTGAAACCGGCCATGCGAGCAAAACCATCGAGTTCGACTGGGAACGTTCAATGGCTATACCGGATGGACAGACTCACGGGACTCAAGGGGAGAAGGTCAACTGGGATTCCGAGCGGGACTATGGCAATGGACAAGCCAGCATCATCAGCGTTGTGCTGCGTGAAAAGGATGGAGACTCAACGACGGCACCAAAGTGCGGTGAAGAAGCACGACTGGAAATCGTGGCACGTTGCGAGACATTCATCGAAAGCTTCATCGCCGGATTTGTCGTGAGAGACCGAACCGGACAGATCATCTTCGGCGAGAGTTCGATCGGGAAAAAGAAGCTGAGAGCTGAGAGTCAGCAGATGGTGACTTTCTCCTTTGGCTTCACGATGCCCTTTCTGCGACCAGGGAGCTACAGCCTCTCCGCAGCAGTGAGCAACGGTGACGCCACGGGATTCCAGGTTCTGCATTACAAGACGGACACCTTGGTGTTTGAGCCCATGGTTGGCGAGCGGCCCATCTATGGCGTCTTCGCGACGACAACCATGAACATCAGGGTGGCCTTCCAGGAGATGCGGACCTGACGGGCGACTGCCCGGCGAAGAGCGCGGCAGAGAAGCGCCATAACCTCGCTGGTTAAGAGGTCAATGACGCTGGCCTGCAATAAGGCCTGTACCATGGAGTGAGTCAGAAGCGCCCAAGGTCACCCTGAAGTGTGGTGCCATTTACCAAGCAATTGATGGCCAGAGTCCGCGCAATGGAACACCACAGTCGTGGGCCTGCAGAGCCGTCGACAGAACGACCATTCATCTCTTTCATCACAGTCAGCTACAACTCCTTCAACAGCATTGAAGCCACAATCTCAAGTGTCGCCAGCTGTAAATCCCTTTTTGCGTGCGAGTACATCGTCATTGATGGCAACTCTAACGATGGCACGGATCGGATTTTGGATCAGCATGCCCAGATGATTGACGTTCTAGTCAGAGAAGCTGACCATGGAATCTATGATGCGATGAACAAGGGACTTCGTCTTGCACGAGGCGAGTATGTCTGCTTCGTCAATGCTGACGATCGCATCATCCCCAAAGGCGCCAGCAAGATCGCTGAGAAATTGCATGGGAGCCATCGTAATGTCGACATCCTAGCATCGGCAGCACTGGCCATTAAAGGCAAAACAGAGACTCTCTGGCTACCGTCAGGTCTGGACCGGTTCCTTGTCTTTCGATGTCCAAACCTATGCCACAACGGTGTCTATGCTCATCGCTCCATCTTCCAGAAAGTCGGAGAATTTGATTCGAGCCTGCAGATTGCAGCTGACTCAGATTGGATCATTCGAGCCGTTAAAGGTGGAGCCAGAGTGAAAGTCGTAAGCATTCCAACGGTGCTCTACTCAATCGGTGGTATGTCAAGCGACATCAGGAGCCATGCGAACGAAATGCTGCTGATTGCCGAAAGGACCTATCCGCTCCTGAGATCTGAAGTCATCAGATCCTTGTTCTTTCACCTCTTTGCTTGGCACGAACGACGGTCACTGTTCATAGAACGACCGCCTCTTCCTTTGGCTAGCGCCTTGCAGGAGGCCAATGCCTTCTACCCTGAACTATCCTATAGGGGCTATCTTTTGCAAAGGCTCCATCGGCGTCTCGCCGTCAAGGCATTCGGCAGGCTGAAGAATTCAGTTCGAAGAAGAGATCAGTGAGATGAAGATTGCCTATTGCGACCACTCCTATCATCGGAAGACAAGATCCACACTCTTCTTGCCGAGCTTGTTGGCAAGCGAAGGGCACACGGTCGACTATTTCTGGGATTCAGGCTGGGAAGGTGGCACCCCTGTCCGCTTCAGCAACTTAGAAGCCTACGATGCGATTGTCATCTTTCAGGCCATTCCCCAAGGACTGCCCGATTGCGTAGCGAGACATCATCCCAACGTAACATTTATCCCAATGCTGGATCAATTTGGGATTGCCAAAGGGCCCCTGTTTGACCTGAGAAGACTATGGAGCCCATTCCATGGTTCAAAGGTCCTCAGCTTCTCTGCAGCTGTTCATGCCATCGCAACTAGCAATGGAATCGCATCGATGCAATGCCAATACATGCCCCCGAACGCAGGCAGGAATTTCGCTGTTGATGGGCATCGCTTCAAAGACAGCCTTCATGCCTTCTTCTGGGCCAGAAGGCCATCGGAGATTTCGATCGAGATGGTTGGTCAGCTATTGTGCGAGCAGCAAGCAGATCTGAGCCTGCATGTCCATCTGCCTGCCGATCCTGGAGAAGTCGAAACCAGCGAACAGGACGTCCGCTCAGCCTTCCCCAACTGCCAATCGTTGACGATCAGCCACTGGCTAGAAAGCAAGGCAGAGATCATGCGAATCATCAGAGATTGTGACGTCTACATTGCCCCCCGACTGGAAGAAGGAATTGGCCAGTCCTTTCTGGAGGCACTATCAGCCGGACTGTGCGTCGTCGCGCCGAACAATGGAACCATGAATGAGTACATTGTTGATGGTGTCAACGGGATGCTCTACAACCCTGCCAGTCTCAAGCCATTGACATTCAAGAACATCGGATGGATTTGCGAGAATGCCCATCGGACTGCAGCGCAACTGCTGACAAACTGGGAAGAAGATCAAGGACGGGTTCTCGATTTTATTCTGAAGCCGTCATCAGAATGCTATGGCGAACAACACATCTACCACGGAATCCAGAAGGGCAAGTCTGGCGCGATCCCATTTCGCCTCAAGAGAGAAATGAAGCGGGTCCTTCGGAAGATACGCGGCTGACGCCAGCCAGACTGCCGAAGGACGACGGATCGGCTATCTGAGGCTTCATCTATACAAGGACTTCATCGTACATTCTCTGCACGATTTCAGCCGGCGTCACTTTGGCCTTCCAGCCGAGATCAGCAGCGATGAGGCTGGGATCCATGGCTGAATACTTCAGATCGCTGGGTCTCAGAAACGTAGCATCACTGATGATACTCACCCCAGGCTCCAGGCCTGCCGCCACAAAGGCCAGACGGACAAACTCTCGCAGGGATGTGGTGTGCCCGGAAGCGATCAGATAATCCTTGGCGACCGGCGCCTGCAGCATCCTGTGCATGGCGACGACATACTCAGGGGCCCAGCCCCAATCACGCCAAATATCGAGGTTACCCAGCCGGAGCTCATGGGTCTCGCCCCGTTCAATGCTGCGAACACCTTCAATGATCTTCTGGGTCACAAACCGATGCGGCCTGAGAGGCGACTCATGGTTGGCCAGAATGCCGGTGCAACAGAAGATTCCATAGGCCTCACGGTAATTCGCGACCTGCCAGTAGGCCGTGCTTTTGGCAACGGCATAGGGACTGCGGGGATGGAAGGCAGTCGCCTCGGTGGCTGGTTGCTGTTGCGTGTCTCCGAAGCATTCTGAGCTGCCAGCACTGAACATACGGGTGGGAGCACCCAGATAGCGAAGCACCTCAAGGAAGTTGAGGGTGCCGCTGGCGATCGACTCCATACATTCGACCGGCTGCTCGAAGGAAAGGCCCACACTCGTCTGGCCAGCCAGGTTGTACAGCTCCGCAGGTTCGATCGAAGAGAGAGCCTTCAGGACACTGCGGAAATCATTCGGCGCCAGTGAGATCAGCTCCACGTCCTGGTGAATGCCCAGTCTGCTCAGACGGCTGGTGTCGCTGCTCTGGGCATCCCGACTACTACCCACCACACGGTACCCGGCCTGAAGGAGATGGCGTGCCAGATAGGCACCATCCTGACCCGTGATGCCGGCGATGAGGGCGGTACGTGTCAATGGGAAGGCGTCGTGCCAGGGCATTGTCGCGTATCAAGCTCCTCCATCCCGGCCGGGAGGAGGGACCGGGAACCCCTCGCAGATCAGCGAAGCGTGCGGAAGGGAGCTCCCCCTGGACGCTGGAGATCAACGGAGGGTGCTATCTGGGAAGCAGACCAAGACGCCGGCCGAAACGCTGAAACGGCTGATGGGTGTTCCAGTAATGAAGGGCCAATGGATAGGCTTTCATCCTGAACCAGCTGCGGCCGACGCGAACCGATTCCAGTGCAACACCCAGAACACGATCGTCGCCGGCGATCCGGAATCCGGGAGTTGAGAAACGCAGGGTCAGCTCCCCGCAACCTCTGAGGGGCGGAAGCCGGACGACACGCTCAACCGGCCTGCCCCCCACCACCCATCCTTCCAGGACAGGGCTGTCGTTGGCGAAAACCTGAAGCCGGGTTTCCCCTTCCGGGGCGATGTCCCAGGTAAGAACCCTCAGCCACCGAGGTGGCTTGGCCGGGTCCAGCAGGAGGGTCAGGCTGGCTGACTCCGCTGTCCAGCGTAACGGGCGGCCGTTGAGTTGCTCTAAGGACCCCAGGCCCTCCGAGTGGATCCAGTGGTAGCTGCTGGCGCCGACTTCGACCACGGGACCGCACGCCGTGGGGGCACGGCGGGGGCGAAGGCCTGACCAGGGACGGAAACGTCTGGAAACGGCCGGGGCAGAGGCGACTTCCTCGATGAGGGATGGCCAGGCGGAGCGCGTACGGGACAGATTGCTGGTGCGGATCTCCTCCATGCGCTGCGACAGGGCTGCAAGCCGCTCGGGCGAATGGAGCAGGGAGGCGACCAGCTCGGCGGCACCCCGGGGATCATCAAGGCGGAACAGTGGAATTCCAGCAGCACCGGGCACCCCGGTCAAAGCCTGGGCGGTGGCCAGCAGAGGAGTGGCGTGGGCAAGGGCCTCGAGAATCTTGATCTTCGAGCCGAAGCTGTTCTCGATGGGTGCGATGAAGATCCCGCAGCCGGTGAAGTGCTGAAGAACCTCTTCGGCGGTGGAACGGCCCAGCAGGTCGACATTCGGCTGCAGCCACGTCTGCGGAACCTCGGCGGTGTCCGCCCCAATGATGGTGAGACGCACCCAGGGAGCACAGGACGCAAGGGCAGGGGCCAGGGACTGACAAAGCCACCGGACGGCAGCGAAGTTTGGATAGTGACTGATGTTCCCCACGAAGAAGATATTGGCCGAACCGGTGGGCCGCCACTTCCGGGCATGCTCCTGAAGCATCGGCTCGATCACCTCGGTGCGAGCGGCCTGCTGGCGATGACGTGGGGTGTCGTGCGGGCACAACACAACGATACGGTCGGACTTGGCATGAACCTCATTCTCGAAGCGGCCCAGGCGCCACTCCGCCAAAAGGCTGTCCCTGGCCTGGGGCGGCACGCGTCCAAGCTTTCTCTGATCGCGGTAGAACTCACGCTCACGATTCAGGGTGATGATCACCACAGGCGCATCGCAATAGAACGCTGATGGAATGAACAGTGCCGTGAACAGATAATCGATGATGATCACATCAGGCCGGATCTCTTCAGCAATCTCGCAAAAACGTCGGTCGACTAGCCAGTTCTCAGCCGCCTGGCGCTCCATGCTGAAGGGATGGCGGGTGATGGCCGGCATGCCGAGGAAGTCCGCGCTAGGTGGAACGAGTTCCAGGGGATGAAAAACCGCACCCACCGCGGTGGGAAAATCGCGCCCATCACCCTGCCCTCGCCCTGCAGGCGCGTAGACATGGGTTTCTGCCATCGCCGTAGCGGCGATGCTGCGTAGATGCTCGCGACAGACAATGGTGCCACCGCTTGAGCTGTCCAGCGGCACCATGGTGGCGAATAGGATCACTCGATTAACTCCGCCGATCTTCGGCAAACCGGAGCGGGACGCGGCTGTGTGATCCTCAGCCATCACCGTTGCAGCAGACGACGGAACCAGGAATGGGTCCGCTGGACCGGAGAACGCTCGTCCGTGGGCCGCATGTCCGGACTGGGGATCGTTTCGCCTGGGAAGGCCTCGGGTATGGACAGTGACGGCTTAAGGGCTGACCTCAGCGCGGCCACATCGCCACGCAGCGATTCCAGCTCTGGGTCATGAATCCGGTAGGCGTCGAGGACATTAACCGGAACTTGAAAGATCTCACACAGATGGGCACTCTCCTCACGAACCCAGAAGTCATTGATGCCATCAAAATAGGCAAAGAGATAGCGGTTCTGCTTGAGCACGTCCTGCCATGGGGTCTTCATGCGGATGTTGGTGTAAGGCTCACTGCTCTCCACCACCAGCACCTCCGGTCGATGGCGACTCCAGTCAGCAGCGGCAATGATGGCATCCTCAGCACCTTCAGCATCGATCTTCAGAAACTGAATGTGACGACCAGGCGAATTCTCATCCAGAATGGCTGGGAGCGTGGACAGCCGAACCCGTAACGGCTGGATCTCACCAGCACGCTCAGCGACCAGGTCCGGAACGGTATCGTGCAGAGAAGATGTACCCGTATTGGCCGAATGGACCCAGAACGTCGTCTCTCCTTCGCTGTCAGAGACAGCAAGCTCCAGGTTGATGTCGCGAAGGCGGTCGGCACGAAGGGGGATGATGCCATCACCCGGCTCGACATTGATCCCTGACCAACCTTGGTCGTAGAACCACCGAGTCACGGAAGCGTTGGTCGGATGATGGGCACCGATATCCACATAGAATCCATCGGTTACGCCTTCAAAGCAGCGTCTGAGCAAAACATCCTCGAGGTTTCCTGTATAGCTGGTCATGGGCGTGCGAAGACCCCTCTGGGGTGGCAAAATGGCTAATTCCCGCAGAACGTAGACGTTGTTTGGAGTAAGTCTCTGCCAGCGGACATACCCATAGCGACCAAGTAGCTCATCAATTTCGGTGCCACCGAACAAGTCCTCAATGATCAACACTTTGGGCTGGAATCGTTCAAAAGGATAGCCTTTCAGGCATTCGAGCTCCCATCCCTCTGTATCAATACAAAGAACATCGACAGCATCAAGTCCATCAATGTCGTTGAGAATCGTCGAAAGTCTTCGCTGCCGAACCTTGATTTCTCGGGTGGTGAATCGATCCGCCATTGTATCGAACAGCTTCTTGAAGTCGCCGCGGATCCCTAGCGATGAAAACGACTCATAGGAAATCTCTCCACCACGATACTGAAACCCGAGATTCTTTGCCTCAGCAAGAAAGAAGGGAACGTCATCCCGATCCTCTTCACCGCAGGCGAACTCCTGAATCTCATGTCCAAGGGATCGGTGCTGTTCGACAAAGATCGGGTTCGGCTCGACGCTGATCACACGCCATCCACATCCACGGAAGGAATTGCCCAGAGAAAGAAAGTCCGGTGAAGCCGCACCCACCTCAACGAGCACTCCAGACGAAACGTCAGGGAAGAACGTATCACGAATCAGAACATCAACATTGCCCTCGGCCTGATTGGCAAGGGAAGGCTGATGCTGCTTACCATGAGCATCTCCCCCGAAAGCCATAGGGTCCTGAATCCACTCCGAACGAGCCTACCCTAGGGGAGCAACCGCGTTGAAACCGCCGTTGCCCCTGCGGTCCAAGCCCAGACAAGTTGGCATGGACAAAACAGTCTAGACGCGTCATCTGCGGGTGTCGCTCGGCTCCCGACGGATCGGCCAGGATGGATGAACCTGAAAACCATTGTGCAAATCAACCCAGGATCGACTCCCGCAGTGGGATGCTCGCCACCTTCCCGGCAGCAGCGGGCGCCCCATGAGCCGTGGCGCAGGAACCACTCCAAATGCACTGCTCCGCCCCGGGCCATGGCCAACCGCAAGGCCAGGAGGCTCCTGGATCAGCTCGGCCGCGAGAGCGGTCCAGGTGGGGATGGCAGGTCGCGGATGGGCATCGGCCTGTCAGGCTCGAAAGGTATCTCCGTGGCAACTGCGGCGCTAGATGGGTAGGTTCGGGCCGTGGAGGCCGCACAGATGGGGCCGACGATCGTACCGTATCGAAATGCTCATGAAGCTGTTCAGAAGCCAGACATCGCCACTGACCTGGCTGACGCGTTGATCCGTTCCCCCATCAACGTCAGGGCACCTCTCGGCACCTACCCTGATGATATGGATCGCCTTCGTATGGGCGGATACGAAGATCCCACCGTGTGGGAGGAGGTAATGAAGCGAGCGTACATTGAAGCAAAGACCGACGCCGAACTGGCCCAGCTTCTCAAGACCCACTACCTGCAGGACGATGTGGCGGCATCCTTTGCCGCCTATCGGAACTCAGGCGTCACCGAAGAGGTCGACGAACTGCTTAAGCGGCTGGGTGTCTGCCGCCAGACCCCGATCGCTGACGTCGGGTGCGGGCGGGGTCACGCGGCGCACGCCATGTTCAAGCTCGGGTACGAGAACATGACGGCCATGGACCCCAACGACAAGTGGTACACAGGAACGGGATACCTACAATCCCTTCCCGACCATACGATCCATGTGGTCAACAGTCTGGATGAATGGGATCAACTAGGCGGCAGATTTGGGGCCATCATCTCCTGCAGCACAGTGCACCACTGGCACCACATACCCCAGATGGCCATCGGGACGCGAAGGGCCATGCAGCCTGGCGGATATTGGTTGATGATGGCGGAGTATTTTGCGAACAGTGCCAGAGAGCTGGTTGATGGACTCAACAGTCATCCCACGGCGACACGCTACGGATCCTATGAGTGGGCCTATCCTGCCTCGGCCTACGTCGACCTGCTCCAGAGTTCCGGATTCGTGCTGGTCGGCGTGATTCCGTTGTCTTACAAGGGCGCGGTCTTCTTCAGCGGCTGTCAGTTGCCTGTCGACAATCAGCATGACGAATGGGTAGACAACCATCTGACGGAAACCGAGGGCACCGTAGAAGCTTTCTGGTCAGAAGTGGATGGCTGGAGACGCGGCACGACAGCGACAAGAAACTACACAATTCCGCAGGTTCTGGTTTTCCAGCGCGTGCAGCCGTGAAGGCATGGATCAAACCGTCCTGCCTCTATCATAGGCTCAGGAAAACCTGGAATTCATGCGCTCACTGCTCTAGGGTCAAAGCAAGTCCTGCTCACGATTCAGATCAGTCCCTAGGTCTCTGTGCCGCCAAGTCGACACTTCAAACCTGGACTTCCGCCCATCCATGAAGGTGTTTGGCGCTGAGGATAGCATCGAAAAGAGAATGGCCTGGGGTTGCATCGTCTCTACAACTGGGTTGCAGATGCTCGGGCCGCATTCAATGCCGTCTCCAAGGCAGTGGTATCACGCCGTAGCCGAGCGTTTTCCTCGCGCAGGCGCGAAAGGTCCAACTCAACCACGGAAAGCCTGGCACGGGCTTCCGCCGCTGCCTTCGCAATCCTGCTCAGCTCGGCTCTGGACTGCGCCAACTCGCCCTGGGCGGTGGTCAGGGCATCGACGGTGGTCAGCCGTGCCGGAAGACGGCCCAACAGAATCACCAGCGACTCCCGTAACCGATACCTGAACGAAGGTGGTCGTCGAGGTGATGTCATAGGAGATGGGCCGAGACGTCAGGCAAGGGACTGGGCAATCAGACGATCACACAAGGTTAGGATGTCTTCGCGGGGCCCGACGTCGATCTGTCGAAGGGTGTCCACCAGATCAACCTCGAAGTACGGAGAGTCAACAATCTCAGGGGCATCGACATGGCGAGCATAGTCGAGGCCATACCTGGCAAAGAGCTGCTGGACGAAGTCGCGACCATGCCATGTCGTCCCGCTGGCGAATATCATCTCACCGCCATATGCCGCCTCAACGGCGTGGATCGCCATCCGCATGAAATCCCTGGCGGAGCTCCAATCACAGTGGAAGGAGAGCGTCTGGAGCGGTTCCCGATACTGAGGATTAGCCAAGGAACAGCGGACAGCCTTGCAGATCTTCGGAATGAAGAAGGAGCTGGGTCGGCGCTCGGACTCATGGTTGAAGAGAATCGCCACTGTTGTCTTGATTCCATGAGCCTGCTCGTAATAGGAGGCAAGCTGTCCTGACGCCTTCTTGGTAATGGAATAGAGACAGCTACCATCGCGAGGCGTGGATAGATCCACACGCCCCCGTAAGGCAGAACCAAAGATCTTGGCTGAACTGGCGTAGAAAACCCTGAGCTGGGGTTGCTGGAGCCTGGCGTACTCCAGGACCCGGTGCAGTGACTTGGTGTTGACATCCAAGGCATTCCCCCAAACTTCCTCATAGGGGAATCCAGCCGAACCGTGCACGGCAGCGACATGGAACACCTCATCCGGCTGGAAGTCCCTCAGACAGCTGTCCAGTTCCTCCGATTCGGAAAGATCAAGCTGTCGGTAGGCGAAGAGGGGACTGTCGATCGGGTAGGGAAAGGTCTCGCGGCGTCCGAGACCCAGAACCTCACGGCCCGAAGTCACCAACTCCTCCGCCAAGATACTTCCATCCTGACCTGCCACACCCAGAACAATGGAACGGGTCATGGCTGCACTAAGGAAACAAGTTGTAGGCGGAAGTCCATCAAGATACGCCTGACCGTTGGAAGGTACATGGGAAGGTCATGCCGGGTCTTCTGATCATCGTGCTGGCGGGAGGAAGCCAGGACCTGATCGACAGCATAGAGACGTGCACCTGAAAGGCCGAATCGAAGGAAGAGCTCATAATCCATGGCATAGTGCAAATGCTCCTTCACGTGAGCACCCGCCCGGTTCCACAGGTCACGCGTGAAGAAAAGTTCAGGCTGATAGAAGTAGAGCCCCTTCTGCCAGGTCGATGTGAAACTCGCCAGGTCACCGAAACTCAACGGACTCAGGCATCCTCGATGGAATCCGGAGTGATGGATGCGCTTGGTCTGGCCGGCACCATCGATCACACGACAACCCCCGACGACAATGTCGCAGGGCTGGCTGGATCGAACACGCGCCACGGCCTCTAAAGCACCCGGTTCCAACCTGTCATCGCTGCAGAGCCACGTCAAGACATCTCCAGTGGCCAACTGGAATCCTTTGTTCAAGGCGTGGGACTGCCCCCGGTCAGGTTCAATCACAAGATGGGATAGGCGGTGTCGATAGGACTCAAGAATCTCGCGACTTCCGTCTGTGGAGCCACCATCGATGACTACAAAGTCCAGATTTGGGTAGTTCTGCCCCAGCACCGAATCCAGACAGTCTCGAAGGAACCGGCTTTGGTTGAAGCTGACGGTGACCACGGAGATTCGGGGCCATGCGCGAAGGCTCAACTCAGCCTCAGACCTTCCTCCCGCGCTGGAAACCTCAAAGGCGTGATGGGGAGCGGCAGAGTGATCTCCAGTCCCTGGCGCCCGAAAGGAGGGCGACTGCATCGCCACGCGCATCCCCAAAAGCGACTGCGGGGCTGGGCCACTCGGTGCGGATCCTGCCCCTGGGGGGCACACCCGACGACCCCAGCCCCGGAGGTGTCTCAGCACCTTTCTGGCAGCCCTGACCAGGACAGGGGCCGCAGGCCTGGCCAAGGTGTCGACCGACGCGTAACGGCCTCTCCAGTCGACAACACCGAGTTGAGGCACTTCCCGCTCCGTACCCTCGAGCTCCCAGGCGGGCCCTGGTTGTGAGGCGCGCTCAAAGGCCAGTGCGGGCAAGGCATGGTGATCGATCAGCCTGGAGAGATGCTCACAGTCAGTCTCAAGAATCTTGATGTAAGCCTGAACGCCATAGCTGTCCTCGATGCAGACATGCTCCACCGTCCCATCCTCGAAACGGATCAACGCATGGGGAGTTCCTTCCACCACCGCTGCCTCGGCCTTCTCGTCAAGGGTCATGAGAAGCACTCCTCGACGAACTGCCATTGCCGCATGCCGCCCGGGAGGTGGAATGACGCGTCGAGCGGGCAGAGGGGCAGGACCTCCCGACGCGCGAAACTGAGCAACTCAGGGCGATCGGAATAGCGCCGGAAGGTGTGGGCCAGGGACTCTGCCGCATCCAGGTACTGGCCCCTGACAATCAGATACTCGCTGATGGAGTGTAAAAAGTCGAAGGTGACAGGAACAGGGCGGTGGAACTCTGCGATGGCCGCCTTGAGGCCACAGCCGTGACATCGCCGCAGGCATTCAAATGTTTCGGCTGGAGTGGCATCGCACAATTCGATGATCGTGTCCGTAGGCTTTCCCCAATAACTGAAGTCATGGTGAAAGGACCCCAGAACCGACCGGCTGCTGTCGAGAATCTGAAGATTGGGAACCCTCTTGGCACGGTCACAGGTGGCCACCACGGTGAGTCCGCTGCCGCATCCAATGAAATCGGTGCAATGGTCAAGCAGGGCCAGATTCTCCCGCATCGTTAGGGAGGCTGCTGATAACGCATTGGCGGGCAGATCGTCCCCAAGGGGTTGCATGGTGGAGAGCAGGAAGAAGATGTCTTCCTGCGCAGCTGCGCTCAACCTGGCCACCTCCTTGGCATACTCGGGAGTGACGTGGGACTGTCTGCTGTTGGAAGAACATTCAAAAAGAACAACCCTTCCCTTGGCAGAAAGGTTGTGCTCAACCGCATACTCAGCAGCTCGACTCTCTTCCTCAGGAGTCAAGGCGATGATGGGATCAATAGGGACAGTGATGGGACGATCGTAGCCACGGAACATGCTCGGCCTTACCGTGCCATCGAAGCGTCGAAAGTTGTCCGGGTAAACCTGCGGTGTCCAGATTCGGTCATAGGGATCGGGCCCTGTCTGACGACGCCCAATCTCCCGGGTCGCCAGGTTCCAGATGATGTCACGGCTCGCATTGGTCCAGTCAGACAGGTCGACAGAGACAACCTCATCAACGTAGGGATTCCCCGTCAGCAGATTCCTGCAGCGGGAGGAGATCCACCAGGTGAGATGGCAACCGGGATAGTCCTGCTTGATCTGACGGGCGAGCGTCGTGGCATAGAGGCAGTCACCGTTGGCATCGAGCTGGACAAGGGCTACCTTCATACGGCGTCAGTAGGGCTGGTAGGACTTTTCCTCAACGATCTCCGACCCGCAGAGCACATTGATCATCTTCTTGGCATGGGCGCGCTGGTCGTTGGTCCGGTAGATCAGACGGGCGATCTCCACAAACTCCGGACCGAAGTCATCAGCCCGCTCTTTATCGCGGATGCGGTCCTCCAGGTCCCACAGCTGACTGTTGGCCTCCCTCAGGGACTGCTCCCAGGGGGCAACGGCAGGGTTGTCGGTGAGGGCCGCCGGTCGGATGGAGCGCAGGGATTGAAGCTCGATTCGCACATTGATGAGCTTGGCTTCCTCGGAGATCCTCTCTTCCTTGATTTCGAGGATCACGATCTTGTCAAGCAGCTCTCCGATGGAAACGGGAGCCAGGACGGTGGTGGTGTTCATGGTTGGTTAGGCAGCGCCTGCTGGCAGGTCCCCGGGAAGTGCCATCGCGTGGAGCCACTCCTCACTGTAGGGGTCACCAAGGTCCCCAAGCCTGACCATCCGGTTGGTGCGGCAGCAATGCACCTCACAATCGGCGATCAGATCAAAACGGTGTTTACCGCGCACAAAGTTCAGTTCTCCTTGGAGGTTGCGAGAGTCACGATGGATGGCGGGCCAAGCGATGCGACGCTTGACTTTCTCTGAGATCCTGGGCGCAAGGTCGGAGCGGACAAAGAAGGCATTCAAGCCATTCGAGCAGGTTCCGAAGAACTCATAGCCACGGCTTTCGGCCAACTCCCGCAGCGCCGCGATGGACGCACCGAAGAGCAGGCCCGAGTGGTGGCTTCGAAAACGTTCGAACTTCGGATCGTAGGGGACCGTCACCGCATGGCGATCACCAAACACGGGATTGCATTCAAGAATCAGGATATCCGGGTGCAAGCCGTCGAGCTCCTTAAGAATCCAGTAATCATTGCCATCAAGGTCGATGCTGAGGATGCCCAGGGGCCCAAAAAAGCCGTTCCGCTCGATCAGCTCCTTGATGTTTTCGACGGTGATGAAGGCTGCCTCTGACTGGATGTCGTTTCGCCAGTAGGTGGGTGAGGAGCGCAGGAATTCCATATGCCTGGGATTCCCGTCGAGAACAAGACCAGTCCAGTTGCGATTGAGTAGCAGGAAGCGGGTGTTGGCCTCGAGATAGTTTTCGACACCGAACTCCACAAATGTCTTGTGTTGAAGGTGGAGATTGGCGACCAGCCACTCAATGATGCCGTCCTCACCAAACTGGGAGTAGACCTGAAACTCCACATCGGCGAGAGTATCAATCTCCTTCAGGCGCTGGACCTCAAACGCAGCGAGGCGTCCGCACAGACGTGCCGTGCGCTCATACTTCTCATCAAGCTGCCGGACTTCGGCGACACAAGCGGTCGCTGCGCCAGCCGTACCTGCCAGCATTGCTGAGGCATTGGTGAGCTTGGTCTTGAGGTTGCGAAGCATGAATGCCGACCTAAACGATTTCAATTTCGGGGAAGGGGAAGATCATGCGGCCGCCTCCTGCGAGGTACTGCTTCTCCCTCTGAACGATGCCACCACGAAAATGCCAAGGCAGAACAAGATAATAATCTGGATTCATCGCCGCAGCCTCCTTCTCGGAGATAATTGGTATATTTGTACCTGGGGTGACGCGGCCGAATTTCTCCTCATTGACCTCGGCAATGAAGGGAATCTCATTGGGGGTGAATCCGCAGAACTGCAACAGGACGTTACCTTTGGTGGAAGCCCCATAGCCAATGATCGTCTTTCCGTCAGCGACGAGAGACTTGACGAGGCGCGTGAGGTCGTCGCGGTGGCGGAAGACACGCTCTTCAAAATCGCGGAATGGCTTGGGCGTGGAGAGGCCCATGCGATCCTCCTGCTCCAGCAACCAATCAATGACCGTTGCATTGCTTCGCAGGGAGGTATTGGATTTTCGGGCCGCAGTGACAGCAAAACTGCCACCGTTGACATTGTTCATCACAACATCGACGAGACGGAGCTCCGCGGCCTCCAGGATCTTGGCCACCACGCCAAGCGAGTAATACTCCAAGTGCTCGTGGCAGATCGTGTCGTAGGAGTTCGTCCGGAGCATGGACGGCATGTAGCTTTGCTCGAAATGCCAGACGCCATCGTCAGCAAGCACATCGCAGATCTGCCTGGCAAACGACACTGGATCCTCCAGGTCGTAGAACATGGCAATGGAACTGACAACTTTCGCGGGTGCCGCTGAAACACTCTTGAAGGCTGCGGAAGAAAAGAAGTCGGGTACCAGCTTGATGTCATCGGGATAGAACTCCGAAAACTTGACGCCCGTCGGGTCGATGCCGATGCGATGCAGATCCGGCGTGGTGTAGGCCTTCAGCGTGGTGGCGTCATTGCTTCCGATATCCAGAACGGTGTCGCCGGGTCCCACCCCCGAAAGACGCTCCAGATAGCGCACCTTGCTGGTGAGGTGCTCCACCATGGACTGGTTCAGACCCGACCGATAGCCATAATTTTCTCCATACATTTCGTCCGGATTATAGGAATGCCTGAGCTGCACAAGTCCACTGGAAGGGCACCAGACAAGCTCCAGCGGGCCCCGGGTGACCTGCTCCTCTGCCGAGGAGGGGAAAACGCCAGTCAGTGTCTGCTGGCCAAGATCGAGGATGGAGACTAGGTGCTCATCACCACTCACGCGGCAATGTTCAATGGCTTTGTAGGCTTTATTCATCCGAAAGCGCATGGAGGGCAAGCGGCAGCATTGTATCGGAGAGTGTCTCGATTTCCCGAACACCCTGCGTCGTCAAGGACGCATCGGCACGCCCATCAACTTCGCCGGAGATTCGACGCTGGAGCCGATGCCGTGGAGAACTGGCAGGGCACTCCGGGAAGAGTTGTACGTTTGGCGACGTTTTCAACTCGGAAGCCGCTGGACTGTCAGCCCGTCACCGGACAGCCGAGGGTAGCTGAGCGGCGCCTACATAGGCCTCGAGATGCTCCTGCACCAGTCGGTCCATGGCAAAGTGCCGACGTAGTCGTCCGTACTCCCCTGGACCGAGGCACTGGCTGGGGCGCTCTTCGGGGCTGCCGGCACAGCTGAGGAGCCACTCGGCCCAGGCCCCGGAATTGAGGGTAGGCAGGAAGGTGGTAAATCCACGGCCGACCTCTCGATGGACTTCAAGGTCGGAGGCCACGACGGGAGTGTCACAGGCCAGCGCCTCGATCAACGGCAGCGAAAATCCCTCGGCAAGCGAGGGGACCAGCACCGCTTCCGCCCGGCGGTAGAGCCAGGCCAGAACGGAGTCGCTCGCCGGCAGTTGCAGAACGGCCTGCTCCAGTCCATGGGCGGCGATGCACCGCTGCTCCTCGGGGCGCCAGGCGCCACCACCGGCGAAGACCAGCAGGGGAAGCCCCCCCCCCGATCGGCCGCCCCGATGGAGCATCACCAGCGCTCGCATCAGGGTCATGCCGTTCTTGTAGGCATGGCGCTTGCCCACCATCAGCCAGAAGCGTCGCCCCTGCAGCCGGGCCACTGGTTCAGGCGGGATCCTGTCCATCGCTGTGGCCAGATGAATCACCTGGACAGGCGTCTGCAGCCCAGGATGAAAGAACACCAGATCATCGGCGGAGGCAGCACTGATACTGATGATCAGATCGGAAGCAGACAGCCAGGACGCTTTGTTGGCGTGGGGGGAGCGCAGGCCCGGCAGGAAGAAATGCTCGGGATGGCGTTCAGGAACCATGTCAAACAGAGAGCTCACCAGGCGCTGACCCTGGCGCAGTCGATATGGACGTCCTCCGTAAAAGGTGGCATGCACCACATCGGCCTGCCGCCATGTCCCGCGCTGCCACCAAGCGGTGGCGGTGGAAGACGCCAGACTCACACGAACCCCAGCTTGCGGCAACGCAGCAGCCAGCTCGCAGAAGTAGCGGCTGATGCCACCGCGTCTCTGCCGGCGCAGAATCTGGGCATCGAAGCCGATATGGAGTGGACCCACAGAGGAAGGACAGCAGGGGCGCGTGACCAGCTCAACGGACGCTGGAGAGCATGGGAGCTTACGTCCGCAGGACCGGAGGCCAGCAACGCTGTGGCAGGCTGTGGTTCAGCCACCCCCAGCCCATGACGCAGGACCCTGAAGGCTGGGCCATCCAGGGCAGGGCTCAGGCAGACACCCGTCCAGTCGACAGATCGCAACCTCTGGTGACCATCATCACCCCTTGCCTGAATGCGGTTGGAACGATCAGCGAAACCCTGATGAGCGTCGTACAGGCGCAGACCATTCTGCAGAAAGATCACTGGGAACTGGAACACATCCTGATCGATGGCGGTTCAACGGACGGCACGGAAACTGTCGTGGCAAGACATGCCGCCAGGTACGGTTTCTGTCGTTGGATCAGCAACATCACGGGCGGGCCCTATGCCGCCATGAATGTGGGACTGCAGCAGGCTGGAGGTCGCTACGCCCATGTACTCAATTCCGATGATCTTCTGCTCGATCCCGGAGCCTATGCCGCCTTCCTGCAGGCCGGCCATCGGCTCCAAGCCAATGTGCTGCTGGCTTCGATCGGCTATTTCCGGCGGCCCAGTCGCCAGCTCAAAAGTCTGTGGCAGGTGGATCCCATTCCAGCCAGTGCTGCTGAATGGCGGCGCCAATTGGAAGGTGGCCTGCATTATCCACATCCGGGATTCATCGCAGATACGGAGAGATACAGGCAGCATTCTTTCGATGAGAGATATAGTCTCTCGGCCGACTATAAGCTGATGCAATCTATTCTCCTCAATCAGG
Source organism: Cyanobium gracile UHCC 0139 (assembly GCF_034931325.1). Classification (GTDB taxonomy): domain Bacteria; phylum Cyanobacteriota; class Cyanobacteriia; order PCC-6307; family Cyanobiaceae; genus Cyanobium; species Cyanobium gracile_B. Next base: position 646,977 of record NZ_JAYGHX010000001.1, on the reverse strand, counting down.
CCCCTGAGAACCCCCCCATGATCTGCCAGCAACCGCTGGTGGCCATGGCCGAGGGAGGGGCGACGGGGAATTGGAGGGCCGTACTGCAGGGATGGCGCCAGCTGAACGCCATCAATCAGGACTTGGGCATTCAGGGCAGCGGGATCCGGCGCTACTGGCGGAAGCTGCAACAGCGGTTCCGTCCCCCGGCCCAGCTGATCCCCCTTCCCCGCGTGGAGGCACCAGAGCCATGAGTGGCTTGAAGATCGCCTTCGATGTGAGTCAGACAGGTCGGCGAAAGGCAGGCTGCGGTTTCTATGCGGCTGCGCTGATCGATGGCCTCCTGGAGTCAGCCTCTGACGAGGACTTCACACTACTGACGAGCTTCGGCGACTTCTTTCATGATCCCTTCCAGACCCTGGCGTTTCCTCACATCCGACGCGGCGTTCACTATGGACCTCGGCTGATCCGTCGCAAGAGCGCTTCCCGATTCTGGGCGAACCGCGCCAGGGGAGGAGTTTTCTGTGACCGCTTTGACGTTGTGCACGCCAACAACTTCTGGTGCCCACCCTGGCCAGTTCGTGGTTCACTCATCTACACGCTCTACGACATGAGCTTTATCGAGCATCCCGAGTGGACCACCGAAAGCAACCGCAAGGGCTGCCTGGAAGGCGTTCAGCGAGCCGCCCAGTTCGCCGACGGATTTGTGGCTATCTCAGAGTCGACGAAGCAGGCGTTCCTGAAGCACTTCCCCAGCATCGCCCCGGACAGGGTGCACGTCATCTATCCCGCCTCACGCTTCGGGCAACCGGGCTTCCATCCGGAACCAAAACAGCCGGACCACAGAATCTTCAAGGCTGGTGAGCCATTCTTCCTGTCGACCGGAACCATCGAACCCCGGAAGAACCAGGCCTTTCTGCTGGATGTCTACCAGCAGTTTCGTGCCAGGGGTGGGCAGCCCATCCCTTTGGTGCTGGCCGGCAAGAAAGGCTGGCTCATGGAGGGTTTCGATCAGCAGATCTCAGCCTCGCCCTGGGCTGACGATATTCACATCCTGGGTTATGTCAGCGATGGGGAACTGGCCTGGCTCTATCAGCATTGTCTCGTCAATCTCTATCCCAGCCACTACGAGGGCTTCGGACTGCCCGTGCTGGAGGGAATGCACTTCGGGACCCCGGTCGTCTGCTCCAGCAGCACTTCGATGCCCGAGATCGTGGGGGAGGCCGGGCTCCTCCTGCCCCCGGATGACCTCGCCGGCTGGGTCGACGCCCTGGAGTCGCTGGCGTCCGAGCCCCAGCGGCGAGAACAGCTGCGCCGGTCCGCGGTCGCCCGCGCCGCCCGGTTCGACTGGGAGCGGAGTGTCGCCCAGATCCGCAGGCTCTACGAGGCCGCCAGCGGCTGAGCCCCGTTTCCCGGAGGCAGCCGGAGGGGGGGATTGGCCAGGGGCACCCTCGATGGTGCATGATGGCCCAGTCGGCGGCGAGCCCGACCGGAACGCCTTCCCCCAGAGGCGCTCTGCGGATGTAGCTCAGTGGTAGAGCATCTCCTTGCCAAGGAGAGGGTCGAGAGTTCGAATCTCTTCATCCGCTTCATTCAACCCGCGACGAGCCGCGATCCAAGCTTCTCAGCGGTTCAACGCCCGCGGGCCTTGAGAACGGTCTTGACCGTTTTCAGCAGGATCAACAGGTCGAGGGCGGTGCCCCAGTAGCGCAGGTAGTAGAGGTCATAGCTGAGCTTGAGCTCGGCCTCCTCGACGCTGGCCGCATAGGGGGCACACACCTGGGCCCAGCCGCTCAGGCCGGGAGGCATCCAGTGGCGCTTGCGGTAGTGGGGGATGCGGGACTCAAGGTCATGCTCCAGCTCCGGGCGCTCCGGGCGCGGCCCGATCAGGCTCATGTCCCCCCGCAGGACATTCCACAGCTGCGGAAGCTCATCGAGCCGCACCCGGCGCAGGAACGCCCCCGTGCGGGTGATGCGGGCGTCCCCTCGCACCGTCCAGGTGGCGGGGGCATCGGGAGCGGCCTGGCACATCGTGCGCAGCTTGTAGAGCTGGAAGCACCGGCCCATGAGCCCGCTGCGCTCCTGCACGTAGAACACCGGCCCCCGGTCCTCCAGCCAGATCAGCAGCCCTGCCACCAGCAGCAGCGGCAGGGTGGCCAGCAGCAGCAGCAGGGCCAGGGCCACATCGGCGCTGCGCTTCAGCTGGCGCTGCACGCTGAGGGGGTTCGACCAGGGGAGGTCCTCAAGCCCAAGGGCCTGATCCGGCAGATGGGCGGGCAACAGCCGCTGCTGCTCCCTCTCGGCGTGCTCCAGCAGGCTGAGTCCCTGCCGCTGACGGGCTCTGGACAGCCGCCAGAGCACCAGCCGCACGACCAACGCCCAGAGGCTGAGCCCGCTGAGCATCACCAGTTGGACCCTCCGATGGCCCAGTGCGAAAGTCTCCGGCAGATTCAGCAGCCAGTAGACGAGCACCACCACCAAGGCGGTGGCCAGGGTCGTGACCAGCAAGCGCACCAGCAGCTGCGAGAGATCCAGGCGGGGCCAGCGCAGCAGGGTGTAACTGCCGAACAGCCAGCTGAAGGCGATGTAGACCAGCGCATAGGACACCAGCCAGAAGGGCTGGCCCCGCAGACCTGTATCGGCGAAGCGATCAAGCAGGGCCGCCAGACCCAGGACCCCGAGCAGATCGCAACCGGCACACAGGAGGAGAATCTGGCGGGGTCTCAGCCTGAACACACCCGTGCCGAACCAACTGGGGACATCAAACCGAACCTGGGGACCAGCCCCTTAGCCACGACTGCCGGCCCGAGCCCTCCTAAGGGGTGTGGGCAGGTCGTTCACCCCCCGGACAGCCCGGGCCCTCAGACCACCAGCAGGCTCATGCCCCAGTTGACCAGCACCAGGGCCACCCAGGCGGCGCCGCCGATCAGGATCAGGCGGTTGGAGCGGCCGCTGTCCTCGGTGCTCGCGTACAGCACCGGCACCGCCACGATCAGGGCGAAGGACATCACCACCAGGGCCAGAACGGTGAGGGTATTGAGGATCTGCATGGGGCAGGAAGGCTCGGGGCCGGATCAGGCAGCGTGGGCGATCCTGCCATGCAGCACGGGGCCATGCCCGCCGCCGGAGCCATCCTTCACACGTTGTCGGGCGCGAACAGATCGCCGGCGGCTGCCAGGGCCCCCAGACCGGGGGCGGCGGCGTCCTTGGGGGCCAGCAGGGGCTGGTGGGGCGCCGGCAGCTCCTGCAGAGGCCAGTCGATGGCGATCGACGGGTCGTTCCAGGCCAGGGAGCGCTCGCACTCCCGGCTCCAGTAGCCGGCGGTCTTGTACTGCACCTCGGCCACCGCGCTCAGGGTCAGGAAGCCGTGGGCGAAGCCCACCGGCACCCACAGCTGGTGCTGGTTCTCGGCGCTGAGCCGCTCGCCCACCCATTGCCCCAGGGTGGGGGAATCCCGCCGCAGGTCGACGGCCACATCGAACACCTCCCCGACGGTGCAGCGCACGAGCTTGCCCTGGGGGTGGGGCGCCCGCTGGAAATGCAGGCCCCGCAGCACCCCCTGCACGGAGCGGGAGTGGTTGTCCTGCACGAACTCGGGGGCGTCGGCGTCCTCCTTGCCGAGGGCCTCGGCGAAGCGGCGCCGGTTCCAGCTCTCGCTGAACCAGCCCCGCTCATCGGCGTAGACCGCCGGGCTGAGCAGCAGGGGGCCGTCGATGGCCAGGAACTGCACGTTCATCGCTGGGGCTCCAGGGCCAGGTGGTCGCTGGCGGCCTCCTGCAGCAGGCGCAGCAGGTAGTCGCCGTAGCCGGATTTCTTCAGGGGCAGGGCCAGGCGCTCCAGCTGGCTGTGGTCGATCCAGCCCAGGCGCCAGGCCACCTCCTCGGGACAGCCCACCTTGAGGCCCTGGCGTTTCTCCAGGGTGCGGATGTAGCTGGCGGCCTCATGCAGGGAATCGGGGGTGCCGGTGTCCAGCCAGGCCATGCCGCGGCCCATCAGCTCCACCCGCAGCAGGCCTTCATCGAGATAAAGCTGGTTGAGGTCGGTGATCTCCAGCTCCCCCCGCGGCGAGGGACGCACCTGGCGGGCCCGCTCCACCACCGTGTGGTCGTAGAAATACAGCCCGGTGACGGCATAGCGGCTGCGCGGCTGGGGCGGCTTCTCTTCGATGCTCAGCACCCGGCCATCGCCGCTGAACTCGACCACCCCATAGCGCTCCGGATCGCTCACCGGGTAGGCGAACACCGTCGCCCCCGGCCGCTCGCCGTTGGCCCCCTGCAGCTGGGGGATCAGGTCGTGGCCGTGGAACAGGTTGTCCCCCAGCACCAGGGCCGCCGGGGCACCGTCGAGGAAATCGGCGCCGATCAGGAACGCCTGGGCCAGCCCGTCGGGGCTGGGCTGCACCGCGTAGCGGATCGTCATGCCCCAGCCGGATCCATCCCCCAGCAATCGCTCGAAGGCGGGCTGGTCGGTGGGGGTGGTGATCACCAGCACCTCGCGGATGCCCGCCAGCATCAGGGTGCTGAGCGGGTAGTAGATCATCGGCTTGTCGTACACCGGCACCAGCTGCTTGCTGACGGCGGTGGTGAGGGGGGCCAGGCGCGTGCCGCTGCCTCCCGCCAGGATCAGTCCCTTGCGGTTCATGGCTGTTGCTTGGGCAGGGCGGCCATGAGGCTGCCCATCTCCAGGGCCTGAAGGCCGTAGCTCCAGCCCAGGTTGCTCTTGATGCCGGCCCGCTCCAGGGCCTGCTGCAGGGTGTCGGTGGTGAGCACCCCGAAGATCACCGGAACACCGGTGTCGCGGGCCACGGCGGCCACCCCCTTGCTCACCTCGGCCACCACCACGTCGAAGTGGGGGGTGTCGCCCCGGATCACCGCCCCCAGGGTGATGACCACCTGGTAGCGGCCGCTGGCGGCCAGCCGCTGGGCCACCAGGGGAATCTCGAAGCTGCCCGGCACCCAGGCCACGTCGAGCTGGCTGCTCTCGGGGCTGACGTCGATGCCGTGGCGGGAGAGGGAATCGAGGCAGCCGCTGAGCAGCTTGCCGGTCACCAGATCGTTGAAGCGGGCGATCACCAGGCCGATCCGCAGACCGGCGACGTCGGTGAAGCGACCTTCGAAAACCGTCAAGGGGTCAGACCACGAAGAAGCTCATGCCCCAGTTGAGCAGCACCAGGGCCACCCAGGCCAGCCCCCCGGCCCGATCCCCTTACGATCGGGACGCTCCTGACGGCGGACCCATGGCCAGGGAAGTCCAGCAGCAGCTCACGCTCGCGGACGATCCGGCCCTGCAGGGGGACCTGTTCGGGGGCACGCCCGAGCCCACCGTGCTGGCGCCGGAGTCGCCGTCCGATGGGGACGCCCCGGACGACCAGGCCCTGCTGGCCGATGCCAGCGCCCGGCCCCGCACCCGCCGGCAGCGGCCAACGGCGGCCACGGCCGCCGGCCCCGAGGGCGACGGCGAGCAGGCCGGTGACCCGGGCGTTGGCGATGCCAGCGGCTCCCCGACGCCGCCAGGCGACGCCGCCCCGGAGCCCGGGGACGACCTGCCCCGCTGGCACCACCATTCCCTGGTGGACCCGGCGGCGCTCACGCCGGTGCTGCGGCACTACGTGGAACTGAAGGCGGCCCATCCGGACCGGGTGCTGCTCTACCGCCTCGGCGACTTCTACGAGTTCTTCTTCGAGGACGCGATCCTGCTCTCGCGCCTGCTGGAGCTCACCCTCACCGGCAAGGACGCCGGCAAGGCCCTGGGCCGGGTGCCGATGGCGGGCATCCCCCACCACGCCGCCGAGCGTTACTGCGCCGACCTGGTGCGCCGCGGCCTCAGCGTGGCCCTCTGCGACCAGCTGGAGGCCACCCCCGCCAAGGGGGCCCTGCTGCGCCGCGGCATCACCCGGGTGCTCACCCCCGGCACGGTGCTCGAGGAGGGCATGCTCGCGGCCCGGCGCAACAACTGGCTCTGCGCCGTGGTCCTCGACGGGGACGGCAGCGCGGCCGGCCGCTGGGGTCTGGCCGTCGCCGACGTGAGCACCGGCGAGTTCCGGGTGACCGAGCGCACGGGCAGCGGCAGCCTGCACCAGGAGCTGCTGCAGCTGGAGCCCGCCGAGGTGGTTTGGCCTGGCCCGGCGGAGGCGCCCGCCTGGTGCCCCGAGGGTCTGCGGCTCACCTCCCTGGCCCGCACCCCCTTCGAGGCCACCGAAGCCGACGCCCTGCTGCGCCGCCGCTTCCGCCTGGCCAGCCTCGATGGCCTGGGGCTGGGGGAGGCGCCCCTGGCGCTGCGGGCCGCCGGGGGCCTGCTGGCCTACCTGGACACCACCCAGGCCGAACCTGCGGCCATCCCGCTGGAGATGCCCCGGCTCTGGCACGCCGGCGACCAGCTGGTGCTCGACGCCCAGACCCGCCGCAACCTGGAACTCACCCGCACCCAACTGGGCGGCGTCCTGCAGGGCTCCCTGCTCTGGGCCTTGGACCGCACCGCCACCGCCATGGGCGGCCGCTGCCTGCGCCGCTGGATCGAGGGCCCCCTGGTGGACCGGGCCGCGATCCTGGAGCGGCAGGAGGCCGTGAGTGAGCTGGTGGAGCAGCGGCCCCTGCGGGTGGGGCTGCGCCGGCTGCTGCGCCCCATGGGGGATCTGGAGCGCCTGGCGGGGCGGGCCGGTGCCGGCAGCGCCTCCGCCCGCGACCTGGTGGCCCTGGCCGACGGCCTCGAGCGACTGCCCCGTCTGGCGGCCCTGGTGGCGTCCTGCCACAGCGCCCCCCTGGCGGCCCTCAAGGGTCCCTGGCCCGAGCTGGCCGCCCTGGCCGAGGAGGTGCGCCACCACCTCATCGACACGCCGCCCCTGTCGCTGAGTGAAGGCGGGCTGCTCCACGACGGGGTCGATCCGGTGCTCGACGGCCTGCGCAACCAGCTCGACGACCAGGAGGCCTGGCTTTCGCGGCAGGAGGCGATCGAGCGGCGGGCCAGTGGCAACCCCAACCTGCGCCTGCAGTACCACCGCACCTTCGGCTACTTCCTGGCGGTGAGCCGCGCCCGGGCCGCCGCTGTTCCGGACCACTGGATCCGCCGCCAGACCCTGGCCAACGAGGAGCGCTTCGTCACCCCGGAGCTCAAGGGCCGCGAAGGCCGGATCCTGCAGCTGCGGGCCCGGGCGTGCCAGCGCGAGTACGACCTCTTCTGCGACCTGCGCCGCCGGGTGGGGGAGGCGGCGGGGCCCGTGCGGGCGGCCGCCCGGCGGGTGGCAGAACTCGATGCCCTGGCCTCCCTGGCGGAGGTGGCGGCCACCGGCGGCTACTGCCGGCCCGAGCTCAGCGAGGGGCGCGAGCTGGTGATCGAGGCGGGGCGCCATCCGGTGGTGGAACAGTTGCTGGTCGATGCTTCCTTCACCGCCAACGACCTGCAGCTGGGGGCCCCCGAAGCCGACGGCGCCCCGTCCCCGGACCTGATCGTCCTCACCGGCCCCAATGCCAGCGGCAAGAGCTGCTATCTGCGCCAGAGCGGCCTGCTGCAGCTGATGGCCCAGATCGGTAGCTGGATCCCGGCCCGTTCCGCCCGGCTGGGGATCGCCGACCGCATCTTCACCCGGGTGGGGGCGGTGGACGACCTGGCCAGCGGCCAGTCCACCTTCATGGTGGAGATGGCCGAGACCGCCAACATCCTTCACCACGCCAGCCCCCGCTCCCTGGTGCTGCTCGACGAGATCGGCCGGGGCACGGCCACCTTCGATGGCCTCTCGATCGCCTGGGCGGTCGCGGAGCACCTGGCCGAGGGCATCGGCGCCCGCACGATCTTCGCCACCCACTACCACGAGCTCAACGAACTCGCCGAGCTGCTGCCCAACGTCGGCAACGCCCAGGTGCTGGTGGAGGAGACCGGCAACGACCTGGTGTTCCTGCATCGGGTCTGCCGGGGGGGCGCCAGCCGCAGCTACGGCATCGAGGCGGCCCGGCTGGCGGGTGTGCCCGCCTCGGTGGTGTTGCGGGCCCGCCAGGTGCTGGGCCGCATCGAGGCCAACAGCCATGTGGCGGTGGGGCTTCAGGGGGGATCCAGAGCGGCCTGATCCTGGGCCGGCAGAACCTGGGCCGCCCGATCCAGCCAGGCCCGCCGCAGCAGGGCATTGGCGGCGGCGCCCACCAGGCCGGCGCCGCCCTTGCTGCCCTCCAGCCGGATCTGGGGGAGGGCGCTGGCCGCCAGGTGGCGCTTGCTCTCGGCCACCCCCACGAACCCCACCGGCATGCCGATCACCAGGGCCGGGGCAGCGATGGTGCCTGCCTCGACCAGCTCCAGCAGCCGCTCCAAGGCCGTAGGGGCACTGCCCACCAGCACCACCGCCCCCGGGTGCGCCACCAGGGCCCGCTCCATGCCCGCCGCCGCCCGGGTGCCACCGGCGGGGGCGACGGCGGGAGCCCAGGCCAGCACCGAATGGACCGGGTTGGCGAAGGTGCGCCGGGCCATGGGCGCCACGGCCGCCGCCGCCATCGCCGTGTCGGTGAGGATCGGCGCGCCGGCCGCCAGGGCTTCCATGCCGGCAACGCAGGCCCCCGGGCCGAGGCGCAGATCCGGCGCCAGGGCCAGGTCACCGCTGCTGTGGACCAGGCGCTCGAGCACCTCCTGCTCCACCCCCTCCAGGCCGGTGGGCCCCAGCCAGGCGCGGATGCGGCGCACACTCTCCCGGAAGATCGGGTGATCGAGGGAAGCCTCGACGCTGTCCATCGCCTGCGGCGCTCCGAGCTGCCCCGCCGGCGCGGTGATGGGCCACCGGGGCGGAAAGGGCGAGACTACGGGATGCGCTCTGGCCGTGCTCCGGGTGGGCGGGGGCCTCTGCCGAGCCAAACCAAAATCTGTACGTTGTGTACAGATTGATATTTTCGCCTGCGCACCCCATGGACACCCTCGGCGTCCTGGAGGCCAGGAAGCGCTTCCCCGAACTGCTCGATCGGGCCCATGGGGGCGAGGAGACGCTGATCTCGCGCCACGGCCACCCGGTGGCGGCCCTGGTGCCGCTCTGGCGGCGCCCCCGTCCCCAGCGGCAGGCCCTGATGGCCCTCAAGGGCAGTGGCCGCGCCTGCTGGCCCGATCCGCTCCCGCCGAGCCAACCCGGACCGATCCAGCCCCTGGACAACGCCGCCAGCCTGACCCTCGGCGCGGCCGTGGCCGTCGACGCCACGGTGCTGATTCCCTGGCTGCGCGGCGACGCCTCCAGCCGCCACTCAGAGCACCTGTTCGCCGCGGTCGCCGCCGGCCACTGGCGCGGTGTGCTCAGCATGGCCACCTTGATGACCCTGATGGAAGGGCCCCTGCGCCTGGGGGACGAAGCCCTGGCGGCCCGCTACGAAGCGGTGTTCAGCGATCCCGCGGCCTGGACCCTGGTGAGCCTCACGCCCCAGGTCGCCCTGGCGGCGGCGCGGCTGCAACGGCCAGGTATCCACGCCGCGATGGCGCCCGAAGTGGCCCTGGAGCTGGCCTCGGCCCTGCAGGGGGGCGCCACGGCGATGATCAGCCGGGACCCCCGCCTGCTCGCCGCCTTACCCCTGCCGCCCGGCCACCCCTGCCCTGATGCCGATTCACCTCTACTGGGGCGACGATGAAGCCGCCCGCCAGCGGGCCCTGGCGGACCGGATCGAGGCCCTGGTGGATCCCACCTGGGCCTCAATCAACCTCAGCCGCCTGGACGGGGCCGATTCCCTGCAGGCGGCCCGGGCCCTCGAGGAGGCCCGCACCCCCCCCTTCGGAGCCGGGGCGCGGGTGGTAGTGGTGCAGCGCAGCCCCTTCTGCCAGGCCTGCCCGGCGGAGCTGGCCGCCCAGCTGGAGGCCTCGGTCGCGCTGATCCCGGACGACTGCCACCTGTTCCTGGTCAGCGACGGCAAGCCCGACGCCCGGCTGCGCACCACCAAGCGCCTGCGGACCCTGGCCGAGGAGCAGTCCTTCACCCTGCCGCCGATCTGGGACGGGGCGGGTCAGATCGAACGGGTGGAGAGCGCCGCCCGGGCCCGGGGCCTGACCCTGGCGCCGGCGGCGGCCGAGGCCCTGGCCGAGGCGATCGGCAGCGACGGGATGCGGCTCGCCAGCGAGCTGGAGAAGCTGGCACTCCATGCCGGGGGAGGCGGTGGCGGCAGTGGTGGGCCGATCACCGCCGAGGCGGTGGCTGCCCTGATCGGCGGCCAGGTCACCAGCAGCCTGGCCGTGGGCGACGCCCTGCTCGCCCAGCGCCCCGCCGAGGCCATCGCCCTGGTGGAGGCCCTGCTGGAGGTGGGCGAGCCCGCCCTGCGCATCGTGGCGGCCCTGGCCAGTCAGATCCGGGGCTGGCTCTGGGTGTGCCTGCTGGAGCGCAGCGGCGAACAGGACGTGGCCGTGATCGCCAAAGCCGCAGGGATCGGCAACCCCAAGCGGATCTACGTGATGCGCAAGCAGATCCGCGGCCGCAGCCCCGAGCAACTGCTGGCCCTGCTGCGCCGCCTGCTCGACGTGGAGGCCGCCCTCAAGCGCGGCGCCGACCCCGGCGACGCCTTCCGGGATGGCTTCCTGCTGGCCGCCCTGGCGCAGCCCGGGAGCGCCCCGCGTCGATAATCGGGCCGGATGCGCCGGCAACGCGGGAATGGCCCTGTTGATTCAGAAGTTCGGGGGAACCTCGGTGGCGGACACCGAGCGGATCCGGGCGGTGGCCCGCCGCATCGCCGCCAGCCGCGAGGAGGGCCACGAGCTGGTGGTGGTCGTGTCGGCCATGGGCCACACCACCGACCAGCTGACCGGCATGGCCGCCAGCCTCTGCAGCGATCCCCCCCGCCGGGAGATGGACATGCTGCTGGCCACGGGCGAGCAGGTGTCGATCGCCCTGCTGTCGATGGCCCTCCATGCCGAAGGCGTGCCCGCCGTCTCGATGACCGGCACCCAGGCCGGGATCATCACCGAATCGGCCCATGGCCGGGCCCGGATCCTGGAGGTGCGCACCGAGCGGTTGCGGCGCCTGCTGGAGGACGGTCACGTGGTGGTGGTGGCCGGTTTCCAGGGCACCAGCAGCGGCCACGCCGGCACCCCGGAGATCACCACCCTGGGCCGGGGCGGCTCCGACACCTCGGCGGTGGCCCTGGCGGCCGCCCTCGGTGCCGACGGCTGCGAGATCTACACCGACGTGCCCGGGGTGCTGACCACCGACCCCCGCAAGGTGGGCGACGCCCAGCTGATGGAAAGCGTCAGCTGCGACGAGATGCTGGAACTGGCGAGCCTCGGGGCCGCGGTGCTCCACCCCCGCGCCGTGGAGATCGCCCGCAACTACGGGGTGCCCCTGACGGTGCGCTCCAGCTGGAGCCAGGCCCCCGGCACCCGGCTCACCAGCGGTCCGGCCCGCCCGATCGGCAGTGAGGGGCTGGAGCTGGGCCGGCCCGTGGACGGTGCCGAACTGGAGGCCGACCAGGCGGTGCTGGCCCTTTCCCACGTGCCCGACCGGCCGGGGGTGGCCGCCACCCTGTTCGAGGCCCTGGGTGCCGCCGGCCTCAACGTGGACCTGATCGTCCAGGCGATCCACGAGGGCGCCAGCAACGACATCGCCTTCACCCTGGCGGCGACGGAGATGGAGCGCGCCCGCCAGGTGTGCCAGGAGGTGCTGGCGGCCATGGGGGCCGACGGGGCCCAGCTCTCCGCCGAGGCGGGCATGGCCAAGCTCAGCATCGCCGGTGCCGGCATCCTGGGCCGCCCCGGCGTGGCGGCCCGGCTGTTCGACACCATGGCCCGCCTCGGCATCAACCTGCGCCTGATCGCCACCAGCGAGGTGAAGGTGAGCTGCGTGGTGGATGGCCAGCTGGGGGCCCGGGCCCTGCGGGCCGCCGGGGAGGCCTTCGAGCTCGCCGACCAGCAGCTGCGCCACGATCCGCCCCCCTGCCACCTGGGCGATCCGGCGGTGCGGGGGGTGGCTCTCGACCGCGACCAGGTGCAGGTGTCAGTGCGACGGGTGCCCGACCGGCCCGGGGCCGCCGCGGCCATCTGCCGGGCCCTGGCCGATGCGGGCATCAGCCTCGACGCCATCGTGCAGTCGGAGCGCACCCACGGCGGCCCCGAGGACCGGCGGCGGGACATGAGCTTCACCCTGCGGCGCGACGACCGGCCGGGGGCCGAGCGGGCCCTGGCGCCGATCCTGCGCCAGTGGGACGGCGCCTGCTTCGAGGAGGGCCCCGCCATCGCCAGGGTCAGCGCCGTGGGGGCCGGGATGGCCTGCACCGCCGGCACGGCGGCGCGGATGTTCCGCTCCCTGGCCGACGCAGGCATCAACATCTCCCTGATCGCCACCAGCGAGATCCGCACCAGCTGCGTGGTGGCGGAGGCCGATGGCGTGCGGGCCCTGCAGGCGGTGCACCAGGCCTTCGGCCTCGGCGGCGCCACACGGCACTCGGCCCAGGGGACGGAAGCGCCAGCCTGACCGCGGCTTCCTAGTCTTGGGGCCGCGCCAGGCTCGGGGCATGTTGGTTCGGTTCTGGGGGACCCGCGGTTCGATCGCCAAGCCCGGGCCGGACACCTTCCGCTTCGGTGGCAACACCTCCTGCGTGGAGGTCCGCTCCGACGCCGGCACCCTGCTGGTGATCGACTGCGGCACCGGCGCCCACGGCCTGGGGCAGGCCCTGATGCAGGAGCGCCCCGACGGCATGGAGGGCTCGCTGCTGATCAGCCACACCCACTGGGACCACATCCAGGGCTTTCCCTTCTTCGCCCCCTTCTTCGCCCCTGGGCACACCTGGGACGTCTTCGGTCCCAGCGGCCTCTCGGGCAGCCTGCGCAGCGTGCTCTCCGGCCAGATGCAGCACGCCTACTTCCCGGTCACCCTCGAGCAGTTCGCGGCCACGATCCGCTACCACGACCTGCACGAGGGCACCTTCCGGATCGGGGACGTGACGATCACGACCCATCTGCTCAACCATCCCGCCCTCACCCTGGCCTACCGGCTCCAGGCGGACGGGGCCACGGTGATCTACTGCTGCGACCACGAACCCCACGATCCCGCCCTGGCCAGCGGCGTCGGTCCGCTCTCCGGCCAGGATCTGCACTACGCCGCGTTCATCGAGGGGGCCGACCTGGTGATCCACGACGCCCAGTACACGGCCCTGGAGTTCCCCGCCAAGCTCGGCTGGGGGCACAGCTCGGTGGAGTACGCCGTGCGCCTCTGCGAGGAGGCCGGGGTGGCCCGGCTGGCGCTCACCCACCACGACCCCCTGCGCAACGACGCGACCATCGACCTGATCCTGGCCGGTGTGCGCGCCGATCTGGCCGAGCGGGGCACCCCCCTGGAGGTGTTGGCGGCCGCGGAGGGCCTGGTGCTGCGCACCTCGGCCCGCACCCCGGATGCCGCCAACGGCGCCCCACCGGCCGAAGCGGAGTCCGAGCCGGGGTCGGAGCCCGACCCCGGTGCCCTCAATGGGGATGCCGGAGGCCCTCCGGCCCTGGTCTGGGTGACGGACCGGGATCTGGAGGCGGCCCTGACCACCGCCCTGCGCCTCGAGGGCCTGCCCTTCCATGTGGCCAGCGGCGAAGCCGATCTGACGCGGCGTCTCGAGCGTGACGGGGCCTCCCTGCTGCTGCTGGAGCAGGCGCCCCCCGTGCGCGATGGCCCGGAGCTGGTCCGCAGGCTGCGGGAGTCCCCGGCCACGGCGATGGCCGAGATCCCCGTCGTGATGCTGGCGGCCACGGAGGAGCAGGCCCGCTACGACGATCCCCTGGTCAGCGAGTGGCTGGTGCTGCCCGTCTCCGAGAGCTTCCTGCGGGCCCGGCTGCGGGCCTGGAGCCTGCGCACCCCCTGCCGTTGGGAGCGGGCCCGGCCGCCGCAGGACGAGGAGCGGCGCCTGCGGCGGCTGGCGGAGCTCGGCCTGCTGGACACGGAGCGGGAGGAGCGCTTCGACCGGCTGACCCGGATCGCCGCGGCCGCCTTCGATGTGCCGATCGCCCTGATCAGCCTGATCGATGCCGAGCGGCAGTGGTTCAAGTCCTGCCATGGCCTGGCCACCGGCCAGACCTCCCGCGATCTGGCCTTCTGCGCCCATGCGATCCTCCAGCGCTCGGACCTGCTGGTGGCGGACACCTGGCTCGACGAGCGCTTCGCGGAGAATCCCCTGGTGCTGGGGGAACCCCGGATCCGCTTCTACGCCGGCGCGCCCCTGATCCTCGACGACGGCACCTGCCTGGGCACACTGTGTCTGATCGACACCCGCCCGCGTCAGCTCAGCGGCGCGGAACTCTCCCTGCTCCACGACCTGCGCGACCTGGTGCTTCTGGAGCTGTCCCCCCAGCCATGGCCCTTCGCCGTCCACCACTCCTGAACTGTCTGGCCGGGGTCCTGCTGCTGCCGGCCATGGCCAGCTGCCAGAGCGCGGCCGTCTCCGCCGCGGTGCGCAGCGTGCCGGTGGTGGGTGGCCTCGAGCACCCCTGGGCCGTGGCCTGGCTGCCGGGTGGCGACCTGCTGATCACGGAGCGACCGGGCCGGCTGCGGCTGGTGCGGGGCGGCGTGCTGCAGGCCGAGCCGATCCGCGGCGTGCCGGAGGTGCTGGCCGCCGGCCAGGGGGGCCTGCTGGACGTGGCCGTCCATCCCGACTTCGCCGCTAACCGCTGGATCTACCTCACCTACGCCGCCGGCAGCAGCGAGGCCAACCAGACCCGGCTGGCCCGGGCCCGCTTCGATGGCCGAGCCCTCAGCGATCTGCAGGTGCTTTACGCGGTGCCCCAGCGCAAGAGCGGCGCCCAGCACTTCGGCTCCCGCCTGCTCTGGCTTGCGGATGGCACCCTGCTGCTAGCGATCGGGGACGGGGGCAATCCTCCGATCCAGCTGGAGGGGCAGCTGATCCGCCTCCAGGCCCAGAACCCGGGCAGTGCCCTGGGCAAGGTGCTGCGGCTCAATGCGGACGGCACCCCGGCCCGGGGCAATCCCTTCGCCGGCAAGCCTGGCCCGCTGCCGGGGCTGTGGAGCCTCGGCCACCGCAACATCCAGGGGCTGGCCCTCGATCGCCGCACGGGCAAGGTCTGGGCGAGTGAACATGGCGCCCGCGATGGCGACGAGCTCAATCGGATCGAGGCCGGCGTGAACTACGGCTGGCCGCGGGTGACCCACAGCCGCGAGTACTTCGGCCCGCCGATCGCACCGGCCACCAGCGCCCCGGGCCTGCGGGATCCGGTTCTCGTCTGGACGCCCGCCATCGCCCCCTCCGGCCTGGCGGTCTACGACGGCGATCGCTATCCGGGCTGGCGCGGTGATCTCTTCGCCGGCGGACTGGTGTCGCGGCAGGTGCATCGGCTGCGCCTGGATCCGGAGGGATCGGTGACACCCCAGCAGGAAATTCCGATCGGCGCCCGGGTGCGGGACGTGCGCCAGGGACCGGATGGATTCCTTTATGTGCTCACCGACGGGGCCGGCGATGGCCAGCTGCTGCGCCTGGAACCCATCGGAGCGCCCTGATGTCTGGATTAGGGTTCAATCTCTTTCGAACCATCACCTTTCCCATGGGACGGAGATTCTCATGATCCGACCCGAGGAGATCGCGGAGGGCCTGGCGAAGGGTGAGTTTTTTCTCGAGTATCTGCCGATCCTGTCCCTCCCGGATCTCCGCTGCATCGGAGCCGAAGCCCTGATCCGCTGGCGGCGGGCCGATGGCTCTCTGGTGATGCCCGGGGAGTTCATCCCGTCCCTCGAGTCCACCCCCGCCTCGGGTGTGCTCACCTACTGGGTGATCGAGACCGCGGCGGCGGAACTGAAGGACTGGTTACGGCGCCATGCCGACGTGCATCTCAGTCTCAACGTTCCACCGGAGATCACCGGACGGGGCGGGGTCTATTACGCCGCGATGAAATCCGGCCTGGCCGACATGATTCCCCAGCTGATTCTGGAGGTCACCGAGCGGGGGCTTCCCGATGCCCTGGGCCTGGCGGGCATGTTCCAGGCCCAGCAACTCGGCATCAAGATGGCGCTCGATGACGTCAGCCTGCTGCGGGGCGCCAATCTCGCCATCCTCAGCCGTTGCCCGTTCGACATCATCAAGGTGGACCGCGAGATGCTGGCCATGATCACCCCGGAGACGCCCAGTCCTGAGTGGCTGGAGGGACTCACCGCCCTGATCCGCTCGTCCCGGCTGATGGTCATCGCCGAAGGGGTCGAGACGGCCCAGCAACTCCAGGTGCTGATGCAGGCGGGGGTGCAGGCCGCCCAGGGCTTCCACCTGTCCCCTCCCGTCTCCGCCGCCGACCTGATCGCCTTCCATCAGCGAACCAATGGTCCGGAGGACGCCGACGGGGACCTCCAGCCGTGAAGTAGGAAGGACGACATTCACGCAAGAATCCCATGGCCCGGCGCGCCGCCACCTCCTTTCTGAGCGACTTCAAGGCGTTCATCAACAAGGGCAATGTGGTCGATCTTGCGGTGGCCGTCGTCATCGGTGGTGCCTTCGGCAAGGTGGTGGATGCCATCGTCAGCCTGGTGATGACCAACCTGCTGGAGCCGGCCCTGAAGGCGGCGCAGGTGGATTCGATCAGTGCCTGGCCCGCCGGCACGGTGATCGTGGCCCTGATCAACTTCCTGGTGATCGCCTTCGTGGTGTTCCTGATCGTGCGGGCCATCGAGGCGATGAAACGCCAGGAGGAGATCAAGGCCGCCGATGCCGGGCCCGATCCCCAGGCCGAACTGGCGGCCGCCGCCAACCGCCTGGCCGAAGCCCTGGATCGGCGGGCGCTCTAGGGCGCCGCGGCGGCGGGGGCCCTAGGCGGCGGGTCGTCCCACCAGCTTGTGGCGCAGATTCTTGATCCGGTCGCGCAGGTTGGCGGCCTCCTCGAACTCCAGGCCCTTCGCCGCCGCCTTCATCTTCTCCTCCAGCTGGGTGATCAGCTCGGGCAGGGCATCGAGGGGCACCTCGTTCTGCTCGGCCTGCTCGGCCGCCACCTCCAGCTGGTCGTCGGTGAGCCGGCGGGAGAGCTCCAGGAAGGAGAGGATCGCGTTGCCCGCCCGCTTGCCGGCGGGGGTGGGGGTGATGCCGTGGCGCTCGTTGTAGGCGTGCTGGATCACCCGGCGCCGCTCCGTCTCGGAAATCGCCTTGGCCATCGAGTCGGTGAGGTTGTCGGCATAGAGGAGGGCCACCCCATCGATGTGGCGGGCTGCCCGGCCGATGGTCTGGATGAGGGAGCGCTCCGCCCGCAGGAAGCCCTCCTTGTCAGCGTCGAGGATCGCCACCAGGGACACTTCGGGCAGGTCGAGGCCCTCCCGCAGCAGGTTGACGCCCACGAGCACGTCGTAGGCGCCGTTGCGCAGATCCTGAATGATCTCGATCCTCTCGATCGAGTGGATCTCGGAGTGCAGATAGCGCACCCGCACCCCGTTCTCGGACAGGTAGTCGGTGAGGTCCTCCGCCATGCGCTTGGTGAGGGTGGTGACCAGCACCCGCTCCTGGCGGTCGGCCCGCAGGCGGATCTCCCCGAGCAGGTCGTCCACCTGACCCTCCGAGGGGCGCACCTCCACGATCGGATCGAGCACGCCGGTGGGGCGGATCACCTGCTCCACCACCTGGCCCTTGCTCTGGGCCAGCTCCCAGGCGCCGGGGGTGGCCGAAACGAAGATGGT
This sequence comes from Cyanobium gracile UHCC 0139, assembly GCF_034931325.1. Lineage (GTDB taxonomy): Bacteria > Cyanobacteriota > Cyanobacteriia > PCC-6307 > Cyanobiaceae > Cyanobium > Cyanobium gracile_B. The sequence continues at coordinate 629,426 of NZ_JAYGHX010000001.1, read as the reverse complement.
CTGCCGCGCCTTCTGCCAGAACTCGTCCCCCTTCAGGGGCCGGTTGTCGGCGGCGCTGGGCAGCCGGAAGCCGTGCTCGATCAGCACCTGCTTGCGGCTCTGGTCGCCGTTGTACATGGCCTGCAGCTGGGAGCAGGTCACGTGGCTCTCATCCACCACCAGCAGCCAGTCGTCCGGGAAGTAGTCGATCAGGCATTCGGGCGGGGTGCCGGCCTCCCGACCGGCCAAGTGCCGGGCGTAGTTCTCCACCCCGTTGCAGTAACCCACCTGCTCCAGCATCTCCAGGTCGTAGGTGGTGCGCTGCTCGAGACGCTGGGCCTCCAGCAGCCGCCCCTGACCGTTGAGCACCTCCAGCCGTTCGCGCAGTTCGGCCCGGATCGCCTGGATCGCCCCCTGCAGCCGCTCCTTGGGGGTGACGAAGTGCTTGGCCGGGTAGATGTTGATCGTTTCCAGGCTCTGGAGGATCTCGCCGGTGGTGGGATCGACGTAGCGGATCGCCTCCACCTCATCACCGAACAGCTCGATCCGCACCAGGCGGTCTTCGTAGGCCGGACCGATCTCCAGCACATCGCCCCGCACCCGGAAGCGGCCGCGGCTGATCTCGATGTCGTTGCGGGAGTACTGGTTGTTGACCAGATCCCGCAGGGAGCCGCGCAGGTCGAGCTTGTCGCCCACCTGAAACTTCACGGCGGCCTTGAGGTATTCCGAAGGGATGCCGAGGCCGTAGATGCAGCTGATCGAGGCGACGACGATCACATCCCGCCGCTCGAACAGGGAGCGGGTGGCCGAGTGCCGCAGCATGTCGATCTCCTCGTTGATCGAGGCGGTCTTGGCGATGTAGGTGTCCGAGACGGGAACGTAGGCCTCGGGCTGGTAATAGTCGTAGTAGGAGATGAAGTATTCGACGGCATTGTTGGGGAAGAATTCCCGCAGCTCGTTGCAGAGCTGGGCCGCCAGGGTCTTGTTGTGGGCCAGCACCAGGGTGGGGCGCCCCGTGCGGGCGATCACGTTGGCGATGGAGAAGGTCTTGCCGGTGCCGGTGGCACCGAGGAGGGTCTGGAAGCGTTCGCCACCGTCAACCCCCTTCACCATCGCTTCGATGGCGGTGGGTTGGTCTCCCTTCGGTTCGTAGGGGGCGTGAAGCTGGAAGGACATCGAGCCATTCTGGCGTCCACCCGAGGGGAACGCCCCGTGCGGGAAAACCGGTCAGCCCAGGCCGGAAGACGCCGCCATCGCCCGGGTCAGGGGCACATCCAGGCCCATCCAGCCCAGCACCAGGCTGCTCAGCACGCTGTAGGCCAGGGCCCCGAGGATGGCGCTGATCAGGCCGTTATGGAGCCGGAACCCCTTGATCAGCCAGGCGGCCAGGCTGAACAGGATGATCGTGATCAGCCAGTTGAACAGGAAGGACACCGGGCTGATCAGGCCCCCCAGGGAGGAGACGAACCAGACCGGCCCCAGCAGGAGCTTCAGGGGGACGACCAGCAGGGTGCCCAGCAGGGCAATGACGATGGCCGACAGGAGGGCGGCGGAAAAGCTCGCCAACTCCACTCCCAGGGGCAGTCGCGCCACCAGCAGCAGAATGAGGGCCCGGATCGGCCATTGCAGGAGCCAGGTGAGCGAGCCCATGGGAAGCGATGCCGCAACCCTTTCACCTTACTGAGGCTGTTCGCTTTGAACCACCGCTGCCAAAGGCATCGCCTCCCGCAGGGCACGCACCACCGCCACCATGGCGAGCTCATCGTCGAGGCGGTTGACGGCGGAGCCCACACCGACTCCGGCGGCACCGGCGGCCAGGGCCATCGGCACCGTGACGGCCGAGAGGCCGGAAGCACACAGCACCGGCACAGCCACCGCCCGGCTGATGGCATGGGCCGCCGCCAGGGTCGGGGCGGCCTTCTCGATCAGGCCCAGGGCACCGGCGCTGAGGGGGCGGGCACTGGTCCCGCCCTCGGTCTGGATCAGATCGGCGCCGGCGGCCACCAGCTCCACCGCCAGCCGCTCCTGCTCGTCGAGGGGAAGGGTGTGGGGCACGGTGACCGAGAGCACCGTCGCGGGCAGCAGCGCCCGGGTGCGGCGGGTGAGCGCGAGCACTTCGTCGGCCCCGAAGACCCGACCCTGGGGATAGAAGCTGTCGTAGTTGCCGATCTCCACCATGGCGGCACCGGCCTCGACGGCGGGCGGGAACAGGGTGGGATCCACGGCCGAGACACAGACCGGCAGACCCGGTGCGAGCGCCACGGCCAGGCGGACCAGGGTGGGGTCGCAGGCCAGATCCACCAGGTCGGCGCCGCCGGCGGCGGCGGCCCGCACCACCCGCTGCACCCGGGCCGCGTCGAAGTTGTCGAGGCCGGCGATGACCTTCAGCGCCCGCCCCTGACGGATCGCCTGCTGCAGGGCGGTGGGCAGGCTGGAGAGGCGGGTCATCGGCGGACGGAAGGACGCATGCCGTGATTCTCCCACCCGACCCCAGCCAGGGCCGGCGACCCTGGGGACGCGACCAGGCACGCCTGCACCGGCACCTGCTGCGGCAGCCCACCCTGCTGCCGGCGGGGGGGTCGCTGCTGGTGGCCGTGTCCGGCGGCCAGGACTCCATGGCCCTGGCCACCCTCCTGCTGGACCTCCAGCCCCTGCACGGCTGGCAGCTGCAGCTGTGGCACGGCGATCACGGCTGGCGCCCCGAGGCGGCCCGCCAGGCCGGGCAACTGACCCTCTGGGTGCGGAGCCAGGGACTGGACCTGAGGCTCGACCGGGCCGATCCGGTGCCCGGCAGCGAGGCTGCGGCCCGGGACTGGCGCTACGGCTGCCTGGCCGCGGCGGCCCTGCAGGGGCGCTGCACCCATGTGGTGACGGGCCACACCGCCAGCGACCGGGCCGAGACCGTGCTGCTCAACCTGGCCCGCGGCAGCCACCTGCGGGGCCTGGCCAGCCTGGGAGCCAGCCGGCCCCTGGCCCCGGCCGCCGGCCCCCTGCAGCTGGCCCGCCCGCTGCTGATCTTCGACCGCAGCGACACCGGCCGCCTCTGCCGGGAGCGGGGCCTGCCCGTCTGGACGGACAGCAGCAACGCGGATCTGCGCTTCGCCCGCAACCGGCTGCGCGCCGACGTGATGCCGGTGCTGGAGTCCCTCCATCCCGGGGCCAGTCGGCGGATCAGTGCCCAGGCGGAGCGCCTGGAGGCGCAATTCGAGGCCGAGACGGAACTGCTGGACCTGGCCCTGGCGGGCCTGCAGCAGGGAGAGCCCACCGGTCCGTTACCGCGACGACGGCTGGCCAGCCTGGCCCCGGCCAGCCAACGACGGCTGCTGCACCACTGGCTACGGCGTCACCTGGGGCGAGATCCGGGAGCCAGGAGCCTCGAAACCCTGGTGGACCGGCTGGTCCGCGGGCGGAATCCGGGCCGGCTCGATCTGGCCGGAGGATGGCAGCTGCACTGGGATCACAGCACACTGTGGGTCCGCCCACCCGACCCGCTCCATGGCTGAGACCAGCGCCAACGACGCCGCCCAGCGCTATGCGGTGATCGAGCAGGCCTACTCCAGGGAGAAGTGGGCCACGGTGCTGGGCGACGGGGAGGCGCTGCTCAAGCAGCTGCGCCCATCGGACAACCCCCAGCTCACCGGGCTGAAGCTGCGGCTGCAGCTGCTGCTGGGTCACACCCAGCTCTACGGCTACGGGGATAAGGCCGCCGCCGCCGGGTACTACGGGTCGGTGGCGGAGCTGAGCAGCGAGGCCGCCCTCACCAGGATCGCCGAGCAGGGGTTGAAACAATGCGCCATCGATGCCGCCGCCGCCGGCCCGACCATGGGAGACGCTGCGGCCAAGACCATGGCGCCTGCCCCCGGTTTCCTCTCCGAGGGCGCCGCTAGCCCAGCGTTTCCAGGCCCGGTCACCGCTCAGTCGGTCGCCGGGCCGGCGGCCCCCTGGCTGACCACGACGTCGGCCGCAGCAGCCCCCGCCGGCGATCTGGAACCGGCACCCAGCAAGGACGGCCCGAGTGCGACGTCGTCCGCGGCGCCGGCGGCCCCGTGGAGCGAGCCTTCACTGATCCCGGAGGTGGTGGAGGAGCCCGAACTGATCGAGCTGCACCAGGCGGATCCCGCCCTGGCCGACGACGTGGAACTGAGCTGGCAGGAGTCCACCCGCACCGCGGCGGCGCCGATGGACAAGGAGGACGAGGAGCTGCTCAGCGGCCTGATGCTGGTCAGGGTCCGCTGAGCCTGCCCCCGGGCGATCAGCCCGCCGCCGCGGCCGAGCGACGGCGGCGGACGCGACCGGTGGGTTCCGGCTCTTCAACGGGGGCCTTGCTGGCCGCCGCGACGGGAGCCGGCGCTGCGACGGTGGCCGTGGCCGCCGCCGGGGCTGCGGCCGCTGTGGTCACCAGCTGACGCTGGGGCACGGCGGCGGGCGCCTGGCGGCCACCCCCATCCCTGCGGCCGCCGCGGGGTGCCGGACGGGTGTCCGGTTCAGCATCGGCGCGGCCCTTGTAGGCCGGGGTGCCGGCGGGGGCGGGCTGCACCAGACAGATGATCAGCGGATCCACCTGCAGCTCGCGGCGCAGGCGGCGCTGCAGGCCCACCTCCACCTCCCGCTGCACGCCCACCCAGTCGACATCGGGGGCCTTGCCACCGGTGTTGCGGGCCAGCTGGCTCCAGCGGTTCTCCAGCACCCAGGTGATCTCCCGCTCGGCCCAGACCGAGAGCTTGCGGGCATCGGCGGCGGTGACCACACCGCGCAGGTTCACCCGCGGCGGCGCGGCCATCACGCCGTCGGTGGTGATCACCGCCAGCAGGGTGATGACACCGTCCTCCGCCAGCTGCTGGCGTTCCTTGAGCACCCGGGCATCGACGATGCCGTTGCGGGAGGCGTCGAGCAGTTCGATGCCGGCCTTCACCGGCTCACCCTTGTGGATGGTGTCGGGGGTGAGTTCGACCACGTCGCCGTTATCGATGATCAGAATGTGGTCGGCCGGCACCCCCATCGACTGGGCCGTCTTGGAATGGCACACGAGCATGCGGTGCTCACCGTGCACGGGTACGAAGAATTTCGGCTTGGCCAGCGCGAGCATCAGTTTGTGGTCCTCCTGGCAGCCGTGGCCGGAGACGTGGATGCCCTCGCCCTTGCCATAGACAACCTTGGCCCCCATCATCATCAGCCGGTCGATGGTGTTGACCACCGAGATGGTGTTGCCGGGGATCGGGCTGGCCGAGAAGATGATCGTGTCGGTGGACTTCACCTGCACCTGAGGGTGCTCGCCGCGGGAGATGCGACTGAGGGCCGCCAGAGGTTCGCCCTGGCTGCCGGTCATGAGGAGCAGGGTTTCGCGGTCGGGCAGGTCACGGATCTGCTTGATCGGCACGAACAGATCATCGGGGGCACGCATGTAGCCAAGCTCCCGGGCCTTGGCGATCACGTTGAGCATCGAGCGGCCCAGCAGCCCCACCTTGCGGCCGTTCTTCATCGCCAGCTCCAGAATCATCGAGACGCGATGAATCGAGCTGGCGAAGGTGGTGATGATCACCCGGCCGTCAGCCTGGCTGATGTGGCGATCCAGGTTCGGGAATACAGCCCTCTCCGGCGGCGTGAAGCCAGGGATCTCGGCGTTGGTGGAATCGCTGAACAGGCACAGCACGCCCTGCTCGCCGTAGTGGGCCAGCCGTTGGAGGTCGAAGGCCTCACCATCGACGGGGGTGTGGTCGAACTTGAAGTCACCGGTGAAGATGACAACGCCGACGGGAGTGGTGATGGCCAGCGTGAAGCTGTCGGCCATCGAGTGGGTGTTGCGGATGAACTCCACCTTGAAGTGCTGGCCCACATGCACCACATCCCGCGGGCCCACCGTCTGGATGGTGGTGCGGTCGGTGACGCCTGCCTCCTCCATCTTCCCCTGCAGCATCGACATGGCCAGCCGGGGGCCGTAGATGATGGGGATGTTGAAGTTCTTGAGGTGGTGCGGGATGCCGCCGATGTGATCTTCGTGGCCGTGGGTGACAACCATGCCGCGGATGCGCTTCTGGTTCTCGCGCAGATAGCTGGTGTCGGGCATCACCACATTGACGCCATGCATGCCATCGCTGGGGAACGCGAGACCGGCATCGACGAGCATCAGCTCATCGCCGTATTCAAAGACGCAGGTGTTCTTGCCGATCTCGTGCAGGCCGCCCAGGGGGATGACGCGCAGGCCCTGGTGCTTGGCTTTGGCGCCGTTGCCGGAGCGGACGATGGGATTGACGTTCTGACTGGACATGTAGTTAGGGACTCAGGGGTGGCGATGGAAATGAAGGTGAAGCGGAAGCGGAGGTGACTCTGGACATCAGCCTTGGCGTCAGGTGGGACGCAGGGCAGCCAGGATCGAGGAAAGGCGCTGTCGCACGGCGGTATCGGCGGAAAGCAGGGGAAGTCGGGGGGCACCCACCGGCCAGCCGCAGATCTCCAGGGCGGCTTTGACAGGGATGGGATTGGTCGTGCAGAAGAGCGCCCTGCACAGGGGCAGCAGCTGCTGGTGCTCGTCGAGGGCGGTGGCGATGTCGCCGCTCAGGAAGGCCTGGAGCATGGCCCGGATCCGGGGACCCACCAGGTGGCTGGCCACGCTGACCACGCCCACCGCACCCACCGCCAGCATCGGCAGGGTGAGGGCGTCATCGCCGCTGTAGATCGCCAGGCGATCGCCGCAGAGCTCCCGCAGCCGGCTGACCTCCTCGGTGGTGCCGCTGGCGGCCTTGAAGCCCACCACGTTGGCCTCGTCGAGCAGGCGGGCCGTGGTGTCCGGGGCCAGGCTGCAGCCGGTGCGCCCAGGGATGTTGTAAAGCATCAGGGGCAGCTCCGGAGCGGCCTTGGCCACGGCGCGGAAATGGGCTTCCAGGCCCTCCTGGGGAGGCTTGTTGTAGTAAGGCACGACCACCAGGGCACCGTCGGCGCCGAGGGCGGCGGCCTCACCGGTGGCTTCCACCGCCTCGGCGGTGCAGTTGCTGCCGCTGCCGGCCAGCAAGGTGGCACGGCTCCCCACCGCCCCCTTCACGGCGGCGAAGAGCTCGTGCTGCTCCTGCCAGGTGAGGGTGGGGGACTCGCCGGTGGTGCCACACAGCACCAGGCCATCGGAGCCGTGGCCGACCAGATGGTCCGCGAGCCGGGCCGCCAGCTCCAGATCGACGGCCCCATCCGGCTGGAAGGGGGTCACCATGGCGGTCAGCACCCGTCCGAAGGGGGCCTCGGGGGAGGGGGCCGTGCTCGGCGCCTGCAGGGTGGCCATGCTCAAACGGCACCTCCGGCGGGGGCATCGGCCGCGGCGGGATCCCTCAGCAGTTCAGCGATCTGGATGGCGTTGAGGGCGGCACCCTTGCGGATCTGGTCACCGCAGAGCCAGAGCTCCAGGGCGCGGGGATCGCTCAGATCCTGGCGGATGCGGCCCACGGCCACCGGATCCCGGCCGGTGACGTCGGTGGGCATGGGGAAGCGATTGGTCTCGAAGTTCTCGATCAGCTCGACCCCGGGGGCGGCCGCCAGCAGCTCGCGGGCCTCCATCACGGGGAAGGGCTCCTCAAACTCGATGTTGACGGCCTCGGAATGGGCCCGCAGCACCGGCACCCGCACGCAGGTGGCCGTCAGGCGCAGATCAGGGAGACCCATGATCTTGCGGGTCTCGTGGAGCATCTTCAGCTCCTCCTCGCAGTAACCGCTGGGCTGCAGGGGCGAGTTGTGCAGGAAGAGGTTGAAGGCCAGCGAATGGGGCAGCACCGTGCTCACCGGTTCACCCCCGTCCAGCACGGTGCGGCTCAGGTCGCGCAGCTCCTCCATGGCCCGGGCACCGGCGCCGCTGGCCGACTGATAGGTGCTGACCACCACCCGGCGGATCGGCCGCCGGGCCGCCAGGGGGGCCAGGGCCAGGGTCAGCAGGATGGTGGTGCAGTTGGGATTGGCGAGGATCCCGCTGTGGGCGAAGGCGGCCTGGGGATTCACCTCGGGCACCACCAGGGGCACGGCCGGATCCATCCGGAAGGCACTGGAGTTGTCGATCACCACCGCGCCGGCGGCCGTGGCCACCGGCGCCCACTGCCGGGACACCGAACCGCCGGCCGAGGCCAGCACCAGGTCAATGCCCTCGAAGGCGTCGGCGCCGACGGGCTGGACCCGCAGCCGCTCACCCTGCCACTCCAGATCCTGGCCCGCCGAGCGCGGCGACGCCAGCGGCCGCAGCTCCGCCACCGGAAAGCCCCGCTCGTGGAGTAGCACCAAGAGTTCCTGGCCCACGGCTCCGGTGGCGCCGAGGATGGCGATGCGCAACGGCCGCGAGGGCAGGTGGCGCGGAGGGGAGGGGAGGGTCGCTGAGACGGTCAACGGGGGGAATCGGGACGGATGGCGGGGCGGGAGCGGGCCTGCTGACTGAAGACGGGGCCCGGAAGGAAACCCTGAAAGGGGATCGGGAAACGGATGGGGCGGGGACCCCCCGGGGAAGGGAGCCTGAAACAAAATTTCCGGCCTGGTGGCCGGAGCAAACTCTTCAGTTGGAGATATGGGCGCGCCGATGCGTCGATCGCACAATACGTGGCGGAGGCCCGGAACGGCCAGTTTCTAGGATGGGGGGCTGCCCGAAGCGAGCCCCGTTTCATGAGTCCTGCCGCCAGCACCGAAGCCAACCTCCGGGTGACCACCTCCCCGCGCCCCGGAAGCCGTCTGGCGGTGGAGGTCGCCGTGCCTGCGGGGCGCAGCCAGAAGAGCTACGAGGCCGCCCTCGAGAAGCTGAGCCGCAGCGTCAAGCTGCCCGGCTTCCGCAAGGGACGGGTGCCCCGGCCGGTGCTGCTGCAGCAGATCGGACCGCTGCGGATCCGCGCCACCGCCCTCGAGGACCTGGTCGATGCGGTCGTGCGCGAGGCGATGCAGCAGGAGGCCATCGAGGCCATCGGCCGGCCCGAACTGAATGAAGCCTTCGAGCGGGTCCTGGAGCGCTTCACCCCGGGGGAGGAGCTCACCATCACCCTGGAGATGGACGTGGAGCCCACCCCGACCCTGCGCAGCACCAAGGGCTTCAAGGCCGAGGCGGAGCCCGTGCCTTTTGATCCGGCCAGGGTCGACGAACTGATCGAGCAGTCGCGCCGCCAGCTGGCCACCCTGGTGCCGGTGGAGGACCGGCCCGCCGCTGAGGGCGATGTGGCCCAGATCGCCTTCCGCGGCACCTTCGTCGACACCGGCGAGGCCATCGAAGGCGGCAGCAGCGAAGGCATGGAGGTGGAGCTGGAGGAGGGCCGCATGATCCCCGGCTTCGTGGCCGGCATCATCGGCATGGCCGTCGGGGACAGCCGCGACGTCTCCTGCCGCTTCCCCGACAGCTACCCCCAGGAGCAGGCGGCGGGCCGGGAGGCCCTGTTCGCCATCACCCTGCTGGAACTGAAAGCCCGGGAACTGCCCGCCCTCGACGACGCCTTCGCCCAGCAGGCCAGCGACAAGCCGACCCTGGCCGAGCTCCGCGCCGACCTGGAGACCCGCCTGCGGGAGGACGCCGAGCGCCGCCATCGCGCCAACCGCCATGAGGCCCTGCTGACGGTCCTGGTGGAGGAGCTGGAGGTGGAGCTGCCCGAGACCCTGATCCAGCAGGAGGTGCGCAACCTGATCGAGCAGACCGCCGGTCAGATCTCCCAGCAGGGCATGGACGTCAAGAAGCTGTTCACCCCCGATCTGGTGCGCAGCCTCATGGACACCTCCCGCCCCGAAGCCGAGCAGCGGCTTCGGCGCAGCCTGGCGCTCAAGGCCCTGGCCGCGGCCGAGGCGATCGAGGTGGCCGCCGCCGACCTGGAGGCCCGGCTGGCCGAGATCCGCAAGGGCCTGAGCGACAGCGCCGCCATCGACCCGGAGCGGCTGCGGCTGGCGGTGGCCGAGGACCTGCTGAAGGAGAAGCTGCTGGAGTGGCTCGAGGCCAACAGCACCATCACCGACAAGGCCCCGGACGCGGAGGAGGCCCCGGCGGAGGGCGTCCCTGAGGCCACCGGTGAAGCGTCGCCCAAACCCGCCAAGGCCGCCAAGGCGAAGAAGGGAGCCACAGGCGCCGAGGCCCGGGAGGAGGACGCCCAGCCATAGATTGAAGCCACTCCCCCCGTCCGCCAGCGAAACCGCGTGATCGACGCCCGACCGCCCCTGATCCCCGACTGGCTGCCCGCCGCCCTGGCGGGCCCGGCGGGGACACGGCCCCACCCCGTGAACAACCGTTGGCAGGGGCCGATGCCCTGGAACGCGATGGCCGCTCCGGGCCCCACCGCCGCTCCGGGGGTCCTGCCCACCGTGGTGGAGCAGTCGGGCCGCGGCGACCGGGCCTTCGACATCTATTCCCGTCTGCTGCGGGAGCGGATCATCTTCCTCGGCACCGGAATCGACGACCAGGTCGCCGATTCCCTGGTGGCCCAGCTGCTGTTCCTGGAGGCCGAGGACCCCGAGAAGGACATCCAGATCTACATCAACTCCCCGGGCGGCTCGGTGACCTCCGGCCTGGCCATCTACGACACCATGCAGCAGGTGGCGCCGGACGTGGTCACCATCTGCTACGGGCTGGCCGCCAGCATGGGGGCCTTCCTGCTCACCGGCGGGGCACCCGGCAAACGGATGGCCCTCCCCAATGCCCGGATCATGATCCACCAGCCCCTGGGGGGCGCCCAGGGACAGGCGGTGGACATCGAGATCCAGGCCCGGGAGATCCTGTTCCTGAAGGACACGCTCAACGGGCTGATGGCCGAGCACACCGGCCAGCCCCTGGACAAGATCGCTGAAGATACGGACAGGGACTACTTCCTTTCCCCTGCGGAGGCGGTTGAATACGGACTCATCGACCGGGTGGTCGATGACGCCCCAGCCCCCGTCGTCCCTTAGCGCCCCTGGCCAGGACGTCACCGATCACCGCTCCGAACTTCAGGAACGACTGACAAATCGGCGGCTGGGGTCGATCCTGGAGGCAGGTCCATCCTGCCGCCATACCCAGGGCGACCACCGCCGCTCCCGCCGCCTCCTTGCCGATGGCCAAGTTCGACGCCCATCTGAAGTGCTCCTTCTGCGGCAAGTCCCAGGAACAGGTGCGCAAGCTGATCGCCGGGCCTGGCGTCTACATCTGCGACGAGTGCATCGATCTCTGCAACGAGATCCTCGACGAGGAACTGGTCGAGCACCACGGCCATGGCCCCCCGGGCCGGCCCATGGCCGATGGGGGCCGCAAGGCCCCGGCCAAGAAATCGGCCCGGCCGGCGCCCACCCTCGCCACCATCCCCAGGCCCCAGGAGATCAAGAGCTTCCTCGACCAGCAGGTGGTGGGCCAGGAGGAAGCCAAGAAGGTGCTGGCCGTGGCCGTCTACAACCACTACAAGCGGCTGGCCTGGCAGGGGGACGGCAAGGGCGAGACGGACCAGACGGCCACCCGCCTGCACAAGTCGAACATCCTGCTGATCGGCCCCACCGGCTGCGGCAAGACCCTCCTGGCCCAGTCGCTGGCGGAGATGCTCGATGTGCCCTTCGCGGTGGCGGATGCCACCACGCTCACCGAGGCGGGCTACGTGGGCGAGGACGTGGAGAACATCCTGCTGCGCCTGCTCCAGAAGGCGGATCTGGACGTCGAGCAGGCCCAGCGGGGCATCATCTACATCGACGAGATCGACAAGATCGCCCGCAAGAGCGAGAACCCATCGATCACCCGTGACGTCTCCGGTGAGGGGGTGCAGCAGGCCCTGCTGAAGATGCTGGAGGGCACCGTGGCCAACGTGCCCCCCCAGGGCGGACGCAAGCACCCCTACCAGGACTGCATCCAGATCGACACCAGCCAGGTGCTGTTCATCTGTGGCGGCGCCTTCGTGGGACTGGAGGACCTGGTCCAGAAGCGGATGGGCCGCAACGCGATCGGCTTCCTGCCGGCCGATGGTCGCAGCCGCGTGCGCTCTGGCAAGGAGAAGCACTCCAGCGAGGTGATGCGCCACCTCGAACCGGAGGATCTGGTGCGCTATGGCCTGATTCCCGAGTTCATCGGCCGGCTGCCGGTGAGCGCAGTGCTCGAACCTCTCGACACCAGCGCCCTCGAAGCGATCCTCACCGAACCGCGGGACGCCCTGGTGAAGCAGTTCCAGACGCTGCTGAGCATGGACAACGTGCGGCTCGAGTTCGAACCGGGCGCCGTCGAGGCGATCGCCGCCGAAGCCCACCGCCGCAAGACCGGCGCCCGGGCCCTGCGGGGCATCGTCGAGGAGCTGATGCTCGACGTCATGTACGACCTGCCCTCCCGCCGCGACGTGCAGACCTTCACCATCACCCGGGAGCTGGTGGAGCAGCGCAGCAAGGCCAAGGTGCTGCCGATCAGTGCCGCCGCCGACCTCGACGGCCACCGGGGTGAACAGGCCACGGCCTGACCCGAGGCCGCGCTCGACGCCGACATGGCGCTGGTCTCGATTCTGTCGCTGACGATCAGCACGCCTTCGCCCGGCTGGTGGATCAGGCGAAGCACCAGAGCACGAAGCGGCTGACGGCGAACGTGCGCCGGGCGATCCGGTTCTCGAGGCCCTGGCCGAACTCAGGCCGCGGCCTCGCCCGCCTGCTCGACTGGCGCGGCCCCCTGCTCCATCTCCCGAAGCGTCTCCGGGGAACCGGCAGGGGCCGTGAGGCACCGGGGGAAGCGACACCCTGGCGAGCGGCTATCCCCACTCCCGGAGGGAATCCCCGGCCGCGCCAGTGACGCGATGCTGAGTGGACGCCCCTCGCTCCGCTCCGCTCCTTGGCCGCCGCCGATCATCTGCAGGCCCCACGCCAGCACGGCCTGTTCCTGCACCACGGCATCGACCTGGGGGACGGCACCGTGGCCCACTACCTGGAGGGCAGGGAAATCCTGCGCAGCCCCCTGCAGGACTTCAGCCGCGGGGAACCCATCAGCGCCGTGAGCTACCCGGAGGGGGCCTGCTCGCCGGTGGGAGTCACCCTGCGGCGAGCCATGGGCCGCATCGGGGAACAGCGCTACAACCTGCTGTTCAACAACTGCGAGCATTTCGCCCACTGGTGCAAGACCGGACGGCATCGCAGCGCCCAGGTGGAGGACTGGCTTCACACCGGCAGCCTCGGCGCCCTGGCCCTGGGCCAGTTCGTGCCGGCGGCCCTGCTCACCGGGGCGCGGGTGCTGCTGCGCCAGGGCCAGTCCCTCGCCGAGACCCTGGCCACCGGCCTCGACCCCGAGCAACTGGCCCGGGGCCGGGAGCTGGCGCGGCGCAGCCTGGAACAGCTCGATGGCCTGCGCCAGCGGCTGCAGGCGCGCCTGGAAGAGGAGCTGGCCCGGGCCGAACGGCGCTGGGGCGAGGGGGACGGCACCCTCACCACGGGCAGCGACCCCTTTGAGCGGCTGCGGCTAGCGGGGCAGAATCTGGCCGACCAGCTGGCCGCGGTGGAGGAGATGGAGGACAGGCTGCAGAGGCTGCTGGAGCCAGGGCCACCCCTCCAGGGAACGGATCAGTCGTAACCCAGCGTTGCGAAATCCGCCGCCCAGAGTTGCCTCACCCGCGCTTCGGCCTCGGGCTCGAAGGCTTCACCGGGCGGCAGGTGAACGGTGGCGTTCAGGTGCGGCAGGGTCAGCTGACAGCCCAGTCGGAGGCTGACGCGCTCGAAATCAGCCGCGAGGGTTTCGAAGCGGCCGATGAAGTCGACGAGCACCTCACCGTCGGGACTGCAGACGTAGGAGGTCTGCAGCAGGGTCGGGGTCATCGCCAGCCCCCGATACCGGTACAGATGGCCGTGGAGAAGGTTGACGTCCTCCACCGTGAAGCGCCTCCTGGCCCCGGGGGCGACGGATGGAGGCGGCTGGGCAGGGGAAGGGGCGGAAGCCCGATCGACCCGCCGGCCCGCAAGCCGCTGCAGCACCGACCGGGCCCGCCCCGGAGGCACCCCCGCCCCGGGCGGGCCGCACCGCGGCGCCAGGTTGTAGACGCACTGGGAGGTGAACCAGTCGAGGGGATGGCGCACGAAGACGAACTTGAAGCAGGACTCCCAGACATCCCGGGGCAGCAGGGAGCGCAAGACCGCCGGAGGCATGTGTTTGTTGGCCCAGAGGCCCGGCAGGCCAGTATTGAGCCCATCCACATCACCGTACGGGCCCAACTGATCTTCGATCGATGTTGTTCCTGTCTTGCCGTTGGAGATGAAGATGAACTTCTTTTCCAGGGAAATGATCGCCACCGGGAAAGAGACCGTCGGGAATCTGGCGCCGCCAGCCTACAGGGTCGACCCGACTCCATTGGCCATGTCTGACGCAGCCAATCACATCACCTCCCGCAGCAGCACGGCTGCCACCAGAGTGCGCATGCCGATATGGAGGCGACCCCATTCCGAATACGCTGTAGAATCGATCAAGAATCATCCATACGGATGCGTGAAGAATCTCATCATCACCTCGTCCTTCGGTTATCACCCCGTCCAGTTGATCCCCTTTCTGGAGTCAGCGCACCGGGCCTGCCAGGAAGCCGACGTGACGATCATCACCACGCCATCCGACGCGGCGCGCTACGGCAACCTGAAGGAGCGCTATCCCAATCTGAGCTTCTTCCTGATCCCCGAAAGGAAGCGATCCCGCACGCCTGCAGCGAAGGGAGCAGCCAGCCAGCCGTGGCAACGCCTGAAGAAGGCCAAGCTCATCGCCCTGCTGCTGCTCAAGAGCAAGCTCGGCCTGCGGCCGATCATCCGCCACAACAGGTCGTCCGTTCTCGGCCTCAGCATGCTCAACGTCCATGTCTGCCTGCGCCGGTATTTCGCCGCGCGCGATCTGCTGGCTGAGCGCGGCGACAGGGCCATCGCCTCTGTCCTGCTGGCCGATGTGCGCGATGTGATCTTTCAATCCGACCCGTTTGCCCATGTGAGCTCCGGTCGCTACACGGGTGACGAGATCCTCAAGGTGAAGGACTGTCACTCGAATGCGGTCTGGATCAAAGCGGCCTACGGCGAGGAAATCTTCCATCAGCTGGCCGACAAGGTCTCCGTCTGCTCGGGCGTTTCGATCGGCACCATCGGGTCCATGCGTGAGTATCTCGACGCCTTCTGCCAGGAAACCATCCGTGTGATGCAGGACAAGTGTCTCGACACCCTGCCGGTCTGGGATCAGGCCTTTCACATCAAGATGCTTCTACTCGACGGCTTTCCGTTCCAAACGGTGCCGTGGAACGGCTTCGTCGCCACCGTCGCCCAGGCGGCAGGGGAGCACCTGCGGGTGAATGCCGACGGGCTCGTGGAGGTGGATGGCCGGGTCCCGGCGATCCTCCATCAGTACGACCGCCATCCCCCGATCCAGGAGCACATCCACGCCACCTACCGCTGAACCGCCCCGCTGATCCACCCGAAGGCGGTCCGCCTTAGGCTCCCTGTCCGGTCAGGGCAGGGTGCATGGTCCAGGCCTACGAGCCCCTTCATCACAAGTACCGGCCCCAGCGCTTCGACCAGCTGGTGGGCCAGAAGGCGGTGGCCGACACCCTCAGCCAGGCCCTGCTTCAGAACCGCATCGCCCCGGCCTACCTGTTCAGCGGACCCCGCGGCACGGGCAAGACCTCCAGCGCCAGGATCCTGGCCCGCTCGCTCAACTGTCTGGCCAGCCCGGGACCGACCCCGGAGCCCTGCGGCCGCTGCCAGCTGTGCCTCGACATCGCCGCCGGCAACGCCCTCGATGTGATCGAGATCGATGCCGCCTCCAACACCGGCGTCGACAACATCCGGGAGCTGATCGAACGCTCCCGCTTCGCCCCGGTCCAGGCGCGCTGGAAGGTGTACGTGGTGGACGAGTGCCACATGCTCTCCACCGCCGCCTTCAACGCCCTGCTCAAGACCCTGGAGGAACCGCCGCCGCGGGTGGTCTTCGTGCTAGCCACCACCGATCCCCAGCGGGTACTGCCCACCATCCTGAGCCGCTGCCAGCGCTTCGATTTCCGGCGCATCCCCCTGGAGGCCCTGGTGGGGCACCTGCAGTGGATCGCCGCTGAGGAGTCCATCGGCATCACTCCGGAGGCCCTGCACCTGGTGGCCCAGCGCTCCCAGGGGGGCCTGCGGGACGCCGAGAGCCTGCTCGACCAGCTCAGCCTGCTGCCGGCGCCGATCGCCGCTGACGCGGTGTGGGACCTGCTGGGGGCGGTGCCGGAGGTGGAACTGCTGCAGCTGGCCGAGGCCATGGCGGCGGCGGATCCCCTCCAGGTGGTGGAGGGCTGCCGCGAACTGCTGGACCGGGGGAGGGAACCGGCCGCCGTGCTGCAGGGGCTGGTCAGCCTGCTGCGGGATCTGCTGCTGGCGGGGGTGGCGCCCGACCGGCTGGAGCTCACGAGCGTGACGCCCGAGTTGCGGCCACGGCTGCCGGAGGTGGCGCGTCGGATCGGCAAGGCCCGCCTGCTGCGTTGGCAGTCCCAGCTCAAGGGCAGCGAACAGCAGCTGCGCCACAGCGTGCAGCCGCGCTTATGGCTGGAGGTGCTGCTGCTGGGCCTGCTCGCCGAGCCGGCCACCGTGGCCGCCGCACCCGCCGCCGCCCCGGCGGGGCCGCAACAACCGGTCGAAGGCCAGCGTGTCAGCCGCAGCCCGGAGCCCGCGGGGGCCGCTGCGGCCCCACCACCGCCGGCCCCGCTGGCACCGACCCCAGCCATGGCCCCGGCAACGACCCCGGCGGCACCGGCCGGGACCGTGCCCGCCGCTCTCCCAGCGGATCCGGCGACCGCCCCTGAGCGACAGGGGCCCTCCGGCGAGGATCTGGCCGAACTGTGGCAGCAGATCCTGGCCGGGCTGGAACTCCCCTCCACCCGGATGCTGCTCTCCCAGCAGGCCCAGCTGCTGCGGCTGGATGAGCGTCGGGCGGTGGTGCGGGTGGCCGGGACCTGGATGGCCATGGTTCAGAGCCGCCTGCCCCTGCTGGAGAAAGCGGTGGCCAGTGCCCTGGGCAGTCCGCGCCAGCTGACCCTGGAGGCGGGGGGCGACGCCCCAGCCGCCCGGACGGCCAGCGCCCAGGCGGCCCCGGCCCCGGCCCTGGCCAGCCCACCGCCCACGACGACCGCCGCCGCCAGGCCTGAGGCCGCCGGGGTCTCCGCGGCCCGGGCCCCCATTGCCAGCCCCCCTGCAGCTGATCGCCAACCTCGGCCTCCGGCTGCGCCGCAGGCTGGAGAAGGCCCCGACGAACCCAGGGCGGCCGCGGGGGCGATACCGGCGGCGATTGATGCCCAGGCCAGTCGTCTGGCCGAGTTCTTCAACGGTGAGGTGATCAGCGGCCTCAACGGCGATGCCGACCTGAACTGACAGCCAACGGCCGCAGGACCTCAGGGTGCTGTCCGCCCGCCCCTGAGAACGCGTGGGAGGCCGCCGGCCCAGCGGGAGACCTTGCCGATGAGCAGCAGAAGGCGTACGACAGGGTTGATGGTGATCGGCGGGTTGCCGTAGACGTGCCCGGCCGGATCCCAGAGATACTCAACGAGCATCAACCGGATCGTCTCGCAGAGCGACAGAAACACCCTGGCCGCCAGCACGGGCTGCTCAAGTCTGGCCAGAACGGCCAGCTTGAATTCCAGCAGGGCGAACAGACGTCGCAGCTTGTGCTTGGCGAACGCGGTGGTCTTGGAATCGGGGTGGACGCGGTAGCCGGTGAGGGGCTGATCAAGGTACAGAAAGCGCCCCCGCTGAGCCAGCAGAGCCCAGCACACCCAATCACCGAAACCCAGCACGATGTTCGTCGCCCAGGACACCGACCGCAGGTCCGCTGCCCTGACGAGCACGGAGGAATTGCAGATCCTGTTCCTGATCAGATACTCGGAGAGCTGGGAGAAGCGATAGGGCCCGGCCGGATTGTTGTTGAAGTGGGACTGGAAATAGCTGGACCGACTCAGGTCCCCCACCACCTCGACCGCCGTATGGCAAAGCACGACATCAGGGTGCTGGCCAAGGGCCTGCAGCTGAAGGTCCAGCTTCCCGGGCCGAAAGAGGTCGTCGGAATCGAGGATCGCGATGAACTGCCCTGACGCCCTGCCCAGCGCCAGGGCCCTGGCGATTGTCTCGCCCCGATTCTCACGGCCCGGATGACAAAGGAGGATCAGGTCAGGAAACTCCGTGGCCTGAAGCCGCTCCAGCAGGTCCCAGGAACCGTCCGTCGAGCCGTCGTCAACGACGATCACCTCCAGGGGCCGATGCGCCTGCGCATAGACGGAAGCGATCGTGTCCTCGATGAAGCGAATCGCGTTGTAGCTGGGGATGATGACGGACACCAGCGGGGCCCGTGTCGATGGGGCTGGGGCCGCTTCGGTGTCACCGCGCCGCGGACCGCTGCTCACGGCGACGAGCCCTCAGACATGGCTGGCTTCCGAGGCGAGCTCGGGGTCGGACTCCATCGGCCCCTCGCCGGGATCGGCCGCGAGCAGCGGATCGCCATGGTCCTGGCCGAGATGCAGCGTCTTGACCCAGACCAGCTTCTTGGGCAGCAGGGCCATCTTCAGGGTCACCCAGGGGATCACCAGGAACCAGTGGACCAGGTAGACGATGCCCAGACCGGCGCTGAAGGGGTTCATCTCCGGCAGGGGGGGGCCCTCCGACGGCCGGCGGCAGCCGGTGGCGATCGCCATGCCCGAGAGGGCCAGGGCCACGATCGAGAACGGCCACATGGTGGGGGCCGTGCGGGTGAGCAGGGTGCCGATCAGGTCGGCGCTGGCCACCACGGGCAGCACGTACTGCAGCAGGAAGAAGCAGGTGAGATCGAGTTTCTGGCTGAACCCGAGCCGGTCGGAGACCAGGCCGGAGCCGTAGTCGAAGAAGCGCTGCAGGCCACCCTCGGCCCAGCGCTGGCGCTGGCGCCAGAGGGCCGGCAGGGTCAGCACCGCCTCCTCCTGCACCGGGGGATCCCAGAGCACGCCGATCGGCAGGCCCTCCAGCAGCAGACGGAAGCTCAGGTCGAGATCGTCCGTCACCGTGTCCTCGTTGAAGCCCCCGACCTTCAGGAGGGCCTCCCGCGAGAGCAGCTGGCCGTTGCCCCGCAGTTCGGCCACCCCGCCGTTGGCCAGACGCCCCTCCTGGATCATGGCGTCGAAGGCCATCTCCATCGCCTGGGCGGCGGTGAGCAGGTTGGTCTGGGCATTGACCACCGCCTTGCGCAACTGCACCGCCGCCCAGCCGCCGGCCTCCGCCCAGGGAACGAGGCGCTCCAGCACATCCGGCTGCAGATCGGCATCCGCGTCGAGCACGAGCATCCAACGGCCGCCCAGTTGCTGCAGCACCAGATTCAGGGCCCCGGACTTGCCGCCACCCGCATCCCTGGGCCGGCGCAGCACCCGCAGGAAGGGATGCCGTCCCTGGAGCTCGGCCAGCAGCTCGGGTGTGCGGTCGTCGCTGCCGTCATCGACCACCCACAGGGCCAGCTGGCCCTCGGGCCAGCGCAGGGCGGCGATGCGCTCCACCAGCCGGGCGATCACCGCCTGCTCGTCGCGGGCGGCGACCACCACATCGACGGCCGGACAGGCCCCCGCGGGGGCCGCCGCTGCGGGCGCCTCGCTGGGGCGGCGGCGGAAAGCCTGCAGCAGAACGGTCCGCAGGCTGTAACCCCCGAGCAGGGTCGCGAGGGTGAGGGCCGGCACAAGGCTGCGGCCCGGGGGCAGCCAGTGGGGGGCGATCCCCACCAGGCCGCAGCAGGCGAGGAACAGGGCCGCCTTGGCACGGCGGCGATCGCTGTCACTGCCGCCGGCAGCCATGGTGAACCTCATGCAGGCGGAGACTCTAGGGGGAATCGGCGCCGGCACCCAGGGGCTGGAGGGAGGTGCCCGGGTAGTAGTGCGCCAGGATTCGCCGGGCACCCCAGCCGCGACCGGCCAGGTCGATCGCACCCGCCTGGGAGAGCCCCGCCCCGTGGCCGAAGCCGCCGCCGGCCAGCTGCCAGGCGCCCTCACCCTCCGGCCGCAGGGTGAACAGGGTGCTGGGCAGGGAGCGGAGAGTGCGGCGGATCGCATCCAGCCGCAGCACCGTGCGGCCCTTCGTCCCCTGCACCTCGAGGGCCAGCACCCGGCCGCTGGGCCCCCTGGCCAGCACCTTCAGGGCGGTGGGCCTCCCCACCCCCCGCTCCGGCCCGAGGGCGGCGGCGACCTGGGCGGCCGTGAGCCGTCGCTGCCAGCGGAAGACGGGATGGTCGGCCCCCCAGGCCGCCTGGCCATCCCGGAGCAGCGTCGGCAGGGCCGCGGCGGCCAGGGGCACCGGGAAGCGGGTCTGGAAGGGGGCCGGGCCGTCGGGGAAGGCGTTGAGATAGGGGACCGGTGGCCCATTCCAGGCCTCCTGGAAGGCGGCGCTGATGCCGCCGTTGCTGGCGTGGTACACGGCGTGGATCGGCCCATCGGCACCCATCAGCACGGCCAGCCGGGTGGCGGCGATGGCCTGGCGCACGGCAGCGCCGGCCTGGCGCGGGTCGCTGTACACCTGGCACTGGGTGTCGGCGCAGAGGTGGTAACCATCCGCCGCGAAGCGGTGCTGGTTGCGCACCGCCCAGGTGCGGGCCAGCACGGCCTGGGCCTCGAGGGCCGCCGCCGGCACCCCGGCCCCGATCTCATGGGGCACCACCCCCTCCAGGTAGCGCTCCAGGGGGACCTGCTCCACCAGGCTCCAGCCGCCATGGGCGTCGCTCAGCAGCTGGAAGGGGCCGGCGTAGACCCCCCGGTCCCAGAGCAGACCACCGGGGGCCTCGATCCGGATCGGCCCGGCCAGGGGCACCACCCCCTGGGCCCGGCGCAGCTCCAGGCCGACCCGTTCGCTGACCGTCCGCTCGAGGCTCTGCAGCCGCAGCCCCTCGGGCAGCGCGGCGGGGTCGGGTGCGCCGGCCGGAGCCCACACCTCCCAGTCGCGGGGCCGGGCGATCACGGCCGCCACCCCCATCGAACGCCAGATCCCGGCCGCCTGCTCGGCGCTCTCGAAACTGGCGAACGGACCCAGCACCCGGCGCCGCAGCGTCACGGGCCCGGGCAACAGCTCCCGACGCCAGTGCAGCACCAGGGAGGGTGCCTGAAAGCGCTGGCCGCTGGCATCGATCAGGGTGAGCAGGCCGCCGTTGCCGCGCAGGCGCAGGGGCGGGGCCGCGGGGGCCTCGCTCGGCGCCGGACCCAGGCGGGCGGCCAGGGCCACCGCCAGCACCGGACGGGCCGCCGTGACCGGCTCGGGCCGGGCCACCGGCCAGTGCATCAGGCTGGTCTGTCCGGAGGACGGGGCGTCCGGAGGGGGTGGCGGCGACAGGGCGGGCGGCCCCTGCTCGGCCCGGCAGCCGGCCGGGAACAGCAGGGCCGCGGCCAGCAGCAGCCGGGGCAGGACGCGGGGACGCAGGGGCATCGAGGGGGCGGGGGGTTGGAGGAGGGTTCACCCGCGTCGTAGTGTGCTTGTTTGTGCCTGCGCCTACCGAGATGCCGAAGCTCAAGACCCGCAAAGCGGCCGCCAAGCGGTTCAAGGCCACCGGCACCGGCAAATTCATGCGCCGGCGTGCCTTCCTCAACCACCTGCTCGATCACAAGAGCCCCAAGCGCAAGCGCTACCTGGGGACGATGGCGGTGGTTGACGATCGCGACCACGACAACGTGGCCCGGATGCTGCCCTACGCCGGCTGAGTCCGACCTGGCTCCTTCCGGAGCCTCGGCCTTCCTGTTTTTCCAACCCGTTTTCCACCCCAAGCTCACCTCCCATGGCCCGCGTCAAGAGGGGCAACGTCGCCCGCAAACGCCGCAACAAGATCCTTCGTCTCGCCCGCGGCTTCCAGGGGAGCAACGGCAGCCTGTTCCGCACCGCCAACCAGCGGGTCATGAAGGCCCTCTGCAACGCCTACCGCGACCGTCGCCGCCGCAAGCGTGACTTCCGTCGGCTGTGGATCGCCCGCATCAACGCCGCCGCCCGCATGAACGGCCTCAGCTACAGCAAGCTGATCGGCGGCCTCAAGCGGGCCGACGTGCGCCTGAACCGCAAGATGCTCGCCCAGCTGGCCGTGGCCGATCCCGCCAGCTTCACCGCCGTGGCCACCACGGCAGCCCACTGACGCCGTCCACCCAGCCCCGTCCGTCCGGCCGGCCCCGATGACCGATCTGCTGCCCCAGGCCTACCTGCTCGGCCTGATCGCCCTGCTGGGTGTGGCGGCCGTCGTGGTCGGCCGCCAGATCCTGCGGGTGCGGCGCGATGAACTCGCCCTGGCCCGCCTCGGAGGCAACGACAAGGACAGTGGAGGCTCCAGGGATGCCTCCACCCTCTACGAGCTTGCCTCGGTGCAGCTGCGCAAGCGGCTCTATGTCGAGGCCCAGGGCAACCTCAAGCAGGCCCTCAAGCTGGCTGACGCCGAGAACGCCCCTGCCGAGGCGCGGGCCCTGATGGAGAACGCCCTCGGCTTCACCCTGGCGGCCCAGAACAACTACAGCGCCGCCGTTCGCCACTACCGGGCCGCCCTGCGGGCCAAGGCCGACTACCCGGTGGCCCTGAACAACCTCGCCTTCGCCCTCGAAAAGCAGTCGAAGGCCGACGAGGCCCGCAGCCTCTACGAGAAGGTGCTGCAGCTGGAGGCCACCAACAGGACGGCCCTCAAGCGGCTCTCGATCCTGGAACGGCGCAGCGGCCGCCAGGCTGGCGAGAGCGGCAAGGCCTCCTGAGACCCAGCCCGGCCAGGCTCACCAGAGGCCGCGCACCGGGGCGGGCTGTGCGGCGGCGGGGGCCTGGGCGGTTCGTTCCGGGACCAGCTGCAGCCGCCCCCCGGGGGTGGTGAGCCGGGGCGCCCGCCAGCCGCTGAGCGACAGGCCCTGCACGCTCTGAAAGGCGCCACCGGGCTCCAGGGCGCCACCAAGGGGGTCCCCCAGCACCAGCAGGTCGAGCTGGTCGGACTTGGCGTTGAGGTTGCCCTGCACCGGGGATTCGACCCCGCCGATGGCCATCGCTCCGCGCAGGTCCACCATCTGGCCGATCGGGGTGGCCCCGTCGATCCTCAGCTGGACCGGCACGGCGGGGCCGCCGCTGAAGGACTGATAGCGGCCGCTCCAACGACGGGGCATCTGCTCGGCGATCAGCCGGGCCCGGGCGATCGGATCGAAGGTCTCCACTTCGCCGTTGGTGCCCCCGTCCTGGTCAAGGGCCTGGATCTCGGGGCGGGTGAAGGGCACGAAGCCATCGGCCGGCAGGGGGCTGGCGGCAAGCACCGGGCTGGCGGCGAAGACCGGGCTGGCGGCGAGCAGCAGGGGCACGGCGGCCAGGGGCACCGGCATGGCGTGGATCTCAGTGGCAGAAGGCAGACTAATCGGGATGCGCCCGTCCGCCGCAGGCCCCCGACCGTGACCGCCATCGCCCCCCTGACCTCCCGCGACGATCTGGTGATCGCCGGCCGCCGCTTCCGCAGCCGTCTGATGACCGGCACCGGCAAGTACCCGAGCCTGGAGGCCATGCAGGCCAGCCTGGAGGCCAGCGGCTGCGAGATCGTCACCGTGGCGGTGCGGCGGGTGCAGAGCGGCGCCCCCGGCCACGGCGGCCTGATGGAGGCGATCGACTGGGGCCGGATCTGGATGCTGCCCAACACGGCCGGCTGCGCCACCGCCGAGGAGGCGGTGCGGGTGGCCCGGCTGGGCCGGGAGCTGGCGCGCCTGGCGGGCCAGGAGGACAACAATTTCGTGAAGCTGGAGGTGATCCCCGACTCCCGCCACCTGCTCCCGGATCCCTTCGGCACCCTCGAGGCCGCCGAGCAGCTGGTGAAGGAGGGCTTCGCCGTGCTGCCCTACATCAACGCCGATCCCCTGCTGGCCAAGCGGCTGGAGGAGGCCGGCTGCGCCACGGTGATGCCGCTGGGGTCGCCGATCGGTTCGGGCCAGGGCATCCGCAACGCCGCCAACATCGGCCTGATCATCGAGAACGCCCGCGTGCCGGTGGTGGTGGATGCGGGTCTCGGGGTGCCCAGCGAGGCCGCCCAGGCCATGGAGATGGGCGCCGACGCCCTGCTGATCAACAGCGCCATCGCCCTGGCGGGCGATCCGCCGGCCATGGCACGGGCGATGGCCCTGGCCACCGAAGCCGGTCGCACGGCCCTGCTGGCGGGCCGGCTGCCGCAGCGGGCCGAAGCCCGGGCCAGTTCTCCGATCGAAGGCCGTGTGACGAACCATTGACGATCGGGCCGATCGCCGGCCCGCTCCATAGGGTTTGCCGCAAACCGATCCCCAGTCATGCAGGTCACGGAAGAAGACGGCGGCAAGCTCAACGCCTTCGCCAAGGAGCCCCGCATGGTGCTCCAGGAGGAGGGGGAGACCAGCGGCGCCAACCGGATGCTGCTGATCGGCGGCCTGGTGCTGGTGGCCGTCCTGGTGGCGGTGGCGGCCCGCATCAGCTGAGGCCGGTGGGGCCTCTGAGGCCTGTAGTAGCTTGCCCGTCTGAGCAACTGCTCGTTCAGGAGTCTGGGGTGAAGGTTCTCGTTCTCGGCGGCGACGGCTTCTGTGGTTGGCCCTGTGCCGTGAACCTGGCGGAGGCCGGACATGACGTCGTCATCGTCGACAACCTGAGTCGACGCAAGATCGACATCGACCTGGGCGTCGAGTCCCTGACGCCCATCGCCACGATCCAGGACCGGCTGCGGGCCTGGGAGCAGGTCGGTGGCCGCGCCATGAGCTTCGTGCACCTGGACATCGCCCGGGAGTACGACCGGCTGCTGGAGCTGCTGCGCAGCGAGCGTCCGGCGGCGATCGTCCACTTCGCCGAGCAACGGGCCGCCCCCTACTCGATGAAGAGCAGCGCCACCAAGCGCTACACCGTCGACAACAACGTCAACGGCACCCACAACCTGCTGGCGGCCATCGTCGACAGCGGCCTCGATGTCCACATCGTGCACCTCGGCACCATGGGCGTCTACGGCTACGGGTCCCACCGCGGCGCCACGATCCCGGAGGGCTACCTGACGGTGGAAGTGCCCCAGCCTGACGGCACCTGCTTCACCGAAAAGATCCTGCACCCCACGGATCCCGGCAGCGTTTACCACATGACCAAGACGCTGGATCAGCTGCTGTTCTTCTACTACAACAAGAACGACGCGATCCGGGTCACCGACCTGCACCAGGGCATCGTCTGGGGCACCAACACCGAGCTCACCCAGCGGGATCCCCGGCTCACCAACCGCTTCGACTACGACGGCGACTACGGCACCGTGCTCAACCGCTTCCTGATGCAGGCGGCGATCGGCTACCCGCTCACGGTCCACGGCACCGGCGGCCAGACCCGTGCCTTCATCCACATCCGCGATTCGGTGCGCTGCGTCCAGCTGGCCCTGGAGCACCCCCCCGAGCCCGGCGAGAAGGTGAAGATCTTCAACCAGATGACCGAGAGCCACCAGGTGGGCGAACTGGCGCGCAAGGTGGCGGCCCTCACCGACGCCGAGATCAACTACCTGCCCAACCCCCGCAAGGAGGCGATCGAGAACGATCTGATCGTCGACAACCGCTGCTTCATCGAGCTGGGCCTCAAGCCCACCACCCTCGATGACGGCCTGCTGGCCGAGGTGGTGGACGTGGCCCGCCGCTGGGCCGACCGCTGCGACCGCTCCAAGATCCCCTGCCTCTCCGCCTGGACCCAGCGCCAGGCCGAAGCGATCAAGGCCTTCGCCTGATCTCCCCCCCGTGAAGATCGCCTTTTTCACCGAAACCTTCCTGCCGAAGGTCGACGGCATCGTCACGCGGCTCACCAAGACGGTGCAGCAGTTGGTGGCCGCCGGCGACGAGGTGCTGATCTTCTGCCCCGAGGGCGCCCCCGATGGCTACATGGGGGCCCGGG
Source organism: Cyanobium gracile UHCC 0139 (assembly GCF_034931325.1). Taxonomy (GTDB): domain Bacteria; phylum Cyanobacteriota; class Cyanobacteriia; order PCC-6307; family Cyanobiaceae; genus Cyanobium; species Cyanobium gracile_B. The sequence continues at coordinate 603,689 of NZ_JAYGHX010000001.1, read as the reverse complement.
TGGTGGGGGTGCCCGCCATGCCGTTGCCGCTCTATCCCGAGCTGAAGCTCGCCCTGCCCCGGCCAGCGGTCTCGGAAGCCCTTGACCGCTTCGGCCCCGATCTGGTCCATGTGGTCAATCCGGCCGTGCTGGGCCTGGGGGGCATCTGGCTGGCCCGCAGCCGAGGGCTGCCGCTGGTGGCCAGCTACCACACCCATCTGCCCAAGTACCTGGAGCACTACGGCATGGGGATGCTGGAGCCCCTGCTGTGGGAACTGCTCAAGGCCGCCCACAACCAGGCCCAGCTCAACCTCTGCACCTCCACCGCCATGGTCGAGGAGCTGGCGGCCCGGGGCATCCAGCACACGGCCCTGTGGCAGCGCGGCGTGGACACCGACCTGTTCCGCCCCGAGCTGGCCTCCGGGACCATGCGTGAGCGACTCCACGGCGGCCACGCCGATACCGGCCACCTGCTGCTCTACATCGGCCGGCTCTCGGCGGAGAAGCAGATCGAGCGGATCCGGCCCGTTCTCGAAGCCATGCCCCAGGCCCGGCTGGCCCTGGTGGGGGACGGTCCCCACCGCCAGCAGCTGGAGCGCCATTTCGACGGCACCGCCACCACCTTCGTGGGCTACCTGGCCGGCCAGGAGCTGGCCTCGGCCTACGCCAGCGGCGACGCCTTCCTGTTCCCCTCCAGCACCGAAACCCTCGGTCTGGTGCTGCTGGAGGCGATGGCCGCCGGCTGCCCGGTGGTGGGGGCCAACCGGGGCGGCATCCCCGACATCGTCAGCGACGGCGTCAACGGCTGCCTCTACGACCCTGACCAGCCCGCCAGCCTGACCACAGCCGTGCAGCGGCTGCTGGGGGATCCGGCGGCTCGCCGCCAGCTGCGCCTGGCCGCCCGCGAGGAGGCCGAGCGCTGGGGCTGGGCCGGTGCCACCGCCCAGCTGCAGGGCTACTACCGCCAGGTGCTCCAGCAGGGCCGTCTGCCCCAGGTCGCCTGAGGGCCCTCAGCCCGGCCGGACCGCCACCGGCGGCTTGACGCCCCGGAACCAGACCGTCATCAGGGCCTTGACCATCGGTGCGGCCACGGTGCCGCCGTAACCGCCGGAGTTCTCGCCGAAGGCGACGATCACCAGGGTGGGGGTGCCGGTGGCCGGGGCGTAGCCGCCGAACCAGGCGTGGTCGGGGCGGGGCGGATCCTCGGCGGTGCCGGTCTTGCCGGCCACGGGCGGCAGGCTGGGGTCGTTGAGGATGGTGGCCGTGCCGCTGGTGACCGCCTGGCGCAGGCCGGCATGCAGCACCCGCAGGGTGGCCGGCTTCAGCCCGATCCATTGGCGCGGGTAGTCGCGCTCCACCAGGTGGGGCGTCACCAGCCAGCCACCGTTGGCCACGGCGGCGTAGAGGCGGGCCATCTGGATCGGCGTCACCGTCACCGCCCCCTGGCCGATCGAGGAGGTGATCGTGTCGACCGGGGTCCAGGGTTCACCCAGCACCTCCTTCTTCCAGGCCGGATCCCCCAGCAGGCCCGGGGATTCCTCGGCGGACAGCTCGCTGCCGGTGCGGCGGCCGAAACCCATGCGCCGGGCGGCTTTGAACATCTCATCGGGGCCGACCATCAGCCCCACCTTGTAGAAGAAGCTGTTGCTGCTCACCCCGAGGGCGAAGGGGAAGCCGATGCTGCCGAAGGAGCCGTGGTCGGCGTAGCACTGGCCGTAGTAACAGAAGGAGCCCACCGTCGGCACGGTGGAGTTCTCGTTGAGCTTGCCGGACTCGATGCCGGCGATCGTGGTGATGACCTTGAAGGTGCTGGCCGGTGGGAAGCCCTGGAAGGCCCGATTCAGCATCGGCGCCTCAGGCCGGTTGAGGCTGTTCCACTGGGCGGTGGTGGGGCCGTCGGAGAAGATGTTGGGATCGAAGTTGGGCCGGCTGGCCATCGCCCGCACGGCGCCGGTGCGGGGATCCATCGCCACGATCGCCCCCTTGCGCACCCCGTCGAGGGCCTTCTCCGCCGCCCGCTGCAGGTCGAGGTCAAGGGTGAGGCGCAGATCCTTGCCGGCCTTGGCGGGCTTGTCCCCCAGCACCCGCTGCACCTGGCCTTCGGCATTCACCTCCAGCTGCTGGCCGCCCCACTCACCACGCAGGTGGGTTTCGTAGACCTTCTCCAGCCCGCTGCGGCCGATGCGATCGCTGATGCGGTAGCCGTGGTCCTTGAGGGCGGCGTACTCCTCCTCGGTGATGCTGCTCGTGTAGCCCATCACGTGGGCCCCCAGGCTGCCGTCGGGATAGGCGCGCAGCACGTCCTCGGACACCTCCGCCCCCTGAAGGGATCCGGCCTGCTCCCGGAAGCGCAGCACCTGCACCGGCGTCAGCGAGAGGGCCAGGGGGATCCGGAAGCCCTGGGCATTGGCGCCGCTCCGACGCTTGGCCTCGAGCCGGTCGGCGGGGATCCCCAACAGGCCGGCGAGCCGGTCGCGCAGCCCGGGCCAGCGGCGGTCGTCGACCTGGAGGGGCTGGAGGTAGAGGTTGTAGGTGAGCCGGTTGGTGGCCAGGACCCGGCCCTTGCGATCCAACAGGCGGCCGCGCACCGGATTGCGCGGCAGCAGGCGGATCCGGTTCTCGTCGGCCATGGCCCGGTTCTCAGCCCCGTGCAGCAGCTGAAGCCAGGCGAGGCGCCCCAGGATCGCCGCCAGCACCAGCAGCATGAACGTGAGCAGCAGGGCCGCCTGGTGGCCGGTCCCTGTGTGGCGGGTGGAGGAGGCCCCGAGCCCGGCGCCGGCAGCGCGCACCATCAGCCCAGTCGGCTCTGGAGCAGGGCCAGCCGGGCCTCGATGCGCTCCAGGGCCGCCAGCAGCTCGGCCGGATCCGCCGGACTGGGCGGCGGGGCGGCATCCCAGGGGGGTGGGGTGGCCCCGGGGCCCGGCCCGACGGGGCCCGCTTCGACGCCGACGTCGCGCACCTCCACCTTCATCACGGGGTTGCCCAGGCCGGGCTGGAAGCGGTCGAGGTTCTCCCTCACCTGGCTGGCCGCGGGCTCCCCCTCCTGGCGCAGCTGGCCGAGGGGATCGGCACTGGTGCCGTCAAAGGCGGCCAGCACCTCGGCCGGCCCGCCCTTGCGGACCCGCTCCACCACCGCCAGTCCCACCGGCAGCACGTCCTGCATCAGGGCCAGGCGCAGGGAATCGAGGGGATCGGCAGCCATGACGTCGGAACCCGGACCGGGCTTTCCAGTCTGACGTGTGGAACGGCCCGCCTCAGGGTGCGGGTCGCTGCACCCCGGGATCGACGATCACCTGGCCGCAGAAGCGGGTGCTGCCGAGCCACCAGCCGCCTCCGACGGCCAGCACCAGCAGGACGCTGAAGGGGAGCAGGGCCTGGCGGGTGCCGTCGAGGGAGAGCCACTCCAGCCAGCCCCGCAGCCAGCGGTCACGGTCGAAGCGGCGCCGCTCCCTGAGGCTCTCCTTGCCGCGGCGGTCGAGGGCGCGGGCCACCCAGCGCTCGAAGGCCTTCTTCTTGGTGACGGCCATCTTGCGCTCCACCTCCAGCAGGTGGCCGGCGCTGAGGTCAGGGTTGAAGGTGCTGATCAGCTCCAGGCTCTTGAGGAACATCTCCACCGCCCCTTCCTTGATCGCCAGGTCGGCCGGATCGAGGCCGTCCCAGTCGACCTCGGGATAGAAGCGCAGGCGGTTGCTGCGGATCTGCTCCTCCGGCAGCTGGCCGGGTTCCCGCAGCCAGCGGTCGGTGTTGGCATCGAAACGACGCCAGTAGAGGAAAGGATTGAGAAAGACGGTCTTGCCGGCCAGCAGGATGCTGTCCTGCTGCAGGCGGCGGTGCAGCTGGGGGTCGTGCTCAGCCCCGGCAGGGCTGCCGGTGACGGCGGGGGAGACGGGAGGCACGGAGCGAACGGCCGGGTGCCGAGATTATCGAAGCCGGCCCCTGCGGGCCAGCCCGGGGGTCCCGCCTACTCCCACTCGATCGTGCCGGGGGGCTTGCTGGTGATGTCGAGCACCACCCGGTTCACCCCCCGCACCTCATTGACGATGCGGTTGGAGATCAGCTCCAGCAGGTCGTAGGGCAGCCGCGACCAGTCGGCGGTCATGCCGTCCTCGGAGGAGACGCAGCGCAGCACGATCGGGTAGGCGTAGGTGCGCTTGTCGCCCATCACCCCGACGCTGCGCACGGGCAGCAGCACGGCAAAGGCCTGCCAGATCTCGTCGTAGAGGCCGGCATCGCGCACCTCCTCCCGCACGATCAGGTCGGCGTCCCGCAGGATGTCGAGCTTGTCGTCGGTGACCTCCCCCAGGATGCGGATCGCCAGGCCCGGGCCGGGGAAGGGATGGCGTCCCACGATCTCCTGGGGCAGGCCCAGGCTGCGGCCCACCTTGCGCACCTCGTCCTTGAACAGGCGCCGCAGCGGCTCCACCAGCTTGAACTGCAGATCCTTCGGCAGGCCGCCCACGTTGTGGTGGCTCTTGATCTTCACCGCCACCCGCTCCCCCGTCTTGGGGTCCACGTTGGTGCCGGCGCTCTCGATCACATCCGGGTAGAGGGTGCCCTGGGCGAGGTAGTCGAAGGGGCCGAGGCGGCGGCTCTCCTCCTCGAACACGCGGATGAACTCGGTGCCGATGATCTTGCGCTTCTCCTCCGGATCGGTGATGCCGGCGAGTTTGGAGATGAAGCGCTCACGGGCATTGATGTATTCCACGTTGATGTGGAACTGGCGATCGAAGAAGTCCATCAGGAACTCCGGCTCACCTTTGCGCATGAAGCCCTGGTCGATGAACATGCAGGTGAGGCGATCGCCGATCGCCTGGTGCAGCAAGAAGGCCAGGGTGGAGGAATCGACCCCGCCCGAGAGGGCCAGAAGCACCCGCTTCTCGCCCACCTGGGCGCGCACCTCGCTGATGGCCTCATCGATGAAGGCGGCCGTGGTCCAGTCGGGGATGCAGCCGCAGATGTGATAAACGAAGTTGCGGATCATCACCATGCCGCAGGTGGAATGCACCACCTCGGGATGGAACTGCACCCCGTAGAGACGGCGGGCATGGTCGGCCACCGCGGCTTCGGGGGTGTTGTCGGTGTGGGCGAGGCGCACGAAGCCCTCCGGCAGCGACTCCACCGAATCGCCGTGGCTCATCCACATCGTCGAGCCCTCCTCGACGTTGGTGAGCAGGTCGACCGGGTCGTCGACATGCAGCGGCGCCTTGCCGTACTCGGCCCGGCCGGCGGCCACCACCGACCCGCCCAGCTGCTGCACCATCAGCTGCATGCCGTAGCAGACCCCCAGCACCGGGATGCCCAGCTCCCAGAGGCCGGGGTCGCAGGAGGGGGCCCCCTCCTCGTAGACGGAGCTGGGGCCGCCGCTGAGGATGATCCCCTTCGGGTTGAGGGCCTTCAGTTCCGCGGCGCTGGTGGTGTAGCCCATCACCAGGGAGAAGACCTCCGTCTCCCGCACCCGGCGGGCGATCAGCTCGGAGTACTGGGAGCCGAAATCCAGGATGACGATGGCCGGGGGACGGCGGGAACCGCTGGCGTGGTCCCGTTCCGAACCCGGTGGTGCGGTCTGCGTCGTTTCGGACATCGGCTCGTTGGCGGCCAGGACCAGGGCCCGGTCATCGGTGCCAGCACCCTAGGTCGCGCCCCTGAAGCGTTCCATCAGCGCCGCCCCCACCGGCCCGCAGACCCGCAGCCGGCGCTGGCGGTCGAACAGGGCCGCCCCCACGGCGGCGGGCGGCGCGCCATGGCTGGCCAGATAGGCCTGGCAGCGGCTCTCGATGGCGGCGGCGATCCGCGCCCGCAGGCGCCCGGCGAGGTCCGGATCGGCCTGCTCCAGCCCCGCCAGGGCGGCCTCCACGGTGGCGGCCCCGTGCAGGGTGGCGAGGGTGGGGCCGCTGGCCCCCTCCAGGGCGGCCAGGGCGGTGAGCACCTCGGCGCGACCGTCGGCCAGATGGTGGTGGGTGTGGAAGATGCCACCGGCCAGCTTGATCAGCTTGCCCTGGTAGCCGAACAGCAGCAGGCGCTCCACCCCCGCTTCGGCGGCGGCCACCAGCACGGGGCCGAGCCAGTTGCCCGCCTTCAGCAGCAGCTCCGGCGGCAGGCCCAGCCGGGGGGCCAGATCGAGGCCGTTCTCGCCGATCACCAGCACCAGATCGGCGCCAGCCCCCGGCACAGCCATCCGTTCGGCCAGGGCCGCCAGGGTGCGGGCCAGCTGGTCCGGGTCGGCGCCGGCCTGCACCTCGGCCTGGGTGCCGATCAGGGCCAGCCCGTCCACCACCCCGAAGGCCGCATTGCTGGTGCGCTCCGCCAGACGGCGGCCATCGGGGAGCACCAGGGTGAGCCCCAGGCGGCGGCCGGAGGGCACCAGGGGCCGCAGGTTGGCCTCCAGCAGGCGCCGGGCATAGGCCGACAGGCAGGCCTCCCCGGTCGCCGCCTGGACCCCCACCCCCTCGCCCGGCTCCAGCTGCAGCCAGGGCCCGTCGCCGGGAAGCCAGCGGGCCAGCACCCACACCACCAGGCCGCGGGTGAGGTCAAGCCCCTCGCCCGGATCACAGCAGCTCTCCCCCAGGGCCAGACCCTCCTCCAGACGCGCGGCGGCCCGCACCGGGATCGGCACCACCCCAGGCGGCTGCAGAAGTTCCAGGGCCACCGACGCGCTGAACGGCTCCTCCTGCAGGGCCCCGAGGGCGGCGCGGGCCGCCGCCGCCAGCCACACCGGCAGGGTGAAGCCCCGCGGGGCCGCGGAGGGGGGGCGCAGGGAATCGATGGCCGGCGGGAACGCTGTTTTTTATGGTGGTCGATCGCCTTGCCTTCGCCGGGCCCGCGCTCCTTCGTTCCCCACCGCTCATGCAGGACAAGCTCACTCTGATGATCCCCGGTCCCACCCCGGTGCCGGAGACCGTCCTGCAGGCCATGGCCCGCCATCCGATCGGCCACCGCAGCGGCGATTTCCAGAAGATCGTGCGCCGCACCACCGAGCAGCTGCAGTGGCTGCACCAGACGAAGGGCCACGTGCTGGTGCTCACCGGCAGCGGCACCGCGGCGATGGAGGCGGCGATCGTCAACACCCTCAGCCGCGGCGACAGGGTGCTCTGCGGCGACAACGGCAAGTTCGGCGAACGCTGGGTGAAGGTGGCGAAGGCCTACGGGCTGAACGTGGAGGTGATCCAGGCGGAATGGGGCCAGCCCCTCGATCCGGAGGCTTTCCGCGCCGCCCTCGAGGCCGACACCGCCAAGGAGATCCGCGGCGTGATCCTCACCCACTCGGAAACCTCCACCGGGGTGATCAACGACCTCCAGGCCATTGCCGGCCATGTGAAGGCCCACGGCACGGCCCTCACCATCGCCGACTGCGTCACCAGCCTCGGGGCCTGTGACGTGCCCATGGACGCCTGGGGCGTGGACGTGGTGGGCTCCGGCTCCCAGAAGGGCTACATGATGCCGCCGGGGCTGAGCTTCGTGGCCATGGGCGAGCGGGCCTGGACGGCCTACGAGCGCTCCGACCTGCCCAAGTTCTATCTGGATCTGGGCAAGTACCGCAAAGCGGCCGACGACGACAGCAACCCCTTCACCCCGGCGATCAACCTCTACTTCGCCCTTGAGGCCGCCCTGGGGATGATGCAGAAGGAGGGCCTGGAGGCGATCTTCGCCCGCCACGATCGCCATCGCCGGGCCACCCAGGCGGCGATGAAGGCCATCGGCCTGCCCCTGTATGCGGCCGAGGGCCACGGCAGCCCGGCGATCACGGCGGTGGCGCCGGAGGGCATCGATGCCGAGGCCCTGCGCAAGCAGGTGAAGGAGCGTTTCGACATCCTGCTGGCCGGCGGCCAGGACCACCTCAAGGGCAAGGTGTTCCGCATCGGCCACCTGGGCTTCGTCTGCGACCGCGACGTGCTCACGGCCGTGGCGGCCATCGAAGCCACCCTGCAGGGCCTGGGCCTGGCCAAGGCGCCGATCGGCGCCGGCGTGGCGGCGGCAGCGGTCGAGCTGGCCGCCTGAACGGCGGCGTGGCCAGCCCCGGGGAAGGTGATTAAGTTCATGGTGAACGGTTTTGACGCCATGACCCTTGCTGCCATGCGACGCCTTCCCCTGGCCGCCATCCTCTGCCTGGGCCTGGCGGCCTCCGGCTGCCAGCGCACCGACCTCACCCAGCAGACGAAAAAGACCGAGGCCAGGATCTGCACCGAGCTGGCCACGGTGAACCAGGCCCTGGAGCAGGTGGCCGCCCTGACGCCCACCTCCACCGTGGGCGAAGCGCGGGCGGCCCAGCAGACGCTGGAGCAAGCGATCGCCTCCCTGCAGGCCTCGGAGAACCAGCTGCAGACGCTGCGGGTGGAGGCCTTCCGCAAACTGCTGCAGGGATTCCGAGAGGAGGTGGCCAAAGCCTCCGCCAACAAGGAGCAGACCCTCGAGCAGGCCGCCAACGAACTCAAGCCCAAGGCCATGGCGGTGATTGCCGCCCGCAGGGCGCTCTCCGCCGCCGTGCAGTGCGAGGAGCCGGCAGCAGCGGCCCCCGCCAAGCCCTGACAAAGGTTTCGCCCTGGCTCCGTACATCCGGTCGGTGTCCGGAGCCTTGCTACTGTGAGACCGTGCGTGATTGAACGCGGGTGTAATTCAGTGGTAGAATGTCAGCTTCCCAAGCTGAACGTCGCCGGTTCGAATCCGGTCACCCGCTTGATCAGCAAGTTCCGCACCTAGCCCTTAAGTGTGACGTCCCGAAATGACAGTCACCTGGAAAAAACAAGAGATCAAGCACCCATCCATCAGATGTTGTTGGCGTGGTGCCCTTTCTCAGCCTGGGCGTTGGGCTGAAAGGGTGGGCGAGACCCTGGATCCGCAACCTGCCGGTTCGTGGGGACGGTGATCAGGCCCGGGGCTTGATGAGCTGAAGCACCTGCAGGCCGAGGCCGCCGGCCCGCCGTTCGCAGTCAAGGGCCTGAAGGATGGCTCGTGCCGACGCATCAATATCCCCCTCACCGGCCGCCACCCGCGCCTGCTCATTCAGGGAAGCTGCCTGCAGCAGAAGGCGCTGACGCGCCCCCGGATCGGACAGCGGCGACACGCTGGACCTTGGACGAGCGGGCGTCTCCAGCGTCAAGGTGACGGGGGCAAGTGGGCTGGCAACCATCATGGCCGGCGAGGAATTCGCAGCATCGAAGACATGCAAGAAGGGTCCATTGGCGTCCAACGGACCCTTATCTCTTTACATCTTACGGCAGAACATAACAGCCTGTCCCGTATGGGCGGAAGCGCAGGGGAAAGGAGATGTTCTCCCTCTCACTGCATCGGTGCGTCCGTGCCACTGCCGGGCCCGCCAGCCTTCCCTCAGGTACCAGGCTCCTCCCGGTTGCCGCCAAGGGCGGCGATCTGCGAGCGCAGCTGGTCGGAACGCTGCAGGTCGCCACGGGTGAGGGCGACGGCGAGGGCAAACTCAAGCTTCTCGAGCTGGTGGTCGCCCTCCTCCTGGGAGTGGGTGCGGAGCTGGCAGTGGGGAGCCGGGCTGGAGCCGCGTGGGGCGGCACCCTGCCCATGAAGAGCGCCGGATGATGCCTGGTAAGGGGAAGTGGGGAAGGCCATGACCCGCTTTCTTTTTATTTTGACACCCTTGGCCAGGGGACCGCGGCCTCAGGCGGCGTTGGGGTAGGCGACATCCTCCTGGCTTTCGAAGGCGGGGGACGCCTCGGAGGCGACGTCGATCTCCAGCAGATGGCGGCAGTCCTGCAGCAGTCGCTCGACGTTGTCGAGACTGGCCAGCTCCTGGGGGTCCGGCCTGGCCTGGTTGGAGGCCTGAAGTTCCACCGCTGCCAGGCGCTGCTCCAGGCTCACCAGACGCTGGGAGAGGGCATGGATGGTTTCGGCGAGATCTTCGGCATTGCGGCTGATGCGGAACGACACCGAGGCGGGGGCCATGGCGGGGAAAGCGACTGGGCTGTGCCGCATGACAACACACCCGCGGCACCCCCTCAAGCACCTGTGGCCCTGATCTCCCAGAGTGGGCCCTGTTGATCGGGCTCCCCGTCGGATGAACCATGCCTGGCATCTGCTGATGTATGCACTGGCCGGGCTCGCCGGCGGCCTGCTGGCCCTGCGCACCGGCATCCCGGCGGCGCCCCTGGCCGGAGCCCTGCTGGGGGCCGCCCTGGTCAGCGTGACGGGGCGGCTGGATGTGGCCCAGTGGCCGGTCGGCACCCGCACCCTCCTGGAGATCGGCATCGGCACCGTGATCGGCACGGGCCTGACCGGCACGGCCCTGCTGGAACTGCGCCAGCTGTGGCGACCCGCCCTCCTGATCACGATCACCCTGGTGCTCACGGGCCTGGTGGTGGGACTCGGATGCAGCCGGCTGATGGGCGTCGATCCGGTGGTGGCCCTGCTGGGGGCGGCCCCGGGGGGCATCAGCGGCATGAGCCTGGTGGGTGCCGAGTTCGGCGTCGGGGCGGCCGTGGCCACCCTGCACGCCGTGCGCCTGATCACGGTGCTGGTGATCCTGCCCCTGGTGGTGCGGCTGGTCTTACCGGCGACCGCCACCCCACCGGGCGGCTGACCACCCTGGACAGGACCGCAGGGGTCGATACGTTGGGCCACCTCGTTCTTCCCTTGCGGTCCGATGGCCAGACGCCACTCTCTCTCCCACCGACTGGGCCCGATCGTCCTGGCGGCGGCGGCCGTCCTGCTGGCCGGCGCCGGCACGGCCCAGAGCGCCCGGGCAGGCAATGACATCGACGGCCCCGGGGGCAAGGGGGCCCAGGTGTACTGCTTCATGCGCAACAACGGCAACGTGCACGAAGTGAGCTGGACGGCCGCCTATGCCCTGATCAAGCGCCAGAGCTCCGGCCTGTTCAAGACCTCCCCCGAACACGCCGCGGTGATGATCACCGAGGCCGTGGTCCAGAACCCCGGCACCTTCCCCGACTGCGGCCGCTTCCTGGGGGATCTCTATGCGCCGCGCTCCTCCGGCAGCACCGCCACCAGCCCGGAACCCGGCCCCACCTCCATCTCGGTCGTCGGCGGTGGTAAGGCTGGTGGCAGCGGCATGACCCGGAGTGAGCGTTACAACTGAACGGGCCCGCCTGGGTTCCACTGCCAGGCCCCTGGGCCTGCTGTTGATCGTGCTGCTGGGCGGCTGTGCGGAGGAGCCCCTGCCCCAGCGACCGATCACCCGGGAGGACTGCCTGCGGACCGTGAAGCTGGAGGACCTGCCCGGGGCCCTGCGCCAGTGCGACCGGGTGGTGGCGGCCTTCCCGAAGGACCCGGGGCCGCTCAACGAGCGCTTCCTGCTGTACACCCTGGCCGGCAACACCACCGCAGCCTGCCGGGACATCGCCCGGGCCACGGTGCTGGCCGCCGCGGTGCCGAAGGACAAGCTCGATCCGATCCTGCGCCAGGACCTGGAGGTGCGCCGCAGCAGCTGCGCCGATGAGCCCCCCACCCGGCCGGGGGGCTGAGGGCCCGGCAGGGGCTCAGCCGCTCTCGAGCCACTGGCGCACCAGCGCCGGTAGGGCCCGCTGGCGACGCAGGCTGTCCTGGCCCTGCAGCAGCAGGGAGATCCGCTCGGCCTTGCTGGCGATCAGGTCGTCCACCAGTCGGTCGGCCACACCCAGCTGCAGCCAATGGCTGGTGAGCGCGGCCCCCATGCCGATGCGGTGGCAGCGGTCCTCCGCCTGCTCGGCGTCGCCCGGGGTCCAGGGCCGCTCCACCAGCACCACATGCCGGGCCCGGTGCAGAGTGAAGCCGAGGCCGCCGGTGCCGTAGGTGGCGATCAGCACAGGGGAGCGGCCCGACTGAAAGGCGTCCACCAGCTTCTGCCGGTGCAGCGGCGGCACGGCACCCACCAGGGGACCCCCATCCCCCGGCCGGCCGAGCTGGATGTGCAGCGCCTGGGCCGTGGCCACAAAGGCCGTGAACACCACCACCGCCTCGCCGGCAGCCAACAGCTCGGCCACCAGTGCGACGGTGGCGTCCAGCTTGTGGCGCGAGGCGATCTGGCGCAGGGCCGTGAACACGGCCAGGGCTTCGGCGTCACGGCGCACCTCGCCGGCCATGGCCCGGCGGCGGTAGTCGTCGATCCGCTGCTGCAGGGCCCGCTCGAAGGCCTCGGCGCCGGCGGGGTCGAGGGCGACGGGCCGCTCGAGGCGCTGCTTCGGGGGCAGATCCAGGCACTGGCCCTTGCGGCGATGGAGCACCAGGGGCCGCACCAGCCGCTGCAGCTCCTCCAGCTGGCTGGCACCGCTGGCCTGCCAGATCCGCCGCCCGCCCTGCTCCCGCCAGTGCCCCTGGCAGTAGCGCTCCTCGAAGTGGCGCTGGTCGGCCGCCAGGGGATGGCCGATGGCGGCCAGCAGGGGAAAGAGCTGCACCGGCCGGCCGTTCTTCATCGGCGTGCCGGTGAGCAGCCAGATCGCCCGCAGGCGCGGATGGCGGGCCAGGCGCAGGAACGCCTGGGTACGGGCGGCCTGGAGCGTCTGGGCGAAATGGGCCTCGTCGGCGATCAGCACCGTGCCGGCGGCCGGCAGCTCCGCCGGCAGCCGGGCCCAGCTGTGCAGCTCCAGGCGCAGGCCAAGGGCCGCCGCCTCCTGGCGCCAGTGGTGATGCAGCCCCGCCGGGGCCACCACCACCAGCCGGCAGTCGGCCAGGCGCACCAGGGCGCGGCCGGCCACCAGGGCGCTGAGGGTCTTGCCGAGGCCCATGGCATCGGCCAGCACGGCACCGCGGCGGGCCAGCAGCCAGCGCACCGCCAGCCGCTGGTGCCGGAACAACCGGCGGCCATCGGGAAGGTCATCGTCGGCGGCGGACGCCGCCACCAGGGCCCGGTGGGGGGGCAGGGGCGGCAGGGGCTGACCCAGCCAGCCGAACCAGCGGGCCAACTCCGGGGTGAGCGGGAAGCGGCCGGCGCACTGCTGCTGCAGCGCAGTGGCCGCCTCCAGGGGGAACTGCCAGCAGCCTCGGCGGCTGAGCCACTGGCCCCGGGGGCGGATGGCCCGCAGCTGCGCCTGGGTGACCGCGTCGAAGGGACTGACCACCTCGATCAGACCCGAGGCGCCCAGGCGCATCTGCACCAGGGGGGTGGCCAATGCGGCAAAAAGCAATCAAGAACACATTGACACCCGGGGCGCTGAGGGCAAACTTCCGCCAACCGAGGCGCGCTGATGCAGGCCAGGGATGGAGTCTTTCTCGAAGATCTCTGCCCCAAGCTGCGAGCGCGACGATGGCGACAGTCGCTGCACCGGATGACCGGCCGCCGCTGCCTCTACTGCGGCGAGGCGTCGGAATCCATCGACCACGTGCATCCGCTCAGCCGTGGCGGCCAGAGCATCACCGAGAACTGCGTGCCGGCTTGCCTGGGCTGCAACGGCCGCAAGGGCGACAGCGATGCGTTCGTCTGGTATCGGAGCCAGCCTTTCTACGACCCGCGCCGGGCGATGGCCCTGCGGGCCTGGACCGATGGCGATCTGCGCCTGGCCCTGCGCCTGCTCCAGTGGGTGGACCCCGCCGAACCGGAGACGGCCACGGCCGCCGAAGCGGAGGTGACTCACCAGACGCGGCAGGCCGCCACCCCGTTGTGGCGTTGGCAGATGGCCTCCTGATCGAGGGGCTGCTCCGGCGCCAGCACCACGGCCCCCAGCACCAGCCCCACGGCCAGGAGCAGCGGGGCGGCGGCCAGGTGGTGGCGCGCCGGGGCCCGATGGCCGCGGCCGGCGAACGACTGGCCGAGGGGGCGACAGAGGGGGCGGGATGGGGCGAGGCCGACAGGGAGACTGGCACCGAACGACGAGGTGGTCACGGGATGGGAAAACGGACAGTGATACAGATGTACTGATGGCGGAGGATTCTGTCAACCCGGGGGCCGACGGCGGCCGGATCGACCACCCGGCCCTGCCCGCCGCCGCCGCCGCCATCGACCGGATGCTGGTGCTCGGCGGCGGCTACACCGGCCGTCGCGTCGCCCGGGCGCTGGAGGCGGCCGGTGTGCCGGTGCTGCTCACCCATCGCCAGCCGGCCCCGCCGGGCGACGCCCGGGGCTGGCTCCACTTCGATCCCGACCAGGGGGCCCTGCCCAGCCAGGCCGACCTGGCCGGGGTCAGCCACGTGCTGGTGACGATCCCGCCCGATGCCGGCGGCCGCGATCCGGTGCTGGAGTCCCTCGAGACCCGCCTGCGTCAGCTGGCGCCGGTCTGGCTGGGCTATCTCTCCACCACCGGGGTCTACGGCGACAGCGGCGGCGACTGGGTGGACGAGACCAGCCCCACCCGGCCGCTGCTGGAGCGCAGCCAGGCCCGGCTGGCCTGCGAGCAGGCCTGGCGCCGCAGCGGCCTGCCGGTGCAGTTGCTGCGGCTGCCCGCCATCTACGGCCCAGGCCGCAACCCGATGGTGAGCCTGCGCAACGGCACGGCCCGGCTCATCCACAAGCCCGGCCAGGTGTTCTCGCGGGTGCACGTCGACGACATCGTCGGCGCGGTGCTGCACACCATCGCCCTCGCCCCTGAGGCCAGGCCGGACACGCTGATCCTGGCGGACACCTTCCCCTGCCCCTCCAGCGAGATCCTGGGCCTGGCCGCCCATCTGCTGGGCTGCCCGCTGCCGGAGCTGCAGCGCTACGAGGACGTGGCCGCGTCCATGGGCCCCATGGCCCGCAGCTTCTGGAGCGAGAATCGACGGGCCAGCAGCCGGAGGCTCAGGGACGACCTCGGCTACCGCCTGCTCTACCCCACCTATCGGGAGGGGTTGGCCTCCTGCAGCGGCGACTTCTTCTGAGCGCCGAAGATCGAGGGGTCGATCAGGGAGGACAGCCCCGTGTCCTTGCCCATCTTCTCCCAATCCACCACGACCCACTCGTTGCGGAAGGCGAGCCCCCCTCCCAGCAGCAGAACACCCAGCACCAGCAAGCGGACCATGAACCGACCCCGACAGCGCCCGATGGGATGAAAACTACTGCGGATCGCCTCGTCATCGCCCTGGGGGATCCCGCCGGCATCGGCGCCGAGGTGACCCTCAAGGCCCTCGCCCGGCCAAGGCCCGCCGGCCAGGAGGTGGTGCTGGTGGGCTGCGGCCGCTGGCTGCGGGAGTGCCACCGCCAGCTGCTGGCCTGCAGCGACGCGCCCCTGGCCGACCCCGATGCGTTCGCCCTGGTGGACATCCCCCTGGAGCAGCCGGTGGTCCCGGGGGTGAGCAGCCCCGCCGCCGGTGCCGCCAGCTTCGCCTGGCTGAGCGAGGCCGTGGCGCTGGTGGGCGCCGGTGGCGGCCGGGCCCTGGTGACCGCCCCGATCGCCAAGGCCAGCTGGCAGGCGGCGGGCCATGCCTACCCCGGTCAGACCGAGCGGCTGGCGGAACTGACCGGCGCCGCCGACGCCGGGATGTTGTTCACCGCCGTGGCCCCAGGCGGCGGCTGGCGGCTCAACACGCTGCTGGCCACCACCCACATCCCCCTGGCCGAGGTGAGCGCCCGGCTCGGCCCGGAGCTGGTGCACCGGCGGCTGGACGCCCTGCTGGCCTTCTGTCGCCGCTTCCGCAGCCGGCCCCGGCTGGTGGTGGCGGGCCTGAACCCCCATGCGGGGGAGGGGGGCCACCTGGGACGGGAGGAGCAGGACTGGCTGATTCCGACCCTCGAGCACTGGCGTGGCCAGCATCCGCAGGTGCGGCTGGAGGGGCCGGTGCCGCCGGACACCTGCTGGCTGGAAGCGGCGGCCGCCTGGAGGGGCCAGGCCGAAGGAGCGGACGGCTACCTGGCGCTGTACCACGACCAAGGGCTGATCCCGGTGAAGCTGCTGGCGTTCGACGCCGCCGTCAACACCACCCTGGGCCTGCCCTTCCTGCGCACCTCCCCCGACCACGGCACCGCCTTCGCGATCGCCGGCCAGGGCATCGCCAGGGCCGACAGCATGGCAGCGGCGATCCAGACCGCCTGGGAGCTGGGTCAGACCCCGACGACGGCGGCGGTCAGCCCGCCTTGATCCGCATCAGCACCTGGCCGAATTCCACCGGCGTGCCGTTCTCCACCAGGATCTCCACCACCTCGCCGCTGAACTCGGACTCCAGCTCGTTCATCAGCTTCATGGCCTCGAGGATGCAGACGGGCTGGCCGGCGCTGATGCGGCTGCCCACCTCCACGAAGGGGGCCTCCCCCGGGGCCGAGGAGCGGTAGAAGGTGCCCACCATCGGCGCCGTGACCGCCTGCAGATCACTGCGCACCGAGGCGGCAGGGGGCGGGGGCGCCGACGGACCGGGGGCGGCGCCGACCGGGGCCGCGGGGGCGGGGGGCGGCGGCGGTGCCCCGGCCGGAGCCTGCACCATGGTGACCGTGGCCGGCGCGGGGGACGGCAGATTGCGGCGCACCTCCAGGCGGAAGTCGTCGCCCTCGAGCTTGAGTTCCTGGATGTCGCTGTCCCCGAGGAGGGCCAGCAGCTGGCGCAGTTGGTCGTGATCGAGCTGCATGGCGATCAGGACTCCCGGCCCAGATAGCTGTCGGTGCGGGTGTCGACCTTGATCTTCTCGCCGATCGTGATGAACAGGGGCACCATCACCTGGGCGCCGGTCTCGACGATGGCCGGCTTGGTGCCGCCGGTGGCGGTGTCGCCCTTGACGCCGGGGTCGGTCTGGGTGACCTCGAGCACCACCGAATTCGGCAGCTCCACTTCCAGGGGCTTGCCATTCCAGGAGACGACACTCACCTCCATGCCTTCCTTGAGGTATTTGCGGCCGTCACCGATCTGTTTGGCGGTCAGGCGGGTCTCCTCGTAGGAGGCCATGTCCATGAAGACGTAGTCATCGCCTTCCATGTAGGTGTGCTGGAGGGTCGACTTCTCCAGCAGGGCCTGGGGCATGGTCTCCCCGGCGCGGAAGGTTTTCTCGACCACGTTGCCGCTCTGGACGCCCTTGAGCTTGGTGCGCACGAAGGCCGAGCCCTTGCCGGGCTTGACGTGAAGGAATTCGACGACGCGCCAGACCTGGCCATCCAGCTCAATCGTTGTGCCGGTACGAAAGTCGTTGCTGGAGATCATTCCGGCGGGTCGGATCGGGGGATTGTACGTCTGGCTACAGGCCCACCCGCGGACAGCGGCGACGGAGGGACGGGCCGGTTGTGCCAAAGTCCAGGCAGTCACAGGGGAAGCATGGACCGGCGACGCAGGCGCATCGGGTTCACCACCACGCTGGCCGCCCGGCTGGGGGCCGCCCTGACCCTCGTGCTCACCCTGCTGCTGGCGGTCCCCACCGCCTGGGCCTACCTGCCCCAGGGCAACGCCGTCAGCGATCCCACCGCCCTGCTGCGCAACGCCCTTCCCATGGAGCAGGCCGACTTGCAGGCGCTGCAGCACCGCCTCGAGGACACCAGCGACGACCTGCGGGCCAAGCGCTGGAGCAGCCTGACCGGCTCCGTGCGCCGGGCCGCGTCCCAGCTCGGCGGCAGCCGCGAGAGGATCCTGGCCAGCTTCGATCCCGCCGACCGCTCCAGCGCCGAGGGCCTGCTGGCCGACACGGACGTGCATCTGCAGGAGCTGGCGGCCGCCGGCGAGGCCCAGGACCGCGATCGGTTCCTGGCGGCCCGCCGGGAGGCCCTGGCCGACATCGGCCAGGCCGAAGCCCTGCTGGTGGGGCCCTTCCCGTTCTCGATTCCTGAGGAGTTCGATGCCCTGCCGCGCCTGCTGGGCCGCGCCACCGTGCGGCTGACCACCACCAAGGGTGACCTGACCACCGTCGTGGACGGCTACAACGCCCCCCTGACCGCCGGCGCCTTCGTGGACCTGGTGCAGCGGGGCTTCTACGACGGCCTGCCCTTCAACCGCGCCGAGGACTTCTACGTGCTCCAGACCGGCGATCCCGCCGGCCCCCAGACCGGCTTCGTGGATCCGGTCACCAAACAGGAGCGCCGGGTGCCCCTGGAGATCATGGTGCCGGGCGAGGAGGCCCCCTTCTACAACCAGACCTTCGAGGATCTGGGGATGTTCAAGGCCGAACCGGTGCTGCCCTTCGCCAGCAAGGGCACCCTGGGGTGGGCCCACTCCGACGAGGCCCTGGGCGACGGCTCCTCCCAGTTCTTCCTCTTCCTGTTCGAACCGGAGCTCACCCCGGCGGGCCTCAACCTCATCGACGGGCGCTATGCCGCCTTCGGCTATGTGGTGGACGGCTTCGATGTGCTCGAGGACCTCACCGCCGACGACGGCATCGTCAAGGCGACGGTGGTCGAGGGGGCCGACAACCTGCGCCCCCATGCCTGAGGGGCCCACCCTGGCCCAGCTGGGGGAAGGGGAGCTGATCCGGCGCCTCGGCGCCTTCGCCCCCCCGGGGCAGTTCGACGATGATGCCGCCCTTCTGGGAGCGGCCCTGCTGGGGGGGAGGCCGGCTGGTGATCCGCCGCTGGTGCTGAACACCGACGTGCTGGTGGAGGACGTCCACTTCAGTGCGGCGACGATGGGCGCCGCCGACGTGGGCTGGCGGGCGGCGGCGGCCAACCTCTCCGATCTGGCGGCCATGGGCTGCCGCGGCGCCGTGGGCCTCACCGTGGCCCTGGTGGCCCCGGGCCACACCCCCTGGGCCTGGGTGGAGGGGGCCTACGCCGGTATGGCGGAGCTGCTGGGGTCCCACGGGGGCGTGTTGCTCGGGGGCGACTGCAGCGGCGGCCGCCAGCGCCTGCTGGCCGTCACCGCCCTGGGCCGGCTGCCGGCGGGGGGCGGCCCGATCCGCCGCGGGGACGGCAGGCCGGGCGATGTGCTGGTCAGCACCGGCGCCCATGGGATCAGCCGTCTGGGCCTGGCCGTGCTGCGGGGCGAGGCGCTGCCGGACCTGCCGGCGGCCGGCCGGGAGCGGGCGATCCGTGCCCACCGCAGGCCCGTGCCCCGGTTCGATGCGGTGGCGGCCCTGGGGGCCAGCCGCCCGGCGGCCCTGGACTGGCGGGTGGCCGGCTGCGACAGCAGTGACGGCCTGGCGACCGCGGCCTCCTGCCTGGCCGTGGCCAGCCGCTGCACGGCTCTGCTGTCCCGGAGCGACCTGCCCCTGGCGGCGGAACTGGCGGGCCAGGCCCAGGCCGAGGACTGGTGCCTCTGGGGCGGGGAGGATTTCGAGCTGGTGCTGGCCCTCGAGCCGGCCTGGGCCGAGGCCCTGGTGGAGCAGCTGGAGGGCGCGCGCTGGATCGGCCGGCTGGTGGAGCCCCAACCCTGGGGGCCCCTGGGCTGGACGGAGGGGGGAGGGCCTATCGCCTCCCCGACTGCCGCCTTCCGGCATTTCGGCTGAGGATCAGCCGGGGGCTCACTTCCAGTTGCGGGCCACCACTTCGGCCAGGTCGACGACGCGCTGGCTGTAGCCCCACTCGTTGTCGTACCAGGCGATGACCTTCACCATGTTGTCGCCCATCACCAGGGTGAGATCGGAATCGACGATCGTGGACTCATCGGTGCCGGCGTGGTCGGTGGAGACCAGGGGGAGATCGCAGTACTTGATGATCCCCTTCATGCCGTTCTCGGCGGCGTCCTTGAGGGTGGCGTTGACCTCCTCCTTGGTGGTGCCGCGGCTCACTTCGAGCACCAGGTCCACCACCGAGACGTTGGGGGTGGGAACCCGCAGGGCGATGCCGTTCAGCTTGCCCTTCATCGGCGGATAGACGAGCGCCACGGCCGTAGCAGCACCGGTGGACGTGGGAACGATGTTGACCGCAGCGGCACGGGCACGGCGCAGGTCGCGGTGGCTGGCATCGAGGATCCGCTGGTCTCCGGTGTAGCTGTGGGTGGTGGTCATCATGCCCTTGACGATCCCGAAGCTCTGATCGAGAACCTTGACGATCGGCGCCATGCAGTTGGTGGTGCAGCTGGCGTTGCTGATGATGTCGAAGTCCTCGTGGCGGTATTGATCAGCGTTGACGCCCACCACGAAGGTGCCCACACCCTCACCCTTGCCCGGGGCGGTGATCAAAACCTTCTTGGCACCGGCCTCGATGTGCTTGCCGGCCCCCTTCTGGTCAATGAACACCCCGGTGGCCTCGATCACCAGGTCCACCCCCCACTCCTTCCAGGGCAGGTTGAGGGGGTTGCGGTCGGAGAAGCACTTGATGTGCTTGCCGTTCACGACGATCGTGTCGTCGGTGTGGCTCACTTCCGCATTGCGGATGTGGCCGAGCATCGTGTCGTACTGGAGCAGGTGGGCGTTGGTCTTCGGATCGGAGGTGTCGTTCAGACCGACCACTTCGATGCCGGTGTTCTCACCGCGGCTCAGCCAGCAGCGCATGAAATTCCGACCGATTCGGCCAAATCCATTGATCGCAACGCGCAAGGTCATGGCAGAAAGCGGTGGAACCCGCTAGCAAGGGGGGATTTTGGCTGCCGATCATACAGAAATGGGGTCCTGCTCTTTCCCGCAGCCACAGGCCCCGGATCGGACGGTCGGCAAAGCGCAGTATCTCGCAGAGGGGGCTGGGCCGATCTGCCGTTATTTTCGGCGTGGCCTGGAGTCCCCCTTGATCCCGAAACTCGATCGCCGTCAGCCGCTCCATTTCATCGGGGCCGGGGGGATCGGCATGTCCGCCCTGGCAGGGATCCTGGCGGAGCGGGGCTTCCTGGTGAGCGGCTCCGACCCCCGGCCCAGTCCTGTGCTGGAACGGCTGGGAAGCGCCGGGGTGCGGGTGTTCCACGAGCAGACGGCCGCCACGATCAGCGCGGTGCTCACCGGCCTCGATGGGCCGGAAGGCGGGGCGGGCCGTGCAACGGCGCCGGATCCACTGGTGGTGATCAGCTCGGCGGTGCCCGCCGCCAACGAGGAGCTGGCCGAGGCCCGGCGGCGTGGGCTGTCGATCGTGCACCGCTCCGACGTGCTGGCGGCCCTGATCAATGCCCAGCCCTCGATCGCGGTGGCCGGCAGCCACGGCAAGACCACCACCAGCACCCTGATCGCCACGCTCCTGGAGGCCGTCGGCGAGGACCCCACTGCCGTGATCGGAGGCATCGTGCCCGCCTTCGGCAGCAACGGCCGCCATGGCCGGGGCCGGCTGCTGGTGGCCGAGGCCGACGAATCGGACGGCTCCCTGGTGAAGTTCCGGCCCCGGCTGGGGCTGCTCACCAACGTGGAGCTCGACCACACCGACCACTACCCGGACCTGGCCGCCCTGGTGGCCACCCTGCAGCACTTCGCCGGCGGCTGCACGACCCTGCTGGCCAACCGCGACTGCCCGGTGCTGCTTGAGCACTTCCAGGCCACCAGCTGGTGGTCGACCCGCAGCAGCGAAGGCGTGGACTTCGCCGCCATCCCCCTGGAGGAGCGGGGCGACGGCACCCTGGCCACCTGGTATGAGCACGGCGAGGCGCTCGGCACCCTGGAGGTGCCCCTGCCCGGCCGCCACAACCTGAGCAACACCGTGGCCGCCATGGCGGCCTGCCGGCTCGAGGGCGTGCCCTTCGAGGACCTGCGCCAAGCGGTGGCGAGCCTGCGCCCCCCCGGACGCCGCTTCGACTGCCGCGGGCTCTGGCAGGACCGGGCGATCGTCGACGACTACGCCCACCATCCCAGCGAGGTGGCCGCCACGATCGCCATGGCCCGGCTGATGGTGGAGAGCGGCCGCAGCCCGCTGCCCCTGGTGCCCCGGCGGCTGGTGGCGGTGTTCCAGCCCCATCGCTACACCCGCACCGCCCAGTTCCTGGACGATTTCGCCGCCGCCCTGACCCAGGCCGACGCGGTGCTGCTGGCACCCCTCTATGCGGCCGGCGAGGCCCCGATGGCAGGGATCTCCAGCCCGGCCCTGGCCGAAGCGGTCCGGGCCCTGGCCCCCGACCTGCCGGTGGCGGTGGCCGCCAGCATGGAGGCGCTGGCGGAGCTGGTGGCTGGCGACACCGGCCCCGGCGACCTGGTGCTGGCGATGGGGGCCGGCGACGTCAACAGCCTCTGGGACCGTCTGGGGGCCCTCGATGAACGGGGTCGCCCCACCGCGCTGGTGGCCTGAGGGGATGGCGACGGCCCCGCTCAGTCAGCCCCGGGCAGGGGTCGCCCTGCGGGACTACACCACCTGGAAGGTGGGCGGGCCGGCCGCCTGGTTCGCCGAACCCGCCGACCAGGGGGAACTGATCGCCCATGCCGCCTGGGCGGCGGCCTCGGGTCTGCCTTTCCGCTGCATCGGCGCAGGCTCCAATCTGCTGATCGCCGACGGCGGCCTCGACGGCCTCACCCTCTGCAACCGGCGGCTGCAGGGCAGCCGCCTGGACCCGAGTGAGGGCTGGGTGGAGGCGGAGGCGGGCGAACCGATCCCCACCCTGGCCCGCAAGGCGGCCCGTGGCGGCCTGCGGGGGCTGGAGTGGGCCGTCGGCATCCCCGGCACGGTGGGTGGCGCGGTGGTGATGAACGCCGGCGCCCAGGGGGGCTGCACCGCCGAGTGGCTGGTGTCGGTGCGGGTGCTGGATCCCCGCCGGCCCGACGCCCCCTTCGAACTGGCCGCCGGCGATCTGGCCTTCGCCTACCGCCACAGCCGCCTGCAGGAGGAGCCGCTCCTGGTGCTCTCGGCCCGCTTCCGGCTGGAGCCCGGCCACGACCCGGCGGTGCTCACCGCCCGCACCAGCGCCAACCTGCAGAGCCGCACCAGCACCCAGCCCTACCAGCAACCCAGCTGCGGCAGCGTGTTCCGCAATCCCGAACCGCTCAAGGCCGGCCAGCTGATCGAATCCCTCGGCCTCAAGGGACTCGCCATCGGCGAGGCCCAGGTGTCCCCGATCCACGCCAACTTCATCGTCAACACGGGGGCCGCCACCGCCGCCGACATCGACGCCCTGATCCGGCTGGTGCAGCAGCGGGTGCTGGAGAGCCGCGGGGTGCGGCTGCACCCGGAGGTCCAACGGCTGGGGTTCTAGCCTGACTCCCTACGACGACCTCCTGGCATGGCCGGCTTCGGACTTCCCAATTTCGGACAGCTGACCGAGGCCTTCCGCAAGGCCCAGCAGATTCAGCAGGACGCCCAGAAGCTCCAGGAGGAGCTCGACGCGATGGAACTGCAGGGCAGCGACCCCGAGGGCCGCGCCAGCGTCTGGCTCTCCGGCAACCAGCAGCCCCTGCGGGTCGAGCTGAGCCCCGAGCTGCTCGCCGAACCCGTCGAGACGGTGGAGGCGGCCGTGCTGGCGGCCCTCTGCAAGGCCTACGAGGTCTCCACCGGCACCATGCGCGAGCGCATGGAAACCCTCACCGGGGGTCTGGATCTGAATCTTCCCGGTCTGGGGAACTGAGGTCCCCCTCCAGCTCCGGCAGGTCCTGCTCCAGCCCCTGACGGCGGGTGCTGCGGGACGATCGGCGCAGCTGGGGGTCGAGCAGGGGTTCGAGGCGGTCGCCCCGCTGACGGAGGCCCCGCTCCCCCTGGCGCCCCTGGCCGCCGCGGGAGCGGGCTGCCGCGGCGGCTTCCACCTCCTCCAGGCAGCGGCCATAGATCGCCTGGCGGTCCCAGCCATCCCCCACGGCACAGCCCGGGTCGCCCTGGTGGCGGCAGTTGGCGAAACGGCAGGGGGCGACCCTCAGACGGGCCAGCAACTCCGGGAAGGCCGCCGCCAGGGTCTGGGGGTCGGCGGGGAGGGCAGGGGTGTTGAAGCCGGGGGAATCGGCCACCAGGGCCCCCGGCGCCACGGGAAACAATTCGACATGCCGGGTCGTGTGGCGTCCCCGGCGCAGCCGCCCGGAGACGGCGGCGACGCGGAGCTCCAAAGCCGGGGCCAGGGCATTGAGCAGGCTGCTCTTGCCCACGCCGGAGGGGCCGCAGAGCACGGCGATGCCCGGCATGGCCAGCTGGTGGCGCAGCGCCGCCAGACCCTCGCCGCTGCGGGTCGAAACCGCCACGGTGCGGTAGCCCCAGCCCTCCAGCCGCCGGCACCAAGCCCTCACCTCGGCCGCCGGCAGCAGGTCGGCCTTGCTGAGCACGACCTCCACCGGCTGGCCGGTGGCCTCGGCGGTGATCAGGAACCGGGTCAGCTGCAGGGGGTCGAGGCCGGGTTCGGCCACGGCCACCACCACCACGACCCGGCTCACGTTGGCGACCGCCGGCCGCTCCAACAGGCTGTGGCGGGGTTCGAGACCCACCACAGCCCCCCGCCGGGCCCGCCAGTCGACGGCCGCCACCGTCACCCGGTCGCCGACGCACACCTGCAGGCCACTCTTGTCGAGGCGGGTGCGACGGGTGCAGAGCAGGCAGCCGTCTCGCCAGGACTCGGCGCCGTCGCCCCCGGGCTCGCAGGGCCCATCGAGGCTCACCAGGCAGTAGTTGGCCTGCAGGGCCACCACCCGACCCGGCAGCGGCTCAGCCCCCATCCCGTCGCACCAGCAGCCGCACGCCTTCACCGGGGGCGAACGGCGACGGGTCGACCCGCTGCACCGTATGGCCCTCAGATCGCAGACCCTCCGTCACCATCTGCTCCGGCTCCCCCCCGTCCAGGTCGATCCGCAGCCAGCTCCCCGGCGGCAGGGGCTCGAGGGCCAGGCGCGCCCGGATGAAATTCACCGGGCAGGGCGTTCCCCGCAGATCGAGGACCGCCGGCGAGCCGCCCAAGACCCTCAACCGAACAGGCCGCCGAACAGGCCGCTCTTGTGGTGGTGACGCTGGCCCTTGCTGGTGTGGTGACCGGCCAGCTGCTCGAGCAACTGGCGCTCCTCGCCGTTGAGCTTGGTGGGCAGCTGCACCTTGATGGTGAACTGGTGGTTGCCGCGGGCCACCGGATTCCCCAGCCGGGGCACCCCCTTGCCCTGGAGGGTGATGACGGCCCCGGGCTGGGTGCCGGCGGGAATCTCCAGCGGCTCGTGGCCGTCGACCGTCTCGACCTCGATCGTGTCGCCGAGAATCGCCTGGAGGTAGTTGAGCGACACCTCGGAATGGACCGTGACGCCGTCGCGGCGCAGGTGGGGGTGGGACTGGACGGTGAGGAAGACGTAGAGATCCCCGGCCGGCCCGCCCCGCTGGCCGGCGTTGCCCTCCTGGCCGACCCGCAGCCGGGTGCCGGTGTCGACGCCGGCGGGGATGTTGATGCGCAGCTTCTTGCGGACCTGCTGCAGGCCCTGGCCGCCACAGGCATTGCAGGGATCGGCGATCACCTGGCCGGTGCCGTCGCAGGTGGGGCAGGGGGCCACCTGGGTGAAGCTGCCGAAGGGGGTGCGGGTGGCGCGGCGCACCTGGCCGGCACCGCCGCAGGTGCCGCAGGTGGTGGGGCCGCTGCCCGCCTTGGCCCCGGAACCGTTGCAGGTGGTGCAGGTCTCGAGGTGCCGGATCTGGACGTCCTTCTCACTGCCGAAGACGGCCTCGCTGAAGCTGATGGTGAGATCCAGGCGCAGGTCGTCGCCCTGGCGGGGGCCGCGGCGGCGAGCCCCGGGCGCGGCGCCACCGCCGGCCCCGCCGAATCCGCTGAAGAAGGTCTCGAAGAGGTCGGCGAAGCCGCCCATGTCGCCCATGTCAGGCATGCCGCCGCCGCCGCCCAGGCCGGCCTCACCGAACTGGTCGTAGCGGGCCCGGGCCTGGGGATCGCTGAGCACCTCGTAGGCCCGACCGATCTCCTTGAAGCGGTCCTCCGCGGCCGGATCCTTGTTGACATCCGGGTGGTACTGGCGGGCCAGACGCCGATAGGCCTTCTTGAGGCTGTCGGCATCCACGTCCCGGCTGACACCGAGCAGCTCGTAGTAATCGGCCATCAGTCGGACGTCCCCTCGCTGGGAGGCGCCGAGGCGTCAGGACGGGACCCACCGGCCGGGCCGGGACCCATCGACACCTTGACCAGGGCATGCCGCAGCACGCGGCCGTCGAGGTGGTAGCCCCGCTGCAGCTCCTCGATCACCACGTCCTCCGGATGCTCCTCACTGGGTTCGCGCAGCACGGCCTCGTGAAGCGAGGGATCGAAGGGTTCCCCCTCCACCCGCATCGGCGACACCCCCAGCTGCTTGAACACGTCGACCAGCTGTTTATAGAGGTTCTGATAACTGCGGTGCAGGCTCTGGGCCTCCTCGCTCTGGGGGTTGAGCTGCTGGCGGGCCCGGTCGAAGTTGTCCACCACCGGCAGGATCTCCGTGAGGGTGGTGCAGGTGATGTGCAGGCGCTGATCCTCCTTGTCGCGGGTCTGGCGCTTGCGGAAGTTGTCGAAGTCGGCCGCGATGCGCATGTACTGGCCCCGCAGCGACTCGTTCTCGCTGCGGAGGGCTGCCAGTTCGGTCTCCAGCTGGCCGACGCGATCAGCGCCGGGGTCGGTGGCGTCCGACGCTGCAGCGGGGGCGGCGGCCGGTGAGCCTGGATCCTGGGCGGAGGCCGTGGGGTCCGGGGCGCCGTCGGGGTTCACCGGCAGGGTCTCGAGGAGCTCCTCCACCCGGGCCGCGTCGACCGCGCCCTCCCGGGGATCGATCCGTTCCTCATGGGGGGGAGTGATGTCGCCGGTCATGCGTTCTGGCAGGGATGTCAGATGCCGTTATGTTGAATGGCCAGGAGCCCACTCCACAAGCGGTGGAAGCCCGCACCTCGGCCACGCTCCACCCAAGGCTCCTCAGCCCGGCTTCGCTTCCGATCCTTCCCGTCGATGCCATCAGAAGGTCTCACCCAGCGCCCACAGGTCACCGGTGCGGAGCACACCTCCCTGTTCCGCGATCTTGATCTGGGTCAGGCCGCCACCCCCCAGGGGCCGATCACGCCGGAAACCGAGGACCTCGAAGCCAGCAGCTCAGGCGAGGGGATCTCCCCGGTGATGAGCCTGGTCGACCGGATCCTGATCGAGTCGCTCACCAGCGGCGCCAGCGACATCCATGTGGAGCCCCAGGAGGATGGCCTCCTGGTCCGCTTCCGCCAGGACGGCGTGTTGCGCAGCATCGACAAGCTGCCCCGCACGTTGATCCCCGCGGTCACCTCCCGCTTCAAGATCATGGCCGACCTGGACATCGCCGAACGGCGGATGCCCCAGGACGGCCGGATCCGCCGCAACTTCCGCGGCCGCACCATGGACTTCCGGGTCAGCACCCTGCCCGGCCGCTACGGCGAGAAGGTGGTGCTGCGACTGCTCGACAGCGGCGCCACCCAGCTGGGCCTGGACACCCTGATCACGGACGAGGAAGCACGCTCCACCCTGCGGGACATCGGCTCCAAGCCCTTCGGGATGATCCTGGTCACCGGACCGACGGGCTCCGGCAAGTCGACCACCCTCTACGCCCTGCTCTCGGAGCGCAACGACCCCTCGATCAACATCTCCACGGTCGAGGATCCGATCGAATACACCCTCCAGGGCATCACCCAGACCCAGGTGAACCGGGAGAAGGGCTACGACTTCAGCTCCGCCCTGCGCGCCTTCATGCGGCAGGACCCGGACGTGCTGCTGGTGGGGGAGACCCGCGACCTGGAGACCGCCCGCACCGCCATCGAGGCGGCCCTGACGGGCCACCTGGTGCTCACCACCCTGCACTGCAACGACGCCGCCAGCGCCTTCGCCCGGCTCGACGAAATGGGCATGGAGCCCTTCCTGGTCAGCGCCTCGCTGCTGGGGGTGGTCTCCCAGCGCCTGCTGCGCCGCCTGTGCAGCGAGTGCCGGATCCCCTACCACCCGAACCACGGCGAACTGGCCCGTTTCGGCCTGGTGGCCTCCGACGAGACCGACATCTCCTTCTACCGGGCCAACACGGTGCTGCCGGGCTCGGAGGGCTGCTGCAGCGCCTGCCAGGGGCGGGGGTACAAGGGCCGGGTGGGGGTCTACGAGATCCTGCGCATGAACGAGACCCTCTCCGCCGCCGTGGCCAAGCGGGCGACGACCGAGGAGCTGCGGCGCCTGGCCCTGGAGAGCGGCATGAAAACCCTGCTCGGCTACGGCCTTGACCTGGTGCGGGAGGGGCTGACCACCCTCGAGGAGGTGGAGCGCATGCTGCTCACCGACACGGGCCTGGAATCGGAACGGCGCGCCCGCGCCCTGAGCACCCTCACCTGCCGCAGCTGCGGGGCCGGCCTTGAGGACGAATGGTTGGAATGTCCCTACTGTCTGTGCGTTCGGAGCTGAGCAGGATGGATCTCCTCATCGAAGACCTGATGCAGGAACTGGTGAAGGCTGGAGGCAGCGACCTGCACCTGTCCGCAGGCAATCCCCCCTACGGCCGTTTCAGCGGCCAGCTTCGTCCCATCATTCAGGACACCCAGCTCACCGAGGAGAGCTGCAACCGGCTGATCTTCTCCCTGCTGAACAACGCCCAGCGCAAGAATCTTGAGCAGAACTGGGAACTCGACTGCTCCTACGGCCTCAAGGGCGTGGCCCGCTTCCGGATCAACGTGTACCGCCAGAGAGGCACCTATGCGGCCTGCCTGAGGGCGCTCGGCAACTCCATCCCCAGCCTCGAGAAACTCGGACTGCCCCCGATCGTCGAGGAGATCAGCAGCAAACCGAAGGGGCTCGTCCTCGTCACCGGACCGACAGGCTCCGGCAAGACCACCACCCTGGCTGCCCTGATCGAGCACATCAACGCCACCCGTTCAGAACACATCCTCACCATTGAAGATCCGATCGAGTTCACCTACAGGAACAACAAATCGATCATTCACCAGCGGGAACTGAATGAGGACACCCGCAGCTTTTCGAACGCCCTGCGGGCGGCCTTGCGGGAAGATCCCGATGTGATCCTGGTGGGGGAACTGCGCGATCTGGAGACGATCCAGCTGGCCATCACCGCCGCCGAAACCGGCCACCTCGTCTTCGGCACCCTGCACACCAGTTCCGCCGGACAGACCGTCGATCGGATGGTGGACGTGTTCCCGGCCGGCCAGCAGACCCAGATCCGGGTGCAGCTGAGCGGCAGCCTGCTGGCGGTCTTCTCCCAGACCCTCTGCAGGAGCGCCGAGCCCACCGGCAACGGAGCCTTCGGCCGGGTGATGGCCCAGGAGATCATGATCAACACCCCCGCCATCGCCAACCTGATCCGGGAAGGCAAGAGCTCCCAGCTCTATTCCCAGATCCAGACCGGCGCCAGCCAGGGCATGCAGACCCTTGAGCGGGCGCTCGCCAACCTCGTGGAGGACGGCAGGGTCACCCGCGAGGAGGCGATGCTGAAGACCACCAAACCCGAGGAGCTCGTACGGCTGCTCGACCGCTGAGGCCCGCCATGACCGCCTTCGTCGTCACCTACACCACCAAGTCGGGCCAGCGCCGGGAGATGACGCTGAACGCCGACAGCCCCTCCGTCGCCCGGCGGGAGCTGCGACGCCGCGGCATCCTGGCCAACACCCTGGTGCGCAAGGAGGCCCCCAAGGTTCCCCAGGCCGCGGCCGCCAAGAAGCCGGCCTCCTCCTTCAGCGGCCTGGCCGACCTGCTGGAGGGTCCGGTGACCATCCGCGACAAGGCCCTGTTCGCCAACAAGCTCTCCGCCCTGGTGGATGCGGGCGTGCCGATCCTGCGCAGCCTCGACCTGATGCGGGTCCAGCAGCGCTCCAACAAGATGCGCCAGGCCCTCGCCGGCATGACCCAGGACGTCAACCAGGGCGACAGCCTGGGCAATGCGATGCGTCGCTGGCCGAAGGTGTTCGACAACCTCAGCATCGCCCTGGTGGAGGCGGGTGAGGCCGGTGGCGTCCTGGACGACACCCTCAAGCGTCTGGCCAAGCTGCTGGAGGACAACGCCAAGCTCCAGAACCAGATCAAGGGGGCGATGAGCTACCCGGTCACGGTCCTGGTGATCGCCATCGCGGTGTTCCTGGGCATGACGATCTTCCTGATCCCCACCTTCTCCAGCGTCTTCGAGCAGCTGGGGGCGGAGCTGCCCCTGTTCACCCAGATGATGCTGAATCTGAGTGAATTCCTGCGCTCCTGGAAGGCCCTGATCCTGCTGGCGGCCCTGGTCGGCTTCGCCTTCTGGGTGGTGTCCACCTACAACACACCGATGGGTCGCCGCCAGATCGACGGCCTGCTGCTGAAGCTGCCCCTGTTCGGGGACCTGCTGCAGAAATCGGCCAGTGCCCAGTTCTGCCGCACCCTGAGTTCCCTCTCCAAGGCGGGCGTACCGATCCTGCTGTCCCTGGAGATCGTGAGGGAAACAGCCACCAATTCCGTGATCTCCGATGCCATCATCTCTTCCAAGAATGAGGTGAGCGAGGGCATGCCCCTCAGCGCGGCCCTGCGGCTGAAGAACGTGTTTCCAGAGATGTGCGTGAACATGCTCGCCATCGGCGAGGAAACCGGCGAGATGGACGCCATGCTCTCCAAGGTGGCCGACTTCTACGAAGACGAAGTCAGCACGATGGTGAAGGCCATGACCTCCATGCTGGAGCCGGCGATGATCGTCCTGGTGGGCATCATCGTGGGATCGGTGCTGCTGGCCATGTATCTGCCAATGTTCTCGATCTACGAGCACGTCCGCTGAGGCCTACGCGCCCGTGATCTGGGCTGCCAGGGCCTGGCCCGCCAGCCAGCCCGAACTCCAGCAGTGCTGGAAGTTGAAGCCGCCGGTCACCCCGTCCACGTCCAGCAGTTCCCCCACCAGGAACAGGCCCGGCCGCAGGCGACTCTCCATCGTGGCCAGGTTGACCTCCGCCAGGGGGATGCCGCCGGCGGTGACGAACTCCTCGCCGAACGGGCCGCGGCCGGAGACCATGTAGCGGCTGTCCCGCAGGGCCGTGACCAGGGCCTGCTCCCCGCGGCGGGGGAGATCGGCCCAGCGCAGGCTGGTGTCGAGTCCCACCAAGGCCAGCAGGTGCAGCCAGAGGCGGCGGCTGAGGTCGGGCCAGGGACGCCAGTTGCCGAGCTGACGCCGGGCCTGCTCCCGGCGTGCCGCGGCGAACCAGCTCTCCAGTTCCGCCGGCTTGCGGCCGCCGGTCCAGTCGACCCGGAGCTCGGCCCGGTAGCGACGCTCCCGCAGGGCCCGGGCGGCGAAGGCCGTGAGCCGCAGGGTGGCCGGCCCGCTGAGGCCCCAGTGGGTGATCAGCACGGGCCCCCGCTGCCGCAGGGGCTTGGCCGAGGCGGGGGCCGTGGCGGTGGCGGCCGTGGCGCGGTCCGCCAGGGGGGTCAGCAGCAGCTCCAGCTGCACCGGGTCCATCGCCACCCCGGCCAGGTCGAGCAGGGGGTGGTCGGCCAGGGTGAGGGTGAACAGGGAGGGCACCGGCGCCACCAGGCCATGGCCCAGGGAGGCGGCGATGCGGTGGCCGCTGGGGTGGCTGCCCGTCGCCAGCACGAGGCGATCGGCGAGCAGCTCGGCCCCCGATCGCAGCCGCAGCCGGAAACCGCCACCGGGCAGGGCCTCCGCCGTCTGGCCCGCCTCGGCCGTGTGCAGCGCCACCCCGGCGGCGGTCGCCGCCCGGCGCAGGGTGTCGACCACCGAGGAGGAACGGTTGGAGCGGGGGAACAGGCGCCCGTCGGGCTCCTCCACCAGCTGCAGGCCATGGGCCTGGAACCAGGCCACCGTGTCGCCGGGCGCGAAGCGCGAGAAGGGGCCCCGCAGGGCCTTGCCGCCCCGCGGGTAGTGATCCACCAGCAGCCGCGGATCCCAGCAGGCGTGGGTGACGTTGCAGCGGCCGCCGCCGCTGATGAGCACCTTGTGCAGCGGCTCGGGGGTGGACTCCAGCAGCAGCACCCCGCCAGAGAGGTGGCCGGCAGCCGCTTCCGCCGCCGCGATGGCGGCCATGAAGCCGGCCGGACCCCCTCCCACCACCACCACGGAGGCACGGCTGGGCAGCATGGGGCGATGGAGCACAACTACCGCTTCAGTGTGGCGCCCATGCTGGACTGCACCGATCGGCACTTCCGGGTGCTGATGCGGCAGGTCAGCCGGCACTGCCTGCTCTACTCCGAGATGGTGGTGGCCCGGGCCCTGCACCACATCGCCCGCGATGGCTCCCCCTCCCGGATGGGGGAGCGGCAGCAGCGGCTGGAGCGGCTGCTGGGGTTCGACCCGGGCGAACACCCCCTCGCCCTGCAGCTCGGCGGCGACGACCCGGAGCTGCTGGCGGAGGCCGCCCGCATGGGGGCCGACTGGGGCTACGACGAGATCAACCTGAACGTCGGGTGCCCGAGTGAAAAGGTGCAGCAGGGCCGCTTCGGCGCCTGCCTGATGGCGGAGCCGGAGCGGGTGGCCCGCTGCGTGGCGGCGATGGCGGCGGCCACCCCGCTGCCGGTGACGGTGAAGCACCGCATCGGCATCGACGAGCGGGACTCCTACGAGGAACTGCTGGCCTTCGTCGACAACCTGGCGGCGGCCGGCGCCGCCCGCTTCGCCGTGCACGCCCGCAAGGCCTGGCTGAACGGCCTCGACCCGAAGCAGAACCGCACCGTGCCGCCCCTGCGCTGGGACCTGGTGCACCGCCTCAAACGGGAGCGGCCGCAGCTGACGATCGAACTGAACGGCGGCCTGGAGGACCTGGGCCCCTGCCAGGAGCAGCTGGCCCTGGTGGACGGGGTGATGGTGGGCCGGGCCGCCTACGCCCACCCGCTGCGCTGGGCGGGGGTGGACGGCCGGATCTTCGGCGACACCGGCGGCGGGGAGCCACGGGCCTCGACGGTGGTGCGGGGGGTGCTGCCCCACGCCGAACGCTGGTGCGCCTCGGGGGGGCGGCTGTGGCCAATTGCCCGGCACCTGGTGCAGGTGGTGGAGGGGGTCAGCGGAGCCCGCCACTGGCGCGGCTGGCTGACCCGGGAGGCCGGCCAGGCGGGCGCCGGCCCCGCCGTGCTGGAGGCGGCCGCCCGCCAGCTGGAGGAACGGGGCCTGTAAGGCGGCTCAGACCTCGGCGCCGCCGTAGTCGCCGCCGCCGTACTCACCACCGCCACCGCCGCTGCGGCGCCGGCGGGAGCGGCCCGCCTCGAAGGAATCGGGGGCGGCACCGCCACCACCAGCTCCACCGCCGCCGTAGCTGCGGTCCTCCCAGCCCCTGGCCCCGGAACCGCGGTCGGCGCCGTAGCCGCCGCCACCCCCGCCATAGCCGCCACCGCCACCTCCGTAGCCACCACCGCCGCCATAACCGCCACCGCCACCGCCACCACCGCCGTAGCCACCACCGCCACCGCGACGCGGACCGCCGCCGCCGCCACCACCCCCGCTGCGGGGTTCCGCCTTGTTGATGCGCAGGGGACGACCCATCAGCTCAGCGCCCTGCAGGGCATCGATGGCCTTGGTCTCGGTGTCGGCGTCGGCCATCTCGATGAAGGCGAAGCCGCGCTTGCGGCCGGTGTCGCGCTCCAGCGGCAGCGAGCAGTTGACCACTTCGCCGAAGGGAGCGAACAGTTCAGCCACGTCTTCCTGCTCGGCGCGGAAGGGAAGATTGCCGACGAAAATACTCACTGACCGATGAGGGGGAACCGATGGGGCGCGCAGGCGCCCGAGACCCCCCAAGATTAGACGTAGACCCGCGATTCCAACGCCCATCGGGGGAGCTCAGGGGGTGCGATCGAGGCGCTGCCGCGCCAGAGCCAGCTGCTCGGCCACCCGCTCGAAGCCCGTGCCGCCCTCACTGCGGCGGGCCGCCACCACCTGGCGCGGGGCGATCGCCGCGTGGATGTCCGCCTCGAAGGCGGGATGGAGCTGCTGCCAGCGCTCCAGGGGCAGATCGGCCAGCAGCCGCTGCTCCAGCAGGCAGGCCTTCACCAGCCCACCGACCAGCTGGTAGGCCTCCCGGAACGGCACCCCGCGGGCCACCAGATAGTCGGCCACATCGGTGGCATTGGAGTAATCGGCGGCCACGGCGGCCTCCAGCCGGGCGGGGCGGAAGTCGAGCCCCTCCTCGAACAGCACGGCCATCGCCTCCAGGCAGTCGAGGCAGGTGCGCACCCCGTCGAAGAGGGCTTCCTTGTCCTCCTGGAAGTCCTTGTTGTAGGCGAGGGGCAGACCCTTGATCATCGTCAGCAGCCCCATCAGGTGGCCGAAGACCCGGCCGCTCTTGCCGCGCACCAGTTCGGGCACATCGGGATTCTTCTTCTGGGGCATCAGGCTGCTGCCGGTGGCGCAG
The DNA here is from genome assembly GCF_034931325.1 of Cyanobium gracile UHCC 0139. Classification (GTDB taxonomy): domain Bacteria; phylum Cyanobacteriota; class Cyanobacteriia; order PCC-6307; family Cyanobiaceae; genus Cyanobium; species Cyanobium gracile_B. The sequence continues at coordinate 569,851 of NZ_JAYGHX010000001.1, read as the reverse complement.
CGGTCGGTGAGCCCCACGAAGCCGAATTCCTCGCTGGCCCAGAGGATCACCTCCTCCGCCAGACGGCTCAGGTGGGCCATCACCAGGGACAGGGCCGCCATCGTCTCGACGGCGAAGTCCCGGTCGCTGACCGCATCGAGGCTGTTGGCGTAGATCGCCTCGAAGCCCAGCTCGGCGGCGGTCTGGCGGCGATCGATCGGCACCGGCGTCCCCGCCAGGGCCGCCGCCCCGAGGGGGCAGATGTTGACGCGGCGACGCACGTCGGCCAGGCGCTGGCGGTCGCGCTCGGCCATCTCGACGTAGGCGAGCAGGTGGTGGGCCAGGCAGACCGGCTGGGCCCGCTGCAGGTGGGTGTACCCGGGGATCAGGGTGTCGGGGTGGGCCTCGGCCCGCACCAGCAGGGCCCGCTCGAAGCGCACCAGGGCGGCGTCGATGGCATCGATGCGGCGCCGCAGCCACAGGCGAAGGTCGGTGCCCACCTGGTCGTTGCGGCTGCGGCCGGTGTGCAGCTTCTTGCCCAGGGGACCGAGGAGTTCGATCAGGCGCCGTTCGACGGCGAAATGGACGTCCTCCGCCTCCAGGCCGGGCGTGAACCGCCCGGCGGCCGCTTCGGAGCGGATGGCTTCGAGCCCCTCGATCAGGCGCTCCGCCTCCGGCTCGCTGATCACTCCGCAGCGGCCCAGCATGCGGGCGTGGGCGACGGAGCCGTCGAGATCCTCCTGGAGCAGGGCGATGTCGAAGCCGATCGAGGCGTTGAACCGCTCGATCGCCGGATGCAGGCCCTGCTCGAAGCGATCGCTCCAGGTGGTGGGGGAGGGGTCGGCGACCATCAGGGCATTCCGCTCAGCCCCTCAGCTTGCCATTCGTCTCAGGTGGCGGGCAGGGTGGGCAGCACCACCCCGTCCCGCACCTTCAGCACCACCATCGAGGCGTCGTCCTCGAGCCGGCGGTCGCTGCCGACGAAGCGGTCGAGGCGCTCGAACAGCCGATCCAGGATCGCCTGGGCGTCTTGGGCGGCCCGGCAGGCGCCCTGGAAGGCCTTCAGCAGCCGCTCCTCGTCGAAGCGCTCGCCGCTGAAGCCGCTGGCCTCGGTCACCCCGTCGGTGTAATAGAGGATCACGTCGCCGGGCTCCAGCTGCAGCTCGCCGCAGCCGTACTCGGCCTCGCTCTGCAGGCCGATCAGCAGGCCGGGGGTGTCGAGCCGCTCCACCCGGCCCGACTGGCGGCGCCAGAGCAGGGGTGGGTTGTGGGCCGCATTGGCGTAGCGCAGCAGGCGGGTGCGGGGGTCGTAGTCGGAATAGAAGAGGGTGACGAAGCGGTGCGAGTGGGCCAGGTCCTCCTGGGCCAGCTGGTTGAGGTCGTGGAGGATGCGGTCGGGCGGCAGGCCGCTGAGCACCTCGGCCCGCAGCATGCCCCGCAGCAGGGTCATCAGCAGGCCGGCCGGCACCCCCTTGCCCATGACATCGCCCATCACCAGCGCCCAGGGGGCCTGCTCGCGCCGGTGGCCGGTGAGCTGGGGCTGGGTGGGGATGAAGTCGTAGTAATCGCCGCCCACCTGGAAGGCGGGGCGGCAGAGGGCCGCCAGCTCGACGCCGTCGATCACGGGGCAGTGGTCGGGCAGCAGCTGGGACTGGACCTCGGCGCCGATGCTCAGCTGGCGGTCGAGCCGCTCATGGCGGCGCCGGTCCTGCTGGAGCAGCTCGTTCTCCAGGGCCACACCGGTGAGGTCGGCCACCAGCTGCAGGTGCCGGCGGCGCACGTCGCTCCAGCTGTAGCCGCGCCGGTCGCTGAACACATAGAGCCGGCCCCGCTGGCGGCTGCGCGCCACCACGGAGGTGGCGAACACCTGGTGGGCGCCGAGCAGGCGCTGGATCAGGGGGTCGAGCAGCACCGCGACGGCCTCGTCCCCGTCCTGGTTCTGGAGCTGGCCATCGGGCAGGGCGGCCAGTTGGCGCAGCACCTCGGCGCTGCGCTCGCCTGGGGTGGCCTGGAGCTGCTCGCGCCACAGCCGGCCATCGGCGTGGAACACCACGAGCAGGCTGCCCTCCCCTTCCACCAGCCGCGCGGCCACCAGGGGCACCAGTTCGAGGAAGCGCTTGAGGTTGGTGTAGCTGCGCAGGGCGAAGGAGAGGGACGCCAGCAGCTCCAGGTTGCGGCGCTGCTCCCGGCCCAGGCTGTCGAGCAGCTGGCGCAGCGAAGCCGCGACGGACAGCCCCTGACCGGGACGGGACGCCGTGGTGGGGGTGGGATGGGGCTGCGGGGGCGGCAGGCTGCTCACCGAGCGGCCGCAAAGGACACGCAAGGTAGCAGCGGCAGGCTGGCGTCAGGAGGCGAGCAGGGCCTCGACGAACTCGAAGCTGTTGAAGGGCCGCAGGTCGCGGATGCCCTCGCCGGCGCCGATGAAGCGGATCGGCAGGCCCGCCTCGGAGGCCACCGCCAGGGCGACGCCGCCGCGGGCGCTGCCGTCCAGCTTGGTGAGCACCACACCGGTGAGACCGGCGGCACTGGCGAAGGCCATGGCCTGGCGCAGGCCGTTCTGGCCCTGGCTGGCATCGAGCACCAGCAGCGATTCCACCGCCGCCTCCGGGGCCAGCTTGGTGATGGTGCGCCGCACCTTGCCCAGTTCCTCCATCAGGTTGTGCTTGGTCTGCAGCCGGCCGGCCGTGTCCACCAGCACCAGTTCGGTGCCCTTGGAGCGGGCGGCGCCGATGGCGTCGAAGACGACGGCCGCCGGGTCGGCGTTGGCGCTGGGGTTGGCCACCACGGCCACACCGCTGCGCTCCCCCCAGACGCTCACCTGCTGCACCGCCGCGGCCCGGAAGGTGTCGGCGGCGGCGATCAGGCAGCTGTAGCCGCTGCGCACCGCCAGGTTGGCCAGCTTGCCGAGGGTGGTGGTCTTGCCGACCCCGTTGACGCCGACCAGCAGCCAGACGTTGAGCCGGTCGCGCTGGGGGGCCAGCAGGGCGGTGCCGCCGGCGCGGATCGGCTCCTCCAGCAGGCCGCGCAGCTGCTCCTTGAGGAAGCGGAGCCCTTCGGCCGGGTCGACCACCTCCTCGTTGAGGCGGCGGCGCAGGGCTTCCAGCACCTGGTCGGTGGCCTTCACGCCCACGTCGGCGCGCAGCAGGGTGGACTCAAGGTCGTCGAGAACGGCCGGGGTGAGGGGGTCGTCGCCGAGGTTCTCGAGCAGCTGGGTAACGAAACCCTTGCGGGTCTTCTCGAGGCCGCGCCGCAGCCGGCCCAGCCAGTCGATCTCCTCCAGGGAAACCTCCTCGACGCTGCGCCCCTGGGCCGCCAGCACCTCCGCCGACCAGGTGAAGGTGTCATCGAAGGCGCCGAGGCTGGGGTCGGCGGCATCGGCCTCTGGGGCCGTGGGGGTGGCCGCAGGGGTGGCCGGTGTGGCGGCGGCCGGCGGCGCGACCGGGGCGGGCTCGGCGGGGGCGGTGATCTCCTGGAGGCGCTGCTGGCGCTGGGCGGCGGCCTGCTCCAGCAGGGAAAGGCCGCTCGCCACGGGCGGGGCGGCGGGTTCGGGGGCCGGCTCGTGTTCGGGTGCGGTGGCCGCTGTCGGCTCGGGATCGGCTTCGGGAGCGGGTGGTGCCTCGGCGACCGGGGCCGGTGGTGCTTCGGCGGCCGGGGCCGGTGCGGGGGAAGGGGCCGGCGCCGTGGCCTGGCTGGCCGCCTCCTGCTGGGCCTTCAGCCGGGCGTAGGCCTGGCGGGCCCAGGCCAGGGCGTCCTCGTCGACCCCGGGGCCGGCAGGGGTGGCGGGGGCAGGAGGGGGCGCAGCAGCAGCGACAGCCGGCGCAGCCTCGGACGGGGGAACGGCTACCGGGGCCGCGGCTTCAGGTTCGGCCGGAACCGTGGCGGCTTCTGGCTCGGCGGGGGGCTCCGGCTCCGGTGGGGGCGCAGGTGTCGGTGCGGCGGCGGGCGCCGGGGCGGGCTGGGCCAGGGCCCGTTTGAACCAATCGAAGACCATCGCGTTCCTGATCAGACCCGGGCGGCGGTGAAGCGCCGCAGCACACCGTTGATCATGCGTCGCCCCTGCTCGTCGCTGTAGCGGTTGGCCAGCTCCACCGCCTCACTGCAGGCCACGGCGGCGGGGGTGCCGAAATCCTCCAGATCCACCACCGCCAGCCGCAGGATGTCCCGGTCGACCCGGGGCAGGCGGGTGAGGCGCCAGCCCTCCATCACCGCATCGATGCGGCCGTCGAGGGCTTCGCGGTCGCGCAGCACGGCCCGGATGCGGCCGATGGCGTCGCGCTGCACCGCCTCCTGGTCGGCCAGCAGCAGCAGGCGCGGCAGTTCCAGACTGGCCGAGAGCCGGTTGAGGGCGTGCTCGGCGTGGGTGAGGCCCTCCTGCAGATGGCGCCGCACCGTGGGCAGCTGCTTCTCCCCCTGGTCCTGCAGCTCGCTGTCGAGCAGCCGCTGCTGGGCCTGCTGGAGATCCTCGGCGGAGCGGTCGAGGGCTTCGCGCACGTGCTGGCTGAGGCTGGTGACGGCCTGCTGCAGCAGCAGATCGAAGGAGCCGGAGGGGGCCTCGGCGCCGCTGCCGCGGTCGCTGACCTGAGCCAGCATCAGCAGGGCCAGTTCACGGGCAAGGGTGCGACTCTGCATCAGGAGGGTTGGGGGGCGCGCAGCTGGGCCAGGAGGCTGGCGAAGCTGCGGTTGGAGGTGGGTTCCCGCTCGTCGGGGCTGACGATGCCGGCGGAGATGATCGTGCGGAAGGCATCCTCGACACTCAGGTCGATGTCCTTCACCAGGCGCTCGGGCACCACCGCATACCAGCCGGTGGTGGGGTTGGGGGCGGTGGGAATGAAGACGCTGAGCATGGTCTCGCCGAAATCGGCCTGGATGGCCGTGCCCAGCACCCCGGTGACGAAGCCGACGGCATAGAGCCCCTCGCGGGGATATTCGACCAGCACCACCCGCCGAAAGCGGGCGGAATTGCCCTGGAGGAAGGTTTCCAGCAGCTGCTTGAGGGTCTTGTAGACGGAGCCCGCCAGGGGGATCCGCAGCAGGGTGCCCTCACCGAACTCCAGCAGCCAGCGGCCGACGATGTTGCGGGCCATCAGACCGATCAACAGGATGCCCAGCAGCGGCACCAGCAGTCCCACCCCCAGGTTGATCAGGTCCTGGAGCAGGGGGTTGAGGGTGTTGAACGGGTTGAACTGCTTGGGGATCGACGTCAGGAAGGCCAGAACGAAGCGGCTCACCGTGGTGGCGAGCCAGATCGTGGTGGCCAGCGGAATGACCACCAGCAGACCGGCGATCAGATCGTTCTTGAGATCCTGCTGCAGCCGGTTGCCCAGGGGCTGATCGGAACTGGGACTACTGGATGGGACCAATGGATGGGGTCCGGAGGGGCGAAACCCTAACGGTAACGATCCACGGGGGTCTTACAGGACACTGCCGAGGCAAAGGATCGTGAAGGCGATGATCAGCACCACCGCGCCGAGGGATCCGCCGTAGCGGCGCTGGCTGAGGGTGACCTTGCTGGTCTGCTCGGTCTGCTTGAACTGGGTCTCGAGCTGGTCGAGCTGGCGATCGACGAAGGCCCGGGCCGACTGGGTCTTCTGCTCATCGGTGGCGCCCGGGGGCACCTGGCCGGTGGCTTCGGCCTGCTTGATCAGCTGCTGGAGCAGGGCGGGATCCTTGCTCTGCTGACGGGCCATCTCCAGCTGGCCGCGCTTGGCGGCGAGCTGCTGGTCGGCCTGCTGCTGCATCTGCTGGTCACCGCCGAAGGTGATCGGCAGCGAGGCGGTCAGCAGCACGGCCAGCAGACCGCTGATGATGCAGACGGTCCAGAGGACGGGGGTGCGCTCCTCCGACGGGTCTTCCAGGCGGGAGGAGAGGTACATGAGCAGCAGCCCGATCAGACCCATCGGGGCCTGGCCGATCAGTCGCTCCACCACGAGCTGGCGGAAGGCCTCCTCCTGCCAGTCCCAGAGGGTGAGCACGGCGACCAGCTGCAGGACGAGCAGCACCACCAGGGTGAGGCCCATCCAGCGCAGCAGGGGACTGAAGCGGGAGGAGGAACTGGCTGCCACACAAGGGAGGTCGGATTCGTGGGACTCTACCGGCAGCCCTTGAGCACGCCGTCTTCCCTTAGCGCACTGGCGGCGGCACTGCGGGCCAGGGCCGAAGGGCTCGGCTTCGCACCGGTGGGCCTGGCGGCGGTGCCGGGAAGCGCGCGGCTGCCGCTGCGCACGGCCGCCCTGGAGCGGTGGCTGGAGGCAGGGCACCAGGCGGGGATGGGCTGGATGGAGGATCCCCGCCGCCACCGGATCGAGGCCCTGCTGCCGGAGGTGCGCAGCGTGCTGGCGGTGGGCTGGAACTACCACGTGGCCCGGGAACGGGCGCCGGGCAGCCTGCGGGTGGCCCGCTACGGCTGGGGTCGCGATTACCACCGGGTGATCGACGGCCGCCTGCGGCAGCTGGGGCGCTGGCTCGAGGAGGTGGCACCGGGCACCACCTGGCGCGCCTGCGTCGACAGCGCCCCCCTGCTCGACAAGGCCTGGGCGGAGGAGGCGGGCCTGGGCTGGATCGGCAAGAACGGCAACCTGATCCATCGCCAGCGGGGCTCCTGGATGCTGCTGGGCCACCTGCTCACCAGCCTCGATCTGCCCCCCGACCGCCCGGCCGAGCCCCTGTGCGGCGCCTGCACGGCCTGCATCGACGCCTGCCCCACCGGCGCCCTCGACGAGCCGTTCGTGGTGGATGCCCGCCGCTGCATCGCGTACCACACGATCGAGAACCGCGACGCGGCGTTGCCGGCGGCGATCGCCGGGCGGCTGCAGGGCTGGGTGGCCGGCTGCGACATCTGCCAGGAGGTCTGCCCCTGGAACCGGCGGCCCCTGCCCGTCGCCACCGACAACGACGTGCAGCCCCGCCCATGGCTGCTGGATCTGGGCGGCGCGGAGGCCCTGGGCTGGAGCGACGGCGACTGGGACGAACGGCTGCGGGCCTCGGCCCTGCGGCGGATCCGGCCGGCCATGTGGCGGCGCAATATCCGGGCGGCGCTGGCGGGCGGCTGGGGACAACGGGGGACGGCTCCCTAGGCTGGGGCGATTCGGGGTGATTCCGTGGGCCGGCGGTTCTGGCGACTGTTTTCCTCCCTGTGCCTGGCCATGCCGCTGACGGCCACCCCCCTGGTGGGCTACGCCCTGCCGGCGCGGGCGCTGGTGCCGTTCGTGTACCTGCCGCAGGAGAAGGAACTGGAGGGGGCGGGACTGGGCATCGCCCAGGCGGCGGCGCGGCTGCTGCGCCTCGGCCAGGCGGAGGATGCGGCCCGGCTGGCGGAACTGACGGTGCGGCTGCTGCCGCAGGACCCCCGCGGCTGGGTGCTGCTGGCGGAGGCGGAGCTGCGCAGCAACCAGATGGAGAAGGCCAAGGTGGCCCTGGCCCGGGCCAAGGAGCTGGATCCGAACAACGCCGGCATCTGGTTCGCCGAGGGCTCCCTGGCGCTGCGGGACGGCAAGCCCCAGGACGCCATCGGCCTGCTGCGGCGGGGGCTGGAGCTGGACAGCAAGAATGCCGGCGCCTACTTCGATCTGGGCAATGCCCAGATCCTGCTGGGCAACACCCAGGAGGCCCTGGGGTCGTTCGAGCGGGCGTCGGGGCTGCGCAAGGACTTCTGGGAGGCGATCAACAACCAGGGGCTGGTGCTCTACGAGAGCGGCCGCGTCAACGACGCCATCGGCCGCTGGCAGCGGGTGCTGAAGATCAAGCCGGACATCGCCGAGACCTCCCTGGCCCTGGCGGCGGCCCTGTTCGAGCGGGGACCGGCGGAGCGGGCCCAGGCCCTGAAGCTGGCCGAGACGGCCCTGGCGGAGGAGCCCAATTACGTCAAGGAGAAGTTCCAGAAGGAGCAGCTGTGGGGGCCGAAGCTGCGGGCGGTGACCGCCCAGCTGCTGGCCCTGCCGGAGCTGAAGGCGGCGGTGGAGCGGGCCCTGGCCAATGCCACCGACGCTGACGGCGGCAACGGCGACGAGTCCTGAGCCCGGGGGGCCCCGGGCGCCATCTGTAGGCTGAGCGCCCTGAGCCGCTGAGCCAAAGGACCGGATGCCGGACGAGCGCGTCCAACCGATCGCCCTGCATCAGGAGATGCAGCGCTCCTACCTCGAGTACGCGATGAGCGTGATCGTGGGGCGGGCCCTGCCGGACGTGCGCGACGGGCTCAAGCCGGTGCAGCGGCGCATCCTCTATGCGATGCACGAGCTGGGGCTGACCCCGGACCGGCCTTACCGCAAGTGCGCCCGCGTGGTGGGCGACGTGCTGGGCAAGTACCACCCCCACGGCGACCAGGCCGTCTACGACGCCCTGGTGCGGCTGGTGCAGACCTTCGCCAGCCGCCACCCGCTGCTGGACGGCCACGGCAACTTCGGCTCGGTGGACGACGACCCGCCGGCCGCGATGCGGTACACCGAAACCCGGCTAGCGCCGATCGCCAACGAGGCGATGCTCGATGAGATCGGCAGCGACACGGTCGATTTCGCCTCCAACTTCGACGGCTCCCAGCAGGAGCCGACGGTGCTGCCGGCCCAGCTGCCCTTCCTGCTGCTCAACGGCTGCACCGGCATCGCCGTGGGCATGGCCACCAGCATTCCGCCCCACAACCTGGGCGAGGTGGTGGATGCCCTGATCGCCCTGATCCGCAAGCCCGACCTGGCGGAGGAGAAGCTGCTGGCGATGGTGCCGGGCCCGGATTTCCCCACCGGCGGCGAGGTGCTGCTGGGCAGCGGCGTGCGCGACACCTATGCCACCGGCCGGGGCAGCATCCCGATGCGGGGCGTGGCCCACATCGAGGAGGTGCAGCCCGGCAAGGGCCGCCACCGCCGCGGCGCCGTGGTGGTGACGGAACTGCCCTACCAGCTCAGCAAGGCGGGCTGGATCGAGAAGCTGGCCGAGCAGGTCAATGACGGCAAGATCGGCGGCATCGCCGACATCCGCGACGAGAGCGACCGCGAGGGGATGCGGGTGGTGATCGAGCTGCGGCGCGACGCCGAACCCCAGAAGGTGCTGGAGGAACTGCAGCGGCGCACGGCCCTGCAGAGCAATTTCGGCGCCATCCTGCTGACGCTGGTGAACGGCCAGCCCCAGCAGCTGAACCTGCGCCAGATGCTGCAGCAGTTCCTGGAGTACCGGGAACTGACGATCCTGCGGCGCACCACCCATGCGTTGAAGCGCTGCGAAGACCGTCTCGAGGTGGTGCAGGGGCTGATCAAGGCCCTCGACGACCTCAAGCGCGTGATCGAAATGATCAGCGAGGCCAGGGATGCCGCCACGGCCCGGGCCAGCCTGCAGGTGCACCTGGATCTGAGCGAGCGTCAGGCCGATGCGGTGCTGGCGATGCCGCTGCGACGGCTCACGGGGCTGGAGCAGGAGGGGCTGCGCAAGGAGGCGGCCGATCTGGCAGAAGAGCGCACCCGGCTGCGGCACCTGATCGACGACCGCAGCACCCTGCTCGACACGATGGTGAGCGAGCTGAAGGGGCTGAAGAAGCGTTACGCCACCCCGCGCCGCACCCGGCTGGTGGAGGGGGGCGACGCCCTGGTGGCCCAGCGGGCGGCGGCGGTGCGGCCCAACACCGAGCTGCAGCGCCAGCAGGCCTTCGAGGCCCTGGCCGGCGATGGCCGGCTGCTGATCCAGACCGACGGGGCGGTGCGGATCGTCACGCCCCAGATGCTGGGCCGGCTGCACCTGGATCAGGCGGCCGAGCTGGGGGAGCTGCCGCCGCCGGCGCGGCTGATCCTGCCGGTGGCCGAGCAGCCGGCGTTGCTGGCCTTCAGCGCCGGCGGCAAGGTGGCCCTGCTGCGCTGGGAATTCGCCGGCCAGAACCCTGGGAAGCTGGAACGCTTCCTCCCCGACAGCCTGCAGGGGGAGACGGTGGTGCAGGTGCTGCCGCTGCCGCAGCCGCCGTCGGGAAGCATCGGGCTGCTGAGCACCGATGGGCGCTTCAAGCGGCTGCCGATCGAGGATTTCCTGGAGCTCTCGGGCCGGCCCGCCACGGTGCTGAAGCTGAAGGAGGGGGTGGCGCTGCAGCGGGTGGTGCCCTGCCGGGAGGGGGAGGATCTGGTGGTGGCCACCAGCACCGGACGGATGCTGCGGCTGGCGATCAACGACACCAACCTGCCGGTGCTGGGCCGCACGGCCCAGGGGCCGATGCTGCTGCGGCTGCTGCCCGGCGAACGGGTGGTGGGGGCGGCGCGGGCGGCGGCGGGCGGCAACGTGCTGCTGGCCAGCCGTCGCGGCCAGGTGAAGCGCCTGCATCTCGACAGCCTGCGGCCCTGCCAGCGGGGCGCCATGGGCCAGATCGGCCTGCGCTTCCTGGAGCGCGACGACGCCCTGGTGGACCTGCAGGCGGGTGAGGCCGGCGTGATCGGCGTGACCCTGGAGGGCGGCGAGGGCCGCAGCCTGCGGCTGGGCGCCGACCAGCTGCCAGCGGAGGACTGCGGCGGTTCCGGCGTGGCGCTGGAGCTGAAGGCCGGCGATGCGGTGCGGGAACTGGTGCCACTGCTCGGGGGGCCCTAGGCCGGCCGCCGGAAGATCAGCACGTGCTCGCTGGCCATGGCGGCGGGGTTCTCCACGAAAATCTGAACCAGATCCCAGCCACGGGCGGCCTGGTCATGGATGGCCTGTTCGTACGGGGACGGATCGATCTGGCCGGCGGTGTAGGCCACCGGGACCCTCAGGAAGGTGTAGGTGTTCATGGAGAAGCCAGCCGAGCGAGCTGTTCGGCCATGGTGGCGGTGCGGCCGTCAGCGCTGATGTCTGCAGCGATGCCGCTTTCACCCCTCCAGTTCGATCCGCATCTCCACCATGGTGGGGCGCAGTCCGGCGCCCTCGAACAGGCGCCGGGCGGCGGCATTCTGTGACGATGCACTGAGCATCAGGCTGCCGGAGCCCAGGGCGATGGCGGCCTCCTTGGCCGCCTCGAGCAGCCGGCGACCGATCCCGCCGCTCCTGGCCTCGGGATCCACGTAGATGTCGTGCAGCCAGGCTCCGGCACCGCGCAGCTCCACCAGGCTCATCGGCTCCATCCGCACGAAGGCGTAGCCCACCGGTTGGGTACCGGCCTCGGCGATCAGCAGTACCACCTCCGGACGCTGAAGCTCCGCCTGGAAGAACGCCGCATAGGCGCCCTCGCCACCCGGCGGAACGGCGAAACGGTCGGCATCAAAGCCGACATGCAGCCGTGCGAGGGCGACGCCATAGCGGGCCAGCACCGGCACGTCCATGGCCGTCGCCCGGCGCACCGTCAGGAGCGGTTCGTGCACACCACCTCACCACAACACCGGCCAACGTGGCACACGTCAGGTCCGGGCGGCTCCCCCGGGCCCCTGCCGACGTTCGAGCAGGGTGCGCATCAGCTCCTGGCCCTTGCCGGGTGTGCTCCAGGGGCAGACCTCGATGCAGATGCCGCAGCCGCGGGTTTCGGCGAAGTAGGGAACGCACTTGTCGAAATTCACATACCAGCGCCGCTGGCCACGCACCAGCTGCTTCTCCGGGAACAGCGCGTGCGGGGGGCAGTTGGTTTCACAGATGCGGCAGTGGGCGCAGAGGTCGTCCACACCGATGTCCCTCGGCTGATCGACGGCCAGGGGCAGATCCGTGAGCACGGTGGCCAGACGGACATTCGAGCCGAATTCGGGCGTGATCATCGAGCCGTGCTTGCCCAGCTGGCCAAGGCCGGCCGCGATGGCGATGGGCACATGCAGCACCTCCGTGCTGGAACCCGGCGCCAGATTGGTGGACGCCTGGGCCGGATAGCCCAGGGCACGGATGGCGTGGGCCAACCGGATCGCCACCCGGTTCACGTCCAGGTAGGTCCGCATGATCTGTTGATTGGAGCGCTCACTGGGGGTGTGCAGCATCTCCTCCCGATCCATCGGCACGGCGACCGCAATGGCGTAGGCGAAGTCAGGGTTGGAGTCGTGGTAGCAGAACTCCGGACGCAGGCGGGTGATGCCCACCAATCCGGCACCGATCCGGGTGGCCAGGGCCTTGATGTGGGCGGAGGCCTCTTCGGGGGTGCCGAGGGTGGTGACACCGGGCGCCACAGGTCCGACCCGGGCCCGGTCCTGCCAGAACATCCGCACGATCAGCCGATGAATGGCGGTGGGCTCCATCACCTGGAAATACCAGTCGAGCTTTCCCCAGGCCCGCCTGTAGGAATCACCGAAGAACACGTGGTCGGGCCGGCGGGGGCGCTCCTCCCCCAGGCCATTGATGGCGTTCCCGGAGATGGGTGGCTGGCGAAAGGCGAAGGGATAGGCGGCGGCGGGATACTCCACCTTCATGAACCGCGCCCGTTTGCGGACCGGACCGGGATTGGGGGTGATGTCAGCCGGCACAAAGGCCAGATGGTCGAAGCGCTGGCTCTGGGGTGGCCCGGGCATGTCCTCCAGCCAGATCACATCGCCGCGGTGAATCCGGCGCTGCTGCATCCAGCGCAGCAGGGGAAACACGGTGTGGGTGGCGATCGCCACCGCGATGCTGAAAGCCAGGCGACTGGCCCCCAGGATCCAGAGCCGGCGGCGATCGGCGAGGACGTCCCCGGGACCTGTGGGTGGAACGAACTTGTGCATGGCCATGGCGCTCAGGGGTCCGCTCGGGAAGGGGTGGGGTCGTCGCCCTGCGGCGGGGCGGAACCCTGGCCCGCCAGAAAGGTGCCCACGCAGGCCTCGCTCCAGGCCCCGGGGTCGGGGAACGGTTGCGGGGTGAGGCCGAGCAGGGCACGGATGAAGCCGAAGCCCTCCCACAGACCCAGCAGTTGCTCGGCCAGCTCCGCGGCCGGGAGGCTGGAGCGCAGGTCGCCGCGGTCGAGCCCCTGCTGGATCAGCTGGGCCAGGTCGTTCTGGGTGCGCCCGTAGGCGGAGTCGTAGAAGTCGCCGGCCAGTCCCCTGTTGCCGCGCGCCTCCTCGAACATCAGCTGGGCGAACCGGATGATGTCGGGCTGGTTGAGAAAGTCGAGCAGGTTGGTGCCGTACCGCACCAGGGCGGCTCGGAACGCTGCCGCGGTGGCCACGGTGATGGGGACGCCCCGCTCGAACCCATCCACCTCACGCTCGACAACGGCCCGCAGCACGGCCTCCATGCTGGGGAAATGCTTGTAGAGCGTGGCCTTCGAAACCGACGCTGCCTTCGCCAGGGCGTCGGTGGAGACCCTGGCGAAACCCTGCTGAAAGAACAGCTCCCGGGCGGCCGAGAGGAGGCGGTCTCGGGGTGGGGCGGCCATCGACAGGGGGCGTCCGACGCAAGATACGGTACCGTACCGTACTACTCAGACGGAGTTGAGGGGCGCCTCGGGGCAAGCGACCCTCCATGGACGGGGCGTGGCCTTGGGACCAGGTGTCAGGCCTGCTCGGCCCGGCCCTGGCCGGCCTTCCAGTCGTCGGTCAGCACGCCGGCGAATCCCCAGTCTTCTTCGTCGATCTCCTGAATGACGACATGGGTGTGTTCGGGCTTCTTCGCCAGGACCGTGACGAGGGACGCCGTGATCTCCTTCACCAGCTGGGCCTTCTGCGCCCGGGTGGCCCCACGGGTGATCTGCACATTGACGTAGGGCATGGCGTTTCGAAAGTGAAGAGAAATCGGGAAGACAGGGCCGCCGACAGACTCAGTCGCCGAAGACGGGGCGAAAGAAGCTGCGCTCGTAGCTGATGATGCAGCGGGTATCCTCCGCATACTGAAAGGCCGCCTGACACTCCGGATCGTCCAGTGACCTGGCGCGATAGGTCTCGTAGGTGGCCAGACTTGGGAACGAGAACAGGGCCAGGGCGACATTGCTGGCACCCTCCGAGGGGAGGAAGTAGCCGTGATGCTGGCCCCCATACTTCTCGACGAGCGGAATCCAGCTCTTGCCGTAATGCTCGAATTCCTTGAGCTTGTAGGGATCGATGATGTAGCGGAGCGAACAGGTGATCATCAACGCTGCAGAGCACAACAGGGGCCACCCCAGCAAGACTAGGCGCTCAGGCTTGAACCTTCACAGAATCGAGGTGGTGCCTCGCTGGCGCTACCAACTGGACACCAGTTCCCGGAGCCTTGACTGTGCGGTGTTCAACCCCCTTCTCTCGGCATCGTCACCAAGATCCAGCCCGGTGGCCTGGATGAATTGAAAATCCTTCACACCCATGAATCGAAACGCATAGCGCAGCCCAGGCTCCAGGCAATCCCACCCTTCAAAGGGCGAGCCAGGGCCGTACTCGACACCGCGGGTCGTGATGAGAAGCACCTTCTTGCCCTCGGCCAGCCCGCTGAACTGGCCGTTCTCAAGGAGGAACGTGTGGCCCACGCGAACCACCTGATCAATGTAGGCTTTGAAGTTGGATGGCATTCCAAAGTTGTGCATGGGCACGCTGAAGACACAATGATCCGCCGCCAGAAACTCATTGACCAGCTCATCGGAAAAGGCCAGCAGCTCAGCCATGTCACCTGTCAGGGCTTCCGGGGGTGTGAAGTCGGCGGCGATCCACTCTTCGGTGATGTGGGGAACAGGTGTCAGGCGTAAGTCCCGATACGTCACGGCGTCATCAGGATGGCTGTTCAGCCAGGCATCCATGAACTCCCGCGCCAATCTTCGAGACCTGGATCGTTCACTCCGTGGGCTGGAGTCAACATGCAGGATGTTTGCCATCGCGTCAGCCATGTTGTTGGTCAACTGCCAGAGACTAAGCCGGTCACTCGCTGGCGTAAAGCAGCAACCAGAAGGTCACTCGTTACCAAAAGGAAACCAGTCCATCCCCATGACTGAGCCCAAGTGCTGTCCGCTGGAAAGCCTGCTGAAAAACATCTCCGGCCAATGGACGGTCTCTATCCTCTGGATTCTTGAGACCGATGGTGCCCTTCGCTTTGGGGAGCTGGGACGCGAGGCGAATCCATCCATACGAAACCTCAAAGCCGAGTGGCAACGATGATGCCACTCGCCCATGACAGCTTGGTCACGTGGAATCTGGTGTCGGAGACGAGCTGATGGATTAAGTCGTCGACTTTGGAGGCATGGCCATCAGGCCAGTTGGCCTGCGGAAGCATATCGTCAATGATGTAGAGGCCACCCTTGCTGAGCAACTGTAGGGTTTGATCAAGCAACCGATACTTGCCAGACCATGTGTCCGCAAAGATGAAGTCGTACTGGGCATCCCCCTGCGACTGCAGGAACGCATCGCCATCGGCGCAGACGATCTCCAGCCGAGGATCCGAGCCAAGGTGCTTGTCGAGAATCCCCAGGAAGGACGCGTCATTGTCCACAGTCGTCAAAGACGACGTCTGATCCATCCCATCAAGAATCCATGCCGTCGAAAGACCCGTTCCCGAGCCCAGCTCAAGAAAGCGACCGGACGGCTTTGAAGCGGCCAGGGTCCTCAACAGCGAGCAGGTCAATGGGTCTGAAGCCATCGAAAAGCCTGACGCCACCGTGTCATGCCACAGGCCCTCCATGGCCCTGGGTTGGTTCAGCTTCTCCTGGTCGTTCATCGCACGACCTTAATGGATGGCTACCGATGGCGTCATCCAATGTCTTCCCGTGATTGCGTCGGATGGGACTGGGCCTGGATTGCAGCGATACCTTCAAGGTCAACGATGAACACCGCTGATCCAACCATCCTCGACGACCGGGAAAATCGGCTGGTCGCCATCTGCTTCTCAGCAGTCACCTGGACGGAGAGTCAGGCCAGGCGGGGGTGGTTCAGCTAGGCTCCCACCATCATGCGTGTGCTGCAGGCTGCATTCATTGCGGTGGTTCTTGGCTTGATCCTCGCCACCACTCTCGGGGGCGGGGGATTCTTACTGGTGCGCAACGTGCCGATGATCGTCGAGGGATGGCAATCACGGTCCTGGCCTGCGGTGGTGGGGGAAGTGAAGAAATCGGAGGCGGTGGCTAAGCCCATCATCATCGATTCAAGGCGGGGCGCTGTAGGAACCCATGTCGTGCGGCTGCACTACGCGTTTACCGTGTGGGGGCGCACGTACTCAGGCACGCGCCAAAGCCTTGACGACGTGGGAATCATCAAGAGCGCTGAGGTGGCTCAACGCGAGGCTGAGTCCTTACCCGTAGGTCGCCCTGTACCCATCTTCTACGATCCCCGCGACCCCAGCAGGTCGCTGCTGAAACCGGGAGTACCGGTTTCCGGCGTTCTGGGAAGCCTCTTCGGCGCCATGCTGGTGGCCACCGGTATGGCGCTGGTCGCGATCGGACTGCATCTGCACTCGTACCATGCCAGGCGTCGCAGAAAGCGGCAGGCCTGAAGCCAGCTTTTCAAGGGCTTCACCCCCGATTCGCTCAAGTTCCCCTCACCTGGGCCTGGTCCCCGTGACCACCCTTCGACCCACCACCACGGTGACGAAAAGTAGAAAGGCAGCCAGCAGAGCGTTGAGCAGGAAGAAAAAGAAGAACGCGATCGGATTCGTGCTGATCGTGTAGGCACTGCTGGACACGTGATAGCCCCTGGAGACGATGCTGATTTCACCACGCACCAGTGCATGGCAGAGGAGGAAGACAAACCCGCCCGACATCGCCAGGAGTGGTACGAGCAGGACGCCGCCTAGCCAACGGCGCCATCGCTCGATCGGAATACGCGAGTGATCCTCAGGGACCATCACAGCGGCTGTCCTTCGAGGGTCGGCATTGGAGGCGAGGCCTGCTGGCATAGCGCATAGTGACACTGAACGAAACCGAACGGAAAGGCTCTGGATGACAACAGACGCAGATTCGTGTCGGCTGGCAGATCACCAAACAGCTTGATCCCTGAGCCCAGCAGCAGCGGGATGAGCGTGATCGTCAGCTCGGTGATCAGCCCAGCTTTCAGGAAGCCCTGGATGGTGCGTCCGCCATCGATGTAGAGATGGTGGTGGCCCGCTGCAGCGGCCCGTTCCACGACCTCGTGGGGCGTGGCAGAAAGCACCTGGACCGAGTCCGGCACTCCGGCAGGACGGCTTCGCAAGGTGGTGCTGAGCACATAAACCGGCAGGCTGCCATAGGGCCATTCAGGAAAGCTGAGGACCTTGTCGAAGGTGGCCCGTCCCATGACGATCGCATCGACCGTCTGGATGAAGTCGGCGTAGCCGCAATCTTCACCGGCGGGCACGGCGGCGTTGGCGCGCTCCAGCCAATCGATGGAGCCGTCGCTGCGGGCGATACAGCCATCGAGACTGGTGGCGATATAGACGGAGCACCTGGAGGATGCATACGCTTCAGGATGGCAGAATTCCCGCTTCTTCCCCTCAAAGGATTCATACAGGGCCCGGTGCCTGGCGAGTCCGTATTCGTCGGATCGGGTTTCGTAGGAGCCAACCCACTGCAGGAGGTTGTCGAGATTCGCGTCCTGTTCATCGCGGGAGCTGAATTTCTCGGGCTCCCAGGGCCTGGAGCGGCAGTGGGCCAGGCAGGCCTCAACGCCGGGATTCAGAAAGATCAGTTCATCGGCACTGGCCAGGACGGGCTCCAGGATGTCTGCGTAACAGCCTTCGATGATCCAGCTGTCCTGCTCGGAGATCCAACGCCTCACGTCCTCGACACTCTCCTGAAGGGGACGCCGTTCGGTGCCGCCCTGGAACGCGACCTCATCCAGCGATAACCGGGCGGCCGGCTGCCTGGCGATCAGCTTCCTGGCCAGGGTGCTCTTGCCGGCCCCGGCATTGCCAAGAATGATGACCTTCATCGATCAACTGACGCAGGGACCAAAGAGTTAAACAGGCTATCTCATCCGTCGGTAAGCCCAAGAGGCAACCAAAGTCCTGATCGACAGCTCTGAGTTACAACCCAGATCTACTGCCCTCTTTGCAGGAACCAGGCCATCGCCTTCCCCTGATGCTCACGGATGAAATCCGCCTTGAAGCTGTTGTAGTCAAGTGGGTCCTCGAAATCCATTTTCGCAATCCTGAGTTTCAAGCTCTCATACGCAAGTCTCACCTCAGAATGCGCCCGTAGGTAGTCACGGAAGGCGATGTGTCGCCTCCAGTGATCAGTCCCGCGCTCCATCACATGAATGTTCGCGATGGAGTCGTAATCACGGCCGAAGGCCAGCGCATCTGCTGGACCGATGACGCGAGGCAGGGGCCCGGCCGACAGGGCCTGGAGACTGACGAAGAAGCGCCTGTACGGCATGGCGCCCGTGAACGCTTCCACATAGGTGTAGCCGGCGGCCAGCAGGGGATCGATCACCGCATCCAGTGGGGATGGATCCGGCAGGCCGACAAGGATGTCGATGATCGGCTTGGCGCTGATGTCGCCCAGGGAGGTACTGCCGATGTGATCGACGAAAAGCCCCGCTATCGGCAGGGCTTCCAGGAGGCGCTCCCTGTGCCGTTCGAAGGCCTCCGTCCAGGCCGGGTTGGGGGGTTCGAGCCTGATCTTCATGGTCGTGTCGGGCGCTTTCGCTCAGCGGCAAGGTGAGCCCTACTGGGCTGCCACGGCATGGGCGGCCGGCGCCTGAAGATCACGACGCAACAGCCAGACGGGGCTTTCCAGCTTGCCGGCTGTGGCCATCATCTCCCTCTCCACGGTGAATCCCTGCCGCTCCCAGAACCGACGAGCACGGGGATTCTGTTGTTGGACGATGAGTCGCACCGTGGTGGCCCCCTCCTGGGTCATCTGTTGCCGCAGGTGTTCCCAGATGGCCGTTCCGGCTCCCGCACCGCGCCGCTCGGGATGAAGCAGCAGCAGACCGACGTACCACTCCTGCGGCCCAGGGAAACCAGCCAACAGCTCCACCACCCCGACCAGTTCACGGCCAAACTCCACGCCAACGAGGCTTTTCTCTCCGCTGCCCACGTCCGGCGCGAGGGGACCAAGCAGCTCGGCTGCCGTTTCACAGCCACCGGGCTGAGCTTCGATGCACTCGAAGAAGTCGCTGCAGGCGATGCACAGGCTCTCGAGGCGCTGGCGATCGGCCTGCGTGAGGGGCCTGAAGGAGAGTGCTGAAGCCATGGTGCTGCGGAGGCTTCAGTCGCCGCCGTCCAGGGCCAGGAGCTGGCGGCGCAGCAGCCCGGCCAGGAGCTCACGCTCCTCGGAGGTGGTGCAGTGCTCCAGCCGTTCCCGCTCGTTGCCAACGACCACAGGCAGCACCGTCTCCACCAGCTGGGCGCCCCTGGCCGTGAGCCGCACCAGGACGCTGCGCCGGTCGGTCGTTTCACGGTGTCTCTCCACCAGGCCGTCGGCCTCGAGGCGATCGATCCGGTTGGTCATGGCGCCGGAGGACAGCATCAAGGCGCCGTAGAGCTCGGTGGGGGTGAGCTGGTGCGGTGGGGGCTGGCGCCGGAGGGTGGCCAGCACATCGAAGGACCAGAGGCTGAGCCCATGGGGAGCCAGCAGGGCTTCGCGCTGGCGCTCCAGCAGCCGGGCGATGCGCAGGATCCGCCCCACCACGGCCAGGGCGGAGACATCCAGGTCCGGGGAGGCCTGCTGCCATTGGCCCTGGATCAGGTCGATGCGGTCGGAGGCCATGGCCCGAGGATAGCTTGACGTCAAGACAACTCACCCCTAGCTTCGGATCAAGTCTCTTGATGTCGAGATGTCTTGCCTGTCCCTGCACCGCTCGCGGGCGCCCGTCGTCCCCGTCTCCTCGGCCTTGGCGATCGCCCTGGCCCTGCTGGCCGGTGCCCTGCTGCCGGTGCAGGCGGCCATGAACGCCCGGCTGGCCCAGTCGCTCCAGTCCGTTCCCCTCGCCGCCCTCCACTCCTACCTGCTGGGTTCGCTCACCCTGATCGGGCTGCTGCTCAGCGGCCTGCTGCCGGCCCCCGACTGGCGGGCGATCGGCACGGCGCCACGCTGGACCCTGCTGGCCGGGGTGCTCGGCGCCTGGTACGTGAGCTCCAGCACCCTGGTGATCCCCCGTCTCGGCGCCACCCTCACCCTCGGGCTGGTGGTGGCCGGCCAGGCGGTCGCCGGCCTCGTGATGGATCACCACGGCTGGCTGGGGGTGCGCCGCCAGCGCCTCGGCACCCGGGGCTGGGCGGCGATGGCGCTGTTCCTGGCGGCCATGGTCCTGCTCACCCAGTCGGGGGGTGGGCGATGAACCCCCTCTCCGCCGTGCTCTGTGCCTTCTCGGCGGGCAGCCTGCTGTCGCTGGGCGGGGCCGCCAATGCGCGCCTGGGCGGCACGCTGCGCTCCGCCGTGGCCGCCGCCACGGTCAACTTCCTGGTGGGTGCCGCCGCCCTCGGGCTGCTGCTGGGCCTGGGGGGTTTCCGTGCCGGCCCCATCGAGCGGCTCGCCGCTGTCCCGCCCTGGGCCCTGGGCGGCGGCATGCTCGGCGCCCTCTACGTCACCCTCTCCACCCTGGTGATTCCCCGGCTCGGGCTCACCGCCACCACCATGACGGTGGTCTGCAGCCAGCTGGTCGGCTCGCTGCTGATCGACCACTGGGGCTGGCTGGGGGTCCCCCAGCAGCCGAACGGGCCCGCCCGCTGGCTGGCGGTGCTGCTGCTGCTGGTCGCCGTCGCCTTGCGCCGCCGTGATGGCTGACACAGCGAGCGACCTGCGGATGGGGGTGGCCTGCGCCGCCTTTGTGGTGATCGGCGCGGTGGAGGCGGCCCTCGGCGTGCTGGTGCCCTCCCTGCTGGACACCTTCACGCTGAGCACCGGATCGGTGACGCTGCTGCTGGTCAGCCAGATCGTTGGCTATCTGCTGGCGGCCCTGCTGAACGGCGTGGTGAGCAGCCGGCTGGGGCTGGACCAGCTGCTGCTGGTGGCCTTCACGCTGCTGGCCTCGGCCCTGCTGCTCTACGCCCTCACCCCCCGCTGGGACCTGATGGTGGCCACGGGACTGGTAGTGGGCCTGGGCATCGGCCTGGTCGACGCCGGCCTCAACACGGCCGTGGCGCAGCACGCGGCCGGCGCCCGGCTGATCGGCCCGCTGCATGGCTTCTACGGCGTCGGCGCCGTCACGGGGCCGGCGATCGCCACCACCGTGCTGGCCCTGGGGGGCGGCTGGCGCCAGGTGTATCTGGTGCTGGCCGGCCTGGGCGGCCTGGTGCTGCTACGGCTCTGGCAGCAACGGCGGGCCGGCCCGGGGCCGCGTCCCGCCGGGGCCGCCGGCGGCGACTGGCGGGTGCTGGGGCAGGCCCTGCGGCGGCCGGCCGTGGGGCTGTGCGGGCTGGTGCTGCTGGCGGCGGTGGGCCTCGAGGCCTCGATCGGCACCTGGGCCTTCAGCGTTCAGCACCTGGGCCGCTCCCAGGCGGCGGTGGCAGCCGGCATCGGCGTCAGTCTCTACTGGCTGGGGCTGACGGCGGGCCGCTTCGGTTTCGGCGGGCTGGTGGGGCGGCTGGGGGTGATCCGGTGGATCAGCGGCTCGCTGGCCCTGCTGCTGGCGGCCCTGATCGGCTGGTCCGGTGGGGCCGCGCCCTGGCTCGCCCTGCCGCTGGCGGGGTTCGGCCTGGCCGGGATCTTTCCCGCCACGATCCTGCTGATCCCGCGGCGCCTGCCCGTCGCCCTGGTGCCGGCCGCCGTCGGCCTGGCCACCAGTGCCGCCAGCGCCGGTGCGGTGGCCGTGCCCAGCTCGCTGGGCTGGATCGCCGCTGACCTGGGGCTGGCCGCCGTGCCCGCCCTGCTGATCCCCGTGGGGCTGGCCCTGGCCGGCCTCCATGTCCTTCTCCTGCCTCGCCATGGTTGACATCGGACTGACCCATGTGGCCCTGCCCGTCACGGATCTGGAGCGGAGCCTGGCCTTTTATGCCACCTACACCGGCCTGCGTCCCGTCCACCGGCGGGACAGCGGCACGGGGCTGCGCGTCGCCTGGATCGGCGATGGCACCCGGCCCTTCGTCGTGGTGCTGATCGAGAGCGGCGTAGTGGAGGCGCCGTTGCGGCCTCTGGGCCATCTCGGGGTGGGCTGCGCCAGTCCGGAGCGACTGCTGGAGCTCTGCGCAATGGCCCGCAGCGAGGGGGTGCTGATCGCAGAGCCGCGGGACGATGGCCCGCCCGTGGGGCTCTGGGCCTTCCTGAGGGATCCCGACGGCCACACCCTGGAGCTCTCCTACGGCCAGGAGATCGGCCTGGCCACCACCCCCACCCCTGAGACACCATGAACCTCGACAACGACCTGCAGTGGCTGAACGAACCGCCGCGATGGGAACGGGAGGCCGCCACCGGCCGCCTGCGGCTCTGGCCGGCGGGCCGCACCGACTTCTGGCAGCGCACCCACTACGGCTTCGAGGCCGACAACGGCCATGCCCTGCTGCGGGAGATGGACGGTGATGGGCTGCTCACCTGCCGGGTGACGGCCCATCCGCGCCACCGCTACGACCAAGCCGGACTGCTGCTGCGGCTGTCGCCGGCCTGCTGGATCAAGACCTCGGTGGAATTCGAACCGGACGGCCCCAACCGGCTCGGCGCAGTGGTGACCAACGCCCAGGCCTCCGACTGGTCGACCCAGCCCCTGGCCCGGGAGATCCGCACGGTGTGGTTCCGGCTGCGCCGCGAGGGCCGCGATGTGATCGCCGACGCCAGCCTGGATGGGGAGGACTGGCAGCAACTGCGGATGGCCCGGCTGCAGGAGCTGGGCGAGACGGGACCGGCACAGGTGGGGCTGTATGCCTGCAGCCCCACGGCGGCGGGATTCCAGGCGGAATTCGATCTCGTCGCCTACGCGCCGGGAAGAATGTCGTAGTGCATGACGTCTTCCCGGGTGCCGAGCTTGGTGTAGAGCGCGACCGCTGGGTCATCGCCGTAGTCGGCCTGGACGTAGATCACATGGATGCCGCGCTGCTGGGCGATGCGCCTGATGGTGTTGATGAGTGCGGTGGCGATGCCCTGGCGCCTGAACTCCTCCGCGACGGCCAGGTCGTAGATGTAGAACTCGCTGCGCTCCTGCTCAAACTTGAGAAGGACGTAACCGGCCAGGCCGCCGACCATCTGGTCTGCCGCGAAGGCGGCGACAGCGATGAAGGTGTCGCTGGCCAGGAGCCTGGTGAGGTAGGCGTCACTGGGTTGATGGTGGAGGTAGGACTCGGGGTCGTCGAAGGCGTCGCTGAAGAGGCCCAGCATCTGACGAAGCGCCGGGGCATCCGTGGGGCCGAGGACCCGGATCGAAGCGGGGCGGTGGCTCATCGCAGAACCAGATAGACAGCGAGGACCAGGAAGCCGACACCAAACGACAACCAATAGGGCCAATCCGACGGAGCGGTGTTGTCGAGGACGGCGGATGCCGGATGGCGTGGGTTGTAGTAGACCCTGACCCTGCTTCCCTGGGGGTAGGGCTTGATGACCGACTCCATCGCCGCACGGCTGACGCCGTAGCCGGAGAACGAAGCGCGGAAGCCAACGTAGATTTGGCCGCCAACTTCATAGTGATAGCGAAGAATGGGCTTGGTCGTTTCCAGGCGGGCGTCGTCCACGCGAGATTCGGTGACGCGACCCATGACGCTGGGCCACTGCCGGCACTGCTGGGAGCGCAGCTTCAACCACACAGACAACCACACCAGGGCGGCGCCTGCGAGGAGCGAGAACGCAGCGAACACCATGGGTACAGATGCGAAGCCAGCTCTTGAGGTTACGCAGTAGCGGGTTACGCCGTACTGCCTGGAGCAGACGGGATGCAGCTGGCTACCTCGGCCAGAGCGTCGCAGGGACCATCGAGCGGCACCGCTCTCGGGCAGAGCTTCTGAAGCAAGGCGAGAACGTGATTGACGTTGAGCGGATCCATCGACCCCCAGCGCATGGGCGACCAGAAACGCAGCAAGAATCCCGCGCGGCGCGTTGCTGATGAGATCCGAGCCTGACCATGTCCAGAACTCCTGAAAGGCGACGCCTAGTGGGATGCCATTCGCGTGTAGGGGCTGTGAACCGCTCTTGCGGTGAGTTTCGAGTCGCTCGTGGTTCATCGTCAATCGCCACTAATCTGCCTAACGTTTGCTTCTGCTGCTGCAGCAAGCGGCGTCATACCGCACCCAAGTCGGCGCGCCCGCTGAGCGGCCGGGCGTACACGAGGAACTCTCGGGTTCCTTCGCGGAAGTCGCGGCTCGGCACCCGCTCGAACTGGAGCCGGTGGTAGAGGCGCTGGGCGGTGGTCATCGCGGCTTGCGTCCACAGCCAGGCAACGGTGGAGCGCTGCGCCTCAGGGGCGTCGAGGAGGGCGGTGACCAACGCTTCGCCGACGCCACGACCGCGGGCATCGGCTCGCACGGCCAAGAGATGCACCTCGAGCTCATGTGCGGCGGCGATCCGGCACGCGGGCCCGCCACCGGGGACGAGGGTGACGGTGCCGAGCAGCGTGCCCGACGCATCGTGTGCGCCGAACGTGAACCCACGCGCATGGACCGCGTCCGCTCGGAAGAGCGCGGTGGCGCGGGCCGCCTCCGTGAAGCCGGCGGGGACGTAGGCGTCGTGGAGCAGTTGCTCAAGCGCCGCGTCGTGGCGCGGGCTGCGGACAAGCGGCTGGATAATGAACTCGTCGATCACGCGCGTCGGTAAAACGTTCGAGTGAACCGGCCGGCCGTAGCGGGTCCGGTGGTTCAACGAGGGGTTAGGCGGCGCTGTGTCCGGCAAGGCGTGCACCTGGCCTTAGATGACTTGGCCAATGCGCAGGAGATTGCCGTCAGGATCGACGATGGCAAACTCTCGGAGACCCCACGGCTTGTCTTCGAGTCTGTCCATGCGTGGGATACCTGTGCGTGGTAACCCAAGGGCTGAGCACGCTTTGTAGAAAGTATCTACGTCTTGGACTCTGATATAGCAGCCAGATGAGGACTCTGCAGGTTGGAGATCCATGTGCGTGAAGAAATGCAGTTCGACTGCACCACGCCTGAAGATAGCGTAATCGCTGTTGAAGGGGTGCGCTCCGCCTTCGAAGCCGAGTCGTCGATAGAACTCTGTAGTCGAGGCGACTGATCGAGATGGCAGCGTAGGGATGGCGAGATCGTAGTTCTGCATCGTGGTGGGACTCTCTTTGTTTGCGCCGCCTAACGCTCAAGATCAGAAGCGGGCAGTGGCTTTGGCATTGGCGACACTATCCGCTCCCGTCTTCTGTATCTTGATGTTATGCGCCTGCGCGAGCACATTGTTCACGAATGCACGTAGGGCTTTGACACATGCTGATGCTCAACCACCCATGAGCCATCGACCTTTCTCAAGCAGAATGTCGCCCGCACCAAATCCTGAAACGTTCTCCCGTCCGGCAACGTGCCACCGCAGCGTATGAAGCTATGGGCGAAAGCGGCATCGTTACCAGCAGTGATGGTCAGATTCTCAAGATTGAACACAGCTTCTCCCTCTGCGTCTGGCTGCCACTCGTCCCAACTGCGTCTGTATGATTCAGCACTCTCGTACTTCATTGGAGGCAAAACATCGAAGATCACCAAGTTCGCTGAGTTTTGCTTCAGGATTTCATCCCTTCGGCTTAGCCTTGTTGCAGCAGCACATTCTTCGAGTACGGTGCGAACTTCGGCATCAGCTGTTGTCATCGTTGGATCTTCAGATGGGTATGCCTTTCAGGCGCATAACGTTAGCTTCTGCTGCGGACACTCTAATAGAATGCTCAGGTTGTACCTGCGCCATCGCATCCGTAGCCGTCAGCAGCAAGCGTTGATATGCGTTGGGCGCCCAGTGCAGGATGGACGTGTCGCGACCAGCAGGAGCCTACGTACCGACTGGAGTTATGAACCCAACGATGGTCCCCTCGGGCGCCTGCACGTACGCGACCGTTTGGCCCCACGGCATTGTTCGTGGTGGAGTAAGTGATAGGGCCCCTGAGTCGAGCGCACGCTGAAAGGCAGCGTCCACGTCATCCGCCCAGAAAGCGAGCTCCGCACCACGAACGCTCCAGATCAGAAGCGGGTAGAGCTCTCAGCGTAGACCCCATCCTCAGCTCCCGTCTTCTGTATCTGGATGTTATGCGTGAGCTTCTGCTATGACAGGATGACCTAGAACAAATTCAATAATTGAAAGCACGTCCTCTGCCGAAGTGATAAACCATTCAACGCCAGGTGAACTCTCACTCCATTGGTTCCTGAGGGTGAGAACGCCATGAAGGACGCTTTCAAGAGTCCTAGAATCGTTAGTACGATAGACAAGCCCAATTTCTGGTCGTTCAGGCATTCCTGTTGACTGACATGAGATTCTAAGTCTTGCGCTTGAGTCTGTCCTTCCTATTTTGCAAAGCCACTTGTCTTGGCTGATAGAATGTGCGGCTGCTTTGTATGCAGGATAGTAATAGAGATAGATTGTCTCGTCGCCCTCACCCAGAAGCAGTAATGGCTGAAAGGCCTGGGTTTCCTCTTCGTCAACCTCGCCAGCGTGAGCTACATCGTCTTTCGACTCACCTGATTGCTCGCCTTCCACGCCCCTAGAAATTCTCCACCATCCTGTTGATGGATTCTCGGCGTCCTTATTCGCTTTGAGATTGTCTAGTGCTTTTTTGACAGTCCGCGAAAGATCAGCAGCCTGGCAGGGGAATCCTCCATGTTGAGCATGATACTTTTCCACGTAATCTACGATCTGGCTTCTTTTGAGCTGTTGCCCTGCAAGCTGCGATTTTGCAATGTACTCTACGACAGCTGCAGTTAGTGGCACTCCCTTGTACCTATAGCTTTCTTCATCTTGAATCATTGTGGCAGCTCCCTGGGAGATACAAATGCTAGCCAGCTGTAGTTGCTACGCATAACGCTGCCCCTGAGTGGCAGGCAGGGAGTTTGGGGTGGCGCAGCAGAGAGCTTGCGGTGGCCTGTCCACTCGAGGGGCTTGTTCGAAAGTCTTCCCTAACTGGACTGCATTCTATAGCATTATTCTTGTCAGGAATATGAGGTTCTTTCCACTCTGCTTCCTGTATACCATATTTCACTAGCTCTACCTATCCAGCCCCTTGGCAGTGGGTTGCGTGCCATGAAGTTATGAGCGATAGTCATTTCCTCCCTTGGATCATCGGGAATCCAGTTCTGAGGAAGACAGGCATAAGGAACGGCACTTACGTCTTCAAGTTCTTTGGTTAGAAAACTGCCAAGGCTGACTTCGCTTCCGGATCGTTTATGAGTCGTGAGCTTAGAGGTATAGCCGTCTTCCATAACTCTCAGGGTTCGAGCATCAAGCTGAACATAAGCTGTTCCAATCCCATAAAATGCCTGCACTAGCCTTGGCGGATTTGCTTCAGAGACTGCCATTGGTATATCTCTTGAGTTTAAAGCGATCACAAAGGGAAGGGATGAATCAATTAGGCCATTCTCTAACCAGCAGCGGTAGCGCTTCTGCTTCTCTCTTACTGCTGAAAGATATCTCAGGATTATGTCACCATGAGGCACCCAGAAGACATCCTTGTCTGGTTCCTCAATCTTATCTGTTCCATTGCCTCCAGTTGGAGCAACGCATTCGACGTAAAGCAAAGGCGCATCATCCCCGTCAATAACAACTATGTCTGGTCCAGTGTCATCGCTCCTAAGTAGGCATCCTGAATGTAGCAGTGCCAAGGTTGTCGCCATCTCCCAATACCGCTGAATGAAGTTCGTCTTGATCTCACGGAGAAAATGCTTGTCTGCATAAGGATGGTATTTTCCCCACATTGCTTCTAATCTATCTTTGTCACCACGAAGATACTCGCTATCGCGAATAGCTGCATAGATTGGATGATACTCGGTAATGTCTGTATCCGTGAATAAGTCATCCATTGACTGCCACGCAATGATCATGTCCTAGGTTACTCATCACTTGGCCTTCTCTGATCTTTCGAACGCTTGCCATCACCTGGCCGCAGTGAGTAACGGCTGCATAAGAAGGCCTTGAGGAGGCGGCCCAGGTGAATGGCAATGTTATACGCCCAGCATGGTGATGCCTTGTGTAATGTCGTATATTGCAGACTTTAGGACTTGCAATGATATCTTTGCCGTGCCTTCCCTAGGGCTAAATCCAACGCTCATCTGCTCAAACGGATGGATGTAGTTTCGAAAGTCACGCAGTGTGTGACTAAACTTCTTTGTATCGTGCTCAATTAACTTAAGTTCGGCCGCGACATCAATCAAAGCATTCAAATTCCACTGATGAAACTTCATAGGCCTTCCATCTGAGTCTTTGGGGGATGCTTGGGCTTGATTGAAATGGCGTGGATGCTTTCCCGCAATGCCAAGCAATAGGCCTTCTAAGGTGCTACCAGCTAGTATAAGTACAGCCAGATATGCGCCAGACTGGAAGCATCGTTCAATCTCTTTAACCCGCTCATTAAGAACATCAACCAAGCCTCCCTCAAGTCCAAGCGCATCAATGGATAAATTAGAAAACTCGCGCTTGAGGAACTGATCTTCTTCGTTCACCTCAGCTTTAACAGTGTTGGTCGCAGCCTGATTCTTATCAACACGCACAAACCGAAGATCGGCTCCCTCTCTCACAACTTTCCAGCTGTCAAAAGCCAGATACTGGTTGAACTCCTCCAGTAGCCGATCAAGATTGTCAAACTGGCCGACAAAGTTAACCGGAGCGAATACTGCGCGTATGCATTGGTCAATCCCAGGAGTTCCGTTTAGCCTGGCAAGCCTTTCATCGGTGTATGCCCATCGCGACGGGAAGCCTTGGCCATAGTTGTCACTAAATCCAAGGCTGTTAAAAAACTGCACAAGTTTCGGCCCTGACCTATATTCAGTCTCCTCGTTTATTAGTTGTCGTAGCTTTTCGAGTGTCTTCTGATTGAGAATCATTTTAGTGGAGCCTTGGCGAGCACTCTAGTGCGTATAACGTCAGAGTTGAGCGGTTGCAGATAACCTCGAACTCAGCACCCAGATCTCTCGTCGATCCGCTCCAACGCCGTGTTAGCTGGCTGGCGCATACTCGTTATCTGTTACAAGACCATAATTTTTTGCAGATTCCAACGAAACATCTGGAAGACTACGAAGAAAATTATCCCATGTAACCTGCGTGTGCAACGCCTCTACAATTATCCCAAGAGGATCGGCAAGAATTGTCTGAAAATCCGCCTCTTCAGGAAGCTGAACTTTGTACGCTAACTGCTCGTGAGGTGGACTGAACTGAGCATTGATCCCTGCTTTATTGCCTCTGGCATCAACCCGATACCAACCAATTTCAGGTAGATAGATCGCATTGAAACCGTGCAAACAGTACGGCGCACCTTTATCATCAATACTCAATCGCTGATAACAAAATCCTGCCGGGATCTGGTTTGCCCGCAGCAAGGCTGCCAGCAAGTGGCTTTTAGCGAAACAATAGCCTGTCTTATACTTGAGAACGTCAGAAGCGCAACAGGTTAGTGGGTTCATCTGATAATCAACACTGTGACAGATTTCATCTCGCACCCACTCAAAACATGCTTTTGCGATCACCATTGGTGTCTCAAACTTCAATGCGATCTGTTTGGCACGTTCCATAACTTCTGGATGCTGCCAGTCGATGATTTCACTAACCTTCAAATACTCTTTCATATCAATTGGACAAATATTGCGCTTTCAACTTTAAGCACCTTACCAGTAATTCCAAACTGCTGCCACCACCTGAAGCCGAAGCCAGCTAACGCTAAATGGGCGGACCCGGTTAAAGCGTCCATGCTTCAACCCCCATCAGCCTAAACCAGTTAAGGCATGTGTGTAGAAGACCTTGATCCACAGCCTGACGGCAAACGATGCCGGGCTCATCCAGCCACAGGTCCCAAGCCTTAGGCGGACCCGCAGAAGACCGTTCAGTGGGCTACAGCAAGTCGGCCGGACTGCTGACGCCTAGGGGCCCGCGGTTCAGCACATGGGTGTAGATCATGGTTGTCTGCACATCCTGATGCCCCAGCAGTTCCTGGATCGTGCGGATGTCCTGGCCCCGCTCCAGCAGGTGGGTGGCAAACGAATGGCGAAAGGTGTGCGGTGTCGCCGGCTTGATGATCCCCGCCGCCAGCACCGCCCGCCGCACAGCCTTCTGGATCAGGCTGGGATCGAGATGGTGCCGGCCCTGCTCTCCGCTGGCTGGATCGCGCCAGCGTTGCCGCTGCGGAAACACCCACTGCCAGCCCCATTCCGCGGCAGCGTTGGGGTACTTCCTTGCCAGCGCTTGGGGCAGCGACACACGGCCGCAGCCCTCGGCAAGATCCTGACGATGCACCTCCCGCACGGCAACCAGATGTGCCTGTAGCTGCTGGCCCACACTGGTGGGAAGCAGGGTGCGGCGATCCTTGCCGCCCTTGCCGTCGCGCACCGCTAGGTCATGCCGGTGGAAGTCGAGATCGTGCACCCTCAGCCGGAGGGCTTCCATCAGCCGCAGGCCACTCCCATAGAGCAACCCGGCCACCAGTCCCTCCACGCCGGCCAGCCGCTCCAGCACCGCCCTCACCTCCTGGGGCGTCAGCACCACCGGCAGCCGCCGCCTTGTCCGCGCCCGCACCAGATCTTCCAGCACCAGGTCGTGCCCCAGCAGGTCCCTGTACAGAAACAGCAGCGCCGCCAGCGCCTGGTTCTGGGTGGAGGCGCTCACCTTCCGCTCCACGGCCAGGTAACTCAGAAAGGCATTCACTTCGGTGCTTCCCATCGTCCGAGGGTGTCGCAGGCGGTGAAACCGCAGGAACCGCCGCAGCCACTGCTCATAGGTGTTCACGGTGCGGCGGGCGTAATGGCGCACCTGCAGCTCCTCGCGATAGCGCTGGATCAGGCCGGGGGCGCTGCTGGCGTCAGCCATGGGCTCAAGCGTGTGGGTGGTCTCTTGAGGGTTCCCCAGCCGGGCCCACTCCCCATCCACACGCTCTCTAATCTGTACAGACCCCATGTACAGACGCCCACCATGGCGCGCGTCTCCGTCACCCACCTGCGCCAGAACCTGCCGTCCTGGCTCAAGCGGGTGCAGGCCGGAGAAGCGATTCAGGTCACCTCTCATGGCCGGGTGATTGCCCGCATCGAGCCGGAACAGGACCCGGCCGAGGAGGCCCGCCTCTGGCTGGAAGGGCTGGGCGGCAGCGTCACCCTGGGGGATGTCGTCGCCCCGATCGCCGATGGCGACGCCGATCTCGAAGGCACCGGTGATGCTGACCATCTGTGACACCCATGTGCTGCTGTTCTGGGCCCATGAGCCGGCCCGGCTGTCCCGCCGTGCCGCGGCGGCTCTGGAGCAGGGGCGCGCCCAGGGGCAGCTGGCCATCGCCGACATCAGCCTCTGGGAGCTGGCCCTGCTGCACGAACGCGGACGGCTGACCCTCCCGGAAGCCGTGCCCCCGGCCCTCTACCTGAGCCGCCTGCTCGAAGCGTTGCGGCTGGAGGTGCTGCCGATCACCGCCGAGATCGCCCTGCTCTCCCGTGGCCCCCAGTTCCGCCATGGCGACCCAGCCGATCGCCTCATCGCCGCCACGGCCCTGCAGGGCCGCCGGCCCCTGATCAGCGCCGACGAGAAGCTCCGCGCCATTCCGGAGCTGGAGACGATCTGGTGAACACGCCCGACCGGAGCCGTCCCTCCCCCCTCACCATCCGCCCCCTGCAGAGCGCCGACATCCCCACCATCACGGGCTGGGCCCGCCAGGAGGGCTTCGCGCCGGGGGTGGGCGATGTGGCCATCTACCGCCAGACCGACCGCCAGGGCCTCTGGGTGGGCTGGCTCGGCGACGAGCCGGTGGGGTGCATCGCCGGGGTCCGCTACAACGCCTCCTACGGCTTCATCGGCCTGTTCCTGGTGGTGCCCGCCCAGCGGGGCCGGGGCTACGGGGTGCAGCTGTGGAAGCAGGCGCTGGACCATCTGGCCGACGTGCCCTGCGTCGGCCTGGAGGCCGCCCCCGACCGGATCGACGACTACGCCGGCTGGGGCTTCGCGCCCGCCTCCCCCACCACCCGCTGGCAGCGGCTCCACGCGGGCGAGAAACCAGCCCCGCTAACCGCCGCGCCGGAGCCCCCCTGGTGCCTGTTGGAGGGCGGCGCCATCCCGGCGACCGCCGTGCAGCGCTTCGATGCCGAGCGGGAACCCTCGCCCCGCCCCCACTTCCTGCGCCAGTGGCTACGGCATCCGGCCGGCACGGTGCTGGCCCTGGTGGACCGGGCCGGCGCCTGCCACGGCTTCGGGCGGGTGCGGCCCTGCCTGCTGGCCGACGGCGACGGCTGGCGCCTCGGGCCCCTGGTGGCGGACAGTCCCGCCGCCGCCCGGGCCCTGCTGGAGGGCCTGCTGCAGCGCCATCCCGGCACGGTGCTGATCGATGCCCCCGGCGCCAATGCCGCCGCCGCGCCGCTGCTGGCATCGCTGGGGTTCAGCCCGGCCTCCCGCACGCTGCGCATGTACCGAGGCGTGCCGCCGGCGGTGTCGCTGGCGGACGTGTACGGGCTGGCCTGCCTGGAGCTCGGCTGATTGCTACCCACAAGTGGTACCGTTAATCAGTACCATGCTGGAATGAAGCGGAAGAACCAGCGCACTCTTGAGCTGATCTTTTCCCGACCTGTGAGCGGCAATGTGCCGTGGAGGGACGTTGAAGCGCTGTTTCAGGAGCTGGGTGGGGATGTCACCGAGAGAGCAGGCAGCCGCGTCGCGGTCGTTCTGTTTGGTGAAGTCAGGGTCTTCCATCGACCCCAGCCACCCTGAAGAACACGGAGTGACCCCATGAATCTCATGACAGTGGATGGCTACCAGGCCAAAATTGAATACGACGCGGACACGGATCAATTTCGTGGGGAAATTCTTGGTCTATCTGGAGGAGCCGACTTCTATGGCTCCACTCCGGATGAGCTTCGCCGTGAGTTCAAGAATTCTTTGGAGGTTTTCCTTGAGGTCTGCAAGGAGCAGGGAATCGAGCCCCGTAAACACTTTTCCGGAAGATTCAATCTAAGAATTCCTCCTGAGCTTCACAAGACCCTGGCGATCACTGCGGAAATACAGGGAAAGAGTCTCAACAGGCTCGCCCAGGAAGCACTTCAGAAAAGTGTGACGACATAGACGAGCGGACAGCACAGCATTGGAGTGCACGATCCATCACCGGTTCCGTGCCTGGAGCTCGGCTGATCACGGGCCCGGCAGCCCCACCCCAGCGATGGCTCCCCTACCTTCGATCCCATGCCTTCGCGCTCGACCCTCCCCTTCCCCGGCCTGGTGCTGCTGTCGCTGGCCGTGGCGGCACCGCTGCGGGCGGCCCCCATCCCCCTGATGGAGCCTGCGGGCATGGATCTGCTGGTGGCCAACGGCGCCGCCAGGGCCGACTACGGCCCCCTGGCCGAGCAGTTCCTCACGCAGGCCAACCTCGCCTACTGCGGTGTGGCCAGTGCCGCCATGGTGCTCAACAGCCTGGCCGTGCCCGCCCCGGCCGTGCCGGGCTACGGCCGTTACCGCTTCTGGACCCAGGAGAACGTCTTCGAGGTGCCGGCCGGCAGCCAGGTGGTGAGCGCTGACGTGGTGCGGCGCCAGGGCATGACCCTGGCCGAGCTGGCCGGCCTGCTGGGGGCCCACGGGGTGAAGGCCGAAGCGATCCACGGCGACCAGCTCAGCCTGGAGCAGTTCCGCGCCCTGCTGCGCGCCAACCTCAGCCAGCCCGGCGATCGCCTGCTGGCCAACTACCTGCGGCCGACCCTCGGCCAGGCCGGCGGCGGCCACATCGCCCCGCTGGCCGCCTTCCACGCCCCCTCCGACCGGGTGCTGATCCTCGACGTGGCCCGCTACCGCTACCCCTCGGTGTGGGTCCCGATCGCCGACCTCTGGGCCGCGATCCGCACCCTTGATTCCACCTCCGGCCGCAGCCGCGGCCTGGTCACGATCCGGCGGCTGCCGGGGGCGACACCGCCTCCAGGAAGCGTTCCGCCACCCGGTCCCAGCTGAACGGCCCCACGTGCTCGCGGCCGAAGGCGCGGCAGCGGCCCTGCAGTTCGGGATTGGTGAGCAACTTGAGAAGGGCCTCGGCCAGCGCCGCTGGATCCCGCGGCGGCACCAGCAGGCCGGCCTGGCCATGGGGCACCACCTCGGGAATCGCCGTGGCCTTGGTGCTCACCACCGGCAGCCCGCTGGCCATCGCCTCAAGGAACACGATTCCGAAGCCCTCCTGGATCGACGGCAGGCAAAACACCGCACTGCGCCGGTACCACTCGCGCACGGTCGCGTCGTCGGGCAGGGCCCCCAGCAGCTGCACCACCTTCCCCAGCCCCAGCCGCTCCACCAGCTCCCGCAGCGTCCCGTGCTCCGGCCCGTCGCCGATCACCACCAGTCGGGCGCTCGGCAGCCGCTGCTGCACGCTCTGGAACGCGGTGATCAGATCCCCCACTCGCTTGCGGGGGTACTGGCGCGCCACGCATAGCACCGTGTGGGGCTCGCGGGGGGCGGTGTCCTCGGCCGCCGGGTTCCACAGCCCGGTGTTGATCCCCTCCGGCACCAGCCGCAGCCGGCCGGCCGGCACGCCGTAGTGCTCTTCGATGCGCTCGCAGCAGTAGCGGCTGGTGGAAAGCACCAAAGGCGCCCGGCGGGCGTTGAGGCGCTCCAGCCGCGACAGACCCCAGAGCATCAGCCGCGGCCAACCGCTCTCGCAGCGCGACTCCTCCGCCAGCACCCCCTTGATGCAGCAGACGTAGGGCACAGGGCAGCGGTGCGCCACCCGGAAGCCGTCGATGTCGAAGCCCACCACCAGGTCGTAGCGGCCTGCTGCCGCGGCCAACCGCTTGGGCAGGGTGAGGTTGAACCAGAGGCGGCGCAGCAGCAGATTGCGGGGCCAGGCCCCCTCGGGCACCAGCCGCTCCACCGTG
Organism: Cyanobium gracile UHCC 0139; assembly: GCF_034931325.1. Classification (GTDB taxonomy): domain Bacteria; phylum Cyanobacteriota; class Cyanobacteriia; order PCC-6307; family Cyanobiaceae; genus Cyanobium; species Cyanobium gracile_B. The sequence goes on along the minus strand of NZ_JAYGHX010000001.1, from coordinate 535,267 downwards.
TGGCCCCGGGCGATCAGGGCCCCGGCCAGGCCGCCGATGGCCGCCGCCGTGCCGCTGCCCTCGGCCACGTCCTGCAGCCAGGAATCGAGAAAGGCGATGCGCATGGTGCGGCCGGCCGCCGGGCCTACACCCGCGCCGCCAGGCCGGTGGGCTCGAGCATCAGCTTGCTGTTGCGCACCTCCTCATCCATCTCGATCGGGTACTGGCCGTCGAAGCAGGCGGTACAGAAATGGCTGGAGTTGGCCTGGGCCGCCTCCACCATGCCGGCCTTGGTGAGGTAAGCGAGCGAATCCACCCCCAGGTGCCGCTCGATCTCCTCCAGCGTCAGCCGCGCCGCGATCAGGTGGTCCTGGGTGTCGGTGTCGATGCCGTAGAAGCAGGGGTGGGTGACGGGCGGCGAGCTGATCCGCATGTGCACCTCGGTGGCGCCCGCATCCCGCAGGGCCGCCACCAGCTTGCGGCTGGTGGTGCCGCGGACGATCGAGTCGTCGATCACCACCACCCGCTTGCCGGCGAGCACATCGGGCAGGGGGTTGAGCTTCACCCGGATGCCCGCCTCGCGCATCGCCTGGGTGGGCTGGATGAAGGTGCGGCCCACATAGCGGTTCTTGATCAGGCCGTCGGCGAAGGGGATGCCGCTCACGTGCGAATAACCGATCGCCGCCGGGATGCCGGAATCGGGCACGCCGATGACGATGTCGGCCTCCACGGGCGTTTCCCGGGCCAGCACCTCACCGATCCGCACCCGGTAGCTGTAGAGCGACTCGCCGAAGAAGCGGCTGTCGGGCCGGGCGAAGTAGATCATCTCGAAGACGCACAGCTTGCTGGGCTCCTCGCACCAGCGCTGCCGCTCGGGAATCGGATCGGCCTGGCGGAAGTGGATCAGCTCGCCGGGCTGCACGTCATCCACAAAGCTGGCGCCGATGATGTCGAGGCCGCAGCTCTCACTGCTGGCCACCCACTGGCCCTGCTCCGGTTCCCCCAGCAGGCCGAACACCAGCGGCCGGATGCCGTGGCCGTCCCGCAGGGCGAACAGGCCGTCGGGGGTGCCGATCACCAGGCTGAAGGCGCCGCGGCAGCGGCCGGCGGCTTGGCGGATCGCCGCGTTCCAGCCCAGGCCGGAATCCACCGCCTCCTGCAGCGCGAAGGCGATCAGCTCCGAGTCGGTGGTGGAGGTGAACTCCCCGGCCAGGTGCGCCAGCGAATCCCGCAGCTCCGCCGCGTTCACCAGGTTGCCGTTGTGGGCCAGGGCAAGCGGCCCCAGGCGCGTCATCAGCACCACGGGCTGGGCGTTACAGACCTTGCTGCTGCCGGTGGTGGAATAGCGGTTGTGGCCGATGGCCAGCTGGCCCGGCATCCGCTCCAGCACCTCCTGGTCGAACACCTGGCTCACCAGGCCCATGTCCTTGTGCAGCCGCACCTTGACGTCGTCGAAGACGGCAATGCCGGCCGACTCCTGGCCCCGGTGCTGCAGGGCGTAGAGCCCGAAATAGGTGAGGTTGGCCACCGCCTCTTCGGCGGCCAGCACGGCGAAGACGCCGCAGGCCTCCTCCGGCTTGTCGGGGCGGTCAGGGTCGGTCAGGGAAGCGTGCGCATCGCGGTGATCGGCGAAGGGCACGGGAGGTTCAGACCAAGGACCGGCTTCATCTTGGCCCATTACCTGTCGGGTGGGGGGCCAGCCTTGCCCAGGCGGGCAGGGATCGCCTGCTCGTAGGTGTGGCGCAGCTGCTCCACCGCCAGCGCCAGCAGGGGCTCGCCGCCCCGCGCCACCACCAGGCGGGAATCCGCCGTGACCACCCCCAGGCGCTCGGCCGGCACGGCCTCACCGGCCTCGGCCAGGGCCGCCCGCCAGGCCGCCTCCTGCTCCGGCGCCACGCTCACCAGCACCCGGGCGCCGCCCTCGGCGAACAGCAGCCGGTCGGGGCGCCCCGCGCCGGCGGGCAACTCCAGCGCGGCCCCCAGGCCGGAGGCGATGCAGGCCTCCGCCAGCGCCACCGCCAGGCCGCCATCGGAGAGGTCGTGGGCGGAGCGCACCAGACCGGCGGCGATGGCCTGGCGCAGGAAGCCCTGCACCTGGCCCTCCAGGGCCAGATCCGTCAGCGGCGGGCGACCGGTGAGCCGGCCGTGGACCACCTCCAGGTAGCTGCTGGCCCCCAGTCCCAGGCGTTCGTCGCCGCTCTCCTGCAGCGGCACCCCCAGCAGCCAGATGGCATCACCGGCCTGGCCCCAGGCCAGCCCCGTCACGTGGACCAGGTCGTGCACCAGGCCCACCATGCCCACCACCGGGGTGGGGTGGATCGGCTGCATGCGCCCGTCCGGCAGGCGGGTCTCGTTGTACAGGGAGACGTTGCCGCCGGTGACCGGCGTGGCCAGGGCGCTGCAGGCCGCCGACAGGCCCCGGCAGGCCATCGCCAGCTGCCAATAGCCGGTGGCGGTGTCGGGGGAGGGGAAGTTGAGGTTGTCGGTGACCGCCAGGGGCTCGGCGCCGGCGCAGGAGAGGTTGCGGGCCGCCTCCGCCACCGCCGCCATGGCGCCCCGCTCCGGATCGAGGGCCACCCAGCGGTTGGGGCAGTCGACCGTCGCCGCCACGCCGCGCGTCGCCGCCGCCATCGCCCCCTCCCCCTGCTGGGGCCGCAGTCGCACCACCGCCGCATCGGCACCGCCGGGCAGCACCACCGTGTTGGCCTGGACCTGGTGGTCGTACTGGCGGTACACCCAGCGCTTGCTGGCGATGGTGGGGTCATCGAGCAGGCGCAGCAGCACGTCACCCCAGCCCAGCGCTCCAGCGGCCAGCTCCAGGCCGCCGGCATTCGAGGCCGGCGGCAGCTCGGCTTCGCTCCAGGTCCAGTGGGCCTGGATCTCGGCCGGGGGTTCGGCCAGCAGCTCGTGGTGGTTGATCGGCGTGTCGTCCGCCAGGGCGCTGGCGGGCACCTCGGCCGCCACCGCGCCGTGCTGCAGCACCCTCACCACGTTCTCCTGCAGCACCCGGCCCACCACCGCCGCCTGCAGGCCCCAGCGGCGGAAGCGCTCCATCAGCGGCTCCTCCCGGCCCGCCGCCACCACGAACAGCATCCGCTCCTGGGATTCGCTCAGCAGGAACTCGTAGGCGCTCATGCCGGCCTCACGGGCGGGCACCCGATCCAGATCCAGTTCGATGCCCAGGCCCCCCTTGGCCGCCATCTCCGAGCAGCTGCAGGTGAGGCCGGCGGCGCCCATGTCCTGGGCCGCCACCACATCACCGCTCTGGAAGGCCTCCAGGCAGGCCTCGATCAGCCCCTTCTCCAGGAACGGATCGCCCACCTGCACGGCGGGCCGGTCGTCGAGGGAGGCCTCGGTGAGCTCGGCGGACGCGAAGCTGGCGCCGCCCATGCCGTCACGGCCGGTGGTGCTGCCCACGTAGACCACCGGATTGCCCACGCCCACCGCCCCGGAGCAGACGATGTCGTCGGTCTCCATCAGGCCCAGGGCCATGGCATTCACCAGCGGGTTGCCGCCGTAGCTGGGGTCGAAGGCCACCTCACCCCCCACCGTCGGCACGCCGACGCAGTTGCCGTAGTGGGCGATGCCGGCCACCACCCCCTCCATCAGGCCCACGTTGCGCTCGTCCTCCAGCGGCCCGAAGCGCAGGGCGTTGAGCAGGGCGATCGGGCGCGCCCCCATGGTGAAGATGTCCCGCAGGATGCCCCCCACCCCGGTGGCCGCCCCCTGGAAGGGCTCCACCGCCGAAGGGTGGTTGTGGCTCTCGATCTTGAAGGCCAGCCGCTGGCCCTCGCCCAGGTCGACCACGCCGGCGTTCTCGCCCGGTCCCACCAGGATGCGGGGGCCGGTGGTGGGGAACTGGCCCAGCAGGGGGCGGGAGTTGCGGTAGCAGCAGTGCTCCGACCACATCACCCCGAACATGCCCAGCTCGGCCCGGTTGGGGGCGCGCCCCAGACGGCGCACGATCTCGTCGTAGTCGCCCTGGCTCAGGCCCTCCTTGCGCAGGGCCTCGGGCACCGAGAATGACGGGGTCGAGGCAGAAACCACCGGGGGGCGCGGCAACGGCCCTCCAGTATCAGATCCAGGGGTCGTCGTCCCGGTGGGGCTCCCGGCCCCGGTAGCGATCGCGGCGCGGTGGCGGCTCCTCCGGCGGCACCTGGCGGGGCTCCCGGAACTCCCGGGGCTCCTCCAGCGGCTCCTCCTCCTCAGGCCAGTCCTCGAGGGGGTCGGGTTCGTCCGGCTCGCCGACGTAGCGCTCCTCCCCATAGGGGTCGGGCCCGGCGGGGTCCTCGTCGTAGGGGTCGCGGCGCTCCCGCGCAGGGTCGGGGTCGCGATCGGGCCAGGGCCGCTCCTCGCGGAAGGCCTCCGGCCAGGGGGGCTCCTCCAGCCAGCCCTCCAGCCGCTCCTCGACGCGGCCGCCCACCTCCTGCACCTGCTCCTTCCAGCGCCGTGAGCGGCGCAGCAGCTGCTGGCGCACGCTGGCGCGGGCCACCGGCAGATCATCCAGCCCCCGCAGGGCGGTGAACACCCGGCCGGGCTGCTGGTCGACGATCCGGTCGGGGCTGAGGCGCCAGCGGCTGGTGCCGGGCAGCCGCGGGTCGCTGCGGGCCACCAGGTAGTGCAGGATGCGGCCGCTGCGCAGCTCCACGGCGGCGTCGGCCACCAGCCCCAGGGGCACGTCATCGGCGCCGGTGAGGGCGGCATCGATCAGGGTCGGCAACCGTTCGAGGGTGGCCGCGTCGGTTTCCGCCGGCTCCCCCTTCACGAACACCTCCTGCTCCCCCAGGCCCCGCAGCTGGTCCAGCCGCCAGACGAGCCGCCGCTGGGCGAAGGCCGAGGGCCGGCTGGCCCAGCCCAGCAGCCGGTGCACCGGCGGGTGCATCCAGGCCAGCACGCCAGCACCGCGCTCGAGGCCCTGATCGCACCGCACCTGCCGCCGCAGCAGATCGCTCAGCAGCAGCTGGTCGGGAAGACCCACGGGCTCAGCTGGTGCGGATCTGGACGGGCATCACCAGATAGGTGAACGCCTCATCGGCCCCCACCGGCGCCAGCACGGCCGGCGTGGTGGCGGCATTGCACTGCAGCACCACCTGGTCGGAGCCCATGGCCTTGAGGCCATCGAGCAGGTAGCGGACGTTGAAGGCGATCTCGATCGCCTCCCCCTCGATCGTGGCCGCCAGCGATTCCGAGCCGCTGCCCACGTCCTGGGCGTCGGCCCGGATCGTCGCCGTGCCGGCGGCCGGGTCGGCGCTGATCTTGACCACGTTGTTGTGCTGGTCGGCCAGCACCGCCACCCGCTCGAGGGCGGCGATGAAGGCGCGGCGGTCGAGCACCATGCGGCGCTGGAAGGAGGCCGGGATCAGCTGGCGGTAGTTGGGGTAGGTGCCGTCGAGGCTGCGGCTGGTGAGCACCTGGTCGGCGGAGAGCACCACCACCTGGCCGCGCTCGCAGAACAGGCTCAGGGGCTCCTGGGAGCCGCGGCCCGAGAGGATCCGCTCCAGCTCCCGCAGGGACCGGGCCGGCACGGTGACGGCGAAATCCTCGCCATCGGCGGCGGGCTGGTCGGTGGCCTCCACCGCGTGGGAAAGGCGCTGCACCGCCAGGCGGTGGCCGTCGGTGGCGGCGCACTCCAGGCCTTCGCCATCCAGGCGCAGGTGCACGCCGGTCAGCAGCTGCTTGTTCTCATCGGGGCTGCTGGCGAACAGGGTGGCCCGCAGGCCCTTCACCAGGGCCTCGGCGTGGAAACGGATCGGCGTGCCGCTCTGGGCCAGGGGCAGGTCCGGGTAGTCGTCGGCGGGCATGCCGCGCATCTTGTAGCTGCCCGAGAGGTTGGTCAGCTCCAGCTGCTCCTCGCCCTCGGGGCAGCTGAGGCTGATGGGGCTGTCGGTGGCCAGGCGGGCCACGATCTCACCGAACATCTTCGCCGGCAGGGTGATGGCGCCGCTGGTCTCGACGGCGGCGGGCAGGCTCGTCTGGATGCCGAGGCTGAGATCGAAGCCGGTGAGGCTGAGGCGGCCGGTGCCCGCATCGGCGGTGAGCAGCACGTTGGCCAGCACCGGATGGGTGGGGCGGGTCGCCACCGCCCGGCTGACCAGCTGGAGGCTGGCGCTGAGTTCAGCCTGGGAGCAGACCAGCTTCATGGCGGGGGCCGGCGAGGGCGGCACGGCGTTCGTGAGGCCCCACGGTTTCACAGGGCGCGCCAAAGCGCAACGGGTGGTCTCCCGACTGTTCAGAGGATCAATCAAGGATTGAGAAGAAGAAAAACAGCCCGTCGTCGTAGGGGCGGGGGAAAACGGGTAAACAGGCTTTCTTCCCTTGGCACCACTGGGTTGTCTGGGCTCGACGGCTGGGGAAATGGCGCCGCAACGGGGCCGTTTCCAGGGGTTTTCCACCGATTCCCGGTCCTGGGGAATCCGCGGCCCGCCCACGGGGGTTTTCTCTCCCTGCGCTCTCCCGGTCGGCGGTGGGGAATGTCCCAGGATTTCCCCAGACGGTTGGCCCAGCGTCAGCGCCTGTGAGCGCGGCGTCAGGCGATCAGAAGCCCATCACCTTGGCGACGGTCTCGGTCTCGGGGGCGATGCCGGTGTGGAAGGTGGCGTCGTTGTTCTCGATCGCCGTCGTCGGGTCCTTGAGGCCGTTGCCGGTGAGCACGCACACCACCGTGGCGCCGGCCGGCACCTCCTCCCGCCGCTTGATCAGGCCCGCCACCGAGGCGGCGCTGGCGGGCTCGCAGAAGATCCCCTCCCCCTGGCCCAGCAGCTTGTAGGCGTCGATGATCTCGGCGTCGGTGACGGCCATGAAGTCGCCGTTGCTCTCCTTACGCACGTTGAGGGCGTTCTCCTTGTTCACCGGATTGCCGATGCGGATCGCCGTGGCGATGGTGTCGGGCTGCTCCACGGTGTGCCCCAGCACCATCGGTGCGGCACCGGCGGCCTGGAAGCCCATCATCCGTGGCAGCACCGTGCTGTGGCCCGCCTGGCGGTACTCCTTGAAGCCCATCCAGTAGGCGCTGATGTTGCCGGCGTTGCCCACCGGGATGCAGAGCCAGTCGGGGGCTTCGCCGAGGGCATCGACCACCTCGAAGGCGGCCGTCTTCTGCCCCTGCAGCCGGTAGGGGTTGAGGGAGTTCACCAGGGTGACCGGATAGCGGTCGGCCACGTCCCGCACGATCGCCAGGGCCCGGTCGAAGTTGCCCTGCACCGCCAGCACCTCGGCGCCGTAGAGCAGGGCCTGGGCCAGCTTCCCCTGGGCCACGTAGCCGTCGGGGATCAGCACGAAGGCCCGCATCCCGCCCCGGCGCGCGTAGGCCGCCGCCGCCGCCGAGGTGTTGCCGGTGCTGGCACAGATCACCGCTTCGGAGCCCGCTTCCTTGGCCTTGCTGATGGCCATCGTCATGCCCCGGTCCTTGAAGGAGCCGGTGGGGTTGAGGCCGTCGTACTTGAGGAACACCTTCACGCCCCGGCCCACCCGTTCGGCGATCACCGGCGCCGGAATCAGGGGCGTGGCCCCCTCGCGCAGGGTCACCACCGGGGTGGCGTCACTGACGGGCAGCCAGCTGCGGTAGGCCTCGATCAGCCCCGGCCAGTCCTGCATGGTGGGCTGCCGGCCCAGGCGTCGCAGGGCTCGTAGCAGGGGCACGGGGGACAGCGGCGTGGCTGACGTCAATGTAGGGCTCCGGTCTGGGGCGTTCAGGGGGCGGGGGCGTTCGGGGCTGGCGAGGCGGGTGCGGGAGCAGGCGCTGGAGCCGCCTGGGGGTCGCTGCCCCGCAGCCCGTCCAGCGGCGACTCGGAGAAGAAGCGCACCAGTTCGCTGATCGAGGAGGCCTTGGACGCCAGCGCCATCAGGGCCGGGATGCTCACCTCCAGCTCCCGGGTCGGGTAGGCCCGCAGGAAGGTGATGGCCGACAACGACCCCTTGCCCTCGTAGGTGCCCAGCACCATGGCGGCGCGCAGCGCGGGCACACCGGCTTCCGGGGCCCGAAGGGGAAACAGGATCCGTGCCAGGCGGGCCAGGATCGCTTCACCGATGCGGGTGTTGAGCAGGCGGCTCATCAGCACGATCGGCAGCCGCACCGATTCATTCAGCAGCTTGCTGACCTGCTTGGGGTCCTGGCGGCCCAGCCGCAGCACGTCGGCCAGCAGGCCCCGGGCCTCCCCGGTGGTGGCCAGATGCTCCAGGTCGGCCACCGGGATCGAGCGCCGGAAGGCCCCGCTGGTGAACACCAGGTTCTCGGTGGCCATGGCCGCGGGAGTCGAGCAGCACAGCCCCAGACCCAGGACAGCGGCCACGAGCCTTCGCCGCTTGTTCACACTTGTCTCCCTCGGGTCCGATTGACTCTACGGATCTCAGGCACCAGCGACACCGGCCGCCTGGCGCACCGCCGGTGTGACCAGTACATCGCGCAGCAGGTGCACCACGCCCCTCTCCGCCAGACCCTTGGCCACCTGCAGCCCCATGCGGCGCAGATCCGGTTCCCCCAGCACCCGCGGCAGGCGCTTCAGCAGCAGGGACGGCTCGAAGCCGGGCAGGTCGCGCAGGATGGCCAGCAGCTCCTGGATCGGCTCCAGGTCCATCAGCGGTGGGGTGGCCGCGCTGGGGGGCAGGGCCCGCAGCCCCGGCGGCAGCAGGCGGGGCGGCAACCGCCGGCCGAGCCGCAGGGTGGTGTTCCAGGCCAGGGCATCCATCTGCTGCACCAGCGCATCGACGAGCTGCTGGCGCAGCAGGCCGCCGTTGGGGGAGAAGAGGAAATCGAGCACCTGGTCGAGCAGGCCGTCGAGGTCCAGCTGCTCCTGGAGGGAGGCGCTGGCCACCAGGCTCTCCAGCCGCTGCCAGCGGAACTCGTCGCCGTCGTAGAGCATCTCCCGCAGGCTGCGGCGCAGCTCGGGATCGGGATCCTCCATCAGCCGGCGGGCGAAGTAGGGGTAGGCGGCGCCGAGGATCTTGAAGTCCGGGTCGACGCTCAGGGCGATGCCCTCCAGGGTGACCAGGGAGCGGATGATCAGCGCGTAGTACGGCGGCACCTGGAAGGGGAAGCGGTACATCACCCCGGAGAGGTCGTCAGTGACCGCCTTGAAGTCCATGCGGCTCACGCCCATCTCCAGGGCCTGGCCGAACACCGTCTCGAAGGCCGGCACGATCGGCTCCAGGTCCACCGCTTCCCCCAGGAAGCCCAGCTGCACGAAGTCCTTGGAGAGGGCGCCGAAGTTACGGTTCACCAGGTGCACCACCGCCTGGATCAGCCCGGTGCGTGCCTCCCGCGACACCTCGCTCATCATGCCGAAATCCAGGTAGGCCAGGCGTCCGTCGGGCAGGGCCAGCAGGTTGCCGGGGTGGGGATCGGCGTGGAAGAAGCCGTGCTCCAGCAGCTGCTGCAGGCTGCAGTTCACCCCCACCTCCACCATCTGGTCGGGGTCGACCCCCAGGGCGCGCACCGCGTCGAGGTTGGTGAGTTTGACGCCGTCGATCCATTCCATCGTCAGCACCCGGCGGCTGGTGGCCTGGCGGTAGATGGCGGGGACGGCGATGCGGGGGTTGTGGCTGTGCAGCCGGGCGAAGGTCTCGGCGTTGGTGGCCTCGTTGATGTAGTCCATCTCCTCGAAGACCCGTTTGCCGAGTTCATCGATCAGACCGACCAGATCGCTCTTGATCAGGCCCACATTCTTGTTCAGCCAGCCGGCGATGTTTCGGACGATGTAGAGGTCGAGGGTGATCTGCTCCCGCAGGCCCGGCCGCTGCACCTTCACCGCCACCCGTTCGCCGCTCATCAGCACGCCCCGGTGCACCTGGCCGAGGGAGGCGGCGGAGATCGGCTCCTTCTCCAGCGAGGCGAAGATCGTCTCCACCGGTGCGCCGAGGTCCTCCTCGATGCAGGCCATGGCCAGGGCGCTGTCGAAGCCGGGCAGCTGATCCTGCAGCTGGGCCAGCTCTTCCAGCAGCACCGGCGGAATGATGTCCGGCCGGGTGGAAAGGGCCTGGCCGGCCTTGATGAAGGCGGGGCCGAGGGCCACCAGCAGTTCGGCGCACTCCCGGGCCCGTTCCCGCGCCCGGCCGGGGTTGGCCAGCTGGCCGGTGAACCAGTCGAAGCCCACCCCCAGCAGATAGAGGCCGATCGGCACCAGGGTCTGCCAGACCCGCCGGGCCAGGCGCATCGGGTGGCCGGCGTAGATGCGGGTGATGGCGGCCGGGTCGTAGCTGAGCAGGCCCGCCGCCTCCAGGAAATCCCCCATCTCGACGTCGGCGGCCACCCGCTCGGGGGTCGGGAGAGGGGCTGGGGGGGAGGAGACCATGGCTGGGGTGCACCGCCGCGGCGCCGGCAGGCGGAACCCCCTTCTAAACGAAAGTCACAGCCGCTACGGTCGGGGCACGTACCGATCGCTCGCCGGAGGCCTGGGTGCTCACGGGTCTGCGCCTCGAGAACATCGCCCTGATCGAGCGCCTGGAGCTGGTGTTTTCGTCCGGCTTCACCGTGCTCACCGGCGAGACCGGTGCCGGCAAGTCGATCCTGCTCGATGCCCTGGATGCCCTGCTCGGCGGCGCCCAGGGCAGCCAGGGGGCTCGCCTGCTGCGTCGCGACGCCCAGCGGGGCCGCATCGAGGCCAGCTTCAGCCTGGCTCCCCCCGTGCGCGACTGGCTGGAACGCCAGGAACTCGAGGCCGAGGACGACGAACTGCTGCTCAGCCGCGACTGGCGCCTCCAGGACGACCGGCTCACCAGCCGCCACCGCCTCAACGGGGTGGTGGTCAGCCGCAGCCAGGTGCTGGAGCTGCGCCCCCTGCTCCTTGATCTCACCGTGCAGGGCCAGACCCAGCAGCTGGGCCGCCCCGGCCAGCAGCGCCGCTGGCTGGATCGCTTCGCCGGCGAGGAGCTGGCCGGGGCCCTGGAGGCCAGCCGCGCCGCCTGGCAGCACTGGAAGGGGGAGGCCGACGCCCTGGCGCGGGCCCGCGCTGACCGCGACCGCTTCGCCCGGGATCGCCAGCGGCAGGAGGAGCTGCTGGCGGAGCTGGAGGCTGCGGCCCTGGAGGATCCGGCCGAGCGCCAGCGGCTCCAGGGCGAGCAGGACCGGCTCGCCCACGGGGTGCGCCTGCAGGAGGGGGTGATGACCCTGATCGGCCGGCTGGTGGAGGGGGCCGAGGGGGCCCCGTCGGTGCTGGATCACCTGGCGGCCTGTGACCAGGAGCTGCAGACCATGGCCGGCCTCGATGCCGGTGTGGCGGCGCTGCACGGGGCCTGCGCCGAGGCCCTCGCCGGGCTCCAGGATCTGGCCCGCGACCTCGACCGCTACGGCTCCCTGCTGGAGAGCGACCCCGACAGCCTGGCCCTGCTGCAGGAGCGCATGGCCCAGCTCAAAGCCCTGGAGCGTCGCCATGGCCAGAGCCTGAGCGAACTGATCGCCCGGCGCGACGAGCTGCGCGAGCAGCTGGCCGGCGCGCATGCCGAGGCCGCCCTGGCCGGCCTCGAGGCCGCCGAAGCCGCCGCCCGCCAGCGACGCGACCGGGCCAATGCCGCGCTCACCCAGGGCCGCACCGCCGCCGCCCGCCGCCTGGAGGACCAGCTGATGGAGGCCCTGCGGCCCATGGGCCTGGCCAACGTGCGCTTCGCCGTCGACCTGACTGCCGCCGAGCCCGGCGAGGAGGGGGCCGATGCGGTGCAGTTCCTGTTCTCCGCCAACCCGGGCCAGCCGCCGGCGCCCCTGGTGGAGGTGGCCTCCGGCGGCGAGATGAGCCGCTTCCTGCTGGCGCTGAAAACCTGCCTGGCCGCGGCCGACCCCCACGTCACCCTGCTGTTCGATGAGATCGATGCGGGCGTGAGCGGCCGTGTCAGCGGCGCCATGGCCCAGCTGCTGCGGCGCCTGGCCGAGCGGCGCCAGGTGTTCTGCATCACCCACCAGCCCCTGGTGGCCGCCGCCGCCCAGCACCACTTCCGGGTCAGCAAGAGCGTCGAGGCCGGGCTCACTCACACGCGGGTGTCCCACCTGCGGGACACTCAGGAGCGCCAGGCGGAGCTGGCGGAACTGGCCGGCGGCGATTCCGGCGAGGCCCACAGCTATGCCGCCAGCCTGCTGGGCGCGGGCGCGCCCCCGGTCAGTGGTGGAACCCCGAGGCCGTCGCCTCGCTGAGGGCACTGTGGCCAGGGTGGCTGGCGAAGAAATCGAGGGACTGGCGGATGTTCTCCAGCAGCAGATCGGCCAGATCGCGACTGACGCCATGGCGCACCAGGATCCGCTGCACGGTGATCCCCTCGCAGTGGGCCGGCAGGCTGTAGGCCGGCACCTGCCAGCCGCGCACCCGCAGGCGGTCGGCGAGGGCGTAGAGGTTGAAGGTCACGTCGCTTCCCTCCCGGATCCTCCAGGTGAGGGCGGGAATGCCCGCCTGATCCTCCCCGCCGAAAAGAATCTCGAACGGCCCCAGCTTGCCGATCTCCCTCGCCAGGTACTGGGCCGTGGCGTAACAGGCGGCATGCACCTTGCGGTAGCCCTCCCGGCCCAGGCGCAGGAAGTTGTAGTACTGACACACCACCTGGCCCCCGGGCCTGGAGAAGTTGAGGGTGAGATCACGCATGTTGCCGCCCAGGTAGTTCACCCAGAACACCATCTCCTCGGGCAGGTCGGTGGTCTGGCGCCACAGCACCCAGCCCACCCCCAGCGGCGCCAGGCCGAACTTGTGGCCGGAGGCATTGATCGAGCGCACCCGCGGCAGGCGGAAGTCCCAGACCAGGTCGGGAGCGCAGAAGGGCGCCAGGAAGCCGCCGCTGGCGGCATCCACATGGATGGGGATGTCGAGGCCGGTGCGGGCCTGCAGGTCATCGAGGGCGGCCGCCAGCTCCTGCACCGGTTCGTACTGGCCGGTGAAGGTGACCCCCAGGGTGGGCACCACGCCGATGGTGTTCTCGTCGCAGTAGCGCAGCGCCGCCTCGGGGCTGAGGATCAGCCGGCCGGGCTCCATCGGGATCTCGCGGTGCTCGATGTCCCAGTAGCGGCAGAACTTGTGCCAGCAGATCTGCACCGGCCCGGTCACCAGGTTGGGTCTGTCGCTGGGTCGTCCCTGACGCTTGCGCTGGGCTTCCCAGCGGCGCTTCATCGCCAGGCCCCCGAGCATGGCGGCCTCGCTGGAGCCGGTGGTGGAGCAGCCGATGGCGTCATCGACCGCGGGGGCGTGCCAGAGATCGGCCACCATGCGGGCGCAGCGGGCTTCGATCTCGGCGGTCTGGGGATATTCGTCCTTGTCCTCGATGTTCTTGTTGATGCAGAGATCCATCAGGGCATGGACTTCGTCCTCCACCCAGGTCTGGCAGAAGGTGGCCAGGTTCTGGCGGGAATTGCCATCCAGCATCAGCTCGTCGCGGATCGCGGCGAACACGGCGCGGGGATTGTGTTCCCTGCTGGGGAAATGGGCCTTGGGCAGCGTGACCGAGAGATCAGAGGACGAATAGATGTCGTCCTCCAGGGAATATCCTGCCGTCGATCGTTCTTGGGGGGTCATCGATCGCAACGGCGTTCACTTGGCGGATTCAGGCTAGGAGGCACGCCGGCGCGGTGCATCGCCCAGTCCGGCGGCAGCGCGGCGGCGCAGTTGGCTTCGGCAGCGATACGATTCCTCACCGCTGCATAGAGCGCGATATCAAGATGATTGGTGGTCTGGATGGCCTCAATGGTCGCCGGTGGCAGCTGGGACGTCCGCGGCCGGTTGGGCGTGGAATTTCGAATGCTGCCCCGATAGGTATGCCAAAGTCTGACCCGTTTTTTGAGGCTTTCGATGAAGTCCCTGAAGGACTCAAGAGTGCCAACCATATCATAGCTGGTGTTGAGAATCTCCAGGGCAGCGGCCACAGAACTGGCGGGATTCGCTTCGGCCTGATCGATGCTCAGGCCGGTAAAATAGGTGGTATACCAGTTTCTCAGTTCTTCGCTCAGATCACAGGAAACATAGTCCTCGAGTGTCATCTGATGGGAATGAATCTGTTCATGAAGGTAGTGTTGGGGGGAGCTCCTTGCATAGAAATAGTGGGACGTGATCCGCTCGATAGGGTCCCTCAGCAAGGTCACGGTCAGGCAGGCGGGATCCACCAAGCCGATCAGATGGCGGACAAGATGTCCTGTGATGAGTGAATAGGACTGGCGCAGATTCTCTGATTGCCTGCCGAACCTCTCCACAGACTCAAGTGGCATCAGGCTGCAGCTGCGGAAGATCAGACGGTCGGGATAGTGCCCAGTGAGGTATCTCGTGACCGTGGTTCCTCCACACTTGGGGAGGTGATCAAACAGCACCTTTTCGGGCGGTGATGACGAGAGTCGATAGCGACACTCCTTCGTCACGTTCAAGGCCCTTCGTTTTAACGCATGCGGCAGCATCGGTCGCCGTAGGCACGGAGTACACCCCTGGATGGGCCGGTTGCCGACTTCATCGAGGGCACGGAATGGCGAGCCTTGGATCACGCCTGTCAACGGCGCGGACGACGGCTCGATGGCGAGGACAGGTGAGCAGAATCTGAAATTCATTAACTCTCTTAACCTGATCTTTACCTTTATCTCGTCACAGTTCTTCATTATTGATACCCTGCGATTCGCACCCGTTCGGATCGTGCCGTGCCTGCCATGGGAAACGCTCCAGGCCCGAAGCCCACTGGCTCCTTCATCCCCCCCGCCATCACCACCACGGAGCAGGCCTTCGCCCGCTTCGATGCCCTCCCCCCGGTGGAGATCGCCTTCATGCTCGGGGCCTGGACGGGAGAGAGCGTTCGCACCGGACACCCGCTGGACGGCGCCCTGGAGGCCTTCCACTGGCATGGCAAGCGCTTCGACAGCGCTGAGGAGGTCCATCCGCTGGTGTTCCGCACCCTCGGTGGCGGCCGCACCTGCCTGGAGCCGAGGGCCATGGGGCCGGGGCTGCGCCTGAGCGGGCGCGTGCCGATCCCCACCTCGCCGCTGGCCGGTCGCCTGTTCCAGCTGCTGCTGCCCCTGTTCAGCACCCGTCGCTCCGGAGCCCGGTTGCGGATGACCCGCTACCGCGGTGTGGAGAGCGCCACGATGCAGTACGACCACCTCCCCATCAACGATGTCTTCCGTCGGGTGGACGACGACACCGTGCTGGGGGTGATGGACCTCAAGGGCATGGAGATGCCCTTTTTCTTCCTGCTTCGCCGCGAGGGACCGGACCCGTCACATTCCGTTACGATTCCCTGAGCGGGACCTCTCCGGGTGAAGGCCCCCCTCCTGATCGTCGTTTTCCCGCCCTTGTTCTCCCCCTGACCGCCATGCGCTGGACCGTCGCCGACATCCCTGACCAGTCCGGCCGGATCGCCCTGGTCACCGGCGCCAACAGTGGCCTGGGTCTGGAAACCGCCCGGGCCCTGGCGGCCCGCGGCGCCACCGTGCTGCTGGCCTGCCGTTCCCTGGCCAAGGCGGAGCAGGCCCGCGAGGAGCTGCTCACCGCCGCCTCCTCCACCGGCGCCCTCGACCTGCTGCCCCTGGATCTGGCCGACCTGGCCAGCGTGGCCGCCGCCGCCGCGACCGTCGCGGAGCGCTACGGCCGCCTCGATCTGCTGATCAACAATGCCGGCGTCATGGCGCCGCCCCGCCGCCTCACCCGCCAGGGGTTCGAGCTCCAGTTCGGCACCAACCACCTCGGCCACGTCGCCCTCACCCTCGCCCTGCTGCCCCTGCTGCGCGACCGCCCCGGTGCCCGGGTGGTCACGGTGACCTCCGGGGCCCAGTACTTCGGCCGCATCGCCTTCGACGACCTCCAGGGCGAGCGCCGTTACGACCGCTGGCGGGCCTATGGCCAGAGCAAGCTGGCCAACGTGATGTTCGCCCTCGAGCTGCAGCGGCGCCTCGCCGACCAGGGCAGCCCCGTCCTGTCCCTGGCGGCCCACCCCGGCTTCGCCCGCACCAACCTCCAGCCCGCCTCGATCGAAGCCACCGGTTCCCGCTTCGAGCCCATCGCCTACCGGCTGATGGATCCGCTCTTCCAGAGCGCCGCCATGGGGGCCCTGCCCCAGCTGTTCGCCGCCACCGCCCCCGAGGCCAAGCCGGGCGGCCACTACGGCCCCGACCAGTGGGGCGGCCTGCGGGGCTGGCCCACGGAGGTGCGCATCGCCCCGGCGGCCCTCGATGCCGACCAGTGCCGGCGCCTCTGGGACGTGAGCCTGGAGCTCTGCGCCGCCGCCGCCCCCCTGCCGGCCCTGGCCTGAGCCTGTCCCAGGGCCATCCCCCGTAGACTCATCGGCTGCCGACCGCCCCCCATGCCCCGTGCCCGCGTCGGATCCTCCAGCAAGAGCGCGGCTCCCGGCAACGGCACCTCCGGCACGCTGCCGGAGGACGCCGTCCCAACGCCTGAGAAGGCCCTGCGCACCCTCACCGGCGGCAGCCTTGAGGACGTGATCCGGGTCCGCGGGGCCCGCCAGCACAACCTGCGCAACGTCGATCTCACCATCCCGCGCAACCGCATGGTGGTGTTCACCGGCGTGAGCGGCAGCGGCAAGAGCTCCCTCGCCTTCGACACGATCTTCGCCGAGGGCCAGCGGCGCTACGTGGAGAGCCTCTCCGCCTACGCCCGCCAGTTCCTCGGCCAGGTGGACAAGCCGGATGTCGATGCGATCGAGGGGCTCTCGCCCGCCATCTCGATCGACCAGAAGTCCACCAGCCACAACCCCCGCTCCACCGTCGGCACGGTGACGGAGATCCAGGACTATCTGCGCCTTCTCTACGGCCGCGCCGGCGAACCCCACTGCCCCCAGTGCGACCGCTCGATCAAGCCCCAGTCCATCGACGAGATGGTGGACCAGATCCTCACCCTGCCGGAGGGCACCAGGTATCAGCTGCTGGCGCCCGTGGTGCGGGGCAAGAAGGGCACCCACGTGAAGCTGCTGGCCGGCCTGGTGGCGGAGGGCTTCGCCCGGGTACGGATCAACGGCGAGGTGCGCGAGCTGGCCGACAACATCGAGCTCGACAAGAACCATGCCCACCACATCGAGGTGGTGGTCGACCGGCTGGTGGCCCGTGAGGGCATCAATGAGCGCCTCACCGATTCCCTGCGCACCGCCCTGAAGCGCGGCGAGGGCCTGGCCCTGGTGGAGGTGGTGCCCAAGGCCGACGAACCCCTGCCCGAGGGCGTGGAGCGCGAGCGGCTCTATTCCGAGAACTTCGCCTGCCCCGTGCACGGCGCCGTGATGGAGGAGCTATCGCCCCGCCTGTTCTCCTTCAACAGCCCCTACGGCGCCTGCCCCGACTGCCACGGCATCGGCCATCTGCGCAAGTTCACCGTCGAGCGGGTGGTGCCCGATCCCTCCCTGCCGGTGTACGCCGCCATCGCCCCCTGGAGCGACAAGGAGAACAGCTACTACTTCTCCCTGCTGTTCAGCGTCGGCGAGGCCTTCGGCTTCGAGCTCAAGACCCCCTGGAACCTGCTCACCGAGGAGCAGCGCACGGTGCTGCTGCACGGCAGCCAGGAGCCCATTGCCATCAAGGCCGACAGCCGCTACCGCAAGAGCGAGGGCTACGTACGTCCCTTCGAGGGGATTCTGCCGATCCTGGAGCGTCAGCTGCGCGATGCCAGCGGCGAATCCGTGCGCCAGAAACTGGAGAAGTACCTGGAGCTGGTGCCCTGCGAAAGCTGCCACGGCCTGCGGCTGCGCCCGGAAGCCCTGGCGGTGCGGGTGGGCCCCTACGCCATCCACGAGCTCACCTCCGTGAGCGTGGCCGACAGCCTGGAGCGGATCGAGGCCCTGATGGGCGTGGGCACCCATGAAGGGGCCGAGCCCCTGCTCAGCAGCCGCCAGATCCAGATCGGCGATCTGGTGCTGCGGGAGATCCGCATGCGCCTGCGCTTCCTGCTCGACGTCGGCCTCGATTACCTGAGCCTGGATCGACCCGCCATGACCCTCTCAGGCGGAGAAGCCCAGCGGATCCGCCTGGCCACCCAGATCGGTGCCGGCCTCACCGGTGTGCTCTACGTGCTCGATGAGCCCAGCATCGGCCTGCACCAGCGCGACAACGACCGCCTGCTGGCCACCCTCACCAAGCTGCGCGACCTGGGCAACACCCTGATCGTGGTGGAGCACGACGAGGACACGATCCGCGCCGCCGATTACCTCGTCGACATCGGCCCCGGCGCCGGCGTCCATGGCGGCCACATCGTCGCCGAAGGCTCCCTCGACGATCTGCTCAGCGCCGAGGCCTCCCTCACCGGCGCCTACCTGAGCGGTCGCCGCTCCATCCCCACCCCCGCCGAGCGCCGCGATGCCGGCAGCCGCCGGCTCACCCTGGCCAACTGCACCCGCAACAACCTCCAGGGCATCGACGTGGAGATCCCCCTCGGCCGGCTGGTGTGCGTCACCGGGGTGAGCGGCAGCGGCAAGAGCACGCTGGTGAACGAGTTGCTGCACCCGGCCCTGGAGAACCGCCTCGGCATGAAGGTGCCCTTCCCTTCGGGGCTCGAGGAGCTGCGGGGCATCAAGGCGATCGACAAGGTGATCGTCATCGACCAGTCGCCGATCGGCCGCACCCCCCGCTCCAACCCCGCCACCTACACCGGCGCCTTCGATCCGATCCGCCAGGTGTTCGCCGCCACGGTGGAGGCCAAGGCCCGCGGCTACCAGGTGGGCCAGTTCAGCTTCAACGTCAAGGGCGGCCGCTGCGAGGCCTGCAGCGGCCAGGGGGTGAACGTGATCGAGATGAACTTCCTCCCCGACGTCTACGTCCAGTGCGACGTCTGCAAGGGGGCCCGTTACAACCGCGAGACCCTGCAGGTGACCTTCCGGGGCCACACCATCGCCGACGTGCTGGAGATGACCGTGGAGCAGGCCGCTGAGGTGTTCGCCGCCATCCCCCAGGCGGGCGACCGCCTCAGCACCCTGGTGGATGTGGGTCTTGGCTACATCAAGCTGGGCCAGCCCGCGCCCACCCTCTCCGGCGGTGAGGCCCAGCGGGTGAAGCTGGCCACCGAGCTCTCCCGCCGCGCCACCGGCAAGACCCTCTACCTGATCGACGAGCCCACCACTGGCCTGAGCTTCTACGACGTCCACAAGCTGATGGACGTGATGCAGCGTCTGGTGGACAAGGGCAATTCGATCCTGGTGATCGAGCACAACCTCGATGTGATCCGCTGCGCCGACTGGCTGATCGACCTCGGGCCGGAAGGTGGTGACAAGGGGGGCCAGATCGTGGCCGTCGGCACCCCCGAGACCGTGGCCCAGCACGCCGCCAGCCACACCGGCCGCTACCTGCGGCACGTGCTGGAGCAGCATCCCCCCATTCCCCTCGCGGCCTGACCCATGGCTGAACTCACCCCCGCCCAGGCGGCCCTGCTGCGCATCGTCTGCACCGTCGCCTGGGCCGACGGCGAATGCTCCAGGGCCGAGCGGGAGCTGCTGGCCGAACAGGTGGCCACGCAGCTGCACGGCGGCAGCCCCGACAGCCTCGCTGAAGCGCAGCTGGAGGCCTTTCTGGCCGAGCGGCTGCCGCTGGCCGGCCTCGATGCCCTGGTGGCCCAGCTCCCCGGCTCCGACGACCGCCAGCTGGCCCTGAAGCTCAGCTACATGATGGTGCGGGTGGGCCGGCGCTCACCAGGCGAGCCCAGCATCAACGCCCAGGAGCGGGTGGCCTACCGCCATCTGGTGGAGCTGCTCGGCCTCGCCGACGCCCGCATCCAGGAGATCGAGTGGGCGGCGGAGGCCGACCTGCCGAAAAAGGAGGGGCTGGCCCAGCTGCTGGCCGAGCTCACCGCCGGCTGGCGCACCCCGGACGACGGCCGGGGCCCCGTGGCCTGAAGCCTCAGGGCAGCGGCTCCTCGCCGCTGCCGCTGGCGTGGGCCTGGTTGCTGTCAGGCATCCAGTAGCTGAGGTCGTTGTGCCAGTAGAGCCGGCCGGGCACCCGCTGGGTGCTCAGCTTCGTCTTGCCGAGGGC
This sequence comes from Cyanobium gracile UHCC 0139, assembly GCF_034931325.1. Taxonomy (GTDB): domain Bacteria; phylum Cyanobacteriota; class Cyanobacteriia; order PCC-6307; family Cyanobiaceae; genus Cyanobium; species Cyanobium gracile_B. The sequence continues at coordinate 515,391 of NZ_JAYGHX010000001.1, read as the reverse complement.
GGACATCAGCTGGGTCATCTCGATCGGCGAGAGGTCGGTGACCATGTCGTTGCCGGCGATCTCCAGCAGGGCCGGCAGCTTGGCGATCGTGGCCGGCTGGGCCAGCTTGCTGAACACCTGGGCCATCACCAGGCGCTGGCGTTCCATCCGGCCCAGGTCGCCCTGCTCGTCGTGACGGAAGCGCAGGAAGCCCTCCAGCTCCTTGCCCTTCAGCAGCTGCCTGCCGGGGTAGAGGTCGATGTAGAGGCCCTGGGCGTTGTCGACGTAGTACATGCGCTTGGGCACATCTACCTCGACGCCCCCGAGGGCCTCGGCCACCTTGTTGACCGCGTCGAGGTTGACCTTGAGGTAGCGCTCCACCGGGGTGGAGAGCAGGTTGCCCACTTCCGCCTTGGCGGTCTGGATGCCGCCGAGGGCGAACAGGGAGTTGGCCTTCACCACCCCCAGCTCGGGCGATTCGATGAAGGTGTCCCGCGGCACCTGGGTGATGTGGGTGATGTCGCCATCAAGGCGCACGGTGAACATCACGTCGGTGTTCTCGCCCACGGAATCGCGGCCGAGCACGAGGATCGGGCGGTTCTCGACGGTGAGGGGATTCAGCACCGCCCCGATGCTGCGCGAACTGGGAATCAGGCCCGCCAGGAAGGGGGCGATCCGCGCCGGCAGGGGCCCGGCCAGCACGGCACCGACGGCCACGCCGATCCCGAAGGTGACCAGGGGGCGACGGCGGGAGCGCTGCGGGGCGGAAGGCCGCTGCTTCGGATCGGGCCTGGTGCCGGTCTTCTCAGGCAGAGCCACGGCCCCGAGCTCCCTCCTCTGCCGGTTCTTCCGGGAGCGCGAGAGCCTCGAGGATGAATGGGCCTGAGTCATTGTGCTACCCGCAGGGGCGCACCATAGGGCTCGAAGCGGCGAAAAACCAGTGGTGGCGACGGTTTATCGGCTGGTCTGCACCTGCACGAGGGCCGCGGCCCCATCGGCGCGCCGGCGGGCGTCCGCCTCATCGTCGCCGCGGGCCAGGGCCACACCCAGGCGCCGCCAGGGCCGGGCCTCCGGTTTGCCGAAGATCAGCACCTGGGTGTCCGGCACCGCCAGGGCCTGATCGAGCCCCAGGTAGGTGGGAGTACCGGCTCCCGTAGGGACGTCCGCTCCGGCCAGGATCACCCGTGAGGCCGCCGCTCCGAGGCTGCGGATCTCCGGGATCGGCAGCCCCAGCACTGCCCGCAGGTGCAGCTCGAATTCGCTCAGGTTCTGGCCCACCAGCGTCACCAGGCCGGTGTCATGGGGCCGGGGCGAGAGCTCGGAGAACACCACCTCCTCGGCGCCGGGTTCGCCGCAGAGGAAGAACTCCACCCCGAACAGGCCGGCGCCGCCCAGGTCGTCGGTGACGGCCCGGGCCATCGCCTGGGCCGCCGCCAGCTGCTCCGCCCCCAGCCGGGCCGGCTGCCAGCTGCACTGGTAGTCGCCCCGCTCCTGGACGTGGCCGATCGGCGGGCAGAACAGGGTGGGGCCCTGCCACTGGCGCACCGTCAGCAGGGTGATCTCCAGGCTGAAGCGCAGGAACTCCTCCACGATCACCCGCGTCCCCTCCCCGCGGGCACCGGCCATGGCCGCCTCCCAGGCGGCGTCGATCCCCTCGGGGCCGTGCACCACACTCTGCCCCTTGCCGGAGGAGCTCATCACCGGCTTCACCACCACGGGCCAGCCCAGGGGCGCCGCCGCCGCCGCCAGCTCGGCGGCGCTTTCGGCATAGGCGAAGCGGGCGGTGCGCAGCCCCAGCCCGCCGGCGGCCAGGTCCCGGATGCGGTCGCGGTTCATCGTCACCGCCGTGGCCCGGGCGGTGGGAATCACCGTGAGGCCCTCCGCCTCCAGCTCGGCGAGGGCATCCACCGCCAGGGCCTCGATCTCCGGAATCACCACGTCGGGGCGATGGCGCCGCACCACCGCCTTGAGGGCCTCGGGGTCGGCCATGGCCACCACCTCGCTCACCTGCGCCACCGCCATGGCGGGGGCACCGGCGTAGCGGTCGACGGCGATCACGCGGCAGCCGAGCCGCTGGGCGGCGATGGCCACCTCCTTGCCCAGTTCGCCGCTGCCCAGCAGCATCACCGTCCGCGGGAAGGGGGAAGGGCCTGGTGCCATGGCTGGGGTGCGGATCAGGCGATCCTGACGCGGCGCACGCCCTTTCCCCTAACCTGCCGCGATGCCTGCGGCTCTCCCCGTGTTCTCCCAGGGCTTCGGCCCCCTGGCCTCCCGAATCCTCGCCTTCAGCACCGCCGGTGACGCGGCCAACGGCCTGCTGCCCTTCGGCTGGAGCGTCACGGACTTCCAGACCTGGACCCTGGTCTACCTGGGGGTGTCGTCCCTGGCCTTCGTGCTGGTGTGGGTGGTGGGGTACCTGCGCCGCTGATCAGGCGCCGGGCTCCTCCAGCAGGGTGAGCTGGCTTTCGGCCGATTCCTCGCTCACGAAGCCATAGGCCCCGAACACCGCCGGGTCGGGGTGGGTGATGCGCTGCCCCTCCGGGTGGCGCTCCACCTTGAAGCCCTCATCGGCCATGCGGCGCATCAGGGCGGCCGCCTCCTCGAACCGAGCCGCCATCGCCTCCAGGCTGACGCAGTCGGCGGTGAGGCCCGTTTCCTTCCAGGTGAAAAACGCCATGGCCGGGGGTGCGACGGATCGGTCGGCAGGGTCGCCGCAATCGACGACAGGGAGCGGCTGCTCAGGGCAGCAGCACCAGTCCCACCAGCACCAGTATCAGGCTGGCGCCCCAGAGCCCGAGCACCACCTGCTGCTCCGGCAGTCCGCCGAGCTCGAAATGGTGGTGCAGGGGCGCCATGCGGAACAGGCGCCGCCCCTGGCCGTCGGGGCCCTTGGTGGCCTTGAACACCCCCACCTGCAGGATCACCGAGAGGGATTCGGCCAGGAACACGCCTCCCATCAGCAGCAGGGGCCAGAGGCTGTTCGTGAGCAAGGCCACCGAGGAGAGGGCCGCCCCCATGGCGAGGGAGCCCGTGTCGCCCATGAACACCCGGGCCGGGTGGCGGTTCTGGCTGAGGAAGCCGAGCCAGCAGCCCGCCATGGCCGTGCAGAAGGCGGCCAGCACCGGATCTCCCCCGTGGCCCCGCAGCATCAGCTGCAGCCCCATGCCGGTGAACACGATGGCGCCGCAGCCGGCGGCCAGGCCGTCGAGCCCGTCGGTGAGGTTGGTGGCGTTGCTCTCGGCCAGGAACACGAACAGGGCCAGGGGCCAGATCAGCAGTCCGAGGGTCAGCACCCGGCCGAAGGGCAGACCCAGGTCGCCGGGCAGGCCGCCCCCCAGCCAGCCGCCCTGGTGGGCCCAGGCCAGGAAGCCGACCGCCGCCAGGGCCTGGAGCAGCAGCTTGCCCCGGGGGCTCAGGCCCGTGTTGGTGCGGCGGGTGAGGCTGCGCCAGTCGTCGACGGCACCGATCGCCATGTAGGCCAGGGTGACCGCCGCCACCGCCAGCGGGCGGGGATCCTCCGGGCTGATCAGCCCCCCCACCAGCACCCCCACGGGCACCACCAACAGGCCGCCCATGGTGGGGGTGCCCGCCTTGCTGTGGTGGGCCTGGGGCCCCTCATCGCGGATCACCTGGCCCAGTTTCAAGGCCCTCAGGCGGGGAACCCCGAGGGCCGCCACCCCCGCGCTGACCAGGGCCGCCACCACCAGCGGCAGGGTCAGCAGGGAGTTGGCCACCAGGGCATCACTGGCCAGGCAGGCGGCCAGCAGGATCAGGGCGAGCAGGGCCGCAGGTGTGCGGCCGTCGCGGGAGGCCATCGGAGAGGCGGCAGGGTGGCGACGGATCGGACCGTCAGTCCTCCCAGTCTTCCTCCGAGGGCTCATCGGCCGGGCTGTAATCCTCTTTCTCGCCCATCAGCGCCGACAGCTCCTCCTCTTCCACCGTGCTCACATCGGTGCTGGCCGTTTCCTCGTCGGCGACCAGGCGGCCGCTGGCCTCGAGCAGGCTCAGCAGATCGGGCTCATCCCGCAACGGCAGCACCGGCGCGGGCTCGTTGCGCCGGTAGCGGGTCAGGGAGGGGTTGATGGTGTCGAGAATGCTCATGCCGTCAGGCTGGGTCGTCAAGGACCGACTCACCACACTATCGCGCCGCCCCCATGACCCCGTCCAAGTTCCTGGAGGTGGGCCGTCTCTGGTCGGCGGCCCTGGTGCTCAGCATCCTGCTGGCCGCCGCCGGCCTGCGCTGGCCCCAGCCGCTGCCGGTCCAGCCGGCGCTGGTGGCCGCCCTGGTGCTGGGGCCGCCCCTGCTGCTGGCCCTGGTGGTGCTGCTGCGCTGGCGGCTGCCGCCGGCGGACCAGGGGGGAGAATGACCTCCAGGCGCCAGAATCGGGCGCCACAGCGCAGGAGCGGCACGGATGGCGACGTTGGGGCAGCAGGGGGCGGGCGCTGAACCGCCCGTGGGCACGCCGCGTGCCGAGCGGGTGGTGCTCGCCTATTCCGGTGGTGTCGACACCAGCGTCTGCATCCCTTACCTGATGCGCGAGTGGGGCGTGAAGGAGGTCATCACCTTCGCCGCCGACCTGGGGCAGGGCGACGAACTCGAGCCGATCCGGCTCAAGGCCCTGGCGGCCGGCGCCAGCCGCTCCCTGGTGGACGACCTGATCGATCCCTTCATTCGCGAGTTCGCCTTCCCGGCCATCCGCGCCAATGCCCTCTACGAGGGGCGCTACCCCCTGTCCACGGCCCTGGCCCGCCCCCTGATCGCCCGCCGCCTCGTCGAGGTGGCCCGGGAGGTGGGGGCCGACGCGGTGGCCCACGGCTGCACCGGCAAGGGCAACGACCAGGTGCGCTTCGACATCGCCATCGGCGCCCTGGCCCCGGACCTCAAGGTGCTGGCCCCGGCCCGGGAGTGGGGCATGAGCCGGGAGGAGACGATCGCTTACGGCGAGCGCTGCGACATCCCGGCGCCGGTGAGCAAGAAATCCCCCTATTCGATCGACCTCAACCTGCTCGGCCGCAGCATCGAAGCCGGCCCCCTGGAGGATCCGATGGTGGAGCCGCCCGAGGAGGTCTTCGCCATGACCCGCTCGGTGGCGGACGCTCCGGCCGAGGGACAGGTGGTGGAGATCGCCTTCGAGCAGGGCAATCCGGTGGCCATCGACGGCGAGCGCCTCGATCCGGTGGCCCTGATCCGCCGGGCCAATGCCCTGGCGGGGGCCCATGGCTTCGGCCGCCTCGACATGATCGAGAACCGGGTGGTGGGCATCAAGAGCCGGGAGATCTACGAGACCCCGGGCCTGCTGCTGCTGATCCGGGCCCACCAGGAGCTGGAGAGCCTCACCCTGGCCGCCGACGTGCTCCGCTACAAGCGCCAGATTGAGATGAGCTGGGCGGATCTGGTGTACCAGGGCCTCTGGTTCGGCCCCCTCAAGGACGCCCTCGATGGCTTCCTCGACCGCACCCAGGCCACGGTCAACGGCCTGGTGCGGATCCGGCTGCAGAAGGGCAGCGCCACCGTGGTGGGGCGCTCCAGCGCCAGCGACAGCCTCTACGTGCCCGACATGGCCACCTACGGCGCCGAGGACCTCTTCGACCACCGGGCCGCCGAGGGCTTCATCTACGTGTGGGGGATGCCTACGCGGTTATGGGCCGCCCGTCGTCGTGGCGACTGATCTTCTGGGGCGTTCCCTCGCCGCCCAGCCGCAGGGCCCGTTTGAGGGCCTGGCCCCAGCCCTGCTTCCTGGCCACCGTGGGCAGCAGCAGCGGCTGGGGGCGTCCTGAGCCCGGGGGCGGCCCATCGGCCGCGGCAGGGTTCAGGCTGTAGAGCCGGTCTCGCAGGGCCTGGTTGTCGGCGAGCAGGTGCTTCTGGTGCTCCATCACCGTCGCCAGGCGCTGCTGGAACTTGCGCTCGAAGATCTCAGGAAGGTCCTCCAGCATCTCGTGCAGGGCCTTGAGCTCATCCCGGGCGGCGGCCAACTCCATTTCGAGCTGCTGGGCATCGGGACCCGTGGTGGTGATCGCCAGGCTGCTGGGGGTGGCGGTGGCCGCCGGCGCCGCAGCAGCGATCACGGCCTGAGGCGTCTCTGACGTCGGGGGGACGGCCGCCACGGGAGGGCCCAGGTCGTCAACGACGGGCTCGGCGGCCAGGGGGGCCGGATGCGCAGGGGCAGGAACTTCGCCGAAGCTGAAGCTGGCCGGGGGCGGAGCCGGGACGGGCGCCACCGGTTGGCCGGGCGTCAACACGCTCGCCGGCGGCGGCGCCGGCTTGGCGGGCCAGCTGGAAGTGGTAAAGGCCGGCTGGGCCGGGAGGCCTCGCGACGCTGGCCTGCCTTCCGGGCCGGCCTCCTCGCCGCCCGTGGACTTGTCCGTCGCAGTCATCGCCTAGCACCCATTGGGCGGACTGTAGGCCCAGTGATCAGCCGGGAACAAGCCGGCTCAGGCCGTGGCAGCTTCGGTGGGCGCCACTTCGACCGCCGCGCCGGGAACGCTGCGGGGCGGGGGCATGGGACCGTCCTGGATCACGGTCAGGTAACGGATCACGTCCTCGGAGAGACGCATGGCCCGCTCGAGCAGGGCCACCTGCTGGCCGTCGCCGCTGTGGTTGAGCTGCACGTAGATGCCTTCGCGATGCTTGGCGATCGGGTAGGCCAGGCGGCGCTTGCCGCGCATCTGCGTGTCGAGCACTTCGGCACCGGCCTCGACGACGATGTCGCGGTACTTGGCGACGTGGGTCTCGACTTCCTCCTCCGGGATGTCCGGCCGGAGGATGTACATCGTTTCGTAGTAGGGCTGCGTCATGGTCGCCTGTGGAGGGGCTGAAGGGCACCGGGGCCCGTCAGCGACGGATCCAAGACCTTATCGCAACGCCGTAGCCCCCTTCAGAACAGCTGCATGCGCACCGCTTCGGAGACGGTGGGGATGTCGGCCTCCTTGCCCCGCAGGCTCTGGACCACCGAGAAGAGCACCAGCAGCACTGTGCCCAGGAAGATCGTGTTGGACAGGGTGCGGACAGCAAACCCGGCGCCGAGGGGCGCCAGCACCGTGTCGAAGGCCAGGGCGAGGAGCACCAGCACGATGTCGATCAGGATCGCCTGCAGGACGTTGAAGCGGATCGGGTAGGGCACCCGGGGGTTGCGTACCACCAGCAGGAACAGCAACAGGAACAGCACCAGGCCGCCGAAGGGAATGACCTGCTCGAGGACCACCAGGGGCAGGGCAGGCAGCGCCAGCCAACGCAGCAGCGGGAACATGTCGAACAGGGCCTGACCGAAGCGCAGGGCGTCGCTCAGGGGAAGCAGGTAGGCCAGGGCTCCCAGCAGCCGCTGCCAGATCGGAGGACCTTCCATGGGGGGGCTGACTGGGGTGCGGAGATGTCCCGCAGGCTAGGGGTCCCCCAGCCTGGCCAGGGCGGCGTCCCGCATGGCGATCACCGGCATCTCCCGCCGGCCGCTCCAGAGCCGCAGGGAGGCGGCCCCCTGCTGCACCAGCATCTCCAGGCCGTCGATGGTGCGGCAGCCCCTCTCGCCGGCCTGGCGCAGCAGGGTCGTGGGTCGCGGGATGTAGATGAGGTCGTAGACCGTGGCCGCCGGCCGCAGCAGGGCCACCTGGGCGGGATCCAGGGGCGAGCGGGCCGCCGCCGCCGGATCCCGGCCGGAGGCCATGCCCAGGGGGGTGGTGTTGACCACCAGATCGGCGGCCGCCAGCGCCTCGGCCAGGGGGTCCGGCTGGCCGGCCGCCCCGGGCGCCCAGGCCAGGGGCTCCAGGCCAGGGGCCCAGTCGGCGCAGGAGGCGAGGAAGTGCTCCAGGCGGGTGCCGTCACGGCCCGCCACCCGGATGCGGTCCAGGCCCAGCTCCACCAGGCCCGCCACCACCGCCCGGGCGCTGCCGCCGCAGCCCAGCACCAGCGCCTCGCGGGCGGCCAGGGCGCGCAGCGGCGCCAGGAACCCCTCCACATCGGTGTTGGCGCCCAGCCAACCGCCGCCGTCCCGTCGCACCAGGGTGTTCACCGCCCCCAGCCGCCGGGCCAGCGGCGTCAGCTCCTGCGCCAGGGCGGCCGCGGCCTGCTTGTGGGGCAGGGTGACGTTGAGCCCGCGGCAGTCGATCGCCTCCAGGCCCTGCAGCACCACGGCCAGGTCCGCCGCCGCGACCGGCAGGGCCAGGTAGGCCCAGTCAAGGCCGAGTGCCGCGATGGCGGCGTTGTGCATCGCCGGCGAGAGGGAGTGGCGCACCGGATCGCCCAGCACCCCCGCCAGGGCGGTGCCGCCACCGATCGTCGGTGCTGCCTGTGGGGTCGCCATGGGCTCGCGAGAGCAGCTGCCGCCCGACCGTAGATCCCCCGGATCCCAGGCCCCGACAGGCCCTCGCCCCCGTCCCGGTACGGCACCGGTTCGGGAACCACCCCTCGCCTGGGTGAACCCCGGATGCGGAAGATGGCTCCAGTCAGAACTTCATCCACACCAGGAGGTGGTCATCCATGGGCAAGGTCGTCGGTATTGACCTCGGCACCACGAACAGCTGCGTCGCCGTGATGGAGGGCGGCAAGCCCACGGTGATCGCCAACGCCGAGGGCTTCCGCACGACGCCGTCGGTGGTGGCCTACACGAAGAACCAGGACAAGCTGGTCGGACAGATCGCCAAGCGCCAGGCGGTCATGAACCCGGAGAACACCTTTTATTCCGTCAAGCGGTTCATCGGCCGCCGGGTGGATGAGGTGAACGAGGAGTCGAAGGAAGTCAGCTACGGCGTCGAGAAGGCCGGCTCCAACGTCAAGGTCAAGTGCCCGGTGCTCAGCAAGCAGTTCGCCCCCGAGGAGATCTCGGCTGAAGTGCTGCGCAAGCTGGCCGAGGACGCCGGCAAGTACCTGGGCGAAACCGTCACCCAGGCGGTGATCACCGTCCCTGCCTACTTCAACGACTCCCAGCGCCAGGCCACCAAGGACGCCGGCAAGATCGCCGGCCTCGAAGTGCTGCGGATCATCAACGAGCCCACGGCCGCGGCCCTGGCCTACGGCCTGGATCGCAAGAGCAACGAGCGCATCCTCGTCTTCGACCTCGGCGGTGGCACCTTCGACGTCTCCGTCCTGGAAGTGGGTGACGGCGTCTTCGAGGTGCTCTCCACCAGCGGTGACACCCACCTGGGCGGCGACGACTTCGACAAGGTCATCGTCGATCACCTGGCCGACAACTTCAAGTCCAACGAAGGCATCGACCTGCGCCAGGACAAGCAGGCCCTCCAGCGCCTCACCGAGGCGGCCGAGAAGGCCAAGATCGAGCTCTCCAGCGCCACCCAGGCCGAGATCAATCTGCCCTTCATCACCGCCACCCCCGAAGGGCCCAAGCACCTCGACCTCACCCTCACCCGGGCCAAGTTCGAGGAGCTCGCCTCCAAGCTGATCGACCGCTGCCGGGTGCCGGTGGAACAGGCCCTCAAGGACGCCAAGCTCTCCACCAGCGAACTCGACGAGATCGTCATGGTGGGCGGCTCCACCCGCATCCCCGCGGTGCTCGAGCTGGTCAAGCGGATCACCAACAAGACCCCCAACCAGACGGTGAACCCCGATGAGGTGGTGGCCGTGGGTGCCGCCATCCAGGGCGGTGTGCTCGCCGGTGAGGTCAAGGACATCCTGCTGCTCGACGTCACCCCCCTCTCCCTGGGCGTCGAGACCCTCGGCGGCGTGATGACCAAGATGATCACCCGCAATACCACCATCCCCACCAAGAAGTCGGAGGTGTACTCCACCGCCGTCGACGGCCAGACGAACGTGGAGATCCACGTGCTCCAGGGTGAGCGCGAGATGGCCTCCGACAACAAGTCGCTGGGCACCTTCCGCCTCGACGGCATCCCCCCCGCCCCCCGCGGCGTGCCCCAGATCGAGGTCACCTTCGACATCGACGCCAACGGCATCCTCAGCGTCACCGCCAAGGACAAGGGCAGCGGCAAGGAGCAGAGCATCTCCATCACCGGGGCCTCCACCCTCAGCGACAACGAAGTCGACAAGATGGTGAAGGACGCCGAGGCCAACGCCAGCGCCGACAAGGAGAAGCGCGAGAAGATCGACCTGAGGAATCAGGCCGAGACCCTCATCTACCAGTCCGAGAAGCAGCTCGGCGAACTGGGAGACAAGGTGGGCGCCGAGGACAAGGCCAAGGTGGAGGGCTTCGCCAAGGACCTCAAGGAGGCCCTTGAGAAGGACGACACCCCGGCCATCAAGGCCAGCCTCGAGCAGCTCCAGCAGGCGCTCTATGCCGCCGGTGCCTCTGTGTACCAGCAGGCCGGGGCCGAGGGTGCCGCCGCCGGCGCCGCCCCCGGTGGCAACGGCAACGGCACCGCCTCGGCCGCCGATGACGTCATCGACGCCGAGTTCACCGAGAGCAAGTGATCCGGCGGCCGAGCGCCGCGGTTCAGACAGCCACGGCCCCCCTCTCCAGGGGGGCTTTTTCATGGCGGCCGCAATGTTCAGCCGTCGGTGGGGCGGGCCTCGATCTGCTCCGCCACCCAGGCGGCGGTGGCCGGCGCCAGCAGGATGCCGTTGCGGTAGTGGCCGCTCGCCAGCAGCAGACCCGGGGCCACCTGCTCCAGCAGGGGGGCCGGCCGGCCGAGGGGGCGGGGGCGCAGGCCCTGCCACCGGCGCACCACCCGCGCCTGCCGCAGCCACTCCGGTGCCGCACCCCCGAGGTCGCGCAGCTCCCGGAGCTGGTCCGGGTCGGCCCGGCGGCCCGGCTCCAGGGTCGCCCCCAGCCACAGGCGGCGGCCCCCCTCCAGGTCGGGACGGGGCACCAGATTGACGCCCCGCCACACCACTGCCCCGGGCCAGTGGGTGGGGAGAGGGGTGTCCAGCTCGAGCTCCAGGGCCTGACCCAGCACCGGCTCCAGCACCCGGCGGCCACCGTCCAGCCCTGCAGCCCCCCCCGCGGCTGCTTCGAGCAGCGCGCCGCTGGCGGTCCCCGCCGCCAGCACCACCCACGCCGCCCGCTCCACGCCGCCACCGGCCAGCTCCACCCGCCAGCCGCCGCCATCGGGACGCAGGGCCACGGCCGCCTCCTCCCGCAGGCTCAGGCCCCGTGCTCGGCCATCCGCCGCCAGGGCGGCCAGGGCCGATCCCGGGTCGAGCTGGCCGTCGCGGCCGGAGTGGAGCCCCGCCAGCGACGGCTGGGGCAGGGTGGGCTCGAGCTGCTCCAGCCGGCGCCGGTCCCAGGGCTCCAGGGGCAGACCCAGGGCCCGCTTGCGGGCACCCAGCGCCGCGAGGCGTTCCTCCTCGTCCCCATCGGCCGCGAGCAGCAACACCCCGGAGCGGTAGGGGATCGGATGCCCCCGTTCGGCCAGCTCGTGGCGCCACTCGGTCCAGCGCTCCAGGCTGCACTGACGCAGGTCCCAGGCCCGGCCGCGCTCCCTGTGGAAGCTGTCGGCCATCAGCACCCCGAGGGCGGCCAGGCTGCCGCTGCGCTCGGGGCCCTCCCCTGGGCCGGCGCCATCGGCGGGGCCCTCGTCAGCAGCGGCTGCCTGGGCCGGATCGAGCAGCAGCACCGCATGGCCGCGGGCCTGCAGCCACCAGGCGCAGGCCAGGCCGACGATGCCCCCGCCCACCACGATCACGGAGCTGCCGGACGCCGTCAGCGGGGACCGTCCAGCCTCAGCAGGGACGGGAGTGGTGCCCGCCGGGGTGCGGATCAGGCGTCGGCGTCGCCGGTGGCGATCGGCTGGGGCGCGGGGGTGCTGGGCGAGGGGGCGGGTGGCACGGCGTTGGAGACCTTGGCCTCGGCGCTGAAGGATTCGGCCAGGGCGATGGCCTCGGCCGGAATCACCTCGGCGTAGGAGCTGAAGCCGGTGGCCACCTTGATGTAGTCCTTGCGCAGGTTCTCGCCATCCTGCAGACGGGCGGCCTCATCGAGCTTGGCCAGGGAGGCCTTCAGCTTGGTGGCCCGCTTGGCGGCCTCGGCCCGGTCGGCGGGCAGCAGGCGCTGGTTGATGTAAAGCATCTGGCGACCCAGATCCTGCATCGGGCCGTGGATCAGGTTGCGGGTGAACACCCAGTTGCGTTCGTTGACCAGGTCGGCCAGTTCCGGCAGGCGCTCCTTCGCGGCCAGGAACCCTTCGGTCTGGCGGGCGATCAGGGTCATGTCCTCGGGGCTGATCGTCGGGGCCTTGCGGGTCTGGTCGCCCGAGCAGGACACCAGGGAAACGCTGAGCACCAGGGCCACGGCGAGCAGGCTGAGGCGGCGCAGGACACCCATCAGGGAGAGGGGCGTGGAGATCGACGCGACGGCCATGGGACGGTGCTGTGACGTGGCTGGCGCCGTGACTTTACCGGCCCGCCTGCGGCACCATGACGGTTCTGACCGATCCGTTCCGGAATCATCGATGCGTTCCCCCACGGCGATCCTGCAGCTGATCTGCCCCGATCGGCCAGGGCTGGTGAGCGAACTCTCGGGTTGGGTGGCCGCCAACGGCGGCAACATCCTCCATGCCGACCACCACACCGATGCGGGGGCAGGGCTGTTCCTGAGTCGGATCGAATGGGAGCTGGAAGGGTTCGGCCTGCCCCGTGAGGCGATCGTTCCGGCCGTGGCGGCCCTGGCGGGGCGGCTCGGCGGCGAGGGCCAGGTGCATGTCTCCGACGCCCTGCCGCGGGTGGCGATCTTCGCCAGCCGCCAGGACCACTGCCTGGTGGACCTGCTCTGGCGCACCCGCTCCGGGGAGCTGCCGATGCAGGTGCCCCTGGTGGTCTCCAACCACCCGGACCTGGAGGTGCTGGCGGTTGATTTCGGTGCCCGCTTCGTGCATCTGCCGATCACGGCGGCCTCCCGGGCAGACGTGGAGCAGGCCCAGCTGGCCCTGCTGGAGGAGGAGGGGATCGAGCTGGTGGTGCTGGCCAAGTACATGCAGGTGCTGAGCCCCGCCTTCCTGGCCCGCTTCTCCCAGGTGATCAACATCCATCACTCCTTCCTGCCGGCCTTCCAGGGGGCCCAGCCTTACCACCGGGCCTGGGAGCGGGGGGTCAAGCTGATCGGCGCCACCGCCCACTTCGTGACCGAGGAGCTGGACGGGGGGCCGATCATCGAGCAGGCCACCATGCACGTGGGCCACCGCGACGAGGTGGAGGACCTGATCCGCAAGGGCCGCGATACCGAACGGCTGGCCCTGGCCCGGGCGGTGCGCCTGTTTCTGCGGCGACAGGTGATGGTCTACAGGGGCCGAACCGCCGTGTTTGATTGAGCCTTCCCCTGGGACCCGCTGCCGGTCCTCCGCTACTGCCACCGCTCCGGTGATCCGTTTTTCCGCCCTCGACGAGCGCCTGATGGCGCCCAAGCCGGCCGCCGCCACCCCCCTGGGCTGGCGCTGCTTCCAGCTGGGGCTGTTCCTGCTGGCCAGCAGCGCCTTTCTGGGTGGCCTGGCCCTGCTGCTGGCCCTGATCCTGGGCAGCCGCGGCCGCCGCTCCGTCCTGGCGGACCGGGCCAACGTCGTGCTTCTGGTGGCGGCGGTGCTGATGGTGCTGGGCTGCTTCCGGGCCGCCAGCAACGAACTGGCCTGGCTGGGGATGGGCAACTGGCTGCCGTTTTTCTGGGGCTTCTGGGGCTTCCAGGTGTATCTGGGCACCCCCGCCGCCCGCCGCCGGGTGGCCCTGGCCCTGGTGGCCGGCACGGTGCCCGTGATCCTCACCGGCCTGGGCCAGCTCTGGTGGGGCTGGAGCGGACCCTTCCAGTGGCTGGGGGGTCTGATCATCTGGCACATCAAGGCCGGCGGCAACCCGCCGGAGCGGCTGGCGGGACTGTTCGACTACGCCAACATCGCCGGGGCCTGGATGGTACTGGCCTGGCCCCTGACCCTGGCGGCCCTGATGGAGGCGGGCCTCGGCTGGCGACGCCGGGGGGTGGTGCTGGTGATCGCCGCCGGCCTGGTGGCGGCGGTGTTCCTCACCGATTCCCGCAATGCCTGGGGGGCCCTGCTGCTGGCGGTGCCCGTGGTGGCCGGGCCCGGCAGCTGGTTGTGGCTGCTGCCGGTGCTGCTGGTGGTGCTGGCGGTGATCGGCCTGTCCACCCTGCCCTGGGTGCCGGCGGCTCCGCAGGAGCTGGCCCGGCAGGTGGTGCCCGAGGCGATCTGGGGCCGGCTGATCGACCTGGAGCACGGCGGTCAGCGACCGCTGGCGATCACCCGCCTCGCCCAGTGGCAGGTGGCGCTGGGGCTGATCGCCGAACGGCCCTGGCTGGGCTGGGGTGCGGCCGCCTTCAGCATCATTTACCCGATGCGCACCGGCTTCTGGCACGGCCACCCCCACAACCTGCCGATCGATCTGGCCTTGAGCCACGGGGTGCCGGTCGCGGTGCTCGTGGTGGGGCTGGTGCTGTGGCTGCTGGGCCGGGCCGGCTGGCTGGGCATGGCCGGCGGCAGCCTGTTCGATCGGGCCTGGTGGGCGGCGACCCTGGTGCTGGTGGCCCTGCACGCCACCGACATTCCCCTCTACGACAGCCGCGTCAACGTGGCGGGCTGGGTGCTGCTGGCGGGTCTGCGTTGCTATCGCCAGCCAGCGCCTCCTGCCGGTGCCTGAGCAGGGTGGCGGGGGGTAGGGGCCCCTCCAGGTGGGTCCAGGGCAGCACCGTCTCCTCTCCCCAGGTGGCGTGGACCACCTCCTCCCAGGGGGGCGGCAGCGGCAGGGGGAACGGCAGATCCGCCGGTGCGGCCACCTCGCCGGCACGGGCCGCCCGGTAGGCCTTCTTCCAGCCGCCCTGGCTGTCGTGCTGGCCCCGCGCCGCGGCGATCACCGGCGCCAGGCGGCGGTCGCTGCGGGAGAGCAGGGCCTGGATCACGCTCCAGCCGTAGCTCTCCGGACGCAGCTCGATGCCCTTGGGCTGCAGGCGCCGCGCCAGCCGCTGCAGGCGCTTCTCCGCCTCCGGGCGCACCCCCTGCCACTGGAAGGGGGTGTGGGCCTTGGGCACGAAGGTGCTCACCCCAAGGCTGAGCCGCAGGCCAGGGGTGGCTTTCTTCAGGGCCAGCAGCAGGTCGGCGGTGGCTTCGATGTCGGCGTCCTCCTCGCTGGGCAGCCCCGCCATGCCATAGAGCTTCAGGCTGCTGAGGCCACCCTCCCTGGCGTAGCGGGCCGCGGCGAAGATCTCCTCGCTGTTCAGCTTCTTGTTCACCACCCGGCGCATGCGCTCGCTGCCGCTTTCGATGGCGATCGTCAGTGACTTGCTGCCCCGCCGGGCCAGGATCCGCGCCAGCTGGGGGGTCACCGTGGCGGCCCGCACCGAGCTGACGCTGACCCGGGTGCCCTCGAAACGGTCCTGATCCAGCCAGCTGAGCAGGTCGGGGAACTGGGGGTGCTGGGTCACCGAGGCCCCCAGCAGGCCGAGCCGCTGGGTCACCGCCAGCCCCGTTTCCACCGCCGGGATCAGGCCGTCGTCGAGGGAGGCGGTGCGGAACGGCAGGGTCAGGTAGCTGGCCAGGCAGAAGCGGCAGAGCTCCGGGCAGCTGCGGGCCACCTCCACCATGTGGATCGACGGCCAGGCCGCCTCCGGCGTGATCACGGTGGAATGGCTGAGCGTGTTGCCCCGCCAGGTCTGCTTGGCGACGGTGGCCGGCACCTCGGTGGCGGTGGGCTCCACCCCCAGCAGGGCCCCATCGGCGTCGTAGCGGGGGGCATACAGCGATGGCACGTAGACCCCGGGAACCCGGGCCAGCTGCCGCAGGCGCTCGGGGCGGGGCAGGGCGCGGCTGGCCTGGAGCGCGTCGATGAAGGCGGGCAGCAGCAGCTCGCCGTCACCGAGCAGCACCACGTCAAAGAAGGGGGCCAGGGGCTCGGGATTGGCGGTGAGCACCGGGCCGCCACCGAACACGATCGGGTCGTTCTCCCCCCGCTGATGACTCCACAGGGGGATGCCCTGCCGCGCGAGCAGGTCGAGCAGCACCGGTCCGTCCAGCTCCCAGCTGAGCGACAGGCCGAACAGGTGGCAGGAGCGGTGCGGCGGATCCCCCTGATCCGTGAACAGCCGCCGCACGTCCAGGTCGCTGCGGCGCGCCAGGCTGGCCCACACCACCTGATAGCCCAGGCTGGTGATGCCCACCGAATAGCTGCTCGGGAAGGCCAGCACGGTGCGCAGGGCATCGGCGGCGGGTCGGGCCGGCTCGAACAGCAGCGTTTCCTGGTCCAGGGGGGCGCGGGAAGGGGAGATCCAGCGTGTCACTTCCAGGGACACGCTGGCTTCTCCCTAGAGTCGGGAGTTCAACGACCAGCCGCCATGCCCACGCTGCCCAGCGTCGTCGAGATCATTCTCGGGATCCTGGTGCTGTTCGGTGGCGGTGAACTGTTCGTGGCAGGTTCTGTCGCCCTGTCGCTGCTGCTCGGCATTCCCCAGCTGGTGATCGGCCTGACGGTGGTGTCCCTGGGCACCAGCGCCCCGGAACTGTTCGTGAGCCTGCTCTCCACCATCCAGGGGGATGCCGACCTGGCGGTCAGCAACGTGGTGGGCAGCAACATCTTCAACATCCTCGTGGTGCTGGGCGCCAGCGCGGCCATTGTTCCCCTGCGGGTCCAGAGCCGCCTGGTGCGCCGAGACGTGCCCCTGCTGCTGGGTATCTCGATGGCCGTCTGGGGCATGGCCTCCGGGGGCCGGCTCACGTGGCAGGCGGGGGTGGCACTGCTGTTCGCCCTGGTGGCCAACGTCGTCTGGGAGATGCGCACCGCCTCGGAAGATCCGCCCGAAGCTGCGGAAGAGATTGAAGAGGGCCGGTCCACCCCGATGGTGGCCACCCTCAAGCTCGCGGCCGGCCTGGCCCTGCTGGTGTTCGGCTCCCAGCTGCTGGTGAAGGGGGCCACCACCGCCGCCGTGGCCCTGGGGGTGAGCCAGACGGTGATCGGCCTGACGATCGTGGCCGCAGGCACCTCGATGCCCGAGCTGGTCACCTCGCTGGTGGCCGCCTACCGGGGCCGGGCCGACCTGGCCATCGGCAACGTGGTGGGCAGCAACCTGCTCAACCAGGTGCTGATCCTGGGGCTGTGCGCCGTGGTCTCCGGAGGCAAGGGGCTGGCGGTGGACCCGGTGATGATCAGCCGCGACCTGCCGATCATGGTGGCCACCACCCTGGCCTGCCTGCCGATCTTCTGGACCAATGGCGCGATTTCCCGCCTCGAGGGCTGGCTGCTGCTCGGTCTCTATGGGCTCTATCTGGTGGAGCAGGTCCTGGCGGCCACCGCCGGCGGAGAGATCATGGACAACGCCTATCGGTTCGTGGTGCTGGTGGCGGTGCTTCCTCTGCTCATGGTGTTCATGGTCTGGCAGGTGCTGCGCTGGAAGCAGCAGCGCAAGCTCCTGGCCGTTCAGGGCGGCGACTAGGAACGGGGAGACGGGTTGGTGTGGCCGCGTCGACAGGTCCTTGCGGTCAGCGGCGGTAGCGTTTTGCCATGGTTTCCGCCTCCGCACAGCCATTCGTACCGCCCGCGATTCCCTGGCGTGAGCCCCGGGGGCTGGCGCCGCTGCCGGATCTCGGCCCCGGCCTGAATCCCGAGGCCTGTCGCCTGGCCTTGGCACGCCTCTGCGCCGACGCCGAGGTGATGGCGGTGCTGGTGTTCGGATCGCGGGCCCGCGGCGAGGCGCGTCCTGATTCCGACCTGGACCTGGCCGTGATCGTGGACCGCCCCCAGCTCCCCCCCGCGGAGAAGGCCGCCTGCTGGCAGCGCTTTCGAGCGGCCCTCGGGCCCCTCGGCGTCAGGGTGGACCTGGTGGTGGCCGGGGCCGCCGACGCCGAACGGCTGAGTGGCTCGCGCTGGCACGTGTTCGGCGATGTGGCCCGCGAGGGGAAGGTGCTCTATGTCGCCGGCTGAGGACGCGGCCCTGCTGCTCGCGATCGTGCGCCGCCATCTGAGGACCTTGCGGATCGGGCTGGATCCTGCGTATCCGCAGGAGGACTGGGGCTTCACCGCCCAGCAGGTGGTGGAGAAGCTGCTCAAGGCCTGGATCGTGCTGAGCGATCGCCGGCCACCTCGGGTGCATGAGCTGAGCGACCTGGCGTCTGTGGCGGGACAGGTTCTGGAGCCCCGCCTGGCGGCGCTGCAGGAATTCGCCGTGGAGGCCCGCTACGAGGCAGGTCCCTTCCCGCTGCCGGCCGAGCGATCAGAGCTGCTGGTTCTGCTGGAGGCCGAACTGGAACGCTGCGAGCGGGCTGTGGTTGGGTTGGGCTGAGCAGCCCACGGGCGTCGGCCACCTCTTGGGTGGAGGGCTCCACCGGGCAAGGTTGGGGCCACTGCAGCATGAGGGTTCTGCAGATCTGCTTGAGTCATATGTCTTTCCAGGCGCCGAAGGCTGAATCCCTGCCAGAGATTGACCGCACTCTTCTTCTGCTGGAGGCGGCAGGCGTGGGGCTTATCCGGTTCCGTCCATGACGTGTCAGACAGGCCGAATCACCCAAGCCCCACGGGGTTACTGAAAAAGCCTCTGTTTTAACCACCTAAAATCGGCTCTCGTGTCCGTGGCTGCTCCGCAGCGCCCTGAGCCATGCCCCAGGTCTCCAGGCGACACGATCCAGTACGGCCCAATGCCCTGGATGTCTTCACCGATCGAACGGGCCTGATTGAGGCGTTCGAGCGTCTGTTGGCTGCGAAACAACCCCAAGAGAACAATGTTCTCGTGTTCTACGGGGAAGGTGGCATCGGTAAAACCACCCTCTCCCAGAAACTCCATCAACTCCTCATCCAACAGCACAGTAAACACCCCTGCGCACGGCTCGACTTTGCCACTGCTGGCACCACCGAACCCGACACCGCCCTGTTTCGGCTCAGGCAGTGTTTTCCTGCTTTTCCGTTCCCCACCTTCACCCTTGCGCTGATTCATTACGCCGGTCGCTTCCATCCTGAGGCTCCCGTGATCACCCAAACAGCCCCACTGTTGGATCGGGCCGGGCCCTATGCCGGTGTGCTGGATGAGCTGCTCAAAAAGGCCTTGACTGTGGCGAAGGAGGCCCCGCTTATCGGCCTCACTCTCAATGTCGTCAAGAGCGTCACTGATACCTCACAGATTCTCAGGAATTGGTATCTCCATCGAGCTGAACCCCTGCTGCGCAATCTTTCCGGCAAGACCCAGCAGGAGCTGATTGAACTGCTGCCTCAGCTCTGGGCCCAGGATTTCAGGGATGGTCTGGTGGCGATGTCAAGCCCCGATGAGCTCTATAACGAGGAGTTGGCCCGCTCCTTGCCCGCGCCGGTGATCTTTCTCGACACCTACGAGACCTTGTGGCACGGCGGCCTCGGGCGGCAGGGGGAGCACCGGCAGCTGCGAGAGGAATGGCTGGTGAGCCTGGTGGGGGAACTGCCCCAGGTGCTGTGGGTGATCACCGGCCGCAACCGGCTGCACTGGCAGCCCTACGACCCGGCCTGGGAGGCGTGCTGCGAGCAGCACCTGGTGGGAAGCCTCTCCAATGGCGATGCAAGCGCCTTTCTGGCCAAGCGGGGCATCACCGATCCAGATCTGGTGGCCACCATCCTCGAGCATGCCGCCGGGGTGCCCTTCTACCTGGAGCTGGAAACCCAGCTCCACGACAAGCTCTCGCCCGAGCAGCGCCTGCCGGAGGCCTTCGGGGGGAGCCATGAGCTGGTGATCGAGCGGCTGCTCAGCCACCTGGAGATCTCAGAGGCTGAAACCATGCACCTGATGGCCAGCTTCGGGACTTGGGATGCAGCGCTGTTCCATGACGCCGTCCAACACTTCGGGACCGGCTATCCCCCCAGCGCCTGCGATCGCTTCGCACAGGGCTGGTCGATCGAGCAACCAGCGCCGGGCCAGTGGCAGCTCCACAACGAGATGTTGCTGCATCTGCAGCAACACGATCAACGCACCCGCGCGGACACTTTTGCTGCCTGGCATCGGTGGGGATTCGAGCGCTTCGATGGGCCTCTGGCTGTGCGGGAGGCGAAAGACATCACGCCTGAGGATGGCGAACGGCTTCGCCGGGCCCTGGCCCATGCTCGCCACATTCACGATCCCAAGGAGTTGTGCTGCTGGTTCAACAAACGGAGTGAGCATCTGGCCAAGGGAACGATCTGGCGCGTTCTCGTTCCTGTGCTGGAAGACCACCAGCAGTGGCTGGAAGAATCGTTCGGGCATGATCACCCAGAGGTGGCGACCACCTTTTGCTATCAAGCGTACATGCTGCGAACACTTTCGCGTAACGAGGATGCCGAGCTGCTCTTCCGGCGAGCATTGGCGATCCATGAGGCTGCAAGGAACCCTGATCTCCAACAAGTTGCAACCTGCTTGTACAACTTGGGGATTCTTCTGCATGACATGTCGCGTTTAGAAGAAGCTGAGACACTTTATCGCCGTGCTCTCGCAATGAAGGAAGCGACTTACGGCCCTGATCACCCAGAAGTCGGTTCGTCAATTAGTGGCTTAGCATTATTATTGAGGTCGCGTGGCCTCTATTCGGAAGCTGAGGCGCTTTTCCGGCGAGCATTGGCGATAAGTGAAGCTGAAAGCAGCCACGATCCCCTGGAAGTTGCCAAATGCCTAAACAACATGGGACTGATTCTAGACGACCTGTCGCGTTACGAGGAGGCGGAGCCGCTTTATCGCCGTGCGCTTGAAATCAAGGAAGCGGTCTACGGCCCTGGCCACCCATCTGTGGCCATCACCTTGAGCAACCTGGCAGCGCTACTAACAATGCTATCTCGCTTTGAGGAAGCCCAGTCACTCTACAGCCGCGCTATTGCTATCAATGAAGGGGCATACGGCCCTGATCACCCAGGCATAGTCTTCTCATTGAATAACCTAGCAAGAATGAATGAGTTTCAGGCCAAGTTCCAGGAAGCTGTTCCTTTATATGAACGCGCTCTCGGGTTACTGCTTAGAGCCTATGGCCCAGTTCATCCATCAGCGGCAAGAGTTCAGGAGAACCTGAAGCGGTGCCAGGAGAAGCTGAATCCAGATGCCTGAGTCCACTGCTATCCACCATATAGCTAAAGATACCCACCGCTCCGCTGGATTATGGCTTTAAGGTGATGACATCGTTGGGTGCATTGCAGAAGAGCACTCCGTTCATGATCTTGCTTCTCGGGCTATCACTACCGATGCAAGCCTCAGCAGCTCCACCAAAGAAGCTTCGCGATCTGCTTCCAGGCATTCAGTGGGAGAAACAAGCGCTCACCCTCGATTGCGACTGCGACGGCCGCAGCGATCATGCCTATCTGGGCCGGTTCAAGGGGAGAGACTTAGTGGGCTTCGCCTCAGGAACAGCTCCAAGGTGGATCTGCTGGAGTTCTCGGTCAACCCGAACGTGCAGGAGGCCATCTGCTCAGAACCGGCAAAACTGGAAGTTGAATCGCTCGATGTTGACCCCAAAAAATCCATGGGCAACATCGATGGATTCGTTCGATCCAAGACCTGCCAGGGCCTCCGGCTGAGCGGCGGTGGGTGTGACCCGATTCACATCTTCTGG
Source organism: Cyanobium gracile UHCC 0139 (assembly GCF_034931325.1). Lineage (GTDB taxonomy): Bacteria > Cyanobacteriota > Cyanobacteriia > PCC-6307 > Cyanobiaceae > Cyanobium > Cyanobium gracile_B. The sequence continues at coordinate 493,998 of NZ_JAYGHX010000001.1, read as the reverse complement.
TACCGCAAGACGAAATCATTGAACTGGTGGCGCCTTTAGATCGCGCTGTGACGATGATTCAAGCTTTTACATTCCCGCGTTGTTGTTGACAGCGATAGGCCGCTGCGGATTGATTGGCAGGGAATCTGACCTGAGAGAGGCAGTCAGGATGACGCGATTCATCGCCGCGCCTCGCCGCCTCCACCCTGCTCAGAGGGCCAAGGTCTTCGCCATGGCGCTGTGGTTCGCCTCGTTGCTTGCGGCAGCAACCCCTGCCACCGCCCAGGCGAAGGCCGCGCCGGACGCCTCCATGGAGAATCTGCCCTCGCTCATGAACCAGGGCAAAGGAGGCACCTACCCCTGCTCCGACAGGACCATCCGCACCTACGAGGGCGCGACGCCAAACGACCTCATCAAGAGCGCGATGTATTCCGGGCCAGCGAAAAGACCGACCGGCCCCAGCCCCGGGGAAAAGGCCATGGCCGTCAAAAACGACAAGCTGGCGCTGGAAGGCCGATCCGGTGTCGGGGCCTGGCTTGAGGCCACAGTGAAGACCTGCCGTCCCGACTACCTGCTGCGGTCTCCCTTGGTCTGGGCGGTCGGCGGGGTGGCGGTGTTCGCCGCGATCGCGGTGGCGTCTCGCCGTCGCTGACCTCTGAGTCAGTCCCGCCCCTCTACACCTCCGCCAGCACCTTCTCCTCCTCCTCCACGCTCACCACCCGTCCCACATCCTCGAAGCCATCGATCTGGTCGAAGTTGAGGTAGCGGTAGAGCTGGTCGGAGAGGGGATCGATCTTGGCCGCCGCGATCTCCAGGTATTCGGCCGGGCTGGGGATGCGGCCCAGCAGGGCGCACACCGCCGCCAGTTCGGCGCTGCCCAGGTACACCTGGGCGCCGTTGCCGAGGCGGTTGTTGAAGTTGCGGGTGCTGGTGGAGAAGACGGTGGTGTTGTCCTCCACCCGGGCCTGGTTGCCCATGCAGAGCGAGCAGCCGGGCAGCTCCATGCGGGCGCCGGCGGTCTCGAACTTGGCGGTGTAGCCCTCGGCCCGCAGCATCTCGTCATCCATGCGGGTGGGCGGGCAGACCCACAGCCGGGCCGCGCTGGTGCCGGCCCCGTCCATCACCGTGGCTGCGGCGCGGTAGTGGCCGATGTTGGTCATGCAGGAGCCGATGAACACCTCATCGATCCGGTCGCCGGCCACCTCGCTCAGCAGCTTGACGTTGTCGGGATCGTTGGGGCAGGCCAGGATCGGTTCGCTCAGTTCGTCCAGGTTGATGTCGATCACCGCCGCGTACTCGGCGTCGGCGTCGGCCTCCATCAGCACCGGATCGGCCAGCCAGGCTTCCATCGCCTTGATCCGCCGCGCCAGGGTACGGGCATCGCTGTAGCCCCGGGCGATCATGTTGCGCATCAGCGCCACATTGCTGCGCAGGTACTCGCTCACCGTCTCGACGCTCAGCTTGATCGTGCTGCCGGCACAGGAGCGTTCGGCGGTGGCGTCCGTCAGTTCAAACGCCTGCTCCAGTTTGAGGTCGGGGAGCCCTTCGATCTCCATGATCCGGCCGCTGAAGATGTTCTTCTTGCCGGCCTTCTCCACCGTCAGCAGGCCCTGCTGGATGGCCACGTAGGGAATGGCGTTGACCACGTCCCGCAGGGTGACGCCGGGCTGCAGGGAACCGGAGAAGCGCACCAGCACCGACTCGGGCATGTCGAGGGGCATGGCGCCGATGGCGGCGGCGAAGGCCACCAGGCCCGAGCCGGCCGGGAAGGAGATGCCGAGGGGAAAGCGGGTGTGGCTGTCACCGCCGGTGCCCACCGTGTCCGGCAGCAGCAGGCGGTTCAGCCAGCTGTGGATGATGCCGTCGCCGGGGCGCAGGGCGACGCCGCCCCGGGAGCTGATGAAGTCGGGCAGCTCGGCGTGGGTCTTCAGATCCACCGGCTTGGGGTAGGCGGCGGTGTGGCAGAAGCTCTGCATCACCAGATCGGCGGAGAAGCCCAGGCAGGCCAGCTCCTTCATCTCGTCGCGGGTCATCGGCCCGGTGGTGTCCTGGCTGCCGACGCTGGTCATCAGCGGTTCGCAGCTCGTGCCCGGACGCACCCCCGCCAGGCCGCAGGCCTTGCCCACCATCTTCTGGGCCAGGGTGAAGCCCTTGCCCGTGTCGACCGGGGCCACCGGCCGGATGAAGGCCTCCGACGGGGGCAGGCCCAGCTGCAGGCGCACCTTGTCGGTGAGGGAGCGGCCGATCAGCAGGGGGATGCGACCGCCGGCCCGCACCTCGTCGGCGATGGTGCTGGGCTTGAGCTCGAAGCGGGCCAGCACCTCCCCGGCCCCCGGCTCGCCGGCGGCCCGCTCGATCGTGCCGGCGTGGGGCCGGATCGTGATCACGTCGCCGCTGTTGAGCCCGCTCACGTCGCACTCGATCGGCAGGGCGCCGGAATCCTCGGCGGTGTTGAAGAAGATCGGCGCGATCTTGCTGCCCAGCACCACCCCGCCGCTGCGCTTGTTGGGCACATGGGGAATGTCGGTGCCGATGTGCCAGAGCACGGAGTTGATCGCCGATTTGCGCGAGCTGCCCGTGCCCACCACATCGCCCACATAGGCCAGCGGGTGGCCCTTGGCCTTCAATTCGGCGATCAGGCCGAGCCCCTCGGGCATCCGCGTCTCCAGCATCGCCATCGCATGCAGGGGGATGTCGGGGCGGGTGGTGGCGTGGGTGGCCGGCGAGAGGTCGTCGGTGTTGGTTTCCCCCGGCACCTTGAATACCGTGACGGTGATCGCCTCCGGCAGGGGCGGCCGGGCGTGGAACCATTCCGCCGCCGCCCAGCTGTCCACCACCTGGCGGGCCAGGGGGTTGGTCTCGGCCAGCTCCAGCACGTCGTGGAAGGCGTCGTACACGAGCAGGGTGCGGCTCAGCCCCCGGGCAGCCTCCTCGGCGACGTCCGCCTGCGGGCAGGAGAGCAGCGCGATCAGGGCGCCGACGTTGTAGCCGCCGATCATGGTGGCCAGAAGCCGGGTGGCCTCCAGGGGGCTCACCAGGGGGCTCGTGGCCGTTCCCTTGGCGATCCCACTCAGCCAGCCGGCCTTCACGTAGGCGGCCTCATCCACCCCCGGCGGAATCCGGTCGCTGAGAAGGTGCAGCAGGAAGGCCTCCTCGCCGGCGGGCGGCTGCTCCAGCAGCTCGGTGAGGGCCTGGGCCTGGGGGGCGGTGAGCGGCAGGGGCGGCACGCCCAGGGCCTCGCGGGCGGCGGCGGCCTCGCGGTAGCTGGGCAGCAGTTCGGCGGGGGACAGGGGGGCGGGGCTCGGGGAGACGGACATATGGACGCAGGACCGCATGGGCATCCCGTCCATTGTTCTTCCCCGCGGGTCCGCCCTCTGGTGACGACGGCTGCAGAAGTCGGCGCTGGCATCGGCGCCGTCAGTTCGTAGGCTTGTGGGTCTGACCATTCCCCGCCGTCGGCCGCATGATCCCCACCTCCGATCTCCATGTGGTGGAAACCCGGCCGCTGGTGCCGCCGGCGGTGCTGCACCGGGAACTGCCCCTCTCCGAGCAGGCGGCCCGCACCGTGCAGCAGGCCCGGGAGCGCATCAAGGCCATCCTGCACGCCGGCGACCAGCGCCTGCTGGTGATCGTCGGCCCCTGCTCGGTCCACGACGTGGCCGCCGCCCGGGAGTACGCCGAGGCCATCGCCCAGGCCCAGCGCCGCCACCGGGACGAGCTGGAGATCGTGATGCGGGTCTACTTCGAGAAGCCCCGCACCACCGTGGGCTGGAAGGGGATGATCAACGACCCCCACCTCGACGGCAGCTACGACATCAACACCGGCCTGCGCCGGGCCCGCTCCCTGCTGCTGCACCTGGCGGAGATGGGTCTGCCGGCGGCCACCGAGGTGCTTGATCCGGTGGTGCCCCAGTACCTTGCCGACCTGATCAGCTGGACCGCGATCGGCGCCCGCACCACCGAGAGCCAGACCCACCGGGAGATGGCCTCAGGCCTGTCGATGCCGATCGGCTTCAAGAACGGCACCGACGGCAGCGCCGCCACCGCCATCAATGCCATGGAGGCCGCCGCCCGGCCCCACCATTTCCTGGGCATCAACAAGGAGGGCCAGGCCGCCATCGTGTCCACCACCGGCAACCCGGACGGCCACCTGGTGCTGCGCGGCGGCAAGAGCGGCCCCAACTACCACGCCGAGGCTGTGGAGGCCGCGGCGGCCCTGCTGGCCCGGGACGGCCTGCCGGCCCGGCTGATGGTGGACTGCAGCCACGGCAACTCCAACAAGGACTACCGCCGCCAGGGGGAGGTGCTGCGCCAGGTCGCCGAGCAGGTGCGGGGCGGTTCCGTCCACGTGATGGGGGTAATGCTGGAGAGCCATCTGGTGGAAGGAAATCAGAAGATTTCCGCCGACCTGGCCTCGCTCACCTACGGCCAGAGCATCACCGATGCCTGCATCGATCTGGCCACCACCCTGGATCTGCTCGTCGAGCTGGCCGAAGCCGTGCGACAGACCCAGGCCCGCAGCCTGGCCCTGGCCTGAGGGGGCTCCGGTCTTCTCCCAGGCAGCAGAATCAGCACTCTGAAGGTGAGAGTGCTGATTCCATCTTCTGCAACAGAGTGTTCCTGGTGAACAGCTGACTGGTGCGCCCTGGGTACGTTTGGGACCAGCAAGATCGTGGTGGGCCGCTGATGACCTATCTCCTGCAGTTCTGCGGGTTGTCCGACCCCTTGCAGCTCTTCTATCTCGAACAGAAATCGGCCGCCGCCCCCGCCGGTGGCACCCCGGCCCCCGGCCCGATCTACGGCGGCTTCCGCCCCTTCCAGCTGGACGACCTGCTGGGCTGGGCCTTGGACACGGCCCGGGGCCGCTGCTGGGACGGTGAGGCCATCCAGCGCCTGGTGATCGATGTCTGGATGGAGCGGGCCGATGTGATCCGCCAGTGGCAGCTGCGGCTGCGGGAGGAACCGGCCGAGCGGGTGCTGGTGGCGGGCATCGGCACCCAGCGCGACTGGGAGCTCCGCTGCGAGCAGCTCCTGCGGGCCTGAGCTGCTGGGGCGCCCCTCAGTCGCCCTCGAGGCCGAACAGCTGCCGCATGCGCTCCAGGATCGAGGTCTGGCGGCGGGCCGCATCCGGCGAGGAGAGTTTCTCCAGTTCGGAGCGCCGCTGGCCCACGATCGCCGCCAGCGCCTCCAGCACCCCGGCATCGTCCTCCACCAGGGGCATGAAGTCGTCCCGCTCCACCTCCAGCAGCACACATTCCCCCCGTGAGCGCACCGTGGCCGTGCGGGGTTCGCCGGTGCAGACCGTCATCTCCCCGAAGATCTGATCCCGGCCCAGCACCACCACCGAGCGTCCCAGGGGCGAGCCGTCGGCCTTGAACACCTCCACCTCGCCATCCACCACCTGGAACAGGGCCTCGCCCTCCTCCCCTTCCCCCACGATCGTTTCGCCGGAGCCGAAGCGCAGGCAGCGCACCGAACCGGCCAGCCGATCCACCTGCTCGGGATCCAGCTGGGCGAACAGCCAGCTGCGCCGCAGCAGCTGCGCCGTCAGCGAGGCGTCCACGCCGGTGGGGTGGGCCGGATCCCGCTGGGGCTGGCGCCGCTTCAGCTCCCTGACCGGATAGGGCAGCTCCCAGCCCTGCCGCTCCAGGGCGTACCAGATCTGCTCCAGCAGCTCGCTGCGCAGCCGCAGCCGGTCCCCCTCCGAAGGCCCCCGCTGGGCGGCCTGCAGCTCGTAGCGGATCCAGGAGTCCTCGTAGGCGCTGACCAGCACCTCCGGCGGTGGATCGTTCAGCACCAGGGGGTTGTCCACCATCACCCGCAGCAGCAGCCGGCGGGCCCGGGCCGGCGGGATCTCGTAGCCGAGGGCGACCTCGAAGCGGTTCCCCACCGGCTCGTGCTGGCTGAAGCGCCGCATCGGGTTGTCCGCCACCGTGTTGTTGGGCAGGTTCACGGTCGAGCCGTCCTTGCGGCGCAGACGGGTGCTCATCAGGTGCAGGGATTCCACCGTGCCGCTCTCCTCGCTGACGCTGATCCAGTCCCCTTCCCGGAAGGGGGGATCCAGCTGCAGCTCGATGCCGGCGAACAGGTCCTTGAGCGATTCCTGGGCCGCCAGGCCGATCACGGCGGTGAGCACCGCCGAGGTGGTCAGCAGACCCACCAGGTTGAGGTTGGCTAGACGCTGCAGCACCAGCACCGTGGCCAGGGCCGACAGGCCCAGCATCAGCAGGTCGCGCAGGATCTTGGCGGTGGGCCGCCACCAGCCCAGGGCCTCCGGGCACTCCAGGGCCAGCCAGCCCCCCAGGGCGATGAGCGCGTAGGCGGTGGCCAGCTCGTCGACGGCGCCGAGCCACTGCACCCCGGCCGGTCGGGTGGCGCCGCCCAGGACGCACCACAGCAGCACCGCCACCAGCGGCAGCAGCAGCGGCGGCGGTGGCAGCTGGAAGCGGCGGGTGACCAGCCTCAGGGCCAGCAGGACCGCCACCAGGGCCAGGCCGACCAGGATCCGCTCGATCGGTCCCATCAGCTCAGCACCCGCCACAGCCCGGCCACCGCCAGGGGCACGCTGATGTTGTCGATGCCCAGCAGGGCCCATTGCTCCAGCCCCGTTGCCACCAGGGCGATCAGGACGATCGAGGCCGGCGTCGGGCCACCGCCCAGCAGCCCCAGGGTCAGCAGGACGGCCAGGCTGGCGATCCCCATGGCGGCGGTGCCCGCCAGGGAGCGGCGCTCGCCGAACACCGTCCAGCTCGGCGACGGGATCAGCGGGCCCAGCAGACCGGCCAGGCCGTCGCCGAACGCCATCACCAGCGCCCCTGCCGCCACCGTGTCGGGGTGGGCGGGCCACCAGAGCCACAGCAGCACGGTGATCGAGGCGCCATAGGCGACCGTGCCGTAGCTGTGCCGTTCCACGTCCTCGATCGCCGGCAGCACCTTCACTCGGTGGTTGAGGGCGGCCAGCAGGGTGATGGCGGCGGCGGCGGGCACGGCGATCAGCCGCTCGACTCCGAAGGCCCAGGCGATCAGCACGACCGGCCCGGCGCCGATGTGCACCAGCTTGCGGCTCCATTCCCGCTGGGCGGGCCAGCGGCGGCGCAGCAGCAGGGCTCCGGCGCTCAGCAGGGCCAGCCAAAGGCCCACGGCCAGCACACCGGTCAGCCGGGCCAGGTCGTCATGCTCCGGTGAAAGGACCAACGCCAGCAGGGAAGCTCGGGTCAGGCGGCCTGGTGGAGGTTGCTCATCAGGCGCAGCTTCATGATCGCCTTGGCCTCCAGCTGCCGCACCCGTTCGCGGGAGACGTTGATCTGACGGCCGATCTCGGCGAGGGTGAGCGGCTCGGCGCCCTCGAGGCCGAAGCGCAACCGCAGGATCTTCTGTTCCCGTTCGTTCAGCTGGGAGAGCCAGGCGCCGAGGTGCTCCTTCTGCAGATGGCGGTCCATCGAGTCGAAGTGCTCGTTGCTGGCCGGATCCGCGATCAGCTCGCCCAGGGTGCTGCGATCCTCCTCCCCCCGGGCATGGGCGTCGAGGGAGGCGCACGGGGCGCTCTGGGTCATCAGTTCCTCGAGCTCCTCCGGCTGCATGCCCATGGCATGGGCCAGCTCAAGACGGTTGGGCTGGCGCCCGAGCCGGTGGGAGAGCTCGCGGGTGATGCGTCGCATCTTCGAGAGCTTCTCGCTGATGTGAATCGGCAGGCGAATCGTGCGGGCGCTGTTATCGATGGCGCGCGTCATGCCCTGGCGGATCCACCAGTAGGCATAGGTGGAGAACTTGTAGCCCATGGCGGGGTCGAACTTGTCGACGGCCCGCTCCAGGCCGATCGCCCCTTCCTGGACCAGATCAAGCAGTTCGAGACCCTGATTCTGATATTTCTTGGCGACGCTCACCACCAGCCGCAGATTGGCGGCCATCATGCGGTCGCGGGCCCGCTGACCCATGCGGAGCTGGCGCCTCTGGCGAGCCGTGAGCTCACCGTCGACGAGGGCCTGGAGCTTCTTGCCGGCCTGGACGTGGTGGGCAAGTTCAATTTCCTCAGCCGGTGTGAGAAGAGGCACACGGCCAATTGTGCTGAGATACCAACCGATGGAGTCGGCGCTGATACGCCCCCCCTGGCGGGCCGTGGTCTTGGCTGTGGCTGTTGGCTTGGAACTGGCTGAACCGCCGCTGGATTTCGTCCTGCTGGACGAAGCCCCGTCTGCACTGCTCTTCAGCAGCGAGAGGGCGGAATGCAGAGGTGTCCCCATCACCCCAGGCTCCCGAATGAATTTTGCCGGAATGTAGCACCGCAGGATGGTTGAAACCCGGATCCGGCGGTGGATTGTATGTATTTTGTCTGAGAGATGTAGCTTATGTCGTGATGGCTACGCTTTGGCCTCTGGAACGAGGCCGCCGCGCCAGCGTTCCATCAGCAGGCTCTGGGTCAGTTTTGGCTCGCCGGAGTGCTGACGCTGTGCAAAGTGTCCATCGCTGTGCATGTGCCAGGCGCCCGTATCGGTGAGGTAAAGCTCAAGCAAGGCCTCGATCTGCTGCTGCAGACGCGGGTCCTCGATCGGCGCCACCGCCTCGACCCGTCGGTCGAGGTTGCGGGGCATCCAGTCGGCGCTGCCGAAGAACATCTCCGGATGGCCGTCATTGGCGAACCAGAACAGCCGCGAATGCTCAAGGAAGCGACCGATGACACTCACCACCGTGATGCCCTCGCTGACCCCTTCGACCCCCGGCCGCAGGCAGCACATCCCGCGGATGATCAGCTCGATCCGCACCCCGGCGGCTGAGGCTTCGTAGAGCAGGGCGATGATCGCCGGATCGACCAGGGCATTCATCTTGGCCTTGATGTGTCCGCCGCGACCGGCCTTGGCATGGTCGATCTCCCGCCGGATCAATCCCTCCATGCCCTTGCGCAGGGTGACGGGTGCCACCAGCAACTTACGGAAACTCTGCTGCTTGGAGAATCCGGTCAGGTAGTTGAACAGTTCCACCAGATCCTGGCCGAAATCCTCCCGCGCCGTCAGCAATCCGACGTCGGTGTAGAGCGAGGAGGTCTTGGAGTTGTAGTTGCCGGTGCCGATGTGCACGTAGCTGCGCAGCGATCCCTTCTCCCGCCGCACCACCAGCAGCACCTTCGTGTGGGTCTTGAGTCCGAGCACCCCGTACACGACATGCACCCCGGAACGCTCCAGCTGGCGGGCCCACTGGATGTTGTTGTCCTCGTCGAAGCGGGCCTTGAGCTCCACCAGCGCCATCACCTGCTTGCCGTTCTCGGCGGCACGGATCAGGGAGGCCACCACCGGCGAATCCTTCGACGTGCGGTAGAGGGTCATCTTGATGGCCAGCACCGAGGCATCGGCGGCGGCCTGGCTGAGGAATTCCTCCACCGAGGTGGAGAAGAGGTCGAAGGGATGGTGCAGCAGCACATCGCCGCGCCGCAACACCGAGAAGATGCTCTCGAACTCCTCCTGCTTGATCGAACCGTCCTCCAGCTGGCTGCGCTGGGCCCGCACCAGGGCCGGCGCCGTCCGTCCCTTGTGGGGAGCGTCCCGCAGCTGGCTGAGGGGGATCGCCATCAGGCTCATCAGATCGTCCAGGCCCAGGGGGCCGTTGGTGCGGTAGACGTCCGCCGGCTCCACGTCGGTGCCCTCCATCAGCAGGTGCACCACCTCTTCGGGCATCTCGTCGGCCACCTCCACCCGCACCACCTCGCCACCCACCCGGCGCTTGCGCAGGCCCTCCTGCAGGGCCTCCATCAGGTCGTCGGCCTCCAGGTCCCGCAGTTCCAGGTCGGCGTCCCGGGTGATCCGGAAGAAGTAATGCCCCTCAATGGTCATGCCGGGGAACAGCCAGCGCAGGTTGAAGGCCACCAGCTGCTCCAGCGGCACCGCCGTGTAGCCCGGTGTGGGCACCACGCCGCTCAGCTCGGTGGGGATCGGCACGAAGCGCGGCAGGATCTTCTGCGGCACCTTCACCCGGGCGAACTGCTGGCGGCCCGTGTCCGGGTCGCGGATCAGGGCCGCCACGTTGAGGCTCAGGTTGCTCAGGAACGGGAATGGGTGGGCCGGGTCCACCGCCAGGGGGGTGAGCACCGGAAAGATCGCCTTGCGGAAGTAGTCGTCGGCCCAGGCCTTCTGGGCCTCGTTCAGGCGCAGGTAGTCGAGCAGCTGGACCCCGTACTCGGCCAGATGGGTCTTGAGGGAGTGGCGGTAGTGCTGCTGCTGCATCTCCAGCAGGGGCCGCAGTTTCGTCTGGATCGCCTCCAGCTGCTCCTGGGGCGTCCGGCCGTCGTCGCTGCGGCCGGTGACCCCCGCTTCCAGCTGGGACTTCAGCGAGGCCACCCGCACCATGAAGAATTCGTCGAGGTTGTTGCTGAAGATGGCGCTGAATTTGGCCTGTTCCAGCAACGGCGTGTGCTCATCGAGCGCCAGGGCCAGCACCCGATGGTTGAAGTCGATCCAACTCAGTTCGCGGTTGATGTAGAGATCGGGAGCGACGACCGGCTGCGACGACATACGGCGGGGCTCCGCGGGCATGAGAGACGGCAACGTAGCAATGGCGAACCCGCCGTCAGGGTGTCGCCTCTGCTTGACGGTGGGATCCCGCCGCCACAAGCCACACCACGACGGCCATCAGCAGAATCCCGAGCCAGAACGGACTGCGGCGGCCGATGGTCTCGTAGGCCAGCCCCGCCAGGGGTGGACCAAGGAAGCTGGCCAGGCTCTGCAGTCCCTGCAGGCTGCCCAGGGCGGCACCCTGGCCGCTGTCGGCGAGGCGCCGCGACACCAGGCTGCGCAGGCTGGGGGTCACCAGGCCGGTGCCCAGGGCCAGGATCGCCACCGCCGTGAACACCAGGGGCACGGCGTTGCCCCCATCTGCCAGGGGCACCAGCAGGAAGCCCGCCACGACGCAGCCCAGGCCGATCTGGGTGAGCCGCCACTCTCCGAGCCGTTGCACCAGCGGACCGATCAGGCCGCCCTGCACCACCGTGGCCACCACGCCGACCACCAGGAAGGCGCCGGCCGACAGGCCCGGGCCCCAGCCGAAGGCCTGCTTGAAGTACAGCACCAGCAGGGCGGTGAACCCGCTGAACCCCAGGAAGAACAGGAAGAAGGCGGCACAGAGGCGGCGCACCCTCGGATCGGCGAACACCCGTTGCAGCTGGCCGAAGGGCTGCAGCTCCCAGACCCTGGGCAGGGGCAGCCGCGCCTGGGGCGGGTGGGTTTCCGGCAGCAGGGTCACCACCACCACCAGGTTCAGAGCGGCGAAGCCCACAGCGAGCAGCAGCGGCAGGCTCACGTTGATGCGACCCAGCAGGCCGCCCAGGGCCGGGCCGAGGATGAACCCCAGGCCGAAGGCCACGCCGATCAGGCCGAAGGCCCGGGCCCGCCGTTCCGGCGTCGAGATGTCGGCCAGCACGGCCGCGGCGGTGGCGGCGGTGCCGCCGCTCACCCCATCGATCAGGCGGGCGGCGAACAGCAGGGCCAGGGGCAGGCCGGCGGCGGTGGCTTCGGGCCAGACGCGGCTCCAGGGCAGCACCACGGTGAGGGCGAACATCCCCAGGCCCAGCACCGAGCCGGCCACGCAGGCGGTGATCACGGGCTTGCGGCCGTAGCGGTCGCTGAGGGCCCCGATCAGGGGGGTGAAGGTGAACTGGGCGATGGCGTAGCTGCCGGCCAGCAGGCCCAGGGTGCGGCCGTCGGTGGTGAAGTCCGCGAGCAGGAACGGCAGCAGCGGGAAGACGATGCTCTCCCCCAGCCGGTCGTTCAGGAGCGTCAGGAAGGCGCAGAGGAGGGTGGAGGGGCGCGAGAGTCGCACGGCCGGGAGCCGGGGATCCCTGCACCCTCCCATGCCGGGGTCACCCGCCCCGTCGACGGTCCAGGATCCCCCTGATCCGGTGCTTGGCCCTGGCGACGGCCGTGCGCAGGGCCTGCCGCAGGGCGGCCGAGCGTGGCTGGGGGGCCCGGTACTCCTGATGGAAGGAGGGCGGGATCCCCCGCAGGCCACCGATCCTTCCGAGCGGAAGCGGGTAGGGGCTGGACGGGGCGGCTCTGCCCTGCTGATCGAGCTCCTCCAGCAGCCGGCGCCACAGCAGGTAGCTGGCGTCGGCGTTGTAGTGGCTGCTGACGAGCTCCCGCGACGCCGTCGAGCAGCGCCGCCAGAGGGCGGGATCGTCGGCCAGCCGCAACAGGGCGGCGGCGGCCTCCTCGGGATCCTCTGACACCAGCAGGCCGGTGCGTCCATCGTCGACCAGCTCGGGGATGCCGCTGGGGATGCGCCGCACCACGGGCACCACCCCGGCCGCCATCGCCTCCAGCAGGGCGATCGGCAGCCCCTCGAAGTCGGACATCAGCAGGATGGCCTGGGCGTCGAGCAGCCGGGCCTTGACCTGCTCGGGGGGGAGCGATCCGGTGAAGCCGATCGCCGCGGCGAGGCCGGCCTCGGCCACCTCCCGTTCACAGGTCTCCCGGGCATAGCCATCGCCGACCAGGGTGGCGCGGATGGACGCCTTCGACCGGCAGGCCCGGATCAGCGTCCGGATCACCAGGGAGGCGCGCTTCTGGTGCTCCCAGATCCTGCCGCTGAACACCACCCGGAAGGGATCGGCGCGGAAGTCCGTCGCCGTCGCCGGCACCTGGACCCCATAGGGAATCACCCGCGCCGGCCGATCGATGCCCTGGGCGGTGCAGGCCTCGCGGATGTGGCGCGACACGCAGACGAGGACGCTGCCCTGGCGGGACCCCCCGAAGGCCCCCACGGTGGCCCAGTAGTCGGGGTCATCCGAATGCAGGGTGAGCGCCCAGGGCAGCCCCCGGCGGCCGGCCTGGGCCGCCGCCGCGTAGTGGGCCGGCTTGCACTGGGGCAGGAACACCGTGGGCCGCCAGTGGTTCAGAAAGACCAGGGTGTCCCGGGCGTCCGCCGCGAGGCTGGCCCGCCTGGGCGTGGCGAACACCTCGATGCCCTGACGCCGGAGGGTCGCGAACAGCGCCGGTTCGCCCCTCCCTTCCCCGCTCCCTTCCCGGTCTCCGGTGCCGGGGGCGATCACGAAATGGATGGCGACGCTGACGCCATCAGCCGCCAGTCGGCGGGCCAGTCCCAGCACCCAGGTGGTGACGCCGCTGATGTCATCCGCCTGGCTGTAGTGGGCAAAGGCGACGCGCAATGACCACCCAGGGCTGCCGGGTCAACGATAGTCGCGGCCCCCGGGCCGGCCCGGTGCTGTCGCCTCAGTTGGTGGGCCAGCGCAGGTAGCGGCGACGCAGCGGCGGTGACTGCAGCAGCCGCGCGTACAGCCCCAGACGCAGGGGGCCGTGCAGGATCCGGATCAGCAGCTTTTCCGCCAGCGAGGGCCGGTAACGCCAGAGATATTCGTAGAGAATCCAGTCCCAGCCGCCGCTGGTGGCCACGGCATGCCAGCGCCAGACAGGTTTCGGCCGGGTGATCCGCAGCACCGAGGCGATGGCGGAGGAGTACTCCGCGAAACGGAGTCGTTCCTGGCTGCGGCTGGCGGTGCTGCGGGTGGTCCTGTCGTGGCAGCGGAAGCCGGAGAGGGCCTCGGCGTCGAAGGCCACGGTTCCACCGATCCGCATCAGGTAGTGGCTCCAGAACAGCCAGTCGCCGGTGCAGCGCCGGCCGGCGGTCAGCGGGCCCAGGGCCCGCAGGCTCGCGGGATCGGGCTTGCGGAACACCACGCCACTGGCATTGGCGATGACGTTGCCCCGGTCCATGTAGGTGCGGCACAGCTGCGACCCTTCGAGGGTGAAGGAGCGCTGCCAGCGCTCGGGATCGATGTGATCCGGCCAGAAACTCTGGTCGGCGATCGGATCGCCTTTCGCGTCAATCGAGGTGGTGCGGCAGTACGCCAGCACGCTGCCGTCCTCGAGGTGGCGCACCATCCGTTCGAGAAACAGCGGCGCGCAGGTGTCATCGGATTCGGCGATCCAGATGTAGCGACCTGTGGCCATCGCCATGCCGCGCAGCCATTGTGCGCAGGGCTGGCCTGAGTTGACCGCATGGCAGACCAGCCGGTGGGGATGGGCCCGCAGCCGCTCCCGGATCACCGCAAGGGAATCGTCGCTGGAGGCGTCATCGAGAACGATCAGCTCGAAGTCCTGAAACGTCTGGTCGAGAATCGATCGCAGCCGCTCCCCCAGGAAGGCCCCGTGGTTGAAGTTGGGTACGATGACACTCACCAAGGGCGACTGGTCGGACCGCTTCATGGCGGCGCCCCGCCTCGCTTCCTGCGGCCGACTGCCCCGCCCCGGCCGATTGCCCCGATGCCTTCTGCCACCTTGCCTCCAGGGGCGCTGACCTGCAGCTGAATGATCGTCGGATTCTGGATCGCCGTCACCGGGCTGGCGCTCGTGCTGTTCCTCGCCGTCCACCTCGGCGGCGTGCTGCTGGCCCTGGTGGATCCGCCGACGTTCGAGCGCTATGCCGCCTCCCTGCACCAGCAGGGCTGGCTTCCCTGGCTGGAGGTCGCCCTGCTGGCGGCTGCCCTGGCCCATCCGCTGCTCTCGCTGCATCGGGCCCACGTCAATCGTCAGGCCCGCGGCCCGGCAGCCGGCCCCCTGCGCAGCCGCCGCCAGGGGCCGTGGGAGCCCGTGGCGGCCCTGGCGGGCCGGGCCATCCCCTGGAGTGGGTCGCTGCTGCTTCTGTTTCTCTGCCTGCACCTCGCCCAGCTGCGCTGGCCTCGCCCTGCGGCGGGGGCTGAGCTGGTCGCCGTGCTGGAGGTGCTCGCGTCGCCCTGGTGCCTGGCCCTTTATGGGGCCGCCGGGGTGGCGGCGGGGCTGCACCTGATCCACGGCACCGAGAGCGCCGTGCGCCGGCTGGGGCTGCTGGAGCCCGCCAATGCGGCCGCCCTGCGGCTGGGGGGCCGGGGCCTGGCCCTGCTGCTGGGGGCCGGCTTCACCCTGGTCCCGATCGCCCTGGTGCTGCGGCCCGCGGTTCCGCTCCCGGCCGGCGGATGAGCGCGCCGATGCTGCTGGATCCGCGCCTGCCCGACGGTCCCGTCGCCACCGCCTGGCAGCGGTGCCGGGAGAGCCTGCCGCTGATCAGCCCCAACCGCAAGCAGCGGCTGCGGATCCTGGTGGTGGGCAGTGGCCTGGCGGGGGCCTCGGCGGCCGCCAGCCTGGCCGAGCAGGGTTACCACGTGCAGGTGCTCACGTACCACGACAGCCCCCGGAGGGCCCACTCCGTGGCGGCCCAGGGGGGCATCAACGCCGCCCGCAACTACGCCAACGACGGCGACAGCGTCGAGCGCCTGTTCCGCGACACGGTGAAGGGCGGCGATTTCCGCGCCCGGGAAGCCGGCTGCCACCGGCTGGCCGAGATCAGCGGCGCGATCATCGACCAGTGCGTGGCCCAGGGGGTGCCCTTCGCCCGGGAGTACGGCGGCACCCTCGCCAACCGCAGCTTCGGCGGCGCCCTGGTGAGCCGCACCTTCTATGCCCGGGGCCAGACGGGCCAGCAGCTGCTCTACGGCGCCTACCAGGCGATGCTGCGCCAGGTCGCCGCCGGGCGGGTGGAGCTGCTCTGCCGCCGCGACATGCTCGACCTGATCGTCGAGGACGGCAGGGCCAGGGGGGTGGTCTGCCGCCACCAGCTCACCGGCGCGCTCGAGGTGCTCAGCGCCGATGCGGTGCTGCTGGCGACCGGCGGCTATTCGAACGTCTTCTACCTGTCCACCAATGCCCTGAAGTCGAACGCCACGGCGATCTGGCAGGCCCACCGGCGGGGAGCCTGGTTCGCCAACCCCTGCTTCACCCAGATCCACCCCACCTGCATCCCCAGCGGCGACGCCCACCAGAGCAAGCTCACCCTGATGAGCGAGAGCCTGCGCAACGACGGCCGGATCTGGCTGCCGCTGCGCCCCGGCGACGACCGGCCGCCGGCGGCGATTCCGGAAGCGGAGCGCGACTACTTCCTCGAGCGCCAGTACCCCAGGTACGGCAATCTGGTGCCGCGGGATCTGGCCTCACGCCGCGCCCGCGAGCTCTGCCTGCAGGGCCGGGGCGTCGGACCCGGCGGTCGCTCCGTCTACCTCGATCTGGCCGGGGCCATCGCCCGGGACGGCACCGAGGTGATCGACGCCCGCTACGGCAACCTGCTGGAGATGTACGAGCGCATCACCGGCGACGACCCCAGGGCCACGCCGATGCGGATCTATCCCGCCCCCCACTACACGATGGGCGGTCTGTGGGTTGACTACCACCTGATGAGCACCGTCCCCGGCCTGTTCGTGCTCGGGGAGGCCAACTTCTCCGAGCATGGCGCCAACCGGCTCGGGGCCAGTGCCCTGATGCAGGCCCTGGCTGACGGGTACTTCATTGCCCCGGCGACGGTGACGGGTTGGCTGGCCGGAGCCGGTGCCGGCGCCCTGGCGGAGGATCACCCGGCCTGCCGCGGGGCGGTGGCGGCCGTGGAGGCCCACATCGGGGCCCTGCGAAGCACGGGGGGAACCCAGCCCGTGGATGTCTTCCACCGCCGGCTGGGCCACCTGATGATCGACGCCTGCGGCATCAGCCGCCGCGCCGATCGCCTCACGGCGGCGCTCGCCGAGCTGGAGGCCCTGCGCCAGGACTTCCTCGGGGATCTGCGCCTCCCTGACCAGGACGGTGTCCTCGACGGCGAGCTGGAGAAGGCCCTGCGGCTGGAAGACTTCTTCGGCCTGGCGGACCTGATGCTGCGGGATGCCCTGGCGCGGGAGGAATCCTGCGGCGCCCACTTCCGCGAGGAGCATCAGACTTCGGACGGGGAAGCCCTGCGGGACGACGAGCGCTTCGCCCACATCGCGGCCTGGGAGCACCGCCCCGGCGCCACCCCCCTGCGCCACAGCGAGCCGCTCACCTACCGATCCGTTGTGCCGGGACCGCGAAGCTACGGCTGAGCGGTTCGGGCCGGCCGAAGAAGAACCCCTGGCCCTGGTCGCAGCCCATGGCGAGCAGGCCTTCGTGCTGCTCGGCGGTCTCGATGCCCTCGGCGATCAGGCCGAGGCCCAGGTCGTGGGAGAGGCGGATCATGGCGTCGAGTACCACGGCCTTGCGGTGGTCGTTGAGAAAGTCGGCGATGAAACTGCGGTCGACCTTGATCGAGTCGATCGGCAGTCGCGCCAGCCAGGACATGCTGGAGTATCCCGTACCGAAGTCGTCGAGATGCACCTTGACGCCGGCCTCCCGTAACCGGCTCAGCTCGGAGGTGGCGAGTTCAGGGTGTTCGATCAGGATGCTTTCGGTCACCTCGATCACGGTCCAGCTGGGATCCACCCCGACCCGTTCCGCCTGGGTGAGGAAGTAGTCGCTGAGGCCGCTTTCCTTGAGCTGCAGGGGACTCACATTGATCGCCATGGTGACCTCTGATCCCTTGGCGCGGAGCTCGGCGAGGCGCCGGAGGGCTTCGCTGATCACCCAGCGGCCGATCGGCAGGATCAGGGCCGTGCGCTCGGCGAGGGGGATGAATTCCGAGGGGGTGGCGATCGGAGCCGTGATCGCCCCGAGGCGCAGCAGCGCCTCCATCCCCACCACCGTCCGATCCTCAAGCCCGACGATCGGCTGATAGGCGAGAAACATGGTCTCGTGCTGGATCGCGCCCTCCAGCTGATGGCGCAGATGGATGTTCTTCCTGACCTTCTTGTCGATGGAGGGATGGTAAAAAGAGATGTGCTGGTCGTTGGTCTTGGCCTCGTACATGGCCAGATCTGCCCGCCGGATCAACTCGTCGACGGAGATGTCCGGATCATCGGAGATGGTGATACCAATGCTCATCGACGGGCGGATTGTGTGGTCTTCCACCGACCACGCCTGACCGACGGTGTCATTGAGACGCATCGCCAGCTGCAGGGCATCAGCCTCATTGAAGATGCCCATCGTGAGCACCACGAATTCATCGCCACCGAGGCGAGAAAGAATGTCACCGAAGCGCAGGGAGCGCTGCAGCCGCCGGCCGATCTCGATCAGCAGGTCATCGCCGATCTGATGGCCGTGCAGATCGTTGATCTCCTTGAAGCTGTTGAGATCGCAGAACAGGATGCTGATCCGGCCCCCGTTCTGACGCTGGGTCTTGAGGGCGGCGCGAATGCTGACGTGCAGCCCGCGGCGGTTGGGCAGACCGGTGACCGGACACTCCATGACCTTGGTGGCCAGGGCGAGGCGTTCCAGTTCCAGGGCCCGGTTGAGGTTCTCGGTCTGCTGGCGTCGCCGCTCGATCCGCTCGGCCTCGACGCGCAGCTGCTCGTAGGAGAGCAGGGCGCTGACATCCCGGAAGCAGAAGATCAGCGGCCGCAGCCGCTCGCTGCGGATGGGCTTCCACTCGATCTCGATGGCCCGCAGCTCGCTGCGGTTCAGCACCCGGGTGAAGTGCCCCCCCAGGTCGCCGCCGGCTTGCACCAGTTCCGGGTTGAGCAGGGGGGCGCTGTCGCAGTCGCGGGGTAGCTGGTCGTAGATCGATTCCCCCAGAACCGCCGGGGGGGTGCGGTCCACCAGCCGCGCATAGCTGGCGTTGCACCACAGCACTCGCCCCTCGCAGCTGGTGATCACCAGGGCATCGCTGATCGTGCCAAGGGCCGCCTCAAGACGCCCCATCGACCGGCGAAGTTCCACGACAAGTTTTCGGTGGTCGTTCACAGGGCGGTCACGGGTCATTCACGGGTCGATCACGGGGCAGCAGGGACCAGATCGGGCATGGGGCGCCGGAACCCCATTTCTGAAAATTGCCTGAGTCTTGCATCTTTCGCCTCGCCGCTGGGGCCTTTGCCGCGGGGATGAAGCGGAATGACAACATTCCTGCCGCCGGAGCGGCAGAATCGGGGCCGTCCCCGGCGTGGCCCGGGGCCCGCCAACGGCCCCGGGCCATGGCCGTTTCCATGAGAACCGTTTCCCTCACCCTGAGGATCTGGCGCCAGGCCGGTCCCCACCAGCACGGCGGCTTCGAGGCTCACAGGCTGGAGGGGGTGTCCACCGACCTGTCCCTGCTGGAAGCCCTCGACCTGCTCAACGAACGGCTGATCGCCACCGGGGGCCGGCCGGTGGGCTTCGAGCACGACTGCCGCGAGGGCATCTGCGGATCCTGTGGGTTTCTTGTCAACGGCCAGGCCCAGGGGCCCCAGCGGGCCACCAGCGTCTGCCAGCTCTACCTGCGTCAGTTCCGCGACGGCGCCACGCTGACGCTGGAGCCCTTCCGCGCCAGGGCCTTCCCTGTGCTGCAGGACCTGGCCGTGGACCGTTCCGCCTTCGATCGGATCATCGCCAGCGGCGGCTACTGCTCGATCAACACCGGCAGCGCGCCGGAGGCCAACGCCCTGCTGATCGGCCGGGAGCAGGCGGCCCAGGCCTTCGACACCGCTGCCTGCATCGGCTGCGGCGCCTGCGTGGCCAGCTGCCGCAACGCCTCCGCCAGCCTGTTCGTGGCCGCCAAGCTGGCGCACCTGGGCCAGCTGCCCCAGGGCCAGCCGGAGCGCCGGGACCGTGCCCGCGCCATGCAGGACCGGATGGTCAGCGAGGGTTTCGGCAGCTGCAGCAGCCACCTGGAATGCGAGGCCGCCTGCCCCAAGCAGATCTCCGCCGACTGGATCAGCTGGATGCACCGCGAATCCTGGCGGCGCCCCTGAGCCCTCAGATCACGGCCGCGCCGCAGTGCCGGGCGATCACGCCCTCCTCATCGGCCGGAATCTGCAGCATCTCGAACGGCGCCAGCCAGCCGAGCGCCTCCTCCAGTTCCCGCTTCAGGGCCCCATCGTGCTCGCCGATGCCGCCGGTGAGGGCGATCACATCGACCCCGCCAAGGCTGGCGGCCATGGCCCCGATGCCCTGGAGCAGCTGGTGGCGGAACACATCAATTGCCAGCTGGGCACCGGCGTGGCCTTCGGCGGCGGCCTGGCGCAGATCCTTCATGCTAGCGCTGAGTCCCGAGAGGCCCAGCAGGCCGCTGTCCTGCTGCAGCGCGTGGTCGAGTTCCTCGGCCGTGACCCCTCGGCGCAGCTGGTGCAGCAGCAGGCCGGGGTCGACGGAGCCGCTGCGGGTGGCCATCACCAGTCCTTCCAGGGGGGTGTAGCCCATGGTGGTGGCGATGCTGCGGCCCCCCCGGATGGCGCAGAGGGAACAGCCGGCCCCGAGGTGGCAACTGATCAGCCGCAGGTCTTCACCCCGGCGGGCCACGGTTTCGGCCACGTGCTGGTGGTTGAGGCCGTGGAAGCCGAAGCGTCGCAGGCCTTCGGCGCGCCAGCGGGCCGGAATCGCGTAGGTGCGGGCGGCTTCCGGCAGGGTGCCGTGGAAGGCGGTGTCGAAGCAGGCCCACTGCGTGATTTCCGGTTGCCAGCGGCTGAGCCAGCGCATCACCCGCAGGGCCGGACCGTTGTGCAACGGAGCCAGGGGCACCAGCTCCTCCAGGGCCGCGAGCACCGCGGCATCGAGCCGGACGGGGGCTGTGAACCGCTCCCCGCCATGGACGACCCGGTGGCCGGCGACGGTCAGACCCGCCACCCGGCCGGCCAGGACGCCGGGCAGCCAGGCGTCCAGCACCGCCTCCAGGCGTTCCTCAGGGGCCCTCCCCTCCGCGGCACCGACGCTCCAGCTGCGCTGCTCCCTCCAGAGGCAGTCCCCGGCGCGGTTGTGCACGGAGACCTTGAGGCTGGAGCTGCCGGCGTTCAGCACCAGCACCTCGCCAGCCACCTCGCCAGCCAGCGTCGCCGTGGCCGGCGAGATCATGCGTGCTCGGCCGCCGGGGGCGTCCAGCGCCAGTCGGTCACCTCAGGGGCATCGGTGCCGTGGGTGTGGGCATAGGCCCGGTGGGAGAGGATCGCGTCTTGCATCCGCTCCTTGACGTGGGCGGCGCGGGAACGCAGGAAGGGCACCCGGTTGACGACGTCGATGACCAGATTGAAGCGATCGATCTGGTTGTTCATCGCCAGCTCGAGGGGCGTGTTGATGTTGCCCTTCTCCTTGTAGCCGCGCACATGGATGTTGGCGTGGTTGGTGCGGCGGTAGGTGAGGCGGTGGATCAGCCAGGGATAGCCGTGGAAGTTGAAGATCACCGGCCGGTCCGTGGTGAAGAGGGTGTCGAAGTCCCGGTCGCTGAGGCCATGGGGATGTTCGTTGGGCTCGGTGAGGGCGAACAGCTTGACCACGTTGATCACCCGGATCCGCAGGCTGGGGATCTCCCGGTGCAGGATCTCCACCGCCGCCAGCGTCTCCTTGGTGGGGATGTCGCCGGCGCAGGCCATCACCACATCCGGCTCATCGGGGGTGGTGCCACAGTCGTCGTTGCTGGCCCAGCCGACGATGCTCACCCCCTTGGCCACATGGCGCCGGGCCTGTTCCAGCGTGAAGTACTGCAGGTGCTTCTGCTTGTCGGAGACGATGATGTTGCAGACGTTCGTTTCCTGCAGGGCCTCCTCCGCCACCGCCAGCAGGCAGTTGGCATCGGCCGGCAGGTACACCCGCACCACGTCACCGCTCTTGTTGCCCGCCAGGTCGATGAAGCCGGGGTCCTGGTGGGTGAACCCGTTGTGGTCCTGCCGCCACACCGTGGAGGAGATCAGGCAGTTCCAGGGCCCGATCGGGGCCCGCCAGGTGGCATGCAGCAGGCAGGATTCCAGCCATTTGGCGTGCTGGTTGAACATCGAGGCGATCACGTGGGCGAAGGCCTCGTAGGTGTGGAAGAAGCCGTAGCGGCCGGTGAGCAGGTAGCCCTCCATCATTCCCACCAGGGTGTGCTCGCTGAGCATCTCCACCACCCGCCCGTTGCGGGCCAGTTCGCTGCCGTTGAGGTCCTCCGGCAGGAACTCCTCCATCCACACCTTCTTGCTCACCTCGTAGATGGCCTGCAGCCGGTTGGAGGCGGTTTCGTCGGGGCCGAACACCCGCATCGACACGGGATTCGCCTGGATGATGTCGCGCAGCAGCTCGCCGAGCGGGTAGGTGTTCTCCACCTCCGTGGTGCCGGGGGCCGCCACCTCCACCGCATAGTTCTCCAGGGGGGGGAACTGCAGCTTGCGGCGCAGCAGGCCGCCGTTGGCATGGGGGTTGGAGCCCATCCGCCGGTGTCCCTGCGGGGAGAGGGCCTGCAGTTCCGGCCGCAGGGTGCCGTGCTCGTCGAACAGCTCCCAGGGCCGGTAGCTGCGCAGCCACTCCTCCAGCAGGAGCAGTTCCTCGGGGTCGGTGTTCGGCGCGGCCAGGGGCACCTGGTGGGAGCGCCAGAACCCCTCCAGCTTCTTGCCGTGCAGGGAGGCCGGCCCGGTCCAGCCCTTGGGCGAGCGCAGCACGATCATCGGCCAGGCGGGGCGGACCGCTTCACCGCTGGCGCGGGCCTCGGCGCGGATCTGCAGGATGCGGCCGATCGCCTGGTCCATGGCGGCGGCCATGGCCCGGTGCATGGCCATCGGTTCGTGGCCTTCGACGAAGAGCGGCTCCCAGCCGTAGCCGCGCATCAGGCTGGCCAGTTCCTCGCGCGGGATGCGGGCCAGCAGGGTGGGGTTGGCGATCTTGTAGCCGTTCAGGTGCAGCACCGGCAGCACCGCCCCGTCGCCGATCGGGTTGAGGAACTTGTTGATGTGCCAGGAGGTGGCCAGGGGGCCCGTTTCGGCCTCGCCGTCACCGACGCAGGCCAGGGCGATCAGGTCGGGGTTGTCGAACACCGCCCCACAGGCGTGCGAGAGCACATAGCCGAGCTCCCCGCCCTCGTGGATCGAGCCGGGGGTTTCCGGGGTGCAGTGGCTGCCGATGTGGCCGGGGAAGGAGAACTGCTTGAAGAAGCGGCGCATCCCCTCGCTGTCCTGGCTCTTGTCGGGGTAGACCTCGCTGTAGCTGCCGTCGAGGTAAGTGGGGCCGAGCACGCCGGGGGCGCCGTGACCCGGCCCCGACAGGTAGATCATGTCGAGGTCGTGGCGGCGGATCACCCGGTTGGCATGGGCCCAGAGGAAGGCCTGGCCGGGGGAGGAGCCCCAGTGCCCCAGCAGCCGCGCCTTGACGTGCTCATGCCGCAGCGGCTGGGCCAGCAGCGGGTTGTTGCGCAGGTAGATCATGCCCACCGCCAGGTAGTTGGCGGCGCGCCACCAGGCGTCGATCAGCGACAGTTCTTGCTCGTCCTCCGGCGTAGGGGCATGGGTCTCGAACGGGGCCATGGTCGAGGCGGTCATGACCGGCACATGCAGGGGGCTCTGACCTCAACTTTCGCCTGCCTGCGTGGAAAAGCAGGTGATTCAGCGATCCGCCCGGGCGAGGGTCAGGAATCCGACATGGACCGCCCTCAGGGGCCCGGGGCCAGGGGAGCGTTCCAGCACTGCACCGCCGGCAGACCCCGGTAATCGGAGAGCACTGTGAGGGTGGCGGTGTCGAGCAGGAAATGGGCGCCATGGCCGGGCGTCAGACCGATCCAGCGCGCCACGAACACCCGCAGCAGATGGCCGTGGGCGACCAGGGCCACCCGGCCGCCCTCCTGCCGCAGCCGGCCGATCACCCGATCCACCCGTTCCCCCACCTGGGCGGGACTCTCCCCGTCCGGACAGCCGTCGCGGAAGACCATCCAGCCGGGGCGCTGCGCCTGGATCTCCGTTGTCGTCAGACCTTCGTAGGCGCCGTAGTCCCACTCGACCAGATCGGGCTCGAGGCGGGCCTGAGCGCCCAGTCCCGCCAGTTCGCAGGTGCGCCGGGCCCGTTGCAGGGGGCTGCACAGCACCAGGGAGAACGGGTGTCTCGCCAGCAGCGGCGCCAGGCCACGGGCCGCCTCCTCCCCCTGTGCGGTGAGGGGGATGTCGGTGCTGCCGGTGTGCTGGCCCGAGAGGCTCCATTCCGTCTCGCCATGGCGAATCAGGATCACCTCGCGGCGGGCGGCGGGCTCGGGCTGGAGGGTGGTCACGGTTGGGCTCCCACGCAATGGAGACGGCCCGCTCACTTAAGCTCGGCCTTCCGGCCAAGGTGGTGATGGTGGTTCGCAACGGCCCGGCAGCGGCCCGTCGCCCGATCCCTGCCGTCCGGCCGTCACCTTGAGCCACCCCCCCGCGCCCCTCCCCGCCGACGGCCCTGCCCGGGCCCAGTGCCCCTACTGCGGCGTGGGCTGCGGCCTGGAGATGAAGCCCCCTGCGGCACCCACGGCCGCCGGCGAGGCGGTCTGGACGGCCCGCGGCGACCGCCACCACCCCTCCTCCCTGGGACAGGTGTGTGTCAAGGGGGCCACCGTGGGGGAGACCCTGCACCGCAACCGCCTCACCACCCCGCTCTACCGGCCGCGCACCGACCAGCCCTTCGAGCCGATCGGCTGGGAGCGGGCCTTCGCCCTGCTGGAGGAACGGGTGCGCCGCACCCTGGCCGCGCAGGGACCCGAAGGGATCGCGATGTATGGCTCCGGGCAGTTCCTCACCGAGGACTACTACGTGGCCAACAAGCTCATCAAGGGGGCCCTGGGCAGCAACAACTTCGATGCCAACTCGCGCCTGTGCATGAGTTCGGCCGTCTCCGGCTACATGCGCAGCTTCGGCAGTGACGGCCCCCCCTGCTGCTACGACGATCTCGATCAGGCCGACACGGTGCTGCTGATCGGCACCAACACGGCCGAGTGCCACCCGGTGCTGTTCCAGCGGCTGCTGAAGCGCAAGCGCAAGCAGAAGCAGGACCTGCAGATCGTGGTGGTGGATCCGCGCGCCACCGCCACCAGCGACGCGGCCGACCTGCACCTGGCCATCCGGCCGGGCACCGATCTGGCGCTGCTGCACGGCCTCGGCCACTTGCTGCTGGAGCAGGGCGGGGTGAACCGGGCCTACGTGGAGGCGTCCACCGAGGGCTTCGAGGCGCTCGCGGAGCTCTGGTCAGGCTGGACGCCCGAGACGGTGAGCCTG
Source organism: Cyanobium gracile UHCC 0139 (assembly GCF_034931325.1). Classification (GTDB taxonomy): domain Bacteria; phylum Cyanobacteriota; class Cyanobacteriia; order PCC-6307; family Cyanobiaceae; genus Cyanobium; species Cyanobium gracile_B. The sequence goes on along the minus strand of NZ_JAYGHX010000001.1, from coordinate 469,211 downwards.
TTCTGCGGCATCGAGGAGCAGCAACTGCGCCAGCTGGCCGCCCGCTGGGCCGCCAGCACGGGCGTGGTCAGTCTCTGGTCGATGGGGGTGAACCAGAGCGTGGAGGGAACCGCCACCGTGGCGGGGATCATCAACCTGCATCTGGTGAGCGGCCAGCTGGGCAGGCCCGGGGCGGGCCCCTTCTCCCTCACCGGCCAGCCCAATGCGATGGGGGGCAGGGAGGCCGGTGGCCTGGCTCGGCTGCTGCCGGGCTACCGCTCCGTCACCGACGCCGGCCACCGCGCCGAGATCGAGCGGCACTGGGGCCTGGGGCCGGGGACCATCGCTCCGACCTCGGGTCTCACCGTGTGGGAGCAGATCGAGGCGATGGAGCGGGGGGCCCTGGGGCTCTGGTGGGTGGCGGCCACCAATCCGCTGGTGAGCCTTCCCTGGCTCGACCGGGTGCGGGCCGCGGTGGCCCGCTGCCCGATGGTCGTGCTCAGCGAGGCCTATGCCGGCACCGAAACCGCCGCCATCGCCCACCTGGTGCTGCCGGCGGCCCAGTGGAGCGAAAAGGCCGGGGTGATGACCAATTCCGAGCGCCGGGTCACCCTGTGCCCGGCCTTCCGCGCGCCTCCGGGGGAGGCCCGCCCGGACTGGGCGATCTTCGCCGAATTGGGCCGGCGCCTGGGCTTCGAGGAGCAGTTCCGCTTTGGCTCCTCGGCCGAGGTGTTCGCGGAGTTCGCGGCGATCACCGCCGGCCGGTTGTGCGATCTCAGCGGCCTCAGCCATGGGCTGCTGCAGGAGCACGGTCCCCAGCAATGGCCCTTCCCCGTCGGCACGCCGCCCGGAGGGGGTGCCCCGCGCCTGCACACCTCCGGCCGCTTCCCCACGGCCTCGGGCCGGGCCCGGTTGATCAGCGAGCAGCCCATGGGCCTGGGGGAACCCCCCGATGGCGACTACCCCCTGGTGCTCACCGTGGGCCGCTATCTGGAGCAGTGGCACACGATGACCCGCACGGGCCAGGTCGAGCGGTTGCTGCGACCCCACGGCCAGCCGCTGCTGGAGGTCCATCCTGCCGACGCCCGGGACCACGGACTGGTCGATGGCGGCCAGGCGGAGGTGAGTTCCCGCAGGGGCGCCGTGACGGCCCGGGTGCTTGTCACCGACCGCATCCGCCAGGGCACGGTGTTCCTGCCCATGCACTGGGGGGCGGCCCAGGAGCAGGCCTGTGAGGCCAACCGGCTGATGCACGCCCTGGGCTGTCCCATCTCCCAGCAGCCGGAACTCAAGGCCGCCGCCGTGACCGTGCGTCCCTGTGAGGAGGCCCCGGGGATCTGAGCCCTTGCGGAGGGAGGCTCAGCAGTGGATCACTGGTCGTCGTGGGCGAAACGGCGGTAGAGGAAGTCGAGGGCGTGGTTGCGATAGTCGTAGTACTCCGGCATCTCCATCAGCTGGGCCCGCTGGCGGGGACGCGGGAAGGGCAGCTCGAGGATCTCGCCGATCGTTGCCGCCGGGCCGTTGGTCATCATCACCACCCGGTCGGCCAGAAACAGGGCCTCATCGATGGAGTGGGTGATCATCAGCACGGTCACCCTGTGCTCCTGCCAGATCCTGAGCAGCTCCTCCTGCAACTCCTCCTTGGTGATCGGATCAAGGGCGCCGAAAGGCTCATCGAGGATCAGCACCTTGGGCTGCAGCGCCAGGGCCCGGGCGATCGAGACCCGCTGCTTCATACCCCCCGACAGGCTCGCGGGTCTCTTGTCGGCGGCCTCACTCAGCCCCACCATCGCCAGATGGCTCTCCACGATCCGGCTGGCGTCGCCATTGCGTTTGAGGTGGGGGAACACGGTGTTCACCGCGAGGGCCACGTTCTCGGCGGCCGACATCCAGGGCAGCAGCGAGTAGTTCTGGAACACCACCATCCGGTCAGGGCCGGGTTCCCGGATCGGCACCGACTCCAGTCGCACCTCGCCGCTGGTGGGCTGGCCGAAGCCGGAGACCAGGTCGAGCAGGGTGGATTTTCCGCATCCGGAATGGCCGATGACGCAGATGAACTCCCCTTCGGCCACCTCCAGGCTGATGTTGTCGAGCACGGGGTACGGCCCATTGGGGGTGGGGTAGACCTTGCTCACCCCATCGATCACCAGGAACGGTTCAGCGGCGCCGGTGGCGCTGGGCTGGGGGGACGTCAAGGTCTGCATGCGGTCGGAGGAGCGGGAGGGAAGGGGAGCAGAAGGGGTCAGCGGCTGGCCGGGGCGGGCACCGGCGCGTCCGGAACCCGGGGTGTCGGCGGCGGCAGGGGCGCCGGGGCCACCGTCACCTGGCCCTTGATGCGGAGGCGGTCGAGGTAGCTGAGGGGATCGGCCGGGTCGAGGCGATCGCCATCGAATGCCGCCACCGCCGCCACTGCCGATGGGGGGCGCTCCGCACCCGGCAGCCCAAGGGCGTCGGCCGCACTCCGGAACAGCGCCCGATCCTGCACGCGGTCGGCCACCTCCTGCCAATTGCTGGGGAAGCTGGCCAGGCCCCAGCGGCCGAGCTGGCTGAGGATCCAGACAGCCTCCGCCGGGTTGGGCTCGTTGACCTCGGGGCCGTAGAAGCGGTTGAAGGACGGCATGGCGGTGGGTGTGCCGGTGCCGCGGTCGTAGGCATCGACGAGGCCCGGCCGGATCGTCGCCACGTCGGTGCCGACATAGGGACCCTGGGCCAGCAGGTCGGCCAGTTCATTGCGGTGGGCTGGATTTTCGCAGTAGCGGCAGGCCTCCAGCAGCGCCTGCACCAGGGCCCGGTGGGTGCGGGGGTAGGCGGCCGCCCAGGCCTCCCTCACCCCCAGCACCTTCTCGCCGTGGCCGTTCCACAGCTCCACATCGGTGGCGATCACCGTGCCGAGGCCCTCCAGCACGGCGCGGGAGTTCCAGGGTTCACCGACGCAGTAGCCATCGATGGTGCCCGCCTTGAGGGCGGCCACCATCTGGGGCGGCGGGATGACCAGCAGCTCCACGTCGCGCTCAGGGTGAATCCCCGCCGAGGCCAGCCAGGCCCGCAGCATCAGATTGTGCATCGAGGCCGGATGCACCACGGCGAGCACCGGCCTGGCGTCCGGGTGGGCGGCGATCCAGGCCTTGAAGTCAGCCAGGGTGTTGACCCCGGCGTCGTGGAAGCGGCGATGCAGGGTGATGGCATTGCCGTTGCAGCTGAGGGTGAGGGCACTCACCATCGCCAGGGGGGGCTGGCCGCCGCAGCCGAGGGTCATGGCGATCGGCATCCCCGCCACCATCAGGGCCCCGTCGAGCACGCCCTGGCGCACGTGGGTCTCGAGGGTTTTCCAGTTGCTCTCGCGCCGCAGCCGCACCTGGGTGAGACCGTGCCGGGCGAAGAACCCCTTCTCCTGTGCCACCACCAGAGGCAGGCAGTCGGTGAGGGGAATGAAGCCCAGATCCATGTTCACCTTCTCGAGGCCATTGGCGGCGATCGCCTCGGCGGGTTTCAGCCGCTGCTGCCGGGCCCGGCGCTGGTCCGACAGGAAGCTGACGATCTCGGCGCGCAGCCCGTAGTAGCGGGGGTGCTCCACCGTCCCCAGCTGGGTGCGGGGTCGGGGCAGGGGCACCTCAAGAACCTGATCGATGTGGGCCTCGGGGCCGTTGGTCATCAGCACCACTCGGTCGGAGAGCAGCAGGGCTTCGTCCACGTCGTGGGTGACCATCAGGGCGGTGACCTTCGCCTCCTGGCAGATCCGCATCAGCTGCTCCTGCAGATTGCCCCGGGTGAGCGCGTCGAGGGCGCCGAAGGGCTCATCCAGAAGCAGCAGCTTCGGCCGCAGGGCCAGGGCACGGGCGATGGCCACCCGCTGCTTCATTCCCCCGGAGATCTCCCGGGGGTACTTGTCGGCGGCGGCCTTGAGGCCCACCAGCTGGATGTGTTGTTCGATGATCGCGTCCCGCTCCTGGCGGTCCCTGGAGGCGATCACGTTGTCGACGCCCAGGGCGATGTTCTGGCGCACCGTGAGCCACGGGAGCAGGGAGTAGTTCTGGAACACCACCATCCGATCGGGCCCCGGATCGGTGACCTGCCGGCCGTTCATGAGGATGCCCCCCTGGGTGGCGGCGGTGAGGCCGGCCAGCAGGTTCAGCAGGGTGGACTTGCCGCAGCCGGAGTGGCCGACGAGGGAGATGAATTCGCCTTCGGCGATATCGAGAAAGATGTCCTTGAGGGCCACGTATTCACCCCCGCCGGGCAGGGGGAAGGCCTGGGTGACGTGGTCGACGGTGAACAGGGCGGCCATGGTCAGGCAGCTCCCTTGCTGAGCTTGCGGCCGGCGAAGGCGACCAGGCGATCCAGAAGCAGCCCGACAATGCCCACGTAGATGATGGCGAGGACGATCTGACTGGAGCTTGAATCTCCGCCCGCGTTGTAGGCATCCCAGATGAAGTAGCCGATTCCGCCGTCAGCCTTCAACATCTCGGCGGCGACGATGGCCAGCCAGGCAAGACCGACCGCGATCCGCAGGCCCGTGAAAACGTAGGGCACAGTGGCTGGAATAACGATTTCCCGGATGTATGCGCCTTTGCGGAGCTTCAGAACGCGGGCGACATTGGTGTAATCCTGAGGAATTTCACGGATGCCCACAGCCGTATTGATGATGATGGGCCAGATGGCGGTAATGAAGATCACAAAGACGGCGGATGTATTGGCATCCTGAAAGACCATCAGCGAGATCGGAAACCAAGCCAGTGGCGGCACTGTGCGTAGCACTTGGATCACGGGATCGAAGCCCTTCCCGATGAAGCGATTCATTCCAAGAATGCCACCGACCGTAATGCCGACGATGGCGGAAAGGCTGTAGCCAATGGCAACCCGCTGCAGCGAGATCAAGATTTGCCATCCCAGCCCTTTGCTTGTGCCGCCATCATCAAAAAACGGCTGGCTGATATAGGGATCCCACGTTTGGGCGACCACATTGATGGGCCCCGGAAGTCTGGATTCGCCGAGGATGAAAGAAAGGATCTGCCAGGCGATCAGAAACGCACCTACGCAAACCACGTAGGGCATGGACTGTTTGATGATGGGCGCCAGTGGCGTCTTGCGGGCCTGGGCTCCTTTGGAGACGGAAACACTCATGGCCAGGGCCTGATCGTAAGGGTGAGCATCATGGAACGAAAACTCACTTCAGAGCTTTGATTTTGAGGCTGGCGAGATAGGCCTTGGGATCCTCTGGGTCGAAGACCACGCCATCGAAGAACGTTTCCTTGCCCCGAGAATCGGAGGCGGGGATGGCCTTTTCCTGGCCGATGGCCTTGGCGGCCTCCCGCCAGAGATCGGAACGGTTGACCTTGTCGATCAGCGCCTTGGTGTCCGTGTTTTCGGGCAGATAGCCCCAACGGATGTCCTCGGTGAGGAACCAGAGGTCATGGCTCTTGTAGGGGAAGGAATGGGAGTTGGTCTCCTGCCAGAAGTGCATCCGCAGCGGAGAATCGGTAACGCTGCGGCCATCGCCGTAGTCAAAGGTGCCGGCCAGGCGAGGTTTGATGTCTTCGACACTTGTTTTGAAATACTTATCTTTGGAAGTGATCTCGCAGAGTTCATCCAGGTTGGCAGGATCCTGGCACCAGATCTGGGCTTCCTGCACGGCCTTCAGCATGGCCAGGGTGGCCTTGGGGTTCTTGTCCGCCCAGTCCGAACGAATGGCGAAGGCTTTTTCCGGGTGATCTTTCCACAGCTCACCGGTGATCGCTCCGGTGTAGCCGATTTTCTTGTTGACAGCCCGCTGGTTCCATGGTTCACCCACGCAGAAGGTGTCCATGGTGCCCGTCTGGAGATTGGCGATCATCTGGGCGGGAGGAACCACCACCAGATCGGCTTCGGTGTCGGGATTGACGCCGTTGGCCGACAGCCAGTACCGCATCCAGAGGTCATGGGTCCCGCCAGGGAACGTCATGGCGGCCTTGAGCAGCTTGCCGCTGGCCTTCTTGCGATCGGCGATCGCCTTGATCTTCGGATCGCTGATGGTGACTTTCTCCTTGAGGAATTCGTTGGACAGGGATAGGGCCTGACCATTCACATTCAGCCGAGCCAGGATGTACATCGGCAACGGCTGGGAGCTCTTGGTGATCTTTCCTGCCGTGAGCAGATAGGGCATCGGCGTCAGGATATGAGCCCCATCGATGCCGCCGCGATCGGCGCCCAGTTCCAGATTGTCGCGGGTGGCGGCCCAGGAGGTCTGCTTGACGACCTTGACATCGGGCATGCCGTGCTTGGCAAAGAAACCCTTTTCCTTGGCGATGATCAGGGGCGATGCATCCGTCAGGGCGATGAAGCCGAGGGTGGCACCCTTCACTTCAGTGTCGCCGTCGGCGCCGGAGGCGGCCGGGGTCGAACTGGTGCTGGATGGCTTGCCGCCACAGGCACTCAGCCAGATGGCGCCTGCCGTGGTGCCGGCGGCGGTGATCAGGAACTTGCGACGGGAAAGGTTGGACATGGAGCCTGAGGGAGAGCCAGGGAGGACCGAGGAGGGCACCTTCGGGTGCACGTGTTCTCAGGACGGGCCTCACAACAAAGGGCACCGTGCTGGCGAAGATTTCGATTGCTGGCGCGCAGGCTGACCAGACACGCATCAAGAGACCACGGCGACGGCCCACGCAAGAGTCGCGTCGGTTACCGATTCTGAAGTTGGAGCCGCTTCGGCTCGGGCCCGCTCCTACGGATTGGCCAGCTGGCGCCGCAGCCGCTCGCCACTGCGGGCCACGAGCAGCGCCGTCGCCTGATCGAGGGCGTCCTCGAGGCGTTCGAAGCGGCCGGCGAACCAGAGGTAGGCCGCCACGTTCCAGCGCAGCGCCGGCACCAGGTCACCTTCGCCGCAGAGGGCCTTCAGGGCCTGGGTCCGCCAGGCCTCCAGGCCCTGCCAGGGCACCTCCGCGCTGGTGATGCCGTGGTCGCGGGGGTGGAGCAGGATCCGCTCGGTGGCTCCATGGCGCACGCGGGCGGTGATGCCGGCGCGGGAGGTGGGCAGGTCGGTGGAGCCCTCCAGCCCCTTCACCGTCAGCAGGTCGATCTCGCCGCAGTCCTGCAGGGCCTGCCAGGCGCGGGTCTCGGTGGGGGGATGGACGAAGCCGCTCACCAGCAGGTGCTCCCCACGGTGCGGTGTCCACAGCAACTCCAGACTTGCCACCGGTGGCCGTTTGCCGATGGCGTCCCGCACGGGCACCAGTCGCTCGGCCCAGGGGAAATGGTCGGGCTGGTGGGTGAGGGCCAGCCCATGGCGGTCGAGGCGCTGTTGGACCTCGCTCAGCGGCAGGCCGGTCGAAGGGATGCTGATCGCCTCGAACAACTCGGCCAGGGTGACGCCGAACTTCACCGGCATCGGGTCGCCGCCGTGCAGAACCACCGGCACGTCGTCGCTGGCCAGCACCAGGGCCACCAGGGGCAGCAGGGGGGCGGTGCGGCTGCGACCGTCGTAGGGCACCCCGAAGCAGAGCGGCTGCCGGCCGGGGGTCTCCAGCACCGGCCCGCAGCGCCGGTAGCTGTCGAGCATGCCGGCGAGCTCGGTGGGATGGGGGCGGCGGATCCGGTGGGCGATCAGGAAGGCCCCCATCTGGGCGTCCGCAACCCGACCCTGGAGCATCAGGTCCATGGCCTCGGCGGCCTCCTGGCGATCCAGGCCGGTGCTGGTGTGCTCGCCGCTGCCCACCTTGCCGATCAGCTCACGGAACCGGGCCCGTTCGGGGCCGAGCGCCTGCAGGCGCACCACACGCCGATCCTCGGCCCCGTTCCGCGGCGGGGTCGTCCGCGGCGGGGAGGCGTCAGGGCCCGGGCTGGTCGGTTCTGGTAACAGGGACGACATGGGCGGACGGTTCCATGCCGGAAACTAAAGCCTTCCCGATCGGTGGGTTCGCGCAGCTTTCCCCGGCGCTCCCCGACACAACGATCTGTCCGGACGACGCAGCTCTCATCGGCGTCCCGGGTTCCTGTCTCGCCAGACCGGCTCGAGACGCGCTCCCCCGAAGCCCCGCTTCCCCCCCACCTGCCTGGCAGGGATTCGCCGCATGGCTTGCCATGCGGGCCGCCGTTTTCGCATGAACAGCATCGACACGAGCGTCGACACCGACACCGACACTCACACCGCCAGCGCCCCAGCCAGCGGCCGTTCCGCTCCGCCCCTGGAGGGCCTCAGCAAGGTCGAACGGGCCAAGGCGGAGCTCTGTGGCCTCGACCTGGCCCCCCGGCTGGCGGAGCTGGCTGCCGCGGGCTGGGAGTCCCTCGATGAGGCCACCCTGACGATCCGCCTCAAGTGGCTGGGGATCTTCTTCCGTCCCGTCACCCCCGGTCGTTTCATGGTGCGGCTGCGGCTGCCCAACGGCGTCATCCGTGCCGAACAGCTGGAGCTGCTGGCCGACGCCGTCGACCGCTGCGGCGAGCACGGCAGCGCCGACATCACCACCCGCCAGAACCTGCAGCTGCGCGGTCTGTTGCTGGAGGACATGCCGCCCCTGCTGGAGGGGATGGAGCGGGTCGGCCTCACCAGCCGCCAGTCGGGCCATGACAACCCCCGCAACATCACTGGCAACCCCCTGGCCGGCCTCGACCCGGAGGAGCTGATCGACACCCGGCCGCTGGTGGCGGCGATCCAGGCCCGGCTGCTCGCCGACGACGGCCCCCGCAACCTGCCGCGCAAGTTCAACGTGGCCGTGGGCGGGGCTCCCGACAGCTTCGTGCTCCATAACGACCTCGCCTTTCTGCCGGCGCCCCACCCGCAGGATCCGGCCGCACCGCTCGGCTTCACGGTGATGGTGGGCGGCTTCTTCTCGGCCCAGCGCAACGAGCTGGCCGTTCCCCTCGGCCTGTGGCTGCGGGCCGACCAGCTGCCCGATTTCACCCTGGCCCTGCTGCGGCACTACGACATCCACGGCAACCGGGTCCAGCGCAACAAGAGCCGATTGATGTACCTGGTCGATGGGCTGGGGCTGGTCGCCTACCGCGATGCCGTGGTGGCGGCCTACCGGGAGCTGGCCGGGGCGTCGTCGCAGGCTCCGCTGCCCCACGACGGCCACCATCTGGTGGTGCGGCCCCCCCGCGACGGCCTGGGGCTCCAGGTCCAGAAGCAGGCGGGCCTCCACTGGGCAGGCCTGCACGTGCCGATGGGGCGCCTCGACGCCGCCACGATGGTGGAGCTGGCCCGCCTGGCCCGCACCTACGGCAGTGGTGAGCTGCGCCTCACCGAGGCCCAGAACGTGCTGATCGTGAACGTGCCGACCGATCGCCTCGCGGCCCTGGAGGCCGAACCGCTGCTGGAACGGTTCCGCCTGGAGCCCGGCGCCCTGCAGGCCGAGGCGGTGAGCTGCACGGGCAGCCGCTACTGCAGCTTTGCCCTGATCCCCACCAAACGCACCGCCCAGGCGGTGATCGATGAGCTGGAGAAGCGGCTGGAGCTGCCTGAGGCCGTGCGCAGCCACTGGACCGGCTGCCCCAACGCCTGCGGCCAGCCCTACATGGGCCAGATCGGCCTGATGGGGGCCAAGGCCCGCCAGGACGGCCAGATGGTGGAGGCGGCCAAGATCTTCCTGGGGGGCCGCCTGGATCACGATCCGCAGCTGGCCGAGCTGCACGGGAAGGCGGTGCCCCTCTCCGAGCTCCCGGATGTGCTGGAGGGGTTGCTGGTGGAACACTTCGGTGCCCGGCGGCGGGCCGCGCCGTGAGCGCCCCGTGACGGCCTCCCGCGCCGCCTGGGATCCCCGGGCACTGCCGGCCAGCGGCAGCCCCGAGCGCTGGCCCTGGCTGCAGGGCCTGCGGCGGGCCCGGGACCTCGACCTGGAGCCCTGGCTGCAGGCGGTGGAGGCGGGATCGCTGTTGCCTGCCGCCGACCTGCTCGCCGCCCTGGCGGAGCGGCTCGACGGCCCGGCGGCGGCACGGCTGCTGGCCGGGTGGCTGGCCCAGCCCGCCGCCGACCCTGCCCTGCTGGCCGTGATCGGCCGCCACCGCCATCCCCGCTGCCGGGTCCTGCTGCGGCAGGCCCTGGCCCCGAGCGCCGCCGCCCTCGCCGACGGCTCGGCCGCGGGGGCGCGGGCCGCTCTGCTGCTGCCTCTGCTGGGCCACCAGCGTCACCCGGACGATTTTCCGCTGCTGCGGGACCGGGCGCTGGCGCCGCTGCCGCTGCTGCAGCGGCGGGCGGCCCTGGAGGGACTGGCCGTGGGTCTCGGGGCCTGGCCGCTGCTCCCCCTGCGGCAGGCGCTCGGCGCCCTGGTGGGGGATCTGGACCCCGCCCTGGCCGCCACGGCCGTGGATCTGCTGGCCCGTCTGCCGGGGGGAGCCCAGGACCTGGCCGCCCTGGATCGCCGCCGCCTGGCCCCGGAGCTGGCGCGGCGGGTGGAGCGGCGCCTGGCCGCCGGGCGATCATGAGCGCACCGCAGCGCGCTCGAGGCGAGGCCGATGTTCCGTCACCTGCTGGTGCCCACCGATGGCTCCGATCTCTCCGACGGCACGATCCGCCGGGCGGTGAGCTTCGCCCGTGAGGCGGGGGCCACCATCACCTTCCTGCACGTGCTCGCCAACCTGGCGCTGCCGCCCCAGGGCTCCCTCTACGGCGATCCGGTGCTGCTCGATCCGGCCGTGGTGGAGCATTTCAGTCAGGCGGAGCGGGCCTATGCCGACGAGCTGCTGGGGCGGGCCAGGGCCGTGGCGGAGGAGGCCGGGGTCCCCTGCGACACCGCCGTCGGTGAGCATCCGGTCGTCTACGAGGCGATCATCGACGCCGCCACCCGCCACGGCTGCGACCTGATCTTCATGGCCTCCCACGGCCGCCGCGGGCTCGCCGGCCTGCTGCTGGGCAGTGAGACCCAGCGGGTGCTGACCCACACCGAGCTGCCGGTGCTGGTGTTCCGCCGCCCCGGGCCCGCCGCCGGCGACGCTCAGGACGCGCCCTCGGCCCCGGCCGCGCCGGCCTGCTGAAGGCGCCAGCGGTGCACCACCTCGGCCACGTCCAGACCGTCGAGGTCGACCTGGGCATTGAGGCGCTGCATGGTGGCGGCGGAGATCCGGCCGGCCAGCCCCTCGATCACGGGCACCAGCTCCGGGCGCCGCCGCAGTGTGGCCGCGTGGAACACGGGCACGGCGTCGTAGGGGGGGAAGTAGTGGCGGTCGTCCCGCAGCTGCTGCAGGTCGAGGGCGGGGATCAGGCCGTTGGTGGTGTCACCGGCGATCAGGTCGACGCGCCCCTCGGCCAGGGCCCGGTAGGTGAGGCCCAGATCCATGGCCTCGGGCGGCTGGGCGAAGCGCAGCCCGTAGCGCCGGGCCAGGCCGGCGAAGCCATCGGGGCGGTTGAGGAATTCGTAGCCGAAGCCCGCCCGCCAGTTGGGGGTGTGGGGGGCCGCCTCGCTGATCGTGGCGATCCCCAGCCGCCTGGCCTCGGCGCGGCGCACCAGGATCGCGAAGCTGTTCTCGAACCCCAGCGAGGGGAACACGGTGAGCCCGAAGCGTTCGCCATAGAGCCGGCGCGTCTGCTCGAACACCCGCCGCGCTGGATCGGGCGTGTCCGGCGGAGGAGGGGACTGGCCAAGAAGCGTGGTCCAGGCGGTGCCGGTGTACTCCACGTAGCCGTCGATGCGGCCGCTGCGCACGGCGGCATGGATCAGGCCGGTGCCCCCCAGCCCGAAATCACGTCGCACCTTCAGCGGCGTGTTGGCCTCGATCTGCTGGGCCAGCAGTTCGCCCAGGATCAGCTGCTCGGTGAAGCTCTTGCTGCCGATCCGCACCGTGCCGGCGCCGGCGGGCGGCAGCAGCTTCAGGGCCAGCACGGCCACGAGGGTGAGGCCCGCCAGGCCCCAGGCGAGCCGCAGGACCCGCCGCCGGCCGGGGCTGTTCCCGTTGCGGCGCCGGCCCAGCCGCCGCTCCAGCAACCCCAGGCCGCCATCGGCGAGCAGGGCGATGGCGGCGGCCGGCAGGGCCCCCGCCAGGATCAGGCCGTTGTTCACCGTGGCGATGCCCCGGAAGATGAACACCCCCAGGCCGCCGGCGCCGATGGCGGCGGCGATGGTGGCCACGCCCACGCCGATCACCGTGGCCACGCGGATGCCCGCCATGAGGGTGGGCAGGGCCAGGGGCAGCTCCACCCGCAGCAGCACCTGGCGGTCGCTGAGCCCCAGGGCCCGGCCCGCCTCCTTCAGCCCCTGGGGCACCTGGGCCAGGCCGGTGACCAGCCCCCGCAGCAGGGGCAGCAGGGCGTAGAGGGTGAGGGCCACGATCGCCGGGGTGGTGCCGATGCCCCCCAGCAGCGGCACGGTGAGCAGCAGGCCGAAGATCGCCAGGCTGGGGACCGTCTGCACCGTGCTGGCGGCCGCCAGCACCGGCCCGGCCCAGCGGGGCCGGCGGCTGATCCAGAGGCCAAGGGGCAGGCTGATCGCCAGGGCCAGGCCGATGGCGCTGCCCACCAGCAGCAGGTGCTCGCCGCTGCGCTGCAGGATCTCTCCCGCCAGGGCGCCGTCCCACCAGGCCGGCGGCCACCGGGAGGTCATGGCGCCTCGGCCGGCGTCAGGGCCCGGGTGGCCTGAAACAGGGGCACGCTGACGCCGATCAGCAGCAGGGCCCAGCCGCTGTTGGCGGTGTCGTTGCGCAGGGCGCCGACCAGGAACGCCACCGATCCGAGCAGCACGATCGCTGTGCTCCAGGGGTGGCCCCAGGCCCGGTAGGGCCGCGGCCGCTCCGGCTCCCGCAGCCGCAGCACGAACAGGCAGACGATCCCCACCAGGTAGAGGCTGACGTAGAGGAAGGCCGCCAGCCCCAGCAGGACGGTGAAGTCGCCGCCGAGCACCAGCAGGGCCGAGGCCAGGCTGGTGAGCACCAGCGCCACGGTGGGGGTGCCGCCCCGGTTCACCCGGTCGACCAGGGGGCTGAACAGCCGGTCGCGGCTGAGGCCGTAGAGGATGCGCGGGGCGCCCATGATCGAGGCGTTGATCAGCCCCGCCAGGGACAGCAGCGCCAGCACGGTGATCGCCTGGCCGCCGAAGGCGCCGAACAGCAGGGCGGCCGCATCGGCCACCGGCAGGCTGGAGACGGCGATCACCGGCAGCGGCAGCACCCGCAGCAGGGCCAGGTTGAACAGGGTGTAGAGGGCGATCACCGCCAGCACGCCGCCGATCAGGGAGCGGGGCAGGTCGTCCTGGGGCTCGCTGAACTCCTCGGAGAAGTAGATGGGGCTGTGCCAGCCGTCGTAGGTGGTGACGATCGCCTGCAGGGAGAACACCAGCGCCACGGCCAGGCCTGTCCAGCCCACCGGGGTCAGACCCGCCGGATCGGTGGGGATCGCCGCGGCGGCGGCGGCCCGGGTGTCGGGGCCGCCCAGCAGGAAGCAGGCCGCCACCACCGCCAGGAAGGCGACCGCCTTGGCCAGGCTCAGCAGCTTCTGGCTGCCGCTGCCGGCCTCCACCCCCAGCAGCTGGATCAGGGTGAACAGCAGCAGCACCGCCAGTCCCACCAGCTTCCCGTGGGGCTCCAGCCCCGGCAGCAGGAAGGCCGCGTACTCGCCGATGGTGACCGCCACCCAGGCGATGCCGGTGCAGTGGCCGACCCAGTCCATCCAGCCCACGGTGAAGCCGGCGGCATCCCCGAAACAGCGGCGGGCGTAGACGTACCAGCCGCCGGCCAGGGGCAGGCTGGCCCCCAGTTCCGCCACGGCGTTGGCGCCGAGCAGGGCGTAGAGGCCGCCGGCCAGCCAGGCCGCCACCACCCAGGGGCCGCTGCCCAGCTGGGCCGCCACCAGGCCTGGGGTGCGCAGGATGCCGGCGCCGATGGTGCCCCCCACCGCTCCGGCGATGCCGAAGCTCACCCCCAGCACGCTGAGCAGGCGGCCCGGGGTCTGGGCGGTCGACACCTGGTCCGGGACCACCGGATCGGGGGGAGGGGCGGGGGTCAGGAGGCGATCACCTGTTCCAGGAGCCCGTGCAGCTCCTCCAGCTCGTGGCGACTCAGCAGCCAGTCGCCGTCGAGATCCTTGGTGACGCGGGCCTCGAGGATCCAGCCGTCCTCCGTGCGCACGACGGCGAAGTGGGGGGACTGGAAGGGGGCGGCCATGGGCTGGCGGGAGGCGGGCAGTACCTCCTGCTTAGCCAGGGCCGGTGGGGCGGGCAGCGCCAGGTCCGCCAGCAGCGGCGGCGGCCCCAGCTGCTCGAGGCGGAAGCTGGCGCCGTAGCTGGGGGTGGGGCGCTGGGAATAGAAGCGGGCCGCGGCGGGCCGGCCCAGGCCGGCGCGGCCTGCGGCCACCAGGGCGGCGGCCCGGCTGCGGGCCCGCAGGGCCTGCACCACCAGCGCCTGCAGCCCGTCGGGCGCGGTGCTCCAGCCCAGGGCGGCGCAGGTCTGGCCGTCGAGCAGGCCCAGCAGCCCCCGACGCAGCGCGGGGCGCAGGGGGGCGGGCCAGTCGGCCAGGAGCATGGCCAGGGTGGCCTCGGCGATGCGCCGGTTGGTGGCCGCCGGGGCGAAGGCCTCCCGCTCCACCCGCTCGTTCAGGGCCAGCAACGCCTCCAGGCTGGGGGGCAGCGCCGCGATCCCCATCCGCTCGCCCACCCCGCGCCAGAACAGGAACAGGTGCTCCTGCTCCAGGGGGGTCAGGGGCCGCCAGCCATAGCGCGCCAGCCAGCGGATCGGCTCGGCCACGAAGGTGGAGAGCACGTAGAGGAAATCGTCGTTGCTGATCGCGTAGTGGCCGTGGATGCGGTTCATGCGCGCGATCACTGCCGCTCCGGCCGGGTTGTCCAGGCCATGGCGCAGCAATTCGGCCACCATCAGGCCGGTGTCGTCGTAGCGCTTGCGGGGCCGGCGTTCGAATTCCCCGGTGCGGGCCAGCAGGCCGGAGATGGAGGGCACACAGAAGGTCTTGAGCAGGGCCAGCTCCAGGGCCCGGGTGAGGTCCCAGGGGAACAGCTCGCCGGCCAGGCGATGGGCGGTGGCTTCGGCGGCCCGCAGGGTCGCGGCGGCGTCGGCAGGGTTGGTGGGGGAGCGCATCGGGGGACTCAGAAGCGGGAGCCGGGCTGCTGCAGGAACGCCTCCTCCTCGGGGCTGCTCGTCCGCCCGAGGGCCTGGTTGCGATGGGGGAAACGACCGAAGCGGGCGATCACCGCCTGGTGGCGGTGGGCGAAGTCCGCGGTGCGGGCGTCGGTGAGGCGCTCGAACAGGGGCAGACCCAGTTCCTGCAGTGCCAGCTCCTCGCTGTGCATCAGGGGCATCAGCCAGAACGGCCGCCGTTCCGGGGCCGGCTCCGCCTCCACCCAGCCGGACTCCAGGGCCCGCAGGGTGAGGGCCTGGGCCTGCCCATCGCCGGCGAAGGCGCGGGCCTGGTCGCGCCAGATCTGGCGGGGGAACTGGTCGAGCACCAGCAGCAGGGCCAGGGCGTCGGCGGCGCGCTCGCCCCAGGCGGCCCGTTCGCCGGCCAGGGCCTGGTCGGTGAGGGCCCCGAAGCGTTCCCGCACGATCCGGTCGCGGTCGGGGCCGGACCGGAACCAGGCGGAGGAGGGGGTCTCCTCGAACCAGAAGCGCAACACCTCCTGTGGGGTCGGCATGGCTCAGACGAGGAATCGGTGCAGAAGAAATGGAAGCACCATCAGCAGCAGGGCCACCGCCGTCAGGGCCGGGAGGTGGCTGAAGCCGAAGGGGATCACCACCAACAGGACCCCGCAGCCCAGGGCCACCGCATGGGCCTGCTTCTTGCCGTACAGCATGTAGCCCAGTCCGACCGATCCGATCACCAACGTCAGCAGCTGGCGGAGGCTGGGATCGCTGCCCATGGAACCTGGCCCGGAGCGGCGGACGCCCCCATGCTGGGGCTCCCATCGCCGTCCCGCCCATCCATGACCCACCTGGTGGTGCTCCAGCACCTGGAGCGGGAAGGCCCGGGCCGTTTCGGGGAGGAGGCCCGACGTCGGGGCTGGGCGGTGACGGTCTGCCGTCCCGACCTGGGGGAGCCGATACCCCGGCTCGATCCCGATCAGGCCCTGCTGGTGCTCGGGGGACCGATGGGGGTGGGCGACATCGGATCGCCGTCCTTCCCCTGGCTGGAGGCGGAGGTGGCCCTGCTGCGGGAGTGCCTGGCGCGCGAGCGCCCGGTGGTGGGGCTGTGCCTGGGGGCCCAGCTGCTGGCCTTCGCCGCCGGCGGGCAGGTGGTGCCGCTGACCGTGGGGGAACCGCCCGTGCGGGCCTACGAAGTGGGCTGGGGGCTGGTGGACTGGACACGGCCCGAGGGGCAGGAACTGGTGCTCGCGGGGCTCGGAGCGGGCCTGCCGGCGCTGCATTGGCACGGGGACCGGATCCGGCTCCCCGCCGCCGCCACCCTGCTGGGGTCGACGCCCCTCTGCGCCGAACAGATGTTCCGCATCGGGCACCACGCCCACGGGCTCCAGTTCCACGTGGAGGTGACGGACGCCGCCGTGGAGGTCTGGCTCGAGGAGGACGGCGACTACGTGCGCCAGGCCCTCGGACCCGATGGGGTGGAGCAGGTGCGGGCCGGCCGGGCGCGCTGGGGGGAGGAGGGGGAGCGCCTGGGGCGTCGGCTGATCAACAACCTGCTGGATCAGGTGGGCGCTCTGCTGGGCGGCGATCCCCTGCGCTGAGGACCAGCTCCTGGAACTCGGCGTCGATAGGCGCGGCGGCCTCCGTAGGGTGATGGGCATGCCCGGGATCGTCACAAGCCCCCTTCTGCTGGTGGTGCATGGCCGTGCCGGTGGCGTCATCCCCGCCGAACTGCAGGCCCTGGCCAGGGAGCTGGAGGCGGGGCGCGGCGCTCCGGTGGGACTGGAGGCCCTGACGGCGGGGGAACCGCCGGCCGCCCCCTGCGGCAGTGGCGCCGTCCCCCTGGCGCTGGTGCCCCTGTTCCTTCTGCCCGGCAGCCATGTGCGCCGGGACGTGCCGCGGATCGCCGACCGCTGCCGCCGGCACGGGCCCGTTCGGCGCCTGCCGTTCCTGGGGGCCTGGCCCGCCTGGCAGCGGGCCCTGGCCGCCGAGCTGGCGGAGCTGCCGGCCCCGACCCAGGCGGCCGGAGCCCCTGCCCCGGCAGAACCCTGGCTGCTGCACCATCCGTTGGAGGGCCCGCTGGGTGCCGCGTTCCTGGCCCACCTGGAGGGGGTCACCGGTGCCCGCTGCCGCGCCACTCCATACAGTGCCCCCAATCCTGAGGACGCTCCGCTGCCCCTGCCTGGCCCCGCCCTGCCCCTGGCCCTGGCGGCCAACCGGCTCACCGACGCCCTGCCGCCGTCGCTGGGCCTGCCGCTGCTGCAGCGGCCCCGGTTCCGGGCCGTGGTGCTGGAGGCCCTGATGGCGTTGCCATGACGGAGCCATGACGGAGCCATGACGGACGAGACCCTGGCCCCCTGCGCCGACGACGGCCCCGGGACTGTGTATCTGGTGGGGGCGGGCCCGGGGGATCCGGACCTGCTCACCCTGCGGGCCCACCGGCTGCTGCAGCAGTGCGATGCCCTCGTCTACGACTCCCTGGTGCCCACGGCCCTGCTGGATCTGGTGCCCGAGGGGTGCGAAAGGCACTTCGTGGGCAAGCGCCGCGGCCACCATTCGGTGCCCCAGCCCAGCACCAACGCCGTGCTGCGGGAGCTGGCCGGCCGCCGGCGGCTGATTGTGCGCCTCAAGGGCGGCGATCCCTTCCTGTTCGGCCGCGGTGGGGAGGAGGCGGCCCACCTGGCGGCCCACGGGATCCCGGTGCAGGTGGTGCCGGGGGTCACGGCCGGCATCGCCGCCCCCGCCTATGCCGGCATTCCGGTGACCCACCGGCGGGCCGGATCCAGCGTCACCTTCGTGACCGGCCACGAGGAGATCGACAAGCGCCGTCCTGGCGTCGACTGGCGCGGCCTGGCCCGCAGCAGCGATGGCCTGGTGATCTACATGGGGTTGCACAACCTGCGCCACATCGTCGCGGAGCTGGTGGCGGGCGGACTGGCCCCCAGCACCCCCGCCGCCGTGATCCAGCAGGGCACCGTGCGGGGCCAGAGGCAGCTGGTGGCCACCCTGGAGGTGCTCGCCGACCGGGTGGAGGCTGAGGCCTTCGCCTCCCCCTCGATCGTGGTGGTGGGGGCCGTGGTGCAGGAGCGGGTGCCGTCCTGCGCCCCGTCGCCGGCCGATGTGGCGATGCCGATACCCTTCTGAGGCCGCCGACTGCGCCGCCGATGGCCACCCCCCTGCCCCGGCGTGCAGCGGTCGCGGCCCTGCTGGCCGGACCCCTGCTCGTCGGCGCCCTGGTGGCCGCGGCGGGCGGACGGGAGGACGAGGCCAGGGCCGCGGCCCCGCCGCTGCTGGTGAGTGCGGCGGCCAGCCTTTCGGGGCCGCTGCAGGCCCTGGCCGTTCCCTTCGCCAGAGGCCAGGGGGCGGCGCCGCCCCAATTCAACGTCGGCGCCTCCGGCCTGCTGCAACAGCAGATCCAGCAGGGGGCACCGGCGGATGTGTTTCTCTCCGCCGGCGTCCGGCCGATGGACAGCCTGGAGCGGGCGGGCCTGCTGCTGGCCGGCAGCCGGCGGGATGTGCTGGGCAACCGGCTGGTGCTGGTGGTGCCGGCCCGGGCGCCACGGCGCCCCCTGGACATCGCCGGACTCGCGGGCCCCGGAGTGCGGCGCATCGCCATCGGTGACGGCACCGTGCCGGCCGGCGACTACGCCCGCCAGGTGCTGGCCCACAAAGGACTCACGGCGGCCGTGGCCCCGAAGCTGGTGCCCCTGGGGTCGGTGCGGGCCGTGGCCCGGGCGGTGGCGGACGGCAACGTCGACGCCGGTTTCGTCTACCGCAGCGATGCGGTGCAACTGGGGGGCCTGCGGGTGGTGGCCACCGCTCCGCTCGCCAGCCATGCCCCGATCCGCTACAGCGGTGCGGTGCTGCGCGGCAGCCGCCAGCCCCAGCTGGCCCGCGCCTACCTGCGATCCCTGGGCAGCCCGGCTGCCCGGGCCCTGTTCCGCCGCGAGGGCTTCGAAATCCTGCCCGGTCGGGCCCCCTGATGGAGGCCGACCCCGGCCTGTCGCCCCTGCTGCTGTCGCTGCGCAGCGCCACCCTGGCGGTGCTGCTGGTGGCCCCGGCCGGGTTCCTCGCCGCCGATCGGGTGCGGCGCTGGCGGGGCGCACGGCGCGCCACGGCCGACCTGCTGTTGCTCTCGCCCCTGGTGCTGCCGCCCACGGTGCTGGGGTTCGTGCTGCTGCAGCTGCTGGGCCGCTACGGCCCCCTGGGGGAGCCCCTGGCGCGGCTGGGGCTGGAGCTGGTGTTCAGCTGGCCCGCCACGGTGCTGAGCGCGGCGGTGGTGGCCTTCCCCCTGATGTACCGCACCCTGCTGGCCTCGCTGGAGCAGCTGGATCCCGGCCTGGAGGGGGTGGCCCGCAGCCTGGGGGCGGGGCCGTGGCGGGTGTGGCGGCGGATCACCCTGCCCCTGGTGCTGCCGGGGCTGGGGGCGGGCCTGAGCCTGAGTTACGCCCGGGCCCTGGGGGAATTCGGCACCACCCTGATGCTGGCGGGCAACATCCCGGGCCGCACCCAGACCCTGCCCCTGGCGATCTTCGCGGCCGTCGATGCCGGCGATCTGCCCCGGGCCTGGGTGTGGACCGGCCAGGTTCTGCTGCTGAACGGGCTCTGCCTGGGGCTGGTGCAGCTGTTCCTGAGCCGCTCCCGCCGGCCCCGCCGGCCGGGCACCACCGCCGCAGCGCCCGCTACGGCCCTGCCCCAGCCGCCTCTGCCCAGCCCTCCGTCGTCCCCGAGGCCTCCGGTGCCCCCGCTGGCGCCTGCCCGCCCCTTCGGCCTCCGCTTCACGCTCCAGCAGTGCCACGCTGACTTCCGCCTCGAGCTGGCCCTCGACACCTCCTGCCGCCGGCTGGCGATCCTGGGGCCCTCCGGGGCCGGCAAGAGCCTGCTGCTGCGCCTGCTGGCCGGGCTGGAGCGCCCCCGGGCCGGCCGGATCGAGCTCAACGGCCGGGTGCTGTTCGATGCGGAGCGGGGCCTCGATCTGCCGCCGGAGCGGCGCCGCATCGCCGTGATGCTCCAGAACAACGCCCTCTTCCCCCACCTGAGCGTGGCCGCCAACGTCGGCTTCGGCCTGGCCCACCTGCCGCCGGCGGAACGCCACGCCCGGGTGGCCGCCCAGCTGGCGGCGGTGGGGCTGCAGGAGCAGGCGCGCCTGTTCCCCGCCCAGCTCTCGGGCGGTCAGCAGCAGCGCGCGGCCCTGGCCCGGGCCCTGGTGACCGAACCGGATCTGCTGCTGCTGGATGAGCCCCTCTCCTCCCAGGACGCCCATCGCCGCCGCCGCCTGCAGCAACTGATGGAGGACCTGCTGGCCCGCTCCGCCGTGCCCACCCTGCTGGTCACCCACGACATGGAGGAGGCCTACCGGCTGTGCGAGGAGCTGCTGGTGATCGATCGGGGGGCGCGGTTGCGCCAGGGGCCCCGGTGGGAGGTGTTCGAGCGGCCCGGGGCGGTGGCGGTGGCGCGACTCACGGGCTGCAAGAACATCTCGGCGGTTCAGCGGATCGGGCCCACCCGGCTGCGGGCCCTGTCCTGGGGGATGGAGCTGGACTCGCCGGAGCCCCTGGAGGCGTCCATCAGCCACGTGGGGATGCGGGCCAACCACCTGGAGCTGGCCGCAGCCCCCGTGCCCGGGGCGTCCCACCACTGGCCCTGCCGGGTGGTGCGGGTGAGCGAGGGACCGTTGCACGTCACCGTCTTCGTGGTGCCGGAAGTCCGCATCGACGGGGTCGGGGCGGTGGAGCCGATCCTGGTGGAACTGCGCCGACGGGCGTGGAAGGCCCTGGGCCCGGCCGCCGCCACCGGCCCCCTGGTGCTCTCCCTGCCAGCGGGCTGCCTGCTGACGCTGCAATGAGCGCCATGCTGGGTGCACCCCCCCGCCGCCCTCGCTTCGGCATGAGCCAGCCCCGCCTCTCGCACCTCAACGCCGCCGGCCAGGTGCACATGGTGGAGGTGGGCGACCGGCCCGCCAGCGACCGCCGCGCCGTGGCCGAGGGCTGCATCACCATGGCGCCCGAGGTGCTGTCCCTGGTGCTGGAGGGCCGGGCGGCGAAGGGCGACGTGCTGGCGGTGGCCCGGGTGGCGGCGATCCAGGGCGCCAAGCGCACCTGGGAGCTGATCCCCCTGTGCCATCCGATCGCCCTGACGGGCCTGGAGGTGCGGATCGAGCCGATGGCCGACGGCAGCGGGCTGCGGCTGGAGGCCAGCGCCCGCACCAACGGCGCCACCGGCGTGGAGATGGAGGCCCTGACGGCGGTGCAGGTGGGCCTGCTCACCCTCTACGACATGGTCAAGTCGGCCGATCCGGCCATGACCATCGGCCCGGTGCGGCTGCTGCGCAAGGAGGGGGGGCGCCGGGGCCCCTGGGAGCACCCCGCCGTGCGGCGCCTGGGGGAGCAGAGCGATGGCTGAGCCATTCCCCCGGGAGGGCCTGCCCCTGGAGGAGGCACGCCGCCGGGTGCTGGCGGCGATCACCCCGCTGACGGGCCGTGAGCGGCTGCCGCTGGGGCGCTGCCTGGGGCGGGTGAGTGCCGAACCGGTGAGGGCGCCCGAGGCCGTGCCCGGATTCCGGGCCTCGATCATGGATGGCTACGCCATCACCGACGCCGAGGCCCCCAGCCCCGGCCGCCGCTGGTCCCTGGTGGGCCGCTCCGCCCCCGGAGCCCCCTACGGAGGGGTGTTGGCTGAGGGGGAGGCGATCCGGATCCTCACCGGCGCCCCCCTGCCGGAGGGGGCCCAGCGGGTGCTGCCCCAGGAGCTGGTGAGCCCCGAGAGCCCCGGCGCCGGCGGTGGGGCCGAGAGCCTGCGGATGACCGGAGAGGCGGGTCCCAACCCCTGGATCCGCGCCCCCGAGGAGGAGGCCGCCGCCGGCGACGAACTGCTGCCGGCCGGGGTCCGCCTCGGGGCCGCCGCCCTGGGGCGCCTGGCCAGCTGCGGCGTGGCGTCGCTGGCGGTGAGCGTCCAGCCGCGGGTGGGTCTGCTGATCAGCGGCGATGAGCTGGTGGCGGCCGGCGCGGCCCGGGGGCCGGGCCAGATCTGGGAGAGCAACGGCACCCTGCTGCGGGCCCTGCTGGAGCGCCTGGGCTACCCCGTCAGCGAGCAGCGGGTGGTGGCCGACGATCCCGCCGCCCTGCGCCAGGCGCTGCTGGAGCTGGCCGCCGACTGCGACGTGGTGGTGAGCACCGGCGGCGTCTCGGCCGGCGACAGCGACTGGATCCGGCCCCTGCTGGCCGAGCTTGGGGAGGTGGGTTTCTGGAAGCTGTTCCTCAAGCCCGGCCGGCCCTTCGCCTTCGGCCGGCTGGGGCCGCGGCCCTTCTTCGGCCTGCCCGGCAACCCGGTGGCCGCGGCGGTCACGGCCCTGCAGCTGCTGTGGCCGGCCCTGCAGCAGCTGGAGGGGGGCGAGGTGGTGCCGCTACCCCGGCTGAAGGTGCGCCTGGCCTCGGCGCTGAAGCGGGGCGCCGGCCGGCCCGAGCTGGCCCGGGCCCGGCTGGCGGTGGCCGGCGACGGGGCCCTGCTGGCCCAGGTGGAGGGCAGCCAGGCCTCCTCCCGCATCGGCTCGCTGCAGGGGGCCGACCTGCTGCTGGAGATCCCCGCCGAGGCCGGATCCCTGGCGGCCGGCACGGAGCTGTGGGCCCAGCTGCTGCGGCTGCCGCTGCTCTGAGTCAGTCGCCGGTGGCGTCCGGCGCTCCGGGGGCGGCGATCGGTGCCGGGATCGGGGCGGGGAGGCCGTCGATGCTGCGGCGGTTCTTGCGCTTCCAGTAGCGCTCCAGGCCGTCGTTCCCCTTGCGGCGCGCCCAGGTGTCGAGCTCGGTGCGGTCGCCGGCGTAGCTGTAGCGGGGCACCGCCATGCCGCAGGAGGTCTGGACCCGTTCGATGGCCAGATCGAAGATCTGGCGGGCGCCGGCCAGGGGCTCGAAGTGGCTGAACAGGGCGTCCCAGCCGTCCTCACCGCGCTGGATGGTGCGGGCGCGGCCGTAGAGCCGCAGGATCTGGGGCGGGCCCTCGAAGGCGCAGAACATCAGCGTCATGCGCGGGCACACCTGCACGTGGGCGGCGGTCTCGTTGCCGCTGCCGGTGAGGTTGAGCCAGATCACGCGGTGCGCGTCGAGCACCCGCAGCGCATCGCGCCCCTTAGGAGACACGTTCACCGTGCTGTCCGCGGTGGCGGTGCCGACGAAGAAGAGCTTCTGGCTCTCAATGAACGCGACGTGGTCGGTGCTGAGGGCGTTGGTGGACTGGCCCATGGGAGGGGTGGTTCGGGGGGGTCACAGCGGGGTGTTGCCGGCCACCCAGGTGCCGCGGCCGCCGCTCCACTCCCGTTTCCAGAAGGGGGCGTGGTGCTTGAGATCCTCCAGCAGCTCCTGGACGCAGCGCAGGGCGGGACCGCGGCGGTCGGCCTGGACGGCCACCAGCACGATGGCTTCCCCCGGCCGCACCCACCCCACCCGGTGCGCCACCAGCACCGCGCCTGCCCCGTGGCGCACCGCGCTGGCCTCGGCGAGGGCGCCCAGCTGGGCCTCGGTCATGCCGGGGTAGTGCTCCAGTTCCAGGGCCTCGAGGGGCGCGCCGGCGGCGGTGGTGGGGCGCACGCGGCCGATGAAGTGGCTTTCGGCAGCTGAGCCCGTGGCGTCGGGCTCGTCGGCAGCCAGGTGCCGCTGCCAGGCCGCCAGGCGCTCCAGCGGCTGGAAGGGGGCCTCCAGGAGCTGCACTTCGATCGGGGGAGCCGGGCGGACGGGGCTGGTGCTGGACATGGGTCAGCCTCCGGTGATCGGGGGCAGGAAGGCCACCTCGTCGCCGGGGGACAGGGGGCTGTCGGGGGCGGCGAAGGCCTGGTTGATGGCCACCCGCACCGTGGCCGGCAGCGCGGCGCTCTGCTCGACGGGGCCGGCGTCCAGGGCCAGCTGCCGCCAGAGATCCGCGGCGGTGGCGCGTTGGGAGTCGGGAAGCGCGTCGAGCTGGATGAGGCGCTCGCCCCAGCCGGCCTGTTCGCGTAGGCCGGCGAACAGGCGCACGTGCACGGAAAGGACGCTCTGGTGGGTCATGGGGTCAGGCGGAGAGGCCGACCTCGCTGTGCAGGGACCGGCAGACCACCCGGTTGCGGCCATGGCGTTTGGCTTCGTAGAGGCAGTCGTCGGCCAGCTGCAGCAACCGGTCGGCGTCGCACTCGGCCATCGAAAGCGGATCCCAGGCCGCGATGCCGATGCTGATGGTGAGGATGTTACCCGTGGCGATTCCCGGGTGGTAGATGCCCTTGTCCTGGATCGACTCGCGCAGCTTCTCGCACAGGAGCAGGGAGGCCTCGGCATCGGTCTTGGGTAGGATGATGGCGAATTCCTCGCCCCCCAGCCGGGCCACGAAGTCGCTTTTGCGACGCAGGCCGATCCGGAGGGCATCGGCAATCTCCTTGAGGCATCGGTCGCCGTAGGCGTGGCCCAGAACATCATTGACCACCTTGAACTGATCGATGTCGATCAGTGCCAGGGAGAGGTTGACCTGGGCGGCTCTGGAGGCGGAGACATTCCCCTTGAGGAAGGAATCGAAGCTGCGGCGATTGGCGAGCTGGGTGAGGGGGTCCAGCATCGCCAGCCGCTTCGAGCGCTCGCTCTCGAAGGCATAGAACAGCAGGCTGAGAAGGCTGCTCATCGCTTCGATGCGTTGCACTTCCTGGTCGCTGAAGACGCTGCCTTCATGCAGGGCAATCGTGAGCACTGGGATGGAAACACCGCGCGAGTCCAGTCGGATGCCGAGGTAATCGCTGCAGCCCACATCCTTGAGGGAGTCCAGAAAAGGAAAGCCGTTGTCTTTCGTGGCGATCAGCTGCTGCCGAAACACCTTGCTCCTGGTGGCGATGAAATGCAGTGGGCTGCGCAGGTGCTCATCCTGTTCCAGGAAGTCCCGCTCCATGCGCAGGGTGCTGACAAGGCCGGGCCTGGAGCTCACCCAGACATACTGACTGCAGTCGATGTCATCCTGGTCCGGAAGAAATGCCAGGGAGAAGCGGTAGATCTCCAGGCCCCATGATTTCAGCTCATTGACAAACAGGAGCACGAACTCCTCAAAACTGCGCAGCCTCGACCAGTTGTCAATGATGTAACGCTCCAGTGGGATCTTCTTGTCGGACGTCTTGAAATCCTCGCCATGCCCGGAATCACGCAGCCTTGAAGTGGCATGGATCTGCTCCAGCGTTTGCTGGAGGGAATCGCGGTCCGCCCAGTCGGAGGACCGGATGAATGACTCCACCGCTTCCAAAGGGAGTGGAGGCGAGACGAGGAAGCCCTGCAGGGCATCGGCTCCCAGTCGGATGACGGCAGTGAGTTCGTTGTGGGTTTCGACGCCTTCGCAGACCACGGTCTTGCCGAGGGCATGGACCGTGTCGATGAAGGAGCCGACATAGCGCTGCAGCCGGAAGGAACGATCGATCCCCTTGATCAGATCGATGTCGAGCTTGATGGCGTCGTACCAGGCTTCGCTGATCCGCCGATAGTTGGAAAGCCCGGAGCCGAAGTCGTCGATGAAGATTCGGAAGTTCAGCTCCCGCATCAGCCGCTCCGAAGCCGTCGTCACGCCTTCCGATCCCGCCAGGATGTCTGTGGCGGCCATCTCCGTGATCTCGATGCAGACAATCGAGCTGTCGATGCCATGGTGCTTGAACAGGCCGATCAGCTGGTTGAGGCGTTGATCGGTAGACACGGAATCAGAGCTGATATTGACGGAGACATACTCAATGCGATGACGTAAAAACTCCGACGCATTGAGCTGCTGTTGCACCTCGGCGAGCCGGCTCACGACCAGCGCATCAATTTTGTGGGTAATGCCAATGTCATGGGCCAGTTGAATCACATTTCCCGTGCCGAGCTTGTTGAGGGCCGGAGGCAGGAATCGGACCAGCAGCTCGAGCCCAAAATGGCCTGGGTTGCTGAGCTGAAGAATCGGCTGGAAGCGCAACTCCAGATCACTGGCCTTCAGGGACGTCAGTTGGCTTCTGATCTCGCCCTTATCTTTGACGAGCAGATCATCACCGCTCTTCACCAGGCGATAGGAACGCCTATCTTCGGCGGCCAGCATCTCTCCGAAGGCCTGCATTGTCAGCAGGGTGCCGGGTGGCGCATCCAGCTGGAATCGCTGCCCGGTGATGATCACATCGTCCCAGGCGAGCACCGAATCGCTGGAGATCTGAATCGACCCCGAGACAATGCCGAGTAGACGGGCCAGGAGCGCTTCGCAGGCGGCATTATCGTCGATAGGAATGCTACCGGAGGCCCGCACGATCAGAGCGATCTTGTTTTTCGAGACGTGGTAGAAGTTGAAGCCGGGATGTACGGCCCATCCCTTGTTGATGGCGCGACACGCTTTCGTGAGGATGTCGTTGATCTCCACTTCACTGAGATAGCCGCGTTGCCGTTCCAGGTAGCGAAAGTCGATCGTCACCAGGAAGCCGTCTTCGCCGCGTGCTGCGTGCTTCCTTAGGGTTGAAGCTTCAAGATCTTTGACCAGGGCGTAGTGCGTCAGGAAGGATGTCTGCCCGTGGTTGCGGAAACTTCCGGACGCCAGTTGCTCCTTCCTCCGGTTTTGGCTGGAACGCCAGCCGATGGCGACGCTCAGTCCGATCCCCAGAAGCCCCAGGGTCAGGGCGAGGTTGCGGAAGCGATCCGCCTTGGTCGGCAGGGCCGGCGCCAGGGTCAGCCCTACCACCAGATCCCCGAAGCCCACCCGGTAGAGCGAACCGGCCGGCAGCCCCTTCGCCATCCCCTTGGCCTCCATGGCGGTCCATGGGGCCAGCCGGATCTGCCTGTCGCCATCCTGATCTGGGTGGATCAGGGTGGTGCCGGAGAGCCTGATCCATTCGGGGGCCTGGCGGCGAGTGGGCCCGGTGGTGAAGAGCAGGGCATTCCTCCGGCCCCGTTCGCCCGCCATCACCAGAGCCAGCCGGGAAAACCGTCGAGGGCAGACCAGTGGCCTGCCCAGACGGGCAACGGACCCCGAGGCCATCACCGCCGGAACGGGGGGAGGCGCCAGCTCCGCCTCGGCGACCGGTTGCAGCCCCAGGGGGGCCATGGGCGGCCCTGGACTGGCGAAGCTGCGCTCGACGCCCTGCAGGGCGGTGCACAGCCGCCCGGCGATCCGATCATTCTGACGGCGTAAGTCGTTGGAACTGCGCTGATCCAGCAGATGGGTGAAGATCAGAAGAGAGGTGCCCGAAAGAAGCGCTCCACTGATGATCATCAATGTGGTGCGTCGGCGCATGTTCCTCCCTCACCAGCCTCACCTTAGCCACCGGAGCCATGGTGAGCCTCCAGCCCTCGTCCGCTGTTCCCCGCCCACCGAAACGGCGCGGTGGGGTGGCTGGTTGGCTTGTGCGCCGTCTTCGCGGAGCGCTGTTCCATCTTCTTCCTGGCCGCGCTTTTCCCTGGGTACCCTCACCATCGCTCAGGGAAAACTCAGGCTTGCTTGCTGAGCGCTCGAAGGTGACTACGGCGACGTCGATAGGTTTGCCGTCGCCCCTAACATCCGCGGGCATGCATCCTTTCAGGCCGTGGGCGCCGCCCGGATCACAAATCCACCGGTTGTGTCAGCACATCCCCGCTTGATCACCGGGCATGTTCTCTCCTTGCCGATGGATCTTCAGCCGTGATCCATACAGCTGTCGTTGGTGGTGGCGCCTGCGGGCTGGCCGTGGCCAGGGGGCTGTGGCAGCAGGGTCGCGCCGTGCGTGTCTACGAACGGGCCATGGCGTCCCATCTCCATGGGCATGGCTTTCTTCTGTTGGCCAATGGTCTCGCCGCCCTGCGCCGGCTCGGTTGCGACCCGGACGGCACCCTGGGCCATCCGATCACGTCAGTGAGGATTCTTTGCTGCTCGGGGCAGGTGCTGGTGGAGCACCCGCTCGAGGGGGCGGTGGCGATGCTGCGCCACGACCTGCTCAATGTGTTGCTGCACGGCGCCCCCGACGAGCTGGTTCAGTACAACCACCCATTCGAACGCTTCGACTGGGACCGGGAGCGGGCCCGGGCGGTGTGTTTCCAGAACGGCCGTTCCCACCCCGCCGATGCCTTCGTCGCGGCCGATGGGGTGCGCTCCAGTTGCCGGCTGTCCCTCGGATGCGGGGCGATGACCAACCCCGGCCGGGTCAAGGAGATCGTGGCCCATGTGCGCCAGCCCCTGGTGGCGGCCGAACTGGGTCATCGCTTCCTCAAGGCGCTCGATCCCTCCGGAGGGCTGGCGGTCGGGCTGGTGCCCCTGGGTGATGACCGGCTGGTCTGGTTCGTGCAGTTCGACAGCCACCGCTTCGCCGCCCCGCAGCCCTCGGAGGTGGGGGCCTTCCTCCAGGAGCATTTCCGCGGGTTCCCCGCCGTGGTGCGCCACGTGCTGGGTGCCACCGATCCAGCCCGCGCCCATGTCTGGCACACGGTCGACGAGGATCCGGCCACCCGCTGGAGCAAGGGCAACGTGGCCCTGGCGGGGGACGCGGCCCACCCGCTGCTGCCGTTCACCAGCCAGGGGGTGAACACGGCCCTGGAGGATGCGGTGTTGCTCAGCGATCTGCTGCTCGGCTGCCGCGACCCGGATGATGTGCCGGAGCTGTTCAGGGCCTACGAACGGCAGCGGCGGCCGGCGCTGCTGGGCTGTGTGGAGGCCGGTCGCCAGATGGCCCGGTCGTTTGTCCAGCCGTCGGCCACCCGGCTCCAGCTGCCGCTGATGGCATGAGCCACCGCTTCGCCGACAGCTTCCGCGATGGGGCGGTGCCGCTCGAGCTGCTGCGCCAGCGGGCCCACAACCTGCGCTGGGCCGAGCTGCCCCCCGGGGTGATCCCGCTCACCGCCGCCGATCCCGATTTCCCGGCGGCGCCGGTCATCCGCGAGGCCATCGCCGACTACGCCCGCTCCGGGGTGTTCAGCTACGGCCCCGCCGGCGGGCTGCCCTCCTTCCGGCAGGCGGTGGCCGGCTACCAGCGGCAGCGGGGGGCGCCCGTGCCCCCCGAAGCGGTGCTGGCGGTGAACAGTGCCGCCGCTGGCCTCGCCCTGGTGACGCGCCACTGGCTCGCGCCCGGCGACGAGGCGATCGTGTGGGATCCGGTCGACTTCCTCTTCGCCCACACGGTTCGGAGCGCCGGTGGGGTGCCGGTGCTGTGGCGCATCGATCCCGAGGCCCCCCTGGATCTGGCGGCGCTGGAGGCCTTGGTGACCCCCCGCACCCGGGTGCTGTGCCTCTGCAACCCCCACAACCCTCTGGGCCGCTGCTTCCGCCGCGATGAACTCGAGGCCCTGGGTCGCTTCTGCCTGGAGCGGGGCCTGCGGGTGCTGAGCGATGAGGTGTGGAGCGATGTGGTCTACCCGCCGGCCACCTTCACCAGCTGGCTGGCCCTGGAACCGGAACTGTCCGGCCTCGGGGCCGTGGTGCATGGCTTCTCCAAGTCCTTCGGCCTGGCCGGTCTGCGGGTGGGCTACGTGGCGATGGCGGATCCGGAGGCGGCGGCCCGGCTGCTGGCCGACAGCGAGCTGCCCTCCACCGTCGATGGCGTCGCCACCCTCAGCCAGGTGGCGGCCACGGCGGCCTACAGCCCCGACGGCCTGGCCTGGCTGGGGGCCTTTCTGGAGCATCTGCGGGCCCGTCGCGACCAGGCCGTCACCCGGCTGGCGGCGATCCCCGGCCTGCGGGTGCGGCCCCCCGCGGCCACCTTCGTGCTGTTCGTCGGCCTGCCGCCGCTGCAGGAGAGCGTCGAGGAACTGGTGGAGCGGCTGAGGCGCGAGCACGGGGTGGCGGTGGTGCCAGGGATTCCCCGCTGGTTCGGCCCCGGGGCGGCGGGCCACCTGCGGCTGAGTTTCGCCACCTCCGAGGCGCTGCTGGGCGAGGCCCTCGAGCGCCTGGCGGCCGGGCTGGCGTCGGCCCCCTAGCCAGCGGCGAGCCGCTCAGGGCAGCAGCCGCACCGGATCCCCCACCGCCACCGGGCCGGGGCTGACCACACTCAGGCGGATGCCGGCCACCACGCCGTTGTGACGGGCAGTGGCCCGCAGGATCTCCAGGTTCTCCTCCAGGGCGCCCTGGGCCAGGGTGGTGACGACGCAGCGGGGGCAGCCGCCGTCGACCCGCAGCACCAGCTGCTCGCCGATCTGCAGACAGGCGCCGCTCCAGCCCTCCTCCACGAAGCCGGTGGACTCCGGCGGCGTGCTGATCAGCAGGTTGGGGCGGAAGCGCTCGACGGCGAAATCCAGCTGGGGTTCAAGCTGCCGCAGCCGTTCCAGGGTGGCGGTGGTGATGGCGTGGATGGGGCAGGCATCGAAGAAGGTGCCTTCGGGCAGCTCCAGGGCGTTGGTCACGTCCTGGAAGGCGCGCTCCTCCACCGGCGGCCAGTACTGGTCAAGGCTGGCGCCCTCCGGGGGGGTGTCCAGCAGGCTCACCCGACGCCCGAACAGCTCGCTGAAGAAGGCGTCCACATCGTCCTCGCCGCTGCAGAGACCGGCGCTGCTGTCGTCCTCGCGGGGGCCGATCAGAACCGGCGGCAGAGGCGCCGCCGGCGTCGGTTCCTCCCGGAAGCGGGCCCGGTAGCCCAGCAGCCCCTGCCAGAGCCGTGGGTTCTTGGCGCTGGCCACCCGGCCGCTGGCGTGGTCCCAGAGGGCATAGGCCCGGTCCCCCCGGATGCCGCGGGGGTCGACCTCGAGCTGGCTGGGGGAGTCCCCGAGCATCGACTTCACCGGGTAGCGCCAGAGCGCCTGCACCGTTCCCACCAGATCCTGCACGCCCGTTGCCTGTCGTTGCCGGCGCACTCTGGGGGCGGAGGTGCGACAACGCCGGTAGCAGCACCTACCGTCCGCTGGGCGCACGCCGGGATCCGCTCTCCTGGGCCATGAAGAACTTCATCCACCTGAGATCCGCCAAGTTCCCCGAGCTGCCGGGCGAGGCCGTGGAGATGGTGAACCCGGGCACGGTGGGCAAGGCCCTGGCGCTCCATCTGCAGCAGCGGCTGCAGGCGAACGGCCGGCAGGTTCCCTTCCTCTGCTGCGAGGACTGGGGCTGGTGGCTGGAGCTGGCCGACGCCCCCTTCCGATTCGGGGTCTGCATCTACAGCCAGCCGGCCGAAGGGGAGGCCATGGAGTTCTGCTGCACCGACGGGGCCTTCGCCGGGCGGATCTGGCTGTGGCGCCGCTTCCGCTTCATCGACACGGCCCCCTGGGCCGAGGCCCTGCACGGGGAACTGCTGGCGATCTTCCGCGAGGATCCGGAGGTGGAGCTGCTGGGAAGCGGGCCCGATTTCCCCTTGGGGGGCCCCTGAGCTGGCGCCTGGTTGGGCGCGCCCCGTCAGGGGCTCCAGAAGCCGCGGGAGTTGAGCCACAGCCCGAGCACCACGAGCGGCAGCAGGAACCCCGCCAGGATCTGCAGCCGCGGCCGCAGGCCGGTGGTCTCCGATGCGGTCCGGGCGACCTCCTGCCGGGGGGGCGTCCCCTTGCCATGGGCGGGCGGGCGTCGGCGCGATCGCGAGGCCATGGACTGCGGTGGTGGGGCCCTAATTCTTCACCAGCACCTGCTCGAGCGAAAGACGATCACGGATGTCACCGGGCAGGTGGGTCCAGTGGCGGGCAATCAGCTCGGCCAGCTGGTGGCCGTTGACGAGGCTGATCCTGGCGAAGCCCTCCTCGCCGGCCGCCGTGGTCGCCGCCGGCTGGAAATCGGCGGTGGTGATGAAGATCCCATGGCCGCCGAAGGGAATGAACTGGCGCAGCTCCCGCACCGCGTCGGCGCCGATCCGGGCGCCGAGGTTGCCGCGGTGAAAGCGGGCATGGATGCGGATGCGGGCCGGCAGCGACAGGTTGATGTCCCCGCAGGCATCGAACACATCGCGCAGCGCCCCGCGGTGCTCGGCCCGCTCCCAGTCCTGGAAGCCGAGGGCATCAAGCAGGTGGACCACCAGCCGCTCGAATTCAGCGGGATTCAGCTGCAGGAGCTGTTCAAGGACGCTGCGGTGGGCCTCCTCCTTGCGGGTGGTCGCCCGGGCCGGGGCCGTCGTCTCCGGGCGGCCGATGCTGCGGATGAACTCGGCCTTGTGCTCCACCAGGAACACCGTCAGCAGGGAACGCATCCGGGTGTGGGCCGGAACGGTGAGCAGGGTGCGGATGGAATTGCGGAACGGGGCCGAGAAGTGGTCGAGCCGGAGCGGGTCGGGCGACCAGGTGACGGGGCGCCGGTGGCGCAGGGGACAGCCGTCGTCGCCGGTGGGGTCGTAGTAGGCGGTCCCCTCATCCACGACGCCGAAGCGCAGCAGGTCGGCTTCCGCCGCCGGGATGATCACGTGGTCGCCGGGGCGGATCTCGAACAGGAAGCGGTGGATTTCGTTGACGTAGTTGGAGAGCAGAATGGCGCTCTGAATGTCCGGGAAGTAGCGCCGCACCACAGAAAACAGCTGCTCCCGGTTCCGGAGTGGGCCGAGGTCCTCGGTGATCTCCCGCCAGCCAATGCCGACGAAGCCGCCGCTGAGGAAGTTGTCCGCATAGATGCCGCCGCCCGCCCGAACGCACCAGACGTTGGTCATCGAAGGGACGCGGGTCGGGGGGGCAGGCCTGCGGGCGCCATGGAAGGGGTGACGGCGCTGACAGCTTCCGCAGGGAAGATCCTTGAGATTGTCGCGAATCTTGCCGGGAAGCGCATCCTCATCAACCCTGAGACGCAGGAGAACGGTCTGATACCTCCCATCTTAAGGCATCACTCACCATTTTTTAGTTCTTTGAGCCGAGCTTCGGGTCGAGGCGGTGCACGGCCCGCTCCAGGGACGGGGCCAGACCACGCCGCTGCTGCAGCCTGGGGCTCCAGATCCGGCCACTGCGCAGCTCCTCCAGCCCGGCCAGCACCATGTCCTGCCCCTCGTGCAGCTGCAGCGCCGTGAGCGGCACGGTGAGGGGGCCGCGGAAGTAAAAGGCGCTGAGCTGGTCGTCGTGGTGCTCGAACCAGGGGGGCAGGTCTGGCGCCTCCCAGCCGATCTCCTCGCCCAGCTCCCGCAGGATCGCCTGCTCTGGCCCCTCGCCCGGATCGAGGTGGCCGCCGAACAGGCCCCAGCAGCCCGGATGGACGATCCCCTCGATGTCGTCCCGGAGCTGCAGGAGCCAGCGGCCTTCGCGCTCCAGCATCGCCAGCGCCACCGCGAAGCTCATGGGTGGGGGCGGTCCATGGGGCGCAGGCCAGGTGGCGATGGGGGGATTCTGGCCGGGTGGCGGGGTGCCGCGGGGTGGCTGCGCGGACACCAGGCGTCGCCGTTCCCCTCCTACTTTTCCGGGGAATTGCCCCAGCCCGTGAACGCCCCCGATCTCATCTTCCTGCTGCTGCGGGCCGCCACGGCGGTGCTGTGCGGGGTGGCGGCGCGGGAGGCGCTGAAACGCGCCCGCCTGCCGGGTCAGCCGCGGCGGCGTCGCTGGCGGGTCCGATTCGCCGCGGCGGTGCTGCTGGCCCTCGGGGTGTTTGCCCTCGAAGACGGGGTGGGTGAGGCCCTGGGCCGGCCGGGCGAGCCGCTGCGCTGGCGCAGCTGGGTATGGGTGATTCTCGATCTCTCCATCCCCGCCCAGGTGCTGGCGGTGCTGAGCACCCTGCGCCAGCGCGACCGGCTGGAGGCCGAGCTGGCCGCCGCGGTGCGGCGCGATCCGCTCACCGGCCTGCC
The DNA here is from genome assembly GCF_034931325.1 of Cyanobium gracile UHCC 0139. Taxonomy (GTDB): domain Bacteria; phylum Cyanobacteriota; class Cyanobacteriia; order PCC-6307; family Cyanobiaceae; genus Cyanobium; species Cyanobium gracile_B. Next base: position 435,619 of record NZ_JAYGHX010000001.1, on the reverse strand, counting down.
CAACCGGACGGGCTTCGCCGAGGCGGCCACGCTGGCCCTGGCCGCCGCCGCCCGCGACGGCCGGCCGGTGGCGGGGGCCATGCTCGACATCGACCACTTCAAGGCCATCAACGACGGCTGGGGCCATGGCGCCGGCGACCTGGTGCTCCGCGACGTGGCCGCCGCCATGCGGGCCGTGCTGCGCCCCGGCGATGTGCTGGCCCGCGTCGGCGGCGAGGAATTCGCGCTGTTGCTGCCCGGTGTCGATGCGAGGGGGGCCGGGCCCCTGCTGGAGCGGCTGCGGGCGGCCGCTGCGTCAGTGCCGCATCCCGGGGCGCCGGGGCAGCGCGTCACCCTCTCCGCCGGCGTGGCGGTGGTGCAGGGCACGGGCCTTGTGGCGCTGGAGAGCGGCCTGCGCAACGCCGACGGCGCCCTCTACGCCGCCAAGGCCGCCGGTCGTAACCGGGTGATGGTGGCGGGCTGAGGGGCGGGGGGAACCCGGGAGCGGTGGTGCATGGACGGATCCTTGCCCAATTCGCGCCAACGCCTGGGTGCCCAATCTTGAGGGTGCCACTTGAGCGAGGCCCTCCGATGACGAGCGTGTAAATCCAAGGCAGCACGTCAGACAAAACATCGGCTCATTGAGGGGTGAGCGTGATGCTGGCCCCGCGACCATCCACGTTCCGATCGAGGAAAAGATAGTGCTGATAGCGCCAACCGCAGCTCCCTCGACCAGCATCGGGGATCTCAAACTTCTGTTCAGGGTCGACACAAACTCGCCTTGTCCCTTTCCAGGATAGATTCCTGGTTTCGGCATAGACATAGACTCTGCCTCGGTAGCCTGGGGGAAGCGTCAGACTGTCGCACTCACCCGGGGCAACCTCATACCAGCCTTTACTGGTCAGGCGGCCATTTCTGTCTGTCAATGCCTTGGCGACATAGGCCGATCCGTCGCCGGCTCTGTTGCAGACGCGCAGGGCCGTCTGGGCTGGACGCTGCTGCCCACTGGCGGCGATCGTCTCCCTGAGGTTGCCGCGTGCATCCACCACGTCGCACCGCCACTTGCCGTTTGGGGCGTAGACCTCAATCTTGTCGCCCCGTCGCCAGTTGGCCCGGCAGATCGAAATCCAGTTGCCAACGCCGCTGGGCTGGCCGGGTACGAGGCTGCGTCCGCGGCTGGCCAGCTTGAGCCCCAGCTTCAACAGGATCTCCTTGAGGTCTGGATCCCTCGAGACGTCGATGCCAATCGCGACGGGAGAACGACAATTCGACTGACAGCAGGCTTGGCGTCCGGGAGCCACTGTTTCGAACTTCGATCCGCGCACGATCTGAAACGACCTGTTGGCCCGATTGACGATGCAGAAGACCCCGTCGACGGCGGAAGCTGGAGCGGCCCACAGGAGGCTGCCCCCCACCCCGAGTGACAGCAACAGCCCCATGGCCTGGGGCGTAACCCTGTGGAGCCCCTGGCCAGAAGGGTCCATGGAAGTCCTTGTCCGTTCTCCTGCCCATTCTGATCAGCTTTCCCCTCCCGTGGTACTGGCGGCGCCTGTTGCGAAGGGATGGGCACCTTGGTCCAACGGATTGGCAGTCTTCACTTGACCAGGAATGGCCGATGGGGCCATCGGTGTGAGCTACCGAAGGCTGCTTCGGTGAAGCTCCGCAGCCCCTCAGTCGATCCCCCCCACCACCGGCCACCAGGCCGCGGCCGCCACCAGCTCCGCCTCGCTGCAGCCCGCCGCCCGCCGCACCTCCGCCGCCTGGCTGTCGCACAGGGAGCCGTGCAGGGCTTCCCCCAGGGCCTGGCGCAGCAGGTCGCTGGCGGCGAAGGCGGCCGCGGCCGCCGCCAGGCTGGCGGGCAGGGGCGCCGCCGTCCCGGTGGGCAGCAGGGACGGATCGCCGCTCACCGGTGGCGGCAGGGGCCGGGCGCGGGCCAGGCCGTCGGCCACCACGGCCTGAACGGCCCCCAGCAGCAGGTAGGGGTTGGCGGCCAGGTCCGCCACCTTCAGCTCCAGGTGGGCCGGGGCTCCATCGGCCGCGGCGGGCACCAGGCGCAGGGCCGCCTCCCGGTTCTCCACGCCCCACACCTGGAACGGGGCCGACCAGGAGCCCGGGGCCAGCCGCCGGTAGGAGACCGCCAGGGGGCAGGCCAGGGCCAGCAGGGCCGGCAGTTCCTCCAGGAGGGCCGCCAGCACCCCGGCGCCCGCGTCGCTGAGGCCGGCCTCCCCATCGCCGCCCTCCAGCAGCGCCGTCCCGCCTTGCCGGACGCTCAGGTGCAGGTGGCCGCCGTTGCCCACCCGCCCCAGGCTGGGCTTGGGGCTGAAGCTGCAGCGCCAGCCGAAGCGGCGTGTCAGCCGCTGAATCAGCAACTTCGCCTGCACCAGCCGGTCGGCGGCCTCCAGGGCCGAGCCCGGTGCCAGGGACAGCTCGAACTGGCTGGCGCCGTACTCCGGGTGGAACTGCAGCCAGGGCAGGCCGGCCGCCTCCAGGGCCTCCAGCAGGGCGGTGGCGTAGTCGAGGCCCTCCACCAGCCGATCGGCCCCGTAGGGCCCCCCGGGAATCGCGGGCGCCGGCGTGCCATCGGTAGCGGGGGTCGCCACCAGCCACTCCAGCTCGAAGCCGGCCCGCAGTTCCACCCCGGCCCGCCGCAGCTGCTCCATCTGGCGGCGGCACAGGTGGCGCTGGTCGCCGGCGTAGGGCACGCCGCTGCGCTCGAAGCGCTCCCCCGGCGCCCAGGCCCAGCCGCTGGCCGGTTCCAGTGGCGCCAGGGCCGCCGGATCCGCCCGCAGGCGCAGGTCGCCGTCGGGCCGGGCCAGGCGATGGCCGGCAGCGATGCCGCCGTCGGTGCCGAAAGCATCGGACACCGGTGAGAAGCCCAACCCCACCGCCACCGCCGCCTCGAAACCAGCCAGGGGCACCACCTTCACCAGCGGCGCCCCGGCGTGGTTCACCCAGGTGATCGCCACCCAGCGGATCCCCTGGGCGGCCAGCGCCGCGGCCATGGGGGCGGGGGGAATGGACACGGGCCCGGCAAGCGTCTGCCGCCATGATTGGACGGATCGCCGGGGCCTGCATGCCGTCGAGCTCACCCGCGGAGTGGCTCCACCCCGGCGGCACCGCGCTGCTGCTGGTGGATCTGCAGCAGGGCACCTGCGGTGACGCCCAGCCCCGGCCGGATCTGGAATTTGATCGCCGATTCCGCGCCACCACCCTGCCGAACGCCCAGCGGGTGCTGGCGGCGGCGCGCCGCGGCGGGCTGGAGGTGATCCACACCGTGATCGCCAACCTCACCGCCGACGGGCGCGACCGCAGCGTCGACTACAAGCGCTGCGGCATGGGCTTCCCGCCCGGCAGCCGCGCCGCCGAGGTGATCGCCGAGCTGGCGCCGTTGGCCGATGAGCTGGTGCTCCCCAAGAGCTCCTCCTCGCCCTTCAGCTCCACCGTCCTCGACTACCTGCTGCGCAACCTGGGCGTCCGCACCCTGGTGGTGATCGGCCTGCTCACCGACCAATGCATCGACCACACCGTCAAGGACGCCGCCGACCGCGGCTACCGGGTGGTGTGCGTCCATGACGCCTGCCAGGCGGTGACCCCGGAACGCCATGCCGCCGCCCTGGCCTGCTTCGCCGGCTATGGCGAGCAGATCAGCTGTGGGGAGTTCGTGGCGGTACTCAACGCAGAGCCCCGCCCTCAGGCGATCGGCTCCGGGTCGTAGTAGACGCCGGAGGCGTTGAACGGGGGCACGCTGGTCACGTACTCCGTTGTCAGGCTGGCGGGGTCGAAGGCGATGATCGTCCGGGTCCGGTCGAGCCACTGCACCCGGTCGGCGCCGGTGACCGTCAGGGTGGCCACCCAGGGGCCCACGACGTCGTCGTTGAGATCGAAGTCGCCGCCTTCAGGGTGGCGCTCGTAGAGCTTGACGACGCCATGGGCCAGGACCCGGTCCGGGTCGCACAGCCAGTAGCCGGTGCGGCCGGCCAGGATGACCTCGGACACACGGGAGTGCCCGGCCGCGGCGAAGCTGAGGTGGACGGCCATGGTGCGCTGATCTGCTTCTGGGGTCGTGCGGGGGGTGCCGGGAGGCTGCTCGGGTCATCCCCTGACACGTCCACCTTCCCGTGGAGGCCCCTCGGTCCGCATCCCCAGAACAGGGGATTGCGGCTGACCCGGCGGCTCAGCCGGCGACCGGGGTGCGACCCTCCAGGGCCGATTCCAGGTTGATCAGCCCGGCGGCGATCGACTTGACGACCGCCTTGGTGCGGTTGTCCACCTGGAGCTTCTGGAAGATGTGCTTCACGTGGGTCCGCACGGTCTCGGGGCTGACCACCAGCTCCTGGCTGATCCGCTGGTCGGTCAGGCCCAGCATCAGATGGTTGAGCACCACCCGTTCGCGCTCGGTCAGCGGCTCGATCAGGGCCACGGGCGGCTGCTGCCGCAGCACCGCCGCCACCGGCTCGGGGTAGTAGATGCCGCCGCCGGCCACCACCCGCAGCGCCGGCATGAACAGGCCCGATTCGAAGCAGATGCCGTTGCAGCCCCGCGCCAGGGCCTCCCGCACCAGGTCCTCGTTGGCGTCGTCGGCGATCAGCAGGGTCCGGATGGCCGGGTCCAGCGCTTCCGTGCGCTCCACCAGCGAGAGCCCGGTGCCCTCCTGCAGCCTCTGGCTGACCACCAGCAGGGACGGCCGCTGCCGCTCCACCAGCCGGAAGCCCTCCTCCTCCGTCGTGGCGGCCCCCACCAGGCTCCTCTGGACCGGGGTGATGCACATGAAGGCCCCCAGCCATTTCATGTGCTCCAGGCAGGCCACCGTGGTCAGCCCGGCCAGGATCCCCTCCAGCTCCTCCAGCAGGGCGGGGATCCCGGGGATGAGATCCGTGAGGTCCACGGCTTGAGGAGCGTCCGGCGCCCATGATGGCTGGCACTGGGTCCGTCTGGGCCTGCAGGTCCTTCGCGGCGGGGTGTGCCGCCCGATAGGCGTCAGGCAGCCCCGATCAGCTGGGCCGCTAGTCCCAGTTGCCGGGCGGCCATCACAAAGGGCCCATCAAGGCTGCAGAGGATGGCGCCCCGTCCGGCGGCGATGGCCAGGTGCAGGGCATCGGCCGCCCGCAGGGCCGTGGTCCAGCCGCGCAGACAGGCGTCGGCATTGCGGAAGTCCAGGGGTTGCACTTCCAGCATCAGGAACCCTGGGGCCAGGCTGCGTTCGAAGCCATCGAGCACCGCCTCGGCCTGCGAGGGACTCAGGGCCCCGGTGCGCACCTTCAGCCCGAGAGCGGAATGGAGCTCGGTGGCACACCAGGGGCTGATCGCCAGTGGCGCAGGGGCCTGCTCGAGAAAGGTCGCGGCGGCGTCGGAGTGGGCTTCCGGTGTGAGGGCCGCCAGCAGCACGCAAGTGTCCACATACAGCATCAGGAGCCGACGTCATCCCGCAGGGCGCGCATCGTCTCCACGCCGCTGGTGGCCTGATGGGGCAGGGAGTCCCGCAGTGCCTGGAGCTGGGGCAGGAGATCGCGCACGGCCTGCCGCGGAACCAGCTCAGCGATGGCTTTGCCGCGGCGGGTGATCACCACCGGCTGGCCTTGCTCCACTGCGTCGAGCAGGCTCGACAGCTGGGCTTTGGCCTCCGCCACCGTGACCTGTCGCATGGTGTTGGTCATCGAGATGACCAACTTTAAGCGGGTCCGTGGGACGGCGCCCCGGCAGAAGTGGCCAACGTGCGCCGTCTGTTTATGCCCCCTCAGGCCACCAGCCGCGCCAGCGGCAGGGTCGGAGAGGAGATGCTGCCCTTGCCTCTGCCAGCGCAAAAATGGCGAGATCAGCTGGACAGCGGCGTGCAGCTTTGCCGTATCCAGATCGAGAGTTCTTCAAGCACCTGATCACGCTGTGGAGGGGAGGTTTCTGCGAGCCGCCACATGCGCTGCTCCGCCTCTTCATGGCGGGGCTTCCACTCAAACCCATTCGCCCGCAGCACCATCTTCACAGAGAAAAACGCCACCCGCTTGTTGCCATCGGGTAAGGGGTGGCCCTTGGCGAAGGCGTAGGCCACAACAGCAGCCAGAAGAGCGATGTCCGCCTCAGGCCTGAAGGTGTGGAATGCCAGGACTTCCGCCAGAGCGGTTTCGATCTTGCGTAGATCCGGCGTTACCTGGAGAACACCATGCCTGTTGATCGTCGCCGCATGGACCCGTGCAATCTCAAAAGGGCCTGGGAGGATCAGGGTCCCAGGCGCAATCCTCACTGAGCCAGCGAACGGAACACGTCGTCGTACTCATCCATGAACGCCAGAGCGTCATCGATGAGTTCCGGGCGCACTCCATTCCGCGTCGTCAGGGGCGGGAGAGCGCCTGGCCGGGGAGGCTCAACAGAAGGCACGCTGCTCTGACCGGCAACCTTGCTCTTCCAGATCGGGGAGGCATCGGTAGCCACTGCTGGTAGTTCAGGTTTAAGTGGATTGACACTAGCCATGATCGTCAACCTTCCTGGTGGCCGTAGTGACATGGATCCCCGCCTTTGCTGGGATCTGAGCGATGCCCGATGCCGGTTTCGAACCAGCGACATCCTGCTTGTAAGGCAGGCGCTCTACCGCTGAGCTAATCGGGCGGTGGGCTCATTCTGGCGGAGGGGGCGGCGCGGCCCGGCCATCGGGGGCCGCCGGCCGGTACCTTGCCGGCAGCGTCCGGAGCCCGGCCATGGCCAGCGGCCGCCGCCACGATCGCGCCACCCGCTGGCTGGCGCTGCCCTTCGGGCTGCTCTGGGGGCCGGCCCTGGGGCCGGCGGGGGTGGCCGTCGCCAGCGGCGCCTTCCTGCTGGGCGGCCTCTGGCTCTCCCCCGACCTCGACACCCGCTCCAACGCCACCCGCCGCTGGGGTCCCCTGCGGCTGCTCTGGTGGCCCTACCGGCGCCTGCTCAGCCACCGCTCCCTGCTCTCCCACAGCCCCCTGCTGGGCACCAGCCTGCGGCTGCTGTGGCTGGCGGCGCTGGTGCTGGCGGCCTGTGCCGCCCTCGGTCCCTTGGGCGCCCCAGCGCCGGCCGAGCTGCTGCAGCGGGGCCGGGAGCTCTGGGGCTCCCAGCGCCCCCTGCTGCTGGCGGCCTTCGTGGGCCTGGAGGCCAGCAGCTGGCTGCACCTGCTCCAGGACGGCGATCCGATCCCGCGACTGCCCCGGCCCCTTCGCGCCCTGGGGCGCCGGCTCAGCCGCCTCAGCAGCAGGAGCCGCCGCTCGCTGGGGCCGGCGCGGCGGCGGGGGCGTCGGCGGTAGGGGCGACCCCCCCGTCGAAGGGCAGGGCGCTGCCGCAGCCCTCGAACAGGCCGTAGTGGCGGCTGAAATCGCCGAGGAACTCGAAGTGGGGCGCCAGGCGGCTTTCGGCCAGCATGCGGAAGGTGTTGCCGCAGACCGGAAACACCCGCCCCGTCTCGATGTGGTGGTGCTTGTCGAAGGGCAGGGCGTCGGGGTGGCCGGCGATGCTGCCGCGGTAGACCACCGCCTGGCCATGGTCCTCGCAGGCGTCCTCCAGGGCCTCGATCTGGAACAGCCGGTAGGTGGCTGAGAAGAAGCGGATCGCGCCGGTGCGGGCGGCCAGCTCCGGGTCGGTGATCTCCAGGGGCCTGTCGGCCACGAGGCGCGGATCGGCGAAGCCGGCCTGGCGCGCCAGCCGCAGGAAGTCGTTCCAGTAGAGGGCACCGCTGAGGCATTCGCCGTGCAGCACCGGGTCGTGGCGCAGGGCCTCGGGCACGCGCCGGTCGGCGTAGACGTCGGCGAAGAAGAGCTCACCGCCGGGCTTCAGCAGCCGCCGCACCCCGTTCAGCACCGCCAGCTTGTCGGCCGAGAGGTTGACCACGCAGTTGGAGATCACCAGATCGAAGCTGCCGGGCTCCAGGGGCAGGGCCTCCAGCTGCTCGATGCGGCCCTCCAGGAATTGCACATTGCCGAAACCGAACACCTCGGCGTGGTGGTCGACGTGGCGCCGGGCCACCGCCAGCTGCTCCGGCGTCATGTCGACGCCCACCACTGCGCCGCCGGCCCCCACCAGCTGGGCCAGCAGGTACACATCGCGGCCGCTGCCGCAGCCCAGGTCGAGCACCCGCAGGCCCTCCAGCAGCGGCGGCGCCACCAGGCCGCAGCCGTAGTAGCGGCTCAGCACCTCGGGGTGGATCCGGGCCAGCAGGGGCCGCAGCGCCGGCGGCACGCTGCTGGCATCGCAGCAGGCGCTGGTGCGCAGGTCGTCGCTGCTGCTGAGGGTGGAGCCGTAGTACTCCTGAACGCTGCGGTGCAGATCGGCGGCGCTGGTCATCGGGGAGGGGTCGCAGGGGGGGTGGTGGGGACGGTGTCGGGCTCAGCCGCGGCGCCGCCAGGCGTGATAGCGGCGCAGCCAGGGCAGCAGGTGCTGGGGCACCCGTTGCTTCTTCCAGGCGGCGGCGGTGTATTTGCTGGCCTCGGCCAGGGTGGGGTAGGCGTGGATCGTCCCGAAGATCTTGCCCAGTCCCAGGCCCCATTTCATGGCCAGCACGATCTCGGCCAGCAGTTCGCCGGCATGCTCGCCCACGATCGTGGCGCCCAGGATCCGGTCGCTGCCGGGTGATGTGAGCACTTTCACGAACCCCCGCTCGGCGCTCTCGACAATGGCGCGATCGAGCTCGTGCAGGGGGAAGCGGGTCACCTCCACCGCCAGCCCCCGCGCCGACGCCTCGGCTTCGGTGAGCCCCACCGTGGCCACCTCCGGGTCGGTGAACGTGGTGCGCGGGATGACGCGGTTGTCCACCTGGAAGGAGCGCAGCTGGCCGAACAGGGCGTTGACCGCCGCATACCAGGCCTGGTGGGCGGCGGTGTGGGTGAACTGGAACGGCCCGGCCACGTCGCCGGCGGCGTAGATGTTCGGGTAGAGCGTCTGCAGGAAGGCGTTGGTGGTGATCGTGGCGCCGGTGGGAATCCCCAGCTCCTCGAGGCCGTAGCCCTGCAGCCGGGCACGGCGGCCCAGGGCGCAGAGCACGGCGTCGCAGGCGATCCGCTCCCGCCGCTCCCCCTGCCGCACCAGCACCGTCACCGCCCCGCCGGGGGCGGGATCCCGCTCGAAGCCGAGCACCTCGGTGTCCAGGTGCAGGGTCACGCCGTCCTCCTCCAGGGCCTGGCGCACCTCGGCGGCCACATCGGCGTCCTCCTTGCGCAGCAGGCGGTCGCTGCGCTGGATCTGGGTGATCGGCAGGCCCAGCTGGGCCAGGGCCTGGGCCAGTTCGCAGGCGATCGGCCCGCCCCCCAGCACCGCCAGCCGCGGCCGCTCCAGCGGACACTGGGCCAGCCAGTCCCAGACGGTTTCGCTGGTGAGCAGGGGGACCGCCTCGCTGCCCGGCCAGTCGGGCCGCACCGGTTCGGCGCCGGTGGCCAGCACGATCGCCCGGGCCGTGAGCCGCTGCTCGCTGCCCGCATCGCTGCGGATCGCCACCGTCCAGGGATCGAGCAGACGGGCCTGGCCGCGCAGCACCTCCACCCCCAGGCCCTCGTAGCGCTCGACGCTGTCGTGGGGGGCCACGGCCGCCACCTTGGCGGCCACCCGCTCCAGCACCCGGCGCAGGTTCAGCCGCGGCTCCTGCGGTTCGAGTCCGTAGCGGTCGGCCCGGCGCAGGCGCGCCGCCAGCCGCGCCGAGCTGATCAGGGCCTTGCTGGGCACGCAGCCGGTGTTGAGGCAGTCGCCGCCCATGGCGCCGCGCTCCACCAGGGTCACCCGCGCCTTGACGGTGGCGGCGATGTACGACGTGACCAGCCCCGCCGCTCCGGCGCCGATCACGATCAGGTTGCGATCGAAGCGGCGCGGCCGCGGCCAGCGGCGGTACAGCCGCCAGGTCTGCCAGCGGCCCAGGGCCGCCTTGGCCAGCCAGGGGAACAGGGCCAGCAGCAGCAGGGACCCCAGCAGCGGCGGGCTGAGGATGCCGCCGATCCCGCGCAGCTGGGCCAGCTGGGTGCCGGCGTTCACGTAGACGAAAGTGCCTGGAAGCATGCCGATCTGGCTGGTGAGGTAGAAGCTGGCGGCCCGGATCGGCGTCAGCGCCATCAGCAGGTTGACCAGGAAGAAGGGGAACACCGGCGCCAGCCGCAGGCTGAGCAGGTAGAGCACCCCGTCGCGGGCCACCCCGGCCTCGATCGGCGCCAGTTGGCGGGCGAACCGTCGCCGCACCGGACCCCGCAGCAGGGTGCGGGCCACCAGGAAGGCCAGCAGGGCGCCGATGCTGGAGGCGAACGACACCAGCAGGGTGCCGAGCCCGACGCCGAACAGCGCCCCGCCGGCCAGGGTGAGCACCGCGGCCCCCGGCAGCGACAAGGCCGCCACCAGCACGTAGAGGATCAGGTAGGCGCCGGCCACCAGCAGGGGGGCCTGGCGGCGCTGCTCCAGCAGGGCGCCATGGGCCGCCTGCAGGGCCTCCAGGGTGAGCTGGCGGTGCAGGCCCAGCGCGAAGAACAGGACCACCACCAGGGCGATGGCGGCGATCAGCAGCAGCTGGCGCCAGCGGGACGGGGAGAGTGGTGGGGCCATGGGGGAAGCCGTTCCCCCCTCCTACCGGCGAACCGGCGGTTCGGATGGCCCCGGCCCCAGGGGGGCGGCCATCCATTCGCCCGATTCGCCGGTACGTTCATCAACAGGGGACGTCCATGCCCAACCCGGGATCGGCCATGGCGATGGGGGCCATCCAGGTGGTCATTCCGGCGCGCGACGAGCGCGAGACGATCGGCCACGTGATCGGCCAGCTGCGCCGCCAGGGGCTCGACCGCATCCGGGTGGTCGACAACGGCAGCCGCGATGGCACCGCCACCATCGCCCGCCAGCTGGGGGCGGAGGTGCTCAGGGAACCCCGCCCCGGGTACGGCCGGGCCTGCTGGCTGGGGTGCCTCGATCTCGCCCCCGACGTGGACTGGCTGCTGTTCTGCGATGGCGATGGCGGTGACCCGCTCGAGGAACTGCCCCGCTTCCTGGAGCTGATCGACGACCACGACCTGCTGCTCGGCGACCGCACCGCCACCGCCGTGGGCCGCGCCTCGCTCACGCCCCTGCAGCGGGGCGGCAACCGGCTGGCCACGACGTTGATCGGCCTGGGCTGGGGCTTCCGCTACCGCGACATGGGGCCGCTGCGGCTGGTGCGGCGTGAGGCCTTCGCGGCGATGGCCCTGCGCGACCGGGGCTATGGCTGGACCCTGGAGATGCAGGTGCGGGCCATCGAGCTGGCCCTGCGCATCCGCGAGGTGCCGATCTCCCATCGCCCGCGCCTGGCCGGCGCCTCGAAGATTTCCGGGCGCTGGGGGGCCAGCCTCCGGGCCGGATGGGTGATCCTCACCACCCTCGGCGGGCTGTGGATGCGGCGAGTGCTGCGGCGGGGGCAGCGGCGATGACGGTGACGTCCCGGTTGCGGCGCCTGCAGCTGCCGGCCAGTGCCCTGCTGCTGATCGGCGGGGCGTTGCTGATGCGCTCCCACGGCGACCTGTTCGACGCCGCCCAGCTGCTGCCGTTCTGGCGGGCGGCCGCCGTGATGGGGCTGGGTTTCGCCCTCTCCTGGTCGCTGCCCACCATCCCCGGCGCCCTGTTCTGGGCCGTGGCGGTGCTGACGCGGCTGGCCCTGCTGGCGATGGAGCCCGGCGACGACATCTGGCGATACATCTGGGAGGGGGGGATCCAGCTGCATGGCTTCAGCCCCTATGCGCTGCCCCCGGACGCGGCGGCGCTGGAGGGGTTGCGCACGTCCTGGTGGCCCCTGATCAACCACCCCGACACCACCGCCATCTACCCGCCCCTGACGCAGCTGCTGTTCCGGCTGCATGCCGCCGTGGCCCAGCAGGTGCTGCTGTTCAAGCTGTCGTTCACGGCCGCCGACCTGGCCATCGCCGGCCTGCTCGCCGCCCGCTTCGGAACGGCGCGGGCGGCGCTCTACGCCTGGAACCCCCTGGTGATCGTTGGCCTCAGCGGCGGCGGGCACTACGACAGCTGGTTCCTGCTGCCGCTGGTGGCCGGCTGGCTGCTGGCCGAGCGGGAGCCCCCGCCCCAGGGCCAACGCCCCCAGGCCTGCATCGACCTGCTGCTGGGCCTGAGCGTGGCTCTCAAGTGGATCACCCTGCCGCTGCTGCTGCAGCGGGCCTGGAGCCGCTGGCGCCGGTTCCGGCGGCCCTGGCCCTTGCTCAGCACCCTGCTGCTGGGGTTGGCACCGCTGCTGCTGGGGGCCTCCCTGTTCTGCGGCCTGCGCAGCTGCCCGCTGCTGCCCACCGGCTCCAGCTTCATCCGCCACGGCCGCAGCGCCGAGTGGCTGCCGCACTGGATCGGCCAGCTCTGGCCCTGGACCCTGCAGACCAATGCGGTGCATGGGTGGCTGCTGCTGCCGGTGCTCCTGGTGCTGCTGGTCACCAGCGCCCGGCTGGGCGTTTTCGCCTGGCGCTACCTGCTGGCCCTGCTGCTGCTCTCCCCGGTGGTGCACGCCTGGTACTTCATCTGGCTGATGCCCTTCGCCGTGCCCAGCCAGAATTGGGGGGCGCGGCTGGTGAGCCTTTCGGCGTTCGTCTATTTCGTGCTCCCCTCGCGCCTGCCGGACTGGCAGCTCACCACCCCGGAGCGGCTGCTGCTGTGGCTGCCCCTGCTGCTGGGGCTGCTGCTCAGCGCCCGGGATCGAACCGAATCGGCCCCTGGCCGGTAAACCCCTGGTGTTCCTCCGTTGCGCCATGGTCCGTGTCCGCTCCCGCACCCCGCTGCTGCTGCTGGCCTGCGGCCTGGTGCTGATCACCGCCACGGGCTGCAGCGGCGGGCCGGCCCCGTGGACGGCGGCCGAGGCCAGCCGTTCGTCCATGGTGGCCACCGCCCCCCAGCCGCCCCTCGATCCCGGCCCCTACAACGCGGTGCTGCGGTCGGTGGTGGATGGCCAGGGTCTGGTGGATTACGCCGCCCTGCAGCGGGATCCGGCCCAGCTCGATCGCTACATCAAGGCGCTGGGTGCCCTGGCCCCCGAGCGCTTCGCCTCCTGGCCGGAGGCGGAGCAGATCGCCCTGCTGATCAACGCCTACAACGCCTTCACCCTGCGCGCGATCATCGACAACGATCCGATCCGGCCCAGCATCAAGGCGATTCCCGGCGTCTGGAAGTTCCGCCGCCACCAGCTGATGGGCCGCGGCCTCACCCTCGATGGCATCGAGCACGAGATCCTGCGGCGCGAGTACAACGAACCCCGCATCCACGCGGCCCTGGTGTGCGCCGCCATCAGCTGCCCGCCGTTGCGGCAGGAGGCCTTCACGGGGGCGGCGCTGGAGCGGCAGCTGGAGGATCAGACGACCCGCTGGCTGGCCAGCCCCGTGGGCCTGGCGATCGACCGGGCCGCCGGCACGGTGCGGATCTCCCAGATCTTCCAGTGGTTCGCCGAGGACTGGCCGCGGGCCGATCCGCAGGCGGCGCCTGTGCCGGGCCACGCGAAGCAGAGCGCCGTGCTGCGCTTCATCGCCCGCTACCGCCCCGCCGCGGAGCGCGACCTGATCCTGGGCGGCGACTACCGCTTCGCCTACCTCCCCTACAACTGGGACCTGAATCGCCAGAGCCCTTGAGGCGCCGACGTGGTGATGGCCTTTGGACCGCTCACAAGTTCGGCCCTTCCCACGGCGATCCTGGATCTCGCGGCCCTGGAACCGCAGCGCGACCTTCCGATGATCGCCATGGACTGGAGATCTGCTGAGGGCCCATCGTTGAGCCGTCTGTTTGCATCGGCTGCGTTGATGACCCTTCCAGCCACGATGGTGGCCATGTCGTGATCAAGCCAGTTTCAAGTTGGCTTCGAGCAGGTCACTGATCCGTTCAGCCAGATCGTCGAAGCAGGCGGCGAAGGCTCGACGGGCCTCCTCGACCTCCTGATGGGCGGCCGGATCGGGCAGTCCCCAATGGAGCCGTGCCGCGTTCTCGGGGAGAGGGCCGCAGTGCTGCGCTGCGTGGTCGCACACCGTGATCACCAGATCGAAAGGGGTCGCTGCCGTCGTCAGGACCGCCGCCAGACTCTTGCTGGTGTACTGGCTGGGATCCACCGGCAGTCGGCTGATCTGCTCCAACGCCAGCGGATGGACCCGTCCGGTCGGGGCGCTGCCGGCGCTGGCGACCTCCAAGGCCCCTTGAGAGAGGGTCTGGAGGAGGGCCTCGGCCATGATGCTGCGCGCCGAGTTGCCGGTGCACACCACCAGGACCCGCTTTCTGGTTCTCATGTTCATGGTGCTGGTTGGGAACTGGTTCGTCATTGCTGGGAGAGGCGGTTCCACAGGTAATTCAGGTCATCAGCAGTGAGCACCAGTCGCCATCGGGTTCCCCAAGGGGTCCCGCCGCAAGAGGTGCTGCCGATCAGGCCGGGGACGCCGAGGCCGCGCGTCAGCGCCAGGGGGTGCTGCTTGCAGGCGTCCCTACACGCTGGTGAGGACCTGGGGACCATCCGGTCCGGCGTCATCGGCACGCAGGCTCTCGATGTTGATGCTGAGGGATTTGGCGTGGCTGGAGGGCTCTGACGGAATGGGCATGGAAACGATGCCGTCGGCATTCGGGACGAACCGCACACAGCCCACCGATTGACCGCCCACCTCGGCCCACAGGCGGTACACATGGTTGGGTGGCGCCGGCGGGAGTCCTTTGATCAGCAGAAGGTTGTAGCCCATGCCGGCATTCACCACCACCTGGCCGGAGAGCCCCTGCTGCCCACCACTTCCATGCAGCAGCAGGGTGCGGCTGGCCTTCATGTCAGCGGTCAGCCCGGCCATGGCAGGGGCGCTGCCCTTCTGCTTCGCGAGTTCGCCGCGCAGTTGCACAACCTGCAGACCCATCACAAGCACAGCGCAGGCCATTGCCGCCATCCCTACCTGCGTGCCATCGCGTATCCAGGGCTTGCGAGCCTCCGTGGCCTGCCGCCGGCGCCCATCCACCTTCTGCATCAGCGCGTCTCGCAAACGGGGCGGCGGTGCTACACCTGCGGGGATGGCCAGAGGCAGCAAGTTCAGCGTCACCTGTAGTTCTTCGATATGGGCCTGGAGGGAGGGGTCGTCGGCCAAGGCGGCACGGAAGCGCTGCTGCTCTGCTTCCTCAAGATCGCCGAGCACATGTCCGGCCAGAAGTTCATCGAGTGAGGGTTGATCAGCGGGGGTCATGGCATTACGGCTGAAGGCCGGGGCAGAAGGAGGAAGCGAGAGGCGAATGGGTGAAGTCGATCATGTGCCGGCGCAGGGCAAGCAAGCCCTGTCGCGAGCGGGTTTTCACGGTGCCCAGAGGGATCTGTAGGTGTTCGGCGATGGTTGACTGGCTCATTCCCTCGTAGTACGCCAACTCGAGCACCGTCCGTTGGTTGGGGTGGATCTCGGCCAGCGCCCGCCGCATACGGTCACCCAGGTCACCGACTTCAGCCCAGTGCTGAGGGCCGTGTTCATCACGGCCCAGCAGCTGACTCGACCACTTCTGCAGGAGCTGCCAGCGGTTGCGCTGCTGCTGAATCCGGTTGATGGCCATCGATCGGGTGAGCAAAAGCAGGTAGGCCAGCACCGGCCCGCGCTGCGGGTCATAGCGGTCCTGGTGCCAGTAGCGCAGAAACACGTCCTGCAGGAGATCCTCAGCACTGCTGCGGTCCCCGCACAGCCGCAGGGCAAGCCGGTAGACCGCTGGGCTGTAGGCGTCATACAGCCCGCCCAGATCGCGGGGCGGCGGAGAGGGGTCTGGGACGTCGAGGTCCATCGGTTGGTGGGCGACCATGCAGCCACTACCGGCGGGCGGCAGAAACGGATTGCCGAGGCGTTCCGCCTTCGAGGGTTGCCGGCCCCCGGGCGTTGCAGGCACGACTGCATCCTGGGAGCCTCCCGTCGGCCGATTCACCAGGCCACCGGACGCAGGTGGCCTGGTGAATCGGCGGAACGACGCCACCCCAGCTCGCTGCACGGAGCTGGTCGGTGCATCTGGGTTCTCACCGGCCGAGCAACAGCTGTCGTTGCTGGTTTCCAGTGCCCAGAATTCCTGTCCCTACTGCGTGGCTGCCCATACCGTGGTTTCCGGTGTCGAGAGGCTGGATCCCAGCACGATCGGCTGGCACTTCAATGCATCGCTGGATCGGTTGGGATCCCCGGCGGCTTTCTTCGGTGGATGGGCGGGTGCCCAGGCGCGGCGATCCGGCCTCCGCCCCACTCCTCAGTGCGTGAGTGCCGTGGCATGCGCAGGGATCTCCGTCGTCATGAGACGGGGGCACCATCCAGACCCAACCCGCCGTTGCTGGCCGACTGACTCCTGGCTGTAGCCGTTGGCTGTGCCGCTCGCCGATCGCCGGCGCTCAGATCGAATGCACCCTGGCGCCAGGTCTTCATCTCGCCACCGTTCCCGTGCCATTCCCGGGGCTCTCATCAGTGCCCGCATAGGGACTCTGCTGCTTCCGCTGCTGGCGACGCTGCCAGGCAATCCAATCACCAGGGCTGCAGGTACGTCCTCTGTCCGCTTTGGATCGATCCATGCCTTCCCTCTCTTCCCGCCTTCGCGCCGGTCTCGGAGTCGCCGCCATCACGGCGGCCGCTCTCAGCCTGCCGGCCTACGCCGCGGGCTGTGGCCCGCGCGGAGGTTGTTGTGGCAGCAAGAAGCAGCTCCTGCGGTCCGGTGGCTGCGGTGCCGCCAAGCCTGGGGGTTGTGGCGCCGCCAAGCCGAAAGGGTGCGGCGCCTCCAAGCCTGCTGGCTGCTGCGCTGCTCGCTGATGCTCCTGCGCCAGCGCTACCAGGCGGGCTGCCGCAGCCTTCGCCACTGGCTCCTGGTGAACCAGCGGCATGGATCGCTGGTGCGCGCCTGCACCGGCGATTCGGTGGTGCTGGCCGAGCGCCATTACCCCGAGGACGATTGGCGCGATCTGCTCAGCGGTGGCCAGGCTTACTACCACTGCCACCGCCCGGGCGACGAGCACGGCCACCTGCATCTGTTCATGCCCGCGGAGCCCGGTGCCGAGCTGACCCATCTGCTGGGTATCGGCCTCGACCCCCGGGGGTTGCCACTCAGCCTGTTCACGCTGAACCGCTGGGTCGCTAACGACGCCTGGCTAGCGGCAGAGCCCACCTTTGCGCTGGTCCAGAGGTTCAGCCTCGCGGCCAGCGATGCCGATCGGCACGCCAGCGCCTGGCTGGATCAGTTCCTGCGCTTCTACAGGCCAATGATCTGGCACCTGCTGCTGGATCGCGACCGGGTCCTGGCGGATTCCGGCTGCTCCCTAGAGCAGGCGCTCGAGAACCGGGACCTGGAGATTCCCAGCCAGTTGCCCATCGACTGGGGCGCCGATCTGGATGACGTTCAACAGCAATGGCGATCCCATGGGGAGAAGCTTCGATCCGGCACTGTTGCATCACCCAGCCGGGATGGTGCTGTTTGTGCTGACCTACGCGATCGCTGAGGCATTCCTGCTTCCAGCGGCACCGGCCACCCTCCTGGCAGGACGTTTCTATGGCCTTGTGCTGGGGTCCGCACTGGTGGTGCTGGGAGCTTCCCTTGGCGCCATTGCGGTGTTCGTGATGACGCGCCGCTGGCTCCGCCCCCAGGCCAGCCACTGGCTGGAACGGTCCAGGCACCTGGAGGCCCTGCAACTGGTGGTGAGCCAGGAAGGCCTGCGGGTGATGGTGCTGGCTCGCCTTTCGCCGGTGCTTCCTTTCAATCTTCTCAATGTGGCTTACGGACTGAGCGACATCCGACCCCTCACCTTCGCTGTTGGCCTGGTTGGCATCGTGCCCGGCGCCGTGCTGTATGTGGGCCTGGGCACGGCCGTTTCCGGTTCTGATGTCACGGGGTTTCAGATGGTCGGACTGCTGGCCACGCTCGCCTGCGCTCTGTTGTTGGCTCGCAGGCTGCTGCCCGCCCTCAGATCCCCTCAGCCGCCGGGCCAGCCGTGACGCTTCCACCACCAGCTTCCAGCACCATTCAGCGACGGGCCATGGCACCACGCCCTGCGCGGCAACCTCCCGGGGATCCTCCATGGCTCCTGGTGCTGGCCATGGGACTCACCGTCGCAGTCACCGGCTGCGGCACCGTCCCTGATCAGAAGCTCAGCCTCAGCGGATCCAGCACGGTGGCCCCCCTGGCCGCCGAGATCGCCAAGCGCTATGAGGCCCGCCATCCCGGCATCCGCGTCGATGTGCAGGCCGGCGGCTCCTCCCGGGGGATCGCCGACGCGCGTAGCGGCACCGCCCAGATCGGTCTGGTGTCGAGGGCGCTCAAGCCGCAGGAGGCGGATCTGCAGGCCACCACGATCGCCATCGACGGGATCGCCCTGATCGTCAACGGTGCCAATCCGGTGCGCAGCCTCAGCGACGACCAGGTCCGGGCCGTGTACACCGGGGCCATCACCAACTGGCGGCAGCTGGGCGGTGCGGATGCGGCGATCACGGTGGTGACCAAGGCGGAGGGGCGCTCCACCCTGGAGCTGTTCCTTGAGCACTTCCGGCTCGACAACCGCCGGATCAAGGCGTCGGTGGTGATCGGCGACAACCAGCAGGGCCTCCTTACGGTGGCTGGCGATCCCCACGCCCTCGGTTACGTGTCGATCGGCACCGCCAGCCAGGAGGCGAAGGCGGGGACGGCCATCCGGCTGCTGCCTCTGGCCGGCGTCGCCCCCAGCCTGGAGAACGTGCGCTCCGGGCGCTATCCGCTCTCCCGCCCCCTGAATCTGGTGATCCAGCCGCCGGTGGCAGCCGGGGTGGCCGACTTCCTTGCCTTTGCCCGCACCCCTGAGGTCCGCGATCTTGTTGAAGCCCAGTTCTTCGTTCCACCGGCACGCTGATCGGCCACTGCTGTGGACCCTGAGGCTGCTCTCGGCGCTGGCGGCCCTGATCGTGGCCCTGATCCTGCTGTTCGTGCTGCGCGAGGCCTGGCCCGCCCTGGGGCAGCTCGGGCCGACGCGCTTCCTGCGCGATCCCGGCTGGCATCCCGCCAGCGGGGATGGCGAGGCAGGCTACGGCCTGCTGCCGATGCTGGCCGGCACCCTGCTCTCCAGCGGCGGGGCCGTGCTGCTGGCCGCGCCCCTGGGTCTGGGCTCGGCCCTGTTCGCCACCAGCTATGGCCCACCCAGGCTGCGCGGGCCGCACCGGCAGCTGCTCCAGCTGCTGGGCGGCATCCCCTCGGTGGTGGTGGGGTTCTGGGGGCTGGTGGTGCTCACCCCCCTGATCCGCCAGTGGCATCCGCCCGGCCAGAGCCTGCTGGCCGGCATTCTCTGCCTGACGGTGATGATCCTGCCCACCACCGCCCTGCTCAGCGAGCAGGCCCTGCGAGAGGTGCCCGCCGCCTCGCTGCAGGCCGCTGCCGCCCTGGGGCTGTCGCGCCGCGCCACACTGGAGGGGGTGGTGCTGCCCGTCGCCCGGGGCGGGCTGCTCAGTGCGGTGGTGCTGGCCAGTGGCCGGGCCCTGGGGGAAACCATGGCCGTGCTGATGGTGGCCGGCAACGTGATTCAGGTACCGGCCTCCTTGTTCGATCCGGTGCGCACGCTCACGGCCAACATCGCCCTCGAGCTCGGCTATGCCCTCGACCTGCACCGCGCGGTGCTGTTTGTGGGTGGGCTGGTGCTGATGGGGGTGGTGGCGGTGGTGATGGCCCTGGCGGCCGGCCTGCGGAGCAGCCCCGGCCATGGCTAGGTGCGGCTCCGCCCGCTGCGACCGGGTGATCGACACCGCCCTGGCCCTGCTGGCCTGGCTGGTGGCCCTGCTGGTGGTGGGGATGGTCGGCTGGATCGTGGCCGACCTGCTGCGCCAGGGCCTGCCGCGGCTGAGCTGGGCCTTTCTCGTCGAGCTGCCTGGCGACGCCGGCCGCAGCGGCGGCATCCGGCCGATCCTCATCTCCACCCTGCTGATCCTGGGCGTGTGCCTGGCGGGGAGCGTGCCGATCGGCCTGGCCACGGCCGTGTTCCTGGCGGAGTTCCAGCGCGGCCATCGGGGCTTCGGGCCGCTGGTGCGCTATTCGCTCGACACCCTCGCCGGGGTGCCGTCGATCGTGTTCGGCCTGTTCGGCAATGCCTTCTTCAGCATCACCCTGGGGCTGGGCTTCTCGATCCTCTCGGGCGGGCTCACCCTGGCCTGCATGGTGCTGCCGCTCCTGATCCGCAGCATGGAGACGGCCCTGCGCGCCGTGCCGGCCGAGCACCGTCTGGCCACCGCCGCCCTCGGCCTGCCCCAGCACGTGTCGCTGCTGCACATCGTGCTGCCGGCGGCCGCGCCCGGCCTGGCGGTGGGGCTGGTGCTGGGCATCGGCCGCGCCCTGGCCGAGACCGCTGCCCTGCTGTTCACCAGTGGCTATGTGGACCGGCTACCCGACTCCCTGCTCGACTCGGGCCGGGCCCTGTCGGTGCACATCTTCGACCTGGCCATGAACGTGCCGGGCGGTGCTTCCCAGGCCTCGGCCACGGCCCTGGTGCTGGTGGCCCTGGTGCTGCTGATCAACGCGTTCACCGGCTGGGCGGCCCGCCGCTGGCTTGGCTCCCTCCACTCCACCACGTTCTGACCATGACCGACCCGCAGATCTGCCTGGAAGCGTGCGACCTGTCGGTGCGCTACGGCGGCCGGCTGGCCGTCAGCGGCGTGGGCCTCCGGGCCCGGCGGGGGCGGATTCTGGCGATCGTGGGGCCATCGGGCTGCGGCAAGAGCACCGTGCTGGCCTGCTTCAACCGCCTGCACGACCTCAACCCCGCCTGCGAGCTGCGGGGCAGCATCCGCCTCGATGGCCAGGAGATCCTGCGCCCAGGGCTCGACGTGCTCGCCCTGCGCCGCCGCGTCGGCCTGATCGCGCAACGGCCCAATTCGCTGCCGCTCTCGATCGGTCGCAACCTCACCTTTCCCCTGCGCCACCACGGCATGGGCCGCCGCGTCGATCGCCAGGACGCCGCCCGGCGGGCCCTGCAGCGGGTGGGCCTGTGGGAGGAGGTGAAGGATCGCCTGGGCCGGCCGGCCAGCGAACTCTCCGGGGGACAGCAGCAGCGCCTCTGCCTGGCCCGGGCCCTGGTGCTGGAGCCGGAGGTGCTGCTGCTCGACGAACCCTGCAGTGCCCTCGATCCGCTCGCCAGCGCCGTGGTGGAGGAGCTGGTGGCGTCGCTGCGGGGCAACGTCACGATCCTGATCGTGACCCACAACCTGGCCCAGGCCCGCCGCCTGGCCGACGACGTGGCCGTGTTCTGGAACCGGGACGGCGTGGGTTATCTGGAGGAGCAGGGCAGCGCCGATGCGGTGTTCGCCGCGCCCTGCTCCCTGATCACCGCTGCCTACCTGGCTGGGGCCCGGGGCTGAGGTTCAGCTGCTCAAAGCCCCCCCGCAGCTGGAGCCGGCGCCGGCGGTGCAGCCGAAGCAGTGGTCGGCCACGGCGATCGGCTCCCCATCGGGTTCCCGCTCCAGCAACTGGCGCAGGTGGGCCCGGGGGCTGCCCTGGCCGATGGGCAGGCCGAGCATCTGGTTGAAGTCGCAGTTGTAGAGGAAGCCCTGCCAGTCGACGCTGAGGGTGCTGCGGCACATCACCTGGGCCAGGTTGGCCGGGTTGTGGTGCTGGCGCAGCAGCGTCATGTAGCCCTCCAGCTGCCCCTGCTGCCGCAGCACCGCCGCAAAGCGCTGGATGGGCATGTTGGTGATCGTGAACAGGCGGTTGAAGCGGAGGCCGAAACGATCGGCCAGCTCCCGCCGGTAGTCGGCCTCCAGGGCGGCCTGGGGCGGCGGCAGGCGGGGGCCCTGCGGGTTGTACACCAGATCCAGCTCCAGCCCTGCGTCCGGATCGCCGTAGCCGAGGGCGTTGAGCTGGCGCAGGCCCGCGAGGCTGCGCTCGAACACCCCATCACCGCGCTGCCGGTCGACGTTGTCGGCGAGGTAGCAGGGCAGGGAGGCCACCACCTTCACCCCCTGCTGGGCCAGGAAGGCGGCCAGGTCCGCCTGGCCGGGTTCACTGAGAATGGTGAGGTTGCAGCGGTCGATCACCGCCACCCCCAGCACCCGGGCCTGGCGCACCAGGTCACGGAAGCCGGGGTGCAGCTCCGGCGCGCCGCCGGTGAGATCGAGGCTGGCGATCGCCCGGGCCCGCAGCACCGCCGGCACCAGGGCGATGGTGGCCGGATCCATCATCTCGGTGCGGCTGGGGCCGGCGTTCACATGGCAGTGGCTGCAGCTCTGGTTGCAGCGGTAGCCCAGGTTCACCTGGAGGGTGTCGAGCCGGCCGCGGCGCAGGGCCGGGAACGGCGGGGCCAGGGTGGTGGTGGGGCCGTTCAGATCGGCAACGCCCATGGATGGAGGGGATGGATACCGGAGTTACCGGCAGGGCGGCGAATCGGATGGGCCTGGAGGCTGGACGGCTCAGGTGGTCTGGGCCGCGGGCTCCGCCTGACCACCGATCACGAGCCGCAGCAGAACCGGGGCCAGGAAGGTGGTGCCGATCACCATCAACAGGATGGCGGCTTCCAGGGCCGGGGTGAGGATGCCGGCCTGGGTGCCGAGTCCCAGGAAGATCAGACCCACCTCCCCACGGGGCATCATCCCCAGACCCACCACCAGCCGGTTGGTGGGTTCCTTGCTGGTGTAGGTCCAGCCGGCGGCCACCTTGCCGGCCACGGCCACCACCAGCAGGAACAGGGCCACCACCAGTCCCTCGCGGTTGGCGGGATCGAAGGGGTTGAGCACCGAGAGGTCCATGCCGGTGCCGATCAGCACGAAGAACACCGTGGCGAACAGCGCCACCAGGGGTTTGACGGCGGCTTCGATGTCGTGGGTGTGCTTGGAGGCGCTGAGGATCAGGCCGGCGGCGAAGGCGCCCAGGGCGGCCTCCAGGCCGATGGCCTGGGCAGCGAAGCAGCAGAGGGTGAGCACCACGAAGCTGGCCACCGCCACATCGCCGGGGGCCTTGAGGTGGTCGACCACCCAGTCGAAGGCGGGGGCGGCGAAACGGCTGAGCACCAGGGCGACGGCCACGAAGATCACCGCCGCGACGCACAGCTTCACGACCGGCCCGAGGGTGAAGGAACCACCACCGGCCAGGGAGACCACCACCGCCAGGATGACGATGCCCAGGATGTCGTCGAGCACGGCGGCGCCGATGACGATCTGGCCCTCCTTGCGCTTGAGCCACTGCAGCTCCCCGAACACGCTCGCCGTGATCCCGATCGAGGTGGCCGTCATGGCGGCACCGGCGAACACGGCCGGGATGAACGGCACATGGAAGACGTAGTAGAGACCGGCGGTGCCGAGGGCGAAGGGAAGCACCACCCCGGTGAACGCCACGGTGCCGGCCTGGATGCCGACGGCCACCAGCTCGTCGAGCTCGCTTTCAAGGCCGGTGAGGAAGAGCAGGGAGAACAGGCCGATCTCGGCCACCACTTGCAGGCTGGAGAAGGTCTCGTTGTAGAGGGAGGAGACGGTGTCGGGCGTCACACCGCCCAGGGAGCCCACCAGCCCGAGGAGGGCGCCGCTCAGCTGGGCCTGGGCCTCCGGGGGCACCACCAGATGCAGACCGGAGGCGCCGATGATCACCCCGGCGACCAGTTCGCCGAGGATGGTGGGCAGCTGCAGACGCACCATCAGCTCCGCCATGAAGCGGGCCGCCACGAAAATCACGAGAAAACGGCCAACCCCGATCAGGGTTTCCGTCACTTCAACCTGGTGGCTGCCGACTTCCATCAGCAGCGTTGGCAAGAAATCCATTAAGGGGGGGAGGAGTGGCAGCAGTTTTAGTGGAATCCAGAGCGATCGGTTGCCTGGGACACGTCCGAATCCACAGGTTTCGGTGATTGCTTCGATCAGCAGTTGTGATCATTGGCCTGTAAGGGCCCTGACAGGCCCCTTAGCAGGTTCGCTGACGGGCCCCGTCAGCGCTCTGGGGCCAGGAACCCCATCGGCGTGGGAGCCGCAGGCTGTCGCGGCGGCCTGTGGCCTGGAACAAGGTGGAGCCGTCCTTCCGGGTAGGGAGGGACGGCTCAGTCACACGGGTGGATCAGAACTTGTGATCGCGCAGGGCTTCTACCGGGTAGATGTAGGTAATGATCGAGAAGTCGGCGTAGTACTTGGCTTCGATCTCACGGGTGATGGTGTCCGCCAGCTCGCGGGTGCCGGTGAGGACCTCGATCTTCACGTTCGCGAGGGTGTGGGAGACGCTGGGCTCACCTGTGGAGCGCACATTGCGGCTACCTTCGCCACCGGCGGCGTTGACGGTGTAACCCGTGGCACCGGCTGCTTTGATCAGCTTGATGAGTTTCTTGGAGAGGATTTCCTCTGCAACGATCACCAGTTTCCAGACCTGTTGACTCATGTTCTTGGGCTCCGAAGGTTTGTGATTGTGTACTTTATTGAGCCAGCATCACCTCGGCAATCCCGATGAACAGCGGGATGCAGATGGCGATTGCCACGGGTGTTCCGATGGCCGTGGAGGCACCGATGTACGCCGAGGGATTCGCCGAGGGGATCCCGGCGCGCAGGGTTGGCGGGCCCGAGATGTCCGAGCTGGAGGCGGCGATCACCGCCAACACCACGGCTCCACCGATGCTGAAGCCGGTGATCTTGTGAATGATCAGGCCGAGACCGAAGGCCAGGAAACCGTGCAGGATCGGGGAAATGAAGGCATAGATGGCAAACCACTGGGCCACCTTGCGCAGCTCATTCATCCGCTGGGCGGCTTCCATGCCCATGATGATCATCAGAATCGACAGGAAGCCGCGGAACAGCGGGTCGAAGAAGCTCTCGTAGACGGGCTCGGGCTTGGTGAGGATGCCGAGGGCCACGCCCAAGAGCAGCGAGGTGACGGCCGAGCTCTGGATGCTTTCTTTGATGATCGGCCAGATCTCGACTTTTTCGGACGTGTGTCCTGACTTTTTGCTGAGATAGACACTGGCCACGACGATCGCCGTCACCAGCGCCGGGATGTCCATGAATGGGTAGAGGGCCGCCGACCAGGCCTCGTAGGGAATCTTGGCGGAGTCAAGCTGTGGCAGCACTGCCGCCAGAGTCGAGCCGCTCACCGCGCCGAACAGGCCACCGGTGGCCAGGGCGTCCGGCACGGAGATGCCCGGCATTTTCCCGAGGGTGTAGCGCGCGATGAAGACGATGACGATGCCAACCAACACGGCCGCAAGGGCCGGCAGGAAAATCTCGGCAGGGTTGGAATTGCGGATGGCAATCCCGCCGGTCAGGCCGATCTTCATCAGCAGGAAGAAGCTGATGAACTTGTAGATCGAATCGGGGATGGCCAGCTGGCTGCCCAGCGCGGCGACGACGATCCCCCCGATCAGGAATCCGAGGGTGGGGGACTGAAGCTGCTTCAGGAAGAGCGGCAGGAAGTCGGAGAGGAATGTCACGTTGTGAAGTTGAAGCTCCTTGAATTGGTCCGAGGAAGTTAGCAGGCTCGGACAGGCGATGTCTGGGCAATCACAGCCATAAGTCATTGTTATCGGCTTCCCTCAGGCTAACAAAAGGCGAACAAGTCACTCAACAGAAATGCGCCCACTCTGGATCGTCATCGTGTTGCTGAGCTCTGGGATGGGATAACCCTGGCTGTTCCGACAACAGGGGGAATCAGGAGATCGATCCGGTGCCTCTCCAGGTCTGCTGTGCATCCTCTCCGAGACGGGGTGAAGTGAGGCTGGCCCCGATCTGGAGTGGTCCTCCTTCTGGGCCCATGACCCTAGTCATACCAGTGTCTCTGGCCGTAGATGGGGCCTGCTTCAGCCCCAGGAATGACATGAAAGGACGATCGTTTGCTGGGCTCGAATAGGGAGGCTTGCGCTCTCCCGGATCGTCCGCCATCAGGAGCGGCGCTGTGCGACCCTGGCGGCAGGCCTGTCGGTGGAGACAGGCGGGAACTTGTCGGCAGGGAGAGCGGACGCTGCCGACTGAAGATTGCGATTCCCGTCGGCCCTGGCCCTGAAACGGTCGAGGACACCCAGAGGGCGTGAGTAACACCTATGGTTACGCCCACCACACCTGTCTGTAGTGATGGCAACCGATTCGGCGGCCCCTCGGCCGCCCAGCTTCCGCCTGCTCAACCACATCAGCACCAGCAACATCAAGGGGGACCTGTTCGGTGGGGTCACGGCGGCCGTGATCGCCCTGCCGATGGCCCTGGCCTTTGGTGTGGCCTCCGGTGCGGGTGCCGCCGCCGGCCTCTGGGGGGCGGTGCTGGTCGGTCTGTTCGCCGCCCTGTTCGGCGGAACCCCCACCCTCATCTCCGAGCCGACCGGACCGATGACGGTGGTGATGACGGCCGTCATCGCCAGCCTCACGGCCCAGGATCCGGAGAACGGTCTGGCGATGGCCTTCACGGTGGTGATGCTGGCCGGGGTGTTCCAGATCATCTTCGGGCTGCTGAAGCTGGGTCGGTACATCACCCAGATGCCCTACACGGTGATCTCGGGCTTCATGAGCGGCATCGGCATCATCCTGATGGTGCTGCAGCTGGGCCCCTTTCTCGGCCAGGCCATCCCCAAGGGGGGTGTCATGGGCACCCTCACCACCCTGCCCTCCCTGTTCGCCAACGCCCGCCCGACGGAGGTCACGCTGGCGGTGGTCACCCTGGCGATCCTCTGGTTCACGCCGGGCAAGGTCAAGAAGGTGGCCCCGCCCCAGCTGATCGCCCTGGTGCTGGGCACGGTCCTCTCCCTCACCCTGCTCACCGGCGGTGCCGGAGTTGAAGCCGGTGGCGAGGGCATCCGCCGCATCGGTGAGATCGCCTCCGGTTTCCCCACCCTTCAGTTGCCGCATTTCGCCTTGCCCCAGCTCCGGGTGATGCTGATCGACGCGGCCGTGCTGGGCATGCTCGGCTGCATCGATGCCCTGCTCACCGCCGTGATCGCCGACAGCATCACCCGCACCGAGCACGATTCCAACAAGGAACTGATCGGCCAGGGCCTGGGGAACCTGGCCTCCGGGCTCTTCGGCGGCATCGCCGGTGCCGGCGCCACCATGGGAACCGTGGTCAACATCCAGGCGGGGGGACGCAGTGCCCTTTCCGGCATCAGCCGCGCCCTGATCCTGATGCTCGTGATCCTGGCAGGCGCCCGGCTGGCCAGCCAGATCCCCCAGGCCGTGCTGGCCGGCATCGCCCTGAAGGTGGGCTTCGACATCGTCGACTGGGGTTTCCTCAAGCGCGCCCACCGCATCTCGATCACCGGGGCGCTGATCATGTATCTGGTGATCGCCCTCACCGTGCTGGTGGATCTGATCGCCGCCGTCGGCATCGGCGTGTTCATCGCCAATATCCTCACGATCGACAAGATGAGCGCGCTGCAGAGCAAGTCGGTCAAGTCGGTATCCACCGGCGACGGTGATCTGCTGCTCAACCCGGAGGAGCGCACCCTGCTGGACCAGGGCAAGGGCGAGGTGCTGCTGTTCCAGCTCACCGGGGCCATGATCTTCGGCGTGGCCAAGGCCATCGGCCGCGAGCACAACGCCATCGGCGTCTGCAAGGCGGTGGTCTTCGACCTCACCGAGGTCTCCCACCTGGGTGTCACGGCAGCACTGGCGGTGGAGCTGGCCGTCGAGGAGGCGATCGAAAAGGGCCGCCAGGTGTTCGTGGTCGGCGCCAGCGGCACCACCCGCCAGCGCCTCGAGAAGCTCGGTCTGTACGCCAAGCTGCCGCTGGAGCGCACCACCCTCAGCCGCCACGACGCCCTCCAACAGGCCGTCGCTGCCCTGGCCTGACCCCGTTCCGGGCCCCATCACCAAGGATGGTCCCCGTGGTGCTCCTTCCCTGCGATGTCCGGTCCCCGGCCGCTTTCCGCTTCTGATGCCGATGGGGCCGCGCTGGAGGCCCTGGCCGAGCTGGTGGCGATCGTGGACCGACTGCGGGATCCCCGGGACGGTTGTCCCTGGGACCTGGCCCAGACCCACAGCACCCTGATCCCCTATGTGATCGAGGAGGCCCATGAGGTGGCCGATGCGATCCGCCGGGGCGACGACGATCATCTGGCCGAAGAGCTGGGCGACCTGCTGCTGCAGGTGGTCCTGCACGCCCGCATTGCCGGCGAGGCGGGACGCTTCGATCTGGCCGCCGTCGCCCGCGTCATCGCGGCCAAACTGGTGCGCCGCCACCCGCACGTGTTCGATCCGGAGGCGGAGCGGGCCGACGATCCGGAGGCCGTGCGCCGCAGCTGGGAGGCGATCAAGGCCGCTGAGCGCCAGGCGCCAGCCACCACGAGCCCCCTCAGCGACCGGCTGGCGGAGAAGGTGCGCGGCCAGCCCGCCCTGGCCGGCGCCATGACCATCTCCCGCAAGGCCGCCGCCGCCGGTTTCGAGTGGGACGCCATCGAGGGGGTGTGGGCCAAGGTGCAGGAGGAAATGGACGAGCTGCGGGAGGCCGTGGCCAGCGGCGACCGGGCCCACGCCCAGGAGGAACTGGGTGATGTGCTGTTCACCCTGGTGAACGTGGCCCGCTGGTGCGGCCTCGACCCGGAGGAGGGCCTGGCCGGCACCAACCGCCGCTTCCTCGACCGCTTCTCCCGGGTGGAGGCGGCTCTGGGCGGCGATCTGGGCGGCCGCGGCATCGCCGAGCTGGAGGGTCACTGGCAGGCGGCCAAGGCACAGATCCGCGCCGAGCAGGATCCCGGTCCTACGACTCCTCCGGCGGACCCTGCCGGCGGCGGCTCTTGAGCGACCCCCGCTGCCGTTTGGCCTTCAGCCGCCGTTCCACCGAGCCCCGGCTGGGTTTGGTGGAACGGCGGGGCGGTGGCGGTGGCGCGATCGCCGCCTGGATCAGCTCCGCCAGGCGCTTCTGCGCCGCCTGACGGTTCTGCCACTGGGAGCGGTGTTCCGCCGCCACGACCACCAGCCCGGCCGGGGTGAGCCGGGCGGCCAGCCGCCGCAGGGCCCGCTCCTGCAGGGCGGGGGGCAGGGCGTTGCTGGCGACCAGGTCGTACACCAGCTCCACCCGGGAGTCGGTGGTGTTCACCCCCTGGCCCCCGGGGCCGGAGGCGCGCGAGAAGCGCCAGCCCAGCTCGGCCGCCGGGATCACCAGGCCGTTCCCCAGGGGCAGATCGCCGCTCACACCAGGCTCACTTCGCCGCTGCCGATGTCGAAGTAGGCGGCCTGGATGGCCAGCCGCCCCTCCGTCACCGCCTGGCTCAGCAGGGCGCTGCGTCGGGGCAGGGCGGCAGCGGCGGCGGCGGCGTTGCGGCGCACCGCCTGGGCGAGGTCGGCACCCGGCTCCAGGCTGGCGCGGATCGGTGCCACCAGCTCCTCCAGCAGGGGCGTGAGCGGGTTGCTGGCCATGGCGGCGGTCACCGCGCCGCAGCCGCTGTGGCCCATCACCAGGATCAGGGGCACCGCCAGCTCCGCCACGGCGTACTCCAGCGAGGCCACCCCTGCAGCGAAGGCCGTGTTGCCGGCGCTGCGCACCTCGAACAGCTCCCCGGCACCGCAGGCGAAGATCCACTCCGGTGCCACCCGCGAATCGGCGCAGCAGAGCACCGAGGCCCAGGGCCGCTGGCCGGCCGCCAGGGCATCGGGCCGCACCTGGCAGTGCAGCGGCCAGGTGTCGTGCAGCAGGGTGGCCCGGTCCAGGGGATTTTCGCTGCGCTCGGCCGCCTGCCAGGTGCGGCAGAAGTCCCGGTTGCGGCGCAGCAGCTCCTGGAGAGGGTCGCCGCCGGGGCGGCACACCGAGAGCCGCTCCACCAGGGTGCCCTCCGTCTCCGCCGCCGCCTCCGCGGCCACCGCCGGCCGGGGTCCCAGGGTGTCCAGGGCCACCCCGGCGCCTGCCAGAGCGAGCATCCTCAGCAGGTGGCGTCTGGAATGTGCCATGGCGCCGTGACAAGGGGTCCTGCCGAAGGTTTAGCTGGAAAGCCACGAGCCAACCGCATGGGACCGCAACAGCCACCGGCCGATGACGCCTGCCCCCCGGGCGCCTGGGTGGATGAGGAGCTGGGCGGGGTGCGCTACGGCCTGGCCGCCACCGTGGTGGAGGAGCGCACCAGCCCCTACCAGCGGATCACCATCATCGACAGCCAGACCTACGGCAAGGGGCTGCTGCTCGACGGCTGCTGGATGACGGCCGAACGACAGGAGCGGCACTACCACGAACCGCTGGTCCATCCCGCCCTCTGCGCCGCCGCCGCCATCGAGCGGGTGCTGGTGATCGGCGGCGGCGACGGCGGCACCGCCCGGGAGTGCCTGCGCCACCCCGGTGTCGCCCACCTCGACATGGTGGAGATCGACGGGCTGGTGGTGGAGCTCTCCCGCCGGCACCTGCCCAGCCTGGGCGGCGACGCCTGGAGCGACCCGCGCTTCCACCTCACCGTCGGCGACGGCATCGCCTGGGCAGCCAGTGCCCCCGATGCCAGCTACGACGTGGTGCTGGTGGACGGCTCCGATCCGGCCGGGCCGGCCGAGGGCCTGTTCAACCGCACCTTCTTCCAGCACTGCCGCCGGCTGCTGCGCCCCGGCGGCGTCTTTGCCACCCAGAGCGAATCCCCCGAGGCCTTCCGCCAGGTGCACATCGACACCGTGCGGCTGCTGCGCGAGGTGTTCGCTCACGCCGATCCGATGTACGGCTGGGTGCCGATGTACCCGAGCGGCTGGTGGAGCTGGACCTTCGCCTGCCCCGACGGCCCCCGCTACCGCGAGCCTCTGCCGGAGCGGGCCGCGGCGGTGGCGCCGGGCTGCAGCATCTGGTCGCCCCGCTGGCAGCGGGGGGCCTTCGAGGCGGTGCCGGCCTTCGTGGAGCGCGCCCTGGCCGATGCGGCGGCCCAGCCATGACCCCGGAGCTGTTCGACACCGAAGGGGCGATCTACATGGGCGCCCGCCGTGAGCCCACGGGCTGCGCCGTGGGCCTGTTCGGTGTTCCCTACGACGGCACCACCTCCTTCCGCCCCGGTGCCCGCTTCGGCCCGGCGGCGATCCGGGACGTGAGCAGCGGCCTGGAAAGCTACGACCCCCAGCTCGACCTCGACCTCGAGGACCTGGCCTTCGCCGACCTCGGGGCCGTGGCGATCCCCTTCGGCGCCCCCGAGCCGGTGGTGGCGGCCGTGGGCCGGTCCACCGAGGTGGTGCTGGACCTGGGCCTGGCGCCGCTGATGCTGGGCGGCGAACACTCGATCAGCAGCGGGGCGGTGGCGGCGGTGGCGCGGCGCCATCCGGATCTGGTGCTGGTGCAGCTCGATGCCCACGCCGACCTGCGGCAGGAGTGGCTCGGCGCCCGCCACAGCCACGCCTGCGCCATGCGCCGCTGTCTGGAGGTGCTGCCCAGCGGCGAACTGCGCCAGATCGCCATCCGCAGCGGCACCCGCGAGGAATTCCAGGAGCTGCACGCCACCGGCCGGCTGGTGCCGATCGACGCCATGGCGGCGGCGCTGGCACCGCTGCGGGGCCGCCCCATCTACCTCACCGTCGACCTCGACTGGTTCGATCCGGCGGTGCTGCCGGGCACGGGCACGCCCGAACCCGGCGGCTTCCACTGGCCCCGGTTCGCTGAGCTGGTGGAGGAGCTGCGCCAGCACCGGCTCGTGGCCGCCGACGTGGTGGAGCTGGCCCCCCAGCTCGACCCCAGCGGCGTCAGCGCCGTGCTCGCCGCCAAGGTGACCCGCAGCCTGCTGCTGCTGCTGGGGCGGGCTCAGTAGCAGCAGGTGCCGCTGGCCCGCTGCTCCCGCAGGCGGGTGTGCTGCTGCCCGATCAGCTGCACGGCCAGGGTGGGGTGGTTGTGCAGCAGGTTGAGGAAACGGAGCCGATCGAGGCGCAGCACCTCCACGGGCGTGCGGGCGAAGGCGTCGCTGCGGTGGCTCAGTTCGCGCCAGGTGATGTCCTGGTAGCTGAACAGCTCACCGGGGCGGTAGCAGGTTTTTTCGCCCTGCTCGCCCACCAGCTCGACGATGCCGCGACGCACGGCATAGATGGCGTTGGCGCTGGCGCCGCGGCTGAAGACGTGGGCTCCCGTGGGGAGGGTGAAGGTTTCACAGTCCACATGAACGGCCATCAGCTCGAGGGGTGATGGGGATGTGGCGGTTCTGATCAATGCAGGGGACCTCCGTGGTCGGGGTGGACGGGGTCCTGCCTTCCTAGGGCCAAACGGACCGTTCCGCTACTGGAAGGCAGGGAGAATAGGCAGAAGAAAGGCGAAACGGAAGCATCCGTCACCCATTTCCACTGAACAACAGATTTCAGGATAGCCCTGGGGCCAGGCTCAGCTGCTGGCTGGCCACCGGAAGGCGAGCCTGCCTCAGAAGGGCCTCAGGCGACACCACCGGCAGCCGGGGCGGGCGCGCCGTCCAGTGGTGGCACCAGAGCTCGGCCACCAGCTCGGGGTGGATCGGGAGCTGACGCAGCTGGCACCATCCCATCTCCACCCCGGTGGGAGGGGTGCAGTGGCGGCAGCTGCGGCAGTTGGGACGGTTGCCCATCCTCTTGACCCATTGGGCCATTCAAGGTACGCATTTCCTCGCCGGTGTGATAGGGGTGGAAGCCGAATCACAGGCTTTCTTCGGTATTGGCGGCCCCACCTCCAGGGTTGGCGGCGCTCAGTCCATAGGATCGCGCCACCCTGCTCCGGCGTCCCCCTGGCCGGCCGGTCGCTTCCGATGGATCCCACCCCCTTGCGCCGCACCCCCCTGGACGCCGCCGCCACCGAAGCCGGGGCCCGCATGGTGCCCTTCGCCGGCTGGCAGATGGCGATCCAGTTCGCCGGCCTGGTGCAGGAGCACAACGCCGTGCGGCAGCACTGCGGCCTCTTCGACATCTCCCACATGGGCGTGCTCACCCTGCGCGGGCAGGGCACCAAGGACGCCCTGCAGCGGCTGGTCCCCACCGACCTGTTCCGCATCGGCCCCGGTGAGGCCTGCTACACGGTGCTGCTCAATGATGCGGGCGGCATCCGCGACGACCTGATCGTCTACGACCGCGGGCGCGTCAGTGGCCCCGAGGGGGAGCGCGATGAAGTGGTGTTGGTGATCAACGCCGCCTGCGCCGAGGCCGACACGGCCTGGATCACCAGCCAGCTGGAGCCCGAGGGGATCACCATCTCCGACCGCAAGGGCGACGGGGTGCTGCTGGCCCTGCAGGGCCCGGAGGCCCCCGCCCGCCTCGAGGCCCTGGTGGGCACGAGCCTGGCGGGACTGCCCCGCTTCGGCCACCGGGAGCTGGCCATCGACGGCGCGCCGGTGTTCGTGGGCCGCACCGGCTACACCGGTGAGGACGGCTTCGAGCTGCTGCTGGGCCGCGAGGCCGGCGTGGCGCTGTGGCAGCGGCTGCTGGCCGAGGGGGTCACCCCCTGCGGCCTCGGCGCCCGCGACACCCTGCGGCTGGAGGCGGCGATGCACCTCTACGGCAACGAGATGGACGCGGCCACCACCCCCCTGGAGGCGGGCCTGGGCTGGCTGGTGCACCTGGAGATGCCCGCCGACTTCATCGGCCGCGCCGCCCTGGAGCGCCAGACCGCCGAGGGGGTGGGCCGCAAGCTGGTGGGCCTGAAGCTGCAGGGCCGGGCCATCGCCCGCCACGGCTATCCGGTGCTCCTCGATGGTGAGCCGGTGGGCGAGGTCACCAGCGGCACCTGGTCCCCAACACTTGGGGAAGCGGTGGCCCTGGCCTACGTGCCGGCGGCGGCGGCGAAGCCCGGCACCGTGCTGGCGGTGGAGATCCGCGGGCGGGCCGAGCCGGCCGTGGTGGTCAAGCGGCCGTTCTACCGGCGCGGCTGAACGCCCTTCCGGCCCTGGCCCAGCCCCTCCGGAACCACCCGCAGGCGCCCTGTGGGAAACTCGCGGATTCGTTCTGCTTGCCACCATGCGCAGCCACGGGTGCGGCGATCTGCGCAACGACGCCATCGGCGAGGCCGTTCAGCTGGGCGGCTGGGTCGACCGGCGCCGTGACCACGGCGGGGTGATCTTCATCGACCTGCGCGACCGCAGCGGCACCGTGCAGATCACGGTGGATCCCGACCTGGCCCCCGCCGCCTTCGCCGTGGCCGAGCGGCTGCGCAACGAGACGGTGCTGCGGGTGGAGGGCAAGGTGCGGGCCCGGCCGGCCGCGTCCCTCAACGAACGCCTGGCCACCGGTGCCATCGAGGTGCTCGCGGCCGGCATCACCGTGCTCAACGAGGTGCGCGGCAACCTGCCCTTCCCGGTGTCGGTGCACGACGAGGAGAACACCCGCGAG
The DNA here is from genome assembly GCF_034931325.1 of Cyanobium gracile UHCC 0139. Lineage (GTDB taxonomy): Bacteria > Cyanobacteriota > Cyanobacteriia > PCC-6307 > Cyanobiaceae > Cyanobium > Cyanobium gracile_B. The sequence continues at coordinate 401,579 of NZ_JAYGHX010000001.1, read as the reverse complement.
GAACTGCGCCTGCGGCACCGCTACCTCGACCTGCGCCGCGAGCGCATGGGTCGCAACCTGCGGCTGCGCCACGCCACCGTCAAGGCTGCCCGCGGCTATCTGGAGGGGGAGGGTTTCATCGAAGTGGAGACACCGGTGCTCACCCGCTCCACCCCCGAGGGCGCCCGCGATTACCTGGTGCCCTCCCGGGTCTGCGGCGGTGAGTGGTTCGCCCTGCCCCAGTCGCCCCAGCTGTTCAAGCAGCTGCTGATGGTGGGGGGCATCGAGCGGTACTACCAGCTGGCCCGCTGCTTCCGTGACGAGGACCTGCGGGCCGACCGCCAGCCGGAGTTCACCCAGCTGGACATGGAGATGAGCTTCATGGACCAGGAGGAGATCCTGGCGCTCAACGAGGGCCTGATCGCCGCCATCTGGAAGCAGGTGAAGGGCATCGAGCTGCCGCGGCCGTTCCCCCGCCTCACCTGGCAGGAGGCGATGGCGCGCTACGGCACCGACCGGCCTGACACCCGCTACGGCATGGAGCTCACCGACGCCTCGGACATCGTCCGGGACATGGGCTTCAAGGTGTTCTCCGGCGCCGTGGCGGCCGGGGGCTCGGTGAAGTGCATCGCCGTGGCCGGCGGCAACGAGGCCGTCAGCAACGTGCGCATCAAGCCCGGTGGGGATGTGTTCAGCGAGGCCCAGAAGGCGGGAGCCGGCGGCCTGGCCTTCATCCGGGTGCGGGCCGGCGGCGAGATCGACACGATCGGCGCCATCAAGGACAACCTCACGGCCGAGATGAAGGCGGAACTGCTGGAGCGCACCGGCGCCACGGAAGGCACCCTGCTGCTGTTCGGTGCCGGCGACACCGCCACCGTCCACAAGGCCCTCGACCGGGTGCGCCAGTACCTGGCCCGCGAACTGGGCCTGGTGCCGGCCGAGCGGGACAACGACCAGTGGAACTTCCTCTGGGTGGTGGACTTCCCGATGTTCGAGTTCAACGCCGGCGAAAACCGCCTCGAAGCCCTGCACCACCCCTTCTGCGCCCCCAACGCCGGGGATCTGGGCAGCGATCCGGCCGCCTGGGCCGGCACACTCCCCACGGCCCGGGCCCAGGCCTACGACCTGGTGCTCAACGGTCTGGAGCTGGGCGGTGGCTCGCTGCGCATCCACGATTCCGCCCTGCAGCGCCAGGTGCTGCAGACCATCGGCCTGCCGCTGGAGGAGGCCGAGCGCCAGTTCGGCTTCCTGATGGAGGCCCTCGACATGGGCGCCCCGCCCCACGGCGGCATCGCCTTCGGCATGGACCGGCTGGTGATGCTGCTGGCGGGGGAGGAATCGATCCGCGACACGATCGCCTTCCCGAAAACCCAGCAGGCCCGCTGCCTGATGACCCAGGCCCCGGCCGACGTGGCGCCCAAGCAGCTGGAGGAGCTGCACGTGGCCAGCACCTGGAGCGACGAGGAGGGCTGAGGGGCCGCCGCTGCCGCGCCGTTACCGCCATGATGCCGCCATTAAGCGGAATCACTTCGCCTTAGAATGGCGACTTCCGCTCCCCCGCCATGGCCATCACCGCTCCCCCCATCGACATCGGCATCCCGGCGGACCAGCGCCTGCAGATCGCCGAGGGACTCGGCCGCGTGCTGGCCGACAGCACCGTGCTCTATGCCAAGACCCACGGCTTCCACTGGAACGTGACCGGACCGATGTTCAACACGCTCCACCTGATGTTCATGGACCAGTACACCGAGCTCTGGACCGCCCTCGACCTGATCGCCGAGCGCATCCGGGCCCTTGGCTGTCCTGCCCCCTACGGCGGCACCCTCTATGCCGGCCTCTCCTCGATCCCCGAGGCGGAAGGTGTCCCCGCGGCCCTGGCCATGGTGCGGGAGCTGGTGGAGGGCCATGAGGCCGTGGCCCGCACGATCCGCTCCGTGTTCACCCTGGCCGACGAGGCCAACGACCAGCCCACCGCCGACCTGCTCACCCAGAGGCTCCAGATCCACGAGAAGACGGCCTGGATGCTCCGGAGCCTCCTGGAGGGGTGAGCGTCAGCGGGGCGGCCTGCGCCGTTCCGCGCCCGCGGTGCGGGCAACGGCCGGCTTCGGCCGCCCCGCTGACGCCCCCCCAAGGAGGCTGGGCGCGGGGGGTGGGCGTGTTGGGACAGAGGTCCCTGAGGGCGGGCGGACTGGAAGGGGTCGGTAGATTGGGGGATCAGCGCTGCCCCCGATGACCGCACCGTCCGCCCCGCGGGGCCATGCCGCGAAGTTCGTCTTCGTCACCGGCGGGGTGGTGTCCAGCATCGGCAAGGGAATCGTGGCCGCCAGCCTCGGGCGGCTGCTGAAATCCCGCGGTTACAGCGTCTCGATCCTGAAGCTGGATCCCTACCTCAACGTGGATCCGGGCACGATGAGCCCCTACCAGCACGGCGAGGTGTTCGTCACCGAGGACGGCGCCGAGACCGACCTGGACCTGGGCCACTACGAACGCTTCACCGACACGGCCATGTCGCGCCTCAACAGCGTGACCACCGGTTCGATCTACCAGGCGGTGATCAACAAGGAGCGCCGCGGCGACTACAACGGCGGCACCGTTCAGGTGATTCCCCACATCACCGGCGAGATCCGCGAGCGCATCCACCGGGTGGCGGCCAACAGCGGCGCCGACGTGGTGATCACCGAGATCGGCGGCACGGTGGGGGACATCGAGTCGCTGCCGTTCCTGGAGGCCATCCGCGAGTTCCGTGGTGACGTCGGCCGCCAGGACCTGGCCTACGTGCACGTGACCCTGCTGCCCTACATCGGCACCTCCGGCGAACTCAAGACCAAGCCCACACAGCACTCGGTCAAGGAGCTGCGTTCGATCGGCATCCAGCCTGACGTGCTCGTCTGTCGCAGCGACCGGCCCATCAGCACCGACCTCAAGGCCAAGATCGGCGGCTTCTGCGGCGTGCCGGCGAGCGCCGTGATCCAGGCCCTCGATGCCGACAGCATCTACGCCGTGCCCCTGGCGATGGAGAGCGAGGGCCTCTGCCGTCAGGTGCTCGATGTCCTCTCCCTGGTCGACCACGACAGCGACATGGCGCGCTGGGCGGATCTGGTGGAGAAGCTGCGCCACCCCGGCCCGGCGGTGAAGGTGGCCCTGGTGGGCAAGTACGTGCAGCTCAACGACGCCTACCTCTCGGTGGTGGAGGCCCTGCGCCATGCCTGCCTGGAGCGGGACGCCTCCCTCGACCTCCACTGGGTCTGCGCCGAGCAGATCGAGAGCCAGGGCGCCGACGTCCTGCTGCGGGGCATGGATGCGGTGGTGGTGCCCGGCGGCTTCGGCCACCGCGGTGTCGACGGCAAGGTGGCGGCGATCCGCTGGGCCCGCGAGCAGCGGGTGCCGTTCCTGGGGCTCTGCCTCGGCATGCAGTGCGCCGTGATCGAGTGGGCCCGCCACCAGGCCGGCCTGGAGGGGGCCACCAGCGCCGAGCTGGACAACGCCACGCCGCACCCCGTCATCCACCTGCTCCCCGAGCAGCAGGACGTGGTGGATCTGGGCGGCACCATGCGCCTGGGCGTCTACCCCTGCCGGCTGACGGCGGGCACCATGGCCCAGCGCCTGTACGGCGAGGAGGTGGTCTACGAGCGCCACCGCCACCGCTACGAGTTCAACAACGCCTACCGCTCCCTGTTCCTGGAATCGGGCTACGAGATCAGCGGCACCTCCCCCGACGGCCGCCTGGTGGAGCTGATCGAACTGAAGGACCACCCCTTCTTCACCGCCTGCCAGTACCACCCGGAATTCCTCTCCCGTCCCGGCAAGCCCCATCCACTCTTCCGGGGCCTGATCGAGGCGGCCCAGCAGCGGCTGCCCGGTTCCCCCAGCGAGGCCGTGGACCGTGTCGCCAGCCCCATCTACGGCTGACGGCCCGGCGGTGGTGGAAACCTTCCACTCCCTGCAGGGGGAGGGGCTCCATGCCGGCCGCAGCGCCTTCTTCATCCGCCTGGCGGGCTGCGATGTGGGCTGTTCGTGGTGCGACACCAAGCACTCCTGGCCCCAGGCGGCCCATCCCCTGCGCCCCCTGGGCGAACTGGCGGCCGCGGCCAGCGCCGCCGCCGCCGCCGGTGCCGCCTTCGTGGTGATCACCGGCGGCGAGCCCCTGCAGCAGCCCCTGGATGCCCTGTGCGCGGCCCTGGCGGCGGCGGGCCTGCCGCTGCACCTGGAAACCAGTGGCGTGGGGCAGCCCAGCGGCCGCTTCGACTGGGTCACCCTCTCGCCCAAGCCCCACCGCCCCCCGGCCGCCGACCTCCTGGCCCGCTGCGATGAGCTCAAGGTGGTGGTGACCTCCCCGGCCGACCTGGACTTCGCCGAAGCCATGGCCGCCGAGGCTGTTCGCCTGCGTCCGCCCGCCACCCCCGGCCCGGCGCGGCTGCTCCAGCCGGTCTGGGACGAGCCGGCCGCCCGGGAGCTGGCGGTGGCCTACGTGCGCGCCCACCCCGACTGGCGCCTCAGCCTGCAGAGCCACAAGTGGCTCGGGGTGCGATGAGGCCCCGGTGCGGACCCTCACCGCTGGGCCTCAGAGGGCAAGGGCCGGCTGCTGCACCTTCTCCGCCTTCCAGAGCCGCCAGCGCAGCTGGAGATCCTTCGGCGTGTACACCACGATTGGCCGGCTGGCGTCGTAGGGCACCACGAAGGGCTTGCTGCCCATCGGGATGAACACCTTGCGTGTCGCCTGGCCGGGGGGGCAGGCCATCAGGGTTGACACCATCGGCCCGACATCGCTCACCGTGTAGACGCTGACGCCCGGGCCCTTCACCTTGCTGGCGCGGAAGCGGCCGCGGAAGGCCTGTTGGTTGCAGTCGGCCTCCACCTCGCGGCCGGCGATCAGCTGCACCCTCCAGTCGCTCGGGTTGGGGGAGAGGCGCGGATCGGCCGTGGGCGGCAGCACCCCGCTCAGCTGGATCACCCAGCGGGTCTGGGCGGCGGTGGGCTTCGGGTAAGGCGTCAGGTCCAGCCGGGGGATGGCCCGGGCCGGCGCCAGCGCGAGTGCCAGCAGGGACGGCAGGCTGAGGGCGGCCGCGACCGCCGTGGCGCGGCGCAGGGCATGGGCCATGGGGAACCTCGGAAGGGACCGGAATCCGGAGGAACCACCATGGCATCCTCCGTCGCTTCCGATCCCTGCGTGCCCTCCGGCCGCTTCCACAATGGAGGGGCCGTCGCGACAGTCCGTCCCATCACGCGCCCCCCTGCCACGGCCTCTCCAGCCACGGCCCCCCCAGCCAGGCCGCTCGCCATCGCCCTGCTCTCCGGCGGCCTGGATTCGGCCACCGCCGCGGCCCTGGCGATCGAGGCGAGCCACCGGGTGATCGGCCTCTCCTTCGACTACGGCCAGCGCCACCGGCGCGAGCTGGCCGCCGCCGCCGCGGTGGCCGGTGCCCTGGCCCTCGAGGAGCACCACGTGATCGCCGTGAACCTGGCGGCGTGGGGCGGCTCGGCCCTCACCGATCCGGCCATCCCCGTCCCCGACGGCGGCGTGGTCGAGGGGGTGATCCCCACCACCTACGTGCCCGGCCGCAACACGGTGTTCATCGCCCTGGGGCTGAGCCTGGCCGAAGCCCGCGGCGCCGGCAGCCTCGTGCTCGGGGTCAACGCGGTGGATTACTCCGGTTATCCCGACTGCCGCCCCGACTATCTGGCCGCCTTCCAGAGCCTGGCCGACCTGGCCACCAAGGCGGGGCGCCAGGGCCGTGGGGCCCGCCTCTGGGCCCCCCTGGTGGCCTGGGACAAGGCCACCATCGTGCGCGAGGCCCTGCGGCTGGGGGTGCCGATCGCGGCCACCTGGAGCTGCTACAGCGGCGAGGATCTCCCCTGCGGCCGCTGCGACAGCTGCCGCATCCGCGATGCCGCCCTGGTCGCCGCGGGCCGGCCCGACCTGACCAGCGCCGCCGTGCGCGCCGGAGCCGCCCCCCGCGCCGGAGCCGACTGTTGAGGAGCGACCCGCTTCCCTGGCTGGAGCCCCGGGCCCTGGCCCGGGTCCTGGCGGAACGCTTCGGCCGGGACGGGCTGGTGCTGCTCGACGGCGACGGCAGCCCCCTCGGCTGCCGCGGCGTGCTCGGGGTGGATCCGGTGGCCACCGTGTCCTGCCGGGGGCTGCCGGGCGACCCGGGGGCGGCCGACCCTTTCGACGTCCTGGCGGACCTGGAGCGCCAGGGGGGGCCGTGGCTGGGCTGGCTCGGCTACGAGGCCGGGGCCTGGGTGGAGCCGGCCGAGCACTGGCAGGCCTCCGACATGGCCACCCTGTGGGCGGCCCGCCACGACCCCCTGATCCACTTCGACCGGGGGGAGGGGCGGCTGTGGCTGGAGGGCCAGGCCCCGGCCCGGTTCGCGGCCATGCTGCGGCTGCTGCAGGATCCCGCCACAGGGGCGGCGGTGGCCGGGGCCGAGGTGCGGTCGGCCGATGGGGCCGGCATCGCCCGGGACGACTGGCACTGGCACACCCCCCCGGACACCTATGCCGCCCAGGTGGGGATCCTGCGGGAGTGGATCGCCGCCGGTGATCTGTTCCAGGCCAACCTCACCGCCTGCTGCGAGAGCCTGCGGCCGGAGCCGCCCGACCCGCTGGTGCTGTACGGCCGCCTGGTGGGCCACGGTCCGGCCCCCTTCGCCGGGCTGGCGGTCGCCGGCGGGGAGGCGGTGATCTCGGCCTCTCCGGAGCGCTTCCTGCGCCTGCACCCTGACGGCCAGGTGGAAACGCGGCCGATCAAGGGCACCCGGCCCCGCCGGATCGATCCCGACGCCGATGCCGCCAGTGCCGCCGAGCTGATCTGCGACCCCAAGGACCGCGCCGAGAACGTGATGATCGTCGACCTGCTGCGCAACGACCTGGGCCGGGTCTGCGTGCCGGGGTCGGTGCACGTGCCCCAGCTGCTGGGGCTGGAGAGCTACGCCCACGTGCACCATCTCACCTCGGTGGTGATGGGCCGGCTCGCCGGCGGCCGCGGCCTGGTCGACCTGCTGCGGGCCGGCTGGCCGGGGGGCTCCATCACCGGCGCCCCCAAGGTGCGGGCCTGCCGGCGCCTCAACCAGCTGGAGCCGGTGCCGCGGGGGCCCTACTGCGGATCCCTCTTCCACCTGGGCGCCGACGGTGGCTTCGACAGCAGCATCCTGATCCGCACCCTGCTGCAGAAGGGCCGGCGCCTGCGGCTCCATGCCGGCGGCGGCATCGTGGCCGACTCCGACCCGGCCGGGGAAGCCCGGGAGATGGGATGGAAGATCGAGCCGCTGCTGGAGGCCCTGGCATGAGCGGTGGCGGCGGCAGGCACCCGGCCGGATCGGCCATCGCCTGGATCGACGGGCCGACGCCGCCGGGAACCTGGGGGGATCCGGAGCGGCTCTGCCTGCCCCTGAGCGACCGGGGTCTGCTGCTGGCCGATGGCCTCTTTGAAACGGTGCTGATCGAAGCGGGGACGCCCCGGCTGCTGGCGGAGCACCTGGAGCGCTGGCGCGTCTCGGCCGCCAGCCTGGGCATGGCGCCACCGCCTGGGGCCGATCGGGTGCGGCCGCTGCTGGCCGAGGCCGTGGCCCGCAGCGGCCTGACCGGCACCGGGGCCCTGCGGCTCAACTGGAGCCGGGGCAGCGGCGCCGGCCGGGGCCTGGCGCTGCCGGGGCCGGATGAACCCCAGGGCCGCCCCCGCTTCTGGCTGCAGCTGAGCCCCTGGACGCCCGTCTCCACGCCGGTGGCGGTGATCGTCAGCGGGGTGGAGCGGCGGAACGCAGGCAGCCTGGTCAGCCGCTGCAAGACCTTCGCCTACGGAGGCGCCATCGCGGCCTTGCGGGAGGCCCGGGCCGCCGGTGCCGATGACGCCCTGCTGCTCGGCAGCGGCGGCGACCTCTGCTGCGGCACCAGCGCAAACCTGTTGCTGCGCCGGCGGGGCGCCTGGATCACACCGCCCCTGGAGAGTGGCTGCCTGCCGGGGGTGATGCGGGGCCGCGGCCTGGCCCTGGGGCTGGTGCGGGAGGAGCGGCTGTCTGTGGCGAACCTGCTGGCGAGCGAGGCGGCCCTGCTGATCAACAGCCTGGGCTGCCGGCCGATCCGGCGCTGCGGCGCCACCGACCTGACCGTGCCGGCCGGGGCCGGGGACCTCTGGGGGCATCTGCTGGCGTCGTCATAGGTTGGCCCCAGAGTCGATCGATCACGTTGTCCGACGCTGTGGGGGGCCTGGTGTCCCGGAAGCACCTGGCAAGACTGCTGGCCTGTGCGGGCCTCGCCCTGGCCGGTTGCGGCTCCGCCCCGAAGGAAGTGGCGATTCAGAACGCCAAACCGGGTGACCTGCTGGTGGAGGTGGATGGCAGCCGGGTGGAGCTGGTGCGGGCGTTCACCCCGGGCGTTGCCAACGGACTGCACAAGGGGGTGGTGAAGGTCACATCAGGTGGTGGGGATGCCAAGGGACAGATGTACGAAACCACGGCAATCTGCAGCGTCAAGGGAGAGCCGGGCTGGCAAACCTATGACAACGTCTTCGGAGATCCGATCAGCGATCTCAATGCGAAGAGAACATTCCCTGTCAAGGATCGCTGGCAGTTTCTGTTCCATTTTGATGGCCGCACGGAACAGATCGGCAAGCTGGATCCCAGCGTCTGGGTTTCGCGATTGAAGGACAATCTCTGCCGAAAAGGGGATTTCGACGACACCTGATCGCTAGGCAGTCCACGGGCAGGGAAACGCAGATCCTGTCTTGAGAATGATTCCTAGTTCCATTCATTGAAGCGGAGATGGGCCGCCAGTTTCCTGTAGCAATCGACACTTTCGAGCCGCAGGCCATCCTTTTGGATGGATGGGAAATTGCGTCTCGGTTCCTCGATGCCCAAAACACTCTTCTCCGTCGATCTCACCAAGCCGATGGATCAGCAGGACATGCCCGGGCACAACCGCTGGCATCCGGACATTCCTGCCGTGGCATCGGTGAATCCTGGTGACGTCTTCCGGATCGAATGCAAGGACTGGACCGACGGCCAGATCAAGAACAACGACGACCCGAAGGACATCGAGGATGTGAATCTCGAGGTCGTTCACGTTCTCAGCGGCCCGATCTGGGTCAACGGTGCCCAGCCCGGCGACATCCTGGTGGTGGACATCCTTGATGTCGGTGCGCTGCAGGGGGATGAGTGGGGGTTCACGGGCATCTTCGCCAAGGAGAACGGTGGCGGTTTCCTCACCGATCACTACCCCAAGGCCGCCAAAGCCATCTGGGATCTGGAGGGCATCTACACCTCCTCCCGTCACATTCCCGGCGTTCGTTTCGCCGGCATCACCCACCCCGGCCTGATCGGCTGCGCCCCCTCCCAGGAGTTGCTGAATGAGTGGAACCGTCGTGAGACGGAACTGGTGAAGACCGCTCCCGACCGACGCACCTACGGTGCCGGCCTCTCCGGCAGCGAGCCGGTGCTGGCGGCCCTGCCCAATCCCAACAGCGCCATCCTGGGCACCCTCCCCGCCAGTGAGTTCGAGCGGGTGGCCAATGAAGCGGCCCGCACGGTGCCGCCCCGGGAGCACGGCGGCAACTGCGACATCAAGAACCTCACCAAGGGCACCCGGATCTATTTCCCGGTCTATGTCGAAGGGGCCAAGCTCTCGATGGGCGATATCCACTTCTCCCAGGGGGATGGGGAAATCTCCTTCTGTGGCGCCATCGAAATGTCCGGCTACCTCGACCTCCACGTCGAGATCATCAAGGGCGGCATGGCGAAGTATGGGATGGTCAACCCCATGTTCAAGACCAGCCCGGTGGAACCCCATTACACCGACTACCTGGTGTTCGAAGGCATCTCTGTGGATGAATTCGAGGGCAAGCAGTACTACATGGACGTCCACATCGCCTACCGGCGTGCCTGCCTCAACGCCATCGAGTACCTCAAGAAGTTCGGCTACACCGGCGAGCAGGCCTACCTGCTGTTGAGCTGTGCACCGGTGGAGGGCAGGATCAGCGGCATCGTCGACATCCCCAACGCCTGCTGCACCCTGGCCATCCCGACCGGGATCTTCGACAAGGACATCCTGCCCTGCTGATCGGCCGGCTGGAGGGAGGGGCCTGGACACCAGGCCCCTTTTTCTTGCCTTTCGCTTTTGCTGCCGGCCCCATTTTCGCCCCCGTCGTTCCCCCTCGTCTTCTGATGCCTGTTTACGAATACAGCTGCAGCAATGGCTGCGAGAACTATGAGGTCTGGCGCAGCATCGATGAGCGCCACAAGGAAACCAACTGCCCCACCTGCACCGCCGAGGGCGTCCGCGTGTTCACGCCGGTCATGTCACTCAGTGGCCCCTTTCGCCTGAAACAGGAGCAGTCCGAACCGCGACTGGTTCGCAAGGAAACCAAGGAAGTCACCGGCAAGCCGCGGCTCAAGGAAAGCGGCACCCGACCCTGGATGCTCAATCGCGGCTGCTGAGCGCGATACCAAAGCAAAAGTCCCGGGCCGCGCCACCGCAGGTGGCATCGGTTCGGGACTTGCTGTTGCGCCGGAGTCCTCAGACGGTGAGGAATTCCTTGATCACGTCGTCGGAGAGCTGGTCGGTCTGGCCGCTGGAGACGATGCCGCCGCGTTGCATGGCGTAGTAGAAGTCGGACTGGCGCACGAAGTGCAGGTGCTGCTCCACCAGCAGCACGCTGATGCCGGTCTCCTTCATGATCCGCTGCACCGCATGTTCGATGTCGAGGATGATGGAGGGTTGGATGCCTTCGGTGGGTTCATCGAGGAGCAGCAGCTTGGGTTTGCCCAGCAGGGCGCGGGCGATGGCGAGCTGCTGCTGCTGGCCACCACTGAGGTCGCCACCTTTACGCTTGAGGAACTTCTCGAGAATCGGGAAAAGATCGAAGATCAGCGGATCGATGTGGCGGTTCTTTTCCAGACCTCCGGGCAGGGCTTCCATGCCCAGCAGCAGATTCTCCTTGACCGATACCTGGGGAATGATGTCCCGGCCCTGGGACACATAGCCGATGCCGGCTCGGGCCCGCTTGTAGGGCGGCTGGTTGGTGAGCTGGCCGTCCTGGTAGGCGATCGTCCCGGATCGCTGCTGCAACAGGCCGATGATGGTCTTGAGAAAGGTGGTCTTGCCGACGCCGTTGCGGCCGATCAGGCAGACCATCTTGCCTTCGTGGATGGTCAGATCCACGTTGCGGAGAATGTGGCTCTCCCCGTAATACACATTGAGGTCGGAGACCTGAAGCAGGGGCTGGGCGCTGGTGGTGGACATGGGCTCGCGGTGGGTGATGGTCGGGTAGCGATTACTGTTCGGGCGGCCCCAGGTAGACCTCGATCACCCGCGGGTCGGCTTTGACCTTCTCCAGCGGACCTTCGGTCAGCACCTGTCCCTGGTGCAGCACGGTGACATCGAAGCCGAGATCGCGGATGAACTCCATGTCGTGCTCGATCACCACCACCGTGTGGTCACCGGCGAGCGACTTGATCAGCTCGGCCGTGCGCAGGGTTTCCTCATCGGTGAGGCCGGCCACGGGCTCATCCAGCAGCAGCACCTCGGGAGCCTGGGCCACCAGGGAGGCAATGGCCAGCCATTGCTTCTGGCCGTGGGAAAGGGAGCCCGCCTTGACGGTGGCGAAGGGCGTCAGACCCACGTAGTTCATGATCCGATGCACCTCGTCCTTGGAGGACTGGGGCAGGCCGGAACCCAGCAGGCTGAAGGCGTTTTTGAACGGTGAGGCGGAGAGTTCGAGGTTCCGCAGCACGGTGAGATTCTCAAACACCCGCGGGGTCTGGAACTTGCGACCGATGCCATCGCGCGAGATCTGCTGCTCGGAGACGCCCAGCAGCGATTTGCCCTTGAAGGTCACCGACCCTTTCGTGGGCCGCACCTTGCCGGTGATGACATCCAGGAAGGTGGTCTTGCCGGCACCGTTGGGGCCGATGATGGACTTCAGCTCACCCTTGTAGAGCTTCAGGCTGAGGTCGGTGAGGGCATAGAAGCCGTCGAAACTCACGCTGACGTCATTGAGCTCAAGTAGAGGTTCGGACATGGACTTCGGAAGGGTGCGGAATCAGAGGAGCGGTCACAGCAGACGGGCCAGGAAGCAGCTTCCTGGAGGACTAATCGACAGGAACGGCCTCCTTGTCGAGCTGGGGGTAGGTCTTGGCCTTTTGGGCGATGCCGAAGGCGGCCAGGAAGGTGCGGAAACCTCCCTTGGTGATCCAGCCGTAGATGCCATCAGGCATCAGAACCACCACGAAGATGAACAGCGCCCCCTGTACGAACAGCCAGGCTTCGGGCAGGGCTTCGCTCACCAGACTGCGCAGGTAGTTGACCAGGGTGGCGCCGATGATCGGGCCCACCAGGGTCCCCCGGCCGCCCACGGCCACCCAGATCACCATCTCGATCGAGAAGGAGATCGACATGTACTGGGGCGAGACGATGCCGGTCTGGACGGTGTAGAGGGCTCCGGAGATGCCGCACAGGGCTCCAGCCACCAGGAAGACGATGGTCTTGAACGGGACGGGGTTGAAGCCGGCGAAGCGCAGGCGGCTCTCATCGTCGCGGATGGCGATCAGGGCATCGCCGAAGCGACCATTGGTGAAGTAGCGGCAGACCAGAAACGCCAGAGGCAGCATCACCACGGTGAGGCGGTAGAACCACACCTGCATGTCGGGGGAGCCCACCAGCTGGCCGAACAGTTCGCTGGTGCTGGTCTTGAGGCCGTTGGTGCCGTCGAAAAGTTTCTGCTGGCCGTTGAAGAAGTGGAAGAAGACCATCAGAGCCGCCTGGGTGATGATCGAGAAGTACACCCCCTTGATGCGGTTTCGGAAGATCAGCCAACCCACCAGGCCCGCCACCACCGCCGGAATCACCCATATGGCGATCAGGGTGAACACAGGCGACCAGAAGGGTTGCCAGAAGAACGGCAGCTGGTCGACGCCGTAGTTTTCGAAGAACTTGGGAATCCCGTTGCCACCGGCGAGGCTCTTGGTGTTGAGCATCAGGTACATGGCCACGGCATAGCCCCCGAGGGCAAAGAAGATGCCCTGTCCCAGGCTCAAAAGACCGGTGAATCCCCAGATAAGGTCGATCGCCAGGGCCGTGATCGCCAGCGAGAAATAACGGCCGAAGAGGTTGAGACGGAAATCATCCAGCGCAGCCGGCAGGATGAACAGGGCGATCGCCAGCAGAATCCAGGGGACGAGTCGTTGGAAGAGTTTCACAGGTAGGGCCTCCTGGTGGGGAGATGGAACGGGAATCTGCAGAGGGTGGGACTGATCGGGTCAGGCATCGACCGACCGACCCTTCTGGGGGAACATGCCGTTGGGGCGGAACTGGAGGAAGACGATGATGAAGATGAACACCAGCACCAGCGACATGCTCGTGGTGGCGAAGAACTCGATCACCCCTTTGGCTGCCTCCGGCAGATTCGGGAAGATGGTGAGCAGTGTGCCCGAACCAATGACCGACTGGATGATTCCCAGCAGCAGGGAGGCCAGCACGGTGCCGAGCAGGTTGCCCACCCCACCGAGGACGATCACCATGAAGCAGGAGACGATGTAGGCCGCGCCGAGGTTCGGACCCACCGAACCGAGCAGGGTGATGGCACAGCCGGCGACGCCGGCCAGGCCGGAACCGATGCCGAAGGTGATGCTGTCGACGCGATCGGTGGGAATGCCGAGGCAGTTGCTCATCTGGCGGTTCTGGGTCACCGAGCGGATGCGCAGGCCCCAGACGCTCTTGTTGAGGAACCAGTAGGTGGCCAGAAGCAACAGGGCCGACAGCAGAATGATGAAGATGCGCAGGCCGGGCAGTTCAATGGTTCCGATCATCCCCCAGCTTCCCTGCAGCCATTTGGGGGCGGTCACATCAATGTTCCGCGGGCCGAACCAGGCTTTGGCGAGTGGACGGATCTGGTCGAACAGGTTGACGGCGATCAGACCGATGCCGATGGCGATCGCCCAGCCCAGTCCGTTGAGATAGGTGAAGAACGGCTTCTCGGAGAACTTGGCTCCGAGTAGCTTGGACAGACCGAATCCAACGGCGACACCAACAATGATGCCCAGCATCATGGCGGTGGACACACTGCGGATCAGCTGAATGAGAATCAGGCTGACGCCCCAGGTCGCCAGCAGGGTTTCGAGTGGTCGGCCATAGAGCTGCCGGATCAACGTTCTCTCCAGCAGCACCCCGATGAGCCCCGTCACGATGAACGCGAGTACCAGGGAGACCGGAAAATAGAGCTCGAAGATCACACCACCCATGGGCTTGAAGGCCGACTGCACCACATAGGTGACATAGGCCCCCAACATCATGAATTCGCCATGGGCGAGATTGATGACGCCCATCAACCCGAAAACGATCGCCAGACCCGTGGCTGCAAGCAGCAGGACTGACCCGATGCTCAGGCCATCGAGTATCTGAGAAAAGAAAAGTTCCAACGGAATGAATGTTGAACGTTAGATCCAGCGTTGCGTGGGCGACGCTGGATCGGGTCGAACGTGGTGGTGTGGCGGACCGGAAAGGGGCGGTTCCCGGAGGAACCACCCGTCTTTCATGGATTCACGGATCGCTCCGTGATCACATCTTGAACTTGCCGGCGTCAGGACGATCCTGGGTCCAGTCGCAGGTGAAGCCCTTGGTCTCGGGAACGAACTGGTTCCAGGGCAGCGGCGGGATGGCCTTGACGCTGTCGTAGAGGATCTTGAACTGGCCGGTGGGCTCCGCCTCGCCGATGAGCACCCGCTCGGAGGTGTGGTGGTTGGGGAACATCTTGATCTCGCCCTGGGGAGCGGCGAAGGTGATCCCGATCATGTCCTTGCGGACCTTGTCGAGGTCTTCGAAGGTGCCCGCCTTCTCAACGGCGTTCTTCCAGAGGTAGACCATGTTGTAGGCGGATTCCGCCGGGTCACCCGTGACGCGGTCGGCGCCGTACATCGCCTGGAAGTCGGCGGTGAACTTCTTGGAGGCCGGGGTGTCCAGGCTCATGAAGAAGTTCCACGCGGCGTAGGTGCCGGTGGTGTACTCAGGACCGATCTGGCGGATCTCCTCCTCGGCGATGGAGAAGGACATGATCGGGTACTTGGCCGGATCGATGCCCGAGGCCTTGAACTGCTTGAACAGGGCGACGTTGGAGTCACCGTTCAGGGTGTTGATGATGATCCCGCCATCGGGGAAGGCCTTCTTGATCTTGGCGATGATCGGGGCCACCTCGGTGTTGCCGAGGGGGATGTAGTCCTCGCCGACGGTCTCACCGCCGAGGGCCTTCATCTGCTCTTTGATGATCGTGTTGGCCGTGCGCGGATACACGTAGTCGGAGCCGACCAGATAGACCTTCTTACCCAGCTTGTCGCTGAACTTGTCCATCAGCCACTGAACTGCGGGCTCAGCCTGCTGGTTCGGAACGGCGCCGGTGTAGAAGATGTTCCGGGAGCACTCCTGACCCTCGTACTGAATCGGGTAGAAGAGCATGTGGTTCTTCGACTCGAAGACCGGCAGCATCGCTTTGCGGCTGGCGGAGGTCCAGCCACCGAAGACGACGGCGACCTTGTCGGAGTCGATCAGTTTCTGGGCCTTCTCGGCGAAGGTGGGCCAGTCGGAGGCGCCATCCTCGGAGACGGCGACGATCTTGTAGGACTTACCGCCGACCTTGACGCCGCCGGCATCATTGATTTCCTTGATCGCCATCTCCTCGACTTCTTTCAAAGTCGTTTCGGAGATGGCCATAGTCCCACTGAGGGAGTGAAGGATACCGACCTTCACTTCGCCATCAAAATTGCCGCCGGACCCGGACTCGCCCCCGCAGGAGACGAGGGTTACGCTCACGGCAGTTGCGGCGATTGCAGCTGCCAGTCGCCTTGAAAGATGCAGAGACATTGAAGCCTGTTCAAGATGAATTGTAGTCGCCGTAACCGACGGCAAAGGGAAAGGTAAGGAAGGACGTGGTTACCCCCGGTATCCAATGAGACAGAAAGCCGCCCAGGGCCCGCGGGAGTGAGGATTTGAACGCCGCAGGCCTGTCGATCTGTTGTATTACCTACGGATTTGCTGAACAACGGCTGAAAGGCGAATACCAGCAGGCTGGATCGCTCAGGCGACCGCCGGTTCGGGCATCTGACGCAGCAGGAAGCTCTCAACCCGATCGAGGCCCTCGCCGCTGCGCAGATTCGTGAAGCACCAGGGGCGGCCGCCGCGCATGCGTTCGGTGTCGCGCTCCATCACGGCCAGGCTGGCGCCGACCATCGGGGCCAGGTCGATCTTGTTGATCACCAGCAGGTCGGAGCGGGTGATGCCGGGGCCTCCCTTGCGGGGGATCTTGTCGCCGGCGGCCACGTCGATCACGTAGATGCACAGATCCACCAGCTCCGGGCTGAAGCTGGCCGCCAGGTTGTCGCCACCGCTCTCCACCAGCACCAGGTCCAGGTCGGGGAAGGCCTCCTCCAGCTCCTGCACCGCCGCCCGGTTGATCGAGCAGTCCTCCCGGATGGCGGTGTGGGGGCAGCCGCCGGTCTCCACACCCCGGATCCGCTCGGGGGCCAGGGAGCCGGCGCGGGTGAGGAACTGGGCGTCCTCCTGGGTGTAGATGTCGTTGGTGACCACCGCCAGCTGCAGCCGCTCCCGCAGCCGGCGGCAGAGGGCGTCGACCAGGGCCGTCTTGCCCGATCCCACCGGCCCCGCCACGCCGACCCTCAGCTTGCTGCCCATCGCCCCGATCCAGGATGGGTGCCATCCTGACGCCAGCGCCAATGGCTGCGGTGAGTGACGGACCGATCCCGACGCTGATCCGCCGCTTCGAGCGCCTGGATGCCCGTCTCGTCGCCACCGTCGTGGGCACGGGGGTTGTGGTCTGCCTGGGCTTCATCGAGCTGCTGCGCAGCCCCCTGCAGCAGCTCTCGAGGGTCACGATCGAACTGCTGGCGGTGCGGGCCCTGCTGTTCCTGGCCCCGCTGCTGGTCAGCCTGCTGCTGCTGCTCCGGGATGGCCCGCTGCTGCTGGGCGACCGTCGCCCCCCCCGTTCCTGGGGGCCCGACCTGCTGGCCAGCGGCCTGCTGAGCGTCGTGCTGCTGCTCTATTTCATGGCGGCGGTGATCATCACCGCCAGCCTCATGCTCAACCAGGGGGATGGGGTGGGGGAGGTGGGCTTCCTGATCGGCCAGCTGGAACCGGCCCGCTTCGCCGCCGCCCTGGCCAGGGCGGGCGTCTATGGCGGGATCTGCGCCGCCATCTGCCTGCACCAGGCCCGGTGCTGCCCTTCCGGCGCCGTGGGGATGGCCTCCGGCATGGCCCGGTCGTTGCGGCTGGGCATCGGGGTGATGGTCTGCCTCGATGTGGTCTGGACGATCGTCGTCGACCCTCTGCGCATGGGAGGTCCCTGACCGTGCCCGCCGACTCCCCAGCAACCGTCCCGGAGTCCGGCCCCGCCCCGCCGCGGCGCCCCGGCCCCCAGAGCCTGGTCTTCCTGGCGGGAGCGGTGGCCCTGCTCGGGGTGTTCGTGCTGGGGATCGCCCGAGCCGGCAACTGGCTCGCGCCCAGCGTCCGCCTGCAGTTCCGCACCCTCGACGCCGCCGGCCTACAGACCGGCATGGCGGTGCGGATCTCGGGATTCGCCGTCGGCCAGGTGCGCCGGATCGTGCTGCAGCCCGACGCCCAGGTGCTGGTGGAACTGGAGCTGCGGGATCCCTACCGCTCCATGGTGGGGCGCCGCAGCCGGGCGGAACTGGCCCAGCTGGGGCTCCTGGGCGACCGCTACATCGCCATCACGCCCGATCCGGCGGCGATCGGCCAGCCCCCGATCGGTGACGGCGAGACGCTCGTGTTCACCAGCCGCCCCGACATCGACGACCTGCTCGCCGAGGTGGCCAGCAGCCGCATCCCCCTGCAGCGGGCCGTCAGCAGCGGCCTGAGCCTGGCGGAGACCCGCCTGCCCCGCAGCCTCGACGAGCTCGATCGCACCCTGGTCGCCAGCCGCCGCCTGGCGACGCGCCTGGAGGCCGACACCCGGCGCAGCAGCAGCGAGCTCAACCGCACCCTGGGGGCCACCCGCGCCCTGGCCGAGCGCCTGGAGGACCGCGCCGACGGTACCGCCGCCGACCTGTCCGCCCTGATCCGGCGGCTGGAGAGCACCGAAACCCAGACGCGCCCGCTGCTGCTCCAGACCCTGCGCGAGCTTTCCACCATGGCCACCGCCACCAACCGCCTGGTGAAGACGCTCAACGAGAGCTGGGTGATCGAACTGATCGAGCGGACCGGGGAGCCCCGCGGTGAGCGCGGCCGCTGATCGCCGGGATGGCTGCCGGCGGCGTCACCCCTCCACCCGGTCGGCCTGGCCCAGCAGCGGCGGCGGGAACGTCACCCCGATGGCCCGGGCCGTGCGGCGATTCAGCAGCAGCAGCTTCCGGGTCACCGGCTCGAAGGCCATCGTGGCGGGGGAGCGGCCGCGCAGCACCTGCACCGCCAGTGTCCCGGCCTGGGCCCCGTCGGCCTCCGGATCCCAGCCCACCACCGCCAGGCACCCCGGCGTGGCGATGTCGGAGGGGTCGACGGAATAGACCGGCAGGCGATGGCGCAGGCCGCCCGCCGCCAGGGCGGGGAAGCCCACGCTCGTGGCGTAGTCGCCCACCCGCACCAGGGCCGCCACCCGGTGGGCGGCCAGGGCATCGGTGGCCCGGGCCACCTCCGCCGGCCCTGCCACCGGCTCGACCACGACCGCAAGGGAGCGCTGGGCCGCCTCCCGGCGCAGCAGCTCCGCTTCGAAGCTGGCGTTGGCCTCGGAGGGATTGAAGACGAGCCCCACACTGGCCAGGCCGGGTGTGATCCGGCGGGCGAGATCGAGCTGCTCGGCCAGGGGGTTGGTGCTGACCGTGCCCACCACGTTGGGCCGGTGGCGGGTGTAGCTGGTGCCGGCCCCGGCGCCCCAGGGGTTGGAGCAGTAGGTGAACACCACCGGCACCCGGGCCGGGGCGATGGCCAGGATCGCCGCCAGGGGCGGGGTGCCGATGGCCACGAGCATGTCGACCCCACCCTCCAGCAGCTCCTTCACCTGGGCGCGGCAGGTGGCCATGCTGCCGGCGGCGAAGCGCTCCAGCAGGATCACGCCGGCCGGCGCCCGGAATCCGCCCCTGGCCAGGGCCTGCACGAACCCGCGGCGGGCGGCATCGGGGCCGGCCCCCCGTACGTACTGGATGAGGCCCAGCCGCGGCGGGCCCGGCGGCCGGCGGCGGGCGTTGCATCCGGCGGCCAGCAGGGTGGCGGCGGCGGCGGCCCCGCCCAGCAGGCGCAGCACCTGCCGCCGGCTGGCCCCAGCGGTCGTGGCCATCAGCTGCGGAACAACCGGGAATAGAGCTCACCATGGCCCAGCTGGGCCAGCCCCGCCCCCACCCCCCCGTTCCAGAGGTCCTCGGGATCGGTCGCCACCAGCTCCGCGGCCCGGGCGGCGATCGTTGGCGCCAGGGCCAGCTGCAGGCGCTGGGCCTCGGTGGGGCCCAGGGGCACGAGCCGCACGGCGGCGCTGAGCTGGGTGGCGATCCAGCCGTAGAGGTAGGCCTCAACCAGCTCCTGGGGCGCGATGGCCAGGGCCACCCCGGCCCAGGCCCAGGCCCCTGGCCAGGCCAGCCGCTGCGTCCCATCCCCGGGCAGGGGCAGGGCCAGGTCGGCCAGCAGCTGCAGCAGGGAGCGGCCCATCTGGCGCTGCTGGGCCCGCACCTCGGCCGCCTCCCGCTGGGCCAGCAGCCAGCCGTCCAGCTCCAGCACCTCCTGACGGGCCGGCCCCTCCGGGAACTCACGCCATCGGGTGAGCGCCTGCATCAGTCGGCCCAGGCTGGCCGCCTCGATGGCCAGGGCCCCCCGGGCCAGTTCCGCCTCCAGCCAGTGGGCCACGCCCTCGGCATCGCCCAGCTCACCCGCCTGGACGAGCACTTCCAGTCCCTCGGAATAGCTGAACGCCCCCACCGGCAGGGCGGGACTGACGAGCTGGAACAGCCGCAGCCGGGCGAGGCTCATGGGTGGGAATGGCCATGGTGGCCTTGGGCGTGCTGGTGGGCGTGGCCGGACCCTTCGTAGGCCCCGGGTTCGGGCAGAAACGGCCCGCTCATGCGCTCCACGGTCAGACCCCGGTGCCGCAGCAGATCCTCGAGCACGCTGTCGACCCCCAGGCGCAGCTCGTCGCGGTGCAGCTCCATGGCCACATGGCGGTTGCCCAGGTGATAAGCCGCCTGCAGCAGGGCCAGGGGATCGGCGGCCCGCACCACCAGCAGCGGCTCCTCGGCGGCCTCCACCACCACCAGGGGCCCACCGGCCTCCGGTGCCAGCCGGTCGCCGGGCTCCAGGGCAGCGCCGCGGGGCAGCTGCAGCAGCAGGTCCCGCCCACAGGCGCTGCGGCGATGGCCCCGCAGGCTCGTGCGCTCGTCGGCCCGCAGCGGCAACCGCAGCGGCGGATCCGGCGCCGGCGCCTCCCCGTGACGGAGGTGCCTCACCAGCACCAGGGGCCCAGCGTCGGGAGCGGCGACATCAGAAACAGTGGGGCCGGGCATCGAGCGGGCCAGCGGGCGGGGTGGGGCGTCCACCCTGGCCAGCCGTTGGCCGGCCGCCCTGTGTCGGGCGCTACCAAAACCAGGCCCCCGGGGCCCCACGATCACCGCCATGCAGCTCACCGCTCCCGCCCCCTGGAGAGCCCAGGCCCGGCTTCGTTTCGAGATCACCGGCGGCGTGGACGGTGCCACCCGGCATCAGGGGGGAGCGACGGCGCCGCTGAAGATCCAGCGGGCCTTCGCCGCCGCCGATGGCCGCTGCGAACTACCCCTGCTGCACACCGGCGGCGGCCTGGTGGGGGGGGATGAGCTGGCCATCGACGCCGAGCTGGGCGCCGGCAGCCGGGCCCTGATCACCAGCGTGGCGGCCCAGAAGGTCTATGGAACCGTGGGCCGTTCCCGGCGGGTCCCCGCCGGCAGCTGGACCCACCAGACCCTCGACTTCCGTCTCGCCGCGGGGGCCGATCTGGAGTGGCTGCCCCAGGAACTGGTGGTCTTCCGGGATGGCCTGTTCCAGCAGACCTGCCGGGTGGAGCTGGCCGAAGGGGCCAGCTGGCTGGGGGCGGAGGTGGTGCGGCTGGGGCGCAGCGCCGACGGCGAGACACTCGGATCCGGCCGTTGGCGCTCGTTGCTGGAGATCCGGAGGGAAGGGAGCTGGGAGCTGGTGGACCGGCTCGAGCTCGGTGGCGCCAGCCTGGAGAGCCCCCACGGCCTGGGGGGGCAGCCGGTGTTCGCCAGCCTCGTGTGGGCCGCCCCCGGGCCGGTGGGCGAGTCCCTGCTGGAGGCCTGCCGCGCCGAGCGGCATGGGCTGGAGGGGGCGATGGCCTGCGGCCGGCTGGAGCGGGGGCTGGTGGCCCGCTACCGGGGCCGCTCCACCCAGGCGGCCCGCTTCTGGTTCACGCGCATCTGGGCCCGGATCCGGGCCGAACGGGGCCTGGCGGCTCCGGTGCTGCCGCGGGTCTGGCCGTTCCAGGAGCAGCCCCTGGACCAGGAACCGCCGCTGCCGGTCCCGGCCCGCAGCTGGTGACCACCGGCCCGATGGAGCAGCGGGCCTAGGTTCGCTCCAGGCGCAGCCCCCCGATGCATCGCTTCCAGCTCTCCCTGCAGGCCCTTGGCCAGGCGCGCCATCTCATCGCCGTGGGCCGCAGCCAGGGGGACCTGGGCCGGATCGCCGATCTGGTGGACAGCTTCCTGGACACCCCCCAGATGGAGGCCTGCATCGCCCGCTTCCGGGCCCTGCCGGGCGGGGCAGCGATGATGGACGAGCGCTATCCGCCCCTGCAGCCGGACCTGGAGCGGCTCGAGGCACTGCCGGAGGGGAGCCTGGGCCACACCTACGCCGCCCTGATCCGCCGCTTCAACTACGACCCCGAATTCTTCCGCCCCCGCCCCGTCGACACGGAGGGCCGCTGGCTCACCCAGCGGATCGCCACCACCCACGACATTCACCATGTGGTCAGCGGTTTCGGCACGACGCCCGTGGGGGAGAACGGCGTGCTGGCCATCACCGCCACCCAGATCGGCTTCCCCGCCTATGTGAGCCTCACCCACGCGGCCCAGATCGCCGGGTTCCGTTTCAGGCTTGACGGCTACGAAAGCCTCAGCCGGTCGATCAGCCACGGCACCACGATCGGCTTCACCGCCCATCCCTTCGCCACGGTCCGCTGGGAGGAGGGCTGGGAGCTGCCGGTGGCGGCGTGGCGGCAGCGGCTGGGGGTGACCCTGCCGGCCGACGACGCCCCCTACGGAGCGAACGCCTGCGGAAACGTGGGGTCCCCCTAGGCTCGGAATCCACCCAACCCCGGGGCCCATGCCGCTGCTGCTGATCCTGGTGGCGGGCGCCGCCGTCGGGTTGATCCTGATCTACAACCGCCTGGCCCAGCTGCAGGTGCTGGCGGACAACGCCTGGGCCGACATCGACGTGCAGCTGAAGCGACGCCATGACCTGATCCCCAACCTGGTGGAGACGGTGCGGGGCTATGCCAGCCATGAAAAGGAGAGCTTCCGGAGCGTGATCGAAGCCCGCAATGCCGCCGTGGCCGCCCGGGGGCCCCGGGAGCAGCAGCAGGCGGAGCAGGTCCTGGGGGCGTCGCTCGGCCAGCTGTTCGCCCTGGCGGAGGCCTACCCGGCCCTGCGGGCGGTGGAGAGCTTCCAGACCCTGCAGTCCAACCTCAGCCAGATCGAGGAAACCCTCCAGAGCGCCCGCCGCTACTACAACGCCGTGGTCCGGGATCTCAACACGGCGATCGTGCAGTTCCCCTCCAACCTGGTGGCCGGCGGCTTCGGGTTCCGTTCGCGCACCTACTTCGAGCTGGAGAACCCGGCCGAAGCGGCGGTTCCCGCCGTCCGTTTCGATGGCTGAGGGCCTGGCGGCCGCCCGGTGGCTGCGGCGCCGCTGGCGCTGGGGGCTGGGGGGGCTGCTCGGCCTGGCCCTGACGCTGCTGCTCCTGGCCCCCTGGGGGGCCGGAGCTGCGTCCAGCGCCACCGAACGCCAGCTCACGCTCACCGATTTCCAGATGCAGGCCGTGGTGGAGCCCACGGGAGCTGTCCAGGTGCGCGAAACCCTCACCGCCCGCTTCGATGGCTCCTGGAACGGCCTGGTGCGCCAGATCCCCCTGCTGGCCCGGCGGCCCGGTGGGCTCGAATCCCTCGGGCTGCGGGTGCTGGCGGTCACCGACCCCGAGGGCCGGCCCTTCCGCTACGAGAGCAGCCACCCCGGTGCCGACCTGAAACTGAAGATCTGGATCCCGGGCGCCGAGAACGCCAGCCGCACGGCCGTGATCACCTACCGGCTGAAGCGGGGCCTGCGCTTCTATCCGGACCACGACGAGTTCAACTGGAACGTCACCGGCAACGCCTGGGAGGTGCCGATCGAGCGGGCCTCCGCCGCGGTGCAACTGCCCCCGGGTGTGTCCGGACTCCATGCTTCGGTCTACACCGGGCCCCGCGGCGCCCGGGAGCAGAACGCCACCCTGACGATCGGCGCCGACACGGTGGCCAGCAGCACCACGCGGCGGCTGGAGCCCGGCGAGGGCTTCACCCTGGCGGTGGGCTTCGCCAAGGGGCTGGTGCCGCCGCCCTCGGCCCTGGAGCAGCTGGTCGACTGGTGGCAGGGGCGGCTGACCCTGCTGTTGCCCCTGCTGTGCACTGCCGTGCTGGGCCCGCTTTGGTGGCGCATCGGGAGGGATCCGGCGGTGGGCCCGGTGCCGGTGACCTACGAACCCCCCGAGGGTCTGCCGCCGGCGGTGCTGGGCAGCCTGGTGGCGGAGCAGGTGAGCGGATCCGCCCTGTCGGCCACCCTGGTGGCGCTGGCGGTGAAGGGCCAGCTGCGCATCGAACAGGACCAGAAGAAGCTCCTCTTCCTGAACCTGGGCAAGCGCTACGTGTTCACCCTGTTGGGCGCGCCGGCCCAACGGTCGGCGCTGCTGCCCCATGAGGCCTACCTGCTCGAGACGCTGTTCGCCTCGGTGGAGCCGGGGGCGACGGTCAGCACCGATCAGCTCCGCGACCACTTCTACGTCCATGTGCCCGGCTTCGAGCGGCTGGTGATGCAGGCGGTGCTGGCTCAGAAGTTCTTCCGGCGCTGGCCCGGAACCGTGCGGGCCCTCACCTTCTTCGGCGGCCTGGGACTGGCCGCCGGTGTCTTCGTGCTCGCCTCGGCGCTGCTGCCCCATGACATCGTCATGCTGCAGGGGGCGGCGCACCCCTGGCTGATCCTCGTTTCCCTGGCGCTGACGGTGGTGCTGGTGGGCGTGTTCGCCTGGATCATGCCCAGCCGCACCACCAGGGGCACGGCGGTGCTGCGCCAGACCCTCGGCTTCCAGGAGTTCCTGCGCCGGGTGGAGGCGCCGCGGCTGGAGCGGCTGGTGCTGACGCCGGAGCTGTTCGAGCGCTTCCTGCCCTACGCGATGGTGGCGGGCCTGACCCGGCAGTGGACAGCGGCGTTCCAGGGGATCCTCGAAGTGGCCCCCAGCTGGTACGTCGGCAGCGGTGACTTCGATCTGACGGATTTCGGCACCAGCCTCGAGGACTGCTTCAGCACCACCACCGGCGCCATGCAGTCGTCACCGAGCAGCTCCAGCAGCTCCAGCGGCAGTTCCGGCGGGGGCAGCTCCGGCGGCGGGGATGGCGGTGGCGGCGGCGGCGGCTTCTGACCACCGGGGCGGGGGCAGCGCCAGGCCTAGCTTTCACCGAGTTGCCGGCGTTGCCGTGGCCCCAAGCGTCCTGCGCCGCCCCGGGGCGGCTGCCCTGGTTCTGGGCCTGGCCCTGGCGCTCCAGCCCCCGGGTGAGGTCCGCAGTGCCGACGGGGCCTCGGGGCCCCCGCCCCCGCCGCGCCAGGTGACGGCGGAAAGCCTGGCGGCCGCTCTGCCCAGGCTCGAAGCCCTGGCCACGGAGATGCTCGGCCGCACCGGTGTTCCGGGCCTGGCGATCGTGGTGGTGCACGCCGACCGGGTGGTGTTCCTCAAGGGCTACGGCCTGCGGCGGGTGGGCGAGCCAGGCGCGGTGGATGCCGACACCGTCTTCCAGCTGGCGTCGCTCTCGAAGCCGATCGCCGCCACGGTGGTGGCCGGCCTGGTGGGCGACGGGCGCGTGGGCTGGGACGACCCGGTGCTGCGCACCCTCCCCCAGGCCCGGATCGGTTCGCCGGCCATCGCCCCCTTGGTGACCATCCGCGACCTCCTCTCCCACCGCAGCGGCCTGCCCGACCACGCTGGCGATCACCTCGAGGACCTGGGCTTCGATCGGGCCACGATCCTGGAGCGGCTGCGGCTGCTGCCCACCGGCAACCGCTTCCGTGCCGACTACGCCTACACCAACTTCGGCTTCACCGCTGGCGCCGTGGCCGCCGCCAACGCCGTCGGGCGCCCCTGGGAGCAGCTCTCCCTTGATCGGCTCTACGGGCCCCTGGGCATGACCCATACCAGCTCCCGCCACGCAGATTTCGCGGGCGCCGCCAACCGCGCCTCCCTGCACGTGCCGGAGGCGGGCCGCTGGGTGGCGCGTTACCAGCGGGATGCCGATGCCCAGGCCCCCGCCGGCGGGGTGAGCTCCAGCGTGCGGGACCTGGGCCAGTGGCTGCGGCTGCAGCTGGCCGGCGGTCGCCTCGATGGCCGTGCGGTGGTGGACGCCGCCGCCCTGGCCGAGACCCACCGGCCCCAGATCGTCAGCCAGCCGCCCCGCGATCCGGCCATCGACCGTGCCGGCTTCTATGGCCTGGGCTGGAACGTGAGCACCACCGACCGGGGCACGGTGCAGCTGGGCCACTCGGGCGCCTTCGATCTCGGCGCCGCCACGGCCGTCTACCTGCTGCCGGCGGAATCCCTGGGCATCATCGTGCTCTCCAACAGCCAGCCCCTGGGGGTGCCGGAGGCCCTCAGCCTCAGCTTCCTCGACCTGGCCACCACCGGAGCGGTGCAGCGCGACTACCTCGCCACTCTGCGCCCCCTGTTCCGGGGCATGGAGCAGCAGGACTACCCCGCCGTGGTCACCCCGGCCCGGCCGCTGCCGGCCCGCCCCGCCGCCGCCTACACCGGCAGCTACGCCAATCCCTACGTGGGCCAGGCCGCGGTGGTGCGCCGCGGGGACGGGCTCGAGCTGCAGCTGGGGCCCCGCCTCACCTCCTTCCCCCTCACCCCGGTGAGCGGCGACACCTTCCGCTACCAGCCCGCCGGCGAGAACGCCTACGGTCCCAGCGCCGTCAGCTTCACGGTCGGCTCCGACGGCCGGGCCACGGCGGTGCGGATCGACAACCTCAACCTCAACGGCCAAGGCGTGCTCCAGCGGCGCTGATCGGGGCTCCGAACGTTCCTTCTGAACCTGACCCGGTGCCGGAGCGCTGCGAAAGTGGGGGCGGCCCGCGCAGCCTGCATGAACCTCACCCCCCAGGAGAAAGACAAGCTGTTGATCGTCACCGCCGCCCTGCTGGCGGAGCGGCGACTCGGCCGGGGCCTGAAGCTCAACCATCCCGAGGCGGTGGCCTGGCTCAGCTTCCAGGTGATCGAAGGCGCCCGCGACGGCCGCAGCGTGGCGGAGCTGATGCGGGAGGGCACCACCTGGCTGAGCCGGGATCAGGTGATGGAGGGGGTGCCCGAGCTGATCCCCGAGGTGCAGATCGAGGCGATGTTTCCCGATGGCACCAAGCTCGTCACCCTCCACGAACCGATCCGCTGACCCCCCACCCCGCCATGGCCCCCCTGATCCCCGGCGAACTGATCCCCGAGCCCGGCACGATCGAGCTCAACGTCGGCCGTCCCGTCACCACCCTGTCGGTGGCGAACCGGGGCGACCGGCCCGTACAGGTGGGCTCCCACTTCCACTTCCACGAGGCCAACGGCGCCCTCGAGTTCGACCGTGAGGCGGCCCGCGGCCTGCGGCTCGACATCCCCGCCGGCACCGCCATCCGCTTCGAGCCCGGCGACCAGCGGGACGTGCATCTGGTGCCCTACGTCGGCGACCGCCGCGTGTTCGGCTTCAACGGTCTGGTCAACGGCCCCCTCGACTGACACTCCCATGCCCTATCGCATCGACCGCCGCGCCTACGCCGAGACCTACGGCCCCACCACCGGCGACCGGCTGCGGCTGGCCGACACCGAACTGATCCTGGAGGTGGAGAGCGACTGCACCACCTACGGCGATGAGGTGAAGTTCGGGGGCGGCAAGGTGATCCGCGACGGCATGGGCCAGGCCCAGACCCCCCGCTCCGAAGGGGCCGTCGACACGGTGATCACCAATGCCCTGATCCTCGACTGGTGGGGCATCGTCAAGGCCGACATCGGCCTGAAGGACGGCCGCATCTGCGCCATCGGCAAGGCGGGCAACCCCGACATCACCGATGGGGTGACGATCGTGGTCGGGCCCGGCACCGAAGCCATCGCCGGGGAGGGGCACATCGTCACCGCCGGGGCGATCGATACCCACATCCACTTCATCTGCCCCCAGCAGATCGAAACCGCCCTCGCCTCCGGGGTCACCACCCTGCTGGGCGGCGGCACCGGCCCGGCCACCGGCACCAACGCCACCACCTGCACCCCCGGCGCCTTCCACCTGGCCCGCATGCTCCAGGCCGCCGAGGGGCTGCCGATCAACCTGGGCTTCTACGGCAAGGGCAACGCCAGCACCCCGGCGGCGATCGAGGAGCAGATCCGCGCCGGTGCCTGCGGCCTGAAGCTGCACGAGGACTGGGGCACCACCCCGGCGGCGATCGACTGCTGCCTGACGGTGGCCGACAAGTACGACGTGCAGGTCTGCATCCACTCCGACACCCTCAACGAGGCCGGCTTCGTGGAGGACACGATCCGGGCCATCGGCGGCCGCACGATCCACACCTTCCACACCGAGGGGGCCGGCGGGGGCCACGCCCCCGACATCATCCGGATCTGCGGCGAGCCCAACGTGCTGCCCAGCTCCACCAACCCCACCAAGCCCTACACCGTCAACACCCTCGAGGAGCACCTCGACATGCTGATGGTGTGCCACCACCTCGATCCCCGCATCCCGGAGGACGTGGCCTTCGCCGAATCACGCATCCGCCGCGAGACGATCGCCGCCGAGGACATCCTCCACGACCTGGGCGCCTTCAGCATCATCGCCAGCGATTCCCAGGCCATGGGCCGTGTCGGTGAGGTGATCACCCGCACGTTCCAGACGGCCCACAAGATGAAGGTGCAGCGCGGGTTCCTCCCCGAGGACGCCACCGGTCCTGGTGGCGGCCGCAACGACAACACCCGCCTCAAGCGCTACATCGCCAAGCTCACGATCAATCCCGCCATCGCCCATGGCCTCGACAGCCAGATCGGCTCGGTGGAGGTGGGCAAGCTGGCCGACCTGGTGCTGTGGAAGCCGGGCTTCTTCGGCGTCAAGCCGGAGCTGGTGATCAAGGGGGGCTCGATCGTCTGGGCCCAGATGGGCGATGCCAACGCCTCGATCCCCACGCCGGGCCCCGTCCACGGCCGGCCGATGTTCGCCGCCTACGGCGGATCGGTGGCGGCCAGCTGCCTGAACTTCGTCAGCCAGGCCTGCCTCGAGGACGATCTGCCCCACAGCCTCGGCCTGAAGCGGACCTGCGTGCCGGTGGTCCAGACCCGGGGCATCGGCAAGGCCCAGATGCGCAACAACACGGCCCTGCCCAAGGTGGAGGTGGACCCCCAGACCTACGAGGTCTTCGCCGACGGCGAGCTGCTCACCTGCGAACCGGCGCAGGTGCTGCCGATGGCCCAGCGCTACTTCCTGCTGTAGGGCAGCCGCAACTCGACCGGCGCCGGTCGCGCCGGCCTTGTCGAGGCAGAGCCCCTTGTCGGTGGCACGCACGGGTTTGGCGTTGCGGTTGGGTCCCAGCGCGTTCTGACACACCAGCTGGAGCGCCTGGCCGTTGGCCGTGGCGGTGAAGGCCTTGGTGGGCGAGGCCAGGGGGAGACGGCGGCCCGGCGCGGCTCACGGATGGGTTGCGCGAACTAAGGAGTCTGCGCCGCCGCGCTGGCCATCCGTTCCTCCTCGAGCGCCCACTCCTCCTGGTTGGGATCGCGGCGGGTGCCGCGCCGCTCCATCGAAAGGACCGGCACCTCCTGGAGGGGGGTGGCGAAGGCCACGCCGAAGCTGAGGGCGAAATGGGCCCGGGTGAGCCAGCGCAGCCGGGCCCGCAGGCGCAGCTGCCCGAAGCCGGGATGGGAACGCACATCCAGCAGGAGCCACTGCCCCAACTCCAGGGCCTGGTCCTCATTGGCGATCAGGCACATCCCGCCCTCGGCCACGTCAGCGATGTCGGCGAGGAACCAGCGCCCGCAGGGCTGGCCCTCGCTATCGAGGCGCCGGACGGCGATGGTGCGGCAACTCTCAATGGAATGGCGGGCGAAGGCGCGCTTCTCACGACGGGTTGCGGTTCTTTCCCGCTCGTGCAGCAGGGCGCCCGTGGGGCGGGGGGTCTTGGAGGCCTGGGATCCACTCTGGCTGGTCAGCATGGCCCTCCCCCCCTGGCGCTGAGTTCATCCTGAACCCTGCGCATCCCGCAGGGGCCGTTGCTTATGAAAACGCTATTCCTGTTGCAGCGCTAGCCAGGGTCGCCCAGTGGCGGCCCCCCCGCAGGGGCCCAGGCCACCCTGTGTTTCGTAGCAACGGCAACGGGTGGCCACCCCGGCGGCACTGCAGGATCCAACCGCGCGGCAGGGTGTGGAATGTTCAGTCAGTACAAACCGAACCAGGGGTACGACGAGTACTTCACCTCCACCGACCAGCCCAGGGCGACCCTGACGCCCCTGCTGTCGTCCCTGGGTCAGATGGGGCTGGACCAGCTCAACCGCAACCACGCCGCCGCCGGCATGCTGCTCAAGCGGCTCGGCGCCACCTTCCGGCTCAACGATTCCGACAGCAAGGGCGTCGAGCGGATCCTCCCCTTCGATCCTCTCCCGCGCCTGATCGGGGCCCGCGACTGGGAGCGGC
Source organism: Cyanobium gracile UHCC 0139 (assembly GCF_034931325.1). GTDB lineage: Bacteria > Cyanobacteriota > Cyanobacteriia > PCC-6307 > Cyanobiaceae > Cyanobium > Cyanobium gracile_B. The sequence goes on along the minus strand of NZ_JAYGHX010000001.1, from coordinate 371,678 downwards.
TGGAGCGGGGCCTGTTCCAGCGGCTGGAGGCGATCGACCGCTTCCTGGCCGATGTCTACGGCGACCAGAAGATCCTGGCTGACGGGGTGGTGCCCAGGGCCGACGTCGAAAGCTCCCAGGGCTGGCGGCCCCAGATGCAGGGTTTCCAACCACCCCTCGGCCGCTGGTGCCACATCTCCGGCCTGGATCTGGTGCGCGACGGCGACGGCACCTGGCGGGTGCTGGAGGACAACCTGCGCTGCCCTTCCGGGGTGGCGTACTTCCTCGAAAACCGGCGCGTGATGAAGCGCATGTTCCCGAGCCTGTTCGCCGGCCGCACCGTGCAGCCCATCGACGACTACCCCTCCCACCTGCTGCAGACCCTGCGGGAGCTGGCCCCCTGGACCGACACCCCCAAGGTGGTGCTGCTCACCCCCGGCGTGTTCAACAGCGCCTACTTCGAGCACAGCTATCTGGCCCAGCAGATGGGCATCCAGCTGGTGGAGGGGCGCGATCTGGTGTGCGAGGGGGATCGGGTCTGGATGCGCAGCACCGCCGGCCTCGAGGCGGTCGATGTGATCTACCGCCGCATCGACGACGACTTCCTCGACCCGGCCGTGTTCCGCAGCGATTCGCTGCTGGGCGTGCGGGGGCTGATGGGCGCCTACGCGGCGGGCCGGGTGGCGATCGCCAATGCCCCGGGCACCGGCGTGGCCGATGACAAGCTCATCTACGCCTACGTGGGCGAGATGATCCGCTACTACCTGGGCGAGGAGCCCATCATCGAGAACGTCCCCACCTACATCTGCTCCCGCCCCGACGATCAGGCCTACGTGCTGGCCCACCTCGGGGAGCTGGTGGTGAAGGCGGTGGCGGAGGCCGGCGGCTACGGCATGCTGATCGGCCCCCATGCCAGCCAGGCGGAGATCGACGAGTTCGCCGTGAAGATCCAGGCCAACCCCCGCAACTACATCGCCCAGCCGACCCTGGAGCTCTCCACCGTCCCCTCCCTGAGCGAAGGGGAGCTCTACCCCTGCCACGTGGATCTGCGGCCCTACGTGCTGCGCGGCAAGGAGGCCTGGGTGAGTCCCGGCGGCCTCACCCGCGTGGCGCTGCGGCGCGGGTCCCTGGTGGTCAACTCCTCCCAGGGCGGCGGCTGCAAGGACACCTGGATCGTGGATGAAGCCCCATGCTGAGCCGCGTCGCCGACTCCCTCTACTGGATCAACCGCAACGTCGAGCGGGCCGAGAACATTTCCCGGTTCGTGGAGGTGAGCGAGGCCATGGCCCTCGACTGCCCCCCCGGCAGCGCCGAGCCCTGGCTGCCCCTGATCGACGCCAGCGGCGACCGCAAGCTCTTCGATGAGCTTTGCCCCGTGGTCACGCCCGAGGCCGTGATCCATTTCCTGGTGCGCGAGGCCGAGAACCCCAGCAGCGTTCTCAACTGCATCGGCAACGCCCGGGAGAACGCCCGCCAGATCCGTGAGGTGATGACCACGGAGATGTGGGAGCAGATCAACGACATCTACTGGACGCTGCAGGAGGAGGCCTTCTGGCAGCAGCCGCCACAGGAACAGCTGCGGGAGATCCGCCGTGCCTGCCAGCTCTTCTACGGCATCACCGACGCCACCCTCAGCCGCGACCTCTCCTGGCAGTTCAGCCGTCTCGGGCGGCTGCTGGAGCGGGCCGACAAGACCACCCGGATCCTAGATGTCAAGTACTTCCTGCTGCTGCCGTCCCCCGAGGAGGTGGGCGGGGTGCTCGACGAACTGCAGTGGATCTCTCTGCTGCGCTCGGCGGGGGCTTACCAGATGTTCCGCCAGTCGAGCCAGCAGGCCATCGAACCCAAGGCCGTGGCGGCGTTCCTGCTGCTCGATCCGATCTTCCCCCGCTCAGTGCGCTACTGCCTGGAGCGGATCAACGAGACCCTGCGGATCATCCGCGGCAGCTCCGTTCCCCGCCCCGCCGATGATCTGGAGTGCCTGATCGGGCTCACCCTGGCCCACTGGAGCTTCACCAGGATCGACGAACTGGTGGCCACCGGGCTCCATGAAGCCATCGACAACTTCCAGTCGGATCTCAATCGCCTGCATGCGTTGATCGAAGCGCGCTACTTCATCGCCCCCGCCGGCTCCGCCAGTCAGGAGGCGGCATGCGAGCCCGCATAACCCACACCTTCGACTACCGCTACAGCGCTCCGGTCTTCCTGGGTCCGCACCGGTTCTGCCTGAAACCCCGGGGCCACGGCTTCCAACGGCTGCTGCACTTCCACCTGGCGGTCACGCCGGAGCCGTCCCGCTTCTATCCGCTGCTGGCCGCCAGCGGCGATGAGATCCTGCGGGCCCGCTTCACGGGCAGTACCGAGCACTTCCGGGTGCAGGCGATCAGCGATGTGGAGACCCAGCAGCCCCCGGCCCTGGCCAGCTGCCTGGAGGACCAGGAGCCGCTGCTGCCCTATCCGGTGGGCCACCTGAACGGCGATCTGCTGGGCTCGCTGGAGGGCTGGCTCCCCAACGGCCAGCACGACCCCGCCGCGGTGGACCTGGCCCAGGAGGCGCTGATGGGCAGCGACCAGCGGGGACTGATGTTCTTGGAGCAGCTGGTGGAGATCATCAAGGACCGGGTCAAGTACACCCAGCGGCACGTGGGGCCGGCCTGGCCGGCGGGGCGCACCCTCAAGGAGCGGGTCGGCTCCTGCCGCGACCTGGCGATGCTGATGGTCGAGACCTGCCGCTGCGTCGGCCTGCCCTCCCGGTTCGTGAGCGGCTACCACCTGGTGGAACCGCAGCCGAAGCAGTACGACCTGCATGCCTGGGCGGAGGTCTACCTGCCTGGCGCCGGCTGGCGGGGGTTTGACCCCAGCGGCATGGGCAGCGTCGACGACCGTTACATCACCCTGGCCACCTCCTCGAAGCCCACCCTCACCGCGGCGGTGAACGGCAGCTTCTCGGGCCCGACGGGGGTGGACAGCGAGCTGGAATGGACCATCGAGGCGGAGCTTCTGGAGCCCACGCCGATGGGCTCCGCCTGGCATGAGGTGCTGCACGGCTGAAGCGAAGCCACTCTTAAGGTGCGCCCGCTGGTAGCCGATGCATCAGCGGTGGGCGTACTCCCCAGGCCAGGACTGGTCCACTCCGCCGACTGCCGCCCGTCCCCATGGCCAGCCCCACACCCGCCCCGTGCCCGCCCAAGGGCCAGGCCCTCCTGGAGGCGATGCGGCGCCATCTGTTCTCCAGCCAGGCCAAGTCCGCCTCCCTGGCCACCATCCACGACCACTACGTCTGCCTGTCGCTGGCGGTGAGGGACATCCTGCTGACCAGCTGGGTCGACACCGCCGACACCTACACCAGCCAGCACGTCCGCACCGCCACCTACATGTCGGCGGAGTTCCTGCTGGGGCCCCACCTGGAGAACAACCTGGTGAGCCTCGGGCTGCGGGAGGAGGCCGCGGCCGCCTGCGAGGCCCTCGGCCTCACCCTCGAGGAGATGCTGGCGGAGGAGCCGGAGCCGGGCCTGGGCAACGGTGGCCTGGGCCGGCTGGCGGCCTGTTTCCAGGAGTCGATGGCCACCCTCGAGCTGCCGGCCATCGGCTACGGCATCCGCTACGAGTTCGGCATCTTCCGCCAGCAGATCGGCCCCAACGGCCAGATGGAGAGCACCGATCCCTGGCTGGCCCGCGGCAATCCCTGGGAGGTGATCCGGCCGGAATGGAGCTATCCGGTGCTGATCGGCGGCCAGACCGTGATCGGCGTCGCCTACGACACCCCGATCCTGGGCTACGGCGTCCACACCGCCAACACCCTGCGGCTGTGGTCGGCCCAGGCGCCCGACGCCTTCGACTTCGCCTCCTTCAATGCCGGCGACTACACCCGGGCCGTGCTCCACAAGGTGCAGTCGGAGACCCTCTCCAAGGTGCTCTATCCGAATGACGAGCTGGAGCAGGGCAAGCGCCTGCGGCTCAGCCAGCAGATCTTCTTCGTCTCCTGCTCCCTGCAGGACATGTTCCGCATCCTCGGCAGCCAGGGGATTCCGGTCACGGAGTTCCACCGCAAGTTCGCGGTGCAGCTCAACGACACCCATCCGGCGATCGCCGTGGCGGAACTGATGCGGCTGCTGATTGATGTCCACGGCGTCGACTGGGACACCGCCTGGAGCATCACCACCGCCACGATCAGCTACACGAACCACACCCTGCTGCCCGAGGCCCTGGAGGCCTGGGGACTGGAGCTGTTCCAGCAGCTGCTGCCGCGCCAGCTGCAGATCATCTTCGAGATCAATGCCCGCTTCCTGCGCACCCTGCGCATCCGCTTCCCCGGCCAGCCGGAGCTGCTGGAGCGGCTGTCCCTGATCGAGGAGGGTCCGCACCGCAAGGTGCGCATGGCCCATCTGGCGGTGGTCGGCAGCCACACGGTCAACGGCGTGGCGGAACTGCACAGCCGCCTGCTCAAGGAAAACCTGTTCGCCGATTTCGCCCGGGTGTGGCCGGATCGCTTCACCAACATCACCAACGGCGTCACGCCGCGGCGCTGGCTGGCGGTCGCCAACCCGCCCCTGGCCGCCCTGCTCAACGACGCCATCGGCACCGACTGGTGCCGCCACCTCGACCAGCTGCGCAAGCTGGAGCCCCTGGCCACCGATGCCGGCTTCCTCGAGCGCTGGCAGGGGGTGCGGGAGCAGGCCAAGGAGCGGCTGGCCGCCACGATCCGCCAGGACACCGGCGTTCTGGTCGATCCCTCCTCCCTGTTCGACGTGCAGGTGAAGCGCATCCACGAGTACAAGCGCCAGCACATGGCGGCGCTGCAGGTGGTGGAGCGCTACCTGCGCCTGCGGGCCGGGGAGGACCTGCCGCCGCGCACGGTGATCTTCGGCGGCAAGGCGGCCCCCGGCTACGCCATGGCCAAGCTGATCATCCGCCTGATCGTGGGGATGGCGGAGATCATCAACATCGACCCCGCCATGGACGGACGCCTGCGGGTGATCTTCCTGCCCAACTTCAGCGTCAAGCTGGGCCAGAAGATCTACCCGGCGGTGGACCTGTCCGAACAGATCTCCACCGCCGGTATGGAGGCCTCCGGCACGGGCAACATGAAGATGTCCCTCAACGGCGCCCTCACGATCGGCACCCTCGACGGGGCCAACATCGAGATCCGGGAGCGGGTCGGTGACGACAACTTCTTCCTGTTCGGCCACACCGCCGAGCAGCTGGCCGCCATCAACCGCAACGGGTACCACCCGATGCCCTGGCTGGAGAACGACGCCCTGGCCAAGGAGGCCATCGACCTGATCGGTTCGGGCCACTTCAGTGAAGGCGACCGCGACCTGTTCCATCCGCTGCTGGCCAACCTCTGCAGCAGCGACCCCTTCCGGGTGATGGCCGACCTGGGCGACTACCGCCGCGCCCAGAACGAGGTCGACAGCGCCTGGTGCGATGCGGGACGGTGGAGCATGATGTCCGTGCTGAATACGGCCCGCTGCGGCTTCTTCAGCAGCGACCGGTCCATCCAGGAGTATGCCGATCGCATCTGGAAGGTGGCCCCGGTTCCTGTCAATGCCTGCAGCGTGATTCCCAGCCCGTCCCCATGAGCCTCCCGCAACCCGCATGAGCTGGCCCGCATGAGCTGGATGGACAGGGTGGCCGAGGCGGCCGAGTCCCGCCTGAGGGCCGCCGGCATCCAGCTCACCCTCGGCGGTGAGCCCACCCTGGTGCCCCTCGAGCCGGAGGGGCCGGAGTGGAGTGTCACCGCCGATGGCCCCACGAAGCTCCCGATCGCCCGGGCCATGGCCCGGGACCTGCAGCAGCGGGTCTGGCCCGGCAGCACCCTCCTCTACTGCCCCGGCAAGCGCTACGACGGTGAGGTCAATCCCCGCTGGGCCCTGCGCCTGTTTCTGGGCGACGACGGCACGGCGCCGGTGCGCTGGCCCGGCCTCTGCCAGCCCGGCCTGGAGGGAGCACCGCTGACGGCCGAGGCCGCCCCGGCCTGGCTGGAGCAGCTGGGCGCCCGGCTGGGCCTCGCGCTCCAGCCCGTGGCGCTGCGGGACCCGTTTGAACCCGAGCGCCGGGTCTGGGCCGCCCCCCTGAGCGTGGCGCCGCCCGAGGCGGACGACCCGGCGGCGGCGGTGGCCTGGGCGGTGGCGCCCTGGCCCCTGGCGGAGGACCTGAGGCTGCTCACCGGCGCCCCCGGTCCCGCCGGCCTGCGCCTGCCCCTGGAGCACCTGCCGGAGGACGTGCCCCGTCAGGTGCTCACCCTGGAGGTGGACCCCGACGGCTGGGAGCTGTTCCTGCCCCCCCTGGAGCGGGAACCCCTGCGCCTGCTGCTGCAGGCGGTGGCCGACAGCCTCGGCGGTCTGGCGGCGCCGCGGCTGAGCGGCGTGCTGCCCCTCGATGCCGGTGAGCGCTGGCAGGTGCTGGGCCTGACGGCCGACCCCGGCGTGCTGGAGATCAACCTGCCCGTCTGCCACAGCTGGCGGCAGTACCACCAGTGGCTGCAGCGGCTGGAGGAGGTCGGCGAGCGGCTGGGGCTGCGCAGCTGGAAGGACCTGGGTGACGGCCGCCAGGAGGGGACCGGCGGCGGCAACCATCTGCTCTGGGGAGGCCCCGACCTGGCCCACCATCCTTTCTTCTCACGGCCGGCCTGGCTGACGGGGATCCTGCGCTACTGGCAGCGACATCCGGCACTCGCCTACCTGTTCTGCGGCCCCGGGGTGGGCCCGGCTTCCCAGTCACCCCGGCCGGATGAGGCGATCGGCGAATGCTTCGACCTGGAGCTGGCCTACCGCGCCATCGAGCAGGCGGAGGGCCAGCCCTCGGCCGAACCCTTCGGCGACGTCCGGGGCCTGATCGGCGAGACGCTGCGCCATCTCCACGCCGACCGCAGCGGCAACAACCACCGCAGCGAGATCAGCTTCGACAAGTTTTGGAACCCCGGAGCCCCGGCCGGCTGCCTGGGCCTGGTGGAGTTCCGGGCGCTGGAGAGCCTGCCCCGCATGGCGTGGAGCAGCACCATCGCCCTGCTGTGGAGCGCCCTGGCGGCCCACCTGCTGGAGCCCCGCCACCGGCCCGACCGGTTGCACGACTGGGGTTCGGCCCTGCACGACCGCCAGCTGCTGCCGAGCCAGCTGTGGGCCGACCTGGAGGCCATCCTGGCCGACCTGGCGGCCGATGACCTGCCCCTGGATCCGGCGCCGTTCCGGGCCATCTGGGAGTGGCGTTTCCCGCCCCTGCTGCGCTGGCAGGCGGAACACGGCGGCGCCGGGACCGTGCCAACCCTCGAACTGCGGCCGGTCCCCGAGCCCTGGCCCCTGATCTGCGACACCCCGGTGCAGGGAGGGTTCACCAGCCGCTTCATCGACGGCTCCCTGCGGCGTTTCGAGGTGGTGGCCAATGCAGCGTTCCGCCGCGACTGCGGGCTGTTCATCAACGGCCGGCCCCTGCCGCTGGAGCGCGATGCTGACGGGGCCGGCCCACCGCTGGCGGTCCGCTTCCGCTTCCAGCGGCTCTACCCGTGCCTGCATCCGGCGATCGAGCCCCACATGCCCCTTGAGCTCCTGGTGCGCTCCCCCGCTGGCGATCAGGTCTTCCACCTGCACCCGGACGGACACCGGTTCGATCCCGTTGCGGAGCCGCTGGCCGGGCCGTTGCCCGGGGCTCCCCCCTGGCGGGGACGCCAGCGCCCGACGGATCTCACCATCGACCTGAGGATCGAAGGAGCCGCTGGCCGCGGCAGGTAAGCGCCGAAAACCAAGTGTGGCAGAGCGATCAGGGCACCCTGAATTCTTCTCTTTCCCTCACTTTTGAGGCCCTGGGATTCCCATTTCTCCAGTGTAATCTTCAGGAATAAGGCCGTCGCCCCGCCACGCTTCAGTCCGGCAGGGGGTTTTCTTCCCCATCCTGGTCAGCAATGAAAACGCTGCCTAAGATCTCTCGTGAATGGAACCGTCAGTGCAATCCTTCTGGTTCAGCACCCCGGCGGAACAGGGGCTGATTCCTTGCGTCGACAGCGTCGGCGATGCACTGCGTTTTGCCGCCGATCTGGGCAGCGATGATCTTGTTGTCCTTGATCTGGCCAGTGGCCATTTCATCGACTGCAACCGTTCGGCCCATGAGCGGCTCGGCTACGCCCGGGAGCATTTCCTCACCCTGAATCCGGCCGCCATCCAGGCGGATGAGGAGCTGGCCGACGATCTGATGCGCGATCAACTGCGGGCGATGCGGCAGCAGCCCAGGGGCAGTTTCGCCACGCGCCACCGGGCCCGATCCGGCGCCTGTCGGGATGTGTCCGTGAGCTATCAGGTGCTCGACCTCTGTGGCCGGCTGGTGGCCCTGGTCAGCCATCGTGACCGCACCGAACTGGACACCGCCCTGCGGGAGAGCACCCGGCTGGGCTCCCTGCTGCAGGAGGCTGAGCGGCTCACCCATGTGGGCAGCTGGGAGCTGAACCACCGCACCGGAGAACTGCTCTGGTCGAACGAGACCTACAGCATCTTCAACACCGCCCCGGAGCGGACGGCCCCTTCCTACGCGTACTTTCTGGGGACGGTGCACCCCGAGGACCGCACCCTGGTCGATGCCACCTTCCGGGAGTCCTTCCGCACCGGCCGGCCCTACCGGATCGAGCATCGGCTGCTGCTCGGCGACGGCCTGCTCAAGGTGGTGCTGGAGCGGGGGCGCACCACCCTCGGCGACGACGGTCAGCCCCTCACCACGGTCGGCACCGTCCAGGACATCAGTGAACAGCACGAGATCCAGCAGCGGCTCGAGCGCATCGCCTTCGTCGATCCCCTCACCCGGCTGCCTAACAAGGCCGCCACCGTCCGCCAGCTGGCCCGCCTGCTGGGCACGGCCGGCAAGGAGCGCGGCATCGCCCTGATCAACCTCGATCTCGACAACTTCCAGTCGATCAACAACAGCCTGGGCCATGAAATCGGCAACCAGGTGCTCCAGGCCAGCGGCAGCTGCCTGAGGCACCTGATGCGGCCCGACGACTGGCTGGCCCGGGTGGGCAGCGACGAATTCATCCTGCTGCGGCCCATGGCCATGGCCGACCCGCTTGAGGCCCTGCAGTGGGCGGAGCAGATCCGGCGCACCCTCGGCAACACCCCCGGCATGGGCACCGGACTGGCAGTCCAGCCCAGCGCCTCCCTCGGGGTGGCCCTGGCCCCCGACCACGGCTCCGATCCGGACACCCTGCTGCGCTGCGCCAACACGGCCCTGATGGAGGCCAAGCAGCACGGCAAGAACCAGCTGCGCTTCTACACCCCGGAGATCAGTCTGCAGCTGCGCGAGCGCCTCGAGCTGGAGCTCAGCCTGGGCCGGGCGATCGATCGGGAGCAGCTGCGGCTCTTCTACCAGCCCCAGATCGATCGGGGCGGCAGCCGGATCGCCGGGGCTGAGGCCCTGCTGCGCTGGCGTGATCAGAACGGCCGGATGGTGTCCCCCAACGTCTTCATCCCGCTGGCCGAGAAGACCGGCCAGATCCACACCATCGGTCTCTGGGTGATCGAGGAGGCCTGCCGGCAGCTGCAGGCGTGGCATCGCCAGGGGCTGCGGCCCGGAAAGCTGGCGATCAACATCTCGCCGCTCCAGCTGGGGGCCGAGCATCCCTCCCTCTCCGAGCTGCTGGCCGGGGCGCTGAGCGCCTACGACCTCGTCCCGGAGAACCTTGAGCTGGAGATCACCGAAACGGCCCTGCTGAACGATCCCGAGCGTGCGGGTGAGCAGCTGCGCCAGCTCGCCGAGAGCGGGTTCAGCCTGGCGATCGATGACTTCGGCACGGGGTACTCCTCCCTGGCCATGCTCCACGCGCTGCCCCTGGACAAACTCAAGATCGACCGCTTCTTCGTGGAACGCCTGGGCAATGACGACGCCGACCTGGCCATCGTCAAGGCCACCATCGTGATGGCGAAGGAGCTGGGCCTGATGACCCTGGCCGAAGGGGTGGAGACGGCCGAACAGCTGGGGATGCTGCGGAGCCTCGGCTGCGATCAGTTCCAGGGTCACCTGCTGGGCCGGCCGATGCCCGCCGAGTCCTTCGGCGCCCTGCTGGCCGGTGCAGCGGCGGCCTGAGGGCCACCCCCTTACCAGCTCACCCCGTGGAGCTTGGGCAGCGGGGCGGTCTTGGAGGTCACAGCGAACAACCGGGGGATGCGGTGGCTGTTGTAGACGCGGAACTCGCGCACCACGCTGGCGCCCTCTTCACGTACGGCCTGGTTGAGCACCAGGGAACCGTCGGGATCGGAGACGGAGCGGTGGAAGGTGCCGGGGGGAATGCGCAGGATGTCGCCGCCGCAGTCGAGGCGGACGATGTGATACGGGTAGTTCCAGCCGAGGTTGACCAGGAAGAAGGTGCGGCCGCCGTGCATGGCGAGCAGGTTGTCCTCCTGGTGAGGGTGGAGATAGAACTGCCAGCTGCCGGTCTCCTGGCAGTCAGGCGGGCTCACCGCCGGACCGGAGTGGACCACCAAATCCCGCTTGTTGGAGCTGGGTACGGTGATGTCGAAGAACCGCACCGATGGGGTGTCGCGGAACTTCTCGTAGGGGATCAGCTCGAACATCGGAGCGGGCCTAGGACCCTGGCTGGCCCCGGAGGGCCGGTGATCCTGCAGCTCGTCTCTCGACGGGACGGTGGCGGTCATGGGAGCGACTTCGTGAGAAGCCTCTGCGGTCTCTTCAGTGAACCTAATCCTGGCGGGGTCCCACGGTGAGATCGGCTACGAAAGCCCGTGGGGCCTGGACCAGTTCCAGCGCCGGAGTGCCTGCCACCCCACCGGGGCGGAGGCCCCAACCGTTTCCGGAACTTGCTTGAATGGCGGCCGCAATGAGCGGCCCCGATGGGCCAGGTTCAGGACGGAGCGCCATGGCCCCATCGTTGATCGTGCGGAGACTGACCCCGGCCCCTGTCGTCAGAGTCGTCGCCCGCCATCTCGCCTTCGGCACCGTCCTCGCCGGCCTTCCGCTCACTGCGCTGGCCCAGAGCCGCCAGGCGGTGGCCCGTCCCACCGTGTCAGTGCCCGCCTTCAAGAACACCGTGACCCAGCCCACGTGGTGGTGGCAGGGGCCCGTGGCCGATGATCTGGCGGCCGCCCTGGCCAATGAGCTCCAGGGCACCGGCACGCTGCAGGTGGTGGAGCGGCGGCAGCTGAAGGACGTGCTCTCCGAGCAGGAACTGGCAGAGCTGGGGATCGTCAAGCGAGGTCCGGATGCCGCCAGCAAGGGACAGATGCGCGGTGCGCGTTACATCGTGCTTGGCACGGTCACCTCCTACGAAACCAACGTGGAGCAGAAGCAATCGGGCAGCAGCTTCGGTCTGCTCGGCTTCGGCAAGCGCAACCAGGATGTGGAAACCAAGGACTATGTGGCGATCGACATCCGCGTCGTGGACAGCAGCACCGGCGAGGTGATCGGGTCGCGCACCGTGGAAGGTCGGGCCAGCAACACGGCCAGCGCCAGCTCCAGCGGCGTGAGCCTGCTGCCAGCGGCCGGCCTGGCCCTCTGGATGGCACCCAACATGGGTCGCACCGGCCAGGCCCTGACCGGAGCGGCCGGCACACTCAATTTCGGCAGCAACCAGTCCCAGGCCCAGCGGACCCCGGCCGGCAAGGCGATCCGGGCCGCCCTGATCGACGCCTCCGAGTACGTGAGTTGCGTGCTGGTGCCCCAGGGGGACTGCCTGGTGCGCTTCGAGCAGCAGGATCAGCAGCGCCGCCAGCGCACCAGGGGCGTGCTGCAGCTGGACTGAGCTCCGGGGCCCGCCCCACGGCTTTCTAGGGTGTGGGTCCCCCAAGGGTCCGGCTCCATGGGCCGCCACGATCACTGTTTCGGCTTCGAGGCCGACTTCGTCGATCATCTGCGTTGCATCCCCATGGCCGTGCGGCGCAAGCTCGACCTGATGGGGGTCAAGCTGAAGCTGGTGCACTGGAGCGACCTCGACGAGGGAGAACGGCAGCGGCTGCTCGACTGGCCCGATGATCCCGAGGCCCTGGCGGCCCTGGACCACTGGCTCGAGCGACGCACGGCCGCCATGGCCGCCGGCGTCGCCGGCCGGCTGCAGCCCGCCTGCGGCGCCCCCTGGCAGCAGGATCAGGCCCCCCCGGAGGTTCTGCTCGCCTCCTGCCGCCAGCTGGGGCTGACCCTGGCCCCCCACGCCTGGGGGGAGCTCGATGAGCTGCAACGCTTCGCCCTGGTGAAGCTCTGCCATCCGGGCCACGAGCACCGCAACCTGCCGCGGGCCCTGGCGGAATTCGGCTTGCTGGCATGAACGGCCTGCGGGCCTGCCTGCTCAGCGGCGGCGCCAGCCGCCGCATGGGCACGGACAAGGCCCTGCTGCCCCATCCCGCGGGGAGGACCTGGCTGGAGTTCAGCCTCGGGCGACTGGCGGCGCTGCCGCTGCCGATCACCCTGCTCAGTCACCACCGGAGCCACCACGCCCTGGCGCGGCCCCTGCGGGACGGGCTGGGCCAGCCGATCACGGTCCTGGAGGAGCCGCCACCCCGGGAGGGGCCGCTGCTGGCCCTCGACCGGCTGATGGCGCACCACCCCGGCCAGGGCCTGCTGCTCTGCCCCGTGGACATGCCCTGGCTGGAGGTCGCCACCCTCGAGGCCCTGGTGGGGGCCGCCGCCGCCCCGGCCGCCACGGGTCCCGCCGCCATCCATCTGGCCCATGACGGCCGGCGGCTGCAGCCGCTGCTGGGGGTCTACCCGGCCCATCCCGGCCTCCACCGCCGGCTGCAGGCCTTCACGGCGGCGGGGGGCCGGCGCCTGCAGGACTGGCTGGCGGCCGAAGCGGTGGTGCCGGTGCTCCTGCCGGCCGCGGGGCTGCGTAACGCCAACAGACCCGACGACGCCACCGGCCTGTGGCCCTAGCTTTCCTGCCATGGCGGAGCGTCCCCTGGATCTGCATGGCCGGCCCCTGGGGGTGCTGCGGCTGTCGTTGACGGCCCGCTGCAACCTGGCCTGCCCCTACTGCTGCCCGGATCTCGAGGACCCGCCCGACCTGCTGACCCTGGCGGAGCGGGTGGCTCTGGTGGAGGCGACCGTGGGCCTGGGGGTGCACACCCTGCGCCTCACCGGCGGTGAGCCCCTGCTGCACCGGCGGCTGGAGGAGCTGATCGCCGCCCTGCAGCCGCTGCGGCGGCGTGACCCCGCCGATCCCCGCGGTGCCCTGCGGGAGATCGCCCTCACCAGCAACGGGGTGCTGCTGGGCGCCGAGCGGGCCCGGCAGCTGAAGGCGGCGGGGCTCGACCGGATCACCCTCAGCCTCGATGGCACCGACGGGGCCAGCGTGGCGCGCATGGCCGGCCTTGGGGGCGCGGCCGCCGGCGAGGCCGTGCTGGCGAAGGTGCTGGCGGCGATCCGGCACGCCAGGGAGGCGGGCTTCGATCCGGCCCTCGGTGCCGTGAAGCTGAACGCGGTGATCACCCGCACCGGCAATGCCGACCAGCTGCTGCCCCTGGCGGAGCTGGCCCGGGAGCAGGGGCTGGAGCTGCGCCTGATCGAGTTCATGGACGTGGGCAACCGCAACGGCTGGGCGCCGGAGCAGGTGCTGCCGGCGGCCGAGATGGTGGCCCGCATCGGGGCGGTCTGGCCGCTGGAGCCGGTGGGACGGGCCCCCCACGGCACCGCCGGCCGCTGGCGCTACCGCGACCGCGCCGCGGCTGGTGCCGGTGCCGATGGCGGTGCCCACCTGGCGGTGGTGGCCTCGATCACGGCGCCCTTCTGCGGCGACTGCAACCGGCTGCGGATCACCGCCGACGGGGTGGCCTACAGCTGCCTGTTCGCCGCCGCCGGCACCGACCTCAAGCCCTGGCTGCGGCCCGGCGCCGATGCCGCCGCTCTGGAGCAGGCGTTGCGCCACCTGTGGCTGCAGCGCCGCGACCGCTACAGCGAGGAGCGGCAGGAAGCGGTCGACCAGCGGCCGGTGCCGGCGGAGATGGCCTACCTGGGGGGCTGATCGGCGTCCGATGTCTCCCCGGCCGTGTGCAGGCCATGGTCCTGGATCAGCTGGGCCACCAGGCCGGTCCAGCCCGTCTGGTGACTGGCGCCCAGGCCGGTGCCGTCATCGCCGTGGAAGTACTCGTGGAACAGGTGCAGGCGCTGTCCGTCGGCATCGGTGAGGAAGGCGGCGGTGGCGCCGTAGGCCGGTGGCGGCTCGCCGGGGCGGGGCAGGAACAGGCCGACGAGCCGCTCGCTGATCAGGCCGGCGGCCTGCTGCAGGCTGAGCCATTGGCCGGAGCCGGTGGGGCATTCCACCCGGAAGCCGTCGCCGGCGTAGCGGTGGAACTGCTGCAGGGCCTCGATCAGCAGATGGTTGACCGGGAACCAGACCGGGCCGCGCCAGTTGGAGTTGCCGCCGAACAGGCCGGAGCGCGATTCCGCCGGCTCGTAGCCCACCCGGTGCTCCCGGCCTTCGAAGCGGAACACGTAGGGGTGGTCGGCATGGTGGCGGGAGAGGGAGCGGATGCCGTGGTCGCCGAGGAACTCGGCCGGATCGAAGAGGCGCTTCAGGATGCGCCGGAAGCGGTCCTCCGCCACGAAGCGGTTGGGGCTGAGGTAGGTGAGGGCGAGCAGGCGGCGGGCCTTCTGCCCCCTGGTCTCCATGCAGGCCACGTTCACCTTGAGATCGGGCCGGTGCTGGATGAACCACTCGAGCCGCGCCCGGAAGGCCGGCAGCCGCTCAAGCACCTCCGGTTCGAGGATGGCGATGGCGAACAGGGGAATCAGCCCCACCATCGAGCGGATTTTCAGAGGCAGCCGCTGCCCGTCGGGCAGATGGAGCACGTCATGGAAGAAGCCGTCCCCGTCGTCCCAGAGGTGGTGGCCGCCGTCGCTTCCGGAGGCATTCATGGCCGCGGCGATGTAAAGGAAGTGCTCGAAGAACTTCGTCGCCATGTCCTCGTAGACGGGATTCTCCTCTGCCAGCTCCAGGGAGATGCTGAGCATGTTGAGGCAGAACATCCCCATCCAGCTGGTGCCATCGGCCTGCTCGATGAAGCCCCCGGTGGGCAGGGGGGCGCTGCGATCGAACACCCCGATGTTGTCGAGGCCGAGGAAACCGCCCTGGAAGATGTTGTTGCCCTCCGCGTCCTTGCGGTTCACCCACCAGGTGAAGTTCAGCAGCAGCTTCTGGAACACCCGCTCCAGGAACGGCCGGTCGCCCCTGCCGGTGGCCCGCTTCTCCAGGCTGTACACCTGCCAGGTGGCCCAGGCGTGCACCGGCGGGTTGACGTCGCCGAAGGCCCACTCGTAGGCGGGCAGCTGGCCGTTGGGGTGCATGTACCACTCCCGGGTCAGCAGGTCGAGCTGGTGCTTGGCGAAGCCGGGATCCACCAGGGCCAGCGGCACGCAGTGGAAGGCCAGATCCCAGGCGGCGAACCAGGGGTACTCCCAGCCATCGGGCATGGACAGCACGTCGTCGGCATGGAGGTGCTGCCACAGGTGGTTGCGACCGTGGCGGCGGGCCGGTGGCGGCGGGGTGGCCGGATCCCCCGCCAGCCAGTCCCGGATCACAAAGAGGTAGGTCTGCTTGCTCCAGAGCAGGCCGGCGAAGGCCTGGCGCTGCAGCTCGCGTCGCTCCGGGGGCAGCCCGGCCGGGTGCAGGCCTGCGTAGAAGGCGTCGGCCTCCCGCTGCCGCCTCTGGCAGATGGCCTCGAAACCGGCGCCGAGGGGATCCTCCGTGAGCCGGCGATCCACCAGCCGCAGCCTCACCTCCCTGGTTTCCCCCGCCGCCAGGGGCAGGACGTAGTGCAGCGAGGCCTTGGTGCCGATGCCCTCGGGATTCACCGCGTCCCGCGCGCCCGCCACCACCCGGTCGTTGATGCCGTCCTTCACGTAGGGGCCGGCATTCGCGGCCCCGAACAGCCGCCGGGCGTTGGTCTCGTTGTCGGTGACCAGCAGTTCCGGCTGGCCGCCCTCCGACCCTTCGGGAGCGGCGGCCAGCTGCTCGGCGTGGAACCAGAAGGCGCCCATCGCGGGGTGGGTCGCGGCGAGGGTCCGCCACGGCACGGGGCGGGAGGGCCCGGAAGCCGTCGGGGCGTCCTGGGCCTGCGGCTCCGGCGGAACGGGCCGGATCGAAGGGCGCGGTTCGTCACCGCCCCAGCTCCAGGTGTTGCGGAACCAGAGGGTGGGCAGCAGGTGCAGGGTGTGGGGATCGGGCCCGCGGTTGGTGACGCGCAGGCGGATCAGGAGGTCGTCCGGGGCCCCCTTGGCGTAATCCACCTGGACGTCGCAGAAGCGGTCGCCGGCGAAGATGCCGGTGTCGAGCAGTTCGTATTCGGGGTCGTCACGGCCGCGGCGGCCGTTCTCCCCCACCAGCTCCTCGTAGGGGAAGCGCCCGTGGGGGTAGCGGTAGAGCGCCGTCATCCAGCTGTGGCTGGGGGTGCTGTCGCGGTGGAAGTAGATCTCCTTGACGTCTTCGCCATGGTTGCCCTGGGGGCCGCTGAGCCCGAACAGCCGTTCCTTGAGGAAGGGGTCGCGGCCGTTCCAGAGGGCGAGGGCGAAGCAGAGGCGCTGGTGGTTGTCGCAGACGCCCAGCAGGCCGTCCTCCCCCCAGCGGTAGGCGCGGGAGCGGGCCTGCTCGAACGGGAAATGCTCCCAGGCGTTGCCGTCGGCGCTGTAGTCCTCCCGCACCGTGCCCCACTGGCGGTCGCTCAGGTAGGGACCCCAGCGGCGCCAGCGGGCTTCGCGGCGATCGTCGGCGGCGAGCCGCTCCCGCTCCGCCGCCGCCGCCTCCCCCTCCGGGGATTCAGCCGCCATGGCCGACGGCCACCGGACCCCGCACCAGCACCGGCACCCGCTTGAAGGCCGGGGTGCCGCAGCGGGGGTCGATCACGGCCTTCATGATCGCGTTCACCTCCGGGTAGAACATCAGCGCCGCCCCCTCGCGGATCTCGCCCGGGATGATCTCCACGCCCTCCAGGGCGCCCGCCTCCCCCTGCACCGTCACCCGCTGGTGGGCCGCCAGGCCGCAGCGGCGCAGGTCGGCCCGGTTCATCAGGATCGTGTGGCGATGGGGCATGCCCCGGTAGCTGTCGCCGGCCTGGTAGACGACGGTGTTGTGCTGGCCGTAGCTGCGGGCCGTGATCAGGGCCAGCACCAGGCCGGTTTCCCCGGGCCCGAGGCCACCGAAGTGCTCCGCCTCCGGCAGCGTGAGTTCGGGCATGGGGGTGGGCGCCACCCGGGCCCGGCCGCTGGGGGTGGGGAAGGCCGGGGTGTCGAACAGGCGCCCCTCGACGCTGAATTCCTGCCGGGTGGCATCGATGCGGGCGATCGGGCCGTAGCCGGGCACGGTGCGGCCGATCAGTTCCCGCACGTAGGACGGATCCTGCAGCCGCCCCCAGTCGATCGGATCGCTGCCCATCAGCCGCCGGGCCAGTTCGGCCAGGAAGGCCACCTCGCTGATCAGGTCGGCGCTGCGCAGGTGGGTGGCGCCCGGCTCGTTGAGGCGCACGTAGTTGTTGCCCGATTCGGTGGTGGTGCGGTGCGGCGTCTCGAAGCGGTTGAACACCGGCAGCACCAGGGTCTGGCGGGCCGCCAGGCCGTGGAAGTGGCCCTGGTTGGGCTTGGTGGCCAGGTACAGGATCGTGTCGATGCGGCCGAGGGCGCGCTTCGCCTCGCCGCTGTCGGGGTTGGCGCCCCAGAGGTTGCCCCCCAGGCACAGCAGGCTGTCGACCCGGCCGGCATCAGCGGCCTCGATCAGGGCGCGGGTGTCGTAGCCGGGCACCCGGCTCAGGGGCCGGCCCAGCAGTTGCTCGAGGGCCTGCTGCATCTCCGCCCGCAGCTTGACGGTGACCCCCATCGAGCCGAAGCCCTGCACGTTGGAGTGCCCCCGGATCGGCATGGTGCCGGCGCCGGGCCGGCCCACGTTGCCGCTGAGCAGGGCGGTGTTGGCGATCGCCTGCACGTTGTCGATGCCGTTGGCGTGGTGGGTGATCCCCATCGCCCAGGCGAACACCACGCCCCGGGCCGCGGCGATCACGGCGGCGCTGTGCTCCAGCTCCTGGCGGCTGAGGCCGCAGGCGCCGGTGATCGCCTCCCAGGAGGTGGCCTCCAGCTGCTCCAGCAGCGCTTCCCAGCCCTCGGCATGGGCGGCCAGGAAATCGCGCTTCACGGCGCCGGCCTCCAGCAGGGCTTTCTGCAGCCCCAGGAACACGGCCGTGTCGCTGCCCGGCACGGGCTGCAGGAACAGCGAGGCGATCTCCGAGCCCGCCAGCATCGAGCGGATCGGGAAGGCGGGGGAGCCGAACTTCAGCAGCCCCACCTCGATCACCGGGTTGATGACGATCACCGTGCCGCCCCGCTGGCGCAGCTTGATCAGCTCGTTCATCAGCCGCGGGTGGTTGGCCGGGGCGTTGGAGCCCACCAGCACCACGCAGTCGGCCTGCTGCAGGCTCTCCAGGCTCACCATCGAGGTGCCGGAGCCGAAGACGGCATTGAGCCCCACGGTGGAGGGGGCGTGGCAGAGGTCGGAGCAATCGGCCAGGTTGTTGGAGCCCATGGCCCGCAGCAGCAGCTGCAGCAGGTAGGCGGCCTCGTTGGAGGAGCGGCCCGAGCTGTAGGAGGCCACCCGCTCCGGCGGGCGCCGGAAGGCGGCCTCGGCGATGGCGAACACGTCGTCCCAGCTGATGCGCTCGTAGTGGCTGCGGCCCTCGCGCAGCAGCAGGGGGTGGCTGAGGCGGCCGAGGCGGTCGGCCTCCATCGAGGAGAGCTGCTGGAGGTCCGCCAGGCTGCGGGTGCCGAACACCCCCTCGCTCACCGCCGGCTGCAGCTCGGCCATGATCGCCTCGACGCTCTTGAGGCAGCGCTGCAGCGGCTCCCCCAGCTCGTCGACGAAGCCGCCGTGCTGGCCGCCGGTGCCCCAGGCGCAGGAGAGGCAGGCGCTCTTGTGGTTGAGGGTCTGCCAGAGCTTCGGCCCCCGGGGGCTGAGGGTGGCCTTGGCCCAGCCGTCGATCAGGGGCCAGCCGCCGCCCTGGCCGGGCGTGGCGGCATCGGCGGGGCTGGCGTTGTCGCTCATCGGGCCGGCCGTAGGTGACCCTCACTCTGGCCGCTGGTCACCCCTGGTGGGGGGCCTGCGGCTACCTCCGGAAGGTGCCGGGCCCAGCGAGAGTGGGGGGAGCGTTGGAGCGAGGCAGCGTCCATGATCCGGCATTTCGACCACGTCACCGTCGTCGTGCGGGACCTGGCGGCGGCCCGGCGCTTCTTCGGCCTGCTGGGCTTCGTTGAGGACAAGGCCGTGCTGATCAGCGGGCCCCAGTTTTCCGACTACATGGGGGTGGAGGGCATCGAGGCCGACCACGTGACCCTTGTGCTGGCCGGCGGCACGCCGCGGCTGGAGGTGCAGCTGCTGCACTACCGCCACCCGGAGCCCCTGCCCGAGCCGGCCATGGACAACCTGGCCCGGGTGGGGTTCAACCACATCTGCTTCGCCGTCGACGACCTGGAGGCCACGGTGGCCCGGCTGCAGGCCGGGGGTGTGGAGCTCCGCAACGCGGTGATGGAGTTCCACCACCGCAAGCTGGTGTTTCTCCGGGGTCCGGAGGGCATCACCGTGGAGCTGGCGGAATGGAAGGGCGACAGCGCCGCTTAGCTGGCGACCGCCAGCAGCGCATCCAGCCGGCCCTGGCGCTCGAGGGCGTAGAGGTCGTCGCAGCCGCCCACATGGGCGTCGTCGATGAAGACCTGGGGCACCGAGCGCCGGCCGTCGCGGCCCCGGGCCACCATCGCGTCACGGGCGTCCTCGTCGCCGTCGATCACGTACTCCTCGTAGGCCACACCCTTGCGGTCCAGCAGCTGCTTGGCCCGGATGCAGAACGGGCAGAAGCGCCAGGTGTAGATCTCGACCTTGGGCATGGAGGGCACACGGGGTGGGGCGGAACGGGTTGATTCTGTCGAAATGGCGGCCTGCCGTCCGTCATGGAGATGACGCACGCCTTTCGGGAGTGTGTCCCCCACCAACCTTTCGAGTGCCCACCATGCAGTACGCCGTTCTGATCTTCGAAAGCGAGCAGGACTTCGCCGACCGTCCCGGCCTGATGCCGGCCTACGCCGCCTACTCCCAGGCCCTGGCCGAGGCCGGCCACATGGCCGGCGGCGAGGCCCTGCAGTCCCCCCACACCGCCACCACCGTGCGCCTGCGCCACGGCGAGCGGCAGGTGCAGGACGGGCCCTTCCCCGACAGCAAGGAGCAGCTGGGCGGCTTCTTCCTGATCGATGTGCCCGACCTCGACGCCGCCCTCACCTGGGCCGCCCGCTGCCCGGCGGCGGAGCGCTGCGCCGTGGAGGTGCGGCCGGTGCTCGCCATGGCCGCCCCCTGAGATGGAGGGGCGGCGGGCGGCGGAGCTGGCGGCACGGCAGTCCTTCGGCAAGCTGGTGGCCTGGCTCACCGCCCGCTGCGGCGATGTGGCGGCGGCGGAGGACGCCCTGGGCGATGCCTTCCTCGCCGCCCTGCGGCGCTGGCCCGTCGAGGGGGTGCCCCGTGCGCCCGAGGCCTGGCTGCTGGTGGTGGCCCGACGGCGTCTGATCGACCGGGCCCGCCGCGACCGGACCCTGGAGATGCTGCTGCCGGAACTGGACGCCGTGGCCCCCGGCACGGATCCCGAAACTCCTGAGAACGCCATGGAGATTCCCGACGAGCGGCTGCGGCTGCTGTTTCTCTGCGCTCACCCGGCGATCGATCCGGGGATCCAGGCGCCGCTGATGCTCCAGACCGTCCTGGGGCTCAACGCCGGCCGCATCGCAGCAGCCTTCCTGGTGGCGCCGGCCACCATGGGCCAGCGGCTGGTGCGGGCCAAGGCCAAGATCCGCGATGCCGGCATCCCCTTCGTGCTGCCGCCCGCCGAGGCGCTGCCGGCGCGCTCGGCGGCGGTGCTGCAGGCGATCTACGCGGCCTACACCAGCGGCTGGGATGGCCGCGGCGAGGCCGGCCGCGACCGGGGGCTGACCCAGGAGGCGGTGCTGCTGGCGCGGCTGTGCGCCGACCTGCTGCCCGAGGAGCCGGAGGCCCGCGGCCTGCTGGCCCTGCTGCTGCACTGCGAGGCGCGCCACGGGGCCCGGCGGGCCGCCGACGGCAGCTACGTGCCGCTGCTGGAGCAGGAGCCGGACCTATGGGACCGTGCCCTGATCGCCGAAGCCGAGGCGGCCCTGACCCAGGCCTCCCGGGCGGGCCGGCCCGGGCGCTTCCAGCTGGAGGCGGCGATCCAGTCGCTCCATGCCCACCGGGCCGTCAGCGGGATGGTCGACTGGCCGGCCCTGCTGGGGCTCTACGACGCCCTGCTGGCCCTGGCCCCGAGTGCGGGGGGACGGGTGGGCCGAATGGCCGTGCTGGCCGAGCTGGCCGGCCCCGCCGCTGCCCTGGGCGAGCTGGAGGCGCTGGCCACCGCCGAGCCGGCCCTGGGGGACCACCAGCCCTGGTGGGCGCTGCGGGCCGACCTGCTGCAGCGGAGCGGCCAGGCCGACGCGGCCCGGCAGGCCTACCGGCGTGCCATCGACCTGGCGGACGATCCGGCCGTGCGTGCGTTTCTGCGGCTACGGGCAGGGGCCGAAAGCGCCTGACTTGACGCAGCTGAAACCTGAAGCCAGGCTGAATTGTCAGGGTCACTCCCCTCGAAGGACGGACGATGCGGCGTTGGACGGACCGAACGCGTGATCGGAGTCAACGGGCCGTGCACCGCCGAGGCAGCCGCTTGGGTGTGTTGCTCCTTCTGCCGGCCCTGACGTTTGCCGGCGGTTGCTCCCGGGCCGTCGACAACATCGACGAAGTGAAGGCGGCGACGGTTCGGATCCTGGCTGAGGGCCCCAGGGCCGAAGCGGCGGAGAACGGCGAGATCAAGATCGGGACCGGTGGGGGCTCCGGCAGTGGCTTTCTGGTGTCAGGTGATGGGCTGATCCTCACCAATTATCACGTGGCGATGAACGCCCCCAATCTCAAAGTCTTTCTGAATGGAGATCCCACACCTCGCAGTGCGTCCCTGGTCGGGGCGTCGCAATGCAACGACGTGGCCTTGCTGAAGATCGAGGGTCGGGATCTTCCTTTCTTCGAACTGGACGTTCGCCAGCCGATCAAGGAAGGGGACTCACTTTTCCTGGCTGGTTTCCCCAGGGGAACTGAAACCTACACCCTCAAGCCGGGTGCGGTGAGCACTCTGAAGAGCACGGTGAATCTTCCTTCGGCCGTCCTGACGGAAGCCTTTGAGCATTCCGCCGACTCCCAGCCCGGCAACTCTGGCGGGCCCGTTGTGCGGCCCAACGGCAAGGTGGTGGGTATCCATTTCGCCGGTGCCAGGGACTATAAACAGCCCCTGGCGATTTCCTCCCGGCTGGTGGCCAATCTGCTGCCATCCCTGCGCCAGGGGAAGGATGATTCCCTGGGCATCGGCATCGACGGCTCCTACCGTGGAGCCATCACCGGATTGCTGGTGGCGAGCGTGAAGGCGGGTTCGCCGGCGAACCTTTCCGGGGTGGAGCCCGGGGATCTGATCACCTCACTCCAGAACGTGGCGGTCAAGCCGGAGAACTCCGTGCCGCAGTTCTGCGAAACCATCGCCTCCCGAGGTCCGGATCAGCCGCTGATGGTGGAGCTTTACCGGCGGGCCGATCGTCAGATCCTGGCGGGCCCCCTGGGCAAGGCTGATCCGCTGCGAACGAAGACGAGCTTCACCTCCTTTTCCTTCGCTGGCTACGACATGTTGGTTCCCACCAACTGGAGCCGTAGCGATCAGGAAACGGTGGGCGAGGGAGACCGCGTCTACGTGCGTAGGATCGCGGCCCCCGATCCAGGGGCTTTCAACAAGAGTTATCTCGCTAACGGTGTGGAAATAAGAATCTCCAGGCATGCGCAGAAGATCAACGGTCGTGACATTGCGGACCTCAATTCGTACTGCCAGGGCGAGGGCAAGGAGGCCACGATCAGGAACGGCAGCATCACCACCTATGTCTGGGATGGCTGCCGAAAAAAGGCCTCGATCATGTTGGCGATTACCAGTTCATCCAGGGACCCTGCCTATGCGCTTGGGCTCCTCACCCAGCTGGAGCGCAACCTGGACATCACGGAACGGCAGGTGATGGTTGATTCCATCAACCTCCCCTGAGCAGCCGCTGTGTCGATCAGCAGCAGGCCTGCCGGCGCGCCATCGACCTGGCGGACGATCCGGCCGTGCGAGCGTTCCTGGGGCCACAGGCAGAGACCCATGCACGCTGATCTGCCCACCGGCCTGACGCCCTACAAACGCACACCCACCTTTGACGCCG
This sequence comes from Cyanobium gracile UHCC 0139, assembly GCF_034931325.1. Lineage (GTDB taxonomy): Bacteria > Cyanobacteriota > Cyanobacteriia > PCC-6307 > Cyanobiaceae > Cyanobium > Cyanobium gracile_B. The sequence goes on along the minus strand of NZ_JAYGHX010000001.1, from coordinate 348,464 downwards.
AGACCGTGCCGGCGGGTCTGCGGGCGCAGCACAGCACCAAAGCGGGGGTGTGGGCCCGGGTCGTGGTGCTGGAGGGCTCGCTGCCGTTCCGGTTTCTGGAGCCCGACGAAGAGCTGGTGGTGTTGACGCCCGAACGGCCCGGCATCGTGGCACCCACCCAGCGGCACCAGGCTGAACCCGGCCCCGGGGTGCGGTTCTACGTGGAGTTCCACCGGTCTGAGCCGCCGCTCCCGTCGGCGCCTCAGACCGCCTGACGCGGGCGGATGCCGTACTGACGGCGCACCTCCTCCAGGGGCAACGGGAAGTCGTCCCAGGGATCCCAGTCGCTGATCAGGTCCCGGGTGACGCCGAGGCCGTGCTCCAGGCCGCGGAAGATCACCTCCGGATCCGCCTGGCCGGTTTCGGCCGCCGTGACGGGAGTGGAGCCGATGCCCAGCTGGAACTGGGCCAGGGCGAACAGGATCGTGAAGAAGGGGTCGTTGCGGCCGAAGCCGGCCTGGAAGCCGAGCACACCGCATTCCTCGCTGGGGCTGGTGCCGTAGCCGCCGAGCACGTGGCAGCAGTCGTGGCGCACCACCGGGGGGGGCGGCCCGCCCAGCTCGCCGGGAACGCTGAAGCCGTTGGCATCGATGAAGGCCAGGTAGGCCCGGCCGAGGCTGCCGTGGGGCAAGTCCGCCAGGGCCCGGTAACGGCGGGCCAGGGCGGGATCCTCCCGCTTCAGGATCGAGCGGGCGATCTGCAGGGCGCCGGCAGGGCCCTCGTCGTGCAGGTAGGCCGCGGCGGCCCCCCGCTGGAATCCCCGCCGCATGATGTCGAGGCGCACCAGGTTGAACTGGTGCTCCAGCACGTGGCGGAACGCCCGCACCGGGGCGTCGTCGATCGCCAGCGCCCGGGCCGTGGCCTCGAGCCGGGCCAGCCGGATCTCGCCGGGTTCGTCCTCCAGCAGGGCCAGCACGGTCATGCCCCGCAGGATCCGCTCGCGCCACTCGGGCTCCGGCACCGCCGCCGCCAGCTGCTCCGGCGTAAGCGGCTCGAGCTCCTCGAGCCGAATGGGCAGCCGGATCAGGTGGTCGCGGATGGCCGTGATCGTGCGCAGGGCGATGGGGCTGGGCGGCCCGTCCATGGACGCGATCGCCAGCAGGCTGGCGAGGCCGGCCCGGCCGATGGCCTCGCGGCGTTCCGGAGGCGGTTGTGCGGCGAGGAGGGGGTTCATGGCGTTCAGGCCAGCTCGAAGCGGTCCAGGTCCATGACCTTGCTCCAGGCCGCCACGAAGGCGGCCACGAAGCGCTTACCGGCGTCGGCGGAGGCGTACACCTCGGCGATCGCCCGCAGCTGGGCGTTGGAGCCGAAGATCAGATCGACGCGGGTGGCGGTCCAGCGCAGGTCGCCGGTGTGGCGGTCGCGGCCCTCGAAGCTGTCCTGGGCCTCGGAGGTCGCTGTCCAGGTGGTGCCCATGTCCAGCAGGTTCACGAAGAAGTCGTTGCTGAGGGTCTCGGGGCGGTGGGTGAAGACGCCATGCCGTGATTTGCCGTGGTTCGCATCGAGCACCCGCAGGCCCCCCACCAGCGCCGTCATCTCCGGGGCGGTGAGGGTGAGCAGCTGGGCCCGATCGATCAGCAGCTCCTCGGCGGAGGCCGGCAGGCCCGGCCGCAGGTAGTTGCGGAAGCCGTCGGCCTTCGGCTCCAGCACGGCGAAGGAGGCCGCGTCCGTCTGCTCCTGGGAGGCATCCATGCGCCCGGGGGTGAAGGGCACCGTCAGCGCGTGGCCGCCCCGCCGGGCCGCCTCCTCCACCGCGGCGCAGCCGCCCAGCACGATCAGATCGGCCAGGGAGATGCGCTTGCCGTCGTGGCGGGAGCCGTTGAACTCATGGCGGATCGCCTCAAAGGCCTCCAGGGCCCGGGCCAGTTTGGCGGGCTGGTTCACCTCCCAGTCCTTCTGGGGGGCCAGCGCCAGCCGGCCGCCGTTGGCGCCGCCGCGCTTGTCGGAGCCGCGGAAGCTGGCGGCCGCGGCCCAGGCGGTGGCCACCAGCTGGGAGATGGGCAGCCCCGCCTCCAGGATCCGCCCCTTGAGGGCGGCGATGTCGTCAGCGTCCACCAGGGGATGGTCGACGGGCGGAATCGGGTCCTGCCAGAGCATCACCTCCTCCGGCACCAGGCTGCCCAGGTAGCGGGAGCGGGGCCCCATGTCCCGGTGCACGAGCTTGAACCAGGCGCGGCGGAAGGCCTCCCCCAGCTGCTCGGGTTGCTCGTGGAAGCGCTTGGAGATCTCCAGGTAGGCCGGATCGACCCGCAGGGACAGATCGGTGGTGGCCATCATCGGCGCGTGGCGCTTCGACGGGTCGTGGGCATCGGGCACGGTGTCCGCCGCCGCCGGATCGGTGGGCCGCCACTGCCAGGCCCCGGCCGGACTCTTCTCCAGCGCCCACTCGTAGCCGAACAGGTTGTCGAAGTAGCCGCCGTCCCACTGGATGGGGTTGGCGGTCCAGGCGCCCTCCAGGCCGCTGGTGATCGTGTCGTCCCCCTTGCCGCTGCCGAAGCGGTTGCGCCAGCCCAGGCCCTGCTCCTGGAGGCTGGCGGCCTCGGGTTCCGGCCCCACCAGATCCGGATCGCCGGCGCCGTGGCACTTGCCGAAGGTGTGGCCCCCGGCGATCAGGGCGACGGTCTCCTCGTCGTCCATCGCCATGCGGGCGAAGGTCTCGCGGATGTCCCGGGCGGCGGCGAGGGGATCGGGCTCGCCGTTGGGCCCCTCCGGGTTCACGTAGATCAGACCCATCTGCACGGCCCCGAGCGGGTCCTCCAGCTCGCGGTCGCCGCTGTAGCGCCTGTCCCCCAACCATTCGGTCTCCGGGCCCCAGTCGATGTCGATCGGCGGCTCCCAGACGTCCTCGCGGCCCCCGGCGAAGCCCAGGGTGGGCAGGCCCATCGATTCGATGGCGCAGTTGCCCGCGAAGATGATCAGGTCAGCCCAGGAGAGGGCGCTGCCGTATTTCTGCTTGATCGGCCAGAGCAGCCGCCGCGCCTTGTCGAGGTTGCCGTTGTCGGGCCAGCTGTTGAGCGGGGCGAAGCGCTGGGTGCCGGCGCCGGCGCCGCCACGGCCGTCGTGGATGCGGTAGGTGCCGGCGCTGTGCCAGGCCATGCGCACGAAGAACGGCCCGTAGTGGCCGTAGTCGGCCGGCCACCAGTCCTGGGAGGTGGTCATCAGGGCGAACAGGTCCTGCCGCAGGGCCTCCAGGTCGATCGTGCGGAACGCCGCGGCGTAGTCGAAGCCGTCGCCCATCGGATCGGCCTGGGGCGCGTGCTGATGCAGCACCGCCAGATTCAGCTGCCGCGGCCACCAGTCCCGGTTGGAGCGGGCCCCGGCGGTGCTGCCCCGGAGGGTGCCGTGCAGGAAGGGGCATTTCCCGCCGGTGTCGGCACCGGACGGCGGGGACAGTCCTTCCATCGGCGGCTGCAGCGTCTGCGCTGAATGTAGGAATGGAATTCCGGCCGGTCAGCCCGCATGTCACGACGCCAGCCAGGCGGCGGCCACCGCGGCGAGAATCGCAGGGTCAACCGCAGGGACAGCGGCGTCGGCTGCTTCCGGCCGGGGAGGATTGTCCGGTTCCCCTCAACTTATGTTACGAACCTGGGAAGTCAATGGACGGGCAATAATGCCAAGCCAAGACTTCACAAAGGGTCGTCATCTTCAGCCTGTGCCGTTTCCATGGCCGGAATCCCCACGCCCATTCGGCCGGCGGCGATTCGGGGGCTGGCCGCGTCCTGGGGCCTGGGGCCGGGCGGGCCTGCTGCTGCTCCTGGCCACGCTTCCGGTGATCGCCGGAGCCTCGGTGCAGGCCGCTGTCCTGGCGGCGCTTCCGGCCGTCAATCCCGCCGGGATCATCACGCTGGATGAGCGGGACCAGTACATCCTGCGGTACGTCATCTATTTCTCCGTGCTGGTCGGGGGTGCCCTCGGCGGCTTCATCTACAGCGTCAGCCGCCACCGGGGCTTCATCGTCCCCCACTGGGTGTCCGCCCCGGCCGAGGGCCAGGACATCCCTGACGCCAAGGCGGCCCGACCGGTTCGCACGACCTACGACCTCGGGACGCTGGCCGACATCATCGTCGGCATCGGTGGCGGCATCATCATCTTCAATCTCGTTCCCCAGAGCGGTGAGGCGGATCTGTTCGAGAGCCTGCTGAACCAGCGGGCCAGTCTCGGTACGGCCGTGAGCACCGTGATGAAGATCCTGGCCCTGTCCCTGATCGGGGGCTTCGCCGGCATCAGCCTGTTCGATGAAGCGGCCAAACGCATCAACCGGCAGCTGCAGGAGACGCAGGCGGAGCTGCGCGTCAATCGCGGCAGCATCCAGGAACTTCAGAACAATGACCGGCAGGAATCGGACATCCAGTTTCTGCTCAGCCCGCTGCTTGATCCCTCGCTGCAGCCGCTCACGGAATCCCAGAACGAAGCCCTCAAGGCCCATGTGATGCAGGCGCCGCTGAACCTCCGCAACAAGGTGTTCGAGCGGCTCCAGAAGGCCCATGACAGCCATCCCGTCAGCGGCAGCGATGCCGCCGCCCTGCCGGCCGCCGAGATCGAGACCCGCCTCAGCCTCCAGGAGGGCCTGCTGGCCGGATTCGATGCCCTGATCGCCGCCGCCAGGCAGCCGAAGGGTCCCGACGCCGAGGAGGACGCCTTCCTGCACCGCTATCTGGCGCACCGCGGCTTTGTCCATCTGCAGCTGGGCTGCGGCAGTGAACGACTGGGTGGATCCGCTGGCCACCCCGGCCGGCACTGGCGCGAGGCCGAGGAGAGCCTGTCCCAGGCCATCGAATTGAGGGACCGCAGCGCCGCTGACAGGCAGATGTACTGGCACTACAGCCTGCAACGCATGGTCACCCGCTTCAAACTGGGCAACACCGACCCGATCCAGGCCGAGCTAGAGCAGCCGGAGGTGAAGCAGTGGCTCTCCAAGAGCCGCGGCATCGTTCACGCCATCGTCAAATCGCTGCCCCTTGACTTCGTCACCTTCCTGAGTGGCCTCCTCCCGGACTTCTTCGCGGCTGAAGAGCCGACCCCACTGCAGAGGATCCAGCGCTCGGGAGCCCTCTGATGCCGTTCATCACCGCCCTCGAAGATGCGGGCCTGAGCCCCGATACCACCGCCGCCGCCGCCGACTCCTACGTGCCGGCCGGCAGCCAGCTGGGGATCGACTGGATCCGCCCCGATGGAGAGGGGATCCTGGCGGTGGTGCGCCTGGCCGGGCCGTACACCTACCCCGGTGCCGGCGCGGCCCTGCCGAAGGGGGCGCTGCGCTATCTGAACCCGGCGCGGTTCCAGATCCCCGACGACGCCTGGTGGCGGGAGGTCGCCGCGCCGGCCACCGCCAACCCCGCGGCTTCACCGTCGCCCGCCCCGGCATCGAAGCCGGCCTCAGGGCGGCTGCCGCCCGAGGTGGCGACGCTGACCCGCCACTACGAGGGCTGCCGGCTGGAGGCCTACCCCGACCCCCGCACCGGCGGTGAACCGATCACGATCGGCTGGGGCAACACGTTCTACGAGGACGGCTCCAGAGTCCGCCTGGGGGATCGCCTCACCCAGGCCGAGGCCGATGCGCTCCATGACCACATCGTCCACCAGCATTTCTGGAAGCGGCAGGCGGCACGGATTCCCTTCTGGGCGGAGATGGACGACCGCCAGCGAGCGGCGCTCTGCAGCTTCGCCTACAACCTCGGGGCCGACTTCTACGGCAGCGAGGGCTTCGACACGATCTCGGCGACGCTGCGGGATCGCGACTGGGCGGCCGTGCCCGCCGCCCTGATGCTCTATCGCAACCCGCGGGATCCCGGCGTCGTTGTCGGCCTGGGACGCCGGCGGCGGGCGGAGGGGCTGGTCTGGATGGGCGTCGATCCGGCCGAGGCCATCCGCCGGGCCGAGCGTGAGGTCAACAGCGCCCCGGACGCCCGTCGTCTGGCTGAAACGCTGCGTGGCGTCGCCACCCCAGCCCCCGCCCCCCGCGGCCCAGCGTCCAAGAGCGAGCTGAGGCTTCAGGACGTGCTCCGGCAGGGCCTGGTCATCGAGCACGGCGAAATCCCCGACCATCCCGCCCTGGCCACCCAGATCCAGCAGCGGCTGATCGCGCTCCAGCTCCTGGAGCCCCCCACCGGCGCCTTCGGCCCCCTCTCCACCGCCGCCCTGCGCAGCTTCCAGAAGCGGATGAACAGTGGCGAGGAGAACGTGCTCGGCGCCACCACCGCAAAGCTGCTGATCGAAACATCCCTCGAGGAGCTTCCCCAGCCGGCCCTTGACCTCAGCGCAGGCGACCTGGCCGCCCGGACCATCCAGTACATGCGCCGCAAGGGCTTCCAGGTCTCCGCGGGGCCCGGGGAGCGGAACATCGTTTACGTGGAGGGCATGAATCCCGATGGCACGCTCAATGACGATTCCCCCAACCAGTTCAACGACCTGCGTCTGGTGATCGCCTTCGAGGAGGCCAGGCCGAAGATCCTCGGCCGCTGGGAGGCCACGACCGAACCCGGCAGCCACTACACCCACAAGCCGATGAACGACCGCGGCGCCGCCCGGATCCGGTTCGGCCAGTACCGCGCCTGGCAGGTCGGTGTGCACGGCAACAGCGATCCCCACGAGGCCCTGGTTCAGGCTGCCCCGGTGACGGTCCACCGCGATGCCAACAAGGATTTCCAGCGTCCCGGCGACCTGGAGGACACCGGACTGTTCGGCATCAACCAGCACTGGGGCTACGACCTGCCCCGCAACGACATCGACACGGCCAGCGCCGGCTGCCTAGTGGGGCGCACACGGGACGGCCACCGCGAGTTCATGCGTCTCGTCAAGCAGGATCCCCGCTACCGGGCCGATAGCCGCTTCCTGTTCAGCACCACCGTCATCGCCGGGGATGATCTGAACCGGGCACCACCCCTACCCTGACGGCAACGCCACGGCACCGGCATGCCCACTTCCTTCGCCTTGATGCTCCTGGCGCTCCTCGACGCCACGCCTCGGCTTGCTGAAGCCCAGCAGCAGAGCGGGGAGCTCAGCCCGCGGGAGGAGTTCATGGTGATGGTGGGGGTGGGCTCCGGATACATGAGCGCCCTCTGCAATCTCGAAAAGGACGGCTACATCTCGACCGCCACCCGCGCCAAGCTGGCCAAGGAGCAGCTCGCCGTGATCGGCGGCGACCCCTCCACCAAGGACGATCTCGAGGGGGTGCTCGCCGGCATGAAGGGCGTCGAGGAGGACAGCTCGCTGTGCCCCAGCCAGGTGCTGCCGCCACGCCGCCAATGAGCACCGGCGGGGGACGCTGATGGAGCCGCGCCAAGGTCTGGCCGTGCTGCTGCCGGGTCTCGCTCGGCTGCTGGGCTACCAACGCAGCTGGCTGCGCCCCGACCTGCTGGCGGGCATCACCGTGGCGGCCTATCTGGTGCCCCAGTGCATGGCCTATGCCGAGGTGGCCGGCCTGGCGCCGGTGGCGGGGCTCTGGGCGATCCTGCCCCCCCTGCTTCTCTATGCCCTGCTGGGCTCGTCCCCCCAGCTGTCGGTGGGGCCGGAGTCCACCACCGCCGTGATGACGGCCGCGGCGGTCGGGCCGCTGGTGGCGGGGGATCCGCTCGTCTACGCGGGCTTCTGCAGCCTGCTGGCCCTGCTGGTGGGGCTGGTCTGCTGCGCCGGCGCCTGGGCCCGGCTGGGGTTCCTGGCCGACCTGCTCTCCCGGCCGATCCTGGTGGGTTACCTGGGGGGCGTGGCCCTGATCATGATCGGCGGCCAGCTGGGCCGGGTCAGCGGCCTGAAGCTGCAGGCGGCCGCACTCCCCGGCCAGCTGCTGGAGCTGCTGGGCCGGCTGGGGGAGATCCACCGGCCCACCCTGCTGCTGGCTCTGGGGGTCCTGGTGTTTCTGCTGCTGGTGCAGCGGCGCTTCCCCCGGGCCCCGGCCCCCCTGCTGGCGGTGCTTCTGGCGATGGCGGTGGTGGCGGCAGGCCACCTGGACCAGCGGGGGGTGGTGGTCATCGGCGCCATCCCGGCCGGTCTGCCGGTGCCGGCGCTGCCGCCGCCGGTGTCGGGCGCCCAGCTCCGAACCCTGCTCACGGCGGCGGTGGGCATCGCCCTGGTGGGCTACTCCGACAACGTGCTCACGGCCCGGGCCTTCGCCGCCCGCGGCGGCTACCGCATCGACGCCAACCAGGAACTGCTGGCCCTCGGCAGCCTCAACCTGGGCAATGGGCTGATGCAGGGCTTTCCGGTGAGCAGCAGCGGCAGCCGCACCGCCATCGGCGATTCCCTCGGCAGCCGCTCCCAGCTGTTCTCCCTGGTGGCCCTGGCGATGGTGCTGGCGGTGCTGCTGTGGCTGCGGCCGGTGCTGGCCCTGTTCCCCACGGCGGCCCTGGGGGCGATCGTCATCTATGCCGCCCTGCGCCTGATCGATATCCCCGAGTTCCTGCGGCTCCAACGCTTCCGCCCCAGCGAATTCCGGCTGGCCCTGATCACCCTGGTGGGGGTGCTGCTCACCGACCTGCTCACCGGCGTGGCGCTGGCGGTGGGGCTGTCGGTGATCGATCTGTTCGCCCGCCTGGTGCGTCCCCACGACGCTGTCATGGGGATCGTGCCCCGGCTGGCGGGCCTGCACGACGTGCGCGATTGGGAGGGGGCGCGCACCATCCCGGGCCTGGTGCTGTTCCGGTTCGATGCCCCGCTGTGTTTTGCCAACGCTGAGCACTTCCGCCAGCGGGTGCTGGCGACGATCGCCGCCGAGTCCCAGCCGGTGGCCTGGTTCGTGCTCAACGCCGAGGCGATCGTGGAGATCGACATCACGGCGGCCGACGTGCTCGAGGAGCTGCAGCGGGAGCTGACCGCCCGGGGCATCACCTTCGGCCTGGTGCGGGTGAAACAGGATCTCTACGCCCAGCTGGAGCGGGCTGGTCTGGTGGAACGGATCGGGCCGCGCCTGTTCTTCCCCACCCTGCCCACGGCGATTGCAGCCTTTCAGGCCCGGACCGCCGCGGCGCCGGTGCCCAGCCCATGAACGCCGCTGCCGAGCACCACCTGCTGCTCCTGGCGGGGGGCGGCCACAGCCATGTGCTGGTGCTGCGGCGCTGGCTGATGCGCCCCCGGACCCGGCCGCCGCGCACCCGCCTCTGTCTGGTGAGCCGCCACAGCACCGCCCTCTACTCGGGCCTGCTGCCCGCCGTGGTGGCGGGGCTGGAGCCCCTGCAGGCCGCCGCCATCGACCTGCGCCGCCTCTGCACCCTGGCCGGGGTCGTGTTCGTGCAGGCGGAGATCACCGGGCTCGACCCAATGGCCCGGGAGCTGCAGCTGGCGGGCCGTCCGTCCTTGCGCTTCGATCGGCTCAGCCTCGATCTGGGCGCGGTCACCGCCACCGCGGGATGGTCGGCGGGGGAGGCGATGGCCGTCAAGCCGCTGGAGCCCTTCCTGGCCTGGGCGGAGCGGCGCCATGCCGGCGAGCCCCTGGTGATCCGCGGCGGTGGGGCCGCCGCCGTGGAGCTGGCCCTGGCCTTCCGGGCCCGGGGGATGGCCTGCGAACTGCTGCTCCAGGGGGAGTCTCTGCACCTGGGCTCGGCGGCGGCGAACCGGGCCGGTGAACGGCTGGTGGCCCAGGCCGCGATCCCGATCCAGCGCCGGGCGCCGGCCGGGGCCCCGGCCGATCTGGCCTGCACCGGCAGCCGCGCCCCCGCCTGGCTGGCGGCCGCCGGCCTGCCGGTGGACCCCGGCAGCGGCCGGGTGCTGACCCACCCCAGCCTGGCGGTGATCGGCCATCCGGAGCTGTTCGCCAGCGGCGACTGCGGCCTGATCGCCGCCGATCCCCGGCCCCCCTCGGGGGTGTGGGCGGTGCGCTCGGCGCCGGTGCTGGCGGAGAACCTGCGCCGCAGCCTTGCCGAACCCGCCCGGCCGCTGCGGCCCTGGCGGCCCCAGGCGCGGGCCCTGCAGCTGCTGGGTGACGGCGGCTGGCACCCCGCTGGCCCCCGGGCCCTGGCGTTCTACGGGCCCGTGGCCCTGGGGCCATCGGCGTGGATCTGGCGGTGGAAGCAGCGCATCGATCGGGCCTTCATGGCGCGCTTCGCCGCACTCCAGCCGATGGCCGGGGCCGCCATGGCCTGCCGCGGCTGCGCCGCCAAGCTGGGGGCGGCCCCCCTGGCGGCGGCCCTGGCCAGGCTCGACCCCGAGGGACCACCGCGGCCGGTGGAGGACGCGGCCGTGGTGGGCCGCGGCGCCGACGGCGACCTGCGGCTGCAGAGCGTCGATGGCTTCCCGGCCCTGGTGGACGACCCCTGGCTGAACGGGCGGCTCACCACCCTGCATGCCTGCAGCGACCTCTGGGCCAGCGGCGCGACGCTGGAGAGCGCCCAGGTCCTGGTGACAGTGCCGGAGGCGGCCGCCGCCATCCAGGAGGAGCTGCTGCTGCAGACCCTGGCCGGGGTGCGCTCGGTGCTCGATCCCCTCGGCGCCGCCCTGGTGGGTGGCCACACCCTGGAGGGACGCGACGGGGCGGGGCTGGCCCTGGCCCTGACCGTCAACGGCCGGGTGGCGCCGGCGACCCACTGGGGCAAGGGGCCGCTGCGACCCGGCGATGCCCTGCTGCTCAGCCGGCCCCTGGGCAGCGGCGTGCTGTTCGCCGCGGCCATGGCCGGCGCCGCCGCACCCGCCTGGATGGAGGCCCTGCTGGAGGGGATGCAGCACAGCCAGGCGCCCCTGGTGCCGCTGCTGGCCACCCACGGCTGCCGCGCCTGCACCGACATCACCGGCTTCGGCCTGCTGGGCCACCTCGGCGAGATGCTCGACGCCAGCGGCGCAGGGGTGGCGGTGGAACTTGAGGCCGCGGCCATCCCCGCCTATGGCGGCGCCCTGGAGCTTCTGGAGCGGGGTTATGCCAGCACCCTGGCCCCCGCCAACGCCGCCGCCCTGGCCCTGCTCGAGGGTCCGGTGCGGCTGGTGGGCGGGTGCGGCGCGGGGCGGACCGCCCTGGCGGGGCTGCTGATCGACCCCCAGACCTGCGGACCGCTGCTGGCGGCGCTGCCGGCGGCCCAGGCAGCCGCGGCCCTGGCGGCCCTGCGGGCCGCAGGCTTCGGTGCGGCGGCGGTGATCGGGCGGGTGGTCAGCCGCGGGGCGGCTGATGCAGCGTCACCAGCCCCCGGCTGATCAGCTCGCGGGCCGCCTCCGGCGCCGCCAGGCCCCCCAGATGCACGGGGGTGATGGCATGGCCGTCCAGGTCGTGGTCGTAGCAGCGGTCGTAGTAATCAAGCATCTGCCGGCAGGCAGTGGCCCAGTCGCCCCGCTCGATCGCTTCGAGGGCCAGGGCGGTGCGCTGGGGCCCCAGCCGCCGGGCGATCCGCCGGGTGGCCTCCGCCAGGGCGAGGGGATCCTGGGCGCCGTAGATCGCCACCAGGTGGGCCACCCGCTCCTGCAGGGGCCGCTCCACCGCCAGCACAGGCGCGGCCTTCATCTGGCGCCACAGACCGGCGGGAATGCGGCAGCGACCCACCATGGCGCTCTCCGCCTCCAGCCAGATCTGATCCGCCCCGGCCAGGGGGGCCAGGGCGGCGGCCAGCTCGTTCTCGTAGTGCTCGACGCTGGGCTGCTCCGGCAGTCCCAGCCCGCCGAAGCTGCTGCCGCGGTGGTGAGCCAGCCCCTCCAGATCCACCACTGCGGTCCCCCGCTCCCGCAGGGCGAGCAGCAGTTCGGTCTTGCCGCTGCCGGTGCGGCCCCCCAGCAGCCGCAGGGGCCAGGGCCGCTCGAACAGCTCCAGCACCCAGCGCCGGTAGCTCTTGTAGCCCCCCTCCAGCAGCAGCACCGGCAGCTCCAGCTGCTGGGCCAGCCAGGCGACGCTGGCCGAGCGCATGCCGCCGCGCCAGCAGTGCAGCCGCAGGGGCGCCCCGGCCGAGCGTTCGCTCCAGGCCACCAGTTCGGTGGCCAGGGCCTCCATCCGCGGCCCCACCAGGGCCAGACCCCGCCGCACCGCGGCCTGGCGGCCCTGCTGCTTGTAGAGGGTGCCCACCTCGACCCGCTCGCCATCGCTGAACAGGGGCAGATTGGCGGCCCCGGGGATGTGGCCCTGGCGGAATTCCGCCGGCGTGCGCACGTCGAGCAGCGCGCCGCCTGCTGCCAGGAACGCATCAACGGCAAGGCAGGGCGCCATGGGGCTCGCGGCAGGGACGGGGGCGCCTGGTGATGACGAAGGCCTTGGGCCGGCACCCAGCTGATGGCCATAGTGGAGCAACGGCCTACTCCCCTGCCCAAACCCGATGGTCTTCCGGATCCGCTCCACCGCCACCGCCGCCCTGATGGGGGTGTCGCTGGCGTTGCTGCCGCTGATGGCGCCCCCCGCCGCCCCCCTTCCCGGCCTGTTGGCTCCGGCGGCGGCCCAGCAGAGCCAGAAGGTGCTGCGCATCGGCGCCATCCCCGACCAGAAGCCCGAGACGCTCAACCGGCTCTACCCGCTGGTGGCCAATGAACTCAGCCGTCAGCTGGGGGTGAAGGTGGTCTACGTGCCGGTGGTCGACTATGCCGCCGCCGTCACCGCCTTCCGCACCGGTGGCCTGGATCTGGTCTGGTTCGGCAGTCTCACGGGGGTGCAGGCGCGCCTGCAGAAGCCCGGCGCCGTGGTGATCGCCCAGCGCGACATCGACGCGTCGTTCCAGAGCGTCTTCATCGCCAACACCAGCAGCGGCCTCAAGCCGATCAGCAACGTCAAGGGGCTGGCGGAGCTGAAGGGCAAGCGCTTCACCTTCGGCTCGGAGAGTTCCACCTCCGGCCGCCTGATGCCCCAGTTCTATCTGAATCAGGCCGGGGTCAAGCTGAGCGACTTCGCCGGCGGTGCCCCCGGCTTCAGCAGCAGCCATGACGCCACGATCGCCCTGGTGCAGAGCGGCGCCTACCAGGCCGGCGCGGTCAGTGAAGAGGTCTGGCGCAGCAGCCTCAGTGAGGGCAAGGTCAACCGCGCCAAGGTGGTGCCGATCTGGAAAACCCCCGGCTATCCCAACTACCACTGGATTGCCCAGCCCGATCTCGACAAGCGCTTCGGCAAGGGCTTCACCGCCAGGATGAGGTCGGCGATCCTCAGCTGGCGCCCCACCAATCCCAGGCAGAAGGAGGTCCTGGCGTTGTTCGGCGCCCAGCGTTTCATCCCCGCCAATGCGGCGGCCTACAGCCCCATCGAGAAGGTGGGCCGCCAGATCGGCAAGATCCGCTGATCCCCTTCGGCCGCCGGCACCGCCGTGGCCCCAGGGCCGCCGGGCTGGCCCTGGTCGCCCTGCTGGGGGCGGCTGGGCCTGCGGCCGGCGCCTGTGTACCCGCGGGAGCCTGGGTGAAGCCCACCGCCAACGGTCCCCGGACCGTGTCGGCGAGTGACCTGCTCGATCGCCTGGCCCGTCGTCCGGTGGTGCTGCTGGGGGAACGCCATGACAGCGCCTCCCATCACCGCTGGCAGCTGGCCACCCTCCAGGCGCTGCAGGCGCGCAGCCCCGACCTGAGCCTCGCTCTGGAGATGGTGCCGCGCCGGCTGCAGCCGGTGCTCGACCGCTGGGTGGCGGGGAGCCTTGAGGAGCGCGCCTTCCTTGACGCCCTCGACTGGCCGGCCATCTGGGGGTACGACGTCGATCTCTACCTGCCGATCCTGCGCTTCGCCCGCGACCGGCGGCTGCCGCTCGTGGCCCTGAACGTGGAGCGCCGGCTGGTGCGGCGGGTGCGGGCCGAGGGCTTCGCGGCGGTGCCCGTCAGCGAGCGGGAGGGGGTGGGGCCTGCGGCGCCGGCCAGCGCGGCCTACCGGGCCCTGCTGCACCGGCTCTGGCAGCACCATCCCTTCGTTCCCAGCAGCGGCCAGGGGGTGCCGGGGCAGGAGGACCCCTCCTTCGGCCGCTTCGTGGAGAGCCAGTTGCTGTGGGACCGGGCCATGGCCGAGGCCATCGCCGACCAGCGCCGCCGGCGCCCTGGGGCCCCGGTCGTGGCCCTGATCGGCAACGGCCACCTGGCCGGAGGCCACGGCGTGCCCCATCAGCTGCAGGCCCTGGGCCTGAAGGAAGTGGACTGGTTGCTGCCCTGGGAGGCCAGCCTCGGCTGCGCGCCGCTGCAGCCTGGCCTGGCGACGGCGGTGTACGGCGTCGTGTCCCCGCCGCCGGCGGGCCTGCGGCTGGGGGTGTATCTGGAAACCCACGGCGGCCGGGTGGAGATCCAGCAGGTGGCTCCCGGCTCGCTGGCGGAGCGCTCCGGGCTGCGGGTCGGCGATGGCATCACGGCGATCGACGGCCAGCCGGTGAGCAGTGCCCGCCAGGTGATCGAGTGGCTGGCCGCGCACCCCGTGGGCCGGCCCCTGGGCCTCACCCTTCGGCGGGATGGGCGGCTGCTGAGGCTGCAGCTGGCCCTGCCGGGCCTCTGAGATCCCGCCTCCGTCCGTACCAGGGCGGCAGCAACAGGTGGGGGATCTGGTGATCGCGGCTGGCGGTGATCGGTGGAGGGCGATGGGCGTGGGGGAAGGTCTGGCCTTCAGGCGTGAGCGTCACCATCGGTGATGGCATCGAATTTCGCCGCCAGCACCACATCGGAGCGGGTCAGTCCCTCCGGATCGTGGGTGTAGGTGGTGGCTGCGGCGTATCCCCATCCCAGCTGGAAATCGGCATGGTGCCCCTGCTCCTCACAGATGGCTCCGGCATGGCGCACCCAGTGGAGTGCAGAGCCGAAATCCTGGAACGTCCAGACCTTGTGCAGATGGTCTCCATCGACCAGCTCCCACCCAGGCAGCTCGCCCAGGAAGCCGTTGATCTCGTTGCTGGTCAGCGTGGGGCCAACACCTTGGGCGGGGATGCACGTTTCGTCCCGTAAGTTCATGATGCAATGTCTTCCATTTTCCTGGCATCAGGCTATCGACAATGGGGTTGGCTTGGGAGGTTTCCCTGAAGGACAGAGGACGCATCCATGGCGCAGATCGACGGCACATCAGAAGCTGCGCCAGGCCGCAGCCAGTCGTGTGGGACACATTGCTTGCAAGCCAAGTGCGTCCGACAGCGCAGTTCATCAGCACAGTGAAAACCCAGTATTACGCCGCATCAAGCCTGGATGGTTTCATCGCAACCACCAATCATTCCCTGGACTGGCTGCTTCAATTCGGTGAAGCTGAAGGCCCTGGCTATGATGAATTTCTCGCTGAGGTTGGGGCGATTGCGATGGGTTCAGCCACCTATCAGTGGCTGGTGGATCATTATATCAAAGCTGGAACATCGGAGGAAAAGCCCTGGCGCTTTGAACAACCCACGTGGATTTTCACGAGCCGCAAGCTGACCTCCGTGCGGAACGCGGATCTGTGCTTCGTCGAGGGTGCGGTCGCCCCTGTGCATCGGCAGATGGTCGCCGCTGCGAAAGGGAAGAACATCTGGATCGCCGGTGGGGGCGAGTTGGCGGGCCAGTTCATCGATGCCGGCTTGCTGGATGAGCTGATCATTCAGGTGGCCTCCGTGACGCTGGGGCAGGGACGGCCTCTCCTTCCCAGGCTCATCGCCTTCCCGCCCCTCAGGCTCACATCGGTGCAGGCCCTCGGTGAGGCGTTCGCTGAACTCCACTACGACGTGCCGCGCCAGGCTGAGGCGATGCCGGTTGGGACCTGATCAGTCTTCGGTGGTCTGTTCCCGCGTCGACGGGCCCTCTACCAGGGCAGCACCTGGCCGTTGGCGTGCCAGAACGTGCCGCTCGTCTCCAGGGTCAGGGCGTCGATGCGGGCCAACAGGCCGCGTACCGACTCCTCGGGCGTGATGCCCTGCGCACTGAAGCCCGTCATGCGGGTGCTCACCAGGCCGGGGTGGAGCAGGGCCACGGCGATGCCGCGGGGGTGCAGGTCGATGGCCAGCGACCGGCCGGCCATGTTGAGCGCCACCTTCGACATCCGGTAGCCGTAGGAGCCGCCGGAGCCGTTGTCATCGATCGAGCCCATGCGGCTCGTCATCAGGATCACCTTGGCGCCCGCGGCCAGATGGCCCAGCAGGGCCCGCGTGAGCTGCAGGGGGGCGATGGCGTTCACCTCGAACTGGCGCCGCAGGCTCTCCGCATCGAGGGCCCCCAGGCTGGTGGACTCCAGGATCCCGGCGTTGAGGACCAGGGCATCGAGGCTCAGGTCGCCGAGCCGTGCCACGAGGGCGGCGATGGCGGCCTCGTCGGTGAGGTCGATCCCCGCCTCGATGCGCACCCCCAGCCCCTCCAGTTCCGGCGACGGGGTGCGGCAGACCGCTACCACCGTGTCGCCCCTGGCCTGGAGCTGGCGGCAGTACTCCAGGCCGATGCCGCGGTTGGTGCCGGTGATCAGGGTCGTGGCCATGGGGACGGGGTGGCGGTGCGACGGTTGGCTGGATCGTATGGGGCTCAGCCCTCCTCCCAGCGGAACCCCTGGTCATCCCAGGCCCTGGGGTCCTCGATCGGTTCGAGGTGGGTCAGCACATCACTGCGGGGCAGGGCGACGGCGATCTCCTGCTCCAGCCGCTCGCAGAGGTCGTGGCCGGCCTGGACGGTCCAGCGGCCCGGCACCAGCACGTGCAGGGCGACGAAGCGGCGTGAACCGGCCACCCGGGTGCGCAGCGCATGGAAGCGGATCTCCTCCGTGGCATGGGAGGCCAGCAGCGCCTCCAGCTTCTCCTGTTCGTCGATGGGCAGCGAGCGATCGAGCAGGCCGGTGGCCGTCTCCCGCAGCAGATTCCAGCCCGTGAGGGTGATGTTGAGCGCCACGGCGATGGCGATCAGCGGGTCGAGGATCGTCAGTCCGGTGAGCTTCACCAGGCCGATGCCGAGCAGCACGCCGCAGGAGGTCCAGACGTCGGTGAACAGGTGGTGGGCATCGGCCCGCAGGGTGATGGAGTGGAAGTGGCGGGAGGCCCGCAGCAGCACCCAGGCCACCACACCGTTGAGCAGGGTGGCCACCAGGGACAGGGCCATGCCCAGCCCCAGTTGCTCCAAGGGTTCCGGGTGCTGCAGGCGCCCCACGGCGGAGTGGATGATGGCCACGGCCGCCAGCACGATCAGCACGCTCTCCAGGCCGCTGGAGAAGTACTCCGCCTTGAAGTGGCCGTAGTGGTGGGTGCGGTCGGCGGGCTTGGCGGCAAGGCTCAGGGCCCAGAAGGCCCCCAGGGCCGCCACCAGGTTCACCCCGGATTCCATCGCATCCGAGAGCATGCCCACCGAGCCGGTGTAGCGCCAGGCTGCGGTCTTCAGAACGATGGTGGCCACCGCCGCCGCCACCGACAGAAGGATGTAGGAGCGGGGGGACGCGAAGACCATGGGATCGGACCGGTCGGCAGGGGCAGGAGGCCGCCCGGCCATGCTGGCCCAGCCTGGCCACGGCGCCGCGTGGGGTCGCGGTTTGGCCCGTTCAGGGGCGGCGGTCGGCCACCAGCAGCAGGCCCCCCATGATCGAGAGGTTCTTCAGCAGCGCGATCCGTTCCTGGGGGTCGGCCACATCGCTGTGGAACAGCAGGGTGGTGGGCACCAGGAACAGCAGCAGCAGGATCGCCCCGAGCCGCGCCCGGATGCCGCTGATCACCAGCACCGACCCCACGGCCATCAGGCCCACGGCCGCCGCCAGCAGCACCGGCGCCAGGGGGATGCCCCGGCCGGCGATCATCCCGGCCACGGCGCCGAAGCCGGTCAGCTTGCCGATCACGGCGTGCAGGAACACCAGGCACAACAGCACCCGGGCGAGGCCATCGAGGAACGAGGGTCTGGATCCGCTGGAGGAGGTCATCGGTGGCCGCGGGTGCAGGACGGGGGTGGGGTTGATTCTGCTGGGGCTCCCTTCGGCCTGACGGGCCAGGGGCCCGGGCCGGATGGCTGGCAATCTGGACCCGACGTTCACGCTGTTCGCCCCCCATGGCCGCCGGCCCTGCCACCGCCGTGCTCGCGCTGCAGGGCATCCGTGTGGCCGGCCGCGGGCGGCCCCGGCTGGAGGACGTCGACCTGCGCCTGGCCCCCGGAGAGAGGGTGGCGTTGCTGGGGGCCAGCGGCGCCGGCAAGAGCACCCTGCTGGCGGTGGCCAACGGCCTGCTGGCGCCGGCGGCGGGCACGGTGCTGTGGGAGGGGCAGGCCCCCGCCCGCTCCCGCCGCGGACGGCGGCGCCAGCAGGCCCGCATCGGCACCCTCTGGCAGGACCTGCGCCTGATCGAGGAGCTGACCGTCCAGCAGAACCTCAACGCCGCCCGCCTGGCCCGCTGGGGCTGGCCCCGGGCCCTGCTCAACCTGCTGCTGCCGCTGGATACCGATGCCTGCGCGGCGGCCCTGCGGGCGATGGATCTGGATCCAGCCCTGCTGGAGCAACCGGTGACGGCCCTCTCCGGGGGGCAGCGCCAGCGGGTGGCGATGGCCCGGCTGTTGCGCCAGGAGCCCACCCTGCTGCTGGCCGATGAGCCGCTGGCCAGCCTCGATCCGCGCCTGGCCGGCGAGCTGCTGGCCCTGTTGCTGGCCCAGGCCGAGGCCCCCCGGGCCCTGCTGCTGAGCCTGCACCGCCCCGACCTGCTTGACGGCTTCGATCGGGCCGTCGGTCTCAAGGACGGCCGGGTGCTGTTTGACGGGCCGGTGGGGCAGCTCAGCGAGGCCCTGCTGGCGGACCTCTACGGGGGTGCCCCGCCCGGCGTGGGCCCTTGAAACCGGCGCCGCCCCTGCTGATGCTGCTGCCGGCCCTGGTGCTGGTGCCCCTGGCCGTCCTGCTGCCGCCGCTGCTGCACGGGGGTGGCTGGGAGCTGATCGGCAACTTCGCGCTGGCGGCGGTGACGCCCTCGCTGGATCCGGTGGTGCTCGCGTCGCTGCTGAAGGGGCTCTGGGTGACGGCCGGCATGGCCCTGCTGGGCTGGGCCGGCAGCCTGGTGCTCGGACTGCTGCTGGGGGCGTGTAGCTCCCGCACCGTGTGGCGCACCCTGACGGGCAGTGCCCTGCCGGCCGAGCTCATCCGCCGCCTGCTGGCCCTGCCCCGGGCGATCCACGAGCTGATCTGGGGCTTGCTGCTGCTCCAGCTGGTGGGGCTGCAGCCGGCGGTGGCGGTGCTGGCGATCGCCCTGCCGTTCGGTGCCCTGGTGGCCCGGGTGCTGTCCGACCTGCTCGATGCCCTGCCCACCACCGGCCTTGAGGCCCTGCGGGCGGCGGGCGCCCCGGCGCCGGCAGCCCTGCTCACGGCCCTGGGTCCGGCCCTGCTGCCGGGGGTGCTCAGCTACGGCGGCTACCGGCTGGAGTGTGCCCTGCGCAGCGCCACCTTGCTGGGGGTGTTCGGCCTCGGGGGTCTGGGCACCGACCTCAAGCTGACGCTGCAGTCGCTGCAGTTCCATGAGCTCTGGAGCGGCCTGTGGCTGCTGCTGGCGGTGATGCTGGCCCTGGAGGCGGGCATCAGCCTGCTGCGGCGGCGCTGGTTGGTGCCCGGCCGGTTCGTGCTGGCCCGGCGGGGGGTGGGCGAGCGCAGCCGCGAGATGCTGCTGGCCCTGGCGGCCCTGCTGCCCCTCTGCGTCGTGGTGGGCCGGGCCCTGGGGGTGGATCCGGCGGCCCTGCTCAGCTGGCAGCCCCTGCCCGGCCTGGGCGGCGGCGACTGGGCCGCCACCTGGGCCCTGCCCTGGCCCCGGCTTGTGGGGGGCACCCTGCTGCTCACCGCCCTGGCGGCCAGCCTCGCGGTGGGGCTGGCGCCGCTGCTGCTGCTGGTGGTGGCGCCGGTGGGCTGGGCCCGGCAGGGGCTGCGGCTGCTGTGGGCCCTGGGGCGCCTGTGGCCGCCGCCGCTGACGGCCCTGCTGCTGCTGTTCGTGCTGCAGCCGGGGGTGGTCACCGCCGCCCTGGCCCTGGGGTTCCACAACCTGGGGGTGCTGGGCCGGCTGCTGCTGGAAAGCGCCGACGCCACCGACCCGGCCGCCGAGGAGGCCCTGGCCTGCGGCGGCAGTGGGCCACGGCTGGCCCTGCTGTACGGCCGTTTCAGCGCCCTGGCGCGGCCCTACCTGGCCTATGGCGCCTACCGGGCCGATGTGATCCTGCGGGAGTCGGTGGTGGTGGGCCTGGTGGGGGCGACCGGGCTGGGCAGCCAGCTGCTGGAAAGCCTGAGTTCCTTCGCCTGGGACCAGCTGCTGGCGCTGGTGGCGGTCTACGCCCTGCTCACCCTGGTCGGCGAGGACCTCAGTGACCGGGCGCGCCGCCGCTGGTTGCAGGCGGCCTGAGGGGTCGCCGCCGTCAGCGACGGGTTGAACCAGGACCCTGCGTGGCACTCCTCCGGAGGATGACCCAAGGTGAGCCGACCCCGGTGCCGGCGCGATGCCTCCGACGCGATCCAGTCCCGACACCCCCGGCCCACCCTTCCACTACCGGTTCCTGCATCGCGTCGCGCCGGCGGCCCGAACCGGCTTCCTGGAGCTGGAGGAACGGCTGCGGACCGCGGCCCGTGGCTACCCGGGCTTCGTCGAGGAAAGCCTGCCCACGTCCCTGGGCCAGGCCGACAACGGCGAGCTGCTCTACGAATCGGCGCTCACGTTCGCCAGCCTGGCCGAATTCCTGGTCTGGATGGACAGCCCGGAGCGGCGGAACCTGCTCAACCCGGCCGAGCGCGGCGGCTACCGCTACGCGGGGGACGGCGACTGGGACGGCTATGCCCGCTGGCTGGTGGAAGCGGTGCGCCGCCGGGTGCCCGTCTGGAAGGTGAACCTGCTGGTGCTGCTGGTGCTCTACCCCACCGTGGAGGTGCTGCGGGTGCTGCTCCGGGCCCTGCCGCTGGATGGTCCCAGCGGCCTGCTGCTGGCCAATGTCTGCAGCGTGGCCCTCACCGGCTGGTGGCTGGTGCCCTGGGTGAGCCGGTTGTGCCGGCCCTGGCTGGAGGGCACCGGCAGCCGGCGCGGCCAGCGGCTCACGCTGACGGCGATCCTGGCGAGCCTGGGGGTGCTGCTGCTGCTGTTCCGGGCCCTGCCCGCCACCAGCACCTGAGCCCCCTTCCCCTCTGAGCCGCGGGGGTCTCAGTAGCGAACCCGGTCAGACTTGGCCTGGTACTCCTTCCAGACCTCCACCGCCTCCTCCCTCAGGATCTGCGTCAGGCGAATGGAGCGCTGCTCCTTGGGCAGGGCCAGCTGCTCGTAGATCGGTCGATCGTCGAAATCCCCGTATTCCAGGGCGTCCTCCACCGTGGCGGCGTAATACACCTCCTCGATGCCGGCCCAGTAGCAGGTGGCCATGCACATCGGACAGGGCTCGGCGGAGGTGTAGAGGATGCAGCCGGGCAGCTTGAAGCTCTGCAGGGTGATGCAGGCCAGCCGGATAGCCTCCATCTCGCCGTGCCAGGTGGGATCGTGGCTGGCCACGACACGGTTCATCCCCTGGGAGATGACCACGCCATCCCTGACGATCACGGCCCCGAACGCCCCGCCGGTGCCGTACTCGATGGCGGCTTTTCGTGACAGCTGAATCGCCTGGCGGATGAAGGTCTCGTGGTCCGGCGTCGCTGCAGCCATGAACCTTCCTGCGCAGGCCCCACCGTACCCGCGCCGTCCGTGGCAGCCTCCCTTTTGAGATCACGCCAGGGGCCGCCGATGGCAAGCACTGCCGACCGGCGCGGGCCCTTGCGGGGGGCGGGCCTGGCCGCAACCGCCCTGGCCGCCGCCACCTTGATGGTGACTGCCCTGACGGTGATCGCCCCCACGGCCCTCGCCTCCCCCGCAGCGCCGCTGCCGTCGACGCTTCCCGCCCCGCCGTGGCTGCAGCGGCTGATCGGCCAGCTGAAGGCCCAGCCGCCGGGCAATCCGCCCCAGTCGGTGTGGCGCTATCGCTACCGGGGCCAGGTCGTCTACTACCTGCCGCCCCAGTGCTGCGACCAGACCAGCGTGCTCTTCGATGCCGAAGGCAGGGTGATGGGCGCCCCGGATGGGGGGCTCACCGGCCGCGGGGACGGCCGGGCCGCCGATTTCTTTGCGCAGCGCCGCCAGGGCCTGCTGCTGTGGCGCGACCCACGGGGTTCGGCCCCACCCTGATCAGCCCCTGGCGGCCAGCTCGAGACCATCGGCCAGGGGGATGTTCTCCTGCTGGAATCGGGCCACCAGGCGCCGCTGCAGCTCGCGGGAGCAGGCCCACTGTTCGCCGGCCACGGTGGTGAGCAGGGCACTCACGGTGATGCCCAATGGTCCGGTGGTACTGACGCCCCGCAGCAGCGGCGCTGCCAGCAGCCGCGGTCCCCAGGTGGTGTCGGTGTGGAAGAGGGCGAGCTCTTCGTCCACCACCGCCAGGGCGTGGTCGATGTCGGTGCAGCGGTGGGACACCAGCAGCTTCACCACCTCGCCGGAGCGGAGCTTGGTGTGGTTCACCACCCGGTCGAAGGCGCTGTTCTGGATCACGGCCACCCGCTGGTCGAGACAGCGCAACTGGGTGCTCAGCACCCCCACATCCACCACGTCGCCCTCGAGGCCGCCGATCTCGACCCAGTCGCCGATGGCGTAGCGATCCTCGATCAGCACGGCGAGGCCGGCGGCGAAATCGCGCAGCAGCCCCTGGAACACCAGGGCCAGGCCCCCCAGCAGGGCGCCGCCGGCCAGCAGCAGGGAGGAGGAGGCGGCCCGGATGCCGGGAATGTCGATCAGGATCCAGCCGCTGGCCACGATCACGCAGGCCAGATCGATGAGGCGGTGGCTCACCCGCAGCAGGCTGCGGTGCCGCTGCTCCCGCCGCGCCTGCTCCTCCACCGGCACCCTGGCGCTGTCGGCCCACTGGTGCAGCAGAAACGTGGCCAGGGAGCGCACCAGCAGGGCGAGCAGCCCGACGATCAGCACCTTGAGGAAGGAGTGAACCGGCTGAAGCAGCAGTTGCAGGCCCAGGGGCACCTTGCCCGGGACGGCCATCACCCCCAGGGCCAGCATGACCATCAGCTCCAGCAGCACCGCCAGCAGCAGCAGCAGCCCGAACGCCTGGTGGAGCTGCAGGCGTTGTTCGAGGGCCCGATCCGGTGTGGGGCGGCGGCGGCCCAGGAGCCTGGCGCGGCGATGGCGGTTCTGGCGCCAGAGCCAGAGGGTGCCGGCGGTGAGCAGGGCCAGCGCCAGTTCCAGGGCGAAGGTGAATCGCCAGCGGCGGCGCAGGTCGGCCGGCTGCATCACCCGGCGGGCATGGCGCAGGCGGCTCTGCAAGCGCCGCTGCCAGCGTTCCCCCAGGGACCAGGCGCTGGTGCCGTTGAGGCTGGCGTCGGCGCGGGTGATCGTGAGCAGCGGCAGGGGTTCGGAGCGTTCCGGCACCCGGGCCTCGAGAACCACATCCCCACCTGGCAGCTGGCGGCGTTCGACCACCAACTGGTCGGGGGCGCTGCCTGTGACCGTCTGGAGCGGCGGCTGTTCACAGGCCCCTTCGTTTCCCCCCAGCACCTGCAGCAGGACCCACTCGGCGATCTGTTCGCTCTCGCTGCAGAGCTGCTGGGGGTCGTAGAGCAGGCGCAGGTTGCCTTCGATCACCTCGGCGCGGCGCTGGGCGTTGGGCGCGTCGTCCTGGTTGCCCACCACCGGGGAGGCGACGGTGAGGGCGGGGACGCCAAGGATGCGGACCTTGGCCAGCTCGAAACTGCCTGCCGCCACCACGCCGCTGTGGTCGCCCGGGGCGGCCGCAGCCTGAGGGGGGGCGGCTCCGCTGGAGCCCGAGGCGTCCGCCGACAGGGCCGGGGCCAGGAGCAGGGAAAGGCCCAGAGCCATCAGCAGGGCGAAGGCTCCCAGCCACCAGGGGCGTGCCCTCACGGCGCCTGATCGGCGGGTTCGGTGAGCCGCGGCAGCAGCTGCACCAGGTTGCAGGGGCGGGTGGTGGCGTCGAGCTGGGTGCGGATCAGCCGGTCCCAGGCGGTGGACACCGCATCGAGGGAGCCGGGCAGCACGAACACCACCGTGCCGTTGGCCACCCCGGCCAGGGTGCGGCTCTGCAGGGTGCTGGTGCCGATCGTCTCGAAGGAGAGCACCCGGAACAGCTCACCGAAGCCCTCGATGGTCTTGTCCAGCAGGGGGACCACCGCCTCGGGGGTGCCGTCGCGGCCGGTGAGGCCGGTGCCGCCGGAGCTGATCACCACCTGCACGGCGGGATCGGCGATCCAGCGGCTCAGCTCGGCGCGGATGCGGTAGCGGTCGTCGGGCACCAGGGTGCGCTCCACCAGCCGGTGGCCGGACGCCTCCAGACGCTGCTGCAGGGCGTCGCCCGAGGGGTCGTCGGCGAGGGTGCGGCTGTCGGAGACCGTGAGCAGGGCGATGGAAAGGCTCACGGATCCTGGGGCTGGGCTGGCCCAGACGCTAGGGCGGGGAGCGCCTCTGGCACACTGCCTGTCGAGGAACGCAGGCCAAGCGGAGAGCCCGGGGATGACCTGGAAACGGCTGGGGCGGGGGCTGCTCTTCGGCCTGGCGGGCTTTCTGCTCAGCACCGGCCTCAGCTATCTGCTGGTCCTGCAGCTCTACACCCGCCATGACCGCGAGCTGGCCGCGGCGATGGGCAGCTTCTTCTTCTTTGGTCCCATCGGCGGGGCCATCGCCCTGGTGATCGGGCTGCTGGTGTGAGGTGGTGGGTCCCTTCAGGCTGCCGCCGCCTCCACCACCGCGACCGGTGACGGGGTCGGGTGAATGGCCACCAGGCGCAGGCCGGCACGCTCCAGCAGCTGGGTGTAGGCCGCGGGGGTGCGTTCCCGGCCGCCCTCGGTCATCACCAGCATGTTGAGATCGAGCAGCTTGCCCGGGGCCGGATCGTTGCCGGGGGGGATCACCTGCTCGAGGATCAGCAGCCGCCCGCCAGGGGCCAGGCCGGCGCGGATGTGACCAAGGATCGTCAGGCAGGCCTCATTGCCCCAGTCGTGGAGGATGTGCTTGAGCAGGTAGGTGTCGCCGCCGGCCGGCACGCCGGCGAAGAAGTCGCCAGCGGCGATGGTGAAGCGTCCCTCCAGCTCCGGCGGCACCGCCACCGGCGCCACCACCGCCGGCTGGTCGAAGAGCGTGCCGCGTAGGTGGCCGTGGTGGCGCAGCAGCGCCTGCAGCAGTGCACCGCGGCCGCCGCCCACGTCGATCAAGTGGCTGGAGGCACTGAAGTCCCAGGTGGCCAGCAGGGCCTCGGTCTCGACGCGGGAGAAGTCGGTCATGGCGCCGTCGAAGATGGCGCCGCGTTCGGGGTTGTGGCCGTACCAGGCGAAGACGGGTTCGCCGAAGTGGTGGCGGAAGGCGCTCTCGCCGCTGCGGACGCTGTGGAGCAGGTCGGCCCAGGCGTCGTAGTGCTCGCCGCCGAGCATGCGCATGAACTGGCGCTGGGAGCCGGGATGGTCGCTGCGCAGCAGCTCCGCCAGGGGGGTGAGCACGAAGCGGCGCGGGCCGGTCTCGGCGAACAGGCCCAGGCTGGCCAGGCCCCGCAGCAGCCGGAACAGGGACTCGCCATCGGCAGCGCAGCGGCCGGCGAGCTCCTCGGCCGTCAGGCCGTCGGGGCCGGCGGCCGCCAGATGGTCGGCGATCGCCAGTTCGGCGGCCACGTGCAGCATCTGGGTGATCCAGTTGCCGCAGGCGAGCTGCAGGAACCGGCTGGTGAGGTCCGCGCTGGGGTCCATGGGAGCGGGGATGGGCGCTGCCGGTCTACACCTGTCCCTGCACCAGGAGTGGTCACGGCCGGTGACCGGGGCACCGACACAGACGTCCCGTGCGCTGACCCCTTAGGTTCCGGGCGAGACCCCCCGTCACCGCGCTCCCCAGCCATGACTCTGAGCTCCTCCGAGCTGATTGACGCCCTGCATTGGCGCTACGCCACCAAGCAGTTCGACCCGGGCCGCACCATCCCTGCGGACACCTGGGCGGCGCTGGAGCAGGCGCTGGTGCTCACCCCCTCCTCCTACGGCCTGCAGCCCTGGAGGTTCCTGGTGATCGAGGATCCGGCCCTTCGCGCCGAACTGCGGCCCCATTCCTGGAACCAGTCCCAGATCACCGAGGCCTCCCACCTGGTGGTGTTCCTGGCGCGGCGAACGATCGAACTGGCCGATCTCACGCGGCTGATCGAGGCCACGAGTGCTGCTCGCGGCTTGGCGGCGGAGCAGCTGGAGGGCTACCGGCAGCTGATGCAGAAGGACCTGGTCGACGGCCCCCGCAGCGCCGCCATCGCCACCTGGGCCAGCAACCAGGTGTACATCGCCCTGGGCAACTTCATGACCGCCGCCGCCCTGCTGCAGGTGGACACCTGCCCGATCGAAGGCTTCTCGCCACCCGACTACGACCGCCTGCTGGGCCTGGAGGCGACCCCCTACCGCAGTGCCGTGGTGTGTGCCGCCGGCTATCGCGATCCGGCCGACAAGTACGCCGACCTGGCCAAGGTCCGCTACCCGCTCGATGCGGTGATCGAACACCGCTGATCCGCTGCGCCAACCCTGGCCGCCCCCACCCCGCACGGGATCAGGCTGGCGGTGGCAGCAGGATCGGATCGAGGGTCCGGTGCCGCCAGCGGCCCTCGGCCTTCTCCGCCACCAGCGGCGTCAGCGTGAGTCTCAGGGGGCTGCCGGCCGCCACATCGACCCGCAGGGCGGAGTAGGAGCGGCGCAGGGAGGAACCCCGGCCACTGCGGCCGAGGAACAGCTGCGAGCGGGCCACCACCCTGGCGGCGTCGGGGGGGGCCTCCTGCAGCAGCGGCCCTTCCGGCCGTTGGCGGCGCAGGCTGTAGCCGCTCCCGCCGCAGATCAGCCACGGAATGTGGGCATCGCCATGGCCGGTGTCGGCGGTCTGGAGATACTCCAGGCAGTGGGCATGGCCGCTGAAGGCCAGATCGATCAGGGGCCGCCCGGCTGGCCGTGGCCCGAGGGCACTGGCCACCCGATCGAGGGCCCCGCGCAGCCGGGCGCGCACCGCCAGGGTCTGGCCCTGGTCCCATTTGCTGACCTCGGTGACGACGGGGGGATGGTGCAGCACCAGCAGCCGGCCCCGCACCTCCGGGTTGCGCCAGGAGGCGATCAGGGCGTCGGCGAACCAGTCGAGCTGCTCCTGGTCAACCGCCGGCGGCCCGCTCTCGAGCTGCTTGTCGATGTCCCGGATCTGCTCGTCGAGCTGCTCGGCCTTGGCGGCCCGGTCGTCGCGGGCGTCCTCGTCGCCGCCCGGGGGACCGAGGGAGAGCAGCAGGGTGGCCCGCTCGGCGTCGAGTTGCTGGCGGCGCCGGCGCAGCTCCCCGTCGTCGGCGGAGGCCGGCAGGGGCTGGTTGAAGGTGTTGGAGTCGAGGGCGAACACATCGACGCCGGCCCAGCGGAAGGTGTAGTGGCGATGGGGCAGGCGGGTGAAGGTACCGGGGCGGTAGAGCAGGCAGCGGGCCCCGTCGACCGTGGCGGTGCGGGTGCGGGCGAGGTGCTCCTCCAGCCCGGTCTCGGGCACGGCGGCGAGGCCATCGAGGAAGGCACGGGCCCAGGCCTGGCCCACGAAGGAGCCATGCCAGCCCACATCCAGCTGGATCCAGGGGCGCAGCAGTCGCCGCGGCGGCGCCGTCAGGCCGGCCAGCAGCCCCAGCGGCAGAGGCAGGTCGTAGTAGTCGTGGTTCCCGAGCACCGGCAGGAACGGCACCCGGAAGACGAGCCGGTCGTAGCGCAGCCGGTCCCACTCCTCGCCGCCCACGATCCATTCCCGGTAGGGACGGATGAAGTTGTCGGGGTACTGCTCGCTGGAGCCCACCGGGTAGACGACATCGCCGGTGTGGAGCAGGAAGCGGGCATCGGCGCCATGGGCGAGCAGCTGCTCCGCCACCCGCCGCTGGGGGGTGTCGCGGCGATGCAGCCCGGTGCCGCTGTCACCCAGCACGAGGAAGGAGAAGGCCTCGGGGCTGCCCGGATCGCCCGCGATCGCCAGGCGGCAGGGGTCGATGCCGTGGCGGGCGAGGGCGGGATGGCCCCAGCGCACCCGGTCGGCCATGCGGCTGATCTTGGTGGCGACGCCCGCCTCGGTGGCCAGGTTCATGGGGGCCCGTTCACGGTGGGGGCAACGGGGCGAACACCGTCAGGGCGCCGGGCAGGCAGGTGAAGGTGACGGGGTCGGCCTCGAGCATCTCGCCGTCGATCACGAGGCGCTGGGGGGGGTCGGTGGTGATCGTGATGCGGCTGGCCCGCAGACACAGGAGGTCCGGATGGTTGGCGGGCGACTGCACCACGGCGGAGGTGAGCAGGGAGGCGAGGGCGTTGAGGCCCTGCAGGCGGGTGGCGGGGGAGGCGATGGTGACCTCCAGCAGACCGTCATCGGGGATCACCCGCCCGAAGCCCTGGGCCAGTACGGAGGTGGCGGGGGCCACGTTGGCCACGGTGATGGCGGCGGCCTGCACGTCGGTGACGGTGCCGTCGATGTCGACCCGGGCCCGGAACGGCTGCTGGGACGCCAGCTGCTGGGCGCCGGCGAGCACGTAGGCGAGCGGGCCGAGCATTGTCTTGAGCTCGCGGGTGGCCCGATCCACCATCCCGGCCTCGAAGCCGACCCCGGCCAGCAGGGTCATCGGCACGTCGTTGCAGCGGGCAGCATCCACCACGTGGGTGTGGCCGGCCAGGATCGTTTCGCAGGCGGCCACCAGATCGGTGGGAATGAACAGCGCTGAGGCGAAGGCGTTGGCGGTGCCGCGGGGAAGGACGCCGAGGGGAATGCCGGTGCCCGCCACCGCCCCCGCCACGGCCGAGACGGTGCCGTCGCCGCCGCAGGCCACGATCATGGCGTTGTCGGCTTCGTCGGCCGGTCGGGCCTGGAGCAGGGCGACCAGTTCCCGGCACTGGTCGCCCGGGTCGGTGCCGGCCCGGGTGAGCAGCACGGTCACCAGGAGCTGGGGCTCGAGGATCGAGCGGATCAGGGCCAGATCGGCGTTGGCATCCCCCTGGCCGGCGACGGGATTGAACACGAGGTAGGCCGAGCGGCCGTGGGACAGGCCGCGCAGGGCCAGCTCGGCGGTGGCGGCGTTCAGGGCCAGGGGCACGCCAGCCAGTTCGCAGGCGCGGATCAGCAGCCCGGCGTCGGGAGGGGTGCCCGCCGGCAGCTCCGGATCCAGGAAGGCCACCACCAGGTCCACCTCACGGGCGAGCACCTTGGCGGCGACCTGGATGTCACCCCCCTCGGCGAGGGCCGCCAGCGGTGTGACCCGCAGCTGGGCGGTGCGTGGGTCGTTGCCGAGCCGCTCCGCCAGTTCGGCGCTGGTGAGCAGGGGGAAACCATTGACCGCCAGCGACTGCCGGTCGAGCCAGTCGAGCAGCGCCTCGCGGCGCGACGCACTTGCCAGCAGCGCCAGGGCATGGGCCATGGGGATCAGGCTAGGGGCGTCGCCGCCACCTTCCCATGGCCCGTCCCGAGCAGCGCCTGGCCGCCAACACCCCCGGGCCGTTCTATGTGGACCGGACCTGCATCGACTGCGGCACCTGCTGGCAGTTCGATCCGGCCCACTTCGCCCCCACCGGCCGCACGTCGCACGTGTGGGCCCAGCCGCAGGGCGAGGGCGAGACCCGCGCGGCCCTGATGGCGCTGCAGGCCTGCCCGGTGGCGGCGATCGGCACCAGCAGGGAGTTGCTGGCCCGGAGCCCGGCCGACGGCTTCCCGGCCCCGGTGTGCAGCCTGCCGGCGGGGGCGGTGCATTACGGCGGCTGGGCGTCGCGCAAGAGCTTCGGGGCCAGCAGCTGGCTGATCACCCGGCGCCACGCCGATGGCCGGCCCAACAATGTGCTGATCGATTCCCCGCGCTGGAGCGGCGCCCTCGCCCGCCGGATCGGGGCCCTGGGGGGCCTGCAGCGGATCCTGCTCAGCCACCGCGACGACGTGGCCGACCACGACACCTGGGCCCGGCACTTCGGCGCCGAACGCTGGATCCACACCGCCGATGCCGACGCCGCCCCGGAGGCGGAGCACCGCTTCGAGGGCACCGAAGCCATCACGCTCGACGACGACCTGCTGGTGCTGCCGGTGCCGGGCCACACCGCCGGCTCGGTGGCGGTGCTGTTCGCCGGCCAGGTGCTGTTCAGCGGCGACCACCTCTGGTGGGGCGAGGATCCCCCCGGGGTGGTGGCGTCCCGCCGCTACTGCTGGTGGGACTGGTGGGAGCAGGTGCGCTCGGTGGAGCGGCTGCTGGATCTCGACGTGCGCTGGCTGCTGCCCGGCCACGGCCGCTGGCACCGCTTCGCCCCCGGCGAATGGCGGCGCGAGCTGGAGGCGACCCTGGCGCGGCTGGTGGAGGAGCCGGGCGGGGAACCCTGAAGGCGGCTCCGACCCCGCTCCCATGGCTCCGACTCCCGGCCCGAGGCCGATGGATCGTTACCGGGAGGAACTGATGCCCATGGGGTGAAGCGCTTTCTGCGCGTTCACAGGATGCGGCATCCAAGCGACATGGGCGAGGAGGAGATCCATGCCTTCCTGTCGCCTCTGGCCACAGTGGGCAGGGTGAGTGCCGCCACGCAGAACCAGGCGTTATCCGCTTCGATTTTCATTTTGTCTGTAAGTTGAACTGTGCCTTGCCATGAGGATGAATGGGCAATGCTTTAGAATGCGCTGGCGGTCGGGCGTACAATAATTTCATTGACATCTACATCCGCTGGTTGAGCAATCGCATAGATGACAGCTCTGGCGATCGCATCTGATGTGAGTGCCGTCTTGCGAAGTTCCTGTAAAAAACCCTTGCTGGCATTGTCCGTGATATCGGAGCCAAGTTCAGTTTCGACCACGCCAGGGGAGATAAGCGTGACACGGATATTCTTTGACTCCTGACGCAGCCCATCGGAGATTGCCCAAACTGCGTATTTTGTGGCGCAATAAACGGCAGCAGTAGGTCCGACCCAATGAGCGGCGATCGACGCAGTATTGATAAACTGTCCACCGCCTTGCGCTTCCATGATCGGCAGTCCCGCTGCAATGCCATTTAATACGCCGTGAATGTTGACATTGATCATGGTGTCCCATTCCTCAACTTTCAGGGCATCAAGCCGTGATAGCGGCATCACGCCTGCGTTGTTAAAAATCACATCAACACGACCAAACCTATCTTTGGCAAAGTGAATGAACGCTTTCACATCCTCACGATTGGTGACATCCACCGCTCTAAATTCTGCTGTGTTGCCCTGACAACGAATATCCTCGACAATCTTGCCGAGCTTCTCTGTCCGTCGCGCTCCTAGAACAACGTTTGCGCCATTTTGTGACAGCAATCGAGCAGTTGCTTCGCCAATTCCACTGCTGGCTCCGGTAATGACGACAACTTTCTTTTCAACGTTCAACATAGTTGCTTTTCCTGGCTGATGAGTTTGTATTGACTCACAGTAAGAGCAAAGGCAAGATAGCTCAATACATAGACCTCCCGGATTCTTGCCTAATCCTCCAAGCTGGGATTCTGTTGGTCGTCTATAATGCTGAGTGGAAGGTGATTCCATGAGTCGGTAAAATCCCATGACACCTCAAATCATTCGCTCAGTTAGCCATCAAGCTGAGATCACAAAGCAGTGCCAGGAGTTGGCAGACCTGATCACTAGTCATACCGATGGCAAGGGAAATGGGTTTCATCAAACCGCGATCGCTCAATTGGAATTTCAGCGAGAATCTTCAGTGTCCACTGCACTACGCGGTGTTTGTGACCCGATCTTTGCAATTCTGGTTCAAGGTAAAAAAGAACTGTTTCTGAATGAGGACATCTATCGGTATGGTGCGGCGCAATACCTGGTTGTATCAGTTGATCTGCCGCTAACCGCATTTGTTGTAGAGGCAACTTCTGATAAGCCTTATCTGGGATTTAAGCTGATGTTAGATCCCTATCAACTCTGTGATCTGATAATTCAAGCCAGTGCGGTTCAACGTCAGCAAGAAAATGCTGTGAGAGGCTTATTTGTCAGTACGATTGATATACCGCTGCTCGATTGCGCTCTCAGGCTGACGAAACTTCTGGATACACCACAGGATATTCCCGTCCTGGCACCGCTAATCATTCGCGAACTCTATTACCGCCTTTTAATGAGTGACCAAGGCGCAGCAGTTCGCCAAATTGCCACATCGGGTAGCACTATGCAGCGGATTGCTGAGGTGATAAAACAGCTCAAGGCTGAATTCACACAGCCATTGCGTATCGAGGATTTAGCAGGACAAGCCGGGATGTCTGCTTCCTCGTTTTATCATCACTTTAAAGCCGTGACATCCATGAGTCCGCTGCAATATCAAAAACACTTGAGACTCCTCGAAGCGCGCCGTCTGATGCTTGCTGAAAACTCTAATGCTTCCACTGCTGCCTATCAAGTAGGGTATGAGAGTCCGTCACAATTCAGTCGCGAGTATGCTCGGTTGTTCGGTGCGCCGCCGATTCAAGATATTGAACATCTACGGACACCATGAACATAACCTGTATCCTTATGGGTATTGCTGAATGTAGAACTTATTCGCAGATGGGCTATCTTGCAGTAGGGGTGGTTCTCAAACCTCCCCTACGAAACTCATCTGTCAGATCAGCAACGCCTTCTTGTGATTTAGATTGAAGTTGGAGGAACGCGATCGCCGCCGAGCAATTCCAATGTAGCGGACGGTGAAAAGGTACTGGATTTGAGTTGAAGTTCGTCTGTCGCTGCTGATTTAAGGCGTTGGGCCTCTCAACGCCCATGCCAAGCTTCTACCACCAAATCGCCCCTGATTACCACCATGTCGATCCACGCTGGGCTGGCAGCATCCGTCGCCACGGCGAGCAACTCTCTGCTCTCATCGCAGCAGATTAGGTCGTACCAGCAATGCCTTTTGAGCCTGCGGCGCTGAGACCACAAAACACGAGCCACGCTCTCAACAGCACGTGTTCCCACCATGAAACTCGGCTACACCATCGTCTACGTCCCCCGCGTTGCGGACTCGCTCCAGTTCTTCGAGCGGGCCTTCGGCCTTGAGCGGAAGTTCCTTCACGACTCAGGTGACTACGGCGAGCTCAAGACAGGAGAAACCACCCTCGCCTTCGCCTCCCATGCACTGGGTGCAATGAACTTTCCAGCCGGTCACGTGCATGCCAGCGAGTCCCAGCAACCCCTGGGTATGGAGATCGCTCTCGTCACCGAAGATGTGCAGGACGCCCACCAATCCGCCATCAAGCATGGAGCCAAGGAGCTGGCTGCACCCGTGGCCAAGCCGTGGGGCCAGACCGTCTCCTATGTCCGTGCGCCAGACGGTACGCTCATCGAACTTTGCACTCCTGTTGCCGGGTGAACGGTGCTGCCTAATCCCTCGGTCAAACTGAGCACCAACGGCAGGCCACCTGCTTCGCTCGAACGTTAGCCATTCGCGAACGGCATCATGTTCACGCTTGATAAGGTTGTTCCTTGGGGTCGTTCTTTCGAGGAATACACAGCCATGTTCTTGCTGGCCGAGGCCGAGATGGCAGGCCGAATCCTTGGCTGTGGGGACGGACCTGCTGGCTTCAATGCAGAAGCAACAAGAAGAGGAGCCAGGGTTGTTTCCTGCGATCCACTCTATGCGTTCAGCAACGCCGATATTGAAGCTCGTATTACCGCTACCTATGAGCAAGTGATTGATCAGACGAGGCAGAACCAGAAGGAGTTCGTTTGGGAAGCCATCACATCGGTCGATGAGCTTGGCAAGGTCCGCATGGCCGCCATGAATGCGTTCTTGGCTGACTATCCTGCCGGCCTCATGGAGGGTAGGTATGTGAATGCGGCTCTACCTTCTCTGCCATTTCCTACCGGCGACTTTGACTTAGCCCTCTGCTCGCATCTTCTCTTCCTGTATAGCCAACAGCTGGACGAAGAGTTTCACCATGCCTCACTGCTGGAGCTATGCCGCGTTGCCAAAGAAGTCAGGGTGTTTCCACTGCTTGCCTTGGGCGGTGCACGTTCGCCCTATCTGGAAGGGAGTGTCGAGATGCTGCGTACAGCTGGACACAACGTATCGATTCAGCGGGTGAACTACGAGTTTCAGAGAGGCGCATGTGAAATGCTGCGGATTCAACGCGCTGATGGCTAGCATCAAGATTCAGCGCAAGGCTATAACGGTGCTTGATCCTTGCGTAAGGCCACTGTCAGCCGATGACCTTGAGCGTTAGTCGCTTTTGTCTTTCCAGATCTGAGTATGTTTGGAATCAATTCAACGCACTTCACTTTTTGTCCCTCGGCTCTCGTCATTCCGTAGGTTTCATCGCTGGCTGCTGGCTCTGCCTTGATTTCTGATGATGGAGGCACAATGACAAACCCCTCAAAGTCTGCCGGAGTTCACCTGATGACTTTCACAGGAACTCTCTACGGCACACAAATTTTTCCAACCTCTCATCTGCCAACGCCTGTGGTGCTGATCATTGCGGGTTCAGGTCCGACTGATCGCAATGGGAACGGGCCTCTGGCTGGCGAGAACAACAGCCTCAAGCAACTGGCTGAAGGATTAGCCGATCACGGCATTGCCTCGATACGCTATGACAAGCGTGGTATTGGAGAAAGTTCAGCTGCAGGGCCTGAAGAAGTTGATTTGCGTTTTGATACTTATGCTGATGATGCAGCACTCTGGATTCAACGACTCCAGCTCGATCCTCGTTTCTCAAGCGTCACCGTCATTGGTCACAGTGAAGGTTCTCTGATCGGAATGCTGGCGACCAGCAAAGTGGAAGCAGATGCGTTTGTCTCCATCGCCGGACCCGCCCAAGCGGCATCAAAAATACTACGAAAACAGCTACAATCGAGATTGCCTGATCCATTGTGGCTGCAGAGTGAGCAGATTCTTGTTGCTCTAGAGCAAGGTAACCCTGTGATCTCCGTTCCACTGGAATTACATATGCTCTTCAGAGCGAGCGTCCAGCCTTAGCTCATTTCGTGGTTCCGTTACACCCCTGCCCAGGAGATCAGGCGCCTCACGATACCTGCTCTCATTGTTCAAGGAACCACGGATATCCAAGTGCCAGTCAGCGAGGCGGAAGCCCTGAGAATGGCCAAGCCTGATGCGGAGCTCAGGATGATTGAAGGGATGAATCACGTCTTAAAGGCTGCTTCATTAGACCCTGAACAGCAAAAGGCTTCCTACTCCGACCCAACGCTTCCAGTTGTGCCTGAACTTGTTGAAGGGATCAGTCAATTCATTCATGCCCGTGAGAGGCTTCGTGAGTCTCATCAGCCGCTGCGCCGAAACGTGCCACAGTGACTTCTTGAGTGGAAAAGTCTATTTGCGTTCGGTGAGCTTGATCGTTATCCCACCTGACTTCGATTCCACATGCGAATCCCTTACGAGCAAGCCATTGAGAGGCTTGGCCTGCTTGCCAACCTGTGTTCATTCGACCCAATAGTGATCGGAACGCTGCCGCTTGAAATTGATGTTTCCAGTAGCGATATCGACATTGCCTGCTCTTGTGACGATCTTGACCGGTTTGCAGAATTCACATCGCGTCAATATGAATCGCAAGATGGCTTTCAAGTTCGACACAGCATCTTTCAAGAGCACGCATCCATTGTTGTTCAGTTCCATGCACTTGGATGGGATGTTGATATCTTCTGTCAACCCATTCCGACAGCCAAACAGTGGGGCGTACGGCATTTTCGGGTTGAACAGCGGTTGCTCGTCTTGTCTCCTGGCCTGAAGTCGGCCGTGACGGAATTGAAATGTTCGGGCTTGAAGACCGAACCTGCGTTTGCCAAAGCTCTTGGATTGTCCGGTGAGTCTTATGCGGCAATCCTGGGACTTGAGCATTGCGACGACCGTGAGTTGTTGGCCCTATCTGGGATGTAATGAAACCGACGCCTGACGATGCGATGGGGATGGAGCGGCGGAGTCACGTCGTTTGAAGCAACGATCTGCACGGCCATCCTGGACTCGGCCCAGCACGGCAGCAACCGCGTGTTTCTCACGCTTCTCGGTGGCGGGGCCTTTGGCAATCAAGCCGACTGGATTCTGGATGGCCTCCAGCGAGCCCTGAATCTCTATTGGCATGCTGATCTTGATGTGGCCATCGTCAGTTATGGCGCTTCCAAACCGGCTGTCAGACGCCTTGTCAGCCAGTTCAAATCATGAGCTCCCCGTTCGAGGTTCAGGAGGTTCATCTCTGGTGGGCGGAGGCCAGGGCCAAGCGCTGGGGTCTTCCTAAGTCAGGGCTGCTGAAGCTCCTTTCTGCCAATCATGGGACCTGCCAACTGTCGGGAGTCCAACTCTTTTTTGGTGATGGTCATCAACAGCACCCGCTCTTCGCAGAGCTCGACCACCGATCCCCTGGCAGTGACCACCTAGGCGTTCAAGTCATTTGCCGATCGCTCAACAGGATCAAGGGCTCATTGCCCTATGTCCTGTTCGCGGATCTGGTGGCCCAGCCAAGTTGGAGCGGCTTGATGGAACGATGGCGACACCAGGCCCTGCTGGATCCGATGGATCACGAGGCCTTCGAGCGCCTGCTGATGGATGGGAAGGGGGTTCAACCAGGCGCCTGAGGTTGCCCCGACCCTGCCGAAAGTCTGCCCAGCTATGCCTTGAGGAGTGTGATGCCGCCTGAACAACACCTCAGCACGACACGTTCCGCCGTGGCGCCGCGCTTTGCTGTCGGCGCTGCCATGGGTGTGCTGATCGCTTCGGTGCCCTTCGCCGCTGGTCATCCCTTCCAGCTCAGCAGACTGGAGACGCTTGCCGCCGCCCTGGCGATCACTGCATCAGGCGGGATGGGCTGTCTCTGGGGCGGTCGCTTTCTAGACGCGCTCTCGAGCGCGCTGGATTCCACCTGCGTGTGAGGCTTCAGACTGCGCTCCATGCCGAGGACGAAGGCTTCCATGACCTTCACGCGACTGTTGACCAACCTCTGCTCCGACCGGCTGGGCGAGAGTCGCGATTTCTATGTCTCGCTCCTTGAGTTCAAGGTGAACGACGACAGCGACTGGTACGTCCAACTGCGTTCCCCCACCCATCCGGCGCTTGAGCTTGGCCTCATCGCCCGATCCAGTGAGCTGGTTCCGCCGCCCTTTCAGCAGGCGCCTGCCGGCCTGTACCTCACCTTCGTGGTCCCTGACGTCGATGCTGTGTACGCCAAGGCCCTGTCCCTGGGGCTTTCGATCCTGCAGGAGCCCAGGAACGAGTTCTACGGCCAGCGCCGCTTCCTGACCGTCGATCCGAACGGCTGCCTGATCGACATCTGCAGCCCCTGCTGAGCGCCTGTCCACCCTTTCCGGAGGACAGCCCTGGCCGCCACCCGGTCTCTGATGGCATGATGACCGTCATGCGATACCCGGGAAGCCACAAGCAGGCCGTTCGCGCCCGCATCCTTGAGGCCGCCGCCGAGGAGTTGCGCCGCCACGGCCTGGCGGGCATCGGCATTCCCGCCCTGATGCGCCGGGCCGGCCTCACCCATGGAGCCTTCTATGCCCATTTCCCCAGTCGGGACGCCCTGGTGGCTGAGGCCATCGGCACGGCGGCCGCCGCCAGTGCCGCCGGCCCCCTCTCGCCCTCGCTGTCGCTGGAGCAGAGCCTCGCCCTCTACCTCTCCCCCGAGCACCTCGCCCACCCCGAGCGGGGCTGCGTGATCGCGGCCCTCGGCGCGGAGGGGGCCCGCCAGCCCGCTCCCGTGCGCTCCGCGTTCGCGACTGCCGCCCGCGGGCTGCTGGCGGCGATCGAGCGCAAGCTGCATCCGCGCCAGCCGGCGCCGGAGCCCAGTGATGGAGCCCTGCATCTTGCCTCGGCCATGGTGGGGGCGGTGGTGCTGGCCCGCCTGGTGGACGACCCCGACCTGGCCCGGCGGCTGCTGGCGGCGGCCTCCTCGCCTGGGGCCTGAGACGGCCCCTCTCTTTTTTGTCCTATGGCATGACGACCATCATGGCTAAGAGTCCCGACCACCCCGCCCTCGCGGCTGCCCGCGAGCGCGGGCCCCTCCCGACGCCAGCGCCCCGCTCCCTGGAGCAGGTGCTGCGCCGCCGCCTCAGGATCAGCGGCGACCGCCGCCTTCTGGCCCGCTTCGCGGCCTGCTTCCCGCGCTGAGTTCCCCCCTCATCCGTTCCCCCTCCCCCATCCCCGAAGCCGCGATGCCATCCGCCCCGACCCGCCACCAGTTCCGTTTCCTGCAACGCTACGGACCCTGGGCCGTCGTCACCGGAGCCTCCTCCGGCATCGGCCGCGCCCTGGCCCTCGCTCTGGCCGACGCCGGGCTGAATCTGGTGCTCGTGGCCCGGGATCGGCCCCGGCTCGAAGCCCTGGCGGCCAGCCTCATCGCCAGCCAGGGCGTGCAGGTGCAGGTCATCGCCTGGACCTGGCCCTGGACGACCAGCTGGCGGCGATCCGCCGGGTCACCGATCCACTGGATGTGGGATTGCTGGTGGCCTCCGCCGGCTTCGGCAGCGCCGGCCCCTTCCTTGACGCCGACATCAGCAGCGAAACCGAGATGCTGATGGTCAACGGCCGGGCGGTGCTGCAGGCCTGCCACCACTTCGGCCGCCGCTTCCGGGAACGGGGCCGGGGCGGCCTGGTGCTGCTCAGCTCGATCGCCGCCTTCCAGGGCATGCCCTACGCGGCCCATTACGCCGCCACCAAGGCCTACGTGCAGAGCCTCGCCGAAGCCCTGCAGGTGGAACTCCGGGCGGACGGGGTCGATGTGCTGGCCGCCGCCCCGGGTCCCACCCACAGCGGCTTCGCCGCCAGGGCCGGGATGCGGCTGGGGGCGGCCAGCGAGCCCGAGGCGCTTGCCCAGCCGATCCTGGCGGCCCTGGGGCGGCAGACCACCGTGCTGCCGGGGGCGCTCTCCAGGCTGCTGAGCTGGTCGCTGGTGCCCCTGCCGCGCTGGGCGCGGGTGAGCATCATGGGCACGGTGATGCGGGGCATGGCCATCCACTGATGCAGAGCAGCGTCTTCACCGCCGTCCTGCTGCCTGTGGCGCTGGCCATCGTCATGCTGGGCATGGGCCTCAGCCTGGTGCCCGAGGACTTCCGGCGCATCACGCGCTACCCCAGGGCGGTCGCGGTGGGCACGGTCTGCCAGACCCTGGTGCTGCCGCTGCTGGGGGCGTTGATCGCCCTGGTGGTGCCGATGGAGCCCGTGATGGCGGTGGGTCTGGTGGTCGTGGCCGTCTGCCCGGGCGGGCCGTCCTCCAACCTGATGACCTACCTGGCCCGGGGGGATGTGGCCCTGTCGGTGACGCTGACGGCCGTGAGCAGCCTCATCACCGTGGTCACGATTCCGCTGTTCACCAACCTGGCCCTCCAGCATTTCCTGGGCGAGGGGGCCGCGATCGCCCTGCCGATCGGCACCACCATGCTGCAGATCGTGCTGATCACCCTGCTGCCGACGGCCATCGGCATGGCCATCCGCCATCGCTTCCCCGGGCCGGCCCGGCGGCTTGAGAAGCAGATGGGCCGCCTGGCCGGGGGCCTGCTGGCGCTGATCATCCTGCTGCTGTTCATCCGCGAGGCCCCCAAGCTGCCAGGCTTTCTGGCCCAGATGGGACTGGCGATCGCCCTGCTCAACCTGCTGGCCATGCTGGCGGGCTTCCTGGCCGGCAGGCTGTTCCGCCTGCCCGTGGCCCAGCAGGTGTGCATCGCGATCGAAGTGGGGATTCAGAACGGAACCCTGGCGATCGCCATCACCGCCGGCTTGCTGAACAACCCCGACATGGCGGTGCCGGCGGCGGTCTACAGCCTGCTGATGTACGTGTTCGGCTTCGGCGCGGTCCTCTGCGGCCGTCGCCTGATCCCTGCGGTCCTCCCGGCGTGATGGCACCCCAGCGGCGACAATCCCTGGGCGACCGGCGGCCACAGCCCCTGAGGCCGTCCCTGCCAGAATGATTGTCGTTTCTGGAATCGCCGTGGCTCGTCACCGGCCTCCCTTCGTCCCCCTGGCCGCCGCCGGCCTGCTGGCCGCCCTGGGAGGCGCCCCTGCCCTGGCTCAGCAGCCGGGCCAGGGCGCCCAGAAGGCGGTGTTCGCCACCAAGGCGGAAGCCGAGGCCGCCGCCAAGCATTTCAACTGCACCGGGGCCCACAAGATGGGCAACCAGTGGATGCCCTGTTCCAGCCATGGCGAAACCAAGGGCGGGTCGTCCGGCCACGGCTCCCACTGATGCCTGACCCGGTCGCGCCGGAGACCCCTCCCACCGGCGGCGCCTCGGCCTGCGGTGGCCGCCCGAAGATCCTGGCCATCGGCATCGCCCCCCTGGGCATCATTTCGATCGGCATCGTGCCCATGGGGGTGATCAGCATCGGTGTCGTGCCGATGGGGGTGCTGAGCCTCGGAGCGGTGGCCATGGGCGTGATCAACGCCTCCGTGGTGGGCATGGGCATCCTGATCGCCGGGGTGAACGTGATGGGTGTCTGGTGGGTGGGCATGGAAGGGATGGGCCCCTACCGCATGGGGAGCCCGAGCGGCCAGGTGCACCACCACAACAGCCACAGCCACGACCACAGCCAGGGCCAGCCCAACCTCTATGCCTACCCCAGCCGGGAGGAGGCCCTGAAGAAGGCGAAGGAACTGGGCTGCGAAGGGGCCCATGCCATGGGCTCCCTCTGGATGCCCTGCCAGGAGCACCCGTCCCCCTGAGCTCAGGCCAGTGTCTTGAACATCACCAGGGCCTCCACCTCCCCCAGCCGGGGATGGCGGAAGGCCCCGGGGAGCCGGCCGACGGTGCGGAAGCCGTTGCGGCTCCAGGCGGCCACCCCGGCGGTGTTGGTGCTCACCACCAGGTTGAACTGCATCGCCGTGAAGCCCCGCCGCCGGGCCTCCTCCTGGGAGTGGCGGCAGAGGGCATGGCCCAGCCCCCGGCCCCGGGCGGCCTCGGCCACCACGTAGCCGGCGTTGGCCACGTGGGCGCCCAGGCACGGCTGGTTGGGCCGCAGGTAGTAGGTGCCCAGGATGGCGCCGTCCGCCTCGGTGGCCACGAAGGTGGCGGCGACGGACCCCACCCAGGCCTGACGGGCGGCGTCGCTGTCGATGGCCGGGTCGTGGGGGAAGGTCTCGCCGGCCCGGAACACCGGCTCCAGCACCGCCCACACCGCCGGCCAGTCGGCCGGTTCAAACGCCCGGATCATCCCGCCGCTTGCACCACGATCGCTTTGGTCACCGTACCGGGCAGATTCCGCGACACCGGGCAGACCTTCATGCGCCGCTCCAGAAAGGCCCGGCTGGCTTCATCCAGCTGGGGTGTCGGCGCCCCATCGGGCGCCTCCAGCCGCACCTGGAAGGTGCCGTCCACCGCCTCGATCATCCAGTCGGCGGAGGCCGTCACGCTGAGCACCCCATCCACCGCGGCCAGGGGCAGATGCCGCTCGACGGCGTTGGCCACGAGGTAGTGGTGCTGGCAGAGCAGCAGCGACAGCAGGAACAGCCGGAAGCCGGGGGTCTGCAGGCTGGGCTCCAGCGGCTGCCACGGCTCCTGCTCGCCGTTGCGGACGTCGACGCTGAGGCTGTCGCCGGCGGCGCCGTGGCGGCTCTGCAGGCGGAACTGGAACAGGAGTTGGCTCATTTCTGGTGCGGGACGGTGTGGGTGGGTGGACCGGCGGCGCTGAGGCTGCGCTGGCGCTGGAGGGCTTCGGCGCCCGTGAGCAGGGCCGATCCGACCAGCAGGGCGGCGAAGCCCTGGCGCAGGCGCCGATCGGAGAGGTGGGGGGCCAGGGCCTGGCCGCCGATGGCGCCCACCAGGCCGCCGGCGATCAGGGGCGCCAGCAGGGGCAGGCCGGCCGCCGGCCAGTGCCCGAGGGCCCCGAGGGCCACCAGGCTGTTGGTGGCGATCAGCACCAGGCTGGTGCCGCTGGCCAGGGACATCGGCAGACCGGCCAGCAGCACCAGGGCGGGGACGATGGCGAAGCCGCCGCCCACGCCGGCGATGCCGGTGAGCAGGCCCACCACCACCCCCTGGCCCGCCAGGGCCAGGGTCCCGCCGGGCCGCCGGGGCTGGCTGGAGTGCCTGTCGCCGCCGGGGCCGCGTTGCCGCCGCGAGAGCAGCCAGGCGGCCACCAGGGCGGCAGCGGCGAACACGGCCAGCTGCACCGGCTCGGGGATCAGCCCCTGCTTGACGAGGGTGCCGCCGATCCAGCTGCCCGCCAGGGCCGGCACCCCCAGGACCAGGGCGGGCCGGGGCGCCACCTGGTGTCGCCGCAGGTAGGGGCCGGCGTTGGCCACCGCCAGCAGGGTCACCGCTAGGAGCGAGAGGGGCACCGCCTCACGGGTGGGCAGTCCGGCGCCGCTGATCAGCAGGGGCAGCAGCAGGATCGAGCCGCCGGCGCCGAGCACCGCCAGCAGGAAACCGATCAGGGCACCGCCGGCGGCCATCAGACCCAGCAGGGCGACGCTCAAGACCATCCCCCCCGCCGGGCCCATGCGGCATGGCTTGACGAGGCGGGAACGGGGGACATCGAGGCGGCACGGACTGCTGACTATGACCATACACGCATACAACGGCAAAAGAGTGAAAAGCTGCTGCCGTCTGCACCCCATTGGCGGGAACGGCGCTGCATAATGTCGCTAGCGTCATAGTCGGTTGCCATGGGCGTTGTCGGTCCCGGTTCGATTCCCAGTCCAGAGCTGCTGGAGGAGTTCAGCCAGTTCTTCCGGCTGCTGAGCGAACCGGCCCGGCTCCAGCTCCTCTGCCATCTGCGTCAGGGTCCCTGTGATGTCGCCTCCCTGATCGAGGCCACCGGGTTCAGCCAGTCCCACATCAGCCGCCAGCTCTCCCAGCTGCAGCGGGCCGGCCTCGTGAGTTGCGAGCGCGACGGGGTCCGCCTCATCTACCGGGCCGACGCCGAGCTGGTGGAGGAGCTCTGCGACCTGGTTCAGAAGCGCATGAAGCAGCGACTGCAGCAACAGCTCGACCAGCTCCAGATCGCCTGACTCCAGGATCAGAGCCAGTGCGCCGGGTAGGCGGAGGCTCCCCTGACCCCCCGGCTGAACAGACAGGCCAGCAACACCAGCAGCACCGAACCGGAAAGCACGGGAAACAGCACGAACCCAGCCGATGCCTTCAGGAACACCCCGAGAAAGGCGACCCCGCCGGCGGGGGGGTGCAGGCAGCGACCCTGCTGCCCCACCACGATGGTCAGCCCCACAGCCAGGGCCACCCCCCAGGCACCGGACCAGCCGCAGCTCACCACCAGCATCGCGATCAGACCCCCCAGCCCGTTGCCCAGAATGATGTTGCGGGGCTGGGCCAGGGGGCTTCGGGGGTGGCCGAACAGCAGCACCGAAGACGCCCCCAGCGGGGCCGCCATCAACAGGTACCCGCTCCAGGCGCTGAGGCCACCGAGCAGGGCCAGGGACAGCAACGCTCCCAGCCAGGAGAAGGCCAGGTGGTCGCGGGTGAAACGCGGCTGGTAGGCCCTGCCGCGTTCCCGCTCCATGTGAACGGACGCCAGGAGTCGCGCCAGCGACCATGTCCTCGTCCCACGGGCGCTGGAGCCGGCAGCGCGATGGTGCTGGCTTTCGGGAGCCGATGGGCCGGCCCTGAGAGTCATGGGAGGCAACCGCTGAGGGTTGACGGGGCCATTGTGGCGACTTCTGCCGCCGGATCGTGTGACGGCGGGTACCAGGATGACTGGGCAGACTGACGGCGGTCCTGTCTGCGCCGGTTGGTGATCCCGCTCTCTGACGCCCCCGGCCCCGTTCGCCCCGGCCCCCACCCCCTCTGGACCAGGGCCTTCCACGGTCTCAACCTGCTGGTGCTGCTGCTGCTGGCCGCCAGCGGCCTCGAGATCTACAACGCCAATCCGGTCTTCGGCGGCCGGGAGGGGGCGACCGTGCCCGAGTGGCTCACCCTCGGCGGCTGGCTGGCCGGCGGCCGCGACTGGCACTTCGGCGTCATGGGTCTGTACGCCGCCAACCTCGGTCTCTGGATCGCCCTGCTGCTGCATCGGCGCCACCGGCGCCTGGCCGACGGTGGCGATCTGGGCACCCTGCGCCGCAGCGCCAGTCCCCCCCGACGGCGCCTGGCCAGCCACCGGATCACCTACACCCTGATGCTGGTCGTGCTGGCCTTGAGCCTGATCACAGGCCTGGCCATGTACAAGCCGGCCCAGCTGTGGTGGCTGGTGTCGCTGTTCGCCGTCGCCGAGCCGGCCGGCCACTCCAGCTGGCAGACGCTGCGGGTCTGTCACCTGGCCACCATCCCCGCCATCGCCCTGCTGCTGGTGGCCCACGTGGGGCTCTCCTGGCGGGTGGGCGGCCTGCGGCTGCTGCGGCGGATGCTCCTCTGATGCCGCCGACCCGAACGTTGCCTCCCTGAGATGGCCGATCCCCCTGAATCCCTGAGTCGCCGCCGGTCCCTGGGCCTGCTGCTCGGCGGCGGTTCCTCCCTGCTGCTCGGTGGCTGTGCCCTCAACGGCTGGAGCGAGACAGTGGGGGAGGCCACCCAGCCACTGAACGAACGGATCGAGGCGCTGCTGCAGGGGAAGGGCAGGTTGCCCGAGTTCCGCCGCAGCCAGGTGGAGCCCGCTGCCCTGCTGATCAACAGCTTCAACGGCACGCCCGAGTTCGCGCCCGGCCGCTACCGGCTGGCCGTGAACG
Source organism: Cyanobium gracile UHCC 0139 (assembly GCF_034931325.1). GTDB lineage: Bacteria > Cyanobacteriota > Cyanobacteriia > PCC-6307 > Cyanobiaceae > Cyanobium > Cyanobium gracile_B. The sequence goes on along the minus strand of NZ_JAYGHX010000001.1, from coordinate 304,110 downwards.
GGGTGGTGAGCCGTCCGCTGCAGCTGGATCTGGCGGCCCTGGCGGCGTTGCCCCAGCAGGAGTGCATCATCCGCCATGTCTGCGTCGAGGGCTGGGCGGCGATCGTCGCCTGGTCGGGACCGCGGCTGGCCGATGTGCTGGCCCTGGCCGGCCCCTCACCCCTGGGGGCCTATCTGGCGATCCGTTCGGCGGATCAGTACTTTGAAACCTGGGATCTGGCCTCCGCGCTGCACCCCCAGACGCTGCTTGCCACCCACATGAACGGAGCGCCGCTGCCGGTGGCCAACGGCGCTCCGGTGCGCCTCGCCAGCCCCATCAAGCTCGGCTACAAGCAGAGCAAGTGGGTCACCGGCCTCGAACTGATGACCGGCCTGGGCGAACGGCTCGGCACCTGGGAGGACAGGGGCTATGAGTGGTTCGCCGGGCTCTGAGGGCGAACCCGGCCATCAGGGCCGCACCAGTCCGGTGGGTACGTCCTTCTGGCCGGCTTCGCGCAGCAGCTCCTGGATCGTGCGTTCGGAGGTGTCGTAGGCGCCTTCGCCGAAATGCGTATGCCGGATGCGGCCCTGGCCATCGATGAAATAAAAGGACGGCCAGTAGGTGTTCCGGAAGGACTTCCAGATGGCGAAGTCGTTGTCGATCACCACCGGATAGGTCAGGCCCAAGCGGCGGACGGCGGCGCGTACGTTGCCGAGGTCACGCTCAAAGGCGAACTCCGGCGTGTGAACGCCGATCACCACCAGGCCATGGTCCTTGTACTTGCTGGCCCAGGCCCGCAGGTGGGGCAGGGTGCGCAGGCAGTTGATGCAGGAGTAGGTCCAGATGTCCACCAGCACCACCTTCCCCCAGAGCTGGTCGCGGCTGAGGGGTGGGGAATTCAGCCAGGTGGCCCGCTTCGGAAAGGGCGGCAGCGTGCCCTGCACCGGCAGGCGGCTGATGGCCGGAGCGCTCGCCACGCCGGGATCAGCGGCCGGGATCCGGGTGAGCAGGGCCTGCTCGAGCCGGTTGGTGTCGGCCAGGGTCCAGCCGGCGAAGGAGGCCTGCTCCAGACCCAGGGCGCTCACCCCCACCGCCGCCAGTGCGGCGGCCCCCAGCCCGCGCCGCATCCAGAGGCCGGCCCCGCGTGTGAACTTCAGGGCCACCGCCAGTCGACCGCCGGCCAGCAGGGCCACCGCCAGGGAGGTGGCAGCACCCAGGCCGTAGGCCAGCAGCAGCAAGGCGGTGTCGGGGCTGCCACCCCGAAGAGCCGCTCCGGTGAGGATCAGCCCCAGGATCGGCCCAGCGCACGGAGCCCACAGCAGCCCCACCGCCACCCCCAGCAGGGCCGAGGCGCCGACGGTCTCGCCCCGCTGCTGGGCCCGATCGGAGCGCCGGGACAGCCCCGCGCCCAGCTGCACGAGCGGCTGGCTGAGCACGTCCGCCAGGGCCGGCCACAGCAACGCGAGACCGAACAGGCCCAGCGCGGCCAGGGCTGCCATGCGCCCCCACCGGTGGGCCTGCACCACCCAGCCGCCGCCCAGGGCCGCCAGGCTTCCCGTGGCGGCGAAGGTCAGTGCCATGCCGGCCAGAAGGGGCAGGGCGCTGCGCCGGAAGGAATGCCCCACCCGGGTGAACAGGAAGGGCAGCACCGGCAGGATGCAGGGGCTGAGGATGGTCAGCAGGCCGGCGAGATAGGCCAGAAGGGGCAGGACCATGGTGGGGAGGGTGAACACCGCATCGGTTCGGCGTTCCAGCGGTCAGGGGGCTGACGCGTCGTGGCTCAGGGCTTGAGGGGAGCCCAGGCCATGGTGGCGTTGAACTTCTGGCACCAGATCAGCACCGATTTCTGGGCCTTCAGATCGATCGAGGCGGGGATGACGTAGCTCTGGGCGCCCTTGCTGGACTGGAGCTTCGCCAGCACCGTGTAGCTGCCGGGCTTGAGGGGGAAGCCGGGGGCCTTGGTGGCGGCCAGGGGTGTGGCCGAAGGGCTGAAGATCACCTTGAGGTCGGGGGCCATGTCGTTGGTCTTGAAGTCGCCGCTGAGGGTGAGCACCGTCTTGCCGTCTTTTTCATGGATGGAGAAGCCACCGCTGACGGGAGCCTCGGCCTTGCGGAAGCTGCCCTGGGTCATCGCCATGCCCTTGGGTTGCATCTGGGCGGTGATGGCGGGGGTGCTCCGGTCGCTGAACGGCCGGCTGAGGGGTTCGGCGTGCACGCTGAGGCCGCTGAGGGCCGAGGCGGTGAGCACGGCCACCGCACCGTTGCGGACGAAAGCGTTGAAGGAACGGGACATGGGGACGACGACGCATGGGAGGAGGAAGAAGCCGTGGCGGCAGGCCGCACGAACCCTCCATGCCGTCTCTACCGGTGAAGCTCCGGATTGGATTGGGCTGACTCCCGCAGCGGCTGGGTGCGGTCCAGGGCGTCGAGGTCGACCGAACGCCGGCCGCTGCCGTCGATGGACACCAGATCCGTGAACCGCTGCCCTTCGAGAATGTCGGCGATCCGGTAGTGATGCACCTGCAACAGGGGCGACCCTGTCACCTCGTCGGTTCCCTCCACCAGCACCATCAGGGCTCCACCGGCCGCCGTGATCGCCGCAAGCCCAAGCTGCACCAGGGGACTGGCCGGGGTCAGGCGATGGCTCAGCACGGCGGTGACATGCAGCTGGGGCGTGGACGTGTTCAGCAGCGCCAGGGGATGGACGCGCCGTTGCCACACCCCCGGTTCGACCTCCTCATCCAGGAACAGGACCATCGCGTAGGACACCTTCAGCCAGTAGCTGGGATCCCGGGTCACGAAGCGGCAGCTCAGATGGCCATCGGGCCAGGAGCTCAGGCACAGGTGGCGACTGAAGCGCAGCGGCGCATCCACCTGGGTGAAGCGCAGAAAGAACAGGCCCGTGACCATGGCGTTGGTCAACAGGCCGACGATTCTCTGCCCTCCCGCCAGACCCAGGCTGTAGGGCGACGTGACCTCGACGGACTGGAAACTGGCGCTGAACAGGTTCTGCAGGGCGAAGACCACACTGACCGGTATCCCCATCGCCCCGTCGCCTTCCAGATGGCGATGATCCAGCTGAAAAGCCAGGGCGAAGATCAGCACCTCCACCAGGTAGATCCCGGCCATGGCCATGAAGAACACCGGCCAGGGCATGCGCATCGCCATCGACACCGGCTGGCGCCGAAGGCTGAGCCAGGGGCTGCGTTGATGTCCCAGCGTCTGCCGGGGCGATCGGTGGCGGTGGCGGAGGAAGGAGGGCAGGAACGTCAGGGACCCGGCTCCGGGGGCTCCCGAGGCTAGGAGCGGAACGGCGCAGGGCGCCCGAAGCCGATCCATTCAGGCCTCTCGCTGGTAGACCTGCTGGAATCACCCTGCAGGGGCCCTGAGCGGAGTGCAAACATGCCCAATCCATGGTCCTGCCGGTCGAGCGACCCATGAATCCCGACGATGTGCCTGCGGATGGCAGCTTCGACGCCCTGATGGCGGGCCATGCCCTGGGCGATCTGGATGAGGCGGAACGGGAGCAGCTGGCGCGCTTGCTGCGCCAGCAGCCGGAGCTGGAGCAGCGTCTGAGTGAATTCCGCACCACGCTCGAACTGCTGCCCCTGGCCCTGCCCCAAACTGCGGCACCGCCGGAGCGGTTGCGCCGGAGGCTGATCAGCGGCCAGGGCACCCCGCGGCGCCAGCAGGCCCCCGAACGCCCCTCCGTTCCGGGCTGGCTGTGGCCCACCCTGCTGGGGACGGCCCTGCTGGGGCTGGGCATCGAGCTCCACCAGACCCGCCAGCAACTGGCCCAGATCCAGCGTCAACTCCAGCCTGCAACGGCTGCCGTTGCCCCCGTGAGCCGCCGCATGACTCTGGAGGCCCTCGCTCCCGGCATGCCGGGATCGGGCGAAGTGATGGTGACGGGCAACCCGACCAACAACGTGCTGATGCTCAATGATCTGCCGCCGTTACCTCCCCATCACACCTACCGCTTGTGGGCCAACGTCGGCGGCAAGAAGGTTGGTTGTGTGGCCTTCGTGCCGACAGCCCAGGGTCATGTGGCGATGTTGATCCCCCCCCAGCCCACCAGCCAGGCCACCAGTGTGAGTGTGAGCGTGGAAACGGATCCCATGGGAACGGAGCCGAAGGGGCCGACGGTGCTCTCCAGCAGCATCTGAATCCGGCCCTACAGATCCAGGCTGACCTTGGCGGATCCGGGCCGGGAGATGCAGATCAGCACCGAACCGGGAGCCACAGACGCGGTCGGTGGTTCCGAATCGACCACCTCACCCTCCAGCAGCCTGCATTCGCAGGTGCCGCAGATTCCCGCCCGGCAGCTGTGGTCGGGACGCAGTCCATGGGCTTCGGCGAAGGCCAGCAGGTTGTCGTGATCCCCTTGCCATTCCACCGTTCGGCCTGAGCGGGCGAAGGTCACCGTGGCCGCCAGCGACCCAGGCAGGGCAGCGTCGGCTTCGCCCGGTGGCGTTGTCGCCGCAGCTCGCGGGGGTTGGCTGAACATCTCGAATCTGACGCGTTCCTCCGGAACACCTTCCGCCTTCAATCCGGCACGGATCGAGGCCATGAAGGCTGGGGAACCGCAGAGGAAGTAGTCGGCTGCTTCCTGGACGAGGGAGCGGATCAGGGGGACATCCACGTAGCCCTGGCTGTGGAAATGTCCCTGATCCTCTGGTTGCGGCCTGCTGTAGGCGTAATGGAGCGTCAGGCCCTCCATCCCCTGGGCCGTCATCGCCACCTCCTGGCGGAAGGCATGGACGCGCCCATCCCTGGCGCCATGGATGAACCAGATCTTGCGAGCGGGGTTGTGGACGGCAACCGCCTTCAACATCGCCATCATCGGCGTGATGCCGACTCCGTTGCTGAGCAGCACCACCGGGCCGGTGGGGCTGGGATCGAGCACGAAACTGCCGTTGGGGGGCCTGACCTCGAGGATCGACCCCTCCTGGATGTGGTCATGCAGGAAGTTGGAGGCCACCCCCGGTGGCACCTGCTGGCCTGTCGGGGCGGGTTCCCGCTTGATGGACAGCCGGTAGGCGTGGTGGGAGCCCGCCGTTGGCCGGGGATAGTCGGAGAGTGAATAGGTCCGGATGACCGGAGCGCCTGCCCCGGGAATCTCCAGACGGAGGGTCAGGAACTGGCCCGGCTTGAAGTCAGGCAGGGGTTGGGCGTCAAGGGGCTCGAGATGGAAGGAGGTGATCTCCTCGCTTTCCTTCACTTTGCGCGCCACCCGGAAGGGGCGCCAGTGCGCCCACCCTCCCCGACCCTTGCTGTCGCTGGTTTCATCCCCCTGGGCAGGGGCCGTCGCTGACCGGTGGCGTGGGCGGCTCAGGGCCAGCGCGGCGAGGGCACCGAGCCCCGCACCCGCCAGGGTGCCGTTGAGGCCAGGTGCGGGCCTGGCCTCCCCTCTGGGGCCAACGAACGCCTGGGCGATCGAGACGGCGGAGAAGCTGACGATTGTGCCGGCGGCCATCCCGGCCAGAAGACATTCGAGAAGCTGCCGCGGCTGTGGACGCCCGGGCAGGACGGTCGGCTTCGGCATCGCAGTGACCTTCGCGGGTGGGGAGGTGGCCGCCGGTCGGCGGCCTGTGGCAGCGGCTGCGGCGTGGCTCAGGGCTTGAGGGGAGCCCAGGCCATGGTGGCGTTGAACTTCTGGCACCAGATCAGCACCGATTTCTGGGCCTTCAGATCGATCGAGGCGGGGATGACGTAGCTCTGGGCGCCCTTGCTGGACTGGAGCTTCGCCAGCACCGTGTAGCTGCCGGGCTTGAGGGGGAAGCCGGGGGCCTTGGTGGCGGCCAGGGGTGTGGCCGAAGGGCTGAAGATCACCTTGAGGTCGGGGGCCATGTCGTTGGTCTTGAAGTCGCCGCTGAGGGTGAGCACCGTCTTGCCGTCTTTTTCATGGATGGAGAAGCCACCGCTGACGGGAGCCTCGGCCTTGCGGAAGCTGCCCTGGGTCATCGCCATGCCCTTGGGTTGCATCTGGGCGGTGATGGCGGGGGTGCTCCGGTCGCTGAACGGCCGGCTGAGGGGTTCGGCGTGCAGGGCCATGGTGGACAGGGCCGAGGCGGCGACCACGGTGACGAGGCTGCGGCGCAGCAGGGAACCGTTGAGGGGGGACATGCTGAAGGAACGGGGTGTGAGGAGCGAAGAGCCGTGCGATGGTGCGTTTCGGCCCCTGCCTTGGCTGTTTACCGATGAGGCCCCCCATCGGATTGCCCCAGCTGCCGCCCTCGCCGCCGCCAGTGCCGTCACGGGGCCGGGCGCTGCTGCCGCTGGGGCTCTATGTGCTGCTGCGGGGGCTGGATGCCACCGTCTTGAAGGGTCTTCAGGACTTCGGTCAGGGGCATCTGGTGCGGGGCGAGAACCCGATCAGCTTCTGCAACGTGTTCTTCCTGGCCCAGCTCACGGTGGGTCTGGCGGCCCTGCTGCCCGGGCGGCGCACGCTGGTGGCTGATCTGAAGGTGCTGGGTCCGGCGGATCAGCGTCTGCTGGCCCTCAATGCCGGCCTGGGGCTGTTCCTCGGGCCTGTCGCCTATTACTTCGCGCTGGAATCCCTCTCGGTGATCAGCCAGACCCTGCTGTTCGCCCTGGTGTTGCCCGTCTCGGCCCTGCTGGCCCGCTGGCGGCTGGGGGAGGCCCTGCCTGCCGGCTTCTGGCTCAGCCTGCTGCTGATCGGCGCCGGTTTGCTGCTGCCCCAGGGCGCCATGGCCGTCGATGCCGGCCGGATGGATCAAGCCGCCGGCATCGCCTGGGCCCTGGTGGGGGTGCTGGCCTTTGCCGGTTCGGCCGTCAGCGGCCGCAGCATTGCCGCCCGGGGGTGGCCGGCGGCGGTAGGGATCGGGGTGCCCACCCTGCTGTCCGCGCTGGTGTTCGGGGTCATCGCCCTGGTGCTGTTCGGACCGCATCATTTCTTCCTGCTGCGCCTCTGGTGGGTGGTGGGCGTGATCGGCGTCTATGCCCTGTCCCTCTCCCTGGGCCGGGAACTGGCGCTGCGCCGGGCCTACCGCAGCTGCAGCGTGGCGGTTGTCTCCCTCTGGGGTTCCCTGGCCCTGGTGGTGGCGGTTTTCAGCGCCGCCGTGCTGCTGGGGGAGCCCCTGAGCGGCCCGGTCCTGGCCGGCTCGGCCCTGGTGCTGACCGGGGTCCTCGCCAGTCGCTGGCGAGGACCCATCCGATCGGGGCCTTCACCGGTACCTGGGGAACGGGACCCCAACCGGATGCCACCTTGGTTTTGAATTCCTCTGACGCCGATGCTCCCCCACGCCGTCCGCGGCTGCGGGGCCACCTCGGCGAGCGTCTCGGCGCTGACGACGACCTGGAGGAGGTCTACGACAGCTGTGGCGGACCGGTCTACCGCCTGGCCCTGCGGCTCTGCCGCTCAAGCCACGAGGCGGAAGACCTCGCCCACGACGTCTTCCTTCGCTACCGGCAGCAGGGGGGGTACGACCCTGCCCGGGGACCTGTGCTGGCCTACCTGCTGCTGATGACGCGCTCGATGGCGATCAATCGCATCAACCAGCGCGCCAACCGCTGGCAGCTGATGCAACGCTGGTCGGAGCACCTGTTCCCTGCGGCTGTGTCCACGCCCCACGAAAGTGCCGAGGCCGAGGATCTGGCGGAGAGAGTCCGCGCCGCCCTCGCGGCCATCCCCGCCAACCAGCGGCAGGTGCTCGAGATGGCCTACTACGAAGGTCTGAGCCAGTCGGCGATCGGCGCGCTGCTGGAGCTGCCCCTCGGCACCGTCAAGACCCGCGCCCGCCAGGGCCTGATCCGCCTGCGGGCCCTGCTCCACGATTCGCCCGCCAACCCATGAACACCCACGCCACGACCACACCCGGCCCCTCCGGCATCGACGCCCTTCTGGCCGGCCATGCCCTAGGGGATCTGGATGAGGAGGAGCGCGAGCAGCTGTCCGTCCTGCTGAAGGAGCGTCCAGAACTGCGCGGCCGCCTCAGGCAGTTCAGCACCACCCTGGAACTGCTGCCCCTGGCGCTGCCGGCCACGGCGGTGCCGCCTCCCGCCCTGCGCCGGCGTCTGCTGGAGCCCCGGCCCCAGCGGAGGCCCTGGCGCCTCTGGCTGGTGCCCTCCCTGCTGGCGGCAGGCCTGCTGGTGCTTGCCGGTGAGCTGCACCAGACCCGTCAGCAACTGGCGGGGTTGCAGCGGCAGCTGTCCCCGGCACCGCTCGCCGATCCGCGTGTGATGCCGCTGCAGGCCGTGCAGCCCGGCCAGCAGGCGGTCGGTGAGGTGCTGGTCACCGGCAACCGCACGCACAACCTGCTCACCCTCAGCCACCTGCCCCCCCTGCCGCCGCAGCGCACCTACCGCCTCTGGGCCACCGTGGACGGCAAGACCGTCGGTTGCGTCCACTTTGTGCCCAATGCCCGCGGCCAGGTGGCCATGCCCATCCCCCTCTCCCCCACCAGCCAGGCCAGCGCCGTCAGCGTCAGCGTCGAAGGCGACCCCAACGGCCCGGCGCCCAGGGGCCCGGTGCTGCTCACCAGCTCCCTCTGAACGATGGCCCCCGCCCCCCTCCCCACCCAGCTCCATGCCGATCCGGGCCTGCGGGTCGTCGTTGACAGCGGCTCCCTGCCCTGGTATCCCTCACCTCTGCCCGGGGTGGAGCGGCGCCCGTTGGAGCGCGACGGCGGCGAGGTCGCCCGGGCCACCTCGATCGTCCGCTACGCCCCCGGCAGCCGTTTCTCCCCCCATGGGCACGACGGTGGCGAGGAGTTCCTGGTGCTCGAGGGGGTCTTCTCGGATGAGCAGGGCGACTACGGCCCCGGCACCTACGTCCGCAACCCGGTCGGCTCCGCCCATGCCCCCTTCAGTGAGGGCGGCTGCACGATCCTGGTGAAGCTGCGCCAGATGGATCCGGCCGACCAGACGCGGGTGGTGATCGACACCGGCCGCTCCACCTTCGTGCCCGGCCTGGTTCCCGGCCTGACGGTGCTGCCCCTGCACGGCTTCGGCACCGAACAGGTGGCCCTGGTGCGCTGGGAGCCCGGAACCCGCTTCCCCCTCCACGCCCACCCGGGCGGTGAGGAGATCTTCGTGCTCGAGGGGGTCTTCGAGGACGAGCAGGGGGCCTACCCGGCCGGCACCTGGCTGCGCAACCCGGCCGGCAGCCGCCATGCGCCCTTCAGCAGCCGCGGTTGTCTGATCTGGGTCAAGACGGGCCACCTCGACCGGGTCCTGGCCCCCCCGACCCCCTGATCGGCGCCCGGCGGATCGCCGCTCAGGAGGTCGCCGCCCGGCCCCGCAGCGGAGCCACCGCCAGGGCCACCAGGAAGGCCACCAGCTGGGCGATCACGACACAGGGGCCGGAGGGCAGCGCGAAGGCGGCCGACGCCAGCAGGCCGAGCACGGCGCCGCTGGCCCCCAGTCCGGCGGAGAGGACCACGTAGGTGCCGAAGCGCCGGCTCACCAGCCGCGAGGCACAGGCGGGGATGACCACGAAGGCACTGATCAGCAGCACCCCCACCGCCTTGACGGAGATGGCCACCACCACGGCCAACAGGACCAGGAACAGCAGCCGGTGCAGGGAGACGGCCACCCCCCGGGAGCGGGCCAGGGGTTCATCGAGGGTGAGCAGCACCTGGTCGCGCCGGGTGAGGGTCAGGTAGCCGGTGGTGACGACGAGCAGGGCCCCGATCAGGGCCAGGTCGAGCCAGGTGACGCCCAGGATGTCACCGAACAGGAGCTGCTGAATGCCGCCCTTGTAGACGCGCAGGAGGCTGAGGGCCACCACGGCCAGGGCGAGCGAGGAGGAGTAGACGATGTTCAGCAGGGCATCGGCCGGCAGCTTGCTGCGCTGCACGAGCTGGTTCGTCATCAGGGCGAACACCACCGCGAAGGGGATCAGCACCAGGGTGGGATCGATGCCCAGCAGCAGGCCCAGGGTGATGCCGAGCAGGGCGGAATGGCCCAGGGCGTCGCTGAAGAAGGAGAGCTGCCGCAGTACGGCGAAGCTGCCCAGCACGCCGCCGAGGGCGCCGCTGAGAAGTCCGCCGAGCAGAGCCCGCTGCATGAAGGGAAGCTGCAGCAGCTCCACCAGGGTCGATGCCCCAGCCATGCCCTCGCTCATGGGCGGTGTCCCCGGTCCGTCGCTGCCATCGGCTCAGGGTACCCAGGGCGGACGGGCCAGAGCCTCAGGAGCGTGGGTGGGCCGGGGCCTCAGGAGAGTGGGTGGGCCAGCACCAGGTCCAGCGCCTCGACGACCAGGGCCAGGGAGGCCGCCAGCAGGGTCAGGCGGCCGGCACGGCAGAACAGCCGTGAGGTGATGACGAAACCCATCGGGATCATGGGTGTGCTCCGGTGCAGGGCAAAGGGGAAGGACTCAGTGGCTGGGGCGATGCAGGGGACGCAGATCCGGCAGGGCGACGGAGAAAGCGGGGGATCCGTGGCGGGTGAGGGGCCAGCGCCGCACCCAGCAGCTGTCGGTCTCCTCGTCGATGCTGATCACCTGGTAGGTGCCGCCCTGGCGGCTGCTCAGCGCCACGAAACTGCCGGGATGCAGGGCTGCTGCCGGATGGGATGGGGGGTAAGGCATGGATCGGACCACGCATCAGCCCTCAAAGTAACAGAAGGTTGCGTATTGGTTGACGATTCACCCCACCGTGTGCATTCCAAAGCACGGGGTCACCCCCGCAAACGCGTAGCCCCCCTCGAGCATGACCCGAGGGGGGCTACTTTGCGAAGCGTTGGCGAGTTGATCAATCTCCCCGGGCCCGCACGTTTGTTCTAGATCGGAGGCGATGGCTACAGCGGTGAGCGGTACATAGCTTCACGCGCCGTCGTCTCACTCATCGTCGTCGGAGCCGCCCACGGGCACCAGTCGGATCGCCTTGCGACCGAGCTTGATCTCGAATTCATCGCCCGGCTCCAGGCCCAGCATCGCGGTGTAGGCCTTGCCCACCAGCAGATTGCCATTGAACTGGACCTTGGCGGTATAGCCGAGCTTGCGTCCGGCCTTGGTGGCCGCCTTGCCGACGCCGTCGCCGAGGTTGATCCCCTTGGCATCGAGAAGCGCCTCGTAGAAGGCCGTGAAGTTCAGGCGCTCGTTGCCGTCCTTCTTGGTGCTCACGTAGCCGCAGCTACGCACCAGATCGGACTTCGAAGCATCGCCCAGCTCTTTCACCTTGGCGAGCAGATCGGCACCTTTGAGCATGATGCAATGGCGGTTGGTATTGCTCGTGATTGTACAACTCGGGCCTGCGATCGCCAGTGGAGCCAGGTTCAGCTTTTGGGTGGACCCTCGACCCGATACTGCACCTGCTGCGGGAAGGGGATCTCGATCTGTCGGTCCCGGAAGGCCCGCCAGATGGCGGCCTGCACTTCGCTGCAGATGGAGACGTTATCCATCGGGTTGGCGATCCAGAAACGCAGGGCATAGTCGATGGAGGAATCGCCGTAACGGAGCAGCAGGCCCTTCGGTGCCGGACTGGTCAGAATCCGGCTCTGGCCGCGGGCCGTGGCCTCCAGCAGGGCGATCACGTCGTCGGGATCGTGGTGGTAGGCCGCACTCACCAGCACCTGGCTGCGCCGCAGGGTGTCGGTGCCCGTGTAGGTCACGGTGGTGTTGGTGAAGAAGGTCTGGTTGGGAATCACCAGTTCGGCGTTGTCCCGGTCACGCCAGAGCACCGCTGCCCGCAGGCCGAGGCTGCGCACTTCGCAGGGATCGCCGTCGATGAAGAGCACCTCCCCAGGCCGCACCGACCCCTCGAACAACAGCCAGAGACCGCTGACGAAGTTCGAGAAGACTTCCTTGATGCCGAAACCCAGGCCCACCGAAAGGCCTCCCGCCACCGCCAGGATCGCGGTCCGGTTGAAGCCCACGTGATCGAGGGCCCAGACGATGCCGACGGCCACCGCCGCATAGCGGATCATCAGGGCCAGGGCCCGGCGGCTGCCGTTGCTGATGCCCACGCTGCGCTGCACCAGCCAGGCCACACCCTGGGCCGGCGGCCCGGTGCCCATGGCCAGCACGTAAACGATCAGCACCGCCAGCAGAAAGCTGCCCAGGGTCACCTCGGAACCGAACCATTCGCCGATGGGGATGAGGGCCAGATCCTGGGGGTTGTCGAACACCCGGATCACCAGAAGCACGGCGACCAGGAGGTAAGCCGGGCGGATCAGGCGGGTCTCCAGCACCTGCATCTGCTGGTGGTGGATGAAACGCCCCAGCACCAGTCGCACCCCCCCCAGACCCAGCCAGCCCAGGTAGAGGAGCAGTCCGAGCAGCACCAGGCCGAAGGGTTGGCCGGCCAGGGCCAGGGCCAGAGACAGCAGGCTGAGCAGGCCGGTGATCACCACCGCGCTCCGGCCGGCCAGGGGAAAGCGGGGCCCCAGACGGCGGCACAGCGCTCCCTGGCCGAGGAACACCAGCAGCAGCAGCAGCACCTGCACGCGCACCTCCAGGCGCTGCAGGTAGCCGAACCAGCCGGCGATCTCCAGCAGCAGCACATTCATCGGACCCTTCCGCCACTGAGGAGCTCCACCAGAGCCGCGAGGGCCTCCGGCTGGCTCAGGTCATCGAACAGGTAGCGGGTGAGCAGGGCCTGCCACCCCTCCCGCTGGCTCTTGGTGCTCGCTTCGAGGCGGATCGTGGCGCGATCCATCGACTGCTGCCGGCCCTCCACCATGGCCGCCACAATCGAGGAACTGCGCACCGGTGGCGCCACCTCCCGGTTCACCGGCAGCACGTACTGGTTGCGCAGGATCATGTCCCGCTGGTGCAGGGGACTGATGGCGAACCGGGCCAGGGCCAGGGCCAGTCGGCGCTGGTCCGGACTGGAGTTGACGCCGAAGGCGATCACCCGCTCCCGGGTGACCGGGCTGGCTTCACCGAACGGCCCCGACGGCAGGGGGGCGACACCGAGGTTGTCGCCCAGGCGCGAGCGCAGCCGGGTGATGTTGATGCTGCGGCAGGGAATCCAGTCGAGGGCACCGGCCATCAGCTCCTTGAGCAGTTCCGTCTCGGTGGGGTACACGGTGACGTGCTGCTGCTGGTCGGCCATGCGCAGCCACTCCAGCCAGCCCTGCAGGCCCTGCCGGGTCTTCGGGGTCGCCGGCTTTCCGGCCAGCAGGTCGCTGAAGGCGTCGATCGCCCCGAGGGGGCCCAGGGTCCAGGCCAGGTTGACCGCATCGAGGGACAGCCCCACCTCCATCCCCTTGGCGCTGAAGGCCAGCAGCTCCTCGAGGCTGGTGGGGCTCTGCCTGACGCGGCGCCGATCGAAACAGGCCACCTGGGGCTGGAGCTCCATGGGGATGCCCGTCAGGGTGCCGTCCCTGCGCCGTACGCGTACGACCGAACCCGCATCGAGCTGGTCCAGCACCACGGCCGGAAAGGAGACGGTAGTGATGAGTCGCTCGCGGGCCAGCTCCTGGGCGGTGGATTCGTTCACCAGCAGCAGATCGGGGCTCAGGCCGGTGCGGTTGCGGACGAGGAGTTCGTTGCGCAGGTTCTCCTCCGGGAAGACCTCCACCTGCAGCCGCACCCTGGGCTGGAGGGTGCGGAAGGTCGTCTGGAGCAGGGTCGTGCGCATCCTGATCTCCTTCTGCAGCTCGGTGTCCAGGGCGTCCTGGCTGACCCCCACCGCGATGTAAAGGGTGCCCTCAAGGGGGCGCAGCATCGGCTGCAGGCGCCTGCCCTGGCAGCCCCCCATGCTGGCCATCAGCGGGAGGGCCAGGCCCGCCGCGATCACCCCGATGGCGGCCCGCCACCGGCCCTGGCCAGGCGGGGTTGGGGAGCGGTGGAAGATGGGAATCACATGGGGAGGTTAGGGGCGTTGTCCGCGGCCGCCCCCAGAGCGCCCCTCAGTCCTCGGGGTAGAGCAGTTCGGCAAGTTCGTCGGGATCCACGTCGTAGACGCGGGCCAGGGTGGTTTCGATGGCGCTGGTCACCACGTCCGGCAGGAAGCGCATCGCGTTCAGGGCGTCGTCGGCGATGTCATCGGTGAGGACCTTGTCGCCCCCCAGCTTCTCGTCGTTGATCACGGCCATCACCCAGCTCTGGTAGGCGGTGACGAGATCGGCGAACTCGAGCTCAGGATCGTTCAGATCGAGGGCCATCGGGCGTCTCCAGGGACGGTCGTTGCCCCTGCAGTTTGCCGCCTGGCCGCCAGGATGGCCGGATGGATCAGGAACCCCTGCCATCGGTGGCCTCCCTGCAGGGCACCCTGTTCGACTTCGCCATCGCCGAGCTGGTGCGCCAGCACCGGCAGAGCTTCCCGCCCCTGTGGACGGCCGAGAGCTGGGCCAAGCTGCTGATCTGGCTGGCCCTGAGCTGCGGCTGCTCCGGCGACACCCTCGCCCTGGAGGCCTTTGCGGCCGCCCTGGGTCCGACGCTCACGGCCCGCATGCGGCGGCTGTTCTTCGAGCGGGAGCTTCCCGACCTCAACCTGCGGGTGATGGCGGATCCGGCCGAGCAGCAGGTGCTGCTGCTGGCCTTGGAGGCCGGGCCCGTGCCCGGCGCCCCGCAGGCCATCGCTGCGGAGCGGGTGGCCGCCGCCCTTGAGGCCGTGGGCCTCAGCCCCCTGGTGACGGACGATCGCCTCCGCTGGCAGTCGCTGGAGGCGCTGGTCGCCGTGCCCTGGCGGCGCTGAGGCCTCCACAACGGCGCCGCAGCCGCCGGGCCTGGGCGAAGGCGACGCCGACACCGAGCAGGGGCAGGGGGCCGGGGGTCGGCACGGGGGTGAGGGCGAGTAGCTGGCCGTTCACCCCGTCACCATCGTTGGCCACGTAGATCGTGCCGTCGCGGCCGACGGCCAGCCCGGTGGGGCTGACCAGGTCATCGAAGATCGTCCGGACGCTGCCATCGAGGCCCAGCCTCAGGATGCTGCCCGACGGGGGGCCAAAAAAGTCATCGCTGTACTGGAGCAGGTAGAGCGCATCATCCGGACCGGCGGCGATGTCGATGAGGTTGCTGAAGCCGCTGGCAAATTTCGTCACCGGGTTGGTGAAGTCGTAGCGGAACACGTCGGCGCTCCCGGGGGCGAAGGGAAAGCCGGAGAGCTGGGTGATGTAGAGCGCCCCGTCGGGGCCGATGGTCAGGCCGGTGGGCACGGCCTGGGCCGGGACTTCGGGGAAGGGGAAGGGGAACGGCAGGTGGGAGGTGCTGACGAGCTCCTCCGGGAACACGTTCACCAGTGAGACCTGGTTGGCAGCGTCCGCCTTCACCAGGCTGTTGCCGCCGGAATCGGTGACGTAGGTGTCGTCCCCGTGCACCACCAGGGCGAAGGGATTGCTGTTGAGATCCTTGCCGTCGGGGTTCTGGGCCGCTTCGAACGCGGCGATGTCGGCCAGGGGCGTCAGGCTGCCGGCGCCCAGGTCGATGGCGACCGTCTTTCCGAAGAGGGGGCTGCCGGCGGCGGGAATCAGGTTGGGGTTGGCACCGAAGCCGAAGACCCCGAACAGCTGGCCGGAGCCGTCGAACGCGAGGTCCGCCAGGCCCGTCCCCTCAGGGAACAGGGGGGAGGACTGGACCGCCAGGGACGGCAGGTTGGAGAGGGCCCTGGAATAGACGTTGGTGGAGCGGTCGAACTGACCCACGGCCCCGGTGGTGCCGTAGCAAAGGGTGTTGCCGCTGCCGGCGAGGATGCAGGGGCCGCTGCCGCCCCGGCCCGCCTCGCTGAGCACCAGGTTGCCGTTCGGGGCGATCGTCAGGCCGCGCGGATTCTCCAGCCCCGTCACCAGGGTCCGGGCCCGGTACGGGGCGGCGTCGGCGGGGGCGCCCGCCGCCAGCAGGCTGACCCCGGCCCAGGTCCCCAGGGCCAGGCCCAGAAGCCCCTGGCCTGGCCGGAGCGGGCGTTGGCGGGAGGCGGCGGTCCGCGGCGATGGCGACATCGGCAGGTTGGTCTGAAGGAGGCGTCAGGTGGCACTCTGCCGATCCTGCTGGTCCCGTCAAGACGCCCTCGACACCTGCCATGGACGGCGGGCCTCCGTTCTAGGGTCCACATCCGAGAGGACCCGGGCGCGGATGCGGCTGATCGGCAGCTTCGAGGATCCTGGCTATCTGGCCCTGGCCGATGCGGCGATGGCCTTCTTCGACCGCCGCAGCGACCTGCAGCGCCGCGGCGTCGCCTTCAGCTTCGACAGCGAAGGCCACCCCGGCGCGGCCGGGTCGGCGGAGGCGCCGGACGCCCCCGGCAAGGTCTCCACCGACATCAGCCTGGTGTGGATCGACCGCTCCGATCCGGAGGCCCAGGGCTTGGCGGACGTGATCATGCGCGGCGTCTCCGTCGGCCTGAAGCGCTACCTGGCCGAGCGGCCCCTGTTCCTCTCCTGCTGTCCGGAGCGCTCCCTGTTCGTCAACCCGATCTTCAACCTGCAGCGTTACGCGCCGGGGGAAGGGTTCTACAGCTGGCACTGCGACTGGAACACCAGCGACGAGGCCACCGAGCCGATCCGGCGCGTGCTGGCCTGGATCCTCTACCTCAACACGGTGCCGGAGGGCGGCACCGAATTCCACTGGCAGGACCACCACGAGGAGGCCGTCAAGGGCAAGCTGGCGATCTTCCCCGCCGGCCTCTCCCACCTGCACCGGGGCCGCGTCAGCCAGACCCACACCAAGACCATCGCCACCGGCTGGATCAATGCCGGCACGCTGGACGCCTACGTGGCGCGTCTCGCCGCCGGCTGAGGCCCCATGCCAGCGGTCAGTCCAGGGGCGACGGCACGATCAGCCCCTCCAGCCGCCGCTGCAGCTCCTCGGTGAGGGCCTGCACCGCCCGGCGCCGATCCCGGCGGTAGTCGGCGAGGTGCCCATCCACCACGATCGGTCGGTCGATGCTGATCCGCACCTTCCGCAGGCCCAGCCGGGGGCGCTGGTTCGCGGTGCGGCCCCGGATCCGGCACTGGGTGTCCCAGAGCAGCAGCAGGGTGTCGGCGAAACGCTCCTGGCTCGGCCGCTCCCGCACATAGCTGCCGCTCACCGCGACAAAGGACTCCACCACGCGCATGTGCCACAGCTGGGCCTCGGTCTCCTCCGCCAGCCGGTCGGCCAGGGCCCCGGCCAGGGGGCTGGAGGGCTCGTTGCCGGGGGGCAGGGCGGGGTAGAGCCGATCCCAGCCGGCCTGCTCCAGGCGCCGGCAGCGGTCGGTGAGGCTGCCGCAGGGCTGCATCCCGAAGGACTGCTCCACCCGCCGCAGGGCCAGATCCATCAGCCGCTGCAGTCGGGGTCCGAAGGCGGGCTCCGGCTCCGCGGTGTCCGAGGCGGGATCGCACGCCTCCGGTACGGCCAGGTGCACCTTGTCGCGGTAGAAGGCCTCCATCTGCTCGAGCATCCGCTCCCCGAGGTGCACGAGCCGCCCGTGCAGCCGGGAGGGGTCGAGGTCGTGGCCGGGATCGGGGGCCAGGCCGGCCCCCTCCTCCAGGCGGCAGAGCAGCGCCTCGATCGCCCCCCAGACCGGCGCGATGAAGCTGTACTGCAGGCCGATCGGCAGCAGATCCATCCGCTCGCGGCGACCGGCGGCCGCCAGGTCGGCGGCCGTCCAGAAGGCGAGCTGGGCGGTGCCGGGCTCCAGGGGGCTGAGGCGTTCGTTGTGGCCGTTGGTGGCCCCCTCCGGCGCCAGGGCGAAGGGATGGGGCCCCTCCAGCAGCAGCCGCCGGGCCGTGCGCAGGGCGGGCAGATCGAGCTTGCTGCGTTGGATCGAGGCGCCCCCCAGGTGGGTGAAGATCCACCCCATCGCCGGCCCGGCCCAGAGGGGGATGCCGCGGTCGAACAGGAACTGGCCGGTGGGCGCCGGATCGAAGCGCTGGCCCTGCCGTCGGCCCGCCCGGGCCAGCTCCACCCAGAGCAGCCGGGCCATGCTCAGGGGATCGTCGAGGCTCGGGTGCCGGAAGGCGAGCAGCAGCCGGCTCTCCCCGGCCTGGAAGGAGCGCATCGCCTCCACCAGCGTGGCCATGCCCTCCACCTCCACCGCCGTGATCCGGCAGCGCCAGCGCAGCCACAGCGGCAGCACGATCCGGCCCAGCGCCAGCACCCGACCATCCAGGCGGGGGGGCAGGAACTCCAGCGGCGGGGCGGTGGCCATCGGCGGAGGCTAGGCGGGGTGATCGCTGCTGCGCCGCGCGATCGGATCGGAGGGTGCCGGCTGCAGGGGTTGCGAACATTCTGAGGACGCGTTCTGAAGCGGAGCAGCCCCCGTTACCGTGCTCAGACGGGTCCGTGAGCGAGGCAGGTGTCCAACGAAACCCCTCCCCTGTTCGGAAAAACCAGATTTCTCGAGGGCCTGATCGATCAATTCCTCGACCAGATCTCAGAAGGCATCATCCTTGTGGAGATGGGGATCAAGGCCTATCTCTCCAACGATGAAGACACGGACATCTGCCTGGAGAAGCTGAATCAGATCATCGAGATCAAAAGGCGCTGCAGTGAACTGCGCCGCACGATCGTGACCATGCTCTACACCGAGATGCTGCTGCCCGATGCCCGTGGTGACGTGCTGCGACTGCTCGGCAGCCTGTTTGAGCTGCTCGATGAGATGGGTGACAATTACCAGGAGTTGATGATCGTCCAGCCGCGGCGAATGCCGGAGTTTGGTCAGGATTTCGCGGATCTCACCAACATGGCGATCCGCAGTGTGCAGGCCGTGGTGGTGGCGGCTCGCACCTTTTTCCGCATGCCGGCGGCGGTGCGCGACCACATCAACGAGGTGCGGGTGTTCGAGGATGAAACCGACAAGCTCGCTTGGCGGATCAAGCGCAGGATCTTTGCCGCCGATCTCAGCTTCGAGCAGCGCACGCAACTGCGTGAGGCCGCGGCGATGATCGACGCCCTCGCGGACAAGGCGGAGAACATCGGCGACAGCCTCTCGATCTTCGCGATCAAGCGCTCGCTCTGAGCCGGAGCTTCGACCATGGCCTTGATCGTCACCCTGATCTTTCTCTCCAGCGGCCTGTTCCTCGGCTGGTCGATGGGCGCCAACGACGCCTCCAATGCCTTCGGCACCGCCGTGGCCACGCGGATGATCCGCTTCTCCACCGCCGCCTTCCTTTGCAGCGTGTTCGTGATCATCGGTGCGGTCACCAGCGGCACCGGCGCGGCAGAGGGGCTCGGACAGCTGGGAGCGATCAACGCTCTGCCGGGGGCCTTCACCGCCGCCCTGGCGGCCGCGCTCACGGTGGCCTGGATGAGCAAGGTGGGGCTGCCGGCCTCCACCAGCCAGGCGGTGGTGGGCTCGATCCTCGGCTGGAATCTGTTCAGCGGCTCCCCCACCGACCTAGGCACGCTGCGGCGGATCGTGGCCACTTGGGTGATCTCGCCGGTGCTCGGGGCGATCTTTGCGATGCTGCTCTATACGCTGCTGGTGCAGTGGATCCGGCTCACCAAGCCCCATCTGCTCTCGCTCGATCGCAACACCCGCAGCGGCCTGATCCTGGCGGGCATCTTCGGCTCGTACGCCATCGGCGCCAACGGCATCGGCAACGTGATGGGCTTCTTCGTGGAAGCCTCGCCTTTCCGTGACCTGACCCTGGGGCGGTTCAATGTGACCTCGGTGGAGCAATTGTTTCTGCTCGGCGGCATCGCTGTGGCCGTTGGCGTCTACACCTATTCGCGCCGCGTCATGATGACGGTGGGTGACAGCCTTCTGGCCCTCTCACCCCTGGCCGCCTTCGTGGTGGTGGTCTCCCATTCGCTGGTGTTGTTCATCTTCTCCTCCACGGCGCTGGAGAGCCTGCTGGCGAGCTGGGGGTTGCCGACGATTCCCCTGCTGCCGGTCTCGGGATCGCAGGCCGTGATCGGCTCGGTGCTCGGCATCGGGCTGCTCCAGGGCCTCCGGGGCGTGCGGCAGATCCGCTGGGGGGTGCTGGTGGGGATCGCCTCCGGCTGGGTCACCACGCCCCTGATCGCGGCGGTGATCGGCTTCGTCCTGTTGTTCGTGGTGCAGAACGTCTTCGGGCAGGAGGTGTTCCGCCCGCTCGATCAGGGGCTCAGGCCAGCGGCGATCGAGCGCGTCAATGGGGCCCGCCTCCCCCAGCTTGCTGTGGTGGCTCCCCGCCTTGCTGCGCACGGAGTGACAGCCTCTGCAGCGTCGTCCGATCCCCACAGGCTTCACACGACGCTCCGTCCGTTCGCCATCTCCGACCGGGTGCATCAGCATCGCCGAGGCCTTCCTGCCGCTGAGGACCACCAGGAGCCGGGTGATTCGGATGATCGGGCTGGTGCGCCGTCGCCGGTTTCGGCGGCGATGAACACGGCCGGCGCCAACCTCAGCGCAGCTCCAGGGGGGTGATCGGCCCGTCGCCCCGCTGCACCCCCAGCCGGATCGGCCGGGGCGGACCCTGCCCCGGCAGGGTCACCTCCACCCACAGCTGCTCGCCGGCCGGGCGGCGGGAGGGATCGACCACCCCGGGCGGAATGAAGTAGGCCACCGATGGCCCCAGGCGCCAGCGTTCGCCCTGCGGCGTCGCCGGCAGGCTGCGGGAGCGGGGGGTGGCGGGTCCGGCCAGCATGGCCCGCACCCGGGCGGCCTCGCTGTGCAGCACCAGCCGCTCCCCCGACCAGGGCCTGGACTGGCCGGCCGGCAGCTCGGGGGCTGGCACCAGCAGGGCCAGGTTCACATAGCGCCCCCGGATCGGCAGGTAGGGATCCACCGGCTCGCTCAGGATCCAGCCCCGGGGCCGGGTGGCCCGATCCAGCAGCAGCTGGCCCCCCAGGCTCAGCAGCAGTCCGCCCTGCAGCAGGGCCACCAGGAGGCCCCGCGCCGGCGCGGGGATCATGGGGTCCCCCTGCCGATGGCCCGGGCCACGAGCCGGCGGCGCAGCAGCTCCAGGCCCCAGCCGCCGCCGAGGAACAGCACCCCCAGGCCGATCAGGCTGGCGGAGCGCCCCAGGCTGTCCATCACCTGGGACACGTAGAAGGCCAGCACGTCGACGGCGATCAGGGCGGCGCCGAGGTTGACCCGCTCCGCGCGGCCCTCCATCACGCCCCAGGCCACCAGCAGCAGGCCGCCGACCGCCCACCACAGATAGGTGAACACGCCGGCGTCCTGGTGGCTGCTCCAGGCCAGCGCCACCCCGGGGAGCAGCCAGCCGATCGCCACCGCCAGGGGCCAGGCGCGCCGCCCCCGCAGGCGCAGGGCCAGCAGCAACGGTGCCCCGAGGGCGACGGCCCAGCCGACGGCCGCCAGGGGCAGCGGCAGGGGGGCGGTGGCGGGGCCCCCGTGGCTGAACAGCTGCCAGAGCAGGCCCGTTGGCAGCAGGCCCAGCCCGCCGAGCCAGAGCAGCACCCGCCGCGGCGCCGGGGCGGCGCCCGCCCCCGCCGGCGCCGCCAGATAACAGAGGCTGAGCAGCAGCAGGCCCGCCGCCGGTGCCAGCGCGGCCGTCGGATCCCCGGATCCCCGCTGCAGTCCCTCGGTGGCGGCGTCGACCGCCCGCTGCCATTCACCGACCAGCCAGGCCGGCCCCAGCAGGGCCAGCAGCGCCAGTTGGGGCCACTGGCGCAGCAGGGCCCAGCCCAGACCCGCGCCGATGGCCCAGAGCAGCAGCCCCAGGGGCCAGTGGGCCTCGAGGTGGAACAGCTGGCCGGCCAGGAACAGGCCCGCCCCCAGCGTCACCGTGCCCACGCCGTGCAGGCTCACCGCCAGGGGCGGGAAGCGCTCCTCCACCGCAGCGGCGCCCCCGTGCAGCCCCACCACCGAAGCCAGAAGCAGGGCGAAGCGTTGCCCCGGCGCCAGGGCCTGCCAGTGGGTGGAGACGAACAGCAGCAAGCCGGCGGCCACCAGCACGCCCCCCAGGGCGACCGCCACCAGCACCGGCACCCGCAGCCGCTGGGGGCTGGGCTGGGTCCGTTCCCAGGCACGGATGGCCTCGGCGCCGGCTGGGTCGATCAGGCCCGCCTGCCGCCAGCGCTCCAGCCGTGATTCCCAGCCCTCCGCCATGGGATCAGGGTACGGAAGCCGAGTCGCGCTCGAGGTGGGTCAACGGCATGAACCTTTCCCGAAGCGGCGATGCAGCGGACCCATGGCTGCCCAGGATGGGGGAACGGTTGCCCTGGGTCGATGTCGGTCACCGGTGCGCCAAGGCCTAACCGGCCACAACAGGAGTCGCTGGCCGGCGAGGCGACATTCCAGAGAGCCTTCGCCTCCGCCAACACCGGCATGTGCCTGGTGAGTCCCGAGGGCAGGTTGCTGGAGGTGAACGGGCGGATGAGCGAGATCTTCGGCTACGGCAAGACCGAGCTGGAACGGATGTCCGTCAACGACCTGGCCCTCGCTGACGATCGGGAACTCAGCCCCAGCTACATCCACCAGGCCCTCAAGGGTGGTGATTCCTGTGCCGTGTTTGAGAAGCGCTACCGGCATCGGGATGGCGCCATCGTCCATGCGGTGGTGTCTTCCAGCCTGGTGCGTGATGACCAGGGCCGACCCGTGCACTTCATCTCGACGGTATGGGACATCAGTGAGCGCAAAAGGCAGGAAGAGGCGTTGACGCTCCAGCGCCGGCAGTTGAGCGAGGCCAACCAGGCGCTGGCAGAGGCCCGCGATGCCCTGGCCAGCGACGGAGCCCGGCTGGCGGCCATCCTCGAGGCCTTGCTCGATCCCCATCTGCTGCTGGAGCCGGTGCGCGATGGGGAAGGACGGATTGTCGATTTCCAGTGTCTGGATGCCAATGCCGCCGCTTGCACCGACCGCCAGCGAACGCAGCTGGACATGCAGGGCGCTTCGCTCCTTTCGCTGTTGCCTGCCGCTCCCGCCACGGGATGGCTGGGGCCGTGCCGTGCGGTGATCGAAACCGGCCTGCCCCTGGTGCTCGACGACGTCTGCGATGCCCACCATCCCGATGGGGTGACGGGGCACTTCGACGTCCGTGTGGTGAAGGTGGGTGATGCCCTCAGCATGTCCTGGCGTGACGTCACCGAGCGCTACCGAGCCGCGGAGCTGTTGATGGCTTCGGAACAGCACTACCGCCTACTGGCTGAAAACTCGGGCGAGGTGGTGCTGCTCCTCGATGACGAGGGTCGTGTTGGCTGGGTGTCTCCCTCCCTCACGGTCGCCCTGGGCTGGGACCCCGCGGATTGGATCGGGCAGCTTGGCAGCGATGTGCTCAGCCACCGCGGAGAGGACGTCCAGGGTGGTGCCAACGGATGTCTGTCGCAGAACGGGCAGGCGGTGTTCACCCGGCAGCAGGCGCGCGCCAGGGATGGGACGCTGCACTGGCTCGAGATCCATGGCAGTCCCTATCGCCGCTGCGACGGGCAGGTCGAGGGTGCCGTCGCGATCTTCCGCACGATGGATGCGGAGGTGGCCGCCGAGCGGGAACGGCGCCTGATCGAGGAGCGCCATCGGCTGCTGGCCGAGAACGCCAGGGATGTGATCTGGACCATGGCGCCCGACGGCGCGATCACCTCGGTGAGTCAGGCCGTGGAGAGCCTCAGGGGCCTGACGCCGGAGGAGGCGATGGTCCAGCCGATCGAGCAGATCCATCCGCCCGAGTCCCTGGCGATCTCCCTTGGCTACTTCACCCAGCTGCTCGAGGACCTGCAGGCCGGCCGAGCGCCCCAGTCGTTCCGCGGCGAGCTGGAGTATTACTGCCGCGACGGCTCCACTGTCTGGATGGACGTGATCGCCCTGCCGGTGCTGGACGAGCAGGGGACCTTCCTGGAGCTGCTGGGGGTCAGCCGCGACATCACGGAACGCAAGCGCACGGCGCTCGAACTCCAGCAGGCCCGGGCCGAGGCCGAGGCGGCCAACCAGGCGTTGCTGGCCGCCAACCGAAAGCTGGTGTTGCTGGCCACCACCGATGGCCTCACCGGGCTCTGGAACCGGCGGGAACTGGATGAGCGGGTGCGCCGGGAGATCGACCGTGCCGATCGCTACGGCGCTGACCTGTCCCTGGTGCTCTTCGACATCGACCACTTCAAGGACGTCAACGACCACTTCGGCCACCTGGCCGGCGACCAGGTGCTGGTGGAGCTGGGGCGACGGGTGGAAGCCCAGTTGCGGAGCTGCGACGGC
Organism: Cyanobium gracile UHCC 0139; assembly: GCF_034931325.1. Taxonomy (GTDB): domain Bacteria; phylum Cyanobacteriota; class Cyanobacteriia; order PCC-6307; family Cyanobiaceae; genus Cyanobium; species Cyanobium gracile_B. The sequence continues at coordinate 280,171 of NZ_JAYGHX010000001.1, read as the reverse complement.
GTCGGCCGCTGGGGCGGCGAGGAGTTCCTGGTGCTGATGCCCCACTGCACGGCCGAGCAGGCCCGTCAGATGGCGGAGCGGCTGCGGCGGCGGGTGGAGGCCGAGCCCTTCGCGGTCGTGGGACGGGTGACGATCAGCTCCGGGGTGGTGCAGCGACGGCCCTGGGAGTCGGCCGAAGCCTGGTTCCAACGGCTGGATCAGGTGCTGTACCGGGCCAAGGAACGGGGGCGCAACCGGGTGGAGCTGGAGCCGGAGCCGGGGTGCTGAGCGCCGGCCCCCCTTTTGCGACCATGGGCCCACTGCCCCAGCCCCCCCGTGTCCGCCGAGCCCCTGCCCAAGACCTACGACCCGGCCGCCACCGAGGCGCGCTGGCAGGCGGCCTGGGAGGCGGCCGGCGCCTTCCACCCCGACCCCACGGCGCCCGGGGAACCGTTCAGCATCGTCATCCCGCCGCCGAACGTGACCGGCAGCCTGCACATGGGCCACGGCTTCGAGACGGCCCTGATCGACACGATCGTGCGCTTCCAGCGTCTGCAGGGGAAGAACGTGCTGTGTCTGCCGGGCACCGACCACGCCTCGATCGCGGTGCAGACCCTGCTGGAGAAGCAGATCAAGGCGGAGGGCGGCAGCAAGGAGGATCTGGGCCGCGACGCCTTCCTGGAGCGGGCCTGGGCCTGGAAGGGGGAGAGCGGCGGCACGATCGTGGGCCAGCTGCGCCGGCTGGGCTATTCGGTGGATTGGCGCCGTGAGCGCTTCACCCTCGATCCGGGCCTGAGCGCGGCGGTGGTGGAGGCCTTCGTGCGGCTGCACGAGCAGGGGCTGATCTACCGCGGCGAATACCTGGTCAACTGGTGCCCGGCCTCGGGATCGGCGGTGAGCGATCTGGAGGTGGAGATGAAGGAGCTCGACGGCCACCTCTGGCACTTCCGCTATCCGCTCTCAGGCGGTCCCGCCGCCGACGGCACCGACCACCTGGTGGTGGCCACCACCCGCCCCGAAACCCTGCTGGGCGACACCGGCGTGGCCGTGCACCCCACCGACCCCCGCTACGCCGCCCTGGTGGGCCAGACGATCACCCTGCCTCTGGTGGGACGCCAGATCCCGATCGTGGCGGATGAGCACGTGGACCCGGCCTTCGGCACGGGCTGCGTCAAGGTGACCCCCGCCCACGACCCCAACGACTTCGCCATCGGCAGCCGCCACGGCCTGCCCCTGATCACGGTGATGGCCAAGGACGGCAGCATGAACGCGGCCGCCGGCCGCTTCGCCGGCCTGGATCGCTTCGAGGCCCGCCAGGCGGTGGTGGCGGCGATGGAGGCGGAGGGGTTCCTGGTGAAGGTGGAGCCCCACCGCCACAGCGTGCCCTTCTCCGATCGCGGCAAGGTGCCGGTGGAGCCGCTGCTCTCCACCCAGTGGTTCGCCCGTGCCGAACCCCTGGCGGCCCGCTGCCGCGAGGCCCTCGATGGCGGCGCCCCCCGCTTCGTACCCGAGCGCTGGGAGAAGGTCTACCGCGACTGGCTCACCGACATCCGCGACTGGTGCATCAGCCGCCAGTTGTGGTGGGGCCACCGCATCCCCGCCTGGTTCGTGGTGAGTGAAACGGGCGGCGTGATCACCGAGGCCACGCCCTACGTGGTGGCCCGTGATGCCGCGGAGGCCGCCGCCAAGGCGGAGGCCCAGTTCGGTGAGGCGTCCCGGGCCGCCGGCCGGGCGCTGCAGCTGGAGCAGGACCCGGACGTGCTCGACACCTGGTTCTCCAGCGGCCTGTGGCCCTTCTCCACCCTGGGCTGGCCCGAGACGGAGGCCGCCGATCTGGCCCGCTGGTACCCCACCAGCGTGCTGGTGACGGGCTTCGACATCATCTTCTTCTGGGTGGCCCGCATGACGATGCTGGCCGGCGCCATGCAGCCCCTCGGCGCCGGCAAGGCCTGGATGCCCTTCGCCGACGTGATGATCCACGGCCTGGTGCGGGACGAGAACAACCGCAAGATGAGCAAGAGCGCCGGCAACGGCATCGACCCGCTGCCGCTGATCGAGCGCTACGGCGCCGATGCCCTGCGCTTCGCCCTGGTGAGGGAGGTGGCCGGCGCTGGCCAGGACATCCGCCTTGACTACGACCGCAGTGACGGCAGCTCCGCCACGGTGGAGGCGGCGCGCAACTTCGCCAACAAGCTCTGGAACGCCACCCGCTTCGCCCTGATGAACCTGGGCGGCGAGACGCCCGCCAGCCTGGGGGCCCCGGACCCGGCGCACCTGCAGCTCGCCGACCGCTGGATCCTGTCGCGACTGGAGCGGGTGAAGCGGGAGACGGCCGAGCGTTACGGCAGCTACGGCCTGGGGGAAGCCGCCAAGGGGCTCTACGAGTTCGCCTGGAACGAGGTGTGCGACTGGACGATCGAACTGCTCAAGCGGCGCCTCAACCCGCGTCCCACCGCCGAAGGGGAGCCCCTCGCCGCCGAGGTGCTGGCCGACCAGCGCGTCGCCCAGCAGGTGCTGGCCAAGGTGCTGGCGGAGCTGCTGGTGTTGCTGCACCCGCTGATGCCCCACCTGAGCGAGGAGCTCTGGCATGGGCTCACCGGCGCCTCCGAGGGCACCTTCCTGGCCCTGCAGCCCTGGCCCGTCCAGGATCCGGCGGCCCTTGATGATGAGCTGGAGGCCTCCTTCGCGGCACTGATCGAGGCGATCCGGGTGGTGCGCAACCTGCGGGCCGTGGCGGGGCTCAAGCCCAACCAGGGGGCGCCGGTGTTGTTCATCACCGGCCGCCAGGAGCTGGCGGCGGTGCTGCTGGAGGGCAGCCCCGACATCACCACCCTCACCAAGGCGGAGAGCGTGACCGTGCTGGATCTGGCGGCGGCGGCAGAGCGCCCCGCGGCCCGGGCCCTGGCCGCGGTGAGCGGCGAGCTGCAGGTGCTGCTGCCCCTGGAGGGCCTGGTCGACCTCGATGCCCTGCGGGCCCGCCTGGAGAAGGACATCGCCAAGGCCACCAAGGAGATCAGCGGGCTGGCCGGCCGCCTCGCCAACCCCAACTTCGCCGGCAAGGCGCCGCCGGAGGTGGTGGCCGAGTGCCGGGCCAACCTGGCTGAAGCGGAGGCCCAGGCGGCGCTGGCGCGGCAACGGCTGGCGGACCTGGGCTGAGGGGGCTGATCGAGGGGCGCTGCGGCTGGGAGCTCAGGCTCCCAGCACCTTCAGCTGCAGGTCGTCCCACGTTTCATCCAGCGCCAGCAGGGCCTGGGCGACCTGTGCACGGGGTGGCGGGTTCTCCGCGGTCGACGGTGCGGCCGACGCGAACGGGAACGCATCGAAGAGCGCCCCCAGCGTCCATGGCTCCCCATCAGAGAAACGGATGACCGGCGGGGCCAGGAAGGCCAGCAGATCCGGCATCCGGCTCGCCGCCATGCCGCAGCATCCAAGCAGGAAATCCATGGTCCAGAGGGCTCGCATCCCCGTCGGCATCGCCTGGGGGCCAACGAGAAACTCCAGCGGACGATGCGCCGCAAGGTGGTCGCAGGCCAGAGACAGCATCGTGTGGGCCATCGTGTTGCCCACGTGCTCGTGGAAGAGCGGGCTGGTGTGGATGGTGGCCTGCCCGGTTTGGATTTCGTGGCCGTACCGATCGATGTGAAGACGTTGGGCCTCCCTCAACACATCCATGTACAGAGAGCGCCAGGCGTGCTCGATCGGCCGTCCTGCCGGCAGATCTATCTGCGGCACAAGACGCTCCACAAGGGCGACATAGAAGGTCGGCGGCGACGCGCTGTGCAGGGCGAAATGGGCGCAGAGCGGGAACAGGGCGGCCGCGATCAGGTCGTTCGTCTGCTCCCGCAGCCGCAGGTACGGCAGCGCATAACGCCCGGCCGCCAGGCGCATGGCGAGATCGAAGCTCAGGCTCGAATAACCGACGCCCTGCCCCTGCGCGTCCCGGTGGTGCCAGATCTTCCCGTCTGACATCAGCCGCTCGTACTGGACGCGGGTCAGGGTCGGGCTGACGTCGCGATGGGGAGCCTCCAGCTCCAGTTCGATCAGCAGTGGCGGGCCGAGAGCCTGGACGTCCCAGAAGCGGGCATGGGCTTCCATCAGGTCCTGCGTGCTGAATCCAGCGCTCTCCACAGGCTGTGTGAAAGCGCGTCGCAAGGGCCCCTGGGGCAGGAGCTGGCCGGTCGCCTGGAACGGCTTCAGGCGCGCCCAGTCTTCCGCCACCAGCTGAATCAGGTGGGCATGGCCGACGAACTGCCAGTAATGGACCGTTTCGTGGAAGATCGCCCGTGAGAGGGGCGGACGCCAGTCCTTGGGGCCGGTCAGTGCATAGGTATGGGGCGGTGTCCAGGCTTCGCCCACATCCACCACCATCGTCACGGGCACATAGCGATTCCGGGTCGCCAACGTCTATCTCCCGAGCAATCCGGCGAGACTCTGCTCGATCTTGTCGATCTCCGATGGCGCAAACTTCGTCACGGAACCGTCGGCCGCCTTCACGAGCACCAGGGAAGCCTTCCCGACCGGAACGATGCGGACCTGTGGCGCCTCCCCGGTGAGGTCGATCACCGCAATCTCCCTGCCCTTCAAGTCCAGGATCAGCTCTCTGAGATAACGCATCACCAACCCTGCCGCGAGGACGACCCCAACGACGACGAGTGGGTCGAACTGGGCGTCGCTATAGAGATCCGCTTCTTCGGGTTCGGGGACGAAGGCTGTCGTGCCCGTCACCGTGCCGCCGTCGCTACCGACCCTCGCCGCGAATGCGGCTGCGATGCCCTCGCCGCAAACCCACTCCAAGGTGAGCGCGCTGTGATCCTTCATGGTGTCGACCCTCCGGGGAGGCTGTGTGATCAAGGGTAGGTTGAGCCACGCGGGAATGAACCAGCGCGTCTGCCCAGCCGATGCCCCAGATTAGAGCCAAGGCAATGGATCGCTGAAGATGCGATTCAGGATCGTGAGTCTCGCAAGGGTCTTGGGCAGCGGTAACTGAAGATTTGCGCACTTCAACCCCCGCAGGTATGAGGACATGGAAAAGACCGTCACCTCAGGGAAGACGGAATCAACGAGAGGCACATGAAACAACGGTTCGGGCAACCCTCGCGGGTGCATAGGGTCCCAGAAGGCGATGAGGGGAGTAATCCGCTTGTCGCCCTGCGGTGCCAGCATCGGTTCCAGCACCTTGGCGGCCGATTCTTCCCTAAAGGTCTCGCCCGTCCAGTAGTCATTCCATACGACAATCCGATGGCGGGAAGATTCCTCTGGACTGGCGTCGACCGGTAGCCTTTTCCCGCCTAGCGAGTGAGCCGACCAGTTTTTGACTTCGACTTGAAAGACGGTTTCGGGAGTGCTGATCCATCCGTCAAGTCGATAGCCGCTTCTTTTTCCAGTGGAGCATGGTCCGGGCATGATGTAGGCATCGACTTCCACCGATCTGAAGTAATCAATCAGCAAAGCAAGGCCTAGCTCTTCGCCAGCGACAGCATTGACTGCCGCCGCGTTCATGCCTTGTTCGACATCAGTGGGATCATCGTAGAACTGAAGCAACTCAAGCTTGTTGATCAATAGGGTGCTGGCCATGGGGCGTTCGAGTCTCAGTTGAATCTGGGGTAAAAGTGATGGTTGGGCGTCTGCGAAAAGCTCTAGATCGATGTCAGGGAGGCTGGCTTCAGTTCAAGATTGGATGTTGGTGCCAAGTGCGGCGACTTTGCTGAGAAGGCTTTGGCGAGCTTTCAATAGCTTATCTGGGTTGGTCTTGGACGATAACTCTGATGGATGCTTCTGATCAAGAAAAAATGCAATCCTCTCATTGTTGGCTCCAGAAGGATGAGGCAGTCCTGCCAGTATTCGATCGGGGTTGACGACTCCCTTCTGGACGAGGTAATCCAAGGCTGCTTCGACCTTAGGTCCCAAAGGCACGATAAGGGCCTGCTCGAGCCTGGCGACCTCTTCGGAAAGATGCTCATGGAGTTGCCACCTCAGGTCAGGATGAGTGGTCATCTCTGGGGTGCCGTTGTAATTTTGGCCTGCCAGAAAGACAGGGTATCTCAGCGCAGATGTGTAATGGACAAACATCTTTGCTTCGCCAAAGAGACTTGACGCTGAAGGAATTCCAAGAGTCTTGGGAATTCCAATGAAGTCCAGCATGCGGACGAGATTCTTGCGCATCGGTCCTCCGAAGCTGGCTGTGTTCTTTGCTTCTCGCAATGCCACCATCGGGGTCGCTCCAGCAGCCAGCTGAGCCTTCGCTTCGTTCAATGCCAGCATCGCTTGCTTGAATCCTGGTGTGATTCCGCAGATGATTAGTCTTGCCTCCATATTGATGAAATCGAAAGGTGCGTAGTACGTCGATAGCCTGTCCCCCTCACGCAAAAGAAGTTCTCTGGGGATGCCTCCACAGAAATCAGTCTGTTCAATGACTGCGGAGAATCGGTTGAAGAGTTCCATGGTGTCGATGACTGGTCTTGAGTGGCGCGAATGAATCCAGAGACTGTTTCTTCGGGACGCCGTTCATCTCACAGCGCCTGCTGTGATGACCCCCATCCTCCTCTGCCGGGAAAGAGGACGCTCCTGATGTTGCCAGGGCACTCGGCCCTGGGCTGGCGTTCCCCTCAGCAGCGGCTCGCTTAGCTGTATGCATGAACAACCTGGTGGGAAACCACTCCTAGTGGGACACAACAGCAAGCGCTTCTTTAAGTGTGCGAGCATCACTCATCTGGCGCCGTCCGCTGCAAACGGTTGATGGCCGCCACGATTCAAGGGTATTTCTCGGCGTATTGAATGAGTTCTGATGGCTGAGTAGCGCTTCTGAGATACCTAAGAATATCTGCCGGTTTATGATTCAAGTTCTCCGTGAACGAATTTACGGACTCGAGAATCGCGGCAACCTCGGCCACGATATCCGCAATGTCAGGCCTTGCGCGTGGACGGATCTCGATTCGCACGGGTAAATGTCTCCAGGGCAAAATCGTATTTATGAACGATGGTTGTATCGTCAACTCAGCACGGACGATCTGCCAGAGATCCCCATGGATGTCGTAGAGACAAGCATTGCGAAAGCAGCCCTCGTTGAAGGCCTGTGGCGTTGCTGTCCAATCGCTAAGTCGTCTGTTTTCCACCCAGAAGGCGACGCCTTTCCGAATCACAAGATAAGGCGGTGGACTGAACGCGCTGTTGGGAGATTGGTTTTCATCATCAAAGAGCACAAATCCGAGCTCACCCTCTGGGACATCGAGTTCGGAGACCTCGTCAATCTCATTGACAAAGAACCGGGGAGGATCATCGTCGTCGTTCATTATCAGACCATCGAGTCTTGGGTCCGCGCGAACTGCCTCAATTACTGTGGCGCGAGCGAAGTCGGAGGTTGCCGCTTTGACAAATTGAGTCAAGAAGAAACCCATATAGCGACACTCATTCGCGACATCCATCTTGACGTGCTCTCCTCCAACGAGTATTCGAAACCACTTCATCGCATCACTCATTCGACGGTCCACCGCTTGCCATCAACTCGCCGCAGAGAGTAGGGCCACCATCTGCTCCATGGCATCAGAGAGTTTCCGGCGGCGGATCAGGTGAATGGCGTGGTTGGAAAGTGCTCTTCGCCCTCAACGGAAACCTCTCAGGATGGCGGATAGACTCAACAGACAAGTCAACATCTAAATCTGGCCAGTAGAGATGGTCTGCCGACGGGCGCACAACGTTAAGGATTTGCTGAATCGTGGCCGCCTTGAGCCATGGAAACTCGGAATATGGCAGAGCTAGCTCTTCATCGTCAATAAGCATCCAGACGCAGTGGCCAGAGACATTCGTGACCTCAGCTCCCAAAGTGGTTGTTCCAGGCATCGGTGATCTCCTGTTGGTGGGATTCGATTAGGCGTTCTGCGTCTTTAATCTTTGAAGAGCTTAGCCCAATGTTGCGAGCGAGTTCAATGGTCGGCTTCAGCCAGAACTTCGCCTCGCCATCTGGATGGCTCACATGGATGTGACGTCGGCTTTCCTCGCGTGAGAAGAAGAAAAACCGAAATTCGCCATCCCGGAAGACGGTTGGTGACAATTGGGCCCGCGAACGTGCAGTGCAGGATAGCCCCGCCGCCCTAGCAGGAGGGCCTTAGGAGCTCGGTTCCATACCTTGGGCACGCTTAGCATCTCGCCTGATTCGGAATGGCGTTCGCATCTTTCCAAAGCTAGAGCTGAGCGGCGCGTCAGCGACCGCTCAAGCGACTTGTTCGATCTTCAGCTTCTCATGAATGTACTTACGAATATCCTTGAGTACCTCATCAAACTCGGAACGATGAATTCTTTTTGACTCAAAATCGATTCTCACATCTTGGATAAACTTTTCAAAGTCTGAATTCTGCTCACTCAGTTTATTGATGGTCTCCCAGTCAAGCAGGGTCTTTGCGCGAGAAGGAAACAAAATGATGGAGCTATCAATATCCTCCAAGTCTAGCTGAATGATTCCAATTCCAAATGAAGACGTCAGTCGCCCAAGCTCTGACATCAGCTCATCATCTTGCTTGATGTCGGCCGCCACAAGATACCCCTCGTGAGCCCAAGATGAATTTGAGAGGGCTTGAAAAAACGACTCTCGATAGTTTGCCTTGGTTAGACTCTTCTTGATCTCAAACGAGAATAACCGCAGGGAGTTGTTGTCCGAAAGTCGATTAAACTCAATCACATCGGGCCTCCAGTCGTCCAATGGCAGGTAGAAGCCGACCATGTCTGGGTGGACCCATTCGTTGTATCCCGACTTGAGCGACTTCTCGTGATAGATGGTCTTTGAAAAGATTGAGCGTCCTCTGTTGAACCCCGGATTAGAGTATACAAAGTACGTCAACACTGGATGGAGATCCCGCTCGTGAAATCCGGCTGGCTTTTCCTTCTTGCCTGACTGCTGCTTATCCAGCCGTTCAACGGCATCTATTGGAAGAGCACCCTCTCTACTTTTCAGGAAAAACCGTGCAGGTCTCTTGCCAACTTTGATAAACCTTGATACCTCGTTATCTCTGACCTCGACATAAAGTTGAGCACCAAGAGTCTGCCAAGGAGTTTTTCCCTTTGAAGAAATCTTCTCTGTCAATCCAGCCTCTTTGGCTGCTTGCCATATTTCTTGGTATGTCAGCGGGCTTTCAGCCGACTTCAGCAACTCCTCGGCTAGATCCAGGAATGAGTAGGCTGCCATGAGGTTTTGAGAGATTTACTCAGGATAGATCGAACGGTTATTGGATGATTTCCGAGAAGCGCAGCCAAGGCGCCCCTACATTCCGTGAACCATCCTGAGCTTACAGATGGGCCTCGGATGACCATCTCAGCAGGGCAACGTGTTTCATGTCTCGTTGTCCGCCATGAACAAGTGGTTCTCGGACCCGTGAACCACTTGTTCATTCTGATCCATGCGTCCGGTTTGGGTGCTGCTGGAAAGCCGAGTCATCGTGGATTGATCCGCTACCTCCCCGCCGTGAGCCTGTGCAGGGCGCTGTAGTCGAGATCATCCAGCCCTGCTGCAGTGGCGCGCTCCAGCAACGCCGCCAGCCCATCAAGGCCCTCGGTCTGCAGCCCCATCCCACAGGCGGTCTGAAGGAACAGCAGCAGGTCCTTGCGCAGGTGGGCGGTGGGGAAGTTGGGGTTGGCGTAATCGTCGGCCAGTTCCTTGGCCAGCTTCTTGTCGAAGGTGGGGGCGTACAGGGCGCTGGCGCGCAGGATCGCCATGAAGGCCTCCACGTCCACCCCGGCCCGCTGCACCAGGTGCAGGCTGAGGCTGAAGCTGTGGGTGAGGCTGGCGATCAGCTGATTCAGGGCCAGCTTGGTGGTGAGCGCCGCCCCCACCGGGCCCAGCAGCCGCGGTTCACCGCCCAGCGCACCCAGTACCGGTCGGGCCCGCTCCAGGGCCGCGGCCTCGCCGCCCACCATCAGCTGCAGCGTGCCGGCCAGGGCCTCCGGTCGGCTGCCCAGCACCGGCGCCTCCAGCAGCTCGGCGCCCCGCTCCGCCAGCGCGGCGGCCAGGGCCTGGCTCTCCTCGGGGGCGATCGTGGCCACCTGCAGCACCAGCCGGCCCGCCAGCGCCGTGCCGGCCTGCTCCAGCAGCACCGAGTGGGTGGTGGGGCCGTCGCTCAGCACCGTGATCACCAGCGCGGCGGCGGCCACGGCCTCGGCCGGCGTGGCCGCCACCGACGCCCCCAGGGCCAGCAGCGGCCCGCAGCGCTCCAGGTGGCGGTTCCACACCGTGAGCCGGTAGCCGCTGCCCAGCAGCCGTTCGCCGATGGCCGCCCCCAGCAGGCCGGTTCCCAGCAGGCAGATCTCCATCGGCGCGGCCCTGCGGCGGCCGTCAACCTACCCGGACCTCTCCTCGTTCTCCTCCAGCGGCTGCCAGATCAGCGGCCCGAAGCGGCCCACCACGGCCCGCAGGGCATCGAGTTCGCGGCCGCTGCGGCCGCTGAAGCCCAGCACCACACAGTCCTCCGGCACCGTCCAGTCGACCGGGCGGTCGCCGGCATCGCCGCCGCCGCCGATGCGCTGGCCGTCGCTGCTGCTGAGGAACAGCCGATCCACCCGGCTGCCGCTGAGGCCCTCGATGCGGCGGATCGTCACCCCCTCCGCCAGCTGCAGGCTGCCCCGGTCGCCACCGCCGCCGCCGCCATGGACCTCCGGCTCCAGGGGATCGCCCTCGCCGGCATAGCGCAGCCGGATCTGATCCACCCGCGAGCCGGTGCGCAGACCCACCTCCACCAGCCGCTGCCGCCGGCGGATCACGTCGGCCCGCCCGGGGAAGGCGAAGGGGGCGCCGCCGTTGCCCCCCATCGGCAGCTCCTCGGCCAGGGTCACGTTCAGTTCGGGGCTGCCCGCCGCCAGGGCCTGCAGCGCCGGGGCCTCCAAAGGGGTGGCGGCCGCATCCCGGTAGGCGGCCCGGCAGGCGTCGATCGCCCGGCGATCGGCGGCGGCGGCGGCGCGCCGCACGGCCAGTGCCGGGTCCGGCGCCACGCCGTAGAGCCGGTACGTTTCCGCCACCCAGTCCATCTGGCGGATCAGCCCCACCACCTGCTCGCGCTTCTCCAGCAGGCCGGCGCCGGAGGAGTCGCCGCTGAACAGCCGCCGGTTGGCGGCCACCGCCTCGAAGGCGGCGCCGATGGCCGGCACCGTCTCGTAGCCCCGGGTCCGCACCCCGATCAGGGCCGGCTGATCCAGCGGCAGCCGGGCGAAGTCGTGGGCGAAGGGGATCAGGGAGGCGGCGTCCGCCGGCGGCTGGGCCCGGGTGCCGATCACCTGCATGCGGAAGCCGAGGTTCACCGCGGCGCTGCGGGCGACCGACGTCACCGTCTCCACCAGGGCGGGGTTCAGGCTCAGGCCGCCGAGGCCCAGCTCGGCCCCGATCCGCCGCTCCACCAGCCGCGCCTGCTCCCGCGACTGGGCGTAGAAGGTGAACACCCCATGGCACTCGCCGCCCACCTCCGCCGCCGCCACGAAGCCATCGCCGTGCAGGGCCACGAAGGCCTCGAGCTCCGCAGCGCCGGCCGGCACCGCCACCCCCTCCAGCGGCCGGGTCTGGCCCGCCTCCAGCGCCACGCTCACCTGCCGGGCCCACACCACCAGCGACAGGCTGAAGGCGGTGGTCTTCAGGGAGTCGCGGAACGACCGCTTGGCCCCCAGCAGGCTCAGGGGTCCCAGGCCGACCCCCAGGGAGGTGTCGTTGTGCAGCGATCGCACCAGCTCTTCGCTGCTGCGGCAGAGCTGCCAGCCCACCGTGCTGCCGCCGCCCGCTGCCAGCACCGTGCCGCCCACGGCCGCCTCGAGGGGTTCGCCGGAGTCGGCGACGCTGTGGCGCCCCCGGAACAGGGCCCCCCGGGCGACCTGCTGCGCCAGCTCCGACGGGTCAGCCATGGCGACGCAGTCAGCAGACCCAAGCCTAGGCAGGGTCGATACGGTGGCCCCATGGACCCGCTCTGGCTGTCGGATCACCTGCTGGCCTGGCTGCGTTCGCCGCTGGGGGCGGTGGCCTTCGTGCCCCTCTACGCCCTGTGGGTCACCCTGCTGCTGCCGGGGGTCTGGGCCTCGATGCTGGCCGGGGTGCTCTACGGCCCCGTGGCGGGCAGCGTGCTGGTGTTCACCGGGGCCTGCCTGGGGGCCCAGGCGGTGTTCCTGCTGGGGCGCGGCCGCTGGCGGGGCTGGGCCCGCCGCCGCCTGGCCGGGGCGCCGCGGCTGCTGGCGGTGGAGCGGGCGGTGTGCCGCCAGGGTCTGGTGTTGGTGCTGCTCACCCGCCTGTCGCCCGCCTTCCCCTTCAGCCTGCTCAACCTCGCCTACGGCCTCAGCGAGGTGAGCCTGCGCGACTATTCGATCGGCCTGATCGGCATCCTCCCCGGCACCGTGCTGTTCTGCGCCCTCGGGGCGGCGGCCGGCGATGCGCGGCGCTTCTCGGCCCTGCTGGCCGGTCCGGCCGATGGCGTCACCTGGGCCCTGCGGCTGCTTGGCGTGGCGGCCACCGTGGCGGTGGTGCTGCTGGTGGGCCGCCAGGTGCGCCTGGCCCTGGAGGAACGCGGGGTAGCCTCCCTCGTTGCGACGCAGGCCAGCGATGGTGACGGCCGAGACTCCCCCCCACCCCAGCGCCGGCGCCTGCCCCAACTGCGGCGGCCAGCACCTCAACATGGTGCGGCGGGTGCGGGTGAGCAAGGCCCGGGTGGCGGCTGAGCTCGCCCACTGCGCTGACTGCGACTTCCTGTTCCTGGCCGATCCCACCTGGCTGGACGTGGCCTACGAGGAGTCCTTCTACGGCGACACCGGTTACGTCGACCGCAACCTGCACGCCGCGCGGCTGCTGCGGCTGCTGCTGGTGATCGGCCGGCTGGGCCGCTTCGGTGCCAGCGAGCCGGGCTGCGACCTGGGCACCGGCCTGGGCATGCTGCCGCGGCTGCTGCGCGACCACGGCTTCGATTTCCACGGCACCGACGCCTACGCCGCCATGGAGCTGATCCGCCCCTTCTGCGGCCCTCCCGGCGATGTGGCCATCGGCTGCAAGACCGCCTTCGAGGTGATCGAGCATGTGCCCTGCACTCCCGGCTTTCTGCGCGACGAGGTGGGCGCCACGCCCCTGTTCGTCTTCTCCACCCTGATGCGCCGGGAGGGCGAGATCCCCGGACCCGACTGGTGGTACTACGCCTTCGGCAACGGCCAGCACATCAGCTTCCACAGCCGCCGCAGCTTCGCGGTGGCCATGGCGCGGGCCGGGATGGACCCGTCCTCGCTGGTCTGCATCGACGGCCCCGTGCACGCCCGGGCCCTGCACCTGATCGCCCCTTCGGCCCGCTGGCGCCGCGCCTTCCGGGTGGCCGGGTGGTTGGTGAATCGGGGCCTCGACGGGCTGCTGCTGCCGTGGCTGGAGCCCCTGGTGGGGTTGCGGCCGCGGATCATCCCCGACCACTACCTCGCCATGGAGCGGCTCAGATCTGCCGCAGAGCGTCAGCCTTGTCCTTGAAGTCGCTGAGCAGCAGCTGCAGGTAGGTGACCTTCCGCAGCTTGACGTTGGCGGTCAGCGACATGCCCACCTGCAGCGGCAGCACCTTGCCGCTCTTGAGCTTCAGCTGCTGGGAGTTGAGCCGGATGTCCACCGGAAAGCGGTAGAAGTTGTCCATCTGATCGGGGGGCAGGGCATCGGAGCCGATGCGCCGCACCGTGCCCTGCAGCACACCGAAATCGGTGGCGGGGAAGGAGTCGATGCTGATGTCGGCGGCCTTGCCCACCGAAACGAAGCCGATCTCCCGGCTGGGCACCTCCACCCGCGCCTCCAGCTTGTCGAAGGGCACCACCTTCATCACCGGTTCGCTGGTCTGGGCGACGAAGCCGCGGGAGCGGGACTTGAGCTCGAACACCACCCCCGACTCGGGGGCCCGGATCTCCTGGTAGCGGATGTTGACGTTGAGCTCGGTCAGCTTGCTGCGCAGATCGGCCAGCTCGCTCTGGATCTCGCGGACGCCCTGCTGCAGGATCGCCTGCTGGCGCAGCCGGTCGACCTGGGTTTCCTCCAGCTTGCCCTGCACCTCCTGCACCTTGTTGCGCTGGGAGAGGTACTGGAGTTCGGCGGTGGCGCCCTCCTTGTTGAGGGTCTCGAGCCGGCCGAGCACGTCCTTCTCCAGGGTGAGGCTCTGGCGCAGCACCCGTTGTTCGGTGTCGTTGAACTGCAGGTAGCGGTCGAGCTCCACCTGCTTGAGCCGCAGCTGCTGCTGCTTGTACCGGATCGTCTGCAGCAGGCTGCGCTGGCGGTCGAGGGTGGCCTCGGTGTCGAGGCGCAGCAGCACCTGGCCCTTCTCCACCCGCTCACCCTCCTTCACCAACACCTCGTCCACCACGCCGCCGACCGGCATCTGGATGTCCTTGACCACCCCCAGGGGTTCGAGCTTGCCCGGGGCGGTGACGATCTCCTCGGTCTGGGCGAAGGCCAGCCAGCCGAGGCCGAACAGGGTGACCCCCATCAGGGTCCAGGTGATCGAGCGGGCCCAGAAGCGGGACTGCTGCAGCACCACGTCGTCGCTGTCGGTGTGGATGCTGCGCTCGAGGCCGTTCTGGGCGCGGCGCAGCAGGCCGGCCGGGGTGGGCAGGGGAGGACGTGCCATCAGCCCGCCTCCTGCTGGCGATACAGCGCGAAATAGCGGCCCTTCAGGGCCATCAGTTCGTCATGGGTGCCGGTCTCGACGATGGCGCCCTGGTGCATCATCACGATCAGGTCGGCGCGGCGGATGGTGGACAGGCGGTGGGTGATGAAGAACACGGTGCTCTGGCTCATCGCCTCGCGCAGGTTGTCGCACACCTGGCGCTCGGTGTCGTAGTCGAGGGCGCTGGTGGCCTCGTCCATCACCAGCAGCTGGGGCTGGCTCAGCAGGGTGCGGGCGATGGCGATGCGCTGGCGCTGGCCGCCGGAGAGGGAGGCGCCCCGCTCCCCCAGGGGGGTGCTGTAACCGGCGGAGAGCTCCATGATGAAGTCGTGGGCGCCGGCGATCCTGGCGGCCTCGACGATGGCATCGCTGGGGGCCTCCGGGTTGGTGAGGGCGATGTTCTCGCTGATGGTGCCGGAGAAGAGCAGGGGATCCTGGGGCACGATGCCGATCTGGCGCCGCAGGGAGTAGAGCTCCACCTTGTCGATGTCGTAGCCGTCGACGAGGATGCGGCCCTTGGTGGGGGCATAGAGCCGCGGCAGCAGCTTCATCAGGGTGCTCTTGCCGCTGCCGCTCTGGCCCACGACCCCGGTGAAGGTGCCCGGGGGGACGTGGAGACTGACGTTGCTGAGCACCTCCGGTCCGCCGGGGTTGAAGCGGAAGCTGAGGTTCTCGAACACCACGTCGCCCTTCACCGGCGGCAGGGGGATGTGGCCGCGGTCGGCTTCGCTCGATTCCTCCGGCGTGTCGACCACATCGGCGAGGCGCTCGAATGACACCCGCAGCTCCTGGATGTTCTGCCAGATCGAGGAGAGCCGCAGCAGGGGCTGGGTGACGTAGCCGCTGATGATCCGGAAGGCGATCAGCTGGCCCAGGGTGAGTTCCCCCTTGAGCACCAGGGTGGCCCCCACCCAGAGCACCAGCAGCTGGGAGAGCTTCTGGAGCACCGAGCTGGTCTCGTTGAGGAAGGTGCCGGTGATCGTCTTCTCGAAGGTGCGGGAGATGTACTTGGCGTAGAGCTCCTGCCACTTCCAGCGGCTCACCATCTCCACGTTCTGGGCCTTCACCGTCTGGATGCCGGTGAGCACCTCCACCAGGTGGCTCTGGGTGCGGGCGTTCTCCTCGGCAGCCTGGCGGTACTGGCGCCGGAACAGGGGCGCCCCCAGCAGGGTGAGCCCCACCTGGATCGGCAGCACCGCCAGGGCGATGATGGTGAGGAGCCAGCTGTAGATCGCCATCACGATGATGTAGATCACCGAGAAGGCCGCATCCAGCAGGGTGATCAGGGCCTGGCCCGTGAGGAAGTTGCGGATCTTCTCCAGCTCGGCGATGCGGGTGCCCAGTTCGCCGACAGGGCGCTTGTCGAAGTAGCCGAGCGGCAGCCGCAGCAGGTGGTCGATCACCTCGGCGCCGAGGCGCAGGTCGATGCGGTTGGTGGTGTCGGTGAACAGGAAGGTGCGCAGCGAGCCGATCACCCCCTCCATCAGGGTGACCACCACCAGGGCCATGCCCAGGATCTGCAGCGTGTCGAGGCTGCGCTGGGAGATCACCTTGTCGATGATCACCTGGATCAGCAGGGGGTTGGCCAGGCTGAACAGCTGGACCACGAACGAGGCCAGCAGCACCTGGAGCAACATGCCCCGGTAGCGCTTCAGGGCCGGCCAGAACCAGCCCGGACCGAAGGTCTGCTCCGGGGTGTCGATGCTGCGCTCCAGCAGCAGCAGCTCCAGCCCCTCCGGGTACTGCTCGGCGATCTGGGCGGGGCTCAGCTGCACCCAGCCCTCCGCCGGTGAGGCCAGCCGCAGGCCGGCGGCGTTGCTGGCGGTGGCGATGGCGAAGCCCTCCTTCCACGGCACCAGGCACGGGGTGATCAGCCGGGTGGCGGAGGCCGCCGGCACCTTGGCGCCGGTGACCAGCAGGCCGAGCATGGCGGCGATCTGGCCGCAGAGCTGCAGATCCGGCGGCTGGCCGCGGCGCATCTTGTCCCGCAGGATCTTGTCCACCGCGTCACGGCGGTAGGGCAGCTCCAGCAGCTTGCCGAGCATCTGGAAGCAGGCCAGGGTCTCCTCCAGCGGACCGTTGCCCCGCACCAGGGTGAGGCCCCGGTCACTGCGGTCCTGGCCCAGATCGAGGCTGCTGGGCTGGGCCTGGCCACCGGCTTCAGCGGCGATCGCTGCGACGGGCGCGCCAGCGCCTTCGCCGATCGGCTTCTGCGGCGGGTCCGCCTCCGGGGCCAGCGCGGGGGCGGGGTCGAGGGCCACCAGGCGCAGCGGCAGGGGGGGACGGGGCTGGGGCAGGGGCCCTGTCGGGTCAAGCACCGCGCCGATCGCCAGGTCGGGAACATTGGCGCTGGCCAGCAGCAGTTCCTCGCCGTCCCGCAGGGCGACGGTCCCATCCTCCGGAGCCACCGCCCGCGCCCGCTGGCGCAGCCCTTCGAGCTTCTCCCGCCACAGGGACGGCTCGAAGCGGCCCGCGGCGGCCCCCGCCCGCTGCTGCAGCAGCTGGTGCAGCTCCGCCGTCCACAGGTGGCGGCCGCACCACTGGCGCAGGCCCTCCTCGGCCAGCAGCAGCTCGAGCATCACCGTGTCCGGGATCGCCGTCGCCAGCAGGTCGGAGGCGGCACTCACCGGCTCGATCCCCTCGGCCCGCAGCAGCGACACCAGCCCCACCACGGCACCGGGTCCAAGCCGCTCCAGGGTGAAGGGCCGGCCGTCCCGTTCCGCCAGCAGGCGGGCCTCCCCCTCGAGGATCACCAGCACCCGGTCGCCGATGCTGCCGGCGTTGCTCAGGTCCTCACCGACGCGGAAACGGCACGGCCGGCCCTCCGCGAGCAGCCGCTCCCGGCCGGCGGCGGAGAGGCCGTTGAAGGGCGGCAGGGTGAGCCAGTCGGTGCGTCCGGGAACGGTGGAGGTCATCGCCCCTGCCCCTGCCCAGGACGCAGCCGCAGGGCCACCTCCTGATCCACCCACTCCTCGAACAGCTCCCGCGCCATCCGTTTCTGCATGGCGTCGTCGAAACTGGCGGAGCGCAGTGTCTCCAGCCGCACCACCAGCCACCAGCGGTCGATGCGCAGGGGCGGGTGCAGCTGCCCCGGGCGGCTGGTGCGCAGCAGTTCGGCCAGGGAGGGATGGGCCTGCAGCAGGGGCACCGGACCCACCACCCCCCGGGTGGAGCGCTCGGGCCCCTTGGCGTAGGTGGCCGCCAGTTCGGCGAAATCGGCTTCCCCCTCGGCGATGCGCAGGTAGAGCTCCCGGGCCAGGGCCCCGTCCTCCACCCGCAGCAGGCTGTAGATCACCTGATCGAGCTGGTTCTTGCGGGCCAGGTAACGCTGCTCGGCCCGGTGCAGGAAATGTTCCTGGCAGTGGCGCTCGATCCTGGCCGGCAGCTCCGCCTGCCAGAGCACGTCGGCCTCCGACAACTCATGGCGCTGCCGGTGGGCCCGCAGGTCGTCGGCGGAGCGGAGGCCGTGGCTGGCCCCCCACTCCTGCTGGGCCTTCTGGCGTTCCTCCTCCGTCAGGGTCACCGCGGCCACCGCCGTGGCGATCACCGACTGGCGCAGCAGGGGAATCAGCAGCTGGTGGCGGGCCAGCTGGCGGCGCAGCTCCCCGGGGATCTCGGGCAGCGGCTCCACCTGCACCACCGGCGGCGGTCCGGAGGGACGCGCGGGCGGATCGAGGCTGATGTCGTGGTCCAAGGAGAGGGCGACGGCCACGGGATCGGCTGACATCCGGCCATTCTGGGGCTGAACCGCCGAATCAAGATGTATCGGCAGGTGGAACCGACGCGGTTCGACGGATCGGGGGTCAGGAGCGCCGCACGATCGGCTCGGCGCGCACCACACTGCCCAGGAGCAGGAACAGGGCTTCGATGCTGCCCACCCGCGTCACTTTCTGGAACCAGGCATTCTCGCCGTAGATCAGCTGAATCAATGCGGCCTCCGTTTCCTGGGCCGGCATCTGGAAGCTGAGCCCCAGCAGCGGCAGCTGGCGCCGGCGGCCGGAGCGCATCAGAC
Source organism: Cyanobium gracile UHCC 0139 (assembly GCF_034931325.1). Classification (GTDB taxonomy): domain Bacteria; phylum Cyanobacteriota; class Cyanobacteriia; order PCC-6307; family Cyanobiaceae; genus Cyanobium; species Cyanobium gracile_B. Next base: position 261,550 of record NZ_JAYGHX010000001.1, on the reverse strand, counting down.
GCACCGGCAGCTCCAGCTTGTACTGGGGCACCCGCAGCAGCCCCTCCGTCTCCGTGCCCGTGGGGGCGGCGGTGTTGAGCACCAGGCTCGCCCCCTGCTCGGACACGTCGTTGGTGGTGCCCCAGTACTCCTTGCCCCCCAGCTCCAGGCAGGCCGCCAGTTCCAGGGGGAAGCGGTCGGCCTGGCGGCGCACCGGCTTGTCGATGCAGGCCAGCAGACAGATGAACATCAGCAGGCCGTTGTAGAGGTTCCAGCCCACCATCAGGCCTTCCCCCTCGAAGACCGATCGGGACCAGCGGATGTCCAGCAGGGGCAGGCCGTAGTTCAGCACCAGCACACCCACGAACAGGAACAGGTAGGTGAGGAAGGGCCAGGCGAAACGCAGATCCAGGGTCTGTTTCTGGCTGGTGACGTCCTTGTTGGTCACCAGGCTGCCCACGGATCGGAACGGCCGGAACAGAATCTGCGACAGCCGCCTCAGGGCCGGAAAGCAGAACAGCGCTTCATAGACTTCCGTCCAGAAGTGGAAGTAGTGGCCGTTGGTCTGCCAGGAGGGCAGGAAGTAGAGCATGATCACGAACGGCAGGCCGTAGGCCAGATACTCCACCGGCGGAGCGGCGATCAGGGTGAAGCCGATCAGCATCGACAACAGCGGAAAAATGATGTAGACGGCGCGAAACAGGGGCGTCAGCAGGCTGAGCAGGAGGTTCAGATAAAAGACCTTCTGCCAGAAATCCAGCGTCTTCCAGATCGGCAGTTGCTTCGGGGAGGTGAAGATCTGCACGTTGCCCTGCATCCAGCGCAGCCGCTGCTCGAGGTAATCGCGGAAGGTGCGGGGCACTTCGCCCAGGCTCAGCACCTCATCGAGGTAGATCATGCGCCAGCCGCGGGTGAGCAGGCGGGTGCCGGTCTGGCTGTCTTCGACGATGCAGTGGGTGACATAGCCGCCGATGGCCTCCAGGGCCGATCGCCGGGCCAGGTAGGAGGTGCCGCAGCAGACCACGGCATTGAACGGATCGCGGATCACCTGGACGTAATGGAAGAAATAGTCCATGTCGTCCGGCACCAGCACATCCAGCCCGAGGTTGCGATTATGGAAATCGGAGTTGAAGTAGTGCTGCGGCGTCTGCACCAGAGCAACCTTGGGATCCTGGAAGAAACCCACCGTGCGGTCCAGGAAGCGGCTGAAGGGGATGAAATCGCAATCGAAGACGGCGATCAGTTCGCCTTTCGAATGGGCCAGGGCGTAGTTGAGATTGCCGGCCTTGCGGTGCAGATTGTCGGGCCGGCTCAGGTACTGCACGCCCAGCTCGGCAGCCAGGGCGGCAATGGCGGGGCGGTGGCCATCATCCAGGACGTAGATGGTCTTGTTGGCGTACTGGATGTTGCGGCAGGCCATGACGCAACGCCGGATCAGGCGCTCGGATTCGTTGTAGGTGGGAATCCACAGGTCCACACTGGGCTGCTGTTCCTTTGCCCAGGCCAGCAGTTGGTCCGCCTGGCGTCGCCGTTGCTGGGGCCTGTATCGGAGGGAGGGGTAGAACTGCAGCGCCGATGTCAGCAGGTAGGTGACCTCGCAGAGGAAGAAGACGAGGCTGAAGAACAGGCTGACCGGGTGGACCGTGTTGATGGTGGTGGCGCGCCAGATGAAGTAGCGGATCGTGAACAACGACAGCAGCACGTTCACCAGCAGATAGCTTGAGGGACGACGGGGCAGCAGGTTCACCCCCAGGCAGATCCCCATGGCCAGGGCCAGGGGCAGCAGCACGTCGACCCACACATCCCGCACCTGCCAGAGCTCGGGCAGCACCCGGAAACTCAGCGGATTGAGCAGCCCGACCGCCACCACGGACACCTGCAGGTTGGCCAGCAGCACCGCCAGCACCAGGCACCCCGCCGAAAGCAGCAGCACCATCCAGACCCAGGGCGAGATCCGCGAGCGGCCCTGGGAATCCGAGAACGCATGCAGGAACTTCATCGCTGGAAGCTGACCTTCGCCGTGAACCCCACGTAGCAGAACTCCCCCGGCGGCGCCGGAAAGTCATTGAGGATGCGGATCTTCACCTCGCTTTCCCGGGCCAGGTTGATCGGCACCGGCGTGGGGGCCTCCTCGCCCAGCTGGGTGCGGCCGATGCCGGAGCGGATCCCCACCACCTCACCGCGCAGCTTGTCCCGGTTGCCCACCAGCTCGATCCTGGCCTTGCTGCCCAGGCGGATCCGGTTGAGGTCGTTCTCCGCCACCGTGGTGGTGAGCCAGCGCTGGCTGCAGTCGATCATCTGGATCAGCGACTGCATCGCATCGACGGAGTCGCCCCGCTGGGCCCCCAGCTGCCAGATCACCGCCTTGCGGGGACTGACCAGGCGGGCGCTGCTGCGCTCTTGCCATTCCTTCCGGGCCACGGCCACCTGCTGCTCCAGACCGCTCACCTGGAACGCCTGGGTGCGCACATCCCCTTCGGCGTTCTCCAGGGCGATGGTGGCCTCCTGCAGCCGCACCACCGGATCGGAGTTGCTGCGGTTGTTGCGCAGGGTCAGTTCGTTGCGGGAGGCCTCCAGCACCGCCGCCTGGCCGGCCAGCTGGGCTTCCAGGCCCCGCACCTCCCGGGCCCGCTGCAGCTCGGTGGTGCGGGCCCGGTCGACCACGTTGGCGGCCACGGCACCGGCCTGGAACAGCTCCTCCTGGCGCTTGGTCTCCCTTTGGGCGAAGGCCAGTTCCTTGCGGGCGCGATCGAGGGCGAAACCGAGGCTGTCACGGTCGCCCTGGTCGCGGGCCACCTCCAGGTTGCGCTGCTGGCGGGCGTCCTGGCTGAGCCGCTCGACGAGTTTCCGGCGCAGATCGCTGCGGGTGCGCAGTTCCTGCAGCCGGCCCCGGGCCGTCTCCAGCTCGGTCTCGAGGGCCGAGAGGGTATCCCGGGAGGCCCTGGGGTTGACGATGATCGCCAGGGTCTGGCCGGGGCGGACCTCCACGCCCGTTCCGACGTTGAGGCTCTCCAGGGTGCCGGTGACCGGACTCCTCAGCACGATCGGGGTGGCATTGATGACCGCGTCGCGGGAGCGGGCGGTGAAGAAGTTGATCACGATCGCCAGGGCCGTGATCAGCAGGCCCGCCGAAATCAGCAGGATGGTGAGATCGGCCCTGCGCGAGCTGGGGATCGCGTCGTCGTCATCCGTCGCGGCGATGTCAGGGGCGGCGACATCCAGGATCTGGCCGGCTGACCCGGCGGATTCAGGCTCACTGGCGCCCACGGCGGATGGGGGCATCCCGACATTGGATGAAGAGGATTCCATTCTAACAGTTCCGGATTTTTTTGCCGGGGTAAGACCTATCGACGGGTCGTGAATCTGTCATCATCCAGCTCTCCTGGGGCCGCCCATCTGAGCCCTTCAGCGCTTGTCGAGGGCCGCCTGAATCGTGGCGGTCGCTGGTTTGGGTCGGTTGTCTGCATCGAAGGGCAGGGGCCGCTGCGGCAGGCCATCCGCCCGGGGCATGAACCCATTCAGCCAGGTGGTGCGATCACTCAATCCCCAGGTGGTGATCAGTTTCAGCCGCGGTTCCGGCAGGACCGCCGCCAGGAAGTCCCCGTACACCGCCGCCACGGCCCGATCCCGCTCCGGGATGGCCGCCGGCAGTTCCCGGTCGTTGACGTCCAGCTCGGTCACGAGGATGTCCAGGTCCAGGGCGGCCAGCTCCCGCAGGAAAGCCGGCAGGGTGCGGAAGGTGGTCGGTCCGCTGCCGTTGGCGTAGAGATGGGCCTGCAGGCCCACGGCGTTCAGCGGGACGCCCTGCTCCCGCAACTGCCGAAGGAGCTTCAGGAAGGCCTGCCGTTTGCGCAGCGTCTTGGGGTCATCGCCCTCCAGCCCGTACTCGTTGATCACCAGGGCCGCCTTCGGATCGGCCTGGTGCGCCAGGGTCAGCGCCCGGGCGATGTAGTCGGGGCCCAGCCGCTCCAGCCAGAGGTTGCGGCGCAGGCCCGTGCCGTCGTCCGCGATCGGTTCGTTCACCACGTCCCACGACGGCAGCTGGCCGCGGTAGTGACCCACCACGGTGCGGATGTAGGTCGCCATGGCCCGATCCAGCTCCGCCGGCGGCAGGGCCTTCACCCAGGCCGGCAGCTGTTCGTGCCACACCAGGGTGTGGCCCCGCATCGCCAGGCCCTGCTCGCGGGCGAAGCCCAGCAGCCGGTCCGGCGCACTGAAATCGAAGCTCCCGGGCGTGGCCTCCACCCCATCCCACTTCAGCTCCGATTCGGGCACGATCAGGCCGCTCTGCTCGCTCACCAGGCGGCGCAGGCCCGGATCCCGCAGCTGGTCATTGGTGACGGCGGTGCCCCAGCGCAGCCCGCGCGCCGCCGCCAGCCCCTGCAGGGTCGGTGCCGCTCCCGGGGGCAGGGCCCGCGCCACGCTCCAGCCCAGGACGGCCACCACGGCGATCAGGATCAGTTGCCGACGGCGCATGGACCGGGGAGGGGTGCCCCATCACTCTGGCCGGCCGTCCCGGCGCCGTCATCCAAACGACAACAACGGGAGGCTCAGGCCGGATCCGCCGCCAGCAACGCCCGCAGGCCGTCCTCGTCCAGCACGCTCACCCCCAGGTCCTGGGCCTTGCTGAGCTTGCCGCCGGCTTCCTCGCCGGCTACCACGTAGCTGGTCTTCCGGCTCACCGAACCGCTCACCTTCCCCCCGGCCGCCTCGATCAGGGCCTGGGCCGCGGAGCGGCTCAGGGAGGGAAGGGTGCCGGTGAGCACGAAGGTGAGTCCCGCCAGGGGCGTCGCCGCCGGCGGCCCCCCATCGCCGCTGCCATCCGGCTCCGCCACGGCGGCCAGGGAGAAGCCCAACTTACCCAGTTGCTCCAGCAACAACCGGTTGGCCGGCGTGGCGAACCACTGCCGCAGGGACTGGGCGATCTCGGGGCCGATGCCAAAGACCGCCGTGAGCGGATCGGGGCCCTCGTCGGCTTCGTTTGCTTCGCCGCCCAGGGCGGCGGCCTCCAGCTCGGCGGCGCTGGGGAAGGCCCGGGCCAGGGCCTTGGCATTCACCTCCCCCACGTGGTGGATGCCGAGGCCGTAGAGCTGGCGGTGCCAGGGCTGTTGCTTCGAGGCCTCCAGGGCGGCCACCAGCTTGGTGGCGGAGGTTTCCCCCATCCGCTCCAGGCTGGCCAGCAGGGCGGCATCGAGCCCGTAGAGGTCGGGGATCGAGGCCACCAGGCCCCGATCGACCAGCTGCTCGATCAGCTTGATGCCCAGGCCGTCCACATCAAGGGCCCCCTTGCTCACCCAGTGGCGCAGGGAGCCCCGCAGGATGGCGGGGCAGCCGTTGTTGACGCAGCGGGTGGCGGCCTCCCCCTCCTCCCGCACCAGCGCCGAACCGCACTCCGGGCAGGAGGGCGGCAGCTCCAGCCGCCTGGCCCCCTCCGGGCGCAGCTCCACCAGCACCCGCACCACCTCGGGGATGATCTCGCCGGCCTTGCGCACCACGATCGTGTCGCCGGCGCAGAGATCCAGCTCCGCCAGGCGATCGGCGTTGTGGAGGGTGGCGCGGCTCACGGTGGTGCCGGCCAGGGGCACCGGCTCGAACTCCGCCACCGGCGTGACCACGCCCGTGCGGCCCACCTGGCAGGTGAGACGCAGCAGGCGGCTGGGGGCCTCCTCGGCGGCGTACTTGAGGGCGATGGCCCAGCGGGGCGCCTTCTGGGTGAAGCCCGCCTCCTCCTGCAGGCGCAGGTCGTCGAGTTTCACCACCACCCCATCGGTGGCGTAGGGCAGGCCGCGGCGCTCCTGCTCCCAGCGGTCGCAGAAGGCCTTCACCGCCGCCAGATCGGGGCAGAGGGCGCAATGGGGATTGACGCGGAACCCGGCCGCCTGGAGCCAGGCCAGGGCCTGCCACTGGCTGCGGGGCCCGGCCTGCCAGCCCTCGGGCAGGTGCAGCGTGTAGGCGAAGAACGACAGCCCGCGGGAGGCCACCACCTTTGGATCCAGCTGCCGCAGGGTGCCCGCACAGGCGTTGCGCGGGTTGGCGAAGGGGGCCTCGCCCCGTTCGGCGCGCTCGGCGTTGATGGCGGCGAAGGTGGACTCGGGGATGAAGGCCTCACCGCGCACCTCCACCCAGGCCGGGGGCTGCGCCAAGTCGAGCCGCAGGGGCACGCTGCGGATCGTGCGCACGTTGGCGGTGATCTCCTCGCCCCGCTCCCCGTCCCCCCGGGTGGCGGCCCGCACCAGAACCCCCTGCTCGTAGCTGAGGGCCAGGGCGTTGCCGTCGATCTTGAGTTCGCCCACCAACGGCAGGGCCGGAGCGGGCGACCCGGCCGGCGGTTCCCGGTCGAGCACCCGCAGCAGCCGGGTGTACCAGACGTCGAGGTCGTCGTGGGAGAAGGCGTTGTCGAGGCTCAGCAGGGGGATCCGGTGGGCCACGCTGGTGAACCCCTCGGCCGGCGCACCGCCCACCCGGCGGGTGGGGCTGTCGGGCCGGATCAGCGCCGGATCGGCCTCCTCCAGCGCCACGAGCTCCCGGTAGAGCCGGTCATAGACCGGGTCCTCCATCACGGGAGCATCGAGCACGTAGTAGGCGTGGGCGGCGCGGTTGAGCAGCCGTCGCAGTTCCTCCGCCCGGGCTTGGGCCACGGCTCAGGCGGCCGCCAGCTTGGTGATGCGATCCACCCGCCAGGTCTCCTCCACCTTCACGAAGGTGAAATCGAGGGGCAGCTCCTCCTTGCCGTCGCTCTTGAGCTTCACCGTGAGGATCACCTGGCCCTCCTGCAGCCGGGGCCGGCCGGACTTGAGGTTGCGGTATTTGTTGAGCTGCAGCCCGGCCAGGAAGCGGATGAACTGCTGGCGGTTGACGTGGGAGCGGTAGTTGCGGGTGGTGAGCAGGTAGGCGCCGTCCACCTGGCCGGAGGCCACCTGGGTGAAGAACTGCTTGATCAGCGGATTGATACCCCGGGCGCTGAGCACCAGCCGCACCGCCGAGACGGTCCAATAGAGCAGCAGACCCCCGGCCCCCGCGAGCAGGAGCTTGGTGCCGATGTCGCGGGCCAGTCCCCAGTCCATGGTGATCCCATCCGTTCGCAGCGTTCCAGAGTCTGACGGACGACCCCACCAGAATGGGCCGATGCCCCTGGAACCGCTGCTGCCCCTGTTCCACCGGCTCAACCGCGAGCACTTCGACGGCCAGCTCACCCGGGAGAACCGGCCCCTGGTGGACGTCCGCTGGAGCGACGGCCGCCTCACCCGCACCGCCGGGCTCTACCGGCGGGGACGTCTGGCCGACGGGCGTGACCTCTGCGAGATCGTCCTCTCCCGCCCCCTGCTGGAGCCGCTGCCGCGGCAGGCCACCCTGGGCACCCTTTGCCACGAGATGATCCACGCCTGGGTGGATCGGGTGCTGGCGGAGCAGGAGGTCCATGGCCCCCGCTTCCGAACCCGGATGGAGCAGATCAACCGGGCCCAGGACGACTTTCAGGTGAGCCTGCGGCACCGCTATCCCCTGCCGGTGGCGGCCAGCCGCTGGATCGCCCGCTGCCCGCGCTGCGACAGCCGCACGCCCTACCAGCGCCGCCGGCAGGGTCTGGCCTGCCGCCACTGCTGTGAGCGTCTTCATGGTGGACGCTGGGATGCGAGCTGCCTGCTGGTGTTCGAGCCCAACACCGCCTAGGTTCTGGCGCAGGTGTTGGGGCCGATGGCGACGTTTCTGTGGACCCTGGAATGGGGCGGTTTCACCATTGCCCTGGTGGGGATGGGGCGGGAGCACTGGCTGTCCGGCCGGCGCCGCTAAATTGGCCTGATGCATCCGATGGATCAGGGCGACGGCCGCGAACGGGATCCCTGGGACCGCGATCCCACCGACCGCGAACCCCCAGAACGCGAACCCCCAGAACGCGAATCCCGTGATCGTGACCCCCGAGAACGGGAATGGCGTGATCGCGACCTGCAGCCGCGCGATGGACGGGAGCGTGAAGGGCCCCGGCGGCCCCGTGGCGGCGGCGATCCCCTCGATCAGCGCGTGGATCGCTGGGTGACGGCCGGTCGCCAGTTCGTCGAGGGGGTGGCGGGGTCCCGGCCCGGTGGCCGTCCCGCCGGGCGGGGGGGCGAGCGTCGCCCTCCGCTGCGGCCCCGTATCGACGACCTCGGCCGCTGGGTGGAGGGCCGCCTCGACTGGCTGCTCGACGACAGCGACGACTGGAGGGAACCCTGGCAGGAGAGCGACCGCGGCGCCCCCGGGGCCCCGGAGCCGCCACCGGCTCCCCTCCGGTCCCGACGACCGATGCTCGAGGCGGTGTCCCGGCGCGGCCGCCCTGCTCCGCCGTCCCGTCCCCCCATCGCCGACGATGACTGGCCCGATGACGACAGCTTCACCCTGCCCCGCTGGCAGCGCCCCGAAGGTTCCGACGAGCCGGACACGGCTTTCCCCCCTGCGCCCTCCGGCCGGCCGCTGCCCCGCTCCAGCCGCCGTCGTGCCTGAGCCGCCGACACCTCCATGTCGGCAGGTCGTGGGTTAGGACTGACGTCGTACCTGAAGGGATGTCGGCCATGAGCAGCCTGGTGGTGGTTGGGTTTCCGTCCGTTGAAGAGGCCGACCAGGTGCGGCGTCAGCTGGTGGAGATCCAGAAGGAGGAACTGATCGCCCTCGAGGATGCGGTCGTCGTCGAGGCCGAGCCGGACGGCAAGGTGCGCCTGCACCAGTCGCTCAACCTCACCAAGGCCGGTGCCCTCGGGGGTGGCTTCTGGGGCACCCTCGTCGGCCTGCTGTTCCTCAATCCCCTGCTCGGGGCCGCCGTCGGTGCCGGTCTGGGGGCCGCTTCAGGCTCCCTCTCGGATCTGGGCATCAACGACAACTTCATGCGGGAGGTCGGCCAGACCCTTCCCCCCGGCAGTGCAGCCCTCTGCCTGCTGCTGCGCGACGCCACCCCCGACCGGCTGATCGAGCGGCTGCGGGTTCATGCGCCCCACGCCAAGCTGCTGCGCACCAACCTCAGCCATACCGACGAGGACCGGCTGCGTCAGATGCTCGAGCAGGCGAGCAAGCAGGCCCAGGCCCTGCGGCTGTCCTGAGCTTCGGGTTGACCCGGAAGCTGCAGCCTCGCTGACGCAGTTCCCTGTTGACCGGCTTCACCAGGTCGCGGGGAACATCCACGGCCATCTCCTCGGCGGAGATGCTGATCGACGGGGAGCCGTTCTGGAGCGCGCTGAGCAGATCGGCCCACAGGCTCACCATGGTGCGCTGGGCCTGGGGCACCAGCCCCAGCCGCTCAAGATGGGGGGCACAGCCCTGGTGGAGCCAGAGGCTGGAGTGGTGATGGCCCGGCTGGGGACGCATGGCCAGGCCGGCCGCCAGGGCTTCGGCGGTCGGTTCGCCGCTGCTGCGGCGCAGCCCGGAGGCCACCAGCAGCTTTCCGGTGTGGACGGCGGAAACGCCGTAGCGGCGGCCCAGTTCGGTGAGGGTGAGCCAGTCCCCCCCCGGCGGGGTCTGGGCGCTGTGGCGGGTGGCCATGGTCCGGTTTCGAATGACCGAATCCTGGCCAGGGAGCCTGGAGCGTCAATTCGTCAACAGCAAACCGCCACACGGCGTTACTGAATTGATGAGTCTTTACGATCAGATCCCGCCTGGGCCGGTCCCAGCCAGCGCTCCAGCGCCGGGGAGAACACCTCCCGGATCACGGTGAGCGCCCGCCCGTGGCGAAAGAAGCGGTAATGCCGGCTCCAGAAGGGGCCCTCGCAGCCGAAACGCTCCGCCAGCCAGGGCTCCTGCACCTGGCCGAGGCCATCCACCTCGCGGTACAGCTCCGCCCGTCCCGCCGAGAGGCTGCGCCAGATCGGCAGCCGGCGATCCTGCAGATGGGCCTCCGCTTCGGCCTGGTTCCACCAGCTCTCGGCCCAGCCCAGGGTCTGGGGCCCGCAGGTGAGCCACACCTGGCGCCGCAGCAGGGGCTCGGCCAGCTGGGCCACCTCCGTCGGCGCCCCGGCGGAGACCGCCGCTTCGGAGGCCATGGCGATCAGCTCCACCTCCACGGGATGGCCGGTGAGCAGCTGCAGATGGCGTGTCGGGCTGCCGTCCCCGAGCAGCAGCAGCGTCCAGGGGCCGCTGAGCTCAAGCTCGCCGCCGACCGGCGGCTGCGGTCGCTCGGCGGCACTGGCCTGCCACAGGCTCGTGGGGGACGGCAGCAGGCCGCCGGTGACTTGGTTCATGGCGGGCCGGGGGGCAGATCAGTAGCCGTTGCTGATCGAGATGCGCCGCACCTCACCACCCCGTTCGATCATGGCGGTGTCGCCGTCGGCGGAGCGAAGCCGCCAGCCGCTGGAGCCGATCGCCTCGCCGACGCTGACGCTGGTGGAGCTGCCCCCCATCTGGAAGATCGCCGACGCCGGCCGTCCCGCCGACCCCACCACCCCCACCAGTTCGGGCACGGGCCCGCTGGCTGGGGTGGCGCTGCGTTCGCCGTAGCCGTTGCCACCACCACCGCTACCGGTGGCGGGGGGCGCGGCGGCGGCCAGTTTCGGGCTCACCGGCACCCGCAGCACAGGGGCCCTCGAGCCCTCCGGCTGGGGCAGCTGGGAGAGCTGCTCGATCCAGGGTTCCTCCGGGGGCGGCGGCAGCTGGTCGCCGGCGAGCGGCAGGACGGACGGGCCGCCGGCCAGGCTGGCTCCGACACCAGCTCCGAGCGGGGCCGGGTTGGCCGGGCCGAGGCTGCGCAGCCGCTCCACCAGAAGCAGGCTGCGTTCCTGGCTGAGGGCCTGCTGCATGCGGCTGGAGTGGGTGAGGTACAGCACCGAACTGGCGACGCTGACCATGCAGACCCCGCCCATGGCCGTGAGCAGCAGGGTGTTGCGGTCGGCCCGCGATGGGGCCGGGGCCGGGGTGGCGGGCCGACCCCGCAGCCGCCGCACCGGCGGGGCCAGGGGCAGGGGCGGGGGAACATCGGCCTGGGAGGCCACGTCGAGATCGATGGTGGCCTCCGGGTCGAAGACCCGGTTCATCATCTGCTCGGCCTTCAGCTCCCAGTAGGCGCGGGAGGTGGGGATGCCGCGCAGGGGACGCCGAGGGGAGGGGCTCATCTGCAGTCCTCGGCGTCAGGCGTGCGTCACTGTAACGATGCTTCCACGGTCTGACGAGGGCCCGACTGCTCCCGGCGCCGCTGCAGTTCCAGCCAGAGCAACAGGGCGTTGACATCGGCGGGGCTGACGCCGGGAATCCTGGAGGCCTGGCCCAGGCTGTGGGGCTGGATGGCCGCCAGCTTCTCGCGGGCCTCCGCCGAAAGGGTGCCGATGGCGGCGTAGTCGACACCGGCGGGGATGGCCCGCTCGTGTTGGCGCCGCACCCGCGCGATCTGCTGTTCCTGGCGGGCCAGATAGCCGCTGTACTTGATGTCGATCTCGGCGCCGTCGCGCACGTCGATCGGCAGATCCGGATCGGCCAGACCCAGCCGCACCAGATCCTCGCTGTGCAGGCCCGGCCGGCGGAGCAGATCGGCCAGGGTGATCGAGCCGTTGATGCCGCCGCCGGTGGCGTCGGCCACGGCGGCGGCGGCGGGATCGGAGGCCTTGAGCCGCACCGTTTCCAGCCGCTGTTTCTCGGCGTCGATGGCGGCCTGCTTCTGCTCGAACAGGCGCCAGCGCCGTTCGTCGATCAGGCCCAGCCGGCGGCCGAGGGGCGTGAGCCGCCGGTCGGCGTTGTCGCCGCGCAGCACCAGGCGGTACTCGCTGCGGCTGGTCAGCACCCGATAGGGCTCCTTGAGGTCCTGGGTGACCAGGTCGTCCACCAGGGTGCCGATGTAGCTCCCCTCCCGGGGGAAATGCACCGGGTCCTGGCCCCCCAGCAGCCGGGCGGCGTTCAGGCCGGCCACCAGCCCCTGGGCGGCGGCCTCCTCGTAGCCGGTGGTGCCGTTGAGCTGGCCCGCCGAGAACAGGCCCCGTACCCGTTTGGTCTCCAGGGAGGGCTGCAGCTGGGTGGCCGGCAGGATGTCGTAGTCGACGGCGTAGGCGGGGCGCAGCATCACGCAGGCCTCCAGACCAGGAAGCGTCCGCAGCAGGGCCAGCTGCAGGGACTCGGGCAGGCCGGTGGAGAAACCCTGGACGTACAGCTCGGGCGTGTCGCGCCCCTCCGGCTCCAGGAAGATCTGGTGGCTGTCCTTATCGGCGAAGCGGACGATCTTGTCCTCGATCGAGGGGCAGTAGCGGGGCCCCTTGCTGTCGATGAAGCCGCCGTAGATCGGCGTCAGGTGCAGGTTGTCGCGGATCAGCTGGTGGGTGGGCGCCGTGGTGCGGGTGATGTGGCAGGCCATCTGCTCGCCGCTCACCCGGGCGGTGGGATCGAAGCTGAAGAAGCGGTCGGCGGCGTCGCTGGGCTGCTCCTCCAGTTGGTCGAGGGCCACGCTGCGCCGGTCGACGCGGGCGGGGGTGCCGGTCTTGAGCCGGTCGGTGCGGAACCCCAGCGCCTGCAGGGCTTCGGTGAGGCCTTCGGCGGGCTGCTCGCCCGCCCGGCCCGCTGCCATCGAGCGGTTGCCCACCCAGATGCGGCCCCCCAGGAAGGTGCCGGTGGTGAGGATCACGGCCCCGGCGCCGTAGACGCTGCCGAAGTAGGTGCGCACCCCGATCACCCGGGCCGGCGGGCCGGATGGATCGGTGGCTCCGGTGGGATCGCCCTCCAGCTCCAGACCGGTCACCATCGCTTCGCGCAGGGCCAGGTTGGGGGTGTGCTGCAGCAGTTGCAGCATCTGGCGGGCGTAGAGGCGTTTGTCGGTCTGGGCCCGCAGCGCCCACACCGCCGGGCCGCGGCTGGCGTTGAGCAGCCGTTTCTGCAGGGCGGTGGCATCCGCCAGCCGGCCGATCACCCCACCGAGGGCATCCACCTCATGGACCAGCTGGCTCTTGGCCGGGCCGCCCACGGCCGGGTTGCAGGGCTGCCAGGCGATGCGGTCGAGGTTGAGTGTGAACAGGGCCGTGGACACTCCGAGCCGGGCGGCGGTGAGGGCCGCCTCGCAGCCGGCATGGCCGCCGCCGACCACGATCAGGTCGAAGCGTTCGGTGGGGTCTGCGCTCAGGGCCATCCTTTGAATGTATGGCGTTGTCGGGGCCGGTGGGGCTGGGGGACACGGTCGGGCGGCCGATGATGGGGCCCTGCGCCCGAGGCACCCCCCATGCGTACCGCCCTGGTGCTGATCGATCTGATCAACGACCTGATCCACCCCGACGGGGCGATGTCCACGTACGCCGCCGAAGTGCAGCGGCGCGGGGTGCTGACGGCGGCCAACCAGGCGCTGGAGCGGGCCCGCGCCCGGGGCTGGCCCACGCTCCTGGTGAAGGTGGCCTTCCGAGCCGGCTATCCGGAGCTGCCCGCCCACGCCCCGTTCCTGGGCCGGGCCCGGGAGCTGGGGGGCCTGCGGCTGGGCCAGTGGGGCACGGAATTCCACGCCGATCTGGCGGTGCAGCCTGGCGACCCGGTGCTGGTGAAGCACCGGCTGAGCCCCTTCCACGGCACCGCCCTGGCGACGCTGCTGCGGGCTGCGGGGATCGAGCGGCTGCTGCTGGGGGGTGTCGGCACCGCCTGGGCCCTGCAGGCGGCAGTCCGGGAGGCCCATGACCGGGACTTCCGGGTGGTGCTGGTGGAGGACGCCTGCGCCGCGGCGAGCCCGCAGGAGCACGATCAATCCATCGGGCAGCTCTCCCGCCTGGCCGCCGTGGTGCTGGCCGCCGATCTGGCCTGATCGCGCTCAGGGCACCGGTGGCTGCAGCGAGGCGGCGTAGGCGGGATCCTCGGTGCCGAAGACCCGATCCCAGAAGGTGAAATAGAGCCCGAAGTGCTGGCCGTGGCGCCGGTGGTGCAGGGAATGGTGAGCTGGGCCGATCAGCCAACGCCCCAGCCAGTGGTGGGGAAAGCTCAGCGGCAGCACCTCCAGGCCCAGGTGATTGACCACGGCCCACACCGTCATCGTGGTGAGCACCGCCAGCAGGGTGGCGAAATGCAGGGGAATCAGCATCACGATGCCGATCAGGAACAGGGCCTGAACAACGGCTTCGAGGGGGTCGAAGGCGAAGGAGGTCCAGGGTGTGGGCTGTCGTGATCGGTGGTGGCCACGGTGAAACCAGGGGAACAGTTTTGGCTGGTGGAACAGCCGGTGGGTGGCGTAGAAGTAGGCATCCTGCAGTACCAGTACGGCCACGTAGCTGAGGGGCAGGGTCCACCAGCTCTCGGCATGGATCTGGCTGTGCAGACGGGTCAGGCCCTGCTCCTGCAACGTCATCAGCAGGGCGGTGGCCAGGGAGAAGATGGCGGCGGAGATGACGGACAGCTGGATGTCATTGAGGACGGAGACCCTGGCCTCCTGGCGCTGATACAGAAGCCAGTGGGCAAAACCGGCCATGGCGAGATAGCGCGCCAGGATGATGGCGAAGAAGACAATAACATAAAACCAGAAGGAATGATGCTGCACAGATATCTCCACTCGATCATCTCCACCAGATCATCCCCCTCAACCCTAGGAGGCCTTGCGCTGGAGGGATACGGCGGATATCCCTATGCAGCGCCGCAATGCAGCGGAATCTATGCAGCCAGATTGCGGAAGCGGGTGAACTGCGGTTCGAACAGCAATTTCACGGTGCCGACGGGTCCGTTGCGGTGCTTGGTGACGATGACTTCGGTGATACCGCGGTCGGCGGTTTCGGGGTTGTAGTACTCGTCGCGGTAGATCATCAGCACCAGATCGGCGTCCTGCTCGATCGAGCCCGATTCCCGCAGGTCGCTGAGCATGGGGCGTTTGTTGGTGCGGGACTCGACACCGCGGCTGAGCTGGGACAGGGCGATCACGGGCACGTGCAGTTCGCGGGCCATGCCCTTGAGGCCCCGGGTGATGCGGGAGAGTTCCTGGACGCGGTTGTCGGGGGTGCTTCCCTCCATCAGCTGCAGGTAATCGATCACGATCAGGCCCAGCTCCTTGCCGGTTTCGGCCATCAGGCGCCGGCAGAGGGAGCGCATCTCGAGCACGCCGGAATTGGGCTTGTCGTCGATGAACAGGGGCAGCTGGCCGAGGCTGTTGATGCCCTGGCCGAGCAGGGGCCATTCTTCCTGCTGCAGACGGCCGGTGCGCAGGCGGCCACTTTCGATGCCCACCTCCATCGAGAGCAGGCGGTAGGTGAGCTGTTCCTTGCTCATCTCCAGGCTGAACACGCACACCGGCAGCTGGTGCAGCTGGGCGACGTTCTTGGCGATGTTGAGCACGATCGAGGTCTTGCCCATGGCGGGCCGTCCGGCGACGATGATCAGGTCGCTGCGCTGCAGGCCCTGGGTGATGGCGTCCAGGTCGTAGAAGTTGACCGGGATGCCGGCGACGGCGGTGCCGAGGGAGCGGCTCTCGATCTCGTTGAAGGTGCTGGTGAGGATCTCCGCGGTGGGGGTGAGGCCGGCGGTGGGCTTCTCCTGGCTGATGGCGAAGATCTTCTGCTCAGCCTCATCGAGCACCTGCTCCATGGGCAGGCTCTGGTCGAAGCCGAGCCGGATCACCTCGTTGGCGGAGCGGATCAGCTGGCGCCGCAGGTGCTTGTCCATCACCAGGCGGGCCACCTGGTCGATGGAGGCGGTGGAGAGGGTGCGCTCCACCAGCTCCACCAGCCGGGAGCTGCCGCCCACCTTCTCCAGCTGGCCGGTGTCGGCGAGCCAGGCGGCCATGGCCGTGAGGTCGGTGGGCTTGCCCTGGCTGTGCAGCATCAGGGCGGTGCGGTAGATCTCGCGGTGGGCACCGAGATAGAAGGCCTCGGGGCGCAGCACATCCGCGACCCGGCCGATGGCATCGGGATCGAGGAGGATGCCGCCCAGGACGGATTCCTCCGCCTCCAGGTTCTGGGGCGGGACCGAATCGGGCAGGGCCTCGAAGCCGGCCTGCTCGTCGCGCCGGCCCGACGACCTCGGACCATCGGGCCGGGATGGGTCGGAACCAGCCAGGGGCACGCTCACCATGGACGGGACTCCAGAACGCGACTCACGGAACAGATGGCCGGATCGGTCGGGATCGGGCGCCGGTGAGAACGATCACTCTGGCGCCTGGAGCGGAAACGATCGGTTCGCGGTTGGCCGATCAGTAGCTGACCACTTCCAGATTGACGTCGGCGACGACCTCGGGGTGCAGCTTGACCTGCACTTTGTAGGAACCGGTGCGATGGATCTCGGGGACGGTGATGACGCGGCGGTCGACCTCCTTCTTGGTGGCCGCCTCGATGGCTTCGGCCACATCGCCGTTGGTGACGGTGCCGAACAGGACGTCATCGCCGCCGGTCTGCTTCTTGACGGTGAAGCGGCCGATGGTGTCGAGGGCGGTGCGGAAGGCGATCGCCTCGGCCTTCAGGGCCGCCTGGCGTTCCGCCTCCTTGGCCCGGCGGTGCTCCACCTGACGCAGCACCGCGGCCGTGACGGCCAGGGCCTTGCCGGTGGGCAGGAGGTAGTTACGGGCGTAGCCGGGCGCGACATCCACCAGATCCCCGTCTTTGCCCAGGGAAAGGATGTCCTCGCTCAGGACCACCTGCACACGCTTCTTGACCATGACAACGCCCCGGCTGAGCCATCTGAAATCCGATCGGCCAGCCTACGACATGGAGCCGGTGGGGGCCGCCGCCCGGGGCAGGCGGACCCGGGTGGCCAGGCCCAGGGCGCGCATCAGGCGGATGTGCTGCCAGGTGAGGTCGAACTGGCGGGGGCCGAAGCCGTGGCGGGCGGAATGGGGGTAGGCGTGGTGGTTGTTGTGCCAGCCCTCACCGAAGGTCAGGGCGGCCACCCAGGGGTTGTTCTTCGACTTGTCGCCGCTGTCGTGGACGGCCTCGCCCCACATGTGGGTGGCCGAATTCACCAGCCAGGTGCACTGATAGACGATCACCAGGCGCAGGGGGATGCCCCACAGGACCAGGGCCCAGCCGCCGGCACCGGTGACGGTGCCGATCCAGAAGAGCAGCAGGCCCAGGGGCACCTGGAGCAGCAGGAAGCCCTTGTTCAGCCAGCGGTAGTAGGGGTCGGTGGCCAGGTCACCCGTGAGCCGGGGCACGGCGGCCATCGCCGGAATCTCCTCGAACATCCAGGCCATGTGGGACCACCAGAAGCCCTTGTTGCTGTCGTGGTGATCCGCTTCCGTATCGGAAAACTTGTGGTGGTGGCGGTGCAGGCCGACCCAGTCGATGGGGCCGTGCTGGCAGCTGAGGGCGCCGCAGGTGGCGAAGAAGCGCTCCAGCCACTGGGGAACACGGAAGGAGCGGTGGCTCAGCAGCCGGTGGTAGCCGATCGTGACGCCCAGGCAGGCGGTGACCCAGTACATCACCAGCAGGGCGGCCACGGCCTCCACGCTCCAGAAGCGGGGCAGCAGGGCCACCACCGCCAGGACGTGGATCAGGACCATGAAGCCGATCGTGCCCCAGCGGGTGCCCTTGGGGGAGACGCCTCGGGGTTCGCCGCGGCGCGGGTCGTGCAGGGCCCGCGCCCGGACCAGGGCGTCGGCCCCCTGGTTGATCGTGGCGGGGCGGCGGGTGTGGCGGGCCTTGGTGCCGGCATCGCGGCGGTTGCCGGCTGGGGCACCTGGCTGGATGCCGGGGCGGGAGAGGGGGGTGACGGCCATGAAGGACCGGGCTCCTGTTGAGTGATTACAATGGTAGCAATACGAATCCTGATCGAGTGGGGTATCGAGACGAACTCGTATCTGGTCGCGTCGCCTTCGCCCACCTGATCCGCGTCTGGCACGAGCGCAACGGCTGGTCTCACCGGGTTCTGCCGATGCTGGCCGAGGCCCTCGATCTGGGCCGGGTGCACAACTCCCAGCTCTCGATGCTGCGCAACGGCAAGCTGGCCTCCCCCGGTCCGGAGGTGTTCCTGGCCCTGGGGGGCGTCAACCTGTGGCTCGATGCCCAGGCCCCCGGGGGCCGGCTGGAGCCGCTGGCGGCGCGCACCCTGCTGGCGGCCCACCCCGAACTCATGGAGGCCCTCTGCAGTTCGGCCCTGCCGGTGCGCGACGAGCAGCAGCGGGTGCTGGGGCCCGGGGCCCTGCTCGAGGTGTTCGTGGGCTTCCGCCAGCCGCCGGCCAGCTTCGACCTCCGTATCGGGGAGGCGGAGGCCGCCGGGCTCAGCGCCGCCCTGGCCCAGCTGCTCACCGCCGGCCGCCCCTGGCGGGACTGCCGCGACCGGCTGATGGCGGCCTATCCGGTGGCCAAGCGTCAGCGCCGGGAGCGCTTCGCCGAGGTGATCGCCGGCCAGCGCGACTACACGGCGGTGGAACTGGACGCCGAGCTGCCCGAGCTGCGCCGCACCCTGGCGGCCCTTGGGGCGGCGGGGGAGGAGGAGCTGGGCCCGGACCGCTTCCTGGAGCTGCTGCGGCAGCGGGCCCGCCGACTTCAGGGGGACGGCGCCGTCCAGGCCCCGGACGATCTGGCGGCCGCCATCCGCCGCGAGATCGGCACGGCGATTCCGGCGACGGCGGAGCCGGTCGAGCTCTGATTCAGGGATTCAGGCGGCCGCGTCGGCGCGGCGGCCGAAGATCGGGGCGATGCGCACCTTCCTGGCCAGGCCCAGGGCCCGCAGGGCGCGGATGTGCTGCCAGGTGATGTCGAACTCGAACCAGCGCAGCCCGTGGCGGGCCGAGTGGGGGTAGGCGTGGTGGTTGTTGTGCCAGCCCTCGCCGAAGGTGAGCAGGGCCACCCACCAGCAGTTGCGGGAGCGATCGGGGCAGTCGAAGTTGCGGTAGCCGAAGGCGTGGGTGGCGGAGTTCACCAGCCAGGTGACGTGATACACGAGCACCAGACGCAGGGGGATGCCCCAGAGCACCAGCCCCAGGCCGCCGCCATGGACGCCCGCCCAGTTGCCGTACCAGTAGAGGGCGGCGCCCAGGGGCAACTGCAGCAGCAGGAACCAGCGGTCCAGCCAGCGGTAGAAGGGATCCTTCTCCATGTCGCCGGTGAAGCGGTGGATCTCGGTGAGGGCCGGGATCTTGTGCAGCATCCACTCGCTGTGGGCCCACCAGAGGCCGCGGGCGGCGTCGTGGTGGTCGTTGGGCTGGTCGGAGAAGAGGTGGTGGTGCCGGTGCAGGCCCACCCATTCGATCGGTCCGCTCTGGCAGGCCAGGGTGCCCATCAGCACCAGCAGCCGCTCCACCCAGCGGGGCGCCTCGAAGCCCCGATGCGCCACCAGCCGGTGCAGCCCGAGGGTCACCCCCAGCACCGTGGCCCAGTAGAGGACCGCCAGCACGATCACCCCCTGGAGGCTCCAGAAGCGCGGCAACAGGGCGAAGACCGCCCCCACGTGGATGGCCAGCATAAAGCCGGTGGTGCCGGTCTTGAACTTGCGCTGGTTCGCCGGCAGGGGCGGCCGGGGCCGCTCCATGGCCGCCAGCAGCTGGGCCTTCTTGCGGGAATGGCTGGCGTCCTGCAGGGGCACGCGCACGGTCCGGGCGCTCTGGCCTGATCGGGAGGCTTCGGATCGTGCGACCAAGCGGTTCTCCGGTGGAAGGGCGGGGGTGGTCTGGGGCTCGGCCTCCCATCCTGACCCACGGCAGCGATGGCAGAGTGACCCCTGCTGGCCCCAGGGCTTTGGAGCAGGTCTGTCCCGGCCCCACCGGCCCCACCGGCCCCACTGACACGGCGGACCCGGCCGACACCATCGCCGCCGCCCTCGAGCGGCTGGCCCCGGTGGCCGCCGCCCGCACCGCCGCCGTCCGGCCCCGGCTGGCGCGGGTGCTGGACGCCTTCGCCGCCGAACGCCTCGGCGTGCATCACTTCGCCTCGGTCAGCGGCTACGGCCACGGCGACCTGGGCCGGGAGGTGCTGGACCGGGTCTTCGCGAGAGTGCTGCAGGCCGAAGCCGCCGCCGTGCGGCTCCAGTTCGTCAGCGGCACCCACGCCATCACCGCCGCCCTGTTCGGCGTGCTGCGCCCCGGGGACCGGCTGCTGGCGATCACCGGCCGCCCCTACGACACCCTCGAGGAGGTGATCGGGCTGCGGGGCTCGGGCCAGGGGTCCCTGGCCGAGTTCGGCATCACCTACGACGAGCTGCCCCTGACGGCCGACGGCCTGGTGGACGAGGCGGGCCTGGAGGATGCGCTGGCGCCTGAGACGCGGATGGTGCTGATCCAGCGCAGTTGCGGCTACAGCTGGCGCCCCTCGCTCTCGGTGGCCACGATCGGGCGCCTCTGCGAGCGGGTCAGGGCGCTGCGGCCGGAGTGCGTCTGCTTCGTCGACAACTGCTACGGGGAACTGGTGCAGGACCTGGAACCCACCGCCGTGGGGGCCGACCTGATCGCCGGCTCCCTGATCAAGAACCTCGGCGGCACCATCGCCCCAACAGGCGGCTACGTGGCCGGCCGGCGGGAGCTGGTGGAGATGGCCTGCTGCCGGCTCACCGCCCCGGGCATCGGCAGCGAGGGCGGCACCGGCTTCGACCAGTACCGCCTGCTGTTCCAGGGGCTGTTCCTGGCCCCCCAGATGGTGGCGGAGGCCCTGATCGGCGCCGATCTGGTGGCCGAGGTGTTCGCCGGCCTGGGCTACCCGGTGAACCCCTCCGCCGGGGCCGAGCGCAGCGACGTGATCCAGGCGGTGCGGCTCGGCGACCCCGACCGGCTGATCGCCGTCTGCCGGGCGTTCCAGCGCTGCTCCCCGGTGGGGGCCTACCTGGATCCGGTCCCGGCCCCGATGCCCGGCTACGCCAGCGATCTGGTGATGGCGGGCGGGACCTTCATCGACGGCAGCACCAGCGAGTTCTCCGCCGACGCGCCGCTGCGGGAGCCCTGGGTGCTCTATGCCCAGGGCGGCACCCACCACGGTCACGTGGCCCTGGCCCTCGAGCGTGCTCTGGCCGCCCTGGCGTCTCTTGGTGACATCGGGGCGGCTCCGGTCTGCGCCGCTCGGTCAGACTGAGGGCCGCTTCTCCGCATCGCACCGGCCTTGGCGCACACCTTCCCCGACGACTGCCGCTACTCCGAGAGCCACGAATACGTGCGTCCGGAGGGTGACCTGGTGCGGCTCGGCATCAGTTCCTTCGCCGTCGATCAGCTGGGGGACATCGTCTTCGTCGAGTTGCCGGCGGTGGGGGCCGCCCTGGCGCGGGGCACGAGCTTCGGCAGCGTCGAATCGGTGAAGGCGGTGGAGGATCTGATGGCCCCCGTGAGCGGCACGGTGGAGGCTCGCAACGAGGCGGTCCTGGCCAGCCCCGAGGAGCTCCAGAACGATCCCTACGGCGAGGGTTGGCTGCTGCTGGTGCGACTCGGGGCCCCGGGCGAGCTCGACGACCTGATGGATGCCGCCACCTACGGAGCCAAGGTGCAGGCGGGCTGATTGTCCTTAGGATCCCGCCACCTCCATCCCGAACGCCTGTGTCCGCCTCCTTCCTGGTCCGGCATCTGGGTCCGGATCCCGAGGATCAGCAGCGGATGCTGGCGGAACTCGGCCTCGGTTCCCTTGATCAGCTGGCGGCCGAGGTCGTTCCCGCCGACATCCTGCTGACGCCGGACGAGGCCGAGATCGGCCTGCCGCTCCCCTGCCCGGAGGCCCAGGCTCTGAAGGAACTCGGGGCTCTGGCCTCCCGCAACCAGGTGCTGCGCAGTCTCATCGGCCTCGGCTACCACGGCACGGCGACGCCGGCCCTGATCCAACGCCATGTGCTGGAAAACCCCTGCTGGTACACCGCTTACACCCCCTACCAGGCGGAGATCGCCCAGGGGCGGCTGGAGGCCCTGCTCAATTTCCAGACCCTGGTCAGCGAGCTGACGGGGCTGCCGATCGCCAACGCCTCCCTGCTGGATGAGGCCACCGCCGCCGCCGAGGCGATGGCGATGGCGGCGGCGGTCACGACCCGCCACAGCGCCCGCCGCTTCCTGGTCGACCGGGCCGTCCTGCCCCAGACCCTCGCCGTGCTCCACACCCGGGCCGAGCCCCTGGGGATCGTCATCGAGACCTTCGACGCCGAAGCCGCCACCAACAGCCCGGAGGGGGCCCTGGGCGAGGACGTCTTCGGCCTGCTGCTGCAGCTGCCCGGCGTCGAGGGGCGGCTCTGGGATCCCTCGCCACTGCTGGCGGCGGCCCGCTCCGGCGCCGTGATCTCCACGGTGGCCGTGGATCCCCTGGCCCAGGCGCTCCTGGCTCCGGTGGGTTCGCTGGGTGCCGACATCGCCGTCGGCAGCCTGCAGCGCTACGGCGTGCCGATGGGGTTCGGGGGGCCCCACGCCGCCTTCTTCGCCACCCGGGAGGACTTCAAGCGCCAGATCCCCGGCCGCCTGGTGGGGCAGTCGAAGGATGCGGAGGGGAACCCGGCGCTGCGGCTGGCCCTCCAGACCCGGGAGCAGCACATCCGGCGGGACAAGGCCACCAGCAACATCTGCACCGCCCAGGTGCTGCTCGCCGTGATGGCGAGCTTCTATGCCGTCCACCACGGTCCCGATGGCCTCGAGGCCATCGCCCGTCGCCTGCCTGTCCTGCGCCACGGCCTGGTGCTCGCGCTGGACGCCCTTGGCCTGCCGGCCGATCCGGGGCCCGCCTTCGACACCGTGGTGGTGCGCACCGCCGCGGCCCCCGCCCTGCGCCAGCGGGCCGTGGCCGCTGGCTTCAACCTCCGCTGCGGGGTCCGGGGCGACGACGGCGAAGCCGCCCTGGCCATCAGCCTCGATGAACTCTCCACGCCGGAGGAGCTGGCCGCCCTGCTCACCGCCCTGGCGCCGGATGCCGCCGCCGCCGCAGCGGCCCAGGCGGCCCTGCGGGCTGGCCTGTCCACCCTGGAGGCCCGCCCCCTGGCGGAACTGCTTGACGGCGTGCCCCTGCGCCAGCGCCCCTGGCTGCGCCAGGAGGTGTTCCACCGCTATCGCAGCGAGACGGAACTGCTGCGCTACATCCAGCGCCTGGTGAGCAAGGACCTGTCCCTCGTGCACGGGATGATCCCCCTGGGCAGCTGCACCATGAAGCTCAATGCCGCGGCCGAACTGGCACCGGTGAGCTGGCCGGCCTTCGCCCAGATCCATCCCTTCGCCCCCGCCGACCAGACCGCCGGCTACGCCGCCCTGGTGGCCGACCTGGAGGCCTGGCTGGGGGCGATCACCGGCTTTGCGGGGGTGTCCCTGCAGCCGAATGCCGGTTCCCAGGGCGAGTACGCCGGCCTGATGGTGATCCGGGCCTGGCACCGCAGCCGGGGCGAGGGCCACCGCCAGGTGTGCCTGATCCCCACCAGCGCCCACGGCACCAATCCGGCCAGCGCCGTGATGGCGGGCATGCGGGTGGTGGCGGTGGCCTGCGACGCCCAGGGCAACATCGACATCGCCGATCTGGAGGCCAAGGCCGCCACCCACGCCGCCGACCTGGCGGCCCTGATGGTCACCTACCCCTCCACCCATGGGGTGTTCGAGACCGGCATCCGCCGCATCTGCCAGGTGGTGCATGACCACGGCGGCCAGGTGTACCTGGACGGCGCCAACCTCAACGCCCAGGTGGGCCTCTGCAAACCCGGTCTCTACGGCGCCGACGTCTGCCACCTCAACCTCCACAAGACCTTCTGCATCCCCCATGGCGGTGGCGGCCCCGGGGTGGGGCCGATCGGCGTGGCGGCCCACCTGGTGCCGTTCCTGCCCTCCCACCCCCTGGCCGCCGCGAGCGCCGGGGGGGCGGCAGGTCAGGCCATCGGCCCGGTGTCGGCGGCGCCCCTGGGCAGTGCCGGCATCCTGCCGATCAGCTGGATGTACATCCGCATGATGGGGGGCTCGGGCCTGCGCACCGCCAGCCAGGTGGCCCTGCTGGCGGCCAACCTGATCGCCGAGCGCCTTGAGCCCCACTTCCCGGTGCTCTACCGGGGTCGGGGCGGGCGGGTGGCCCACGAGTGCATCCTCGACCTGCGGCCCCTCAAGCGCAGCTGCGGCCTGGAGGTGGATGATCTGGCCAAGCGGCTGATGGACTACGGCTTCCATGCCCCCACCGTCAGTTGGCCCGTGGCCGGCACGGTGATGGTGGAGCCCACCGAGAGCGAGTCGCTGCCGGAGATCGACCGCTTCTGCGCGGCCATGGAAGGGATCCGCCGCGAGGCCTGGGCCATCGAGACCGGCGCCGCCGACCCCCTCGACAACCCGCTCAAACAGGCGCCCCACACCCTGGCGGCCGTCACCGCCGACCACTGGGATCGCGCCTACAGCCGCAGCGAGGCGGCCTTCCCCGCCGGGGAGAGCCAGCGGCAGGCCAAGTTCTGGCCCGCCGTCGCCCGCATCGACAACGCCTTCGGGGATCGGAACCTCGTCTGCACCTGCCCGAGCGTCGAGGAAGTGGCAATCCCCGAACTGGCCGCCTGAGTGTTCCGGCGGTACCTTTTCTCCCCGGGATGGCGCATCATTGCTGTGCCATCCCCACACGGCGATGGCAACCGCCTTTCATTGTCATGGGGTTCATGAACGGCAACGACAGTTCAGGCGGTGAGCCGGGCATGGGAATCCTTTCCCCGGATCTGCCCGAGGCCAGCCAGCGGGAGGAGGGCACCAACGTGGTGCGGGTGCCCTTCGGGGTGCGCCGGGCCCGGCGCCGCCGTCCCGAACGACCCGACCACTGGGCCACCCTCGTGCTTCCCTTCCAGGCCGGCGGTGGCGGCTCGCCCACGCCGCCGCACGCGGCCTAGGCCTGCACTCAGTAGGCGGCGCCGCTGCGGCGCTGGTGCACGGCCGTCGTGGCGGCCGGATCCAGCAGGTCGCCGCTGAGGGCCTCGGCATACAGCAGCCAGTGGTCGCCGCATTCCATCCGCTGGCTCACCCGGGCCTCCAGCCAGGCCAGGGCCTCCGGCAGCAGGGGCTGGCCGCTGGGACTGGTGTCCAGGTCCAGTCCCGCCAGGCGATCGGCCCCGGGGGTGAAGGGCTGCAGGAACCGCTTCATCGGGCCGCTTTCGCGGCCGGACGCCAGCACGTTGAGGGAGAAGGCGTCGCCCACGTGCAGCAGGCTCTCGATCGCCCGGTCCTTGGCCACGGCCACGGTGAAGCCGGGTGGGCTGAAGCTGGCCTGGCTCACCCAACTGGCCACCATCGCCCCACCGATGGCCTCGGGGCCGTCTCCCTTGCGGGCCAGTACCACGCACAGGGACCCCACCACCCGGCCGAGGGCCTGGATCGCCGGGTTGGTGCGGCTTTCGGTGAGACCACCGCCGGTGCTGCGCCGCTGGGCCTGGCGATGCTGTTGACGCAGGCGGCGGCCCAGGGCGGTGCCGGTTTCCTCCAGGGTCCGCAGGGTGGCCAGATCCGGGCTGAACTTCACCCGGATCGGATCGAAGGCGAACTGGAAGCCGCCGTCGCGGAGCTTGGCTTCAAGCAGATCGATGGCTTCGCCGCTCCAGCCGAAGCTGCCGAACACCCCCACCGGCTTGGCCCGGTCGCCCTCGGCCAGCACGGTGCCGAGGGCCGAGACGATTGGCGTGGGGGCATGGCCCCCGAGGGTGGGTGAGCCGATCAGCAGGGCGTCGCAGGAGTGGATCGCCTCCAGCAGCTGCTCGGAAGGCGCGAATTCGCAGTTGATGCTCTCGACACGCACGCCACTGCGCGCCACCCCCTGGGAGAGGGCGTCGGCGATGGCGGCGGTGTTGCCGTAGGCGCTCGCGTACAGCAGGGCCACCGACAGGCTGGCCCGCTCCTGGCTCTCCCCCCAGCGGCGGTAGTCGGCCAGCAGGCTGCGCCAGCTCTGGGCGATGGCGGGGCCGTGGCCCGGCGCGATCGTGCGGATCGGCAGTTCGTCGAGACGGTCGACCACCGTCTCCACCTGGCGGGCCATCGGCGCCATCAGGCAGTCGTAGTAGTACCGGCGGTCCTCCTCGGTGCTGGTGCGGTTCGCCTCGGCGAAGTCCTCGGTGCAGAGGTGGGCAGCGAAGAACTTGCCGCTCATCAGCAGCCCCGTGGTGGCCTCGAAGGCGATCAGGCCGCCGGGCCAGCGGGGGGTGGGGGTGGGCAGCAGGGTGAGGACATGGCCGTCGGCGAGGGTGCGGCTCGTCTCCTGCTTGACCACCTCGATCGTCGGCAGGGGCACGGCGTCGGTGGGGGCGGCACCCTCCCCCCCCGGCCCGGGCCGCTGCTGCTCCCAGAGTTCGGCGAGCACCTGGGCGCCTGGATTGGAGGCGACCAGCACCGTGGCCGGCCAGCCCGTCGCGAGCTGCTTCAGCAGGGCGACCCGGTTGGGGTTGACGTGGCTCACGACCACCTTGAGGGGCGCGTCGGCCGGCACCAGCAGGGCCAGCTGTTCCAGGAAGGGGGCGGCGAAGGAGGCTCCCGGCGGGTGCACCAGCACCGGGGCGCCACCGGAGGCGCCCTGCTGGAAGAGGAAGCTGTTGGCGGTGGTGCCCCGCTCGAGGCCGTATTCGACTTCGAAACGCAGGCGCCTGGGGCTGAGGCCGCGCAGGCAGAGCAGGCCGGGTTCGACCGGCAGGGTGATGACGCGCCGATCGGACGCGGATGGGGTGGTGGTCATCAGTAGTGGTTGCCCACCTTGCGGTGATGCACGGCCGTGGCGGCGGTGGTGTCGGCCACGTTGCCCTCCTCCACCACCGCATAGATGATCCAGTGGTCAGGGCCTTCCATGCGCTGGGTCACCCGGCAGCCCAGGTAGGCCAGGGCATCCCCCAGGACGGGACCGCCGGCGGCCACGCCCTCGAGCACATTCACGCCGGCGAAGCGGTCGGCCCCCGGTGGGAAGCGGCGCAGGAAGTGGCGCAGCAGGGGCTGGTGGTTGTCCTCCCGCAGGACGTTGAGCACGAAGCGGTCGTCCACCTGCATCAGGGCCTCGATGGCCCGGTCCTTGGCGACCGCCACCGTGAGTCCCGGCGGATCGAAACTCGCCTGGCTCACCCAGCTGGCCACCATGGCGCCGCTGCGGCTGCCGGCCTCGTCGTCCTGCCGGGCCGTGACGATGTAGAGGCCGCCGCTGAGGCGTCCCAGGGCCTTGTCCAGGTCACCGTCGAGGGCCTTCATAGCGGCGATGGTCTTCTCCTTGGTGAGCAGCTGGCCCAGGTCGGTGCCGGCCTCCTCGCAGCGCTGGTAGTCGGCGCCGCCGGGAACCTGGCGGATGCGCAGGGGCTCGAACGCCCATTTCTGACCCAGGTTGCGCAGCTGGCCGACCAGGGTGTCGATCGGTTCGTCGTTGCCGCCGAAGGCGTCGTAGCAGCCCACCCACTGCTTGGGATGGAGGGCGGCCAGCAGGGTGCCGATGGCCGTCTGCAGGTCGGCGTCGGGGGAGGCGGGCCAGGTGGGAACCACCACGGCGCTGGCCTCACCGATCAGGGCGGCAAGCTCCTGGGGATCAGTGGCGCGCAGGTCGACGAGCTGCACCTGGCCGGAGGCCTTGCCGACGCCGCGGGCGATGGCCTGGCTGAGCCGGTCGCAGAAGCCGTACTGGCTGAGGTAACAGATGGCCGCATAAGCCTCGCCGGCACTGCGCTGGCCGCTCCAGTCGCGGTAGTCGCCCACCCAGAGCGGCAGGTGCTCCCGCAGCAGGGGTCCGTGGCCCACGGCGATCGTGTTGATCTCCGGCAGCCCGTCCATGCGCTTGAGCGCCTGCAGCACGCTGCGGGCGTTGGGCGCCATCAGACAGTCGTAGTAGAAGCGGAAGTCCGGCGCGATGGCGCCGGGGTCGACATCGAACAGGTCGTCGGAGCAGTAGTGGAGGCCGAAGGCATCACAGGTGTAGAGGATGCCGGTGCCGTGGTCGAAGGAGAAGATCGTGTCGGGCCAGTGCAGGTTGGGGGCACTGAGGAAGCTGAAGCGATGGCCCACGCCGCTGTCGGGATGGACGCCCAGGTCGAGTTCGTCGCCGCTCTTGACCGCCCGGCTGCGGAAGGGCCGGTGCACCTGGTCCTGGAGGAACTGGATCGCCACCTTGGAGCCGACGATCTCGATGTCCGGGTGGCGGTCGATCAGATCACCGATCAGGCCGGAGTGGTCCGGTTCGGTGTGGGAGACGATCAGGTGATCAATCGCCGTGGGTTCGATCAGACCCTCCAGAAGGGGGATCCAGGTGTCGCGGAACTTGGCGTGGCTGGTGTCGACCAGGGCCGTGCGCTCGCCGCGCACCAGGAAGGCGTTGTAGGTGGTGCCGTTGCGCAGGCCGAACTCAATGTCGAAGCGACTGCGGTCCCAGTCGAGGGAACGGATCGCCGTGGTGTCGGCGGCGATCGGCTCGCACTGCAGGCTGAGCCGGGAGGCCGCGGCCTCCGCCGGGGACGGCAGCGTGGTCGGGGCGCTGGCGGTGCTGCTGCTCATGGGGTCAGACTCCTTCCGCAGACGTGAGACTGTAGGCAGGGCAGCAGGCTTTTCGGTCTGTTAGACCAAGCGCGGGTATCCCGCAGAACCCTGGAAAAATGGTCAGGAACATTCCGCGGTCGAGGGGATAGGTGGCCACCGGAGACCTGGAACGGTTTCGGGAGGCCTTTCGACGGCTGGAGAAGCGCCTTGAGGAGGCCTCGCGTTCCCATCGTTACAAACCTCCGACCGGCCTGGCCACGGCCCGGCTCCATCTCGAATCGATGCAACCCACCGAAGGGGTGTTCGCTGAGGTGCTGGACCTGAGCGCCGATGGACTGAAGATCGCCATCGAGGCTGGCCACAAGCACGCCGTCGGCCAGCCCTGCAACGTGGTGGTGGGTTATGGGGAGGGAGAGACCTACGACCTGAGGGGCACGATCCGGTGGATCGAAGCCACCAGCTACATCTCGGTGATCGGCCTCTCCCTTGATTCCGCCCAGCGCCTTGAGGCCTGAGGGCCTCAGTCGGCCACCTTCACGCTGACCGTCGTCAGGGACTGGGCCTTGGGCGCCGTCACCGTCAGCAGTCCATCGCGGTAATGGGCTTCAAGGGCGTCCCGCTGGATGCCCCCGGGGAAGCGGAAGCTGCGGCTCCAGGTGCCGTAGCGGAACTCGCTCAGCAGCGGGGCGCGGCGCCGGCCTTCTGCGGCCGTGGTCTCGCCATTGCCGCCCTCAGGGGTGGTGGCGGTGGCGGCCGCGGTGGGGGTGGCCGACGGCTGGCAGCGGCGCTCGGCACTGATGATCAGGGACCGGTCCGTGGCCTTGACGTCGATGGAGGCGCGGTCGACGCCGGGGAGCTCGAGGGCAATGGTGTAACTGTCCTCGGTTTCGTGGATCTCGGCGGCGGGAACACGCTCGGCCGTCTGCAGCTGTTGCTCCAGCCGGTCGAACAGATCGAAGGGGGAGGGATGAAGCGTGCGCATGGTTGGTGCTTCCGATGGGAGCGTGGGGTGTGGTCGGGTGAGGAACCACCCGCCTGATCAATGTGCCCGCCATGCCTGTGGACTTCGAGGGGGAGAACCGACGGCCCAGGTTCGGTCCCCCCGCCAGGGTTCGGCCCCTACGCCAGCGGGGGCGGAGAACCGGAACGGGGTGGCTCCAGCCACCACCAGCGGCCGAAGGCGGCCGTCTGGCCGCAGGGCACGCCGCCGGAATCCCGCAGGGTCCACAGCCGGGCGTTCTCGATCCGGAAGCGGCGTCCGCCGCTGTCGATGCGGATGCCGCCGTAGCCCTCGAGGGCCTCGACCTGGCGGGCCCGCTCCAGGGCGAGGGCCCGGCTCTGCCGTTCGGCCGGCTCCGCCGTGAGCCGTGAGGGCAGGCCTACCATGGCGCCCCAGGAGCGGCGCCACAGCACCAGGGCGGCCCGATTGGCGTAGATCAGCCGTGGATCGGCGCCACCGTCGTGGGCGAGCACGACGGTGGTGGCCACGAACAGTTCCTGCGCCGCCTGCAGCGGTGAACGGTCTCCCGAAATGCCGGCGAGGAGGGGGCGGCCGAAGGCCAGCCGGTGGCCCTCGATCAGGTGCCCGGCGGTGGCGATGGCCTCCTGGCTCAGCCAGGGGGGTGGTTCCGGCGGAGGGATGGCTCGGGCCTCAGCGGCGGGACTCGTGATCGTCGGGCATCATCATCCGCATGGCCGCGTCCAGTTCCGGCGGCGCCTGATGCCGCCGGCTTGCGAAGGAGGAGAGCAACCGGCCGGAGAGCACGTTCTGGAGCAGGGTGGGCTGGGCGGCGAAGCGCTTGCCGATCGCGGCGAAACTGCAGAAGAGCAGCACGGCGGCGAGCACGTTTCTGGCCAGCTGGACGAACCAGTCGTTGAGCCGCTTCATGCCCAGGGCATCGGCGCTGTTCTGGTAGCGCTTGATGAAGGGATTGAGGTCGTTGCTGAGCCGGGTCTTGACGGCGTCCAGGGGCAGGTCGATGGAGGGGGGAAGGTTCGGGGCCTGGCCGGGCAGCAGCCGCATGGCCCGGAGGATGTCGTCATAGGAGCGGGCGGCCTCGATGGCCCGGGTGGTGGCGATGTAGGCGTTCAGCTCCCGGTTGTCGTTGGCCCTGAACTGGCGCAGCAGGCTGATGCCGCTGTAGATCTGCACGGGAACCAGCAGCAGGAAGCCGAAGGCGACCCAGAAGCTGAGGCGCCGCAGCAGCACCACCCGCCCCTCGATTGTCGTCGCGTGGGGATCGATGAGCCTGGCGAGCAGCATCAGCACCGCGCCCACCATGGCGATGGCCCCCGATGCGAGCAGCTTGTCGCCCACGGCCTGGAGCCAGAGGGGATCAATCAGCTTCACGGGCCAGGCGGCGGCGGCCAGCCCCACCAGGAACAGGACGAACAGGAGGATGGCCCCCCATTGGAGGGCCATGGCGACCTCTTCGGGGTAGTTCTCGGAGCTGGGCCGGTCGTGGGCTTCCGGACCGCGATCGGCCGGGGGCTGGGGGTCGCTCTGGGGGGTCATGGGCGGCGGCTCGGACATCAGGCTTGGCTGGAGTCAGGTTGTTCGATGGGCGTCAGGATGGCCAGGACCAGCCATGAAAAAGCCCGGCGCAAGGCCGGGCTGGAGGGAGATCGGCCGGCGACGGCGAATCAGCCCTGATGCAGGTTGGCGGTGTTGTGGATGCGGCGGCGCAGCTTGCGGGAGAACCCGAAGGCGGCGGCGGCGCCCAGTACGGGCACGGGGCCGGGCACCGAATCCTCGGGACTGGGTCCCACTTCGCGGACCAGCTTGGTGGTGATGGCGGCTTGGAAGTCGTCGAAGTCGCTAGCGGTCTCGACGAAGCCAGCTTTGGTGCCTCCGTTGGGGCCAGTCGCCACATTGGCCGTCAGGAAGCCGCTGGCGCTCTCACCGACCCCCAGACCATTGATGATGATGTTCTTGGCCTCGGCACTGGCCCGTTGATCCTTGGCGCACTGAGCGTAGTTGCCCTGGGTGGGGCAGGTATCCAGGTCGCGGTTCCCCACCCCATCGGTGGAGATGTCGATCACCCGACCGTTAGCACGGGTGGTGGTGAAGGCGTTGGTATCGATCGCCGTGATGGCGGCGAACATGCCGCAATCAATGCAGGTCGCTGTGCCAATGCCGCCCTGACGGCCCATGCCCTCAAGGGCGGTGATGAAGCTGTTCAGGGAGGTGCCGCCATTGACACCGTCCGTGGTGAGGTCCGTGATGTGCTTCCAGTCGATCGCGAGGGTCGGGGCAGCAGTTGTGGCCCACTGGCCAACGGCAATGGCAAGGCCGCCACGTCCAAAGGCGAAGGTTTCGGCGATGCTCGCCTGGACGGCGGCGTCCTTGAACGCGTTGACGTAGCCGTTTCTGTAGAGCGTGAATTCGTTGTTGTCGATGCTGCCGGAGGCGTCCAGCGACAGGAACAGTTCCTGGAAGACGTCGGTGACGGCGTGGGCCGGCTGGGAGGTGCCGAAGAGGCCGATGGCGATCGCCGCAGCGGCCGCTCCTCCTCGGAGCAGGGGCTTGAGAGTGGTTCTCATGGTGGAAGGGTTGGGGGGACAGTGTGGTGTTCCGGGGGAAGGAACCTGCCTGAACACAGGCAGTGCACAGGGCCTCCGAGGAGGTGAGCGACCAACGCCCGAAAACTTAGCAGGAGGTGATAAGGCATTCACCCCATCCCCATGAACTTAACAATGCCTTAAACCGGCCCCCTCGGTCCCTCAGGCATCGGTGTCGTTGCCGGTGGCCATCGCCCGCACCATCGCCTGCTGGGCCATGGCCGTCCCGTGGGCCTTGAGTCGTTCAAGGAAGAGCCGGTTGGCCTCCGGGAAGCGGGGCTCCTCCGCCAGGGGCAGGGGTCCGGCGCCATCGAGGCCCGATTCCCCCTCCATCGCCGGGGTGATCACCACCAGATCGGGGTCGAGGGGAGCGTCGTAGCGCCACCAGCGGGCCGGGTCGACGATGGCGGGATGGGTCGGATGGGGGGCGTGCTCCAGCGGGGCGGCCACCCCCTCGCGGCGGCGCTTGGCCAGGTCGCCCAGCAGCTGGCTGCGGGTGCGGCCCCGCAGCTGGAAGAGAACGAAGGGGTCCTCGCTGAAGCGGTCCCCCATCAGGTAGTAGACGGCGCTGATGTGTTTGCAGGGGTTGGCCTTGTCGGGACAGCTGCACTCGCTGCGCACCTCCTGCAACTTGAAGGGGAACAGCCGCTTGCCGCTGGCGGCGAAGGCCCTCTCGATGTCGGCGGGCATGATCCCCGCCAGCAGCTGGGCCGACCAGCGGGCCTTCTGGCTCAGGGCTTCCAGCACGTAGCCCCAGTCCTCGTCGTTGAGCACGTCGAGCCAGAGCTTCACCTTGTAGGGATCCGGGTCGGTGCCCTGCACCCGCGCGTGAACCCGCCGGCCCTCGAAGCGGATCGAGACGACGTTCCCCTCGCGGGCATAGGTCCAGGCACGCTCCAGGCGCTTCTTGAACCGGTAGGAATGGATCAGCTCCATCCACTGTTCCACCCACCAGGGCTGCTGCCCCAGGCCCTGCTGGCCCAGCTGGGTGGTGATGGCGCCGGAGGCGCCGGGGAAGGAGCTGGTCATGCCGCCGGCCTCACGCCGCCCATCCTGACGCCCGCCGGGCCCACTGGCCTAGGTTGTCCCGACGCAGGGCGTGGAGTCCTTGAATCGCATCACGTTCGGCGCCGGCGAAGGTTTTCACAGTCTTCTGAGGGCAAGGGTTCAGGACTACTTCGAGGCCACCGGGCAGGAACGGCGTGATGTGCCGGCCATGGTGACCAAATCGGCCGTGATCCTGACCTGGTTCGCCCTCACCTACTGGCTGCTGGTCTTCCGGGTCGACAATGCCCCGGGGGCCATCGCCCTCTCGGCCGTTCTTGGCCTGGCGATCGCTGCCATCGGCTTCAACATCCAGCACGACGGCGGCCACGGTGCTTACTCCCGCCACCGCTGGATCAACCGGGCCGCCGCCATGACCCTCGATCTGCTCGGCGGCAGTTCCCTGATCTGGGCCCACAAACACAACGGGCTGCATCACACCTTCACCAACATCGCCGGCCACGATGACGACATCAACCTCGGGCTGATCGGTCGGCTCTCCCCCCACCAGCCCCACCGCTGGTGGCACCGCTGGCAGCACCTGTACCTCTGGCCGCTGTACGGGATGCTGCCCATCAAGTGGCAGTTCTTCGACGACTTCGCCGATCTGGCCGGCCGCGGCCGCGGTGACCGCTCCCTGCCGCGCCTGGGCCCCGCCGACTGGGTGGTGTTCCTGGCCGGCAAGGCGATCTTCTTCTCCCTGGCGTTCGTCGTGCCCCTGCAATTCCATCCCGCTGGCGCGGTGATCGCCTGCTACGTGGTGACGGCGATGGTGCAGGGCATCGTCCTGAGCGTGGTGTTCCAGCTCGCCCACTGCGTGGAGGAGGCCGACTTCCCCATGGCCGACCCCGCCAGCCGGGCCATGGGGCCCTGGGCCGACCATCAGCTGGCCACCACCGTGGACTTCAGCCGCTCCAACGGCCTGCTGAGCTGGTTGCTGGGGGGCCTGAACTACCAGGTGGAACATCACCTGTTCCCCCAGATCTGCCACATCCACTACCCCCAGATCTCCGCCATCGTCGAGCAGACCTGCCGCGACTGCCAGGTTCCCTTCCGCACCCACCCGTCCTTCCTGGCTGGCGTGGCTTCCCACTACCGCTGGCTGCGCCGCATGGGCCAGCCTCCCTCGGTCGCCGCCCTGCCCCTGCTGCTGCCGGTGATGGGGAAGACGACGGAGCTCCCCCAGCCCGGCGACGTGACCCTCGCCCGCCGCTGAGGCCCCACGCCGCGCCGATCGCTCAGCTCTCCTCGAGGGCCACCAGGTCCCGCAGCTGGCCCACCTCCAGGCCACCGAGCCATTCCTCACCGCTGCCGACGATGTCGGCGGCGAGCCTGGATTTCTCCTCGATCATCCGGTCGATCTTCTCCTCCACCGAGCCGCTGGTGATGAACTTGTGCACCAGCACGCGGTTGGTCTGGCCGATCCGGTAGGCCCGGTCGGTGGCCTGGTTCTCCACGGCGGGGTTCCACCAGCGGTCGATGTGGAACACATGGCTGGCCCTGGTCAGGTTGAGACCCACCCCCCCGGCCTTGAGCGAGA
Organism: Cyanobium gracile UHCC 0139; assembly: GCF_034931325.1. Lineage (GTDB taxonomy): Bacteria > Cyanobacteriota > Cyanobacteriia > PCC-6307 > Cyanobiaceae > Cyanobium > Cyanobium gracile_B. The sequence continues at coordinate 227,225 of NZ_JAYGHX010000001.1, read as the reverse complement.
GCAGGAACAGCTGGGGGCCGCGGGGATCCTCCTGGAAGCGGTCCACCATCGCCTGGCGGTCGGTCTTGCTGCTGCCGCCGTGCAGGAAGGGCACGTCCTGGCGCCAGCGCTGCTCCAGGTAGACCTTGAGCAGGTGGCCCCATTCGGCGAACTGGGTGAACAGCAGGGCCCGGTCGCCCGCCTCGATCACCTCCTCGAGGATCTCCTCCAGCCGCAGCAGCTTGCCGCTGCGGCCGGCGAAGCCGTTGTCCACCGCGCTCTCCTTGAGGGCCAGGGCCGGGTGGTTGCAGATCTGCTTGAGCCGGGTGAGCAGGGCCAGCACCTGGCCGTGACGCTGGCCGAGGGGAGCGCGGGCGATGGCCTCGAGGCTCTCGTCCACGGTTTTGCGGTAGAGCTTCGTCTGCTCCGCCGACAGGCCCACCCATTCGCGCAGCTCCACCTTCTCCGGCAGGTCGGAGATGATCGAGCGGTCGGTCTTGAGGCGCCGCAGGATGAAGGGTCCCACCCGGGCCTTGAGATCCCGCAGGGAACTCATGTCGCCGTAGCGTTCGATCGGTAGCCGGTAGCGCTGGCGGAAGAAGCCCTCCTCCCCCAGCACCCGCGGATTGAGGAAGTCCATCAGGGCCCAGAGTTCGCTCACCCGGTTCTCGACCGGGGTGCCGGTGAGGGCGATGCGGAAGCGGCCCTGCTTGCCGGGACGGCCCAGGTCGCGGGCCGCCTGGCTCTGCTTGGCCGCCGGGTTCTTGATCGCCTGGGCTTCGTCGATCACCACGCCCTGCCAGTCGATGCTCTCCAGCAGTTCGCTGTCGCGCTGCAGCAGCCCATAGCTGGTGAGGACCAGATCCACCCCTTCCAGGGCCTTGGCCAGCTTGTCGGGGGTGGAGGGCCGGCGGGGACCGTAGTGCTCGCGCACCTCCAGATCCGGCGTGAACCCCGCCGCCTCTCGCTTCCAGTTGGTGAGCACCGAGGTGGGGGCCACCAGCAGGACGGGGCGCTTCAGTTCCTGCTCCACCTTGAGGTGCTGCAGGAAAGCCAGCAGCTGGACGGTCTTGCCCAGGCCCATGTCGTCGGCCAGACAGGCCCCCTGGTCGAAGCGGTGCAGGAAGGCCAGCCAGCCCAGGCCCCGCTCCTGGTAGGGCCGCAGCTGGCCGGCGAAGCCTTCCGGAGCCGGCAGGGGATCGGGGGCCTTCTGCTGGTGGTATTGCTCCAGGACGGCGCTCAGCCGGGGCCCGGGAATGAAGCGATGCACCGGCAGCCGCATCAGGGTGTCGCCGTCACTGGCCGTCAGCCGCAGGGCATCGTCGAGGCTGAGGTTGGGATCGGCGGCGCAGAAGCGCTCGGCGTTCCTCAGATCGCTGGGCCGCAGCTCGATCCAGGCCCCCTTGTGCTGCACCAGCGGACTGCGCTTGGAGGAGAGGCGCTCCAGGTCCTTCAGGGTCAGCGTGACCCCGCCGATCATCAGCTCCCACGACCACTGCAGGCTTTCCCCCAGGGAGAAGCCACGGGAGCGCTCCGGCAGCTCCGCCTCGATCGCGAGCCCCAGCCGGCTGGCCAGGCCCCCGCTGAGGCTGGCGGGCAGCACCACACCCACCCCCACGTCGCGCAGCTGGGCGGCGGCGGTGCGCACCAGCACGAAGGCCTCGGCCGGGGTGAGCTGCATGGTTTCCGGGGCCGCCGCATCAAGGCCCCGCCCGATCGGTTCGAAGACCTGCAGGGCCCGGCCCAGGCCCTCCAGCAGCAGCTGGCCCGGTTCGGCCACGTCCACTTCACCCAGCTGGAGCCTGCCGTCGCCTGCATTCCAGACCGTTCGTGCCGGCATCCGCAGGCTGGGATCGGCCTCCGCCTGCAGGGAGAAGCGCAGCTCCCAGAGCTCCTCGCCCTCCTCGGGGGTGAACAGTTCCAGACAGGCCCGGGCCGGGGCGACCCGTCCTGCCACCGCTTCGCGCCAGTGGTGGGTGGCCACCGCCAGCCGCTCCCGCTCCTCCTCGTCCAGTTCGAGCCGGCCGGGGCCGGGGCCGAGGGCCTTCTGCCAGGCCCCCAGCAGGGGATCGAGCCCCTCGGCGGGGGGGCGGAAGCCGGCGCGCAGCTGGCCGTCGAGCAGTGCCTCCAGCAGGCTGGCCACCCGCAGCCGGCCGCTGCCGGGTCGACGGCAGGCCAGCCCCCCCTCCCCCGGCGCCCCGGGGGCCATGGCGCAGGTGGCCACCTGGGGCAACCGGATGGCCAGTTCCTCGAGCCGTCGCCTGTCCCCCTCCCGGTTGAGCAGGGGCAGCCAGCGGGCCCGGTCCTCCTCCACCTGGGGCAGCCAGCGACCGCGGGCGATCAGGCTCAGGGCCCAGCGCTCCAGATGGCTCCACCAGCGCAGATCGTCAGCCAGTCCTGGATCGTCGCCGGAGAGGGGCAGGCCGGCGAGCCATTCGCCCGCCCCCGCAGGATCGAGGGCCAGGCCCTCCACCCGCCAGGGCCACCACTGCACCTCCTTGGGGATCGGTTCGCCCGCCTGCAGCGGCAGACCGCTCCAGGCCGCCAGGCCCTCGCTGGCCGCCTTGCGGCGGCCCCGGGCCCCCTGGCTGCGGCTCGGCAGGGTCAGCTGGGCCTCCGCCGGCCGGAAGGCCTCCGACCAGAGGCCATGGTCATCCAGCCAGGCGCCCAGATCGTCGACGCTGAGGGAGAGGGGATGGTCGGCAACGGTGCGCAGCGGCGCCACCGGAGTTGCGACCCTCCAGGTGTCGGCCCAGAGCAGCAGCCGGCCCCCGGCCCCTTCCGGCGGAAACAGCCAGGTGGCATGCAGCAGGCTCATGGCCGCAGGGCCGGCAGGAGGCGCTGGGCGGCCTGCAGCACCAGGGCGCTGCCGATCAGGGGCAGCCAGAGCGGCAGCCAGCCGCGCAGCAGCTCGAGAATCCCGCTGACCGCCTCTCTGGCCAGGGGCTGGTGCAGAAGGGAATGGATCGCCGGGACCGGCAGGGCCAGGGAGGTGGTCGCCACGGGCCCTCCGAGGCTGCGGATGCCGCAGACCGCCCCCACCAGACCGGCGGCCAGGTGATCGTCATCCGGATCGACCCGCTGGAGGTGGAAGGCCAGCAGGCCGTAGAAAAAGCCGCAGCCCCCGGACCGCAGCCCACTCTCCAGGCCGGCCGGCAGTCCGATCAGGGCAGCGGCGAGTCCGCCCAGCAGCGCCCACGACAGGGACTGCAGCCGCAGACGGGCACGGGAATCGTCGGACGCCTGGGTCAACGGCAAGGCCATGGCGATGGCCCGATCATGCCTGGCCACCGGCAGGCTTACATTATTCAGTGACAGAGGCCAGTGCAGCGTGTCAGCGCGCAGAGCGGCTTTCCAACGCACAGCCTCGCCCGTCAGAACGACGATCCGCCCCAATTGCTTCGTCATGGTCGGAGGCCGCTGTTGCGGTGACGGCCTTCCGGTGTTTCCCTTCCCCCAGTCCCGTTTCACGGCCTCCGGGCAGGAAACGGACCCCCACCACGGTTGGCCACCCCCTTGAGCGCCGCCCATCCGCCACCGCACGCCTCCGATGCCCACCAGGCACGGCGCGCGCTGCCGGAGATGCTCCAGATCGCCACCGCCATCAGCGGAGCGGTCAACCTGCCGGCCCTGCTGCGGCAGATCCTTTCCAGCTCCAGGGATCTCACCCTCAGCGACGCCGGCAGCATCTACCTGGTGGAGGAGGAGAAGGGGGAGAAGCGGCTCTGGTTCACCGCCTTCCAGAACAGCTCCCTGGCCGCGGGCGACGCCGGCATCGACGCCAGCCTGCTGGATGTGCGCTTCCCGATCACCCCCGAGCGGCTGGTGGGCTGGACGGCCCTCCACGGCGAGCCGCTCAACCTGCCCGATGTCTACGCGATTCCCGCGGACCGTCCCTACCGCTTCGACGCCGAACTGGACCGCCGCATGGGCTATCGGGCCGTCTCGATGCTGGTGGTGCCGCTGCGGACCATGGCCGGGGATGTGGTGGGGGTGATGCAGCTGATCAACAGGAAGCGGGAGCCCTCCTCGCTGCTCACTCCTGAAACGGCCCCCTCGCTGGTGCGCCCTTACGACGCCGGGGATCAGCAGCTGATCGAGGCCCTGGCGGCCCTGGCGGCCGTGTGCGTCGAGCGCACCCAGGCCCTGGAGGGGCAGCAGCGGCAGATCGATTCGATGATCGCCCTGCTGGCAGGAGCGATCGATGCCCGCAGTTCCCACACCGGCCGCCACTGTTCCCGGGTGCCGGAGCTGGCGCTGCTGCTGGCGGAAGCGGCCGAGGCCACCCAGGAGGGGCCGCTGGCCCCCTTCCGTTTCAAGGGAGACGCGGAGCGCCGGGAGTTCCGCACCGCGGCCTGGCTGCACGACTGCGGCAAGATCGTGACCCCCGAGGCGGTGGTGGAGAAGGCCACCAAGCTCGACGCCCCCGTCAACCGGCTCCACGAGATCCGCACCCGCTTCGAGGTGCTGCTCCGGGATGGACGCATCGCCATGCTCGAGGGTCTGCTGGCCGGCGGTGATCCGGACGCCCTCCAGCAGGACTACGCCCGGCTGGAGCAGGAGCTGCAGAACGATTTCGCCTGCGTGGCCCGCTGCAACCTCGGCAGTGAAGGCACCGATCCGGAGGATCTCGCCCAGCTCCGGCGGCTGGCGGAGCGCACCTGGTGGCGCCATTTCGACGACCGGATCGGCCTGGGCTGGGAGGAGCAGACCCGGTACGGCGGGCCGCCGCCGCCCCTGCCCGTCCGCGAATCCCTGCTCAGCGACGCCCCCCACCACCGCATCCCCCGGCCGCCCGAGCAGGTGCCGGAGGCCCGCTGGGGGTTCAACCTGGCGGTGCCGGAGCTGTTGTACAACCGCGGCGAGCTCTACAACCTCACGGTGGCCAGGGGCACCCTCACCCCCGAGGAGATCTACAAGATCCGCGAGCACATGATCCACACGATCGTGATGCTGGAGAGCATGGCCTTCCCCCCCTCCCTGGCCCGCGTCGCGGAGATCGCGGGGGGGCACCACGAAACCCTCGACGGCCGCGGCTACCCTCGGGGGCTGGGGGCGGAGCAGTTGTCGATCCCGGCCCGGATTCTGGCCATCGCCGACATCTTCGAGGCCCTCACCGCCGCCGATCGGCCCTACAAACGAGGCATGCCCCTGTCCCAGTCCCTGGCGATCCTGGCCGCTCTGCGGGATCGGGGCCGCATCGATGCGGACCTGTTCGACCTCTTCCTGCGATCCGGGGTGTACCGCACCTACGCGCAGCGCTTCATGGCTGCCGACCAGATCGATGCGGTCGATCTGGACGCCCTGCTGGGGCCCAATGCCTGACCAACCCCACGCCAACGTCATCCAGGAGCTGCTCGGCGAGCTGCACGCCTCCTTCTCCGGGGTCCGGGAGGGGCGGGTGGCCGACTACATCCCCGAGCTGGCCAAGGCCTGTCCCGACGACTTCGGCATCGTCATCGCCACCTCGGGCGGGCGGATCTACGAGATCGGCGACACCAGGAAGGAGTTCACGATCCAGTCGATCTCCAAGCCCTTCATCTATGCCCTGGCCCTGAAGACGCTCTCCTTCGACTTCATGGCCAGCAAGATCGACGTGGAGCCGTCCGGGGAAGCCTTCAACGCCATCAGCCTGGATCCGGATTCGGGCAAGCCCCGCAACCCGATGATCAACGCCGGGGCGATCGCGGCCTCCGCCCAGATCTGCGACGCCGACCCCAGTGGCGCCGTCGATCTGCTGCTGGACTACTTCGCCGAGCTGGCCGGCCGGCGCCTGTCCATCCATGAGGCCGTCTATCGCTCGGAAAAGGAGACGGGCCACCGCAACCGCGCCATCGGCCACCTGCTGCGCAACTTCAACATCATCGAGTCGGATCCGGAGCCGGCCCTCGATCTCTACTTCCGCCAGTGCGCCATCGGCGTCACCTGCCGTGACCTGGCTGTCATGGCCGCGACCCTGGCCTGCCAGGGCCGCAATCCCTTCACCGGCGGCCAGCCCCTCTCCCACGACATCACCGTGCGGGTGCTGGCGCTGATGGGCACGTGCGGCATGTACGACTTCGCCGGCCAGTGGCTCCATGACGTCGGCATCCCCGCCAAGAGCGGGGTCGCCGGCGGGGTCCTGGCGGTGATCCCGGGACGGCTCGGCATCGCCACCTATTCACCGCCCCTCGACAACTTCGGCAACAGCGTGCGGGGGGTGGCGGTCTGCCGCCAGCTCTCGGCGGGGGTGGGACTGAGCCTGTTCAACCAGTATTTCCAGGCCGATGCCACCATCCGGCGGTCGTATCACGGCTCCCAGCGGAAATCGCGCCGCTGGCGCAGCGAGCGGGAGCTGGAGATCCTGGCGCCCCATCGTGATGAGGTGCGCATCATCCATGTGCAGGGGGTGCTCGATTTCGGCGGCATCGAGCAGCTGGCCGCCGAGCTGGTGCGGCTCAGCGGCGACGTGCGCGTGCTCATCCTCGATCTGGCCCACGTGACCGAGTGCCCGATGGAGTCCTCGGGGCTGCTGGATCGCCAGCTCTGTGCCCTGGAGGATCAGGGGGTGGAGATTCTGCTGTCGCGGGCCGGCCGGCTGCCCCTGGTGACCAGATCCGACTGGACCATCAGCGATCGGATCGATGCCTACGCGCACCTGGATTCGGCCCTCGAGGCGGCCGAGAACCTGTTGCTGAGCTGGTACGCCCCGGTGGTCGATGCGGAGAACGGCGCCGCAGATGGCCTGACGGAGCAGGGTGTCCTGGCCGCCCTGAGCGAGGAGCATCGGCGGATCCTGGTGGATCGCATGGTCAGGCGGTCCTTCGCCGCCGGGGATGTCGTGATCCGCCGGGGGGATCCCGGCGACGAGCTGTTCCTGGTGCGTTCCGGCTCCTTCGACATCGCCCTCGACATCAGGACCGGCGACGGGCTCAGCCATTCCACCCGCCTGGCCACCTTCGGTCCGGGGCTCTGCTTCGGCGAGATCGGCTTCGTGGCCCAGACGCCCCGCACCGCCGACATCACCGCCACCCAGCCCGGCGCGTGCTGGGTGCTGCACCGCGACGCCTTCGAGGAGCTCAGCGCCAGCCATCCCGACGTGGTGATCGCCCTGTTGAAGGCGCTCACCTGCGACATCGGCGCCAAGCTCAGCCAGACGAGCGTCCAGCTCACGCTGATGGAGCACTACTGAGCTCCCGCCGGGCCCCCGCGCTGGGCGATCATGCCTGTCCCAGGACCTCTCCCTGCGTTGTCGTGATGGCTGCCGATCCCACCCGCCCCAGGCCCCGCAGCGGAGCCGAGATCCGGGAGGCCTTCCTGGCGTTCTACGAGGCGCGGGGGCACCGGCGGATGGCCAGCGCCTCCCTGGTGCCCGACGACCCCACGGTGCTGCTCACCATCGCCGGCATGCTGCCGTTCAAGCCGGTGTTCCTCGGCCAGGCCCCACCACCGGCGCCCCGGGCCACCAGCAGCCAGAAGTGCATCCGCACCAACGACATCGAGAACGTGGGCCGCACAGCCCGGCACCACACCTTCTTCGAGATGCTGGGCAACTTCTCCTTCGGCGATTACTTCAAGGAGGAGGCGATCGCCTGGGCCTGGGAGCTCACCACCGAAGTGTTCGGCCTCGACCCCGCCCATCTGGTGGTCAGCGTCTTCCGGGAGGACGACGAGGCGGCCGCCCTCTGGCGTGACGCCGTGGGGGTGGATCCGAAGCGGATCATCCGCATGGACGAGGCCGACAATTTCTGGGCCTCCGGCCCCACCGGTCCCTGCGGCCCCTGCTCGGAGATCTACTACGACTTCCACCCGGAACGGGGTGACGACGGCATCGACCTGGAGGACGACAGCCGTTTCATCGAGTTCTACAACCTGGTGTTCATGCAGTACAACCGCGACGCGGCCGGCACCCTCACGCCCCTGGCCCGGCGCAGCATCGACACCGGCATGGGTCTGGAGCGCATGGCCCAGATCCTGCAGCAGGTGCCGAACAACTACGAGACCGATCTGATCTATCCGCTGGTGGAAGCCGCCGCCGCCCTGGCGGGAGTTGATTACCGCGCCCTCGACAGCCGCGCCCAGACCTCCCTCAAGGTGATTGGCGACCACAGCCGGGCCATCACCCAGCTGATCGCCGACGGCGTCACCGCCTCCAACCTGGGCCGGGGCTACGTGCTGCGCCGCCTGCTGCGTCGGGTGGTGCGCCATGGCCGGTTGCTGGGCATCGATCGCCCCTTCCTGGCGGCCATGGGGGAGGCGGCGATCGAGCTGATGGCCGCGGCCCATCCCCAGCTGCCGGAGCGCCGCACGGTGATTCTGGCCGAGCTGGTGCGCGAGGAGGCCCGCTTCCTCGACACCCTGGAGCGCGGCGAGAAGCTGCTGGCCGAGGTGCTCGCGGCCCGGCCGGAGCGCATCGGCGGCGATGCGGCCTTCGAGCTCTACGACACCTACGGCTTTCCCCTGGAACTCACCCAGGAAATCGCCGAGGAGCACGGCCTGACGGTGGATCTGGATGGCTTCGAGGCGGCGATGGAGCGCCAGCGGCAGCGGGCCAAGGCGGCGGCTGTGAGCATCGACCTCACCCTGCAGGGGGCGATCGAGCAGGTGGCCGGCGCCCTTGAGCCCACCGACTTCCGCGGTTACGAGGCCCTCGACCAGGCGGCCTGCGTGCTGGCCCTGGTGGTGAACGGAGAACCGGCCACCGCCGCCGCCGCCGGCGATGCGGTTCAGATCGTGCTCGACAGCACCCCCTTCTACGGCGAATCGGGCGGCCAGGTGGGCGACCGGGGCATGCTGCTGGCCGGGGAAGGGGCCGGCGGGGTCGGGGCGGGCCTGATCGTGGCCATCGAGGCGGTGAGTCGCAACCGCAGCGTGTTCGTGCACAGCGGCCGGATCGAGCGCGGCCGTCTGGCGGTGGGCGACGTGGTGCAGGCCCGGGTGGATCGCAGCTGCCGCCGCCGCGCCCAGGCCCACCACACCGCCACCCACCTGCTGCAGGCGGCCCTGAAGCAGGTCGTGGATGACGGCGTCTCCCAGGCGGGTTCCCTGGTGGACTTCGACCGGCTGCGCTTCGACTTCCACTGCCCCCGGGCCCTGACCCCGGACGAGCTGGAGCAGATCGAGGACCTGGTCAACGGCTGGATCGCCGAGGCCCACCCCCTGGAGGTGGCCGAGATGGCCCTGGAACGGGCCCGTGCCGCCGGCGCCGTGGCCATGTTCGGTGAGAAGTACGGCGAGGTGGTGCGGGTGGTGGACGTGCCCGGCGTCTCCATGGAGCTCTGCGGCGGCACCCACGTGGCCAACACCGCCGAGATCGGCCTGTTCCGGATCGTCGCCGAGACGGGGGTGGCGGCGGGCATCCGCCGCATCGAGGCGGTGGCGGGGCCCGCCCTGCTCCCCTATCTGCGGGAGCGCGACCGGGTGGTGCGCGAGCTGGCCGACCGCTTCAAGGCCCAGCCCGGCGAGATCCTCGAGCGGGTGGCCCTTCAGGCCGAGGAGCTGCGGGCGACCCTCAAGGAGCTGGCGGCGACGCGGGGGGCCCTGGCGGCGGCCAAGGCCAGCGCCCTGGCGGAGCGGGCCGAAGCCCTCGGCTCCCATCGACTGCTGGTGGAGCGCCTCGATGGTGTCGATGGCGCCGGCCTCCAGGAGGCGGCCCAGCGCCTGCAGCAGCAGCTCGGGGAGGGGGCGGCCGTGGTGCTCGGCGGCCTGCCGGACCCGGCGGAGCTGGGCAAGGTGATCCTGGTGGCGGCCTTTGGCGGCACGGTGGTGGCCGCCGGAGCCAAGGCGGGGGCGTTCATCGGCGGCATCGCCCGGCTCTGCGGCGGCGGCGGCGGTGGCCGGCCCCAGCTGGCCCAGGCGGGGGGACGGGACGGCGCCGCCCTCGATGGGGCCCTGGCGGAGGCCCGCCGTCAGCTGGCGGTCCAGCTGGCTGGGGGCTGACGCTCGCTGGCTCAGGCTCAGAAGCGGTAGTTCACCCGGGTGTAGAGCCCCTGGCCCAGCAGCCAGTCGTTCCAGGGGCCCAGGTTGTCGGTGGTGGAGAAGGGCACGGCCCAGCCCAGCTCCACCGACCAGTGGTTGCTGGCCAGCCAGCGCAGCAGCAGCCCGCCGGAGCCCACCGTGTCGCCGAAGGTGCCACCGCTGAAGCTGGTGCGGATGCCGCCGGCCCCGATGAAGGGGACGAGCTGGAGGGCGCTGGTCTTGCTGTCCCAGAAGGTCCAGACCGCTTCGGTGCTGGCCAGCCAGCCGCTGTCGCCGCTGATCAGCTGGCCGGGCAGCCCGCGCAGCCCCACATCGGAGCCGAGGGTGAACTGCATCGACGAGGTCAGCGGGGCGAAGGCCAGCTGGGCGGCGGTGCGCAGGTTGACCTGCCAGCGGGGCGAGACCGTCCAGGAGCCGGAGAGGAGGCCGCCGATGGCGGTGGCCCGGCCCGCGGCGATGCCCGCTTCGGCCAGTTCCTGGCGCTGGACGGTCGGGGTCGCCGCGGCGACCCCCTGCAGCAGGTAGGCGCTGCCGCTCCAGCTGCTGTGGCGTCCGCCGCCGGCTCCGTTGACCCCGAGGCGCAGATAACCGCCGGCGGGGGCGCGGATGCTGGCGGGCACGGAGGCCGGCAGGGCGCTGCCCTGCTCGTAGATGTTGCTGCGGCTGTTGCTGTAGCCGGCGAAGAGGCTCCAGCGCTGGCTGAGGGATTCGCGAAACACCCACTCGAACTGGGCCAGGGCCTGGTACTGGCTGGTGGAGAACCCGTCGGCGGGGGCCGGCAGTTCCACCAGGTTGCGGCGGCTGAAGCCGAGGCCCCCGGTGAGGCTGACGCTGTCGCCCAGGGGGTAGGTGTAGCTGAGGGAGGCGATGGCCGCGCCCAGTTCGGGGGTGTCGGTGGCATCGAGCTCGCCGTAGACCAGCAGGGTGTCCCCGCGCCGCAGCAGGCTCGGCTTCAGCAGTGTGGCCACGGCGCGGAACTCCCCCGAACCGCTGGTGCCGTCGTTGCGCAGCGCCAGATCCCCCTGCCAGGGCTCCGCCGAGGGCTCCACGGCGACGCGGAACACCCCTTCGGAGGGATCGCTGCCCAGCCGCGCCAGCGTCCCCCGCACGCTCTCGATGCCCGGCTGCCGCTTGAGCAACTGCAACTGAAGCTCCACCGTCGACAGGCGCAGGATCTGGCCCCGCAGGGGGCGCAACAACCTCTCGACGCGTCGGTTCAGCCAGGCATCGCTGCCGGACACCTGGATGCCGACCACACGCCCCTCCACCACATCGAGATAGCCCGGCGCCGGGTCGCTCACCACATAGACCCGGCTGCTGACGTACCCGTCGAAGACGAGCCGGGTGCTCAGGGCCACCGCGCAGGCCTTGAGCCGCTCGCTGGGGGCGGCGATGCGGCTGCATTCGGCCAGGATCGTGCCCACCTGCTCGGGGCTGTAGAGCGTCAGCCCGCGGATCTCCGGCAGGGCGGCCGGTGCCTGGGGGGTGGGGGGCTGGGGGGCCGGTTCCGGGGCGGCGGGACCAGTGCCGCCGCCGGGCTGGGGGGCGGGGGTCCCCAGGGGGCGAAGGTCGACCGGAGGGGCCGGCTGGGTCTCGGCGGGAGCGGGCCGCTCGAGCTGGCGGGGCGGGCCCGGAAGGCGGATCGGGCCATCCTGCAGCGGCGGGGCCACCAGCTGGGCGAGAAGGAGGAGCATTCAGGGTGGGCCGAGTTCCCGCTCAGAAAGACAGGCTGGTAGCTTGCTGATGGATCGGTGAGATCAGGCTAAATAACAGCTGACGCAACACCTGACGCGCCCCGAGGCGTGAATGATGACTCCGCAAGTGACCCTGCAAGTGGTTCGGCCATCGACGCCTAGGGAACTTACCCGCCACGGCGGAGAGTGGGTCCAATTTTGAGTAACAACGACTACTTTCTCATCGGCGAGTTGGGTGGGTTTCGCTCTTTTTGTCCCCCATGGCTGATGCAACGGCGGCGGCGGCTTGCGCCGCTGGGGCTCACGGTTGTGCTGGGTCTGCTGGCCTCCCCGGCCGCCGCCGGTGAAATCACCGCCACGGGTGGGATCCTCGGACTCGGCAGTGTGGTGAATGGCCAACTCGGCGGCAGCTGCTTCAGCGGTGCCTGTGCGGTCCGGGGGGGCACGTCCGCCGGGGCCAACCTCTATCACCGTTTCTCCGCCTTCGACACCCGCGGCGGCATCACGGGCGTCACGTTGGATGTGGCTGGGCACCGCAACGTGATGGTGGGGGTCACCCACCCCCTGGGCAGCTTCATCGACAAGGCCGTCACCCTGAGCGAACGGGCCAATCTGGTCTGGCTCTCCCCGGGGGGCATCCGGCTCAGTGGAGCGGGCACGTTCAGCCATGTCCAGCAACTCAACCTGACGACCGCCACCAGCCTGCGGGTGGGCGAGGGGCGCTTCGACGTGCTCGGCACCACGGCCGCCGGGGCCGCCTCCCTGGCGGGGCCCCCGGCCCTGGGTGCGGCCGGCCTCGGAACCGATCCGGCCACCCTGGCTCAGCTGGGTCTTTCCGCCCAGGGGGATCTGGCCATCGACGGCGGCCTGCTCACCGTCGATGGCGGCCTGCTGCTGGATGCCCAGGGTGGCCATGTGCTGCTGGGGGGAGCCCGGCTGCAGGCGCCCGGGGGGACCGTGGCCCTGCAGGGGCAGGGGGTCTCGCTTCAGGACAGCACGGTGGAGGTGTCCGGTCCGGCCGGCGGCAGCATCCGGCTGTCCGGGGAACGGGTCGCCATGGCTGGCTCCAGCCTGCGGGCCGATGCCAACGGCACGGGCCCGGGCGGGAGGATTGAGATTCTGGGCAAGCAGCGGGCCGATGTCCAGGGCGTCATCAGCGCCAGGGGCGGTCCCCAGGGCGGCGATGGCGGCTTCGTCGAAACCTCGGCCAGCAGCCTGGCGCTCTCCACCGCCCCGGATCTGTCGGCGGCGCGGGGGCGGGGCGGCACCTGGCTGATCGACCCCCGCGACATCGACATCGTTCCCACCGGATCCGGCGGCGGCTCCCCTCCCGGCGGTTCCGGTGGCGGACTGCCGGGCTCCGCGTCGCCGATCGATGTGGGGCTGATCAACACCGCCCTCAACGGCGGCCAGACGGTGATCGTGGACACGACCGATCCCGCCGGGACCCAGTCGGGGACCATCTCCCTTCTGGCCCCGGTCGAGAAGACGGCCGGGGCGAACGCCACCCTGGAGTTGCGTGCCGATGGCAACATTCTGATCCATGTTCCTGGCGCGGATCCCGCAGCCTTCTCGAACACCTCCGCGACCGGGAGGCTGGATGTCAATCTCTGGTATCAGAAAGGGGCCGATCCCTCCCTCCCCGTGGGAGCCATCAGCTGGCAGAAGGGCGCGGTGGACATCAACACCGGAACCCTGCGGATCCTCCAGGGGGCATCGCGGATCGACGGCAACATCGAGCTGACGGGAGCCTTCGAGCCGTTCATGCTTCGTTCGGGCACCGTTCGCACCGGAGAATTCTTCTGGAGCCCCACAAGTTTTGGCGCCATCCAACTGTCACTCCTGAATGATTCCAGGGGGGCCGTTCTGGATGTCTCCAGGCGTTACTTCCAAGGGCCCGGCCGCAATGTCACGGCCTTCTCGACGGCGCTGCTGCAGATCGGTCCTTCGGCCCGGAGCAGCGGCATTGACCGCGGCACGGTCACCGATTCCACCCCCGTCAAGACCACCCGGATCAATGTCGCCACGGGGGCGACCCTCGCGCTCAACCAGGCCACAGTCGATGGCCCGAATCTGGCCGTGCAGAGCGGGGCCCAGCTTCAGCTGACGGGGGCCAATCGGCTGGCGGTCCTCGACAACGCCGGATCGATCGTGATCGCCCCCGGCTCCAGCCTCGACCTGCAGAGCGCGGCCGTCGCGCCCGGTGCCTCGATCGACCTGCAGGGCAACGGTTCGTCGCGCCTGCGCATCAATGGCGCCACCTTTCGGAATGAAGGAACCATCCAGGGATCCGGCCTGATCGAGGTGGGCAGCGGCCTGGGGACGTTCAGCAACGGAACCGCCCTGCTGCCGGGGGCACCGGTGGCATCGCTCGATCCGGTCGGATCGCTGCAGCTTCGCGCCCGCACCCTCACGCTGGAGCCCAACAGCCGGCTCCTGTTCGATCTCTCCACCGCCGACCAGCTCTCCGTCTTCGGTGACACCCTGCTCGGCGGGGCGCTGGAAGTGGTGTCGCCGCCGGTCGTGGGGGTCATCACCCCCTTCGACCTGATCCGGGCCCGCAGCCTCACCGGCGCCTTCGACCCCGGACAGATTTCCCTGGCAACCGGCTTCACCCTCGGGGGCATCGTCATGACCGGCGATCCGCTGCTGCCGGTCAGCTTCGGCGGCAATCTGGCGGCGACGCCGCCGCCACCCCCCGCACCGCCCGATCCCCCGATCACCCCCCGCCCCCCGGTCACCCCCGTCACCCCCACCCCGCCCGTCCCCCCCATTTCGCCGCTCACCCCGGCTTCCGCCCGGTCGGTCACGGCCCCGGACGTCCCTTCACCGCTCTCCCCGTCGAGCCCGTCGTTCCTCGTGCCCGATCTCGGTTATCGCCTCTTCCCTTCGACCCAGACGACCCCCTTCGGCTCCACCCTCAGCAGCAGTCGAAGCGGGGTGGGTTCCGAAGCCCTGGCGGTGAACCTCTCGGAGGCCGATTTCAGTCTCCCCGGCGGGCCGGTGCCGGTGCCCGGCCCCCTCACGGCCACCACCACCACCCTGGCCCCGGCCCTGGTGGCCGCGGCGATCACCGACGGCGATCAGCAGCGCACCGAGGACGTGCGCCGCACCCTGGGGGACGTGGGAATGGCGGGGGACTCCGGCGGCACCCTGCGTCTTGAGGAACTGCAGCAGCTGCTCAGCAAGGCCTCCCAGAAGGGGGACAGGGAGGACGATCGCTTCAATCCGGCCGTGCTGATGGTGTCCTTCACCGAAGAGAAGCAGGCGTCCGGCCAGGATCCGAAACCAGCCGCAGGCCAGGAACCCGAGGCCGCCACCGCCGGGTCGAAGCCGGCCAACTCGTTCCTCGATCTGATCCTGCTCAGCCGCAGGGGGGCCCCCGTCGGCAAGCGCGTCGAGCTCTCGAGGGAACGGTTCGGGGACCAGCTGCGGGCGCTCTACCGACAGCTGGCCCGCCTGGAGCCCCTCCAGGTGGACAACCCTGACGCACCGTCCCGGCAGATCCACCGGGCCGTGATCGAGCCCATCGCCGCCGAACTCCGGGCCAAGGGCATCACCACCCTGGTGATCGTCGCCGACCGGGGCCTCCAGGGTCTTCCCTTCGCGGCGCTCCACGACGGCACCAGCTATTTCGGAGATCGCTACGGCTTCTCGATCACCCCGTCCCTCAACCTCACCTCCTTCGGTCCTCCGCGCCAGACCCGCGGGCGGGTGCTGGCGGCGGGCGCCTCAGAGTTCGAGGCACTCAGCCCCCTGCCCCTGGTGCCCGAGGAACTGGCCGGCATCCCGGAAGGGGTGGGAGTCGACCGTTTCCTGAACAGGAGCTTTTCCCCGGAGGTGCTGCTGAGCCGGGCGGCTGACCCGCGCTACGAGCGCCTGCACGTGGCCACCCATGCCGAATTCATGCCCGGTGGCCCCTCCCAGGCCCGCATCTACACCGGCACCGGCTCGGTGAGCCTGCAGGAGTTCGCCCGCCTTCGCCAGCAGCGCAGCGGCAGCCCGCTGGAACTGTTCGTGCTCAGCGCCTGCCGCACGGCCCTGGGTGACAGCGACAGCGAGCTCGGATTCGCCGGCCTGGCCCTGCAGGCGGGATCCCGCAGTGCCATCGGCACGCTCTGGTACGTCGATGATGTCGCCACCTCCGCCTATTTTCTGCAGCTCTATCGCTATCTCGACCAGGGGATGCAGAAAGCCGAAGCCCTGCGGGCCACGCGCCAGGCCATGGCCACTGGCAAGGTGCGGCTGGAAGGCGATAAGGTCATTGGATCCGATGGCGTTCCCCTTCTCACGGCGCTGAGTCCATCCCAGCGGCGTCGGATTGCGGCAGGCGTGATCCATCCCTACTTCTGGGCCGGGGTTCAATTGATCGGGACTCCATGGTGAGCCAAGGCCAACGGCTGCCGTGACCCGGGTCCTTCACCCTGCCTCCCCTGACAAGCCCCTCCGGTCATCCCGGTTTTTGATTCAGTGCCTGATCTTCCTGCTGTCCTCAACGTCTTTCTGATGCTGGCGATGGCCCATTTCGTCGGGGATTTTGGACTCCAGAGCGATCGCATGGCCCGGGAGAAATGCCCTGGCTGCGGTGTGACCCTCGGCTGGGGTTGGTGGCTCACCTCCCATGCCGCCATCCATGGATGTCTGGTGGGAGTGATCACCCAGTCCCCTCTTTTGGGTGTGGCAGAGTGGGGCGTGCATCTGTTGATTGACTTCGGCAAATGCCGGCGTCTTTGGAGCCTGTCGTTTGATCAGGCGTTACACATCATCACCAAGCTCCTCTGGGCCTGGCTGGCGATCCGTCAGGCATCGCCAGGTTTCTGGTTGTCATGAATCGTTGACGTCATCTGTGATCATGAAGACCGTGTTCTCGCTGAAAGTGGTCATGAAGCGATGGACCGCTGGCATGGCCCTGGCGGCCGGGCTCCTGGCCCTGGCCCCATTGGTGGCACTGGAGCCGCTCCAGGCGCAGGCCCAGAGCGATCTGCGCAAGAGCTTCCCGGGGCGCCGGGTCGGCGGAGGCACCCGCGGTGACTGTTCCAGCCGCCTGCTGGCCCACCTGGTGCCGGCCAGCAGCGTCTTCGCCCCCGGCAAGGACCGCTTTCTGGGCCTGCTGGAAGGCCCCAGCGCCTCCCCCAGTCCGCTGGAGATCACCTTCCGCCCGCTGAGCGGCCGCGGCACCGCCGACGGTTCGATGGCCTCCGGCCAGCGCCGGGTGCTGCCGGCTTCCGGCCCCGGCATCACCCTGATCAGCCTGCCCTCGGTGAAGGTGCCGACGATGTGGGAGTCGAGTTACCTCTGCCCTGGGGCCGCGGCGACCGCCACCTCCGCCGATCCGCTCAACTTCGTGGCCGCCGAATCACCGCCGGCCCTCAGCCTGCTGGTGTCCGATGCCTCCAAGGAGGATGGGGCCGTGCAGGCGTCCCTGGCGAAGCTCCATCGCTCCTGTGGCTCCAGCGTGCCCCGCGAGGAGGTCGGCACCGCTTTCGGACTGTCGGATCTGATCACGGCCCAGTGGCCCGAGCGGATTCCAGTGCGCTGTCCCGTCTGAGGCCACCCCGGAGCTCCCAGATGCGCAGGGGTTCGGTGCGCCCCTTGACGTTGATCGCCCCCCAGTCGAGCCACTCCAGGGGCAGGCCCTTGGGCAGCAGATCGACCGTGCTGGAGGACACCAGCACCCGGCAGAGATTCGTCTGACGTTCCTTGTCGAGGCTCTCCAATCGGGCGGCGCAGTTCACGGCATCACCGATCACGGCGTACTCCAGCCGTTCGCTGCTGCCCATCGATCCAGCCAGAACGGCCCCGGAATGGACGCCGATGCGCAGCCCCATCGCCGGCAGCCCCTCCTTCTGGAGCTCCTCGTTGAGGCTGGCGACGGCGCGCTGGATGGCCAGGGCGGCGTCGATGGCGGCCTTGGCATCGGCCTCCTCGCCGCTGCTCAGAGGGGCCCCGAAGACCGCCAGCAGACCGTCGCCGGTGAACTTGTTGACCATCCCGCCCCGCCGCGTGATCGCGGGCACGAACAGGGCCATGCCCCGGTTCAGCCAGTCGAGCAGCTGCCCGGGGGTGAGCTGCTCCGAGACGCTGGTGAACTGGCAGGTGTCCGACATCAGCACCGTGACCGGCAGCTGTCGCCCCTCGAAGCGTCCGTCGCTGAGCAGCCCATCGCGCTGGTTCCAGAGCTGGCGCGCCACGGCCGGGGAGGTGGTCTGGCCCAGCAGCCGCTCGATCTGCTGGCGCTGCTTCTGGCTGGAGGCGCCCCGGCGCACCCAGGCCGCACCGGCCATGGCGATCAGACCGGTGAGGGGCAGGCTCAGCCCGACCCAGACGAAGTTGTAGAGAAGCAGCACCGCGCCACCGACCATCAGCACCGCCACGAGCCCCACCACGATCACGCTGCGGCGCAAGAGCACGAAGGCTTCCCCCAGCGCGACCCCCAGCGCCACCGCCACCATTTCGGCGAGCCGCTCCATCCAGCCGGGCAGCGTGCGCAGCCGCCGCGGGTCGCCGGCCACAGTTCGATCCATCAGGCCGGCCAGGCGGTGGGCGTGGATCTCCACCCCAGGCACCAGCAACTGCTTCGCCCCGAGGGCGGAGCGGGTGTGGGGCACCGGGAACAGGTCCCGCAGGCTCGGCGCCGTGCTGCCGATCAGCACGATGTGGCCGCGGATCTGGTCGGCGGGGATCAGCCGGCGGCCGAGCACATCCTGGAGGTTCCAGAGGTGGAAGCTGCCGATCCGGTGGAACGACAGCATCTGCTGGAAGCCGGCGGCATCGAGCTGGTCGTAGCCCCCCGACGCCGGCTCCAGCCAGGGTCCCGGTTCACTCCCCTTCTCGAGCCGCTGCCGCAGGCTGCGCTGGCCCTTGCCCACCTCCAGCAGGCGCAGGGGCAGGGAGACGGTGGCTTCGTCCTGCCCCGCCACATGCACCAGATCGCGGCGGATCACCCCGTCCGCATCGAGCACCAGATCGTTGAACCCGCGCCGATCGGCCGGGGTGCCCGGCACCGGGCCGATGGCCTCGGCCACGTTGAAGATCGAGACGAGGCGTGGATCGGTGCGGAACCTTTCGCGCAGGCAGGCCTGGTCGGGGCCTACCCCCTGGTCGCGGTAGATGTCGAGGCCGATCGCCACCGCCCCTCCGGCGATCAGCCGGTCGATCGCCTCGCACAGCACCCGGTCGTCGATGGGAAAGCCGTAGGCGGCGAGGTCCGATTCGTCGATGCCGATGATCGTGATCGGCTTGTCCGTGCCGGGCGGAGCGGGACGGAGGCTGGTGATCAGGTCGTAGAGCAGCAGGTTGAGGGTTTCGTTGACGGGGCTGCGCTGCAGCGCCAGCAGCAGCAGGCCGGCGGCGGCGTAGGGGACGAGCGAGCGCAGGCCATCGGCCAGATGGAGCGCCCTCAGCCGCGCCAGCCATCGCGTCGCCTTGGAGCCGGGCGGGGTTCCGCGATTCATCAGCTGCCCTTGAAGGCGAAGAAGAGCCGCTTCATGGTGTCCAGCAACGCATTGGAGCGTTCCGTGTGCTGTTCGCGGTCGAGGCTTCTCAGTTCCGCCTGGCGCTCCTGGACCATGGCGGCGAAGCGCTCCAGCAGGTCGGGATTCTCCTCCAGCAGGCCACTGATGCTGTCGCGATCCACCTCCAGCAGCAGGCATTCCTCTGTGGCCCGCACCGTGGCGCTGCGCGGGGCGTCGAGGAAGAGCGTCATTTCGCCGAACACCTCCCCCGGCCCCAGCCGGCGTACGGCCACGGTGTGGCCGGGCTCCAGCTCCTTGAGGATTTCCACGGTCCCCCGCAGCACGTGGAACATCGAGCGCCCTTCGGCCCCCTCCTGCACCACCGCCTCGCCGGGGCCATAGGCCACCAGATGGCTGCCGTCCACCAGGGTCTCGAGCTGCTCGGCGCTCAGGTCGGTGAAGATGCCCGCGCTGCCGAGGGTCTGGCAGCACAGCTGGGGGGAGGGCCGGGCGGGGAGCTGCAGCCGCTCCCGGGAGCGGCGCGGCTGCAGCTCCCGCACCGGGAAGGGGATGCTCTGGCCTTCCCGGGCCAGGGCGTACCAGATCTGCTCGAGCAGGTCGCTGCGCAGGTCGCCGATGGCGCCGTCCCCCAGCTCCCGCTGCCACACCTGGAGCTCGTAGGCGATGGCGCTGTCCTGGAACTCCTTGACGCGGATGCGGGGGGAGGGCTCCCGCAGCACCCGGGGATGCTGCAGCACCACCTTCTCCAGCAGGGCCCTGGCCTGGGCGGGCGGCAGGTCGTAGTCAAGGCCGACGCTGAAGCGGTTGCTGACGGCCCCGGAGCGGCCCAGGTTGCGCAGCACCCCCTCGGTGACGAGGCTGTTGGGGACGACCACCAGCTGACCGTCCATGTTGCGGAGCATGGTGTCCCGCCAGCTCACCTGCACCACCACCCCGCGCACCCCCTGCTCCAGCTCCAGGAAGTCGCCTTCGGTGAAGTCGTCCCCCAGCTGCAGCTCCAGGCCCGCGAACAGGTCCTTGAGGGACTCCTGGGCGGCCAGGCCGATCACGGCGGTGAGCACGGCGGAGGTGGTCACCAGACCCACCAGATCCAGCCGCGCCGACTGGCGCACCAGCACCACCGTGGCCAGGGCGCCGCTGCCAAGGGTGAGCAGCTGCAGCAGCAACTGCGGGGGCGGGCGCCACAGCCCCAGGTGGGCGGGCACCTGCAGCGTCGCCCACAGCGCCAGGAGGATGGCGGCGTAGGTGAGCAGCAGGTCATCGGTGAGCAGCACCCACACCCGGTAGGTCGGGGGCAGTCCCTGCAGCGGCAGCGAACTCAGCAGGGCCCAGGCGGCGATGGCCAGCAGCGGCAGCCGCAGCGGCACGGACGGAAGGGCCCGGTGGCGGCAGAGGCGGGCCAGCACCAGCAGCCCGGCCGTGGCGGCCAGGGCGCCGATCCAGATCTGCAGCAGGGCCAAGGCGCGCGCTTCGATCGCCCCATCCTGCCGCCGATCCTGGCGTTCGGCCCCGTGGGCGAGCAGGCTGGCCCCAGCCGTTTCCCCTGCCATGCGCCCGATCGTCCTGCGTCCCCTTGCTGTCCTGTTGGGCCTGGCGGCGCTTGGCAGCGGGCCCGTTGCCGCCATCGCCCAGGTGCAGCTGCGCTGTGAGGGCACCCTGCTGGAGGCCAGGGGCAGCGCCGAGCAGGAACGGCCCACGCGACGGCTGTCCTTCTCCTTAACCCTGGAGGCGGAGGCCCCCACGGCCGACGGGGCCCTCCAAAGCCTGCAGGAGCGACTGGCGGCGGTGCGTCAGGCCCTGCAGCAGCTCCAGGTGGAGGAGCTGCGGGTCACCTCGCCGAGCACCTGGCAGCGCGGGGCTGATCGCCGCCGGCCGGCGGCGGTGACCGCCAACCTGCAGGTGAGTGGGCGGCTGCTGCCCCAGCGGCTGCAGCCCCTGATCCGGGAGGTGGGGGCGCTCCCCGGGGTGCGGCTGGCGCCGGTGGGGACCGAGGCCGATCGCGCCCAGGACGCGGCGGTGCGGCGCCAGCTGCTGCGGGCGGCCTACCAGGACGCCCTTGACCAGGCCCGCGAGGTGGCCGCAGCCGTGGGCCTCAGCCGGCTGGCCCCCTTGGAGGTGCAGCTGGAGGGCAACGATTTCCGCCCGGTGATGATGCGCGCGGCCGCCGCTGAAGCGGCGCCGCCCTTCGATCCGGCCGAACTGGCCCAGCCCAGAAACCGCCTCGGGCTGATGGTGCGGTTCTGCGCCCGCTGAGACGATTCCGGCGGCGTCGATGCGTTTCCGGCCCGGTTGAGCAGAATGGGCCATCCGCACCGGAGCCCTGAGCCCATGCGCCGCCGCCACCTGCCGA
Source organism: Cyanobium gracile UHCC 0139 (assembly GCF_034931325.1). Classification (GTDB taxonomy): domain Bacteria; phylum Cyanobacteriota; class Cyanobacteriia; order PCC-6307; family Cyanobiaceae; genus Cyanobium; species Cyanobium gracile_B. The sequence goes on along the minus strand of NZ_JAYGHX010000001.1, from coordinate 205,770 downwards.
GCCTCTCGATGGTGCCGATCCTGGTGCTCCTGGTCGGTCCGGCCCTTGGTCCCCTGCCCGTGCGGGCCTCCGAAAGCGCCGTGGTGCAGGAGATCCTCGATGGCAACGAGCTGTTCATCGACGGCAAGACGGCCAAGGTGAAGCAGAAGGCCGTCGCCCCCCAGAAGGTCAGCACCCAGAACAGCCGGGGCCAGATCCGCTTCGACAGCGGCGCCGCCGGCCGCCTCAACCGCTTCGCCCTGCTCAAGCTGGGCCAGGGCTGCTTCCTGATCGAGAAGGGCCAGATCCTGGTGTCGGGCAAGCAGAGCGGCTGCACCCGCTCCGCCCGCCTCAGCGTGCGGGGCACCAACTACCTCCTCGACGTCAATGAGTCGGGGGAGGCGGAGATCTCCGTGCTGGAGGGGTCGGTGGAGGTGGAACCCCTTGCCGATGGCGAGCCCACCGGCAAGCCGGCCACCACCGTGGAAGCGGGCCAGAAGTTGCGCCTCTCCCCCGCCGGGGTGGTGCTGGCGATCCTGGGGCTGAGCGTCACCGACTACAACAGCATCCTGGGCGGCCCCCTGTTCCAGGGTTTCAGGGTGCCGCTGCCCGCCTACGGCTCCCTGGAGAGCTACATCCGCTCCCGGGTGCCGGGGGTCAACCTGCCGGTGCCGATCAGTCCGCCGTCGCTGCCCTTCGGCCTGCCGCGCTTCTTCTGAGCCGGTGATCCGACCCCACCGGCTTCTGTTGACGGCCCTGGCGGCGGCCCTGGTCTGGCCCAGCGGCAGCGAGGCCAGCCCTGCGGGATCGGCGGTCGTGCAGGAGATCCTTGATGGTCGGGAGCTGTACATCGAACGCCGCCAGGCCCAGGTGCAGGAGCGGGCGTTCACCCCCGAGCTGGTCCGCACCCAGAAGAGCCGCGGCCAGCTGGGCTTTGCCGGTGGTGCCGCCGGCCGCCTCAACCGCTTCACCCAGCTGCGCCTCGGCAGCACCTGCTTCCTGCTCAGCAGCGGCCAGATCCTGGTGTCCGGCCAGCAGAACGGCTGCACCCGCTCCTCCCGACTCAGCACCCGGGGGACCAACTACGTGATCACCCTTCTCGACGGCGGCGAGCAGGAGATCACGGTGCTGGAGGGCTCGGTGGAGCTCCAGCCCCTCGCCAATGGACGGCCCCTGCCTGGGGCGCCGATCCTCGTGGCGGGGGGCACCCGGGTGCGGCTCTCCAGCCAGGGGGCCCTGCTCGGGCAGCGACCGCTGACGGCGGACGACTACGCCGCCATCCTGCGGGGACCTCTCTTCGAGGGGTTCACGGCCCCCTTGCCGGGCATGGCGGCGCTGGAGGCCTTCGTGCAGCGCCGTTTCCCCGGGGTGAGCGCCGCCCCGCCCAGGCCGTCGCTCAGCCGTGACCCCCTGGTGGAGACCATCAACCGCTACCGGGCCCAGGCCGGCCGCCCCGCCCTGCAATCCCTGCCGGCGGACCTGGCGGCCCGGAACGCCGCCTACCTGGCGCCGGTGCTGGAGGGGTTGCTGGTCAGCCGTGACTGCGACCACGACCGTTCCCGCTGGGGGGAGTTCCAGAACCGCATGGCCGCCTCAGGCCCGCTGATGCCCACCAGTGAGGTGATCGCCTGTCCGATGCCGGCCGCCGCCTGGAACCCGGAGGTGATCGTGTCGCGCTGGATGGGTTCCCCCTTCCACACCCAGATCCTGATCAACCGTCCGAAGGCCCAGGCCATCGACTGCGTGCGCCTGGAGCGCTCCGGCCGGGCCGTCGCCATCTGCACCCTCTGGAGCCCGCTGCCGCGATGACGGCGCGACGCCGCACCTTCAGGGTCCTGGTGGTGGCCGTGCTGGCCTGGGTGGGGGTCAGCGCCGGCTGGCCGGGGCCCCGGATGCGGGTCTGGGAGCGGGGCGTGGAGCAGCAGCTGCTGCTCCTGCGCGGCCCCCGCCGACCACCGCCGAAGGTGGTGCTGGTCACGGTCGATGACGCCACCCTGCAGCAGGGGGACTGGTTCGAGGAGGAAGGCAGGATCCCGGAATGGGCCAAGGGCGTCGGCAGCCTGCCCTGGCCCCGGGCCACCTACGGGATGGTGGCGGAGAAGCTGCTGCAGGCCGGCGCCAGGGCTGTGGCGGTGAATGTGGTCTTCGAGGGGCCCAGCGGCAAGGGGCCGGCCGATGACGATGCCCTGGAGCTGCGGCTGCGGCGCTACCCCGGCCGGGTCGCCCTGGCGGCGGAGATGCTCGAATCCAGCGACACCCAGGGGGCCGGAGCCCTCACCTTCGTGCGGCCGGAGCGTTTCCTGGCGGCCATCGGCGGCACCGGGGCCCTGGGGCTCACCAACATCCTCTCCGCCACCTCCAGCGAGGCGAGCCGCCACCCCGAGGCCTATGCCGGCGGCGTGCTCCCCGCCCGTGGTGCCGAGGGCTACCGCGCCCTCTCCTCCACCCTGCTGCGGCTGGGGGGCCAGCGCAGTCGCCAGGAGGACCGCCACAGCGCCCTCAACTTCTATGGCCCGGAGGGGAGCTTCCGCCGCCTCCCGGCCTGGGAGGTGCTCGACCCCGAGCGCTGGAAGACCCATCCCCTGCGCAAGGACGTGATGGGGGCGCTGGTGCTGCTCGGCCCGGTGGTGGCCCAGGGGACCGATGGCTACCCCACCCCCTTCGGCACCCTGTCGGGGCTGGAGGTGCTGGCCACCGCCACCGCCAACTCGCTGCAGGGGGACGGGCTGCAGCCCTGGCCCCGGCGTGCGCCGGGACGGGCCCTGCTGGCCCTGCTGCCGCTGCTGCTCGTCCTGGCGGCGGCCCGCCGCTGGAGCGACCTGCGCTGGCGGCTCGCCCTGGTGGTTCTGGTACTGGTCCTCCAGGGGGGGCTTGTCGTCGTGGCGCTGCAGCAGGCCCACCGCTGGCTGCCGCTGCTGGCACCCTCCTCGGGCCTCATCCTGCTGGGCCTGCTCTACGGGGGTGACGCCTACCTCCGGGAGGGGCAGGAGCGGCGGCGGCTGCGCCGCACCTTCGAGCGCTACGTGGCGCCCGGGGTGGTGGCGGAGATCCTCTCCGACCCGGAATCGGCCCAGGGCATCCTGCGGGGCCGCCTGCTGGAGGTGACCGTGCTGATGACCGACATCAAGGGCTTCACGGTGCTCACCAAGCAGCGCAGCGGCGAGGGCCAGAGCGAGCTGCACGTGCGCCAGCTCAACGAGTACCTCGGCGCCATGGTGGAGGTGGTGATGGCCCATGGCGGCACCGTCGACAAGTTCATCGGCGATGCGGTGATGGCGGTCTTCGGCTCACCGGTGAGTCGGGGTGTGGCCGAGGAGGCCAGCCAGGCGGTGCGCTGCGCCCTGGCCATGCGGGCGGCCCTGGCGGGCCTCAACGAGGACTGGGCGCGGCGGGGCATCGCCACCCTCGACAACGGCATCGGCCTGGCCAGCGGCCAGGTGATGGTGGGCCAGATCGGCAGCCCCAGGCGGATGGAGTTCACCGTGATCGGCGACACGGTGAACCTGTCGGCCCGGCTCGAATCGGCCACCCGGAATGTGGACGCGGCGGTGGTGTGTGACGCCCACACCGCCAGCCTGATCGCGGCCGACCCCGGTCTGGCGGCCCGCTCCTTGGGCCCCCAGGTGGTGAAGAGCCTCGGGGAGGTGGAGATCTTCACCGTCGCCCTGGCGGATCAGGCCTCCAGGTAAGTTCAGGCCTCCAGGTACGTCGTCTGCTCCAGGCTGGCCTTCAGGTGGGCCATCAGGCGGCGGGCATCGCTGATGGCCAGGTCGCCGCGGCCGATCGCCTGCTCGCTGGCCAGCCGCAGCCGCTCCAGCAGCAGGTCGGGGTCGTGCTCCATCGCCTCGAGCACCTCGGCGTTGGTGTTGCCCCGCACCACGTGGTCGACCCGGTAGCCGCCGCCGGCCGCCAGCCGGATGTGCACCGCGTTGGTGCTGCCGAACAGGTTGTGCAGGTTGCCCATCACCTCCTGGTAGGCGCCGCCCAGGAACAGCCCGATCCAGTAGGGCTCGCCGGGCCGCAGGCCGTGGAGTTCCAGCAACGGCTTGACCTGTCCCCGGTCGATGAAGCGGGCGATCTTGCCGTCGGAATCGCAGGTGAGGTCGGCGAAGCTGCCCAGCCGGGTGGGGCGCTCGTCGAGCCGGTGGATCGGCAGCACCGGGAACAGCTGGTCGATCGCCCAGGTGTCCGGCGCCGAGCGGAACACCGAGAGGTTGCCGTAGTAGGTGCCGGCCAGCGCCGCCGGCAGGGCCTGGAGCTCCTGGGGGATGACGGTGCCAGCGGGCAGGCCTTCGAGCTGGCGGGCGATCGCCTGGCAGCTGGCCCAGGTGAGGCGCTCGGCCGTGGCCCGCTCCGGCAGGCTCAGGTAGCCGAGCCGGAAGGCGGTGAGGGCGTCCTCCTTGAACTTGAGGGCATCGTTCCAGGCCTCCTGCAGCCGCTCCACCACCGCCCGCTCACCGGCGGCGTCCACCTCGAGGTCTCCGGCGGCGATCGCCGTGATCAGCGCGTGGGTGTCGCGCAGGTTGCGCAGGATCAGCGCCTCCCCCTCGGCCGGCGGCGGCACCGTTTCGCTGTGGCCGCCGGCTCCCAGCACGTCGAACACCAGCACGCTGAAGTGGCTGGCCAGGGCCCGGCCGCTCTCGCTCACCAGGGTGGGAGGGCGGATGTCGTGGGGCTCGCAGCACTCCCGGATCGTGGCGACGACGTCGTTGGCGTAGTTCTGCAGCGAGTAGTTGGTGGAGGCGGCGGTGGCGGTGCGGCTGCCGTCGTAGTCGATGCCCAGGCCGCCGCCCACATCCAGGAAGCCCATCGGCGCCCCCAGACGGGTGAGCTCGGCATAGATCTGTCCGGCCTCCTGCAGGGCGTCCTTGAGGACGGCGATGTCGTTGATCTGGCTGCCGATGTGGAAGTGCAGCAGGCGCAGGTCGTCGAGCAGGCCCGCCTCCCGCAGTCGCTCCACCGTGGTGAGCACGTCGGGGATCGAGAGGCCGAACTTGGCCCGCTCGCCCACCGAGCTGCCCCAGCGGCCGGTGCTGCGGGCCGAGAGCTTGGCGCGGATGCCGATGAACGGGGCCCCGCCAAGGGCGCTGCTGGCGGCGATGATCCGCTCCACCTCATCGGCCTGCTCGATCACCACCACCGGCTGGCGCCCCAGGCGCCGGGCCAGGATCGCCGTCTCGATGTAGCGCCGATCCTTGTAGCCGTTGCAGATCAGCAGGGCGTCGGGATCGTCGAGCAGGGACAGGGCGATCAGCAGCTCGGCCTTGCTGCCCGCCTCCAGGCCGAAGTGCCAGCGGCGGCCGCTCTCCACCAGTTGCTCCACCACGTGGCGCTGCTGGTTGCACTTCACCGGGAAGACCCCCTGGTAGCGGCCGTTGTAGCCGTACTGGGCGATGGCCCGCTCGAAGGCGCCGTGGAGACGCTCGAGCCGGTCCTCGAGGATGTCGTCGAAGCGGATCAGCAGCGGCAGGGTCAGGTCGCGGCCCTGCAGCTCCCGCACCAGTTCCACCAGATCGAGCGAGCCGCCGCGGTCGCCGCGGGGCTGCACGATCACCTGGCCCCGGGCGCCCACCCCGAAGTAGGGCTCACCCCAGCGGTCGAGCCCGTAGAGGGCCGCCCCGTCGGCGGCGCTCCAGGCGTCGGATCGCCCGGCAGGAGCGGCGGGCGCGCCCGGCGGGCTGGACGGGTCGGCGAGCACCATGGCGCCTGGAAGGAGGGAAGCCGGTCGGAGCGAATCTAGGCGGGGCCTTGTGGCGGCCGCCCTGGCCTGGACGTTGCGGGACCTCCGGCTCACCGGCGGGAGCTGATCCACGAACCTGTACAGCCCGTACAGGTTCGGCGTCGCGCCGGGGTTGCTTGCCAAGCGGCAGCCCCAGCGCGGACGATGGCCCGAACACCTCTCCCTTCCCCATGGCCACCGAACGCACCTTCCTCGCCATCAAGCCCGACGGGGTGCAGCGGGGCCTGGTGGGCGAGATCCTCGGCCGCTTCGAGCGCAAGGGCTTCAAGCTGGTGGGCCTCAAGCAGCTGGTGCCCAGCCGGGAACTGGCCGAGAGCCATTACGGCGTGCACCGGGAGCGCCCCTTCTTCGCCGGCCTGGTGGCGTTCATCACCAGCGGGCCGGTGGTGGCCATGGTCTGGGAGGGCGACGGCGTCATCGCCAGCGCCCGCAAGCTGATCGGCGCCACCAAGCCCCTGGAGGCTGAACCCGGCACCATCCGCGGCGACCTGGCGGTGAACATCGGCCGCAACGTCATCCACGGCTCCGATGCGCCGGAAACGGCGGACTTCGAGATCGGCCTCTGGTTCCAGCCCTCCGAGCTCTGCGAGTGGACGCCGGCCGACCAGGTGTGGCGGGTCGAGCCCTGAGCGGCCATCCTGGGAACCCTCGGGTCCCCGGGCCATGGTGCTGCGCAGGAGCCTCCGGCCTCCCAGGCCGCTGATACCGGTGGCTGTGACCGTCCTGATCGCCGGCCTGGCCCTGATCCTGCCCGCCGCCGGCCCCCTCGCCGGGGCCACGGCGGCTTCCAGGGTCCCCCGGGTGGTGGATGTGCCCTCCCGGCCGGCCTATGTCATGCCACCGGCGGCGCCGGAGCGGCCGGCCCTGGTGGGGCAGGTGCTGCGTCCGTCCACCGTGCTGCGCACCGAGAATCCCGGCCGCCTTCAGATCCTGCTGGCCGATGGCCGCAGCTTCCGGCTCGGGGGCAACGCCCTGCTGCGGATCGAGCCGACGCTGCTCGATCTGGTGCGCGGCCGGATCATCGCCTGGATCGCTCCCGGATCGAAGGAATCCACACCGCTGCGGGTCCGCACCCGGGTGGGCACGGCCTCGATCCAGGGCACCACGGTCTTCATCGAGGACACCGCCGATTCCGTGCTGTTCCTGAGCTGGGAGGGGGAGGTGGAGGTGCGCGCCGATGACGGCACCGTGTACCAGCTGACCGGCGGCCAGCGCCTGGAGGCCACCCCCGAAGGCTGGAAGGGCCCGCGCCGGATCGACGCCACCGAGGCGAGGCTGCGGCGGCGCAACAGCGAGCTGCTGAACGGTTTCGGGGCGCCGATGGAGACACTGCCGGTGCTTGAGCGCGAACTCGGACTCACCCCCTGATGCCCCCCTGGCCTGGGCTGGGGCGCCGGCTCTGGTGGCTGGCCCTGGCCGCCCCCCTGCTGGCGGGCCTCGACCGGGCGCCCCTCACGCCCCTGGGCCAGGGGCCGCGGCTGCTCGACGACCAGCTCGTCCAGACCTTCTTCCAGCTGCGGGGGGCCCGCCCCGCCCCGGCCGACCCGGTGATCCTGGCCATCGACGCCGACTCCCTGGAGCTGGGGGAACTGCTGGCCCCGGGCGAGCGTCAGGCGTCGCCCCTGTGGCGGCAGATGGGGCCCTGGCCCTGGACGCGGGCCCTGCAGGCCCGGCTGGCCGCCCATGTGCTCGAGCAGGGGGCGGCGCGGGTGCTGTTCAACATCGAGTTCAGCCAGCCCAGCCGCTTCGGCCCCGCCGACGATCGGGCCTTTGCCGCGACCCTGGCCCCCTGGCGCGAGCGGGTGCACCTGGCGGCGGTGTACGCCGTGCAGGAGGAGGGAGGGCTGGTGCAGAGCCGGCTGCGGCTGCCCATCCACCCGCTGGGTGCCCCCGGCCTCACCACCCTGCTCCAGTCCCCCCGGGGGGTGGTGGAGGCGGTGCCGGGCCAGGACTGGATTCAGGCCCGGCTGGGCGATTTCCCGCCGCCCCTGCCGCGGCCGATGGCCTTCCTGGTGCGCCCGGCGGCGCCGCCGCCGGCGCCGATGGGGCTCGACTTTCCCGGTCCCGCCGGCACCATGCCCCGCGTGCCGGCCTGGAAGCTGCTGGAGGCGCCGCCGTCCACCTGGCGGGGCCGCACGGTGCTGATCGGCGTCACGGCCCCGGGCCTGGGGGACTTGCAGGAGACGCCCTTCGGCCCCATGGCCGGCACCGAGATCCAGGCGGTGGCCCTCGCCAACGTGCTCCAGGGCCGGGGGCTGGGGCGGCTGCCCCTGGCGGGGGACGGGCTGCTGCTGCTGGGCTGGGGCGCCCTGGCGGGGCTGCAGCTGCGGCGCCCCGCCAGCGCCGGCGGCACCCTGCGGCTGGCGCTGGCCCTGGCGGGCGCTGTCCTGCTCGCCGGCTGGGCGGCATGGGCCGGGGCATGGATGCGCCTGCCCCTGGCGGCCCTGCTGCTGGCCCCGGTGGCCGGGGGCGGGGTGCGGGCCGTGGGCCAGGGGCTGGCGGAAAGCCGGGAGCGGGCCTATCTGCACCAGGTGCTGAGCCGGCGCGTCTCCCCCACCCTGCTGCGCGACATCCTGCGCAGCCCCGGGCCGCTGTGGAACCAGGCGGTGGGCAGCCGGGCCCGCTGTGCCGTGCTGTTCAGCGACCTGGTGGGGTTCACGCCCCTGAGTGCCGTGCTGGAGCCCGCCGAGCTGTTCGCCCTGCTCAACCGCTACTTCGAGGCCATGGCCGGGGCGGTGCTGGAGCAGGAGGGCCTGCTCGACAAGTTCATCGGCGATGCGGTGATGGCGGAGTTCGGGGTGCCCCGCAGCCGGGGGGATGCCGAAGAGGCCCGCTCAGCGGTGCGGGCCGCCCTGGCGATGCAGGAGCGGCTGGAGGCCCTCAACCTTGAGCTGGCCGCGGCGGGCACCCCACCGCTGCGGCATGGGATCGGGCTTCACTTCGGCGAGGTGATCGCCGGCAACCTGGGCTCCTCCCAGCGCCTGGAGTTCACCGTCGTGGGGGCCAGCGTCAACGTGACCAGCCGCCTGGAGGGGCTGACGCGCCTGTTCCCCGAGCACCCAATCCTGGTCAGCGGCGACCTGCTGGCGCTGCTGCCGGGGGAGCTGGAGGTGCTGCCGCTGGGGAGCCACCGGATCAAGGGCTGGCCCGTGCCCCTGGAGGTGTACGCCCTCCAGGGGCTGCGGCCAGGCGAAGCCGCGCCTGGCTAGGACGCCGCCGGGAACGGCCGGCTCCAGTGGAAGGGCGCCAGCAGGGCGTCGCCCGCCCCGCCCGCTCCGTAGCCGTTGCCGGCTGTGGTGATCGCTGCGGCGATCCGCTCCGCCGTGATCGCCGCCAGCAGCACGCCGTTGCGGTGGTGGCCCGTGGCCAGCCAGAGCCCCTCGATCGGTCCGGGGCCCAGCAGCGGAGCGTCGTCGGGGGTGCCGGGCCGGAAGCCCCACCAGCGCTCCATCGGTGGCCACAGGGCTGCCTCCGGCAGCAGGGCGGCGATGCCGGCCTGCAGCTGCTTCTGGCCCTCGGGGGTGAGGCCGTCGTCGAAGCCGGCCTGCGGTTCGCTGGTGGCGCCCACCACCAGCAGGCCGTCCTGCCGCGGCACCAGGTAGGTGCCGGGTCCGAACACGACCCGCTCCAGGCTGGCCCTCGGGCCCTGCAGCGACAGCATCTGCCCCTTCACCGGGCGCACCGGCAGCGCGGGCAGCAGCCGGCCGCTCCAGGCGCCGCAGGCGAGCACCGCCGTGCCGGCGGCGATGGCGTGCTCGCCCCCCTCGGCCCGGCGCAGCCGCACCCCCCGCAGGCGTCCGCCGCCTTCGGTGAGCAGCTCCAGCACCTCGGTGCCCTCCTCGAAGCGCACCCCCAGGGCCACACAGGCCCGTTCCAGGGCGCGCATCAGGCGGCGGCGGTTGTCGATCTGCCCGTCCTGGGCGAACAGCAGCCCCGCCCGCCAGGCGGGTCCGATCCCCGGCACCTGCCGCTCCAGCCCCGCCCGGTCGAGGGGCTCGCCGAAGGGGGCCGTGGCGTAGGCGTCCCGCTCGGCGGCGCCGGTGAAGGGGACGACGATGCCGCAGGGGCGCAGGCCGCAGGGGAGGCCGCTGTCGGCCTCGATGCGGGCCACCCAGGCCGGAATGCGCTCCAGGCTGGCCTGGCCCAGAGCCAGCATCGGCCCGCTGAGCCCCTCGGCGTGGGGGGCCAGCATGCCGGCGGCCACGAAGCCGGCCGCCTCGCTGCGGCGGCGGCTGAGCACGGTGGCGGAGCGGCCGAGACGGGCCAGCTGGTGGGCGATGGCCAGGCCCATCAGGCCACCGCCGAGGATCAGGACCGGTTCGGCGTCGGGAGGGGGGCCAGCCAGGACGCTCATCTCCAGCTCGGAAGACCCCCATTCAAGCGGCCACCTGCCGCTGCCTAGGATCGCCCCCAGTGCCTCCGGCCGAGCGCGGGGGGCCGACAGCGCCGGCAGGACTCGCGACCATGGCTGAAGCAAAGGAACAGGGGGCCTGGGAGGCCGTGATCGGCCTGGAGACCCACGTGCAGCTGGGCACCGCCAGCAAGATCTTCACCGCCGCCTCCACCAGCTTCGGCGACGATCCCAACACCCACATCGACCCGGTGGTGTGCGGCCTGCCCGGCACCCTGCCGGTGCTGAATCAGAAGGTGCTGGAGTACGCGGTCAAGGCGTCCCTGGCCCTGAATCTGCAGGTGGCCGAGCACAGCAAGTTCGACCGCAAGCAGTACTTCTATCCCGACCTCCCCAAGAACTACCAGATCTCCCAGTACGACCAGCCGATCGCCGAGGACGGCTGGATCGAGGTGGAGGTGGCCGAGAAGGGCAAGGAGACCTACCTGAAGAAAGTGGGCATCGAGCGGCTGCACATGGAGGAGGACGCCGGCAAGCTCGTCCACGCCGGCAGCGACCGCCTGGCCGGCTCCACCCACTCGCTGGTGGACTACAACCGGGCTGGCGTCGCCCTGGCCGAGATCGTCTCCAAGCCGGATCTGCGCACGGGCCGGGAGGCGGCCGAGTACGCCTCGGAGATCCGCCGCATCATGCGCTATCTGGGCGTCAGCGACGGCAACATGCAGGAGGGTTCCCTGCGCTGCGACGTCAACATCTCCGTGCGCCGGGGCCCGGACGCCCCCTTCGGCGTGAAGGTGGAGATCAAGAACATGAACTCCTTCTCGGCGATCCAGAAGGCGATCGATTTCGAGATCGCCCGCCAGATCAAGGCCTATGAGGCCGGTGAGCCGGTGGTGCAGGAAACGCGCCTCTGGGACGAGGCCAAGCAGCTCACCAAGAGCATGCGCAGCAAGGAGGGGGCCTCCGACTACCGCTACTTCCCGGACCCGGACCTGGGGCCGATCGAGGTGAGTCGCGCGCAGCGGGAAAGCTGGCGCGCCGAGCTGCCCGAACTGCCGGCGGCCAAGCGCCACCGCTACGCCGAAAGCCTGGGCCTCTCGATCTATGACGCCCGGGTGCTCACCGATGAGCGTTCGATGGCCGAATACTTCGAGGCGGCGGTGGCGGCCGGGGGCGACCCCAAGGCCGTGGCCAACTGGGTGACCGGCGACATCGCCGCCCACGTGAACGCCAACCGGCTGTCGATCGCCGAGCTGCCGCTGAAACCCGAGCAGCTGGCCGAGATGGTGCAGCTGATCGAGGCGGGCACCATCAGCGGCAAGATCGCCAAGGACCTGCTGCCCGAACTGCTCGAGACGGGCGGCTCGGTGGCGGCGATCGTCGAGTCCCGCGGCCTGGGCATGATCTCCGACCCGGCGGCGATCGCCGCCATCGTGGCCGAGCTGCTGGCCGCCCACCCGGAGGAGGTGGAGGCTTTCCGCGGCGGCAAGACCAAGCTGCAGGGCTTCTTCGTCGGGCAGCTGATGAAGCGCACCGGCGGCCGCGCCGACCCCAAGCTGGCCAACCGCATCCTCAGCGAGCAGCTGAAGGGCTGAGGGATCGCTCAGCGCTGACTAGCGTTGGGCCATGACCTCGGCCCCCGCAGCTGTCAGACGCCACGCGCGTTTCACGGTGGATCAGTTCCACCGGCTGTGCGATGCGGTGCCCGAGCAGCGGTTGGAACTGATCGATGGGGAGGTGCTGCAGGTGATCGCCAAGGGGACACGCCACACGGCGGTGGTTCATCGGCTGATCGCCGCCATCCAGGCCTGCCTGGCGGCTTCTCCCCCGGTGCCCCTGCAGTTGCGGGTGGAGGCCCCGCTCGACCTGGGCCCGGCCGATGAGCCCGAGCCGGATCTGGCCCTGGTGGCCCGCCGCAACGACGACTACTGGGACGCCCATCCCACCGCCGCCGACACCGCCCTGGTGATCGAGGTGGCGGACAGCAGCCTGGCCTTCGACCTGGAGGCCAAGGCGCGCCTCTATGGCGCGGCCGGCATTCCCCACTACTGGGTGATCGATGTGCAGACGCCCCGCCTGCACGTGGTGCGTGAGCAGAGCACCGGCCTCGATGCCGCCGTCCTGGCGGCGCTCAGGCGGGCGGTGGAGACGGTGCTGCGGGAGCTGCCCCGGCCCTGAGCGCACTCTCCACCTGTGGGGCCAGCGCCTCCGGCCCGCCTCGGTTGTCGAGCACCACCGTGGCCAGGGCCCGCTTGCGCGCCAGGGGCCACTGGGCCGCCAGCCGGGCGCGGGCGTCGTCAGCGCTGAGCCCATCACGCCCCATCAAGCGCTGCAGCTGCTGGTCCTCGTCGCAGTCCACCAGCCAGATCTCGCTGCAGAGCGTGTCCAGCCCCGCCTCGAACAGCAGCGGGATCATCAGCACCACCACCGGCGCCTCCCGCAGCCGCTCCAGTTCGGCGGCGAAGCGCTGGCGCACCAGTGGATGCACCAGCTGCTCCAGCCAGCGGAGCTCGGCGGCGTCGCTGAACACGATCCGGCCGAGGGCGGCCCGGTCCAGGGCCGGCAGCGGCTCACAGGGCTCACCCGCTCCCTCCGCCAACACTTGCTCGCCGTAGCGCTTCGCCACGGCCCGGGCGCCGGAGCTGCCCGGCGCCAGCGCCTCGCGGGCATAGACATCCGCATCCAGCACCGGCAGACCGCGCTCGGCCAGCAGGCGCCCCACCGTGCTCTTGCCGCTGGCGATGCCGCCGGTGAGGCCGATGCGGCGCTGGGCCATGGAACGGTGGGGAGGAAGCGGTGGCTGGGGCGTCGCCGCCGGTACGCCGGAACGTGAGCGTTCCCTTCGGTCGGCGGACAGATCGGCCGGTGCGCCGCAAGCTAACGGCTGGCCCGTCCCCCGCCGGCGCGATGCAAGTCTTCAGCTCCTGGTCCGAGCGTCAGGCCCACCTCACCCGCTGGGCGCTGCTGCTGGGCTGGCTGGGGCTGATCGTCAGCCTGTTGCTTCCCGGCGTCGATCCCTGGCCGTTCGACCTGGATCGCTGCGGTCCCCTGCTGGAGTGCCATGCCCGGGAAGGCAACCAGATCTTCTGGGGCCTGGTGGTCCCCAGCGGTCTGCTGATCCTGGTGGCGCTCAGCCATGAGGTCTGGCGCCGCATCTGCCCGCTGGCCTTCGTCTCCCAGCTGTTCCGCGCCCTCCACTGGCAGCGCACCGTTCCCGGCAAGGGCGGCCGCCGCGAGGTGGTGAAGATCGAGGCGGACTCCTGGCTCGGACAGCACCACGTGCAACTGCAGTGGAGCCTGTTCATCGCCGGCCTCAGCCTGCGGCTGCTGGTGGTGAACAGCAGCCCCTTTGGGCTGGGCCTGTTCCTGGCGCTCACGGTGGCGGCGGCCCTGGCGGTGGGCTGGGCCTACGGCGGCAAGGCCTGGTGCCAGTACTTCTGCCCGATGGCGCCGGTGCAGGCCGTGGTCACCGGCCCCCGCAGCCTGCTGGGCAGCCCCGCCCACCTGGAGACCACCTCCCGCATCACCCAGTCGATGTGCCGCACCATCGGTGAGCAGGGCAAGCTGCAGAGCGCCTGCGTGGCCTGCCAGGCCCCCTGCATCGACATCGACTCCGAGCGGGCCTACTGGCAGACCTTCAGCGGCAAGAAGGGGCTGGCCTGGGCCTGGGCCTCCTATCCCGGCCTGGTGCTGGCCTTCTTTCTGCTGATCCGCGCCGCGGGGCCCGGCGGCATCGACTATCTGCGCAGCGGCCTCTGGGCCTACGACGCCCGCGCCATCGATCAGATCGCCCAGCCCCTGGTGCTGGGCGGCTGGAACACCCTGCTGCCCCGCTGGTTCACGATGCCCGCTCTGCTGGTGCTGGGCGGTGTCCTTTCGGTGGCCCTGTTCGGGGCTCTGGAGCGCTGGCTGCGATCCGGCCTTGCCGGGCTGCCGGCCGAGCGGGCCGCGGCCGTGGCGGGCCATCGCACCCGCCTGGCAGCGACGTTCCTGGCGGTGAACATCTTCTTCTGGTTCGCCGATCCCTCGCTGGGCCTCCTCGGCCCGAGGGGCGGGCAGCTGATCCGCTCGCTGGTGCTGGTCGTCAGCGGCATGTGGCTCTACCGGGGCTGGTCCCGCGACAAGGCCACCTACACCCGCGAGAGCACCAGCGCCAGCCTGCGCAAGCAGCTGGAGAAGCTGGTTCCCGAAATGGGGGATCTGCTGGACGGGCGCTCCCTGGCGGAGCTCAGCCCGGGGGAGGTGTTCACCCTCGCCAAGGTGCTGCCCAGCCAGATCAGCCAGACCAAGCGCGGGATCTACCGCGAGGTGCTCTCCGACCTGTTCGGCAGCGGCAGGCTCGACCGCGCCGCCTCCCTGGTGCAGCTGGAGGAGCTGCGCCAGTCCCTCAACCTCAAGGAGGAGGACCACCACGCTGCCGTGCGCGAGCTTTCGGTAAGCGACCCCCGCATCCTGCAGCTCGACCATCGCCAGCGGGAGATCCGCAGCCTGCGCCAGGAGGCCGCCGCTGAAGCGATCGAGGATCTGCTCGAGACCACCGGCCTCGGCGACCTGAGCGCGGCCCTGGCCGACGGTGACCACAGCGATCGGCTGGAGCGGATCCGCCAGGAGTACGCGCTCGATGAGGCCAGCTGGTCGGAGCTGCTGGCCTCCTTCGGTCCCGCCTCCAGCTTCGCCCGCGAGCGGGCCGAGGAGCAGCTGCAGCAGGTCCGGGATCGGCTCGCGGCCCGCCAGGCCCTGGCCCAGGCCGCCGCCGGCGAAGCCCTGCTGCGGCCGCTGCTGCCGGTGATCGACCGCGAGCTGGTCAGCCTGTTCGTCACCGTTGCGCCCTCCCTGCAGCCCTTCGCCGCCGAAGACCCCCTGGTGGAGCGCTTCCATGGGCTGCTCCCCCATGTCCCGGAAGGGGTGCTCACCCAGCTGCGGCGCCAGGACCGGGAACGGTGGGCCCCGGCCAGCGCAGGGGTCCCCGCCCCCCTCGATCCGCTCCCCGATCCGGCCGAGGTGCTCGATGGACTGTGGCGGGACCCCGATCCGGACACCGCCCTGTGGACCCTTTGGGTGCAGGATCAGCGGGATCCGGCGCGGGCGGCGGCCCTGCGGCGGGAGCCGAGGGTGGGTCTGCCCAGCAGCGCGGCCCTCGACCGGCTGCGGTCCGGGGAAGGGCTCGCCCTGGGCGGGCGCCTCCGCCGGCTCCTCGAGGTGCCGCTGATGGCGGGACTGTCGCCGGCGGCCTTGATCAACATGCTGCACTGGGGCGAGGAGCGGCAGCTGCAGAACGGCGAGGTGCTGTTCTCGGTCGGCGATACTCCCGACACCGTGGCGATCCTGCTGGAGGGCCGCTGCGAGGTGCGGCGCCCCTCGGCCAGCGACGGCGGGCTCGAGGTGATGGCCCGGATCCACAGCGGCGAACCGATCGGAGAGGTGTCCTTCCTCGTGGACCATCCCCGCCGCGCCGCGGTGCGGGCCATCGACGGACCCGCCACGGTGCTGGTGTTCGAGAGTTCGGAGTTCGAGCAGTTGCTGCAGCAGTCCTCCGAGTTCAACCGCGGCCTGCTGCACATCCTCGCCCTGAGGCTCGAGAACTCCTACGGCAAGCTGGGCACCACCAACGCGCCCCGCTGAGTCCGTGACCCCTCCCTCTCCGTGGCTGCCGATCCCCGGAGGCGTCACGGCTCCGGAGGGCTTCCTGGCCGCCGCCGTCACCGCCGGCCTGAAGGCCTCCGGCCGGCCGGATCTCTCCCTTCTGCTCTCCCCGCCCGGCGCCGCGTGCGCTGGCACCTTCACCACCTCGCTGGTGCGGGCCGCCTGCGTCGACCTCTGCGCCGAGCGCCTGGCGGCCGGCGGCGGCCACGCCAGGGCGGTGCTCACCAACTCCGGCCAGGCCAACGCCTGCACCGGCGAGCGCGGCCTGGCCGACAGCCTGCGGGCCACCGCCGAGCTGGCCGCTCGCCTGGACCTGGCGCCCGATGAGGTGCTGATCTGCTCCACCGGCGTGATCGGCGTGCCGATCCCGATGGAGGTGCTCGTGGCGGGCCTCGATCCCCTGGTGGCCGCCCTGGCCCCCGATGGCGGCGGCGCGGCGGCCGAGGCGATCCTCACCACGGATCTGGTGGCCAAGGAGATCGCCCTGGAGGCCCAGCTGGGCGGCCGCAGGGTGCGGATCGGCGGCATGGCCAAGGGCTCGGGGATGATCCACCCGGACATGGCCACGATGCTGGGCTACCTCACGTGTGATGCCGGCGTGCCGGCCGATGTCTGGCAGGACATGGTGAAACGGGCGGTGAATTGCTCCTTCAACGCCATCACGGTGGATGGCGACACCAGCACCAACGACACCTACCTGGCCTTTGCCGCCGGTGAGCCCCTGGGCCCGGAGCACTTTGCGGCGCTGGAGGCCGGCCTGACGGCGGTGTCGCAGCACCTGGCCCGGGCGATCGCCCGCGACGGCGAGGGCGCCACCTGCCTGATCGAGGTGAGGGTGGAGGGCGCCGCTGATGACGCCGGCGCCCGCGCCATCGCCCGCACCGTGGCCGGCTCGTCGCTGGTGAAGTGCGCCGTCCACGGCCGCGACCCCAACTGGGGCCGGATCGTGGCCGCCGCCGGCCGGGCCGGGGTGGCCTTCGACCCGCAGGCCGTGGCCCTGTGGCTGGGGGGGCACCAGCTGATGGCGGCGGGCCAGCCCCTGGCCTTCGACCGTCCGGCGGCGTCGGCCTACCTCAAGGCCCGCGCCGCCGGCGCCTACCTGGCCGACGACACGGTGGCGATCCGGTTGCTGGTGGGGGACGGCCCGGGCAGCGGCCTGGCCTGGGGCTGCGACCTCTCGGACCAGTACGTGCACATCAACGCGGACTACACGACGTAGGTGCCCACGGTCAGGATCCCGGGCACCGCTTGTCGGTGCGGGAGAACGCCGCTAGAGCGGTTGTGGGCAGAGGCTTTTCAGCAATGGAGCCCAACGCGTCATCAAATCCTCGACACTTCCATGACACCACCGGTCAAGAGGACAACTCTGGGTGCACGGGTGGCTGCGGTGCTGCTTCTGCCCCTGCTTCTGCCCCTGCTTCGGGGCCTGGGAGACCCCGCCAGCGCTCAGTATTCACCCAACTGTCAGCGCAATGGCGTCAAGGAGTTCTGTGCGATGACGCCGATCTCAGGGGCCACCAGCGAGAAACAGATCGTCGAGAAGATCACCTTTGCGGATCACACGGTCTATGAGGTTCTCAGAAATGAGACAACGTGCAAGCAGACCTCTGAGAGCGTGCGTACCTGTCATGCCAAAATCATCACTTCGCAGGGTGCTTCTGGGGTGATTCCTGCCTTCTACAGGGGCACCAGCTACGAAGGCGGTTACAAGCATGAGTATGTGGGGAAGGGTATCCACATCACCTATTTCTTTCTCGACTAGATCGGCAGAAGGATCCAACCAGACCGCGTTATTCCCGGCCGACCGATGACCTCTCTCCCCTTGTTCAGCCCGGTGCCGACGAGGTGCTGAGTCCATGGCTGGGCAAAATGGTGGCGATCGCGATGACGTCGATGGTTGCGGCCAGGCCCTCCACACCCCCCCGGGGTGCGCCCCCCGGGGGAACCCGTGAGCGTTCAACGTCCAGCCGCGCCTGGGACTGGCGGCTGTGGGCCATCGTGGGGCTCTGCTTCGGGGTTGGCTACGCCGTCAGCCTGCGCCTGCTGAGCCTCGGCGGCCCGGAGCAGGAGGGCGCCAGCCAGCGCTTCGACGTTCAGCCCGCTCCGGGCACAACGCTTGATTCCCTGCGCCAGCGCTTTGGCGGCGACGCCCGTGAGATCCGCGGTGATCTCGATCTGCTCGAGCTGGAGCAGGAGCAGAAGCAGGAGGCGGCCGCGATCGAGGAGCGGCGCCGCCAGATGGAGGATCGGGAGGCCCAGGAGCGCCAGCGCCTGCTCGAACCGGACGGGGAGTCCCCCCAGAGCGACCAGCCGGGCGCCCCCGGAGCCCCCGAGGCCGAACTCCCGGCCGCCCCTGCCCTGCCGCCGCCGCGCACGCCACCGGCCCGCGAGCGGGAGGAGGCCGGCCCTGCGCCGATCGCCCCGCCGCCGGTGAGCGCCCCACCGGCCCCCGCAAGCCAGCCCTGATCTGCCACAGTTCGGTGACTCTTCCGGTCAGGTCATGAGCGCGCCGCAGTTCCTCGCCAAGGCGGCCATGAACCGCCTGGCCGCCCGCCTGGGCAGCGGCCTGGCCGATGTGGCCGCCACCCTGGCGGCCCTCGCCCAGGAGGCTCCCGCCCGGGTGCAGCAGGAGCTGAGTCTGTTCTGGGAGGAAGTGGCGATGGAGGCCGAACGGATCGAGAACGACCGCGACACCGGAGCTCCCGCGTCCCGGGGCGGCGCCGCCGAGGATCCCCAGGAGCGCATCGATGCCCTGCGCGCGAAGGTGGCCGAACTCTCGCGGCGCCTCGACCGGATGCCCGCCGCCCCCGATGGTCCGCCGCGGTCGCCGGGGCAGCCCTGATGGCGGCCCTCTCCACCCCCGGGATCCTGCTGTCCCGCCTCTGGCGTTCGCTGCGCATCTGGCGCCTCGTGCTCCAGCTGCTGGCCGGCCTCTGGTGGGATGCCCGGCCCTGGACCTACCCGGGCGGGCGCACCCCCGAACGCCAGGCCGACCGCCAGCGCCGCCGGGCCCGCTGGCTCACGGCCCAGTTCCTTGAGCTCGGTTCCGCCTTCATCAAGCTCGGCCAGCTGCTCTCGGCCCGCCCCGACGTCCTCCCCGCCGACGTGGTGGAGGAACTGGCCCATCTGCAGGACCGGGTGCCGGCCTTCCCCTTCCCCGTGGTGGAGTCCCTGCTGGAGCAGGAGCTGGGGGAGCGGCGGGCGGAGATCATCGATCTGGAGATCGTGCCGCTGGGCTCGGCCAGCCTGGCCCAGGTGCACCGGGCCAGCCTGCGCAGCGGACGCCAGGTGGTGTTCAAGGTGCAGCGGCCGGGGCTGGAGCGCCTGTTCCGCCTCGATCTGGAGGTGCTCCAGCAGGTGGCGGCCGCGGTGCAGCGCCATCCCCGCTGGGGGGCCGGCCGTGACTGGGTGGGCATCGCCAAGGAGTGCCGCCGGGTGCTGCTGCGCGAGCTGGATTTCCGCCTCGAGGCCGAGCATGCGGCCCGGTTCCGCCAGCAGTTCCTCGACGACCCGGGTATCCGCATCCCGGCGGTGGTCTGGGAGCTGAGCTCCCGGCGGGTGCTCTGCCTCGACTACGTCCCCGGCATCAAGATCAACGACCGGGAGGCCCTGGTACGCGCCGGCATCGATCCGGCGGCCATCGCCGAGAAGGGGGCGGCCAGCTACCTGCAGCAGCTGGTCCGCTTCGGTTTCTTCCATGCCGACCCCCATCCCGGCAACCTCGCGGTCGCCAGCGACGGGGCGCTGATCTACTACGACTTCGGCATGATGGGCCAGATCTCCGAGCGGCTGCGCAGCCGGCTCGGGCGGATGGTCCGGGCCGCGGCGGCCCGGGATGCCGCTTCCCTGGTGGACGAGCTGCAACAGGCCGGGCTGATCGCCGCCGGCATCGACCAAGGGCCGGTGCGGCGGCTGGTGCGGGTGATGCTCACCGAAGCCCTCACGCCACCCTTCAGCGCCAACGTCATCGACAAGCTCTCCGGTGACCTCTACGAACTCGTCTACGGCCAGCCGTTCCGGCTGCCGCCCGAACTGATCTTCGTGATGCGGGCCCTCTCCACCTTCGAGGGGGTGGGCCGCAGCCTCGATCCGGGCTTTAGCCTGATCGCCATCGCCCGTCCCTACCTGTTGCCCCTCATGACCGCCAGCGGCAACGGCCCCAACGAACTGTTCAGCGAGCTCTCCCGACAGGCGGCGGAGGTGGGCAGCCGGGCTTTCGGGATCCCCCGGCGGCTGGACGAGAGCCTGGCCCGCATCGAACAGGGTGATCTTCAGGTGCTGATCCGCGCCGGCGAAACCGATCGCCTGCTGCGGCGCCTGGCCCTGGCCCAGCAGAGCGCCGGCCAGTCGTTCCTGCTCGGCGCCCTGGCGGTGGCGGCCGCGGTGCTGGCGGTGAGCGGCCGCCCGGCGCTCACCGCCGTGCCCCTGGTGCTGGCGGTGCCCGTCGGCCTCTCCTGGCTGAAGCTGCAGGCCAGGCTCCGGCGCGATGGCCGCCTCGACCAGCTGCCCGGGGTGGCGACGCCGGCCGGAAAGCAGTGAGCAGAGCCTGCGGTCAGGCCTCCTGCTCCCAGTTCTGCCACTGCCCTCTCGCCTGAACATCCATGGAGGATCTGTCCCGCTGGATCGGGCAATGGCTGGCCAATCCCCACGTGAGGAGTCTTGGGCTGGCCATCGCGGGAGTGGGGATCATCTCGATTGTTTCGCGTCTGGCCAAGCGGTCGCTACCCCGCTATCTGCCGGGTTCTGACAGCCGCTACTACGCCAGGAAGATCATCACCTTCCTGGGCTACTTCGGTTCCCTGATCCTGGTCGCCTCTGTCTTCCGTGACAGCCTGGGGGGCCTTTCTGTCGCCATTGGCGTGGCCAGTGCCGGCATCGCCTTCGCCCTGCAGGAGGTGATCGCCAGCGTGGCGGGCTGGATCGCCATCTCCTTCGGTGGCTTCTACGAAACGGGTGACCGGGTGCAGCTCGGCGGCATCCGAGGGGACATCATCGACATCGGCATCTTGCGCACCACCCTCATGGAGCTTGGCGAATGGGTGGAGTCGGATCTCTACACGGGCAGGATCGTGCGGATCGCCAACAGCTTCGTCTTCAAGGCGCCCGTCTTCAACTATTCCGGCGATTTCCCCTTCCTCTGGGACGAGATCAAGGTCCCCGTGAAATACGGCAGCGACCACCGTCTCGCCCGCCGGATCCTGGAGCGTGTGGTGCAGGAGGTGGTCTCCAATGAGACGACGGAAAAGGCCATCAGGGCCTGGAAGGGGATGGTGAGCAAGTACCTGGTCGAGAATGCCAGGGTGGATCCGGCGGTCACCCTGGTGATCACGGACAACTGGATGGAGTTCACCATCCGCTACGTGGTGGACTACAAGATCCGCCGTCTCACCAAGGATCGGCTCTACACGAGGATCCTCGATGAGTTCCTCACGGCTGAGCAGCGCGTGGAGATCGCCTCCACCACGGTTCACCTTGTGGAGGCGCCTGAATTCCGGGTACGCGTCAGGGGTCCAGAGGGATGAGGCAGGGCAAAGCCACGTGTGATGCGGGCCCGCTTCACACGTGAGGGGGTGGGCCGTAGCCCCGATCAGGGTTTTGGCTTGATCCCCAGCGCCGGTCCTTAGCTGTTGCCCCTCATGACCGCCTGCGGCAACGGCCCCGCCGGACTGTTCAGCGAGCGCTCCCGCCGGGCGGCCTCTGTGCGGTCCGGAGGTCCGGTCGGGTCCTGGGGACGATGCGCTCAGGGTTGCAGCGGCACTCCCAGGGCCGGAATGTCCAGGGGACGGGCACCCAGCAACCCCTGTAGGGAGCGCTGCTCCAGCGCGTCGATCACCTCGGCCGCGTTCGTCACCTTGTCGGACCAGTCGCTGGCCTGGTCCTGGCGGTTCAGGGCATCGGAGGATCCGGCTGCCTCCGGTTTCTGATAGACGTGAGCGAAACCTTTCTGCTCCAGGAGTTGATGAACCCGGCCACCCTGCTCGTGATTGGGATGGTCGCACCAGTCCTCGTAGTTGATGACGCAACGCCTGGGCGGGCTCGCCTGGGTCGCCGCCGCGCAGGGTTTCCCTGGATCGCTTCCTGCCTGGAGACTGCGCAGGTAGTAGTCGGAGATGGACCGGCAGTAGGTCACGAAGGATTCGGGACATATCCTCACGCTGTAACCGGTCGTATTGACACGGTTCCAGCGTCGCGAGTCGGTCTTGATCAATGATATATAGCTGTCAATCAGGGCCCGCTGATGAAGAATGAAGGGGTAGGTTCTGCAGAGGTCGTCATGGCATTCCGGTGCAAGATGGTTCGGAAAGAGTTCAAGCGTGTAGGTGTCTTCCCTGGCGTCGAGGAGCTCACAGACGCGTCTGGCGATTCTGGGTTCACGGAAGAGGTTGTAGGCCGGTCCGATCGCTGCGCCGGCTTTCTCCAGAAGGACGGAGAGAAGCCGAGCAGGCCTCAGGCTCTCCTTTTTCTTGAGTCGATGACTGATCTGATGGAGATAGCTTGCCGAGCGGCGGGGTGCGGCTTGCATGCGAAGAACCCGGCTGGGCAGGAGCCCCTTGATCAGGGGATCTGCTGCCATTTCTCTGCCGAAATCACTCAGAATGTAGGGTTTCTTGTCATAGAAGCGCAGGCCGCTCGGGCCCTCGGCGCAATGGATAGAGGCCTGCGGGTGGAAGGGCTCGCAGACGAATTCAGACTGCATCGATTGCAGCAGCTGGCCGAACCGGGAGGATCCGGTGCGAGGCGCTGCAACGCTGAGGATCAGCATGCTGGCCGCGGCCCCCGGGGGCTCAGGCCTTGCCCCGCGGTCCCCGGTCCTCCACGCCGGCATACACCGCCTGGCTGCCCAGTTCATCCTCGATGCGCA
This sequence comes from Cyanobium gracile UHCC 0139, assembly GCF_034931325.1. Lineage (GTDB taxonomy): Bacteria > Cyanobacteriota > Cyanobacteriia > PCC-6307 > Cyanobiaceae > Cyanobium > Cyanobium gracile_B. Next base: position 183,195 of record NZ_JAYGHX010000001.1, on the reverse strand, counting down.
GCAGCTGGTTGTACTTGGCGACCCGGTCGCTGCGGCTGAGGGAGCCGGTCTTGATCTGGCCGGCCCGGGTGGCCACCGCCAGGTCGGCGATGGTCACATCCTCCGTCTCGCCGCTGCGGTGGCTGATCACGCTGGTGTAGCCGGCCCGGGTGGCCATGTCGATGGCCTGGAGGGTTTCGGTCAGCGAGCCGATCTGGTTCACCTTGATCAGGATCGAGTTGGCGATCCCCTGCTCGATGCCCTGCTGCAGGCGGGTGGTGTTGGTCACGAACAGGTCGTCGCCCACCAGCTGCACGGTGCCCCCCAGGCGCTCGGTCAGCAGGCGCCAGCCCTCCCAGTCGTCCTCGGCCAGGCCGTCCTCGATCGAGACGATCGGGAAGCGGCCCGCCAGGGCCGCCAGCTGGTCGACCATCTCGGCGCTGGTGAAGCTGCCGCCGCCGAAGGCGTACCGGCCATCGGCGTAGAACTCGGTGCTGGCCACGTCGAGGGCCAGGGAGATCTGGTCGCCGGGCCGGTAGCCGGCCTTCTCGATCGCCTGCATCAGCAGCTCCCCGGCGGCGTCGTTGCCGGCCAGGTCGGGGGCGAAGCCACCCTCGTCGCCCACCGCGGTGGAGAGGCCCTGATCCTTGAGCAGCCCCTTGAGGGTGTGGAACACCTCGGCGCCCATGCGCAGGGCTTCGCGGAAGCTGCCGGCGCCGTGGGGCACCAGCATGAACTCCTGGAAGTCCAGGTTGTTGGAGGCGTGGGCGCCGCCGTTGATGACGTTCATCAGCGGCACCGGCAGCAGGGTGGCCATCGGGCCGCCCAGGTAGCGGTAGAGGGGCAGGCCGAGGGCCTTGGCGGCGGCGTGGGCCGTGGCCAGGCTCACGGCCAGGATGGCGTTGGCGCCGAGGGCGGATTTGTTGTCGCTGCCGTCGAGTTCGTTCATGGCCTCGTCGACGGCGCCCTGGTCGAGGGCGCTCAGGCCGCAGAGGGCCGGAGCGATGCGCTCCTCGATGTTCTCCACCGCCTTGCTGACGCCCTTGCCGAAGTAGGCCTTCTCGCCGTCCCGCAGTTCGTGGGCCTCATGGGCGCCGGTGCTGGCGCCGCTGGGCACGATGGCGCGGCCGCTGGCGCCGCCCTCCAGATACACCTCCGCCTCCACCGTGGGGGTGCCGCGGGAGTCGAGCACTTCGCGGGCAACGATGGAGTCGATGACGAGGTCGAGGGAGTCGTACACAGGGGGTGTGCTGGTGGGCGAATCCTATGGGGGGCCCCATGCCCCTGCCTGTGTTCCCTGCGCCACCCCTCTCGTCAGAATGGCCCCACTGGTGCACCGCCGATGAGACTCCTCCACACCATGCTCCGGGTGGGTGATCTGGAGCGCTCCCTGCGCTTCTACACCGAGGTGCTGGGCATGAAGCTGCTGCGCCGCAAGGACTATCCCGGCGGCGCCTACACCCTGGCCTTCGTCGGTTACGGCGACGAGACGGACACCACCGTGCTGGAGCTCACCCACAACTGGGACACCAGCGCCTACGAGATCGGCACGGGGTTCGGCCATCTGGCCATCGGTGTCGATGACGTCTACGCCACCTGCGCGGCGATCACCGCCAAGGGCGGGCGTGTGGTGCGCGAACCCGGTCCGAAGCAGCACGGCACCACGGTGCTCGCCTTCGTGGAGGATCCGGATGGCTACAAGGTGGAACTGATCCAGACGTCGTCCCGGACCGATGCGCACTGACCCCCGCCCGCGGGACGACCGGGGGCCGGCGGCCGCTCCGGCCAGCCTCACCGGCGATCCCGACCGCTTCAGCGACGCCGCCTGGGATCTGCTGATCGCCACCCAGGATCAGGCCCGGCGCTGGCGCCACGGCGCCATGGACGTGGAGCACCTGCTGCTCACCCTGCTGCTGAACCGGCGCTTCGCCACCTGGGTGGACCCCCTTCCCCTCGACGAGGACCGGCTGCTGGACCGGCTTGAAACCTTCTGCGCCGAGCAGCCGGACGGGGGCGGTGGCACCCTCTACATCGGCGATGCCCTCGAGGATCTCCTGGAGGAGGCCGACCGCCGCCGCGCCGCCTGGGGATCGCGCCTGCTGGATGTGCCCCACCTGCTGCTGGCCCTGCTGGCGGAACCCCGCATCGGGGCGTCGCTGCTGGCGGAGGAGGGGCTGAGCGAGGACCTGCTGCTGCGCCAGTGGCGTCCCCTGCCGGCCGCGGGCGAGGCCGCTTCCGCCGGGGCCGCCGGGGCCGGCGTGGCGTCGGCCGCCCCCGCCCCTTCGCCGGCGCCGACCCCGGCCCCGGCCCGGCCGGCCCCGGCGCCGCCGCCGGCGGGCCCCCTGCGAGCGGCCGCCCCCCCCGCCCCACCGCGGCCACCTTCGGCGCCGGAGCCCGCCATGACCCTGCAGCGGGAGGGGGAGCCCGAACCCGGCGCCCTCGACCGCTACGGCCGCGACCTCACCGCCGCCGCCCGGGCCGGCGAACTCGATCCGGTGGTGGGGCGCGACACCGAGATCCGCCGGCTGATCCAGGTGCTCTCCCGGCGCAGCAAGAACAATCCGGTGCTGATCGGGGAGCCCGGTGTCGGCAAGACGGCTGTGGCCGAATCCCTGGCCCAGCGGATCGTGGCCGGTGAGGTGCCCGATGCCCTGCGGGGCCTGCGGCTGGTGGCCCTGGATCTGGGCGCCCTGATCGCCGGGGCCAAGTTCCGCGGCCAGTTCGAGGAGCGCCTGCGCAGCGTGCTGTCCGAGGTCCGCGACAACGACGGAGTACGCGGCGAGGACGGGGAAGGCTGCAGGGCCGGCGGGGTGGTGCTGTTCATCGACGAACTGCACACCGTCGTGGGCAGCGACCGCTCCGGCGCCGATGCGGCCAGCATCCTCAAGCCGGTGCTGGCCCGCGGCGACCTGCGCTGCATCGGCGCCACCACCCCCGAGGACTACCGGCGCAGCATCGAAAAGGACCCGGCCCTGGAGCGTCGCTTCCAGCAGGTGGTGATCCGCGAACCCGATGGCCCCACCTGCCTCGAGATCCTGCGGGGCCTGAAGGAGCGCTATGAGCTCCACCATGGCGTCACCATCACCGATGGGGCCCTGGTGGCGGCCTCCCGGCTGGCCTCCCGTTACATCAGCGACCGCTGCCTGCCGGATTCGGCCATCGACCTGATCGATGAGGCCGCCGCCAACCTGCGCATGGAGGCCACCTCCAAGCCTCAGGTGGTGGAGGCGGCCGAGGCGGAACTGCGGCGGGTGGAACTGGCGCTGCTGGCCGCCGAGGCGGCGCCCCTGGAGGAGCGGGTACAGCTGCAGGAGCAGCGGCGCCTCGCCCACGAGCAGCTCGACCGCCTGCAGCGGCGCTGGGCGGGGGAACGGGAGCGTCTGGCCGAGCTGCGCGAGCTGCTGCAGCAGGACGAGGACCTGCGCCATGCCATTGCCGAGGCCGAGCGGGACGGGGACCTGGAGGAGGCGGCCCGGCTCCAGTACGACCAGCTGCACGGGGTGCAGCAGCGCCGGGCGGCCCTGGAGGCGGAACTGCAGAGCGATCCGATGCTGAGGGAGCAGGTGGAGGAGGGGGACATCGCCGATGTGGTGGCCCGCTCGACCGGCATCCCCATCCAGCGGCTGCTGGCCGGTGAACGCCAGAAGCTGCTGGAGCTGGAGCAGCGCCTCGGCGAGCGGGTGATCGGCCAGCCCGAGGCGGTGGCGGCGGTGGCGGCCTCGATCCGCCGCTCCCGCGCCGGCATGCAGGCCCCCACCCGGCCGGTGGGGTCGTTCCTGTTCCTGGGGCCCACGGGGGTGGGCAAGACGGAACTGGCCAAGGCCCTGGCGGCCGCCCTCTTTGATGAGGAGGAGGCGCTGGTGCGGCTCGACATGAGCGAATTCATGGAGCGCAACGCCGTCGCCCGCCTGGTAGGGGCCCCCCCCGGCTACGTGGGCTACGAGGAGGGCGGCCAGCTCACCGAGGCCGTGCGCCGCCGCCCCTACGCGGTGCTGCTGCTCGACGAGGTGGAGAAGGCCCACCCCGATGTCTTCAACCTGCTGCTGCAGGTGCTGGACGACGGCCGCCTCACCGATTCCCAGGGCCGCACGGTCGACTTCCGCCACACGGTGGTGATCATGACCAGCAACCTGGCCAGCCGCGCCATCCTCGAGCGGGCCCGCGCCGTCCCCTCCCCCGGCGAGCCGGGGGATCCCCGCCCCGACGAGGGGGAGCAGGCCCGGGACCGGAGCCTTGATCGGGCGGTGGAGGAGGCCCTCTCACGCCAGTTCCGGCCCGAGTTCCTCAACCGCATCGACGAGGTGATCCGTTTCCGTCCCCTCGCCAGGCCCGACCTCGAGCGCATCGTGCGGCTGCAGCTGGCGGAGCTGGCCCTGCTGCTGCGGGAGCAGCATCTGGAGCTGGAGGTCGACGAGGCCGTCGTGGTGGCCCTGGCCGCCCAGGGTTACGAGCCGGAGTACGGGGCCCGGCCCCTGCGCCGGGTGCTGCGGCGTCGCATCGAGAACCCCCTGGCCACCGAACTGCTCGAGGATCACTTCACGGCGGCCAGGGGGGTGCGGCTCGAGCTCGCCGGCCCCGGGGAGGCGGGCTTCCGCTTCGTGCCCCTGGCGGACACCAGGGAAGGACGTCCGGTAGGGTGATCGTTTGTCGATGTCTGCCGACACCAGGGCAGCCATCGGAATCCACACCGTGGACCCCATTCCCCCCGCCACCACCACCACGAGCAGTCCCGACGGCCCCCTGGCCCGGAGGAATGGCGCGTCTGAACCCGACGACGGGCCGGACGGCTTCCCCTCCGAGGAGAGCGAGCCCACCGGGTTCGTGGCGGTCACCCTCGCGGAGCTGCGCAAGGTCGTCTGGCCGAGCCGTCAGCAGCTGTTCAGCGAGTCGGTGGCGGTGATCCTGATGGTGAGCCTTTCGGCCGCGGCGATCGCCGCGATCGACCGCTTCTATCACTGGGGATCGACCCAGATCTTCCGTTGATGACCCTTCCCCTGTCTGCCGTGCCTGAGATCGAACCGGACGCCCCCGAGGTGCTGGAGCTCCCCGCCGGGGGCATCGACCCCGCTGTGGAGGGCATGGACCCTGCCGCCGAGGGCAGTGCCGAAGCGGCCGAAGCCGCCAAGCCCCAGGTGGCCCGCTGGTTCGCCGTCCAGGTGGCCTCCAGCTGCGAGAAGAAGGTGAAGGCCACCCTCGAGCAGCGGGCCGTCACCCTGGGGGTGAGCAACCGGATCCTGGAGATCGAGATCCCCCAGACACCCGGCGTGAAGCTGAAGAAGGACGGCAGCCGCCAGTCGATCGAAGAGAAGGTGTTCCCCGGCTACGTGCTGGTTCGCATGGTCCTCGATGAGGACACGATGATGGCGGTGCGCAGCACCCCCAACGTCATCAACTTCGTGGGCCAGGAGGAGCGCCGCGCCACCGGCAAGGCCCGCGGCCACATCCGGCCCAGACCCCTCAGCCGCCAGGAGGTCGACCGCATCTTCAAGCGTGCCGCCGAGAAGAAGCCCGTCCTCAAGGTCGACCTCACCGAAGGGGATCAGATCCTCGTCACGGCCGGTCCGTTCAAGGACTTCCAGGGCGAGGTCATCGAGGTTTCCGGCGAACGCAGCAAGCTGAAGGCCCTCCTGTCGATCTTCGGCAGGGAGACCCCGGTGGAACTCGAGTTCTCCCAGATCAGCAAACAGAGCTGATCGAGCGGCGGCCGCCTCCCTGCGGAGGGCGGCCCCGGGTGGTCCCCTTGAGGGCCGCCATCCCGCCGGGCCGGCCACCGCCCCGGCGATCCGCAAGCCTCCCGCGAGGGAGTTCAGTCCCGCACTCCCGCAAGGGAGTTTCGCCCCCTAGCCCAGCCGATGGCCAAGAAAGTCGTAGCTGTGATCAAGCTGGCCCTCCAGGCCGGCAAAGCGAACCCCGCACCACCGGTGGGCCCTGCCCTCGGTCAGCACGGGGTCAACATCATGGCGTTCTGCAAGGAGTACAACGCCCGCACCCAGGAGAAGGCCGGGTACGTGATCCCGGTGGAGATCTCGGTCTTCGAAGACCGCAGCTTCACCTTCATCACCAAGACCCCGCCCGCTTCGGTGCTGATCTCCAAGGCCGCCGGCATCGATAAGGGTGCCGCCACCTCCGCCAAGGGAGCGGTGGGTGCCATCAGCCGCGCCCAGCTCGAGGAGATCGCCAAGACCAAGCTGCCCGACCTCAACTGCACCAGCGTCGAGTCGGCCATGCGCATCATCGAAGGCACCGCCCGCAACATGGGCGTCGCCGTCAAGGACTGATCGGCAACGATCGTCGTTCCACACCCGTTCACCTCTCCGCTTCACCTTTCTGGGGGAGACCGATCACGGTCGTCCGCACCCCTTAACGCCATGACAAAAGTCTCCAAACGCTTCACCGCCCTCGCCGCCAAGGTCGAGGACCGCGCCTACGAACCGCTCGAGGCCCTCGAGCTGGTCAAGGACACCGCCACCGCCCGCTTCGACGAGACCGTCGAAGCCCATGTGCGCCTGGGCATCGATCCCAAGTACACCGACCAGCAGCTGCGCACCACCGTGGCCCTGCCCCACGGCACCGGCCAGACCATCCGCATCGCCGTGATCGCCCGGGGTGAGAAGGTGGCCGAAGCCAAGGCCGCCGGTGCCGACCTGGCTGGCGACGATGAGTTGGTGGATCAGATCGCCGGTGGCGCGATCGACTTTGATCTGCTGATCGCCACCCCCGACATGATGCCGAAGGTGGCGAAGCTCGGCCGGGTGCTCGGTCCCCGCGGCCTGATGCCGAACCCCAAGGCCGGCACCGTCACCACCGATCTGGGCGGCGCCATCAGCGAGTTCAAGGCCGGCAAGCTGGAGTTCCGGGCCGATCGGGCCGGCATCGTCCATGTGCGTTTCGGCAAGGCCAGCTTCGACACCGCCAAGCTGCTGGAGAACCTCAAGGCCCTGCAGGAAACCATCGACCGCAACAAGCCCAGCGGTGCCAAGGGTCGCTACTGGAGGAGCCTTTACGTCGCCTCCACCATGGGCCCCTCGGTGCAGGTCGACTTCGCCGCTCTCCAGGACATCAAGCAGGAGAGCTGAGCGCCCGCCGTGCCTGCCTCGTCCTGGGTGCGGATCGGCGGCTGGGTGGCGGTGCCGCTCACGCTGCTGGCGCTGGGGTGGGGCCTGCTCTCCAGGCCCCCGTCCACCTCCAAGGCATCCCCGGCACCGGCCCCCCGTCGCGACGCTCCGGTCACCTTCGTCGGCGATTCCCTCACGGCCCAGGGCGACTGGCAGGCGGCCTTCCCCGATCGCGTGGTGTACAACCAGGGCGTCAGCGGTGACACCAGCTTTCAGCTGATGGCCCGCCTGCCGCAGATCCGCCGGACCGACGCCGGCACCTACCTGGTGATGGTGGGCATCAACGACATCGTCTGGGGCTATGACCCCGGCCGGATCGCCGGCCGGATCCAGTGGCTGCGGACCGGCCTCCAGATCGGCACGGGGGCCAGGGTGATCATCCAGTCCACGATTCCCTGCGCCAGCTTCCGCTGCGGTGCCGACGGAGTCCGCCGGGTGGCCGAGCTCAATGCGTTGCTTGCCCGTCAGACTCCCCCGCGCGACTTCGTCGATCTGACTCCGGTGATGGCGGACGGCGACGGTCTCAGGCGTGCCTACACGGTGGATGGCGTGCATCTGAATGCCGCCGGTTATGCCCGCTGGACAGCACAGCTGCGGGAGCTGGGCCTGCCGTGATGTAAGTTCAAGAACTGGATTCGTCCAGAAGGGCACGCGCCCCACCCAAGACAGCAGGTCGTCAGAGTTGCCGATTTCGGTCGGTCGTTCACTGCCGTAAGCCCTGCCGAGGTTCACGCGATTGGTTTTTGCCTGGGCTGGGGTCTCCAATGGAGTCCTTCAGATCGGAGCGGAGCGAAGAGCGGCCTCGAAGCCCCCCGCAAGGGGAGGCCGTCCGGACCGCGTTCCCTGCTTGTTCCCCCGATCCGATCCACCTCCTATGGGCCGCACGCTGGAGAACAAGCAACAGATCGTCGAAGAGCTCAAGGGGCTCCTCGGTGAAGCCGAAATGGCGCTGGTCCTTGATTACAAGGGCCTGACCATCAAGGAGATGACTGATCTGCGGACCCGTCTGCAGGCCAGCAACGGTGTGTGCAAGGTGACCAAAAACACCTTGATGCGCCGTGCCATCGATGGTGACAGCGCCTGGTCGGATCTCGATTCCCTGCTCACCGGTACCAACGCCTTCGTCCTGGTCAAGGGCGATGTCGGCGGTGCGGTGAAGGCCCTGCAGTCCTTCCAGAAGGACACCAAGAAGTCGGATGTGAAAGGAGGCCTTTTCGAAGGCAAGCTCCTGTCCCCCTCCGACATCCAGGCCATCGGGGATCTGCCCTCCAAGGAGGTGCTCATGGCCCAGATCGCCGGTGCGATCAATGGCCTGGCCACCAAGCTGGCTGTGGGCATCAACGAGGTTTCGTCCGGTCTCGCCAGGGCGCTCAAGCAGCACGCCGAATCCGGCGAAGGTTGAGTTCGCACCCCGCGAACCCCTGGGCTCCACCGATCCTCCCGTTCTGTTGCTGATTCCCCCCCATGTCCGCTACCACCGACCAGATTCTCGAACAACTGAAAACCCTCTCCCTGCTTGAGGCTTCCGAGCTCGTCAAGCAGATCGAAGAGGCCTTCGGCGTGTCCGCCGCCGCCTCTGCCGGCGTCGTCATGGCCGCCGCCGCCCCCGGCGCTGCCGCCGAGGCCGTCGAGGAGCAGACCGAATTCGACGTCATCCTCGATGGCTTCGATCCGGCCGCCAAGATCAAGGTGCTCAAGGCCGTCCGCGAGGCCACCGGCCTCGGTCTGGGCGAAGCCAAGGCCCTTGTCGAAGCCGCTCCCAAGGCTGTCAAGGAAGGCATTTCCAAGGCCGATGCCGAAGCTCTCAAGAAGAGCATCGAAGAAGTGGGTGGCAAGGTCTCCATCAAGTGACCCGTCGTCGCCAGGCCTTCGGGTCCGGCAACCGCCTCTGATCTCAGCCGGTCCTTCGGGGCCGGCTTTTTCATGGGCCATTCGAGGACGGGCACGATCCAGACAGAAAAAAGAGCCCCGCCGAAGGCAGGGCTCTGGAGATGGAACGATTCCGGGAGTCTGTCCTCGTTTCGACCCTGGAAGAGCGTCCTTCACTCCTCACGCCATCAAGTTAAACGGGGCGAAAGGGGGATGGCAGCAGGGAGGACCGGAGATTCAACTGGCCACAGCCCCGGCCTCGCCACGGCTCAGAGCCCTTCGCCGCTGCTGCCGCTGTAGGGAATCACCTGGAGGGCGACGGCCCGGCCGGAGCGGCCCACCGACATGCTGTCCTCGCCCTGGCCAGCGGCCGTCTCGGGGGTGGACAGGGCTGGAGGTTGGGCCCGACCGGGGCCGAGGGGCCGGCGCCAGGTGGGGGCGCCGCCGGCGCTGGCGATCAGCTGCTCAAGCGGGGTGGGACTGGCGAAGTAGAGGTGGCTCAGGGCCCGTTCCCCGTAGGTGCGGCGTTTCAGATCCCAGCCCGGTTCGAGGCTGAGGGCCACAAACCCGTCGCGATCCCGCAGGGGGATGTCGGCCCTGCCCACCACGAGGATGGCCGAGGTGCCGGGCGAGATGGCCTGGAGCTCGAGGCGGGATCCCACCTGTTGCACCCTCAGCCGGTAGGTGGTGCCGATGTCCTGCTCCGCGACCCGCAGGGAATAGCCGTTGCTGTCGAGGTAGCGGTTGCAGATGCCGGTGTAATCGAACCGGTTCAGGGTCGGATCCACCAGGCCGTCCGGGCGGGTCTGCCAGCAGGCGGGCTGGGGCGTCAGCTGCTCCAGCACCAGGAGGGTCCAGTCGTTGTCGCCCACCGGGCGGGCCAGCACCGCGAAGCGCTCGGCGTCGACGTCCACGCTCTGGAAGAGGCCGGCCGCCATGGCCAGCCGGGGCTGGACCATCGGCAGGCCGGTTCCGGCCAGGGCCAGGCCCGCCAGGGCCAGGTAGGTTCGCTGCATGGGAACACCTCCAGGGCCCGGGCGTTCTCCGGGAGAGAGGGCCCCATTCAAGCGATCCTGTCAAGACGACTCCATGGGCGATCGACCGGTGCGGGTAGTGGCTGCCGCCTGTGACGGGGCCTGCAGCGGCAACCCCGGTCCGGGGGGCTGGGGCGCCTTGCTGCGCTTCGAGGACGGCTCCGTCAGGGAGCTGGGGGGGGCGGCACCGGCCACCACCAACAACCGGATGGAGCTCACCGCCGCCCTGGCGGTGCTGGAGGCCGTGCGGGAGCTGCCGCGCCATCCCGATCTGGTGCTCCGCACCGACAGCCGCTATCTGATCGACGGCTTCGAGAAATGGATGGCCGGCTGGAAGCGCAAGGGATGGCGCACGGCCTCCGGCGGGGCGGTGCTCAACCGTGATCTCTGGGAGCAGCTGGATGCCGCCCGGGTGCCCGGGCTGGCCCTGCGCCATGTGCGCGGCCACAGCGGGGACCCGGACAACGACCGCTGCGATGCGATCGCGGTCGCCTTCTCCCGCGGCCAGTCCCCGGCCCTGGCGAGCGAGGCCCAGGCGGCGACGAGCGAGGCCCCGGTGGTGGCGGATTCCCCCGATCCGGCCCCGGCGTCCCTGCAGCAGCTGCTCACCCGCCTGGAGCTGGCCGACCGGCTGGCGGCGGGCGGCTACAGCCTGCGGGCCGTGGAGCTCGCCCGGCTGCTCGAAGTTCCCACGGCCGGGCTGGAAGGAAAGTCGGAGCCCTGGCATTGGCGCGACTGGCTCGTCAGGCCCCTGGGCAACGGGTGCTGGCGCCTGGAGCGCGGCGCGGGAGGATTGGAGAGGCCGCAGTGAGGAGACAGGGATGCCGCAGGAGCCATCGACCAGCGGCGGCCAGGTGGGGACCGGCGCCCTCTATGCCCGGTTCGTCGAGCCCCTGCTGCGTCGTGATGACGGCGCCGATGCGGAGCAGCTGAGCCGCCTCACCCTCCTGGCCCTGGGCCAGGCAGCCCTGCGGCGGCGCTGGCCGCTGGTGAGCGGCAGCCTGGAGGGCCTCGGGGCGGAACTGCAGCGGCGGGACCCCCGGCTGGAGCAGACCCTGTTCGGCTGTCGCTTCGCCAATCCCGTGGGGCTGGCGGCGGGTTTCGACAAGAACGGGGTGGCAGCCGCCATCTGGCACCGCTTCGGCTTCGGATTTGCCGAACTGGGCACCATCACCTGGCAGCCCCAGCAGGGCAATCCCCGGCCGCGGCTGTTCAGGCTGGCGGAGGAACGGGCGGCGCTCAACCGCATGGGCTTCAACAACGACGGGGCCCGGGGCGTGCGCCGGACCCTGGAACGCCAGGAGCTTCCACCCCCCGGGCAGCGGCCCGCGGTGCTGGGCATCAACCTCGGCAAATCCAAGGCGGTGTCGCTCGAGATGGCCCCGGACGATTACGCGGCCTCCCTGGAGCTGCTGGCCCCCCTGGCCGACTACGCCGTCGTCAACGTCAGCTCCCCCAACACCCCGGGGCTGAGGGATCTGCAGGAGGAGGCCCAGCTCCGCCGACTGGTGGAGCGGTTGCGGCGCCTGCCGGCCTGCCCGCCCCTGCTGGTCAAGATCGCCCCCGACCTGGAGGACGACGCCATCGACACCATCGCCCGGCTGGCCTATGAGGAGGGGCTGGCCGGCGTGATCGCCGTGAACACCTCGGTTCACCGGCTCGGACTGGACGGACGCCGGCTGGTGGCCACGGGTCGCACCCTGGCCGAGGAGACCGGAGGGCTGAGCGGCCGGCCCCTGCGGCGGCGGGCGGTCGAGGTGCTGCGTCGGCTGCGGGCGACCGCCGGTCCGGCCCTGCCGCTGATCGGTGTGGGGGGCATCGATTCGGCCGAGACCGCCTGGGAGCGGATCAGCGCGGGAGCCTCGCTGATCCAGATCTACACCGGTTGGATCTACGAAGGCCCCGTACTTGTCCCGTCGATTCTGGAGGGATTGTCGCGCCAGCTCGACGCCCATGGATGCCGGACGCTTTCCGAAGTTGTAGGTTCGGGGATGCCCTGGCGTCCCTGATTCGGTAACTTTCGCAGGCATCGGATCGGAGCCTTGGTTTTTTCTGGCCTGGTCGGCTTGAAGGATGATCTGGAGGATCGACTGAGGCCCATCCGCGCTCAGCTGTTCCCCCGCCAGCTGCTGCTGGAACTTCAGGACGATTCCCTGAAGGGCCAGGTGCTCAGGGGATCGGGTCCGGAGGCCGTGAGCATCGATCTGCCCCTGCCGCCCCTCACCTGCCTCGATGGCCAGCCCCTGGAAAAGGAGCCCCTCGGCGACCTGATTGGCGATCTTCTGGTGCGCGACGGCCTGCTTGATGCCGTCGTCCTGGCCTCCCTTCCGGAGGGGGCGGCCCAATGGCGGGTCCTGGAGTGGCCTTTCGAAGCCATCCCCGATGACCCCATCCAGGCGCTGCGCACCATCGACCCGCCCCTGAACCTCGCGGTCCCCCTGTCGGAAGCCACGATCGATCTGCGCCCCCTGCCAGGTTCCACCCCCCGGCTGCTGATGGCCGTGACCCCTCGAAAGCTGGTGGACGACTGGATCGATGTCTTCAATCTGGCCGGCGTTCAGCTCGAGCGGCTGGCTCCGGCCGAATCCTGCCGGCTGGCGGCCGTTGCCTCCCTGCTGGAAGCGGCGCCGGAGGACGAGCTGGCCGTATTGATCCATCCCCTGCCGGCCGGGGCCCGGCTGTTGCTCCTTCGTCGCACGGAGCCGGTTTTCGACTGGCCGTTGCCCGAGGACGATGACGCCCTGGTCAGGGAGGTCAGCCGCTGCGTGACCTTCTACCGTCGACGGGATTCCTCCATTCGTCGGCTCAGGCTGTTGCTCAGCGCGCCCCTCTCCAGCCAGGACAACCTGCAGGACGCCCTGGGCGTGCGGGCCGAGATCCTCACCCCCGAACCCTTCGGGTCCCTGGTGCTCCAGGGCCTGGCGATGGTGGAGTCGGCCCGATGAGCGCACCGATCCTCGATCTGCTTCGGGAGCGGCGAAAGGAACTCGGCCAGGAGAGCATGGTTTCGGCCCTGCTCGATCGACGGCCGCTGCTGTTGCGGGGTGCCCTGGTCGGTGCGATTGTCCTTGGGGCGTCCGTGGGCGCCACCGCCCTGGTGTTCCTCCGCTTCCAGTACGTCCGGATGCAGGCAGCCCAGCTTGCCCGGTTTGAAGCCGAGTCGACTCAGATCCAGGCGGAGATGGCGGCCAGCCGGGCCAAGCTCGATCAGTTGGCGGCCACCAACCGCAGCCTGACCGAGGGCCTCACCACGCTGCGCACCTCCTCCGCCCTCCTGGCCGACCTGCAACTGCGCACCCCCGAGGGGATCCAGCTCCAGAGCGCCGAGGCTGAGGGCACGAACCTGGTCCTCAAGGGACAGGCCCTCGATCCCCTGGCCTTCGCCCGCATCAACGCCTTGCAGCTGGAACTCTCCCGCTCCCCCTTGCTGCAGGGCAAGGGGGTGGCGCTCGTCAAGCTGGAGCGGGTTCCTCCCGCCGAACAGCCGGCCGGACAGGCGGGGAGCGCCCCCCCCCCGACGGTTCGCTTCGAGTTGTCCGGTCCGTTCGCCACCCTTCCTCCCGCCCGTCAGCTGAGCGTCATGCGGCAGCTGGGATCGGAGGGCATGGTGCGTCGTCTTCAGCTTCTCCAGGCGGAGGGCCTCATCCCATGACCAACCTTCAGCAGGGCTCCAAGCGACTTCCGGTGGCCAGCCTGCGCCTGATCTGGCTGCTCCTGCCGGCAGGCGTGCTGGGAGGCCTTGGGCTGCTGGTGATCCTGGCGGGTCTGGTGCCCCTCTGGGCCAGCCTGCAGCGCGACAGTCAGCGCCTCCAGGAGTTGGAGCAGCTGCGGGATCAGGTGACCCTGATGCGGGGGCAGCTGGTGACCACCCAGGAAAGCACCGAGACCGCCATGGCCAGCAAGGCCAAGATCGAGCGGCTGATCACGGGCAACGGTGACCTGTCCACCTTCCTGGCCATGCTCGACCGCGAGGCCGCCGCCTCGGGCGTGGAGCTGACCCTGTTCGAGCCCACCCAGGCGGCAGCCCCCGCCGCCACCACCGCCCCCAATGCCCCGCCGCCGCCCGCCCCTGCGCCGGGGGCCCCAGGCGCCGCACCTCCTGCCCAAGGCGCCGCGGCGAAGGACCCCCTGGCGTTGCAGGGACTGACCCTGCGCACCCTGCTGGTTTCCGCCAAAGGCGCCTTCCCTTCATTGCTGGCCTTTCTGCGTCGCCTGGAAGCCCTGAATGTGCTGGTGGTGCAGAGCGATCTCAATCTCACCCTCCCCGACGATGGCCCCACCGACGGGGCCACGGCCACCCGCGGCCCCCGGCCCGTGGTCATGAAGCTCACCCTCGGCCTCTACAGCCGCACACCCGCCCAAGCCGCCCCCCCAGCGACTCCAGCTCCAGCTCCAGCACCCGCCCCCGCACCATCCAGCTGACCATGCCGATGCACCGCGACCCGGTAAGTGGCCGTTTCGCACAATCGCCGATACCATTCAGCCGATTCGGAGATCAACAGAACGTGGCAAAACGTCAGTGGCGGCGCGTTCTCTCTGCTTCTCTCGGCGTGGTGATCCTGCAGGGCACGGGTGTGTCCAGCGCGCAGGCCGCCATCGGCCCCTCCCCGGCAGGGGGTGCGTCTGGCCCCCGGCGCTCGGACATCGCCCAGGCGGGCGGCACCCTCGACATCAAGCTCCGGCGCCTGCCGGATTCCGTTGAGGTGATGATCGAGGGGACCGGCCCTTCACCCGTCCTCCAGCAGACCACCCAGGGAGCCGTCTGGCTGGGCCGGCTGCAGACGGCCCAGCCCATGGCCCTGCGCCGCGGCCCGGTGCAGCTCTCCCTCCCCGAGGCGGGGCTGCAGAGCATCAGCTTTGAGGGTTCCGGCAACCTCTTCGAGCTGAGGGTGTCCCCCACCCCCGGATTCCCCGTGGGCCGGCCCGTGGTGAGCGCCGACGGCCGCAGCCTGATCCTGACGTTCAATGCCCCGGCTCTGAACACCCTCCAGACCCTGACCCCCAACGTCACCACACCGGGACGGGTGCCCCAGCCAGGCTTCATCCCGCCCCTCCAGCCGCGCGCGGTGGCCCCGCCGCTGGGGGACATGGCCGTGGGGACCATGACCATCAGCAACCCCAGCTACGTCAATGTCAGCGGGCCGCCGGTGACGATGACGCTCCGCAATGCCCCGGCGAAGGATGTGCTGATGGCGCTGAGCCAGCTCGGCGGTTATGGGTTCGTCTACGTGGGCGATTCCCCCGCGGCGGGTTCCACTCCGGCTCCGACGCCTGCCGGCACGCCGGCGGACATGCGCCCCATCTCGATCTCCTTCCGCCGTGAGAACTACGGCCGGGCGATCAACTCCGCCCTTCTGGCGGCGGGGCTGCAGGGCAAGCGTGACGGCAACACGATCTTCGCCGGCCCCAATGTGCTGGCCAAGAGCTTCGGCGCCCAGCTCTCCAAGGTGTACCGCCTGAACCAGGTACCCGCCAACTCCGCCGCCGACTACCTGGCCAACCTCGGGGCCCAGGTCACCAAGACCAACACGATCACCACGGCGGTGTCCGAGGGCGTCGCCGCCACCGCCGCGCCCGCCGGCAGCCCCACGGCCTCCACCACCACAGCCAGCACCACCACCACGGTGGAGTCCTTCGGGGCCACCAACGGCCCCCTCATCGGCCTGCGGGCCACCACCGACACGCGCCTCGGCACCATCACCCTGGTGGGCGCCCCACGCCTGGTGAGCATCGCCGAGCAGTACCTCAAACAGCTCGATCTGCGCCAGCGCCAGGTGGCACTGTCGGTGAAGATCCTGGATGTGAACCTTCAGAATGACACTGATCTCAATAACAGTTTCGCCTTCCGCTGGGGCAACAACTTTATCGTCAACGATAACGGCACTCTGGCAGCCAATTTCGGTGGTGTTCTTGGTGGATCTTCCTTCCAGAGAACCCTGGATGCGCCACTTCTTCCTGGGCAGCCGCTTGCGGGCTTCGTCGGACAAACCAATCCCGGCGCCGCCGTGGGGGCGACAGGACAGCCGCTCTACCCCAACAACAACTTCTTCGATTTCTTCCAGGCACGCATCCTTGCCGACAACTCCAAGGTGCTGGCCAACCCCACCTTGATCCTTCAGGAGGATCCTTCCGTCCTGAGGGATGATGCCACTGGTGGCGCCTCCGGCGGTGGTGGCGACACGGCCGGATCCAGTCTCTTCTCCTCGTCCTTCGACAACATCGACGCTCCGATCGGCCGTAAGCGGGGTAACGAAGGCGTTGTGAGGGTGGGGATCAATGTGCCCACCAACGTCACCTCCAACGTCACGGGAACATCTGCCACGGTCAGCTGCACCATCAGCGAGCTCTCCACGGCGGGTCTTGTCCTGGGTGCACGCGTCCAGAAGATCGACGACAACGGATTCGTCACCTTCTCCCTATCCCCAAGCATCTCCGCTGTGGAGCGGGAAGTCAGCGCCGGAAATCAATGCCCACCCATCAGCATCCTGCGGATTCGTCGACTGGATACGGGGGTGGTGCGCGTCCGCGATGGCCAGACCCTCATCCTCACGGGAGTGATCTCCGATTTCGATCGGGCCCTGGTGTCGAAATGGCCCATCCTTGGCGACATCCCCATCATCGGCCAGTTCTTCCGCGCCTCCTCGAACAATCGCGAGAAGAGGGAGCTGGTGATCATGGTGACGCCGCGGATCATCAATGACACCGAGGGGGGCACCTTCGGCTATGGCTATCAGCCCTCCACTCCCGCTTCCCGTGCCTTCCTCGGCGGCGAGCCCCAGCCGTCCATGACCCCCTGATCGGGGACGCCCCCTGATTCAGAAGGCCAGGGGCAGCAGGAACTTCATCGCCAGCGGGGCCACGGCCGAGGCGAAGGAGGCGGCGCCGGAGAGCATCTGGCCGCCCATCCCGCTGCCCTGGTTGGCCTTCTTGCCGGGTTTGAGCAGGGCGGTGGCCACCTCGGTGAGCTGCTTGGCCTGGGCCTCCTCGCCGGCCTGGCCATAGAGGACGGCGGCGTAGTTCAGGTCCGCGGCCGCCAGGTCGGTCTTGCCCTGTTCGGTGCGGCTCAGTCCCCGGGCCACCCAGCTGATCGCCGCGTCCGGCTGTAGCCGGATCGCCTCGGAGAACAGCTGCTCCGCCTGGGGATGGCGGCCCTCCAGGGCGGCGGTGACCCCGGCGTTGTGCAGCTCCGGGTAGCTCAACACCGTGGGGGCCACGCCCCTGGCGTCCTGCCAATGGCTGCGGGCGAGCCCGCCGGGATCGATCTGGGCGCCGCTGAGATCGCTTTGGCGCAGGTCGGTGCCCTCCAGATTGGCCCCGCGCAGATCCGCCCCCCGCAGAGAGGCCCCCTGAAGACTGGTGAAGCGGAGGTCCGCCCCTTGGAGGTTGGCCCCATCCAGCCGGGCCTGGCCCAGGTTGGCGCGCTGGAGTTTGGCGCTGCGTAGGTCCGCGTCGCGCAGGTCGGCGTGGACCAGGTCGGCATCCTGCAGCTTGCAGCGGGGGCAGTCGCGCTGACTCAGCAGCCGCATCAGATCGGCGTCACTCCCCGCCCACCCAGGACCGGCCAGCAGCAGCACCAGCAGCGCCGGGCCGTTGAACAGCAGCCCCCTCAAGGCCTGGCGGGCGGACCCTTGGCCTGACCCTTGGAGCGTGGTCATGGTCGCCTGTTCAGGGGTGGTTCCGTTGTACCGCTTCCGCCGGGCGGTTGCCGGTCCGCAGGGAACGGCGCAGCACCCGTCCCAGCCGCTGGGCCTGCCGTCGTCCCGTTCGGCTGGGGGCGCTGGCGAAGCGCTGCTGCTGGTAGCTCGCCACGAAGGCCTCCAGGGGATCGGCCAGGGACGGCCAGCGCTGGCTCAGGCGGCGTGCGAAGCCGCCCAGGGTTTCCCCCGCCGCCGGTGCCATCCCCTGCCGGGCGAAGGCCCGCAGGGTGCGCTCCAGCTCCAGGCGCAGGGGATCGCCGCGGTGGCGCCGGCCCAGCCAGCCGAGGCTCCCCAGGCCGGCGACCAGACTGACGGCCACCGCCAGCAGCACCACCACCCCCAGCAGGTGGCGCTGCTCGCCCAGCAGCCGCTCCACCAGGGCCTGCTGCTGCTCGCCGTCGTACCCCAGCCACCAGCGGGCCCAGGCGATGTCGAGGCCCCACCACTGCTGCTGGACCCAGTCCAGCGGTCCGCCGCCGGCCCGGCTCACGCTGCCCGCTGCCCCTGAGCGCGCCAGGGGATCCCCCGCCGCCCAGGCGGTGGGATCGACGCGCCGCCAGCCTTCGCCGGCCAGCCACACCTCGCTCCAGGCGTGGGCATCCGCCTGGCGCAGGTCCACGTAGCCGGTGCCGCCCACCGGCTGCACCCACTGGCCGCCGCGGTAGCCGCTCACCACCCGCGCCGGCACCCCCGCCGCCCGCATCAGCGTGGTGAAGGCGCTGGCGTAGTGGCCGCAGAACCCCAGCCGGCTCTCGAACAGGAAGTGGTCGAGGGGGGCCTGGCGGGGCAGGGCCCCGGGCTCGAGGGTGTAGCGGAAGGGCTGGGCGCGGAACCAGCCGCTGGCGGCCTCCAGCCGCTCCCGGTCGCTGCTCAGGCGCCGCCAGCCGGCGGCCAGGGCCTCCAGCCGCGGGTTCTCGCCCACCGGCAGCAGCAGGTCGACGGGGCCAGGCGGCGCAGTGCGCCAGCCGGGCTGGTCCGCTGTCCTGGTCAGGGCATAGACGCGGCGCTGGCTGCCCGGGGCCCGGTTCAGCAGTTCACCGCTGCCCTGCAGGCTGAGGTCGGCGGACAGGGGCCGGCCGGAGCCGCTCCAGGGCACCGCCGCCAGGCCGCTGGGCTCGATCAGCCAGAGCTGGATCCCCTCCCCCGGGGCGGCGGGGGACGGCGGCGGGCTCGGCTGGCCGGCCGCCGGTCGGGGGAAGGATGGTGCGGCGCTGCGCCAGCTGCGGCCGTCGAAGCGTTCATGCACCAGCACCCGCCAGTAGCGCTGCTCCAGGGGCGGGGGCTCGCCGCCGAGGGGGAAGGCGACGCGGGCGGCGGCCTGGCGGCTGACGGCGAGCCTGGCGATCGAGCCCGGCTCCATGCTGTCGCTCAGGCCGGTCATCGCCCCCATGCCCTGGCCCGTGCCGAAGTTCGTGAACGGCATCAGGCGGGGCAGCAGCAGGAACAGCACCAGGGCGATGGGCAGGGCCGCCAGCAGCACCTGCAGACTGCGGCGCAGCAGCGCCGTCCAGTCGGGCCCGGACCCCAGTTCCAGGGCCAGCAGCCCGGCCAGGGCCATCAGGATGGCCAGGCCCTGCAGCAGGCTCGGGGCCAGCTCGGGGCGCAGGGCCGCCAGCAGGCCGGCGCAGACCAGCTGCAGCAGGGCCACCACCCGCCGTTCCTCGAGGCTGCGGGCCTCGCGCAGCTTCAGGGCCGTCAGCACGGCCAGGCCGAAGGCCAGCAGGCTCAGGGACAGGGCGGGCGACAGGCCCAGCAGACCCACGGCCAGCAACCCCATGGTGAGCCACTGCAGGGGGGCCGCGGCGCGGCTCATCGGCAGCAGGCCAGGGCCGTCAGGCACTGGTCCCGGTGGAGCATCCCCCGGCCGGGCGCAATGCTCTGGCCGTTCAGCTCCAGGCCGTAGCTGAGGCCCCGGCCATGCCAGCTCCAGATGCGCTCACTCAGGTGTTCGAGTGCCGCCTCCAGGGGCACGCCTGGTTCCGGGGCCAGCAGGGGGGCCGCTTCGGGGCGGTCCAGGAAGCGCTTGGCGTACTCGCCCCGCCCCTGGGCCAGCAGCTTCCAGGCCAGCCGGCTGGGGCTGTCCTGGGGGCGATGGGGGGCCAGGTCCCGCCAGTCGTCGGTGCCGTCCTGGCGGCTGGCCAGGGCCGGTTCGCCGACCAGCGGTGCCGAGCCGGCGGCCAGCAGCCGCACCGGTCCGGCCCGCCGGGCCGGGTAGATGAGCTGCGCCGTCTCCGGATGCCAGCGCGACCAGCAGCAGAACAGCCCCAGGGGCGCCGTCGTCTGGATCCGCAGCAGCCCGGGCCGCTGCCAGCCGCGGGCCGGCGGGGTCCAGGCCACGGCCAGCTCATGCTCCCCCGCCGCCAGCGACAGGGCCGGGCCCGGGGCGTCCGCCCCCAGCCGCAGGCGCACCCCCTCGCTGCGGCCCGGGCAGCGCAGCCGGATCGGATAGGGGACCGGTTCGCCGGCGAAGCCAGGCGCCGGTGCGCCGCAGGTCAGCTCCACCCCCTGCAGGTTGAAGTGGGTGAGGTGCAGGGTGAGCAGGAACAGGCTCAGCATCAGGAAGCTGAGCAGCAGCGTGCCGTTGCTCTGCATCTGGATCCCCACCACCTGCAGCAGCACCGTGCCCGCCAGCCAAAGCCAGCCGAACCGCGTCGGCAGGATGTAGAGGTTGCGCATCCGCAGGCGCACCCGCTCCCCCTGCTGGGGCCTACCGAAGTCCATCGACGCCTTCCTGGAGCCGCTGACTCAGCTCCCCATCGCTGCCAACGCGCTGGCCGCCATCCATGCGGTGCTCGCACACGGCCGCCAGCACCGCCTGCACGTCGTCGGGAATCACATGGTCGCGGCCCTCCAGCAGCGACCAGGCGCGGGCGGCGGCCACCAGGGCCAGGCCGGCCCGGGGCGAGAGGGGATGGGCCTGGGTGGGCTGGCGGCGGCTGCGCTCCAGCAGGTCGAGCACGTAGTCGAGCAGGGCGGGGCTGCAGTGCTGCCGGTCGGCGCGGTCCTGCAGCGCCAGCAGGTCCTCCGGGCCGAAGGCGCGGCTGAGGCCGTCGGGCCGCAGGCCCTCGCCCAGCAGCAGGGCCCGCTCCGCCTGGCGGGGGGGGTAGCCGAGGCTGAGGCGCATCAGAAACCGGTCGAGCTGGGATTCCGGCAGGGCCGAGGTGCCTCCTTGATCCAGGCCGTTCTGGGTGGCGATCACCAGGAACGGCCGGGGCAGGGGATGGCTGGTGCCGTCCACGCTCACCCGGCCGGCGGCCATCGCCTCCAGCAGGGCGCTCTGGGTGCGGGGGCTGGCCCGGTTGATCTCGTCGGCCAGCAGCACCTGGCTGAACAGCGGACCGGGCTGGAAGCGGAAGCTGGCGGCGGCGGGGTCGAACACGTTCAGGCCCGTCAGATCCGCCGGCAGCAGGTCGCTGGTGAAGCTCACCCGCTTGAAGCCGAGCCCGAAGCTGCGGGCCAGGGCTTCGGCCAGGGTGGTCTTGCCCATGCCGGGCAGGTCCTCGATCAGCAGGTGGCCGCGGGCCAGCAGGCAGGCCAGGGCGAGTCGCACCTGATGCTCCTTGCCCAGCAGCACCTCGCCGATCGCGCTGATGACCGGCTGGAGGGGGGACGAAGGCACGGGGGAGGGCAGCGCACCGGTGGTCCACCCATTGCAGCAGCCCGGCCACGTTTCCGTGTTACAACCGCCTTAATGTTCGCTGGAGCCGGTGCCAGCCCTCCACCCGGCGAAGGGGACGCCTGAACCGCCGGATCTCCATGGCGGCAACCTGCAGGCGGCTGCCCGACGGCTCGGCTGCCGCCCGGAGCAGCTGCTCGATGCCAGCGCCTCCCTGGTGCCCTTCGGGCCGCCGCCCCGGCTGCGGCGCCTTCTGATCCGGGCCCTTGGCAGCGATCTGCGCGACTATCCCGACCGGGGCTACACCGCCCTGGGCGACGCCATCGCCGCCTGGCATGGCCTGGATCCCGCCCGGGTCCTGCCCGGCAACGGGGCCGCCGAGCTGTTCACCTGGGCGGCCCGGGACGCGGCGGCCGGCGGCCTGAGCCTGCTGCCGGCCCCGGGCTTCGCCGACTACCGCCGGGCCCTGGGTTGCTGGGGCGGTGCCTGGCGTCCCCTGCCGCTGCCGCTCGACTGGTCCGAGGCTGGACCGGGCCCCTGGCCCCTGGCCGCGGCGGCCGCCGCCGTCGCCGGGTCCGGTCCGGCCGTGCTGTGGCTCACCAATCCCCACAACCCCACCGGTCAGCTCTGGAGTCGGCGATCGCTGGAGCCCCTGCTGGAGCGGTTCGCCCTGGTGATCGTGGACGAGGCGTTCCTGCCGCTGGTGCCCGATGGCGAGGAGCAGTCGCTGGTGCCGCTGCTGGCGGCCCACCCCCAGCTGGTGGTGATCCGCAGCCTCACCAAGCTGTTTTCGATCGCCGGGCTGCGGCTCGGCTATGCCCTGGGCGCGCCCGGGCGACTGGCCCGCTGGGCCAGCTGGCGCGACCCCTGGCCCGTCAACGGGCTGGCGGCGGCGGCGGGCCGGTTCCTGCTGGCCGATCAGGCTGGCCTGCGGCGTTGGCAGGGGCGGGTGCAGGGCTGGGTGGCCGGGGAGGGGGCCTGGCTGGCCGCCCGTCTGGCGGCGGTGCCTGGACTGGAGCCCCTGCCCTCGGCCGCCAATTACCTGCTGGTGCGCAGTCGCCCAGCGGCCACCTCGCTCCAGCCGCTGCGGTTGGCGCTGGAGCGCCGGCACCGGATCCTGGTGCGCGACTGCCGCTCCTTCGAGGGTCTCGGCGACGACTGGCTGCGGATCGCGGTCCAGGACAGGGCTGGCAACCGGCGCCTGCTGGCGGCCCTGGCGCAGATCAGCCGCGGCCGATGAGCTGCTCCAGCAGCTGCACCAACCGGCGGTCGGCGTCCCGCACGGCCAGGGTGCCCATGCCGTCGCCCATCGCCACCAGGGGGTCGGCGGCGGCGGCGCTGCTCCGCAGGCGGGGACCGAGCAGCCGCCAGACGGCCCGCTCCAGGGCGGGCTCGCCGGGGTCGTGCTGCCAGACGATCACCGCGGCGCCCACGGCGGCGGCGGCGGCGGCGTTGGCGTCCTGATGGCGGTCGGCGGCCGCCGGAAAGGGCACAAGGATCGCCGGGGTGCCGCAGACCGCCAGTTCGCTGAGGCTGCCGGCGCCGGCGCGGCTGATGGCCAGGTCGCAGTGCTGCAGCAGGCCCGGCAGCTCATCGCTGAAGGCCTGCTCGACCACCCCGTCGAGGCGCAGCTGGCCGGCGTCCGGATCCTGGCTGCCGGTGAGGTGCACGACGCGGCAGCCGTTGGCCGCCAGCCGCCGCAGCAGGGGCCGCACCATGCGGTTGAGGCGCAGGGCCCCCTGGCTGCCCCCCATCACCAGCAGCAGGGGGCCGGCGCCCCGGGGCGCCCACGCCGGCAGGGCTGCGGGGATGAGGAACGCCCGCCGCACCGGTGTGCCGCAGACAAGGGGACGGCAGCGGGGCAGCCGTTCGACCGCCTGGGGCAGGCCCACCGCCACCCGCGTGCACAGGGGCCCCAGCAGCCGGGTCACGCGGCCCGGGATGGCGTTGCTCTCGTGCAGCACCACCGGCACCCCGCACCAGCGGGCGGCGAGGATCGCCGGCGCGGCGATGTACCCGCCGCTGCTGAACACCGCGCTCACGCCCTCACGCCGGATCAGGCGCCGCACCGGCAGCACGGCCAGCAGCAGTTGGAGCAGGTTCCAGAGCTTCCGCAGTCCTCTTCCCTGCAGCCCGCCGGCCCGCACCGTGTGCAGGGGGTAGCGGCTGGGCACCAGCTCGGTCTCCAGCCGGTCCGGCACCCCCAGCCAGTGCACCTGCCAGTCGTCCGGCAGGGCTTCGGCCACCGCCAGGGCCGGGAACAGGTGGCCACCCGTGCCGCTGGCGGCGATCAGCAGGGTCGGCATGGGCGGGTGGGACGAGCGCGCCTAACTTAAAAGCCGACTCCGGTCCGCCCACCGCCGCCCCGGATCCCTCCCTCTCCATGGCTCCGTCCTGCCCACTGCCCGCCCCCCTGTCTCCGGTCCGGACGCCGCAACGGCTCGGTTCCTGCCTGGCGGCTCTGGCGGTGGCGGCGGGGGCCGGCCTGGCCCCCGCCCTGGCGGCCCCCCCGTCGGCGGCCCAGCTGCAGGCCCTCGAGAGCGCCCTGAACAGCAGCTCCGACACGGCCCTGGCGGGTCTGCTGCAGGCCGGCCCCGGCCTGGATCCGGCCCAGCTGGAGAACCGTCGCCGCCTGCTGCGCCAGCAGTTCCCCGATGCCCGCTGGCAGCTGAGCTCCGGCACCCAGCTGCGGGACGGCCAGCCGACGGTCACCCTGCGGGTGGAGGGCACCCGGCGCCAGGGCGGCACCACCTACCGGCTGGAGGCGGAGCAGCTGCTTGCCCTGCAGAGTGATGGCACCCGCATCAACGGCCAGACGGTGCTGCGGGAGAAGTCCCTGCTGCGCAGTGGGGAGAAGCCCCTGCCCGTGAGCCTGCTGATCCCCGATGCCGTGCTGACCGGCCAGCGCTACGACGTCGATGTGATCTTCGACGAACCACTCGACGGGGCCCTCGCCGCGGGCGGCATCGCGGCCATCACCCCCCAGCAGCAGGCGGCGATGGCCAGCCCCAGCCTGGAACTGGGCGCCCTCGGCGGTGGCGGCCTGTTCAAGATCGTCCAGGCCCCCCTGTCCCCCGGCTCCCAGACGTGGGCGGTGCTGCTGGTCCATCCCGATGGCATCGTGAGCGCCACCAAACGGGTGCGGGTCGTCGCCGACCGCAAATCGCTCGAGCCCTGAGCCATGGGCCGACCGCATCGGATCTGGGTGGTGGATGACGATCCGGAGCTGCGCCAGCTCCTGTCCACCTACCTCGCTGAGCAGGGCTACGAGGTCCGCTGCATGGGGGATGGCGCCCAGCTGATGGCCCGGCTTGAGGGCCAGCGTCCCGACCTGCTGGTGCTCGACCTGATGCTCCCCGGCGACGACGGCCTCACCCTGCTGCGGCGGCTGCGGGACGGGGCCGACGACCTGCCGGTGCTGATGCTGACGGCCCGGGCCGATGCGGTGGATCGCATCATCGGCCTGGAGCAGGGGGCCGACGACTACCTGGCCAAACCCTTCCTGCCCCGAGAGCTGACCGCCCGCATCGAGGCCGTCCTGCGTCGCCGCGGCACCCTGCCCGGTGGTTTGCCCCAGCCTGACGGGGCCCGGATCGCCTTCGGCGACCTGGAGGTGGACCTGGCGGCCCGCACCCTGGAGCGCTACGGGGAGGCCCTCACCATCACCGGCGGCGAATTTGCCCTGCTGGCGGCCTTCGTCCAGCACCCCCATCGGCCCCTGTCGCGGGAGCGCCTGATCGAACTGGCCCGGGGACCGGGCAGCGACACCGACAGCCGCAGCATGGACGTGCAGGTGTCACGGCTGCGACGGCTGATCGAACCGGAACCGGCCCGGCCCCGCTACGTCCAGACCGTCTGGGGCTACGGCTACGTGTTCGTTCCCGATGGCAAGCCCCGTCAGTCCTGAACGGGGCCGTCGGCCGTCGTTCCGGCGCACCCTGGGGTATCTGCTGGCGGGCACCGGTGCCACCGCCTTCTGCCTGTTGCTGCTGCAGTTGCTGCTGGGTCGCCGTCTGGCCCAGCAGCAACTGGTCCAGACCGGCTCGGAGGTGGCGGCGAACGTGGTGCTGGGGGAGGTGGCCCTTGAGCGCTTCAGCCCCGAGGTGCTCGGCCAGATCAGCGGCATGGAGCTGGTGGTGGGCCAGCTCCCGGAGCCGGGGGTGACGGTGGCCGAGGCCGGCCAGGGAGACCGGCGGTTGCTCTGGCAGACCCAACGGATGCAGGCGGAACTCTGCCGCCGCCTGGGGCGCTGCCCGGGGGTGCTGCCGGCCTCCTCGCCGCGGCGGGGGGTGTGGGTGGAGATGGCCTCCCCCCTGGAGCG
This sequence comes from Cyanobium gracile UHCC 0139, assembly GCF_034931325.1. Lineage (GTDB taxonomy): Bacteria > Cyanobacteriota > Cyanobacteriia > PCC-6307 > Cyanobiaceae > Cyanobium > Cyanobium gracile_B. The sequence goes on along the minus strand of NZ_JAYGHX010000001.1, from coordinate 157,564 downwards.
GGTGTGGCTGTTCGTCTCCCTGCCCTCCCCCCGCGGTTGGCCGCCCGATCCCCTGCTGCTGACCCTGTCCATCGGCCTGGGGGCCCTCGGGGCGCTGCTGCTCTACCTCACCCTGGAGATCCAGCGGCCCCTCACCCACCTGCAGGAGGCCCTGGCCGACGTGGGTCTCGAGGCCCTGCCCAAGGCCCTGCCGGACCAGGGGGCCCCGGCGGTGCGCCAGCTGATGGCTCGCTTCAACGCCATGCTGCTGCGGTTGGAAGACGCCGGCCGGGAGCGCACCACAATGCTGGCCGGCATCGCCCACGATCTGCGCAGCCCCCTTACCCGGCTGCGCCTGCGCCTCACCCTCGCCGCCGACGGGCCGATGGCGCCGGAGGAGCTGGAGCGGGCCCAGGCTGACATCCGCTCGATTGAGCGGATCACGCGCCAGTTCATGATCTTCGCCGGCGCCGAAGCCGACGAGACCCCGGTGCTCGTGCCCCTTGATGCCCTGGTGGCGGAGGCGGCGGCGGCGGTGGGGGAGGTGCCCCTGGAGCTGGATCTGGAACCGCTGGTTCGGCGGGTTCGCCCGATCGCCGTGGCGCGGGCGGTGGGCAACCTGCTTGACAACGCCCTCACCTACGGCCGGCCGCCTCTGCGGTTGGTGCTGCGGCCCCTGGGGCTGGGGGAAGGGGAGGGGCGCCCCCCGGGGGAGGCCGCCGCGGTGGAGAGCGGCTTCGAGATCCAGGTCTGGGATTGCGGCGAGGGCATCGACCCCCAGCTGTGGCACAAGGCGATGACCCCGTTCCAGCGGCTCGACCGGGCCCGCGGCGGCGAAGGGCACTGCGGCCTCGGCCTGGCCATCGCCGCCAAGGTGGCCCGTGACCACGGCGGTGACCTGCGCCGGCTGGAGGCCGCCGCGGCCGCCGAGCCGCCGCCGGGACGTTTCGCCGTGGTGCTGCGGGCCTGGCCCCTTGCCGGTGGGTGAGGAGGCTTCAGTCGCATCCGGTCACAACTGGCCGGTGGCCAGTCTGATCGCCGTCACACCTGCCGGTCACCATGGGTTTGTTCATGAAAAGTCCTTCCATGCCCTCCCCCCTCCTTCAGCCCCTCCGCGTCGCCGTGCTGGCGATGGTCCTGGGCTCCACCGGTGTCGCCATGGCCCAGAGCGGCCCCACCCCGGCCGTCCGCCCGACGCCGGCCCAGATGCAGAAGATCTTCCCCGAGCGGAAGCGACTGGCCCTCACCGACCAGCAGGCCCGCATCGCCATCCTTCAGCGGGGTGAGCGCTGCCTGTCGGCCGCCGGCAGCAGCGAGGCCCTGCGCACCTGCATGAAGGAGCAACGCAGTGCCAGCCAGCGCCAGCGGGAGCAGCATCGGGCCGCCATGAAGGCCCTGTTCGAACGTAACGGCATCCCCCTGCCCCAGTGGGGCAAGGGAGAGCGCAAAGGGGGCTGGGGGGAGGGGCGCCGTCCAGGCCCCGGCAGCATCTGAGGCCGGGGTCGGCCCGGCGCTGAAGACGGGGCCTCAGGCCTCGTCGAGGGCGGCTACGCCGGGGAGCACCTTGCCCTCGAGCAGCTCCAGGCTGGCGCCGCCACCGGTGGAGATGTGACTCATCTTCTCGGCCACGCCCACCTTCTCCACCGCGGCCACGGAGTCACCGCCGCCGATGATCGTGCAGCAGCCCTTGGCGCTCAGGTCGGCCAGGGTGTGGGCGATGGCGTTGGTGCCGGCGGCGAAGGCGTCGAACTCGAACACGCCCATGGGGCCGTTCCAGATCACGGTCTGGCAGTCGGCCAGGGCGTCCTGGAAGGCCTTGACCGAATCGGGACCGATGTCGAGGCCCATCCAGCCATCGGGGATGGCGTCGATCGGGGTGGTCTGGCTGTTGGCGTCGGGGGCGAAGTTGTCGGCCAGCACCACGTCGGTGGGCAGCAGCAGCTGGACACCCTTGGCGGCCGCCTTAGCTTCCAGCTCCTTGGCCAGCTCCAACTTGTCCTCCTCCACCAGGCTCTTGCCCACCGCCAGGCCGCGCGCCTTGTAGAAGGTGAAGATCATGCCGCCGCCGATCAGCACCTTGTCGCACTTGTCGATCAGCGACTCGAGCACGCCGATCTTGCTGCTCACCTTGGAGCCGCCCACGATGGCGGCCAGGGGACGCTTGGGCTCATCGATGGCGCCCTGCAGGTACTGGAGTTCCTTCTCCATCAGGAAACCGGCCACGCTGGGGCTCAGATACTTCGTCACGCCCTCGGTGGAGGCGTGGGCCCGGTGGGCGGCGCCGAAGGCGTCGTTCACATAGACGTCGGCCAGGGCCGCCAGCTTCTCGGCGAAGCCGGCGTCGTTCTTCTCCTCCTCGGCGAAGAAGCGCACGTTCTCCAGCAGCACCACATCGCCGTCGGCCATGGCGGCCACCTTGGCCTCGGCATCGGGGCCGATGCAGCTGTCGGTCTTGGTCACGGGCTTGCCCAGCAGTTCGCTGAGGCGGGCCGCCACCGGGGTGAGGCGCATGGCCTCGTTCACCTGGCCCTTGGGCCGGCCGAAGTGGGCGGCCAGCAGCACCCGGGCGCCGTGGTCGATCAGGTGGCGGACGGTGGGCAGGGCGGCCCGGATGCGGGTGTCGTCCGTGATCGCCCCGGCATCGTCCAGGGGCACGTTGAAGTCGACCCGAACCAGCACCCGCTTGCCGCGGAGATCGTCGGCGCTGAGGCTGGAGAGGGATCGCTTCGCCATGATTACGGATAAGGAAAGGCGGGGGGAGATTAGCCTCCGGCGCCTCCCGCTCCGCCGCCGCCGCGATTCGGTTCTTCCCACCCCCACTCCCTGGCGGCCGCAACGGTCGGCGCTAGGACAAGAGGGCCGGGCCTTCCGCCATGTTCGACACCGTCCTGTTCCCCATCGACCAGAGCCGCCAGACGATGGAAACGGCGGCCGTCGCCCTGCAGCTCGCCCAGCGCCATGGCAGCCGCGTCGTGCTGCTGTCGGTGGTGGAGGCGGAGGAGGGGGTGATGCACGATCCCGCCGATGTGGCCCGCCTGCTGGAGCAGGCCCGCGCCAGCTTCACCGGCGCCGGTGTGGCCTGCGAGGTGCTGGAGCGGGAGGGAAAGCCGGCCTTCGTCATCGGCGATGTGGCCGATGAGATCAATGCCGATGTGATCGTCATGGGCACCCGCGGCATCACCCTCGAAGGCGATCACCAGAGCACCGCCGCCCGGGTGCTGCAGCTGGCGCCCTGTCCGGTGCTGGTGGTGCCCTGATGCCGGACGTCGGCGACACGGTCCGCCTGAGTACCGCCGCCCCACCGATCCAGTGGTACCCGGGCCACATCGCCAAGGCGGAGAAGGCCCTCAGCGCCAACCTGAAGAAGGTGGACCTGGTGATCGAGGTACGCGATGCCCGCATCCCCCTGGCCACCGGGCACCCTCGGCTGCAGCGCTGGATCCGGGGCAAGCAGCATCTGCTGGTGATCAACCGCCGTGACATGGTCAGTCCCGCCGCCCGCCTGGCCTGGGATGGCTGGTTCCGCCAGCGGGGCGAGGTGCCCTGGTGGTGTGACGCCAAGGTCGGCACCGGCGTCAAGCAATTGCAGCAGGCGGCGATCCGGGCCGGTGAGACCCTCAACGCCCGCCGGGCTGGCCGGGGCATGAAGCCGCGCCCCGTGCGGGCCCTGATGCTCGGCTTCCCCAATGTGGGCAAGTCGGCGTTGATCAACCGGCTGGTGCGCCAGAAGGTGGTGGAGAGCGCCCGCCGCGCCGGGGTCACCCGCAGCCTGCGCTGGGTGCGGCTGGGTCAGGACCTCGACCTGCTCGACGCCCCCGGCGTGCTGCCCCCCCGCCTCGATGACCAGCTGGCCGGGCTGCGGCTCGCCCTCTGCGACGACATCGGCCAGGCCTCCTATGACGGCGAGGCGGTGGCCCAGGCTTTCCTGCGCCTGCTGGCGCAGCTGGAGCCGGTGGCGGCGGCCGGGGTGGCGCCCGGACTGCTGGAGCGGCGCTACGGGGTGACGGTGCCGCCGTTGCCCGGAGCGGATCCCGAGCGACCGATCCCCGATGCCGAAGCCTGGCTCGCGACGGCGGCGGCCCGCCACACCAGTGGCGACACCCCTCGCATGGCCCAGCGGCTGCTCGATGATTTCCGCCGCTCCCTGCTGGGGCCGATCGCCCTGGAACTGCCGCCCCCCGAGCGGCCTGCCCAGGAGCCGCCCTCCAGCTGATGGGCGCGTTCGGCGAAGGCGAAGGGGAGCTGCTGACGCTCCAATACCCGAAGCCGCTGCCGATGCGGCTCGACCGCTGGCTGGTGTCCCAGCGGCCCGAGCAGAGCCGGGCCCGCATCCAGAAATTCATCGATGCGGGCTACGTGCGGGTCAACGGCGTCACGGGCCGGGCCAAGACGCCCCTGCGCACCGACGACACGGTCGAGCTGTGGATGCCGCCGCCGGAGCCCTTGCCCTACCTGGTCCCCCAGCCGATGGCGCTGGATGTGCTGTTCGAGGATGAGCATCTGATCGTGATCAACAAGCCCGCCGGGCTCACCGTCCATCCGGCCCCCGGCAACAAGGACGGCACCCTGGTGAACGGGCTGCTGCACCACTGCCCCGACCTGCCCGGCATCGGCGGCGAGATGCGGCCGGGCATCGTCCACCGCCTCGACAAGGACACCACCGGCTGCATCGTGGTCGCCAAGAGCCAGGAGGCCCTGGTGAAACTGCAGGTGCAGATCCAGAAGCGCATCGCCTCGCGGGAGTACCTGGCGGTGGTGCACGGCCGACCTGCAGCCGACAGCGGCACGATCGTGGGGGCCATCGGCCGCCATCCGGTCGATCGCAAGAAGTACGCCGTGGTGACGGACGCCACCGGGCGCCATGCCTGCACCCACTGGCGCCTGATCGAAACCCTCGGCGACTACGCCCTGCTGCGCTTCAAGCTCGACACGGGCCGCACCCACCAGATCCGGGTCCACTGCGCCCACACGGGCCACCCGATCGTGGGGGATGCCACCTACGGCCGCTGCCGCCGGCTGCCGGTGGCGCTGAGCGGCCAGGCCCTGCACGCAGTGCGGCTGGCCCTCGATCACCCGATCAGCGGCGAGCGGCTGGTGTGCGAGGCCCCCCTGCCGGAGGTGTTCGAGACGCTGCTGCTGGCCCTGCGGCGGCGGTCGTCCTGAGGGCGTTGCTGCGGCAGACTTGAAACCCTGGATCCCGGTGTCATGGCCCCGCCGCCGCGACGGCTGTTCGTCGACCAGTTCTTCGTCGGCTGGGTGTATGGCCCCTGGGTGGTGGCCGGCCTGCTGGTGATCCTGGCGCTGCGGCTCCTGCTGGCGGAGGATTTCAACCTGCACAGCCACGCCTGGGGGCTGTTCGGTAACGCTGCGATCTGCTTCTCGATCGGCTGCGTCTGCAAGCTCTCCTGGGCCATGGCGCGGGTCGGTGCCGTGCGCCACCTGGAGCAGCAGCTGCGCCGGGAGCTGGGCCTGCGCTGATGGCGATGACCCGCTCCCAGCTCGGCCTCGTCGTCACCCTGCCCTGGCTGGCCGCCGGGGTGGTGCTGCTGGCGATGACACGCATCGAAGGGGAGACCCGAGAGGCCCAGCTGGGGCTGTTCGGCAGTGCGGCGATCTGCTTCTCGATCGGTTGCCTGGCCCGCACCAGCCTGGGTCTCCACGATCTGATGCAGGTCCGCAGCACGGCCGCCCCGCCGGAGGCTCCTCCAGGGGCTCGGCAGCCGTGATCCGGCGCCAGCCCCGACGCTGGCTGGCCCCGGCCCTGGGCCTGGCGCTGGTGGCGCCGATGGCCCGGGCCTGGGGGCAGGAGCTGATTGCCGCCCCCCGGCCCCGGCGCCTGCCGCCCCCCTCCGCGGCGCTGCTGCGCAGCCTCCAGGGGTTCCAGGACGACCTGGAACGGCTCGACCGCAGCCTGCTGCCCGCCGCTCCCGAGGCCGATGGAGCCGGGGAGCTGCAGGGTGCCGAACCCGGCAGGCCCGATCCTTCACTGCCGGCGCCGGCGGCGACGGCCCTGCCCCAGGAGGCCGAGGCGGTGCGGATCGAGCGGCGCCAGCGGCTCAGCCTGGCCGAGGCCCTGGCGGTGGCCGTGCGCAACGATCCCGATCTGGCCGCCGCCGTGCTCGGCGTGCGCGAGCAGCAGGACCTGGCCGGTTCGGCCCGGGGGCGCCGCTGGCCGGAGCTGGGTCTGAACCTGGCCGGCGGCTTCAGCCAGCAGCGTTCCTACAACCAGGTCTGGACCGACAACGCCGGCCTCTATCCGGCGGGCTCCCCGTTTCTGGTCCGCAACCAGGGCTGGAATGTGGTGCAGTCCAACGTCGGTGCGGCCGCCGCCCGGGTGGAGCTAGCCTGGGAGCTGCTGAGCCCCTACCGCGCCGCCGCCATCGCCGAGGCCGATGACAGCCTCAAGGCCTCCCGCCAGCGCTACGCCGATCGGCTGCGCCAGCTGCAGCTGGATGTGAGCATCGCCTACTACGGCCTGCAGCTCGCCGACCAGCTGCTGCGGATCCGCCGGGCCGTCGTCGAGAGCGACACGGTGGTGCGCGACCAGGTGGCGGCGCTCCAGCAGGTGGGCCTGGTGCCGCGGCTCGACCGGCTCCGCGCCGAGGCCGCCCTGCAGCAGAGCCGCTACCGCTTCGAGCAGGCGGAGGCCCTGCAGCTGAGTCGCCAGCGCCAGCTCAGCAACCTGATCAACGTGCCCTTCGACGTCAGCCTGCGGGCCAGCGATGCGGTGCGGCTCCAGCCCCCCTGGCCCCTCGACCTGGAGCAGACGATCGTGCGCGGCTGGCGGGACAATCCCCAGCTGCGGGCCCTGCAGGCCGCCCGCGATGCCCTGCTGCGCCAGGCCGACCGCCGCGCCGCCGAGCTGCTGCCCAGCCTGCGGCTGGTGGCCACCGGCGGCTACGGCCAGGGGCTGATCACCCAGCCCGTGATCCGGCTGGAGGGCTGCTGCAGCGCGGCCCTCATCCCCCAGCTGCTCAACCAGCGTTCCGACTGGGCGGCGGGCCTGCAGCTGCACTGGCGCTTCTTCGATGGCGGCGTCACCGCCGGTGCCGTGGCCGCCAGCCGCAGCGCCGCCGCCCGCACCGACCAGCAGCTGGCCCGGGAGCGCAATGCCATCCGCCAGCGCCTCGAGGCCGCCTTCCACGACCATCGGGCCGCCCTGCGCCAGATCGTGGCGGCCCGCGCCTCCTACAGCGCCTCCCGCGAGGCCTTCCGTGACGTCCGCGCCCGCTACCAGCTGGGGCTGGCCGACTACAGCGATGTGGCCGACACGGTCGCCACCCTCACCGGGGCGATGGAGGGGGTGGCCGAATCCACCACCCTGGCCAATGTCAGCTATGCCCAGCTGCTGCGTGAACTGCTGCCGGTGCCGGACCGGCCCGATCAGCCGGTGGCGCTGCCGCTGGTGCTGGGCGGCTCCTGAGCGTCGTCCACCCGTTCCTGCAGCCGCTGCCAGCGGCGCTGGCGCCAGGCGAACGAGCGCCACAGCAGCAGCACCACCAGCGCGGCGAACCAGAACCACACCTCCGGGGCATTGGCGTGCAGCAGCACCACCAACAGGGCCGCCTCCAGCACCAGCCAGGGCCGTTCGCGGGTCATGGCAGGGCGTCCCGCTGCCGCAGGGGAGGCTGGTCCTGGCGCTCCTGCTGGCGCAGGGTCCGATAGCTGCCGGTGAGGTCGCGCAGCAGCGGCAGCAGGTAGCTCACCGGCGGCCGCCATTCGACGTAGCCGTGGGCCTTGAGCGTCAGCCCCTCGCGGATCGGAAAGACGCTGCTGCCGCGGCTGAGGGTCCAGCGATAGCCGTCGAGGCCGGAGCCGCCGGCCGCCGGCAACAGGGCGATCTCGGTGCGCATCACCGGCCCGTTGCGCACCAGGGCCTCCGCCAGCTGGGGGTTGCCCAGGGTGGTGTCGACGTCCTCGCGGGTGGCGGGCAGCAGGTTGATGCGGCGCACACGACCGCGGATGCCGCCGAAACGGCCCCGCTCGTTCCAGTCCGGCACCACCTCCATGGCCAGGCCGGGTCGCAGGCGGCGGGCATCGGCCGGGGCGAAGTAGGCCACCGCCTGCAGGGCCTGGCCGCCGTCGGCGTCGCTGCGGTCCGCCCGGGGGCTGCCCAGGGTGCCGAGGCGCTGCCCGGGCTTCACCGTCTGGCCCCGCACCACCTGCAGATCGAGCAGCCGCCCGTCCCGGGTGGCGGTGAGGGTGCCGTCGTAGGCCAGGCGGGTCTGGGTGACCCGGACGGCGCGGCGGGCGTCCTGGATGGCGAAGCGCCGCCGCTGGGCTTCGGTGTCGATGGCGAGACGGACCTTCTCCCAGGCGTCGATGGCCTCCCGCTGCCGGATGCCCAGTTCGGCGACGCTGTTGTCGAGCTGGATGGCCCGGTCCTCGCTGGCCACCACTTCCGCGGCCAGGGGGGCCACCACCTCCCGGCGGGCCAGATGGCGGAAATCGGCCACCTTCTGGTCGTAGACGCGACGCAGCGCGTCCAGGCGCTCCCGGTTGCCCTCCAGCTTGGCCAGGGCAGTGTCCCTCAGCCGCCGGGCCGAGGCCAGCCGGTCCCGGTCGCGCCGGTCGAGATCGGCGTTGATGCGGACCAGCTCGGCCAGGTCCTTCTTCTGGCGCCGCAGCTGCTGCTCCAGGGTGGGCAGGTAGAGGCGGATCAGGGTCTGGCCCCGGCTCACCCGCTGGCCCTCCCGCACCGGCAGGCTGAGGATCTGGCCCTCGGCCCGGGAATCGATCACCGTGGCACCGCCGGGCACGATCACGACCCCCCGGCCGACCACCTCGGTGGGCACCGGCCAGAACAGGAACCACCCGGCCGTCAGGGCCCAGGCGGTGCCCAGGGCCACCAGCACCTGCCGCTCCGACGTTTCCTCCGGCGTGCCCATGGCCACCCTCAGCCCCGCAGCCGTTCCACCAGGTGGGTGCCCACCCGCAGGGCGTTGGCGATGGCGGTGAGGGAGGGGTTCACGGCACCGATCGTCGGCATGAAGCTGGTGTCGACGACGTAGAGGTTGTCGACCTCGTGGGCCTTGCAGTTGAGGTCGAGCACCGAGGTGGCCGGATCACTGCCGAAGCGGCAGGTGCCGGCCTGGTGGCCCACGGCGGCGATGCCCATGCTGTTGGCGATGTAGAACTGGCGCTCCACCAGGTGATTGCGCAGATAGAGGCGATCCAGCAGCCCCTCCAGCCGGCTGACCAGACGGGCCGAGGCGGTGAGGTTGTTGGGGGTGTAGCTGAGCTGGATCTGGCCGCTGCCGGTGACGGTCACCCGGTTGTTCGGATCGGGGAGATCCTCGCTGGAGATCCAGAAGTCGAGGGCATGTTCGGCGATCTTGTCCATGCTCCAGCCGGGCATCATGAAGGTTTCCAGGGGCGCGTAGCCCTTCATGATCGTGCCGTTGGTCTTGCCCGTCATCTGGATGTTGCCCATCGGGTAGTCGAAGTCGGCATCCCCGAGATACCAGTCGTTGATGGACACCGTTTTCTGGAAGATGGTGCGGTTCGGCTCATGGGCCAGGGCCACCATCGCCTTGCTGTTGTGGAACATGTAGTGGCGGCCCACCTGGTCGGAACCGTTGGCCAGGCCCCGGGGATGGCGGTCGTTGGCCGAGAGCAGCAGCAGCCGGGCGCTGTTGGCAGCGCCGCAGCTCACCACCACCACATCACCGCTGACGGTCAGGGGTTCGCCGTCCCGTTCCAGTTCCACCGCCTTCACCGTGCGGCCGGATTCATCGGTGATCAGGCGCTTCACCTGGGCCCGCGTGAGCAGGGACACGTTCGGCTGCGAAAGGGCCGGCCGGATGCCCAGCACCTCCGCGTCCGACTTGGCGTGCACCAGGCAGGGGAAGCCATCACAGCAGTTGCACTTGCGGCAACGGCTGAAGGCCATGTGGGCCTCATCGAGCTGGACGCCGCTGGGGGCGTGGAAGGGATGGAGCCCGGCGGCCCGCAGGTCGTCGACGAGTTGCTGCATCCGCGGCTCATGGGCCACCGGCGGATGGGGGTAGGGGCCGCTGCAGGGCGGCTCGGTGGGATCCTCACCGCGCTGGCCGTGCACGTGGTACATCTCCTCGGCCTTCTGATACCAGGGCTCGAAGTCGGCGTAGTGCAGGGGCCAGGCCGGCGAGGTGCCATCGAAGTGGGCCAGCTGCTCGAAATCCTGCTGGCGCAGGCGGAAATGGGCAGCGCCGTACATCTTGGTGGCGCCTCCGACGAAGTAATGACTGCCCGGCTGAAACGTCTTGCCGTGTTTGTCCAGCCATGGATCCTTCGACACGTAGCGGTTCTGCTGGAACACCGCTTCGGCGTCCCAGTTCTGGGGTTCCTGGGGCAGCCAGTCGCCCCGCTCCAGCACCAGCACCTTCAGGCCCGTGGGGGCAAGGTGGCGGGCCAGGGTGCCGCCGCCGGCGCCGCTGCCGATGATCACAACATCGAAGTGGGCCCCGTGGCCCACCTGCAGTTGCTCCGCCTGCGGCAGGGGTGAGGTGAATGGGCTGGGACCGGCGACCGGTGCGCTGGAGGACGGGGTGCTCATGGCGGGGGGATCAGCCTTCGGGATAGCGGTGGAGCTGGTTGAGCATCTTGCAGACCATGGCGCTCCATCCGGTCTGGTGGGAGGCACCCACTCCGCTGCCATTGTCGCCATGAAAGTATTCGTTGAACAGGATCAGATCGCGCCAGTGGGGATCGGTCTGGAACAGCTCCACATCTCCCAGGAAGGGGCGACGGCCCCGGCCGTCGCGGCGGAACAGACCCACCAGCCGCTTCTCCAGTTCCAGGGAGGCCTGCCAGAGGGTGATCCAGTGGCCCGAACGGGTGGGGAACTCCACCTTGAAGCTGTCGTCGTAGAAATGGGCGAACTTCTGCAGCGATTCGATCAGCAGGAAGTTCATCGGCATCCACACGGGCCCGCGCCAGTTGGAGTTGCCTCCGAACATCGCCACCGGACTGTCGGCCGGGCTGTAGGCGAGCGTCTGGCTCTCGCTGCCTTCGGTGTAGGTGTAGGGGTGCTGTTCGTACACCTTGGAGAGGGAACGGATGCCATGGGGGGAGAGGAACTCCTCCTCATCGAAGAGCCGCTCGCAGATGCGCTGCAGCCGCTCCCTGGGCACCAGCGTGAACAGCACCCGATCGTTGTTCCAGATTCCCAGGTTTTCCACCACCCAGGAGGGAGTGGTGCGCTCATGGGTGAACCAGGCCAGGGCGTTGGTGACATCGAGCATCGGCAACCGCGCCACGGTGTCGATGTCGAAGCTCTGCACCGCCAGCAGGGGCACCAGACCCGAGATGGAGCGTGTGCGCAGGTAGTCGACGCTGCCGTCGGGCCGCTTGATGACGTCGTAGTAGAAGCCGTCCTCCTCGTCCCAGTTGAGGTAATTGCGGCCGGCGGGATTGTTGAGGGCGATCGCCAGCTGCACGAAATCCACCACGAACCGCTCGCAGATGTCGGCGTACTCCGGCTCCTCGCGACTCAGCTCCACGGCGATCTGCAGCAGGTTGAGGCTGAGCGAGGCCATCCAGGCCGTGCCGTCGCACTGCTCGATGATGCTGCCGTCGGCCAGGGGGAAGCGCCGATCGAACACGGCGATGTTGTCGAGCCCCAGGAATCCCCCCTCGAACACATTGTCGCCGGAGCGGTCATTGCGGTTCGCCCACCAGCCGTACTCCAGGATCAGCTTGCGCAGGGCCGCCCGCAGGAAGGCCAGATCGGCGGCGTCGCTGTTCTTGCGATCGATCTGATAGATGCGCATCGCGGCCCAGGCGCCGATCGGGGGATTGGGATCGGACAGGGCCCACTCGTAGGCCGGGGTCTGGGCGTTGGGCGCGGTGTACTCGGGTTTGCGCAGCAGCATGCACTGCTCCTTGGCCGTTGCCGGATCGAAGACGGCGAAGGCCACGGCGTGGAACATCAGATCCCACTGGCAGAAGTAGGGGTACTCCCAGCAGTCCGGCATCGAAATCACGTCGTGGGCGTGGAGCCGTTGCCAGTAGGCGTTCGGGCCGCGGCGGCGTTCCGGCGGCGGCGGCGCGCCGGTGGGGTCGCCCTCAAGCCAGCGCATCACGCTCCAGCCGTAGTACTTCTTGCACCACAGCAGCCCGGCGGTGCCGGCCAGGTGGATGCGGCGGTCGTCCTCGGACAGGCCCGGCACCCGATGGTCGAAGTACTCCAGCCACTCCCGCTCGCGCTCGGCGAAGATCGCCCCGAACGTCTCCCCGAGCTCGGCCGGAGCGGGCGCAGGGCCGTCGATCCGATGCAGGCGCAGCTCCACCAGCCACTCCTCACCGGCGGCCAGGGTGCGCTGCAGCACGCGCCCCGCCTTGCTGCCCACCAGGTCAGGATTCACGGCAGTCACCTCGCCGTCGACCACATGGCGATGGAAGCCGTCCTTCTGGAAGGGTGTGGCGTTGGGCTGGCCCCAGAGCCGCTCGCTGTTGGTTTCGTTGTCGGTGAAGATCCAGGCGCCGGGCTCCCGGCAGTCGAGCTGATACACCCCCAGATGGGGGAGAGCATCGGTGACGATCGATGGTCCGCCGGCGTCACCCGCAGAGCCATCACCGGCGCCGGCGAGCGGGCGGATCCGGTGCTCGACCTCATCGGGATAGCCCCAGCGCCAGGTGTTGCGCAGCCAAAGGCTGGGCAGCAGGGTGAGGGGGGCAGGATCGGGGCCGCGGTTGGTGGCCCGGAGGCGGATCAGCAGGTCCTCCGGGCCGGCCTTGGCGTACTCGATGAGGACATCGAAGTAGCGGCTGTCGTCGAAGATGCCGGTGTCGATCAGTTCGTATTCGGGCTGGTCGCGGCCGCGCCGGCCGTTCTCCACCCGCAGCTGTTCGTAGGGGAAGGCCCGCTGCGGGTACTTGTACAGCCCCCGCATGAAGCTGTGGGTGGGGGTGTTGGCGAGATGGAAGAAGTAGTCCTTGAGGTCCTCGCCGTGGTTGCCTTCGGGATTGCCGAGCCCGAAGGGCCGTTCCTTGAGGATCGGGTCCACGCCGTTCCAGAGGGCCAGGGAGAAGCACAGGCGGCACTGGTCGTCGCAGAGGCCCAGCAGGCCGTCCTCGCCCCAGCGGTAGACGCGGGAGCGGGCGTGGTCGTGGGGGAAGGAGCGCCAGGCGTCCCCGTCGGCCGAGTAGTCCTCGCGCACGGTGCCCCACTGGCGCTCGCTCAGGTAGCTGCCCCAGAGGCTCCAGGGGGCGAGGCCGTGGTCGCGCTCGGCCATGCGCCGGGTCTCCGACGGGGTGATGGCGTCGATAGCGGCGCGACTGGGGACGGCGGCGATCACAGGGACGCCTTCAGGGCGGCGCCGATGCGCAGGGCATTGGCGATCACCGTCAGCCCCACCCCCACCGATGGACAGGAGGGCAGAACGCTGGCATCGACGATCCAGAGGTTGGCCACCTCGTGGCTGCGGCCGTCGAGGTTCACCACCGAGGTGGCCGGATCCGAGCCCATGCGGCAGGTGCCGCAGGCGCCGCCGATCACCGGCAGGGGCGCCTCGCCGCGGGGGTGGGTGGGGGCGGCTTTGGCGACCAGGGTCTGGGGGTCGGCCTCGACGGCCTTGAGGCAGTCGATCCAGCGGTAGACGAGGCGGTCGTGGGCCTCCCGGTTGTTGGCCGTGTAGTGGATCTGGAGGTGCTGGCCCCGCAGGACGACCCGGTTGTGGGGATCGGGCCGCACGGCGCTCATCGCCCACCAGGTGATCGAGCGGGCGGCCAGCTGCTCGAGACCGAAGTCCGGCATCAGGCGGGTCACCAGGGAGAGCACCGGCGGTGACTCGGCGAACAGGGCGTCCTGCAGCACCCCGCCGCCGCTCTGGATCGAGCCGAGCGGGAAGTCGACATTTTTGTCGCCCCAGTAGAAGTCGGTGATGCCATGGCCGCGGCTGTAGCGGCCCGAATTGGGGGCGGCCGCCAGCTGCAGGATCGAGGTGAGCTGGGGCTTCATCAGGTTGCGGCCCACCTGGTCGGAGCCGTTGGCCAGGCCACGGGCGTGGTGGTCGGTGGCGGACCGCAGAAGGATCTCCGGCGTGCCGATGGCTCCGGCGGCCAGCACGACATGGTGGCCGCGGAACAGCCAGCGCTGGTGGTCGATGTCCACCTCGACGCCGCGCACCTCCTGGCCCGACGGGTTGACGTGCAGCTGCATCACCCGGGCGTGCTCCTTGACCGTGATCCCTCCGCTGGCCCGCGCCGGATCCACGCCGAACAGCTCGGCATCCCCGCTGGGATCAACCGCCGAATCGGACCAGCTCAGGGGCAGGTCGTAGGGATGGAGCCCCTGGCGCTCCAGGGCGGCCCGCAGTTCCACCAGGAACGGCTCCACCGGCCGCGGCGCGGCGGGATAGGCGCCCTGCATCGCCGGGGCGGTGGGGTCGGCCCCGGCCACGCCATGCACGCGATAGAGCGATTCCGCCCGCTCGTACCAGGGGGCCAGGTCGTCGTAGCGCAGTTCCCAGTCCGGGGACGGACCCTCCTGGAGCGCCACGCCGGTGAACTCCGCTTCCCGCATGCGTTCCAGCACGCCCCCCCAGATCTTGGTGTTGCCGCCGATGGCATGCACCATCTGGGGGGAGAAGGGATCACCGTCGGTGCCGAACCACTTCTCGTCGGGGTGGTAGCGCGGCTTGCGGAACAGCCCCACTTCGGCGACGTTCTGATCGGCCTGGGGCATCACGCCGCCCCGCTCCAGCAGCAGCACCCGGTGGCCCCCATCGGCGAGGCTGGCGGCCAGGGTGCCGCCTCCGGCGCCGCTGCCGATCAGGATCACGTCGTAGTGGGTGTCGTCGATGATCATGGATCAGGCTCTCCAGACGTAGAGCAGCACGAACAGGATGATCCAGATCACATCCACGAAGTGCCAGAACAGGGACGTGGCGATGACGCCTTCTTCACCGCCGTCGTAATTACCGGGAACAAACGATTTGGCCAGCATCAGGCCCATCAGCAGGATGCCGGTGAGCACGTGCAGGCCATGGAAGCCGGTGAGCAGATAGAAGGTGCCGCCGAAGGTGCCGGAGGTGAAGCCGAAGCTGAGGCCGCGCCACTCCACGGCCTGGCCGTAGAGGAAATAGGTCCCCATGGCCATGGTCAGCAGCCAGAAGCCCCGGAACAGCCAGATCTTCCCCTTGCCCTTGAAATGCTCGGCCACCACCATCGTGAAGGAGCTGGAGACCAGCACCACCGTGTTGATCAGTGGCAGGCGCCATTCGAGGCCGTCCACGCCGGCGGGCAGCCAGTCGATGGCGGAGAGGCGCAGGAGCGCGTAGCCGCTGAAGAACGCCAGGAAGATGACGCTCTCGGAGCACAGGAAGATGATGAAGCCGGTGAGGTTGTGGTTGGCGTGCTGACCTGTGCCGTGGGCGTGGGTCGCGGCCGTGTCGCCGGGCGTGGCGGGGGTGCTGCTCATCGGTTGGCCTCCTGCAGGGTGAGGGCGCGCTCGATCTCGGCCTGGTGCTCCACCAGCGGTTCGCCGCTGCCGTAGCCGTAGGGGCGGCTGATCACGGTGGGCACATGCTCGCCGAAATTGTCCTCCGCCGGAGGGGACGGCAGCAGCCACTCCAGGCCGATGGCGTTCCAGGGGTTGTGCGGCGCCCTGGGACCGCGGGCCCAGGAGCTGATCATGTTGAGCAGGAAAGGGATGATCGACACCCCCAGCAGGAAGGCCCCCAGGCTGGCCAGCACGTTCCAGAAGGCGAACTCCGGGTCGTAGGAGGAGACCCGCCGGGGCATGCCCATCAGGCCGAGGGGATGCATGGGCAGGAAGTTGAGGTTGGCGCCCACGAAGGTGAGCAGAAAGTGCAGCTTGCCGAGGCCCTCGTAGGGCATGCGGCCGGTGAACTTGGGGAACCAGTGGTAGATGGCGGCGAACACGCCCATCACGGCGGCGCCGTAGATCACGTAATGGAAATGCCCCACCACGAAGTAGGTGTTGCTGACGTGAATGTCGATGGGCACGGTGGCCAGCATGATCCCGGTGATGCCGGCGAAGACGAAGTTGAACAGGCCGCCCATGCAGAACAGCATCGGGGTGGTGAGCCGGATCTTGCCCCGCCACATCGTTCCCAGCCAGGCGAACACCTTCACGCCGGTGGGCACGGCGATCAGCATCGTGGTGACCATGAACAGGTTGCGCATCCACTGGGTCACGCCACTGGGGAACATGTGGTGCACCCAGACGATCAGGCCCAGCCCGACGATGATGAACGACGCCAGGCACACGTAGACGTAGCCGAACAGCGGCTTGCGCGAATAGACGGGGAACAGCTCCGAGAAGATGCCGAACACCGGCAGGATGATCACATACACCGCCGGGTGCGAATAGAACCAGAAGAAGTGCTGGTAGAGCACCGGATCGCCGCCCCCTTCCGGCCTGTAGAACGAGGTACCGACGCTCAGATCCAGCAGCAGCATCACGGCGCCGCCGGTGAGGGCGGGCAGGCCGATCAGCTGCAGGGTCTGGGCGGCGAGGGCCGTCCAGCAGAACACGGGCATGCGGAAGAAGCCCATGCCCGGCGCCCGCATCCGCAGGATCGTGGTGACGAAGTTCACCGCCCCCATGATCGAGGAGACGCCGGAGAGGGCCACGGCCAGCACCCACAGGAACTCGCCGTTGATCAGATGGCCGAGGGGGTTCTGGAGACTCACCGGTGGATAGGACCACCAGCCGGAGGTGGCCGGGCCACTGGGCACGAAGAAGCTGGCGATCAGCAGGATGCCGAACACCGGCACCAGCCAGAAGGCGGCGGTGTTGAGCCGCGGGAAGGCCATGTCGGGGGCGCCGATCATGGTGGGAATCAGCAGGTTGTTGAGCCCATTGAGCACCGGAAAGATGAACAGGAACAACATGATCGTTCCGTGCATCGTGTAGAGGCCGTTGTACACGGTGCGATCCACCAGATCGGCCTCCGGTGTGATCAGCTCGCCCCGCATGATCATGGCCAGCAGGCCACCGACCAGGAAGAAGAAGAAGGCCACCACGATGTACTGGATGCCGATCACCTTGGCATCGGTGCTGAAGCTGAAGTAACGCCGCCAGGAGGCGGGCGGTTCGGGGGAGAGGGCGGTGCTGGTCATGGCCTCAGGCGTCGTGGGGAAGGGAGCTGGAACCGGGAGCGTTCACCTGGGGCGGGGGGGCCGGCACCACCGTGGGCCAGCCGCCGTGGGGATTGGTCTGACGGTCGGCGTACTCGTCGGCGGCGACGCTGAGGCCGCTCTGCAGGGGGGCCGCGGCCGCCTGCTTCAGCCAGGCGGCGTGGTCGTCGGCCGTCTCCACCACCACATCGGCCTGGTTGGCCGCGAACCAGGTGCCGCTGAACTGGGAATCCCGCAGGCGGTACCGCCCGACCCGGGTGGGGGTGAGGCTGAAGTCGATCGCCCGGCCCGGGATCACGTCCTGCTTGAGCCGGAAGGCCGGGATGAAGAAGCCGTGCAGCACGTCCTCGGAGACCAGCCGGAAGGTGACCGGCCGATCCAGCTCCAGGTGCAGCTCGGTGCTGGAGACGTGTTCGGCGGGGTAGCGGAACTCCCAGGACCATTGCCGGGCGATCACCTCCACCTGCTCCGCCGGAAGCCGGTCGCCGGCGTAGCCCCCCTGCTGCTCCTGGGGACTGCGCAGATGGATGTGCTCCATCGGCCCGAGCACCCCCAGTTCGGTGTTGATCTGGATGGCATACCAGGCGATGGCCATCACCAGCACCAGGGGGATGGCGGTCCAGATCACCTCGAGGCGGGTGTTGCCCTCGATCGGTTCGGCATCGCTCTCGTCGTACTTCTCGGCCCGGTGCACCAGCAGCACCCAGCCCATCACCGAGATGACCCCCAGGAACACGAAGGTGCCGACGCCGGTCTCGAAGCTGAACAGGCCGTCCACCAGCGGGGCGGCATTGGAGGCCTGGACCGGCATCCAGCGGAACGACTGCCTCGCCACCCAGAGGCTGACCAGCAGCAGCAGCCCCACCCAGAGGGACAGGGCAAGGAGGGCGATGGGGCCGGGGCGACGCGGTGGTGCGGAGGTCATGGCAGTGGGGCCCTCAAGGAAGGGCGTCGCGGAGGTCGGCGCCGTTGGCCAGGAGCTGGTCGGCGGTGATGTGAACGCCGAATTCGGCCGCCAGTTCAGCGCCGAGGGTGCCGTGCAGGCCGATCACCAGGAACAGGGCCAGGCCCACCACCAGGTAGAGCCACTGCACCTGCCGGCCCATGTCCCGGCGCCAGAGAAAGCGCTGGTAGCCGCGCCAGACCGTCATGGCGATGATCGCCAGCAGGATCGCCACCCCGCCGACGCCGTGCCAGAGCATGGTCTCCATGCTTTGGAGGCCGATGCTGCTGGTGACGCCGGGAATCGGCACCGCCAGCAGCATCTCGAAGAAGCCCGCCGCCACGGTGAAGAAGCTGACGATGGCGCAGGCCAGCAGGTTGTACCAGCCCACGTCGTGGAAGCCGGCCCGGGTGATCGGCAGGGCCAGGAAGCGGAACACCCGCTTCTCGATGGGGTAGAGGGCGCCGACGACGTCGAAGGCGATGGCGATCACGAACAGGCCGATCGTGAAGTGGACCAGATTCGGATGGATCGGCAGGCTGTAGGGCAGGTCGTTGGGTCCCAGCCAGTCGCCCAGCTGCTGGATCGGGGCCTCGGCAGGGAGCACGGAGGAGGCCATCAGATCAGACCGGCCCGGCCGGCGGCCACCACCGGCACCGTGTGCAGGCCGTACACCCAGATCAGCTGGTTGCCCAGGGTGACCTGCACCACCACCAGCGCGGCCAGCACCCCACCGGCGGCCAGGAAGGGCAGCGGCAGCGTCTCGGGGTCCCGGTTGCGCAGCACGTAGCGCCAGCCGGTGAGCACGGAGAGGATGCCGGCCAGGGACCAGCCCAGGGTGCTGTGCAGGTTGAGGATCGCGCGCGAGGCCCCATAGGGTTCGGCCAGCCCCGCCTCCACCTGGCCGAAGATGATCGCCACGAAGATGGCCCCCGTGGCGAACAGCAGATTCCAGAAACTGACTTCAAACAGATTCGGCCGCCGTAGCACGACGCCGATCAGGTCGAAGACCACGCTGATCACGGCCATGGCGATGACGAAGTGGACCACGATCGGATGGAGGGTGTCCATCCAGGGCAGGTTGTGATCGTTGAGGGCTGGCAGCAGTTGCTGCATCGGGCACCGGCCGGAGAGTGCCCCTTCACCATGGCCAGACCCCGGCGGCTGACCTGGGTCTGTGGCATTTTGTTGCTGAAGTGTGGGGATACCCCGATGGGGCGGCTGAGTCCACGCCTCAGTCCCGGTCGCTGGCTCCGAAGGCCTCCATCAGGGCATCGCCCCAGCTGTTGATCGCCTCCAGGCGGTGGTCCGGGGCGCTGGCCACGGCGGCGGCATGGGCCTTGAGGAGCGTGCTCTTGCTGAAGTCATGGCCATGGCGGCTGGCCAGCTCGACGATGTCGTCCAGCCCGCTGGCGGCGTGAAGCTTCTCGCGCAGCTGCCCATCGGCGGCGACGTTGCTGACGAAGGCCTGGAGGGCGGTGAGCGTCACGGGCGACGGCCTGGTGAGGGTGTCGGCATCCTGCCAGCCCGGAGCTCGCCGTCCAGGAGATCCTCCCTAACTTTCAGGCACCCCGCGGACCGCATCGATGGCGAAGGAACGCTTCTTCCTCGAGCTGGAGCCGAGCGAAGCTGTGATGAAGGGCTGGCCCCATGTGGTGATCGTGGGTGGCGGTTTCGCCGGTCTCAAGGCGGCCCACCGGCTGGCCGGCCAGCCGGTGCGGGTGACCCTGGTGGACAAGCGCAACTTCAATCTTTTCCAGCCGCTGCTGTATCAGGTGGCCTCCGGCCTGGTGTCCGAGGCGGATGTGGCAACGCCGCTGCGGTTGCTGCTGGCCAGGGCGGCCAATGTGCAGGTGCTGTTGGGTGAGGTTGTCGATCTCGATGCCGCCTCCCGGGAGGTGGTCTTCAACGATCGCCGCCTGCGTTACGACAGCCTGATCCTGGCCACCGGCTCCGGCAGCACTTACTTCGGCCATGAGGAGTGGCGGGAACTGGCGCCGCCGATGAAGATCCTCGAGCACGCCGATGAGATCCGGCGGCGGGTGCTGACGGCCCTGGAGGAGGCCGAGCAGACTCCGGATCCGGAGCGCTGCCGCTTTCTGCAGTCGGTGGTGGTGGTGGGTGGTGGCCCCTCCGGCTGCGAACTGGCCGGATCGATCAACGAGCTGATGCGCCACGCGGCACAGCGCGACTTCCGCCAGCTGGACCCCGGTCTCTGCCGGGTGGTGCTCGTCGACCCCGGCGACCGGCTGCTGCGGGCCATGGATCCGTCGCTGTCCAAAGCGGCCGGTGATTACCTCGTTTCCCGTGGGGTCGAGTTGGTGTTGGGCGGGCGGGTGCAGAGCATCGAGGCGGGGCGACTCACCGTGGCCTTCAAGGCGCCGGCGCCGGGAACCCCCGGCGAGCGGGTGCTGGAGGCGGCCACCATCTGCTGGAGTGCCGGGGTGCGCGCCTCCCATCTCGGCAAGTTGCTGGCGGAGCGCACCGGTTGCACGGTTGACCGCGGCGGGCGGGTGGTGGTCGAGCCGGACTTCTCGATCGCCGGCCATCCCGAGATCCGGGTGGTGGGGGATCTCTGCTCCTATTCCCACACGGCCGATGGCAAGCCCCTGCCGGGCATGGCCGGACCGGCGGTGCAGATGGGGGGCTGGGTCGCCCAGGACCTGCTGGCCCAGCGGCTGGGGCAGCGCCAGGCCCCCTTCCGCTGGTTCGACCTCGGCAGCATGGCCGTGATCGGTCCCCTCTGCGCCGTCGCCGATCTGCGGGGCTTCAAGTTCACCGGCCCCCTCGGCTGGCTGCTCTGGGGGATGGCCCACCTCGCCTTCATGCCCGCCAACGAGAACCGCCTCACCCTGCTGACCAAGTGGCTGTGGATGATCGCCACCCAGCAGCGGGCCAGCCTGCTGATCACCGGTCGACCCGACCAGCACCTGGGGGTGGAAGTGGGTCTGGAGCGGGCCGAACGGGCGGAGGATCCTGCGCCGGCCTGAAAGGGGGCGCCTCAGAGCCCGGGGCTGCTGTGCATCAGGCCACCATCGGCGAAGATCGTGGTGGCGGTGATGTAGCTGGCGGCGTCGCTGGCGAGGAAGCCCACCACCTTGGCGATCTCCTCCGGCTGGGCCATGCGACCCATCGGGATGGCGGCGTTGAGCTTGGCCAGCAGCTCGGGATTGTTCATGGTGGAGTCGTTGATGGGGGTGGCCACGGCGCCGGGCCCCACGTTGACGATGGTGATGCCGTGGGGCGCCAGCTCCAGGGCTGCGGTGCGGGTGAGCATGCGCACGCCGCCCTTGGCGCAGCAGTAGGGGGTGTTGTCGGGCATCGGCCAGTCCTCGTGCACCGAGGAGATGTTGATGATGCGGCCGCCGCCACCCTGGGCGATCATCTGTTTGGCAGCGAACTGGGTGGCGAAGAAGACGCCCCGCAGGTTGACATCCAGCACCTTGTCGAAGTTGTCCGGGGTGGTGGTGAGGATCGAGGTGCGGGTTTCGATGCCGGCGTTGTTGATCATCACATCGAGCCGACCGTATTTCTCCACGGTGGCGTCCACCAGGCGCTGCAGGTCATCGAGCTTACCCACATCGGCCTGAACCCCGAAGCTGCAGCCGCCATAGGCGCCGATTTCACGCTCCAGTTCTTCGGTGGCTTCGGGATGGGAGCGGTAATCGATCACCACCTTGGCACCGAGTTCGGCCAGATATTCCACGATCGATTTGCCGATGCCGCTGTTGCCACCGGTGACGATGGCGACCTTGCCCTGCAGCAGGGTGGACAGGGCCTTGCCGGCCAGGGGGTTGGAGCTCGTCATCGGGTGGGGCCGGGAAAGGAATGTGGAAGGATCTCCACGCCTTCATCCTAGGGACGGTTACCGACCGGGCCCAGTGAATCGTTGCGGTCGGCAGCGGCCATTCATCACCGGCAACTCAGCACCAGGATGCGTTGACCGTGGCACCCTTCCTGATGGCCCCTAGTCTGTGGCGGAAGCGAGTGGAACCAGCCCGATGGACGGCGATGCGTTGCAGGGGCCGGACAGGAATGGGAATGGGCCTGTCAGTCCTTCTGTGGCCAAGGGAGCGGCCCTGCTGGTGGCGGCCTTCCTCGCCAATACGTTGCAGAGCGCGTTTGCGCGGGCGGTGGGCAGCGGCATGGACGCCCTGATGTTCACCTGGCTCACCTTCGTTCTGGCGCTGGTCCTGCTGATTCCTTTGTTGGCCCTGCGGGGCGGCCGCGATCTGCCGACGCGGGTGTTTCCCCTTCACCTGCTGCGTGGCGGCATGGGCATGGGCGGTTTTCTGCTGTTCATGTCGGCGGCCCAGTTGGTGAATCTTGTCAATGCCAATGTGCTGCTGAACACGACACCGATGTTCATCCCGTTGCTGGCCTGGCTGGTGCTCAGGCAGCGCATTCCTCCCAGTCTCTGGAAGGCCTTGGCGGTGGGATTCGCGGGGATGGTGATTGTCGTTCAGCCTAATGCCAGTCTCCTTGATAAGCCCGGCGATCTGCTCGGACTGGCGGCCGGATTTGTCTGTGCCATCGAGTTTCTGGCGGTGAAGGCCCTGGGGAGGAGCGAGTCTGCGTTGACGCAGCTTGTCTATTTTCTGACCATCGGCGGCCTCGTCTCGAGCCTGATGATGGTGGGGCGATTCCACGCCATCACGCCGGATCAGTTCCTGTGGGTGCTGGCCTCGGCCCTTTGCCTGCTCAGCTTCCAGTTTCTGCTGATCCGCGCCTACAGCTATGCCGATCCCAGTGCGATCGGGGCTTTTCAGTATTCCTCCGTGGTCTTCGCCGGTCTGATCGGCTGGGTCTGGTTCGGCCAGATCCCGAATGCCGGTGTGGTGGTGGGAACGGTCCTGATCTGCGTCGGTGGCGTGCTCAGCCTGGTGGGGCAGAACCCCGTGGCAGCCCCTCAGCGATGACCCTTCCCCACATCGACAGCCTCGGGTTCACCACGGCCGATGCCGAGGCCAGTGCCGCCTTTTTCGAGACCGGCCTGGGCTTCCGGCGCCTGGGGGAGGCCGTGGTGCTGGAGGGCGGCCCCTACGCCCAGCTGGTGGGTCTGCCGGACGCCCGCCTCAGGGTGCTGCGGCTGGCGATCGGCGCCGAGGTGCTGGAGCTCACCGAGGTGCTCGCGCCGGGGCCAGGCGCCCGTCCGGGCCGGCCGATCCCGTCGGGTTCCCGCAGCAACGACCGCTGGTTCCAGCACGCCTGCCTGGTGGTCAACAGCATGGAGGCGGCCCTGGCGGGGCTGCAGCCGGCCTTCGCCGCCGGCCGGATCACGGCGATCTCCTCGGCGCCCCAGCGGCTGCCGGACTGGAATGCGGGCGCCGCCGGCATCGTCGCCTTCAAGTTCCGCGATCCGGACGGCCATCCCCTGGAGCTGCTGCAGTTTCCGCCGGACAAGGGGGAGGCCCGCTGGCATGGCGACGCCCCCGGGCCGGTGCTGGGCATCGACCACAGCGCCATCGGCATCGCCGACACGGCCGCCAGCGGCTGCTTCTACCGCAACCTGCTGGGCCTGGCCGCCGGCGGCGACGGCGTCAACAGCGGCCCGGAACAGGACGGTCTTGATGGTCTGGGGGGAACCCGGGTGCGCATCACCGGCCATCGCTGCCCCAGCGGTGCCGGCGTCGAGTGCCTCGACTACGGCGAACCCGCCGGTGGCCGGCCGATGCCCGCCGACCAGGGCCTCCAGGACCTGGCCCACTGGCAGCTGCGCCTGCGGGTGGCCGACCTGGAGGGGGTCGCCGGCCGGGCCGGGGCCCTGGGCGGGCGTGTGATCTCGCCGGGGATCGTTGCGCTGGGGGATCAGGCGGCGTGGCTCGGGGCTAGCCGGGCCCTGCAGCTGGCGGATCCGGATGGCCATCGCCTGCAACTGCTGCAGGACTGAGGCCCACCACCAGCACCACCATCGAGCGGGGGCCCAGGGTGTAGGAGTCCGTCTCCAGGGGCGGCGCGCTGTCCCAGGGCACGATGTCCTCCGGGGTGGGCCGGGAGGTGTCGATCCAGCGTCGCCAGCTCGGTTGGTCGCCCTCGGCGGCGGGCAGCCGGAACTGCAGCGGTTCCCACCAGGCGTTGACCATGGCGTGCCAGCGGAACCGATGGTCGACGCTGGTGATCGTGGCGGCGAAGGAGCGGGAGCTCTCGCTCCAATCGGGCTGGTTGGGTTCGACCCCATGCCAGCGGACGTGATGGCGCCGCACCAGCTCGCCGAGGCTGAGGTTGCAGGCATGGATCACCACGTCGCGGCGCTGGCGGTAGGCGAGCAGCTCACGCACGAAGCGATGCAGGTCGGCGTTGCGCTCCAGCAGCGACCAGTCGAGCCAGCTGATGGCGTTGTCCTGGGCGTAGGCGTTGTTGTTGCCCTGCTGGCTGCGACCAAGTTCATCCCCCATGGCCAGCATCGGCGTGCCGACCGCCAGCAGCAGCATGGTCAGCAGGTTGCGGCTCTGGCGGGCACGCAGGGCCAGGACCTCGGCGTCGCTGGTGGGCCCCTCGACGCCGCCGTTCCAGCTGGCGTTGTCGTCGCTGCCGTCGCGGTTGCCCTCGCCGTTGGCCTCGTTGTGCTTGGCGTTGTAGCTGACCAGGTCGGCCAGGGTGAAGCCGTCGTGGCAGGTGATGAAGTTGACGCTGGCCTCGGCCTCCCGCTGCTTGTGGCCGTAGATGTCGGGACTGCCCATCAGCCGCTGGCCGACGCTGGCCGCCAGGCCCCCATCCCCCTTGATGAAACGGCGCACGTCGTCGCGGAAGCGGCCGTTCCACTCCTGCCAGTTGTCGCCGACGAAGCTGCCCACCTGATAGAGGCCGGCGGCATCCCAGGCTTCGGCGATCAGCTTGGTCCCGGCCAGCACTGGATCGGTGTCGATGTCCCAGAGCACCGGCGAGAGGGGGGTGGGACGGCCCGTCTGGTCCCGGTCCAGCACCGAGGCCAGATCGAAGCGGAAGCCATCGACATGCAGATGCTGCACCCAGTGGCGCAGGCTTTCGCGGATCAGGCGCCGCACCACTGGATGGTTGGCGTTGAAGGTGTTGCCGCAGCCGGTGTCGTCGATGTAGGTGCCGTCCGCGTTCTGCAGGTAGTAGTCGCCGTCGGCCAGCCCCCGGAAGCAGAAGGCGGGTCCTTCGGCGTCCCCTTCGGCGGTGTGGTTGAACACCACGTCGAGGATCACCTCGATGCCGGCGCGGTGCAGGGCCTTGACCAGGTCGCGGAACTCGTCGATCACCGCCAGGGGGTCGGCGCTGCAGGCGTAGCCCGGGTGGGGGGCGAAGAAGGAGACCGGCTGGTAGCCCCAGTAGTTGCGCAGGCCGGCGGGGGCCGCCAGGGGATCGAAGGCGAACACCGGCAGCAGTTCCACCGCCGTGATGCCCAGGTCCTGGAGGTAGGGGATCCTGCTGATCAGGCCCCGGTAGGTGCCCGCCTGCTCCGGCGGCAGGCCGGCGCTGGGGTGGGCGGTGAAGCCGCGCACGTGCAGCTCGTAGATCACCGTCTCGCGGGAGGGCCGGTGCAGGGGCCGATCCCCTTCCCAGTCGTAGGCGAGCGGGTCGGCCACCACGCTCTTCATGGCGGTGCCCCAGTCGCCGGCGCTGCTGCGGCCGGGGGCGCGGCCATAGCCCGGCGGCATCGCCAGGGCCAGCCCATGGGGATCGAGCAGCAGGTTGGCCGGATCGAAGCGCAGCCCCAGCTGGGGTTGCCAGGGGCCTGCGACACTCCAGCCGTAGGGCTGCCCCGGCCCGATCCCCTCCAGCCGGCAGTGCCAGTAGTCACCGGTGCGGTGACGGTCGGGGTCGAGGCGGAGGCGCTGGCTGGGCACGGCCTCATCGACGCGCGCGAACAGGCACAGCTCCACCGCCGTCGCCCGCCGGGCATAGAGGCTGAAGTTGACACCCCCATCGCTGAACGAGGCGCCGAGCGGGGCACTGCTTCCCGGGGACGGCAAGGCCGCCGTGCATGAGGTCATGGCGTCGGCAGGGGTGGAGGGGACAGGGGGCCCGCCCACCGCATGATGGCCAGGCCCCCCGGTTTCGCCCGGCCCCACACCGCCGCGGCGCCGTCCGCCCACCCTGCTTACGGTGAGCCGGCACGCCGTCCCGCCGTTCCGCCCGCCGATGGACCTCGAGATCGTCACCCTGCTCGTGCCCACCGGCCCGTCCCTGGCGGCCGGTGCCGCTCTGCTGGTGCTGCGGCTGTTCGTGGGGGTGGCCTTCATCCGCCATGGCTGGCCGAAGCTGCGCAACCTGCGCACCTGGTCCACGGCGATGAAGACGCCGGAGTGGCTCTGCTTCCTCTCGGCGGCCTCGATGTGGGGGGCGGGCATCGCCCTGATCCCCGGCCTGCTCACCCCTCTGGCGGCCCTGGCGATCCTGGTGTCGATGGCCTACGCCATGGTGCTGGAGCTGGTCTCCGGCTCCCCGTTCATCGCGCCGGATCCCTATCAGATTCCCGAGGGTGACTACGCCGGCCCGATGGGCGTCGGCGAGCCGCCCAGCTGGGAGAAGGCGTCCATGTATGTGGTGATGTGCCTGGTGCTGATCACCTCCGGCGGCGGCCTGCTCTCGCTCGACAACCTGCTGATCGCCGACCTGCTGCGCGCCGTGCTCTGAGGGATCCCGCGAGTCCCGGCGGGATCACTCGTGCTCCGGCGCTGCCGCAGGGCGATGGTCCTCCCGCTCGCCGCCCCAGTATTTGAAGGCCAGCAGGGCCAGGGTCACCACGGCCATGCCGGCGCCGGGGAAGAAGATGTCGGTGCCGGCGACGGAGTGGGAGGGGTCGTCGGGATCGAAGCTGTTGAGCAGTTCGAGGAAGGAGATCGCCATCGCCAGGATGATGAAGTTGGCGAACATGCCCTTCACTTCGTGGAAGTTCCGGAAGCTGAGGGTCTTCGGCAATTTCAGCTCGCTGATGAACAGCGAGAACATGCCGATCGCCAGGGCCAGGCAGCCCGTCCCCACCAGCAGCAGGTCGATCCCCTCAAGGATGTCCATCTCGAAGCGGTTGAGATCCACCAGGTCGGTGATGCTCACCAGGGCCAGCCGCAGCTGCTCCAGGATCAGCCGGCTGCCCCGCAGGAACAGGGCCAGGCAGCTGGCCAGCAGCGCCAGGATCGGCACCAGGGTGAGGTAGCGGGCGCGCAGGAGCAGGCGGTGGAGCATGGCGGTGCGGCGTGGAGGGGGCTTCAGGGCAGGGGGGGCAGGCGCGGGCAGGCCTCCACCAGGGTGCGGGTGATCGCCGCCTGGGGGTGCGCCAGCAGCTCGGCACCGGCCCCCTGTTCCACGACGCGGCCGCCGTCGAGCACCAGGACCCGATGGCAGAAGCCCCCGGCCACCGCGAGATCGTGGGTGATGAACAGCAGGCCCAGGCCGAGCTGGCCCTGCAGGCGCCGCAGCAGGGCCAGCACATCGGCCTGAACTTCGGCGTCGAGCATGCTGACGCTCTCGTCGCAGAGCAGCACCTGGGGCTCCAGGATCAGGGCCCGGGCAATGGCCACCCGCTGCTGCTGGCCGCCCGAGAGCTGGCGGGGCAGGCGGTCTTCGAAGGATTCGGGCGGATCCAGCCCCACCAGGGCCAGCTGTTCCCTGGCGCGCCGGCGGGCCTCCGGGCGGCGCGCCAGCCCATGGATCAGCAGGGGATCGGCCACCGCCTCCCCCACGCTCATCTGGGGGTTGAGGCAGGCCAGGGGATCCTGGAAGACCATCTGCAGCCGGCGCCGGGCCCGCCGCAGCGATCCCCCCCCCAGGCGCCGCAGGTCGACCCCCTGGAGCCGCACCGCCCCGCCCCGCACCGGCGCCAGCCCCATCAGGGCGCGGCAGAGGCTGCTCTTGCCGCAGCCCGAGGCCCCCACCACGCCGATGGTCTCGCCCTCGTGCAGGGTCAGGCTCACCCCGTCGACCGCCTTGATCCAGCGCGGCTGCCAGGGCAGGGAGGGCAGCGGGTGCCAGCTGCGCAGCTCCTCCACCTCCAGCAGCACCGGCGCGGCGGCGGGGGCCTCACTGCGCCCGCCCTCCCGCTCCCGGGCGGCAAGCACCAGCCGCCGGGCCAGGGGCGAGGCCGGCGCCTTGAGCAGCCGCAGGCTGGGGGCCTCCTCCACCAGCCGTCCCTGATCGAGCACGGCGATGCGGTCGCACCAGCGGCCGGCCATGGCCAGGTCGTGGCTGATCAGCAACAGGGCACTGCCGGTTTCGGTGCAGAGCTCGCTCAGCTGGGCCATCACCTGCCCGGCCACGGCCACGTCCAGGCTGGTGGTGGGTTCGTCGGCGATCACCAGGGGCGGCTGCAGGGCCAGGGCCAGGGCGATGGCCAGGCGCTGGCGCATGCCGCCGCTGAACTCATGGGGGAAGCTGCCGTAGCGCTCCGGGGCGATCCCCACCCGGGCCAGCAGCTCCCGGGCCCGCTGCCGGCCCCCGCCGCGGTGGGCGGCCAGGGTGTCGCGCAGGTGCTCGCCGATGGTGAGCAGGGGGTTGAGGCGGGTCATCGGGTCCTGGAACACCAGGCCCACCGCCTCCCCCCGCAGCCGGCGCAGGGCGGCGCGCCTCAGCCGCCGCGGGTCCTGCCCCGCCAGCAACAGCTCGCCCTCGCAGCTGCTTCCCGGGGGCAGCAGCTGCAGCACGGCCCGGGCCACGGTGCTCTTGCCGCAGCCTGAGGGACCCACCAGGGCCAGCCGCTCGCCGGGGCTGAGGGTCAGATCGAGGCCATCGAGGGTGGGCCGTTCGCTGCCGGGATAGCGCACCTGAAGACCACCGATCCGCAGCACCGGGGCCACTGGCAGGGACGGGCTGGGCAGGGCCATGGGCGACACCGGCGGCGACCAGTCTGGATGGCGGAATGCGCAAATCCCCTGGTTCGTGACGATTGCCCCATACCATGGGTGGACCCTGAAGGGTGTGATGCTGAGGGTGGCGCCGGATCCAGGTTCCTCTCCGCTGGCTTACGCCTCGGCCGCAACTTCTGCTGCAGAGGGGGTGAGAGACCCGGCAGATGAGCCGCCGCCTTCTCCTGTGGCCCCACCAGTGGGCACCGCTGCCCCCGAGCGCGACTACGCCGTCCCCCTGCCGGCCTGGTTGCGCCAGAGCCTCCAGCAACTCCAGCCCGCCGGCGCCGAGACGCGCCAGGTCGACACGGAGGCTCTGGTGGCCACGGCCTTCGATTTCGCCTACCAGCTCCACGACGGCCAGTTCCGGGCCAGCGGCGAGCCCTACATCGTCCATCCGATCGCCGTCGCCGGCCTGCTGCGCGACATCGGCGCCAGCGCGGCGGTGATCGCCGCCGGCTTCCTCCACGACGTGGTGGAGGACACCCAGGTCACCCCCGAGGAGATCGAAGAGCGTTTCGGCGAGGAGGTGCGCGCCCTGGTGGAGGGGGTCACCAAGCTGGGTGGCATCCATTTCACCAACCGCACCGAGGCCCAGGCGGAGAACCTGCGCCGCATGTTCCTGGCCATGGCCAGCGACATCCGGGTGGTGCTGGTCAAGCTGGCCGACCGGCTGCACAACATGCGCACCCTCGGCGCCCTCAAGCCCGAGAAGCAGCAGCGCATCGCCCGGGAAACCCGCGACATCTACGCCCCCCTGGCCAACCGCCTGGGCATCGGCCGCTTCAAGTGGGAGCTGGAGGACCTGGCCTTCAAGGTGCTGGAGCCCGACTCCTACCGCGACGTGCAGCAGCAGGTCGCCACCAAGCGCAGTGAACGGGAGGAACGGCTCGGGGCCACGGTGCAGCTGCTGCGCGACCGGCTGGTGGCGGCGGGTCTGCAGGACTGCGAGGTGAGCGGCCGGCCCAAGCACCTCTACGGCATCTGGAGCAAGATGCAGCGCCAGCAGAAGGCCTTTCACGAGATCTACGACGTGGCGGCCCTGCGGATCCTCTGCCCGAGTGTGGAGAGCTGCTACCGGGCCCTGGCGGTGGTGCACGACATCTTCCGGCCAATCCCCGGGCGCTTCAAGGACTACATCGGCCTGCCCAAGCCCAACGGCTACCAGTCGCTGCACACCGCGGTGATCGGCCGTCACCGGCCGATCGAGGTGCAGATCCGCACCACCGAGATGCACCAGGTGGCGGAGTACGGCATCGCCGCCCACTGGAAGTACAAGGAGGGGGGCTCGCCGGCCGCCGGCGACACCGAGCGCTTCAACTGGCTGCGGCAGCTGGTCGATTGGCAGAAGGACGACGGCGGCGAGGACAGCAGCGACTTCCTCGCCTCGATCAAGGAGGACCTCTTCGACGAGGAGGTGTTCGTGTTCACCCCCAAGGGGGATGTGGTGGGTCTGCGCAAGGGATCCACCGCCGTGGACTTCGCCTTCCGCATCCACTCGGAGGTGGGCAACCACTGCCAGGGCGTGCGCATCAACGACCGCCTCTGTCCCCTGGCCACACCGTTGCAGAACGGCGACTTCGTCCAGGTGATCACCGCCAAGAATGCCCACCCGAGCCTCGACTGGCTCAACTTCGTGGCCACCCCCACGGCCCGCAATCGCATCCGGGGCTGGTATAAGCGCAGCCACCGTGACGACAACATCCAGCGGGGGACCGAGATGCTGGAGCGGGAACTGGGCCGCGACGGCTTCGACGCCCTGCTCAACGGCGAGGCGATCGCCAGGGTGGCCAGGCGTTGCAACCTGGTGGGCACCGAGGACCTGCTGGCGGCCCTGGGCTTCGGCGGTGTCACCCTGCAGCAGGTGCTCAACCGCCTGCGGGAGGAGGTGCGCCTCAGCACCGCCGCCGCCGCCCCCGCCCCCACCAACGAGGAGGTGGCGGCCGGGGTGGCCGCGGCCCAGCCGCGCCAGGCCCCCCACGGGCACCCCTCGAACAGCCCGATCCTGGGACTGGAGGGGCTGGAATACCGCCTGGGGGGCTGCTGCAGTCCCCTGCCCGGCGAGGCGATCGTGGGCACCGTGGCCCTGGGCAACCACGGCATCACCATCCACCGCCAGGACTGCGCCAACGTGCCCCAGGTGCCGGTGGAGCGGCGGCTGCCGGTGCGCTGGAACCCGCTCGGGGAGGCCCAGCAGCGGCGCTACCCGGTGCGGCTGCGCATCGAGGTGCTGGATCGGGTGGGGGTGCTCAAGGACATCCTGATGCGGCTCTCCGACCACCGCATCAACGTCAGCGATGCCCGGGTGCGCACCAGCGCCGGCAAGCCGGCCCGCATCGACCTGCGGGTCGAACTGCTCAGCGCCACCCAGCTGCGCACCACCATGGACCAGATCCGCTCGATGGCCGACGTGCTCGACCTCTGCCGCACCGGCATCGGCTGAAGCGTCAGTCGGTGGCCACAGGAACCCGTCCCCGGATGGCGTGGGCCCGGGCCGATCGGGTGAGGCGGCCGTCTCCATCGGTGGGCAGACGTCGGCGCAGGCGCTCCTCAATCCTGGCGAGGGCCGCAGGCTCCAGGGTGGCCAGGAGGCCAGCGACACTCG
This sequence comes from Cyanobium gracile UHCC 0139, assembly GCF_034931325.1. GTDB lineage: Bacteria > Cyanobacteriota > Cyanobacteriia > PCC-6307 > Cyanobiaceae > Cyanobium > Cyanobium gracile_B. The sequence continues at coordinate 126,144 of NZ_JAYGHX010000001.1, read as the reverse complement.
GGCCAAGCAGAAGGGTCGCCCAGTAGTCGTCGAAGTCGACGAAGGTGCGTTCCACGGTGATCTTGCGTGTTTCCAGTCCGATGAGACCGGCGCCGTTCCAGAGGGCGAGCAGGTTCTCCATCTGGGAGGCTTCCACGCTGGGGGGCATGGGCATGGCAGCGCCGATGGCCTGGAGTTCCTCCCGCCATTCCCGGTAAGGGAATCCGCCCAGCATGTCCCAGCCATAGGCGGCCACGAGGCCGCCGGGGCGCACCACCCTTGCCATTTCGGCAACGCCAGTGGCGGGGTCCGGAACGAAAAAGATCACCAGCGGCATGACGGCAGCGTCGAAGGCGTTGTCAGCAAAGGGCAGGGCCATGGCATCGGCCTGGAAGAACGCAGCGGCCTGGAGCGCCGGCCTCAGGCGGGCATAGGCCAGCTGTTCCTCGGAAGGGTCGATCCCCGTCAGTGCAGCCGGCGCTCCTCGGGCGGCAAGCCGTTCCGTAAAGGCCCCATTGCCGCAACCGACATCCAGCCAACGCTGGCCGCCTGGTGGCGCCAGCCAGTCGAGAAAGACGTCGCCCGCCCGTTGGCTCCACTGCCCCATGAACCGCTCATATCCAGCTCCATCGACGAAGCGGATCTGACTGTCCGACATGGCCCCGATCCCCGCTGAAGCCTCAATCTCGACCCTAGGTGGGCGCCTGGCTGGGGCCCATGGCCCATGAGGATGGCTGCGGCGCTGATCAGGGCTTCCTCTGGACATGGGGCATCAGGAAAGACATGAAATCCGCCTTCCCCAGGGGCACCCCCAGGGTGCGAAATATCGCATAGGTCGTGGTGATGTGGAAGTAGAAATTGGGGATCCAGAAGTCACTGACGAACAGCCGCGCGGTGGTCTCGGTGAATAGGCCTGGACCCAGGTGGGTGAGCTTGATGGCGTCCAGCCTGGAATCGTCGCAGTCCACGCTTTGAAGCAGCGCCCGGGTATCGGCGATGTGGGAACGGGCGACTGCGAGGGTGGGAACATCGGGGTCAAGGTTGCCGTCGTCCCGGGCCGCGCACCAGTGGGCGAACCCCCGGGGCTGATTGCAGGCAAAGGCGATCTGGGCTCCGAGGGGGAGCATGTCGGGGGTCAGCCGTTCCCCCAGAGCTGCGTTGATGTCAGGAAGGTGGGCTTCGGCCCTGGTCAGAATCCCATCAAGGGTGTCCAGCCGGGTGGCGAAGATGCGCCGGAGCTCGGTGATCTCGGCGTTCCCCACGGGCCCCTCGGGCATCGGCCCCCTGTCTACCAGGCCAGCAGGCCGCCATTGCCAGGGGTGCGGTTCATTTCATGATCAGCACGTCCACCCCAGGTGTCCGGCTTCGCACCAGCACGCCCACATCGTGCTCGCTGCGGTGGAACTGAAGGTTGATCTCCTCGTCGCCATGGCGGAGGCCGTTGATGTCCAGCATGTTGAGTCCCCTCGGCAGGCAGGGATTGTGCAGGCGCACCTGCACCCGGTTGCTGCCGTGCTCCCGCTCGATCGCCATGCCGGTGACCGCCTCCAGCAGGCCGAACACGCTGGCGCTGGCCCAGGCCTGGGGGCTGCAGGCCACCGGGTAGAAGGTGGGCCCCTCCTCCTCCCGGCGCGGGAAGCCGCAGAACAGTTCCGGCAGCTGGAACATCGGCACCGCACTGGCGGTCTCGAACAGGCCGGTGAGGATCTGCAGGGCCTCGGAGCGGTGGCCGTAACGGGCCAGACCCATGCCGATCAGGGCGTTGTCATGGGGCCAGACGGAGCCGTTGTGGTAGCTCATCGGGTTGTACCGGCACTCCCGTTCGTCCAGGGTGCGGATGCCCCAGCCGTTGAAACTGGTGGGGGCCATCAGCTGGCGGGCCACCGCCGCCGCCGCCTCCGTGGTGGCGATGCCGGTCAAGAGACAGTGGCCGGCATTGGATGTCCGCACCTGGCAGGCCTGGCCCTCGCCATCGATGGCCAGCGCATAGGAATCGATCGAGGGGGTCCAGAAGGCCTGGTGGAAACGGTGACGCAGGGCGGCGGCCTCCTCGAGCAGCGTCTCGGCATCCGTGGCCCGGCCCAGGCGGTGATAGATCATGGCGAGCGAACGGCGAGCGCCGTAGGCGTAGGCCTGCACTTCGCAGAGGGCGATCGAGCCCTCTGCCAGACGGCCATCGGCGTGATGGATGGAATCGTCGGAATCCTTCCAGCCCTGATTGCGGAGCCCGTTGTGGGCCACCCGCAGGTAGCGAAGAAAGCCATCGAAGCTCCTGGCCTCGGCCCTGTGGATCCAGGCCATCGCCGCCTCCAGCTCCGGCAGCAGGCCGAAGATGAAGTCCCGATCATCACTGCGGTGCAGATAATCTCCCGCCAGCAACAGAAACAGGGGCGTGGAGTCAACGGCCCCGTAATACCTCGAGAACGGTACTTCGCCGAGTGCGGCCATCTCGCCAAGCCGCGATTCGTGCAGGATCTTGCCGGGCTCCTCATCGTGGGAAGGATTGTCGCCAACCGCCTGGCTGCCGGCCAGGTAGCCCAGCACGCCCCGGGCCAGCCTCGGCTCCACCATCAGCATCTGCCGCGCCGTGATCAGGCCGTCCCGGCCGAAGGGGCAGCTGAACCAGGGCACCCCGGCGTAGGGGTAAAGCCCATCCTCCACCTGGCTGGCCAACAGGTGCACATCGGAAAAGGAGCGCATCAGCCAGCTGTTGAAGGCCGGGTTGTCGCTGACCACCGAAGCGGCGCTGCGCCGGGCGTCCCGGAAGCGCTGGATGGTGGCCGCCATGGCGGTGGTGAAGTGCTCTTCCGCCCCAGGTGGCTGGGCGACGGGGTGGAAATCCAGCACCAGGAAGATCCGTCGCGTCTGCCTGGGCTCCAGGGTCACCTCCAGCCCGATGTGCTCCTCACCCACGTCCTCCACGGGATCGCTCAGGCGCAGCACCGTCACCCGATCCTCTCCGTCCAGTCCCCGGTAGATGAGTTCCAGGGTGCCGTCAATGCCGCGACGGGCCGTACGGCCCCGCTCCGATCGGGTGTAACCCCTCACCTCAAAGATGTCGCGGAAGTCCGCATCGAGCCGCAGGGTCAACGGCATCACCACGGGCCTGTCCCCATAGCTGGTGAAGCAGAACTGCTGCAGGCAGGCGGTGGCGGTCAGGACGGTGCTGCGCTCCAGATGGATCGTCATCGCCGGGGAGCCACCGGCGTTGTCGTCGTTGTTGCTCAGATGGCTCACAAGCACGCCCACCGCCCCACGCTCGGTGGAGCTCAGCACCAGCGGCGGCCGTCCCCACAGCAAGAGCTGCAGCCGGCTGACGTGACGGGTACCGCGATGGAAGATGCCGACATCCTGCTGGACGTCCGGGCAGATCTCCCCGCGGGAATCCAGGATCGCGAAGGTTTCTTCGTTCTTGAGGACGAAGGGGTGCAGCGGATCAGGCATGCACGGGGGTTCGGTGGGCAGGGCTGTGGCAGCGGCTGGCCTGGATCTGGTGGCGATAGAGCTGTTCGTAGTCCTCGGCCTGGCGACTGACCGAAAAGCTGACTTCGAAGTGGCTGCGGACCCGTGCCCTGTCCAGCCGTTCCAGCTCCCCGATGGCGGCGATGGCCTCCTTCAGTGAGTCCACGAGGAAGCCGTTGATCCCGTGGCGGATCACCTCCGGAGTCGAGCCGTTACGCCAGGCGATCACCGGCGTACCGCAGGCGTTGGCCTCGATCATCACCAGGCCGAACGGTTCGGGCCAGTCAATCGGAAACAGCAGGGCAAGGGCATGGCCCAGCAGATCCTGCTTGCCGGCGTCATCCACTTCGCCAACGAATTCCACCAGCGGATTGTTTTTCAGCAACGGCTCGATGTGATCGTGGAAGTAGGAGGTGTCCACCGGATCGATCTTGGCGGCCACTTTCAGCGGCAGACCCACGGCCGTGGCGATCGCGATGGCGCGATCCAGTCGCTTTTCCGGTGAGATGCGGCCGATGAAGGCAAGGTAGGGCCTGGGTGTGGCCTGGTAGTGATAAAGATCGTTGGGCAGTCCGTGGTAAACGTTGCCGAGCCAGTTGGCTCCGGGCACGGGCTGGCGCTGGGTTTCGGAGATCGAGACCAGGGGCACCCGATGGAAGTGGGCATAGAGCAGCTTCTGCTCGGGTGCGTGCAGGGGGCCGTGCAGGGTGTTCAGATGGGGAATCCCCAACAGATTGGAGAGGGGGAAATGGGAGTGGCCGTTATGGAAATGGAGGATATCGAAGTTATCGAGCTGTTCGACGACGCGGTCGAGCTGGATCATGTTATGCACGCTGGCGTCTGACACCTGGCCGCTCAGGCGCAGAGCCTGGGGGACACAGGCGCAGAGCTTGGCGCTGGTCAGAGAGTCACCGCTGGCAAACAGAACAACGTCATGGCCGCGCCTGACCAGTTCTTCTGTGAGATAGTGAACGACCCTTTCCGTTCCTCCATAGCCGACGGGCGGAACCCTCTCATGAAGGGTAGAAATCTGCGCGATTCTCATCTCTTCACCTTCCTGCTTCAGATCTGTCTCTCCCTTTAACCCTATGCACAAATCCCCGAATGGATGGTGACACTGCAGATCTGCTGCAGTCCGATAGTTAGTTGTTCAGGCGGAGGGGATGAGCAGCAGCGAGAAGCTGGAAACAAGCACGACGGCTTCCCAGAGATCGGATGCCATGGCGATCGTTCCCTTCTAGTTGCGGTCTCCACGGAACGTGTGATGGATGCCTGCCAGGGCGTACAGCACACCTCCGGTCAGGACCGCAGCGGGATTCCACGATGGCAGGACCAGGCCGATCAGGCCGATCAGACTGATCATGCCGATCAATAGATTGGCAAAGCCGAGTTCTCTGACCAGCACCGGAGAATCCTCTGACTTCAGAGAAAGAATCACCTCGGCCGTATAGCGGAGCTGCAGAATCTGACGCCGGCCTGCCATACCCAGGCGAACCCCGACGGCCCCGAACACAAGCCGCTTGCCGACCAGCTCCGGCGTGAAGGCGGCCTGGCGGATCAGCACCTCCACGAGGATGCCGGCCGCCGGAAGAACGAGCATGCGGGCAACGCTGATGGCCAGGTACATGCCGGCTGCCCTTTCGGCGCGTCCTGACCGTCCCCAGACCCGGGTTAGTCGGCGCGCCTCTGCTGGAGGATCCTGCCGGTCGCCGCGTCGATGGTGACCTCGATCGGGCCGTCTGGGCCGGCGACATCGACGTCCCAGACGGTGCGGCCGTTCTCCGTGTCCAGGTCGATCGCGATCACACGGCCCCCGGGGACGGCGGCGGCGGCGGTCGTGATCGCCCGTTGGGCGGTGACTGCCGGTCCGGGGCGCAGGGCTTCAGGGGGGAGCGACTCCCGTTCCTGCCTGAGAATCTCCCCTGTGGTGGCCTTGAGGTAGAACTCGATGCCGGTGTTGTCGGCTCTGCGGACGAGCACCTCCCACACCGCCTGGCCGTCTTCGCTGCCCGGATCGACGTCGACGACGGTCCCTCCGGGGACCCGTTGCAGGGCGATGGCGGCCGCCCTGGCGGCGGTGATTCCGGCGCTGTTGCCGGCTCCGCTGGCCTGGGCCACCACGGCGGAAGTTGAACGGGCTCCGGCCACGGCAGCCATCCCCAGACCCACACCCGCGCTCAGCAGAAACGCGGTGGCCGTCAGAACGATCCGTCGCGACATCACAGCAGCCGGCAACGGTGCCAAGTTAAGGCCCCCTGCCCCAGAGCCGACCCAGGCGCCTGTCCAGGGGCGGACAGCGCACGTGCCGTGCACCATGGAAAGACGGGGTGTGGTGCTGGTTGGACCCGTTCCCTAGGGTCGGCCCGGCCACGGTCCCTGCCCATGCCCGCCCGCCCCAACCCCCTGATGGGGCTGCCGTTCGAGGGGGCGCTTGAGGATCTCGGGCCGGAGTACTGGGATGTGGTGGAGGCGGCGACCTTTCCGCTCACGCGCCTGCGGTTCCGCAACAATCCCCTGCTGCACCAGCTGGGTCTTGACCCGGCCAGCGTCAGCGACGACGACCTGGAGGCGGCCTACGGACGATTCGAGGGCCGCGCCCCCCTGCTGGCCCTCCGCTACCACGGCCATCAGTTCGGCAGCTACAACCCCCTGCTGGGGGACGGCCGCGGCTTCCTCTACGGCCAGCTGCGCGACCGCCACGGCCAGTGGCAGGACCTGGGCACCAAGGGGTCCGGCACCACCCCCTGGAGCCGGGGCGGTGACGGGCGCCTCACCCTCAAGGGCGGGGTGCGGGAGGTGATCGCCGGCGAGGCCCTGAACCGCCTCGGTGTCAGCACCAGCCGCACGCTTTCGCTGATCGAAACCGGCGAAGCCCTCTGGCGCGGCGATGAGCCCTCCCCCACCCGCAGTGCGGTGATGGTGCGGCTGGCCCGCACCCACCTGCGCTTCGGCACCTGCGAGCGGTTGCTGTTCCGGCGCCAGCCGGCCCAGCTGGAGCGGCTGCTGCGCCATGTGGTGGCCCTCCACTACCCACACCTGGCGGTGATCCACAGCGATGGGGAGCAACGGCTGGTGGCCTTCTATGGCGAGCTGGTGCAGCGGGTGGCGCGGCTGGCGGCCGAATGGATGGCGGCGGGCTTCACCCACGGGGTGCTCAACACCGACAACATGTCGCTGGCCGGCGAGAGCTTCGACTACGGCCCCTTCGCCTTCCTCGAAACCTGGGATCCGGGCTTCACCGCCGCCTATTTCGACCACGACGGCCTCTACGCCTACGGTCGCCAGCCGATCGTCTGCCAGCACAACCTGCGGCTGCTGCAGGAGCCCCTGGCGATGCTGCTGCCCCGGGGGCCGCTCGAGGCAGCCCTGGAGGCGTTCGGGGGCGTCTATGCCGCCCACTACCGCCGCCGCCTGCTCCGTCGTCTCGGCTTCGACGACGGCGACATCGAAGTCGGCGCCCTGGCGGACCTCCCTGATCCGGTGGCCCCCACCTTGCGGCTGCTGGCGGGCTGGCCGGTGGCCTATGGCCGTTTCTTCGCCGCCTTGGCCGAGCACGTCCGGGCGTGCGGGCTGCCGGCCACGGCCGATGAGCTGGTGCCCTTCATCGGCGAGGCTCCGCCGCCGCCCCGCACCGAATGGCTCGCCTGGCGGGACGTCTGGTGGCGCTGGAGCCATGCCGCGGCCGCCGGTCCGGGCACCGCCACCGAGGCCGCCATCTGCGCCCGCCTGCGGCGCTGGAACCTGCCGGAAGCGCCGAACCGGCCGGTGATCGAGCGGCTCTGGGCCGCCATCGATGAACGGGACGACTGGACGCCGCTGCAGCAGTGGCTGGCTCAGACCGTGTCCCCGGGACGCAACGGTGCGGGCTGATCGGTGCGGGTCCGCCGACGCGGCAGACGGCCCGTGTCAGGGGCTACAGCCGACCCTGGCAGCGTCTTCTACAACACCCCGAAGCTCAGGCTTTTCTCCATCGCAGCGATGCCATGACGTCCGAACAGGCTGCCCAGCTTATCGACAACACGCTCGATCTGGTGCATCAGCGCCTGCTGGATCTGGAGTCACAATCACTCGACCATGAGCACAGGGCCTTGGCGGCGGAATTCCGTGAGTGGCGTCAACCTTCCGGTGGCCACATCGACCTGATGGTGTTTCCTGGACTGGCGGAATCCTGACCCCCTCAGCCTTCCTCGGGCAGCTGTTTTTCCCAGAACTGGGCCCCACCCATGGAAGGGTCCAGCTGGTAGGGACGAAACCCGGCAGTCCTGTAGGCGGCCTGGGCCGCACCGTTACCCTCCAGCACCTCCAGGGTGAGCTTGCAGCAGCCAAGCCGCCGGGCGATCAACTCCGCCCGCTGGAGCAGTCGCCGCCCCACCCCCTGCCGGCGGAACCGCGCAGCGACCACCAGATCGTGCACGTTGAGCAGGGGTCGGCAGGCGAAGGTGGAGAAGCCCTCCAGGCAGATGGCCAGCCCGGCGGGTTCGGCCGCCGCGAAGGCCAGGATCCCGTGGGCCGAAGGGCGTCGGGCCAGGGCGTCGACGAGATGCGCCCGCGTGAAGGCGGACAGGCCCTGCCCTCCGCCCATGGGGTCTCGGGCATAAACCTCCATCAGGGCCAGCAGCGCGGCGGCGTGGGCCGGGTTGGCGAAGTCGGCCTCGAGAACGTCGATCACGGGGGACATGGTTTTCAGGAGGTTCGCTGGCGGCGCTCCAGCCACCGCAGGCAGAGGAAGCCGCTCAGCGTGGCCGCCACCACCCCCACGACCGCCGAGCCGAGCAGCAGGCGCGAGGTGACGTCCCAACCCAGCTGACGCAGGCTGTCCTGGCCCAGCGTCATCCCTCCCGGCCAGCCCTTGCCGGGACCCAGCAGCAGGCAGCCCAGCTGGTAGTTGAACCAGTACAGCGGCACATAGGTGATCGGATTGCTGATCCAGGTGCCGGCGGCGGCCAGCAGGTGGTTGCCCCGCACCAGGCTGGCCAGCGCCACCCCGAGCAGGGTCTGGAAGCCGAAGATCGGGAAGCAGCCCATGAACACCCCCGCCGCCAGGCCCCGGGCCCGCTGGCCGTGGCTGCCCTCCTGGCGCCAGACCCATTCGATGGCCTGCCGCAGCTTTCGCTTCGCCGCCCGCAGGGCCCGCGGCGGGGACAGAGACTGAAGGCGAAACGGTGCCATCGGACCAGTGACGCGGGGAGATGTCCCGATTGGCGCGAACCCTAATGGCGACACCATCGCCGCGATCGCCACCGCCGTGGCGGCCGGGGCCGGCAGCGTGGCGATCGTGCGCCTCTCCGGTCCGCAGGCCGAGGCGATCGGCCGGCGCCTGTTCGTCGCCCCCGGCAGCCAGGCCTGGGAGAGCCACCGGGTGCTCTACGGCCACGTGGTGGATCCGGCCGACGGCCGGCGGGTGGATGAGGCCCTGCTGCTGCTGATGCGGGCCCCCCGCAGCTTCACCCGGGAGGACGTGGTGGAGCTCCACTGCCACGGCGGCCTGGTCGCCGTGCGGCAAGTGCTGGAGCTGGTGCTGGCCGCCGGCGCCCGCCTGGCCGGGGCCGGGGAGTTCAGCCAGCGGGCCTTCCTCAACGGCCGCCTCGACCTCACCCGTGCCGAGGCGATCGCCGAGATGGTCGCTGCCCGCAGCCGCCGGGCGGCCGAGCTGGCCATGGCCGGCATCGACGGCGGCCTGCAGCGCCGCATCGGCGGCCTGCGGGAGCGCCTGCTCGACCAGCTGGCCGAGCTGGAGGCCCGGGTCGACTTCGAGGAGGATCTGCCCCCCCTCGACGGGGCGCTGGTGCGGGCCGAATTGGAGGCGGTGCGGGGCGAACTGGAGCGGCTGGTGGCCGAATCCCGCCAGGGAGAGTTGCTGCGCGAGGGGCTGCGGGTGGCCATCGTCGGCCGGCCCAACGTGGGCAAGTCGAGCCTGCTCAACCTGCTCAGCCGCCGCGAGCGGGCCATCGTCACCGACCTCCCGGGCACCACCCGCGACCTGCTGGAAAGCGACCTGGTGCTCGACGGTGTGCCCCTCACCCTGCTCGACACCGCCGGGATCCGGCCGACGGACGACCGGGTGGAGCTTCTGGGCATCGAACGCAGCCGCCAGGCCCTGGCCGGAGCCGACGCGGTGCTGCTGCTCTTCGACCTGCTGGCCGGCTGGACCGCCGCCGACCGGGAGCTGCGGGCCCTGGTGCCCGAGGGGGTGCCCCTGCTGCTGGTGGGCAACAAGCTCGATGCCCTGCCGCCGGGGGCCGCTCCGGCCGGCGTCCCGTCGGCCCCGCCGGAGGCGCCCCTGGCGCGGATCAGCGCCCTCACCGGCGCGGGCCGCGACGACCTGGTGGCGGCCCTGCTGGGCCTCTGCGGCGCCGGCGAAGTCCAGGGGCTGCAGGTGGCCCTCAACGGCCGGCAGCGGGAGCTGGCGGCGGCGGCGGCCACCAGCCTGGAGCGGGCGCTGGAGACCGCCGCATTGGGTCTGCCCTGGGATTTCTGGACCATCGACCTGCGCGCCGCCATCGCCGGCCTTGGGGCGATCACCGGCGAGGAGGTGAGCGAGGCGGTGCTGGAGCGGATCTTCTCCCGCTTCTGCATCGGCAAGTAGGCCCCGGCGACGACCGGCCACCTTCAGCCGGCATTACGAAACGCTCACCCCTGTTGACCGCTTAACCTCCAGCGCCAATGCTTTGGGGAACGATTCCCAGCGTCGAATGCAAACGGTCGACTGGCTCTGGATCCTCCACCCTGCTCTGGCGGTGGTGCTGATCTATCCCCTGATCGGCATGGTGGTGCGGCTCGGGGTCCAGGCCCGGCAGCGCCGGGTCGAGAAGGCCAAGCTGCCCCCCACCACCGGCCGCGACCACGCCGATCTGGGCCAGTGGCTCTCGGCGGGGGTGGTGCTGGTGGTGCTCGTGGCCCTCACGGTGGTGATCGTCACCAAGCAGCCGGCGGAGGGCTTCACGGGCGGCCCCGGCCGTGCCCTGCAGCTGCTTCTGGTGCTGGTGGGCACGGTGGTCTCCCTGCTCGCCCTCTGGCGGGTGAAGGCCAAGGGCTACCGGCTCGTCTTCGCCCTGCTCACCTGGGCCGGGGTGCTCGGCCTCGGGGCCCAGCCGGAGGTGTGGCGCCTCAGCGACAACCCGCTGAGCCCCGCCTTCTGGCAGTCCCACTACTGGGCCGGGGTGGGCGTGGTGGGGCTGATGATCTTCTCGCTGGCCGCCCGCCCGGAGATTCTCAAGGAGCTGCGCTGGCGACGGATTCACCTCAGCGCCTCGGTGCTGGCAGCGGTGCTGTTCCTGGCGCAGGGGATCACCGGCACCCGCGACCTGCTGGAGATCCCCCTGTCCTGGCAGAAACCCACCATCTTTGCCTGCGATTCGGTGAAGCGGGTCTGCCCGCCCTTCGCCCCACCTCCGGAGCCCGTGCCCGCCCCCCCCGCCGCCCCGGCGGGCAGCTGAGGCGGCCCGTGATGCCATTGGGTGGGGCCTCGGCCCCGGTGCTCTCCTTCACCCCGGCGCTGGAGGCCCAGCTGCGCCAGTGGCTGGATGAGGACATCGGCCGCGGCGATCTGACGGCCCCGGCCCTGGTGGGCCGCAGCGGTCGGGCCCACTGGGTCACCCGGACCGATGGGGTGTTCTGCGGTGGGGTGCTGGTGGCGCCGCTGCTGGCGATCCTCGATCCCCGGGCCTCGGTGCGGCTGCTGGTGGGTGACGGGGAGCCGGTGCTGGCCGGCCAGCGGCTGCTGGAGCTGGAGGGGCCGGCGGCGGCCCTGGTGGCGGCGGAGCGCACGGCCCTCAACCTGGCCATGCGCCTGTCGGGCATCGCCACCGCCACCGCCACCTTGGTGCAGGTGCTGGCTGGCAGCGGTGTGCGCCTGGCCGACACCCGCAAGACCACCCCCGGCCTGCGGGTGCTGGAGAAGTACGCCGTGCGCTGCGGCGGCGGCTGCAACCACCGCCTCGGCCTCGATGACGCCGCCATGCTCAAGGAGAACCACCTGGCCTGGGCCGGCGGCGTGGCGGCCGCCGTCGCGGCGGTGCGGGCCTCGGCCCCCTGGCCGGCGCGGCTGATCGTGGAGGCCGAAACCGCCGCCGAAGCGGAGGCGGCGGTGCGGGCGGGGGCCGATGCGGTGCTGCTCGACGACTTCACCCCCGCGGCCCTGGCGGACCTGGTGCCCCGGCTGCGGGCCCTGGCGCCGGCGGTGGTGCTGGAGGCCTCCGGGGTGCGGCCCGAGCAGCTGGCCGCCTATGCCGCCACCGGCATCGATCTGATCTCCACCAGCGCCCCGGTCACCCGCAGCCCCTGGCTGGATCTGAGCATGCGTTTCGCAGCGACGCTGGCCTGAGCCCTGGCCGGGGCCTGAGCCAGGCCGCCTCCATGGTGAAGTTCCACCTCACTCCCCCGGCCGCCGTGGCTCCGCCCCTGATCGGTTGTCAGAGTGAGCCTCGATGCCCCCCAGCGCCGACCCGCGTGCCGCAGCGACCCTTCCCGCTTCCAGAGCTTCCGCAGTCAACACCCCGACGACAGGCCGTCCCCAGCGCCGTCGCCGCCTGGGCGCGGCGCTGGGGCGTGGCGGCACCTTCCCTGCTGCTGGCCCTGGTGGCGGCGCTGGCCAGCCCCCTGGCTGCCAGGGCCGAATCGGTGCTCGAGCAGGCGGCGCGCACCGGCGAGATCACCATGGCCGGCCCCACCGACCTGGTGCCCTTCGCCTACCGCGATGCCAGCAAGACGCTGGTGGGCTACAGCCTGGATGTGGCCCGGTTGATCGAGGCGGAGGTCTCCACCTATCTCAACCGGCCGGTGAAGATCGTCTACACCGCCAATGCCGATCCATTGGCGGTGTTCCGCGACGTGAGCCGCGGTGATGTGGACCTGGCCTGTGGGGTTCAGTTCACCTGGGAGCGGGAGATGTACGTCGACTTCTCCATGCCCTTCGCCCTCTCGGGCATCCGGGTTCTCACCCGCGACGGGCGGCTCGATGGCTCGGCGGCCTCGATGGCGGGCAAGCGGATCGGCGTGGTGAAGGACTCCCTGGGCAGCGCCACCATCGCCGCCGTGCAGCCGACGGCGGTGCGGGTCCCCTTCGCCGGAATCGAGCCGGCGGTGCGGGCGCTGCTGGCCGGCCAGGTGGATGGTGTGGGGGGTGATTCCCTGCTGCTCGCCGGTGCCCTCCAGAGCCTCGGCGGCAAGGGTTATGGCCTGGTGCCGGCGGAGGCCTTCTCCCGCTTCGCGGTGGGCTGCATTCTTCCGGAAGACAACTCCACCTTCCGCAATCTGGTCAATCTGGCCATCGCCCGGCTGGTGCAGGGCTACCTCGACGATGAGCCGGCGTCCGTGGCCAGCGTCAACCGCTGGCTGGGTCCGAAGGGAGTCCTGGAGTTGCCCCCCGAGGTGATCAAGGCCTATTTCCAGTCCGTTCTGCTCAACTACGAACGGGTCCGGCCCCTGCCGGCAACGACCCCATCGGCGGTCGCCCCCGCCTCCCCTGCCCGCTAAGCGGATGCCTCCCATGCCCATCTCCTCCCGCACGGCCCTGCTCGGTTTCTCCCTGGCGCTGGCGGCCTTGACCGCTCCCGCCGCCGCTCAGGCGGCCCTGCCGCCCTCCCCGGCCCCCGGAGCCACGATCGAGCAACGGTTGCAGCGCATCACCGCAGCGATGCGCGGCCAGCTTGAGGTGAGCGGCGACGCCGGCATGGCCGCCGGCGATCAGAGGCTGGCCTATGGCTTCGCCAACGCCGGCCGGGGCGGATGGGGAAATGTGGCCGGCGGCGGCGGCTTCGTCAACGGGCACCCCTATTACGGCGGCAGTGGCTTCCGCAACGGGGGCGGCGGTTTCGTCAATGCCAGGGGCGGGGGCGGCTTCGTGAACGGCGGCGGCATGCGCGGCGGGGCGTTCCGGAACTGGTAGGCCCCGATCCCGGGCCCGCACTGGAGCCAGCGTTTCAACCCCGGAAACTTCCGTGGGCAAGCCCGGCCAGCGCCCTTAAGGTGCAGCTCGTGCACGAATCGGCGAATGGATTCTCCCGCTGCGGTGGCCTCCGGTTCGATCCGATCCCGCCGCGGCAGGGCCCTGGCCCTCGGATCCCTGGCTTGCTTCTGCTCCCTGTGGGCCCCGGTGCCGGCCAGCGCCGCCGACGCCGTGCTGGAGCAGGCGGCGACCTCCGGCGAGGTGCTGATGGTGGGTCCCGCTGACAGCCCACCCCTGATCCGGATGGGGCCGAAGGGGGAGCCGGAGGGCTACGCCATCGACCTGGCCCGCCGCATCGACCGCCAGCTGAAGGCGGAGCTCGGCGCGTCGGTGCGGATCCGCTTCGCCCCCGTCGACAACACCACCATCTCGGTGGAGGCCGTCGCCAGCGGTCGGGCCGGCCTGGCCTGCGGGGTGCCCTTCCGCTGGGACCGGGAGAAGCTGGTGGACTTCTCCCTGCCCATCGGTCTCTCCGGCCTGCGGCTGCTCACCCGCAGCGGCAGCCTCGACGGCTCCCCCGCCTCCCTCGCCGGTCAGCCGATCGCTGTGGTCGAGGGGTCCCTCGGGTCCAGTTTCCTCGGCTCCCTGGAGCCCAGTGCCAGGCCGGTGAGCTTCCCCACCTTGCCCCAGGCCGTCACGGCCCTCGAGCAGAAGAAGGTGGCGGGCGTGCTCGGGGATGCCAACCTGCTGGCCGGCCTGCGGCACGAGCGCGGGCTCCCCGGTCTGGCCCTGGTGCCGGAGCAGCCCTACGTGAGCTACGGCGTCGGCTGCATCGTGCCGGAGAACAATTCCCGGCTGCTGAACGTGGTCAACCTGGCCATCGCCGGCCTCTTCCAGGGCTACCTGGAGGGTCGCCCCGATGCCGTGGCCAGTGTCGCTCCCTGGATCGGCCCCACCGGTGTGCTGGCGGTCCCCAGCGAGCGGGTGCGGGCCTTCTTCGAGTCGGTGCTGATCACCCGTGAAGGCCTCCAGCTGGCGGCGCCCGCGCCCCGTCCCTGAACCGTCCCGTTCCGCCCCACCCTTCCGCCTCCCCGTTCCTTCCTGGCAGCAACCCGATGACGAACCACCCCCGTTCCGGTCTGTTCGGTTTCCTGCTGTTGCTGGCCGCCCTGGCTCCGGCCGGCGCGGCGGCCAGGGCCGTGGTCGACCGATCGCCCTCGTCCCCCCTGGAGGCGTCGCCCGGCTCCATCGACGCCCGGCTGCGGCGCATCTCGGAAGCGATGGGTGAGGCCTCCGGCCGGCCGGCGGGGGCGGAGGGCCGGGCCAAGGCACCGGATGGCCGCCTCGCCTATGTGTTCGTGAACTCCCCCCGCCTCGGCTGGGGCAATGGCGGCTTCCGCAACGGCGGCTGGGGCAACGGCGGTTTCCGCAATGGCGGTTGGGGCAACGGCGGCTTCCGCAACGGCGGCTGGGGCAACGGAGGGTTCCGCAACGGCGGCTTCCGCAACTTCTGGTGACCGCCACCGGTACGCCGCCACCGGGCAACCCGGAAGGGTTCGGGCCCTTGCAGCTGCTGGTGGTCCAGCCCACCCCCTACTGCAACCTCGACTGCGACTACTGCTACCTGCCCAACCGTGACGACCGGCAGCGGTTGTCGCTGGGGCTGCTGGAGGCGGCCCTGGCGCGGGTGCTGGAGAGCCCCTACGTGGGCGGCGACTTCACCCTGCTGTGGCATGCCGGCGAGCCGCTCACCGTGCCGATCGCCTTCTATGACGCCGCCACGGCTAGCGTGCGGAGGGCGCTGGAGGGCTGGACGGGGGAGCCCCTGACGATCCACCAGTCGGTGCAGACCAACGCCACGCTGATCAACGAGGCCTGGTGCGACTGCTTCGAGCGCAACGGCATCGCCGTGGGCGTGAGCATGGACGGCCCCGCCTTCCTGCACGACGTCCACCGCCGCACCCGCACCGGCCTGGGCACTCATGCCGCCACGCTGCGCGGCATTGAGCACCTGCGCCGCCGCGGCATCCCCTTCCAGGTGATCGCCGTGATCACCGAGGAGTCCCTCGCCCATGCCGATGAGCTCCACGCCTTCTTCGTGGAGCACGGCATCACCGACGTGGCCTTCAACATGGAGGAGACCGAAGGGGAGAACCGCGTCTCCACCCTCAGCCGCCCCCGGGCCGAGGCCGCCTATCGACGCTTCCTGGAGCGGTTCTGGGCGCTGTGGCAGGAGCGGCCCGAGCTGATGCGGGTGCGGGAGTTCGAGGGCATCTGCAGCCTGGCCCAGGCCGATGCCCGGCTGGCCTGCACCGACATGAACAACCCCTTCGCCATCGTCAACGTGGATGCGAGGGGGGCGATCTCCACCTTCGACCCCGAGCTGCTGGCGGTGCACACCGACACCTACGGCGACTTCGTCCTCGGCCACGTCCAGACCGACAGCCTCGTCTCGATCGCGGCCAGTGCCAAGTTCCGGCGCATCCTGGCGGACATGCGCGCCGGCACCGACCGCTGCCGGGACGAGTGCGCCTATTTCGGCCTCTGTGGCGGCGGCGCCGGCAGCAACAAGTACTGGGAGCACGGCACCTTCGCCTGCAGCGAAACCCAGGCCTGCCGCTACCGGATCAAGATCACCGCCGATGTGGTGCTCGCCGGCCTGGAGGCGGCGCTGGGACTGGCGCCCTGATCGTTTGCAGGTTCCTGCGAAAGAGCCGCTGCGGTCAGGCAGCGGCTCTTGGGTCGATCAGCCGTGAAACGCCGGCGCGTGGGCGAGCGGTCACAGCAGGGGCTGGGTGTCGACCAGCCAGGGGGTGGTCGGTGTGGCGCCGAAGCCGGCGGCCGGGAACGGCGAGGCCAGGGGATCGGTGGCGAGGGATTGGCTGCCGCCGAGGGAGGCGAGCTCCGTCAGGGCCAGGATCGGATCGCTGGTGAGGATCGGATCCGCCGGCAGGGCGTCGAACGCCACCGGGGCGCCGAGAACGTCGTCGAAGCTGGCCGGGGCCAGGCTCGTGCCGCCGCCGATGATCGGGTCGACCGACACCGGGTCCGCCAGCTCCTGGGCGGCGTTCTGGACCGTGGCGGTGAGTGGCTTGCCGGTGGCATCCACCATGAACTGCTGCTGGAGCAGGAGCCCGGCGGTGCTGGTTGGATCCGACAGGTTGGGATC
>NZ_JAYGHX010000001.1:0-109427 GCF_034931325.1 Cyanobium gracile UHCC 0139 | reverse complement strand
GCGGCGGTGACACCGTCGACGCGGACGGAAACGCGGTTGTTGGTGGTGTCGCGCAGCAGCTCGACGGCGCCGTTGGGATCGACCACCTGCAGGGTGCTGCTCGTGGGCGGAGTTGTGGTTGTGGTGGGGGGCGGCGGAGTGCTTCCCGCCGGTTGCACTGTCCCGGTCACCATGTACTGGCCGAGGCTGCCGTAGTCGGTGTAGCCGGTGGGGGAGCTGGCCAGGGGGGTGCCGAAGCCGACCCCGTCGATGCCCAGGTAGTAGGTGCCGGCGGCAAGGCTGGTGGAGAAGCTGGCCGTGGTCAGATCGGCCGGGTTGAAGGTCTGGACGACGCTGCCGTCGGCCCGGTAGAGGGTCGCGGCGATGTCCAGGTTGGCGCCGCGGGAAGTGAGGTACTCGGTGCTGTACGCGCCGGCGCTGCCGACGAAGGCCCGCGAGGCGTTGAGGATGTTGAAGGACACCTGACCGGCGGCGGTGTCGAAGCGGAACATGTCCACATCGGTGTTCCGCTCAATCACTCCGAAGCTGCTGAAGGTCAGCCCGGTGAGCGCCGTGGCGCTGCTGAAGGTGTTGCCGTGGTCATCGGTCCGATAGGTGAAGCCGTTGCCGTTGGTGATCGTGGCCAGGTCGTCCTGGGTGTTGTTGGCGCCGGTGTACTGACCCTTGCTCCACTGGGTCAGGTACTCGTCGTTGCCCAGCCAGGCTGCCCCCATGATGGTGCCCCAGCTGGTGGGACCGGTGCCGCCGTGGCCGCCGTAGTACTCGGTGGAGGTGCCGGCGCCGTCGTGGGTGAGGCCGAGGGTGTGGCCGACTTCGTGGCTGGCCGTTTCGGCGGCGGTGTATTCACCGCGGTTGAACACCAGGGCCACGTCGTCGGTGCCCCAGTTGAAGCTGTTGTAGTAGGCGGTGCCGCCACCACCGGCATTCTTGATCGCCGAGCCGGTGAGCAGGTTGAGGTTGCTGGTGAAGGCCACCCGGATGCCCCAGCGGTCGTCCCCGGTGCCGGATTTCCGCAGGGCTTCGGTGCCGGGATCCTGGGTGGTGACGTTGATGTTGAACGGTGCGAAATCCTCCGCCACCCGTTGCCAGATCCGCTGGATCTCGCTCAGAGCTTTGCTGTCGAAGGTGCTGTAGAAACTCTTCAGGCTCAGGTTGCCACCGTTTTCCCAGGGGGTGTTGTTGATCTGATAGCCGTCGAAGTCGAGGTAGATCGTTTTTGTGGCGGTCGGATTGCTGTGCAGCTGGAACACCTTGCTCAGATCCACTCCCGTGCCGAGGGTGACCACCCCGTCGATCACCAAGGGGGCCTGGTCGTTGCTGGTGTCCCAGGCGGCGGCACCATCACCGGTGGTGACGGCCAAGACGCTGCAGGCCCGGCAGCCGCAGGTGGGTCCCATGGAAGCGGTGGGGGTGTCGGTCGCATCTCCGGGCCAGGGATCGTTCAGCGCCTGGTGGCTGTTCGTGGCCACCGCCGGGGTGGCGGCGAGGGTGACACCGTTCTGGAAGACGGACTCCCCAGCTGCGGCCTGGGCGGCTGGAGCCGAAAAGCTGGCTTCGAGGCTGTCCAGGGCGTTGCCTGAGCCGCTGAGGGGAGGGGAAGCCTTGGTGGTGGTCAGAACAGAAGTGATCAGGGTGGCGGGAACTTCGGTTGAGGTCGGAGCCGCGTCGCCCAGCAGGGTGAAGGTTGCGTCGGAGGAGCGTCTTGCTTGGTTCGAATGTTCAGGAAAGAGGGGGGAAAGCGATTGTTGGCCCCCTGCGGATGTGGTGTAAGTCATGGCGGTGAGAGGGTAAACAGCCAGCGAGATCCATCAACACCTGGAGCCTCCAACCATTGACAGGCGGATGCTTCAGGAGATCTTCAAAGTCGTTGCGCCCAGAGGACTGGAGGGATCGACTTTGTTTCCGGGGGGGGCTGATGGAAGGAACCCTTTCCCCCGCACTCATCATCGTTCTGCAGCAGCTCTGCAGCCTTTATGCACAGGCCAATTCACGGGGAGAGTTGCGTGACCGCCGCTGAGCATTTCCTTGGAATTGCACCACCAACCCTGTGGTTTCAGATTCATGGATCGCTGTAGGGCGAGCGCTGGCGCTTTGCCCGGGAGGTCAAGCGACAACTGTCCGGGCGGCGTGACCGTACGGATCAGCGGGGTCACCGAAGGGGTGATGGAGGAAGGATCCCAGTCATGGCAAGGCTTGGAGCCGCCGCCATCGCGGCCTCCAGCAGCTTGGAAGAACCTTCCGAAACCTGAGGATCAGGGCTTTAACGCCCTAAGCGCCTTTAAGCATGAGGTGCAGATCTGTAACGGATCTGCAAACTTGGCTCTGCCTTGCGATGGGCAGGCCACTTGTGGGGATAGTGCCATCCGGAGCAGAGGGCGGCAAGCCTCAGGCGGGAGGGGGGACGCCGGTCTCCGAGCTGTCGTCGTCCTCCTCGGGGACCAGTCGGGAGAAGTACTCCTCCTCGCTGGGGCCGGAGGACAGGCCCGGGAGGGGCAGACCCAGCAGTCCGCCGGTCTCGGGCTGGTTCGCCCGTGGGCCCCGCAGGCTGATCGCGGTGTGCCACTCCACCAGCAGGGGGACGTCACTTCCCTTGCGCTGGGCGCCCATGGCGAAGGCGACGGCCAGGGCGAAGGAGGAGAGCATCACCCGGAGGCTGTCCCTGACCACAGCCTCGATGGCCTTGGGCGTCGGGGCCTCGATCCTGGTCACCACCTCCTTCCTCACCTCCTGAAGGCGAGCCAGCATTCTGCGCTTGGTTTCCGGCAGCGGCAGCCCCATGGTCTCGAAGCGGATCCCGAGGCTTGGGGTCTGGATGGCCTGGAGGCGGGCCTGAAGGTTGTCGAGGCTGGTGGCTGTCGTGATGGTCTCCTGGAGGAGATCGAAGGTGCCGTTGGCGACGGAGAGCTGGCGGGCGACGTTGGTCCTGGCCGAAACCACACTGTTCCAGCCGGCAAAGGCCTGCAGGGGAACGATCAGCAGGAAGCCGATGACCGCCACCATGGCGAGACGGGCCAAAGTGTCGCGCCGTGTCTGCAGGGCTGGATTGTCCGGGTCGAGGTAGGCCGCCAGGTGAAGCAGCCCGAGGGCCACCAGGGGGATGGTGGCCGAATCCAGGCAGGCGGCGATGAAGCGCAGCTGCCAGTCCGTGTCCAGCAGACGAACGGGAAGGACGCTGGCCAGCAGGGTGATGAGGTAGGTGACGAACAGGGCGATCGCCATGAAGGCGAGCCGGTCAGCCAGGATCGCCGAATCGAAGGCCCTGAATTCCTTGGTGACGGCCATCAGGAGAGCCGGGTCCCGGTTCGGGACGCTGGGTGGCCTGTCGGTTCTCCTGCGTGGATGTCGATGGGTTGGGGTGCGAGCGCCACGGGATCGGAAGCATTCAGGCCGCAGAACTTTCTCGCAGCGACTTCAATCACCGAAGACGGAAGTTGCCAGTCTGCCAACCGACCGGGCAAGCAATGTGTGACTGGTTATGACCAGACCCTAGGCTGGATCATGGCTTCGATATCAACGAAAGACGATGATCTCTGGTTGCGCTCAGCGCATGGTGGCGGAGGTGTCAATGCTGAAACTTCTGGTGATGACCTTCACGATTTGGTGATGTTCCGCGATGAAGAATACCTGATCCGTCGCCGCATCTTTCGGCTCCATCCGAAGGCTGCTGCGCTTCCCAGAATCGGAAGTGGGCCCGGAACTTCGTTGGTGGGTCCTTCATCGGGAACCCGCCAGAACGCTGCCCCCGTAACCTTTTCGCCGCCGCTTTCCTTATGTCCATTGGGCTTTTTGACGTTCTGGAAGCGCAGCGCAATCTGGGCCTTGCTCCAGCGATCACCCGGATCGAAGGAGTTGAAGAGGTTGTAGAAGCGCTCCGCCACTTGATCGGCCGTGGCGATGGAGGCGTCGTTGGCTCTCAACTGGAACTGAACATTGACGGTGCTGCCTCCACCGATGCCGGTGCTGCCGGATCCTCCATGGCAGCCATCGGTGCTGCTCATCCGCGCACAGAAATCAAAGTTGGCGAAGGGGGCGTAGGGGGCGGTGGCCGAGCCTGTGATCTCCAGCCATTTGTCTTCGGCGACGCGCACACCGCGGCTGCGCTGGTTGGGGGTGGTGTTGTTCACACCGCCGAAGACCCTGCCGAAGCCCGAATCCAGCGGGTTGTAGCTCAGCAGGGAGATCGCCTCGCTGCCGTTGTCGCGCAGCGGCTCGTTGAAGGCGAAGCCCACCAGGGTGCCGGAGGAGGGGCCCGACGCCGGTGAGGTGTTGGTGATGCCGAGATCGAGGGTATAGGTGTTGCCGTCGCCCGGGTCCTTGCGGAAGTCGAAGCTCATCCGGCCCTTGACGCCGGTGTTGTAGAAGCTGGTGCCGGCGATGCCGCTGTCGAACACCACATCGAAGGCGGTCCTGGCCATGGCGGGGCTGGCGAGCCCGACCGGCCCGACCAGGGCCGCGAGGCCCACGCCAGTGAGGCCACCGAGCAGCCGGAGGGGGGTCTTCGCTGTGGCGCGCATGAACGCTTCCTTAATCCGCGCTCACCATAGCAGGAATTCTCTCACCCTGCTCACAGTTTCGTCCGCCCTCAGGCCTTCAGGGGGAGGCGGGCGGATCGTCCTCCGGCGGGGCGAGCTGGGCGAAATAGTCCTCCTCGATGGCGCCGGGGGACCCGCGTCGGTTCTGGCGGCTCTGCTGCCGAAGGCTCCAGATCGTCAGGATCTCCACCAGCAGCGGCACCTCCCGGCCGCGGCGCTGGGCCGCGATCGCGAAGGCCAGGGCATAGACGACGCTGGTGGCCATGACCCGCAACGCGTTCGTCGCCACGTTCTCGATGGCCTCCGGTGGTGGCGCCTTGATGCGGGTCTTCACCTGCTCCTCGATCTCGTTGAGGCGGATCAGCATCTGGCGCTGGGTCTCCGGCAGCGGCAGCCCCAGGTTCTCGAAGCGGACGCCCAGCTCCGGGGACTGGAGCGCCTGCAGCCGCGCCTGGAGATCCTCCAGGCTGGTGGCGGCGTTGATCGCCTCGCGGATAAGGGCGAAGTTCCTGTTGGCGGTGGACTGTTGGGTCGTCAGCCGGGCTCTGGCCGTGGCGACGGTGCTCCAGGAGGCATACACCTGAACAGGGATCAGCAGCAGAAACCCCAGCACCGCCAGGATGGCCCAGCGGGCCAGGGCATCCCTTCGTCTCTCCAGGGCGGCATTGGCCGCATCCAGGTAGGCCGCCAGATGCAGCAGGGCGAGGCCCACCAGCGGGATGGCGGCGGCGCTGATCAGGGCGGAACTGACGCTCAGCTGCCAGAGGGTGTCGAGTGGCCGCAGGGGCAGGGCGGTGGCGATGACCCTGACGCCGTAGATGACGAAGAGGACCATCGCGAAGACGGACAGCCTCGCCGCCAGGAACGTTCCCTCTCGGGGCTTGGCGGGGGAATCAGAGACCATGCGTGGTGCCTGCCCATGAACCAGTTCCCCCATCAACTGCAGAGGCAATGAAGGAAGGTTAAGGCCAGATGCCGACCGATTCAGCCCGCTTCAGACGGTGGGATGTTTCTGGGCACAGGAAGCGGCGATCCTGCGGCGCAGCCTGCGACTGAAGGCGAAGGCGGTGGCTGCACCCAGCATGGGAACCGGACCTGGGACTTCATCGCTTGGAGCTTGGGGCGGTCTTTTGGGGACACCAGCAACTTTGTCGCTTTTCCCTCTGGCGCCCGAAGCTGTCGTGACACTTTGGAAGCGAAGAGCAATCGGTGCATTTTTGTAATCACCGTTATCACTGTAGTCAATCGAATCAAATAAGTCGAAAAATGATTGTGCTACAAGTGATGCGGTATTGATGTCGGAGCGATTTGACGCAATTGTGAATCGAACCGATTTCGTAATTCCGTCTGCTATGCCAAACTTCGTATTTCCACTGCCTCCATGGCAGTTATTGCCGTCATCACGTGCACAGAAGGTGAAGTTATTGAACGGTGCGTAGGGTGCGGTGCGAGGAGTCCCAGCTGGGAAACGGTACTCTCCCCCATCGACCACATTCGCTTCCTTGCCGTTAGTGGTGGCGCCAAAAAGATCGCCAAAACCAGAACTTAAAGGTTCATAGGTCACAAGCTTGAAGTCGGGTGATGGCTTTGTAGCCCCAGGGACGTTAAAAGCAAATGCGGTTAAATTTCCCGAGGGGTTTCCATCGAGTTTGGTGGTATTGGATATCGAAAGATCTAGTATAAAATTGTCAGCGAGAGGGTTCTTGCTGAAACTAAAGGTCATCTTTCCTGAAACACCCGTAGCCTCAGAGCTTGTTTTCTTGCTGGCAGCGTTGAAATCAACGTCAAACGACGTGAAAGCCATCGCAGGGGTGGCCCCAGTCAGGAGTCCAGCCAGGCAGCCGACCGATAGGAGCTGGTTGCGGCGGGCCTTGCCCAACATTGCGGTGGCATGAGAGTTCACTCACCATACCACAGGTTTTGTCACCTGGCACCAAGGCGCTTTAGTCAATCCTTAAGCTATTGGCCGGCCATGGGTCGGTGCGGGAGCTCCCTGGCCCGGATCCGCTGCGGCCACTGGGGTGAAGCCTCCCCTTCCCGGCACCGGCTTCCCTTTCATGGCCCCTCTTGCGTCTGGGTTCCCTGCCGCGCCAGGGCCGTGTGTCGGCCCCAGTCGGGCGGGCATCAGCGCTTAAGCCCTCCCCGTCGGCCCCACCACCCCACCGGGGAGGATGATCACGGCCACGCCTGCCGTTCGACCGGTTCCGCTCCATGCTGCGCATCGCCCACGCCCTGAACAGCCATCTGTTGGGGGCCCTGGAGAGCGCGTTCCCCGAGGCGGTCGCCAGCGCCCGGGTGGCCGGCGCGCCGCTGGATCCCCAGCTCGGTCCCGCCAGCAAGCCGGAGTTCGGCGATTTCCAGGCCAACGGCGCCCTCGCCCTGGCCCGCCCCCTCCGCCTGGCGCCCCGTGCGATCGCGACGGCGATCGTGGACCAACTGGCGGCTGACCCGGACTTTGGGGCCCTCTGCCTGCCGCCGCAGATCGCCGGCCCGGGCTTCATCAACCTCACCCTGAAGCCCGAGCTGCTGGCCGCCGAGGTGGGGCGCCGGCTGGCCGATCCGCGCCTCGGCGTGGAGCCCGTGGCCCCCGGTGGTGCCCCGGTGGTGGTGGATTTCTCCAGCCCCAACATCGCCAAGGAGATGCACGTGGGGCACCTGCGCTCCACGATCATCGGCGACGCCCTGGCCCGGGTGCTGGAGTTCCGCGGCCATCCGGTGCTGCGGCTCAACCATGTCGGTGACTGGGGCACCCAGTTCGGCATGCTCATCACCCACCTCAAGCAGGTGGCCCCCGAAGCGCTCGACACCGCCGATGCCGTCGACCTGGGGGATCTGGTGGCCTTCTACCGCCAGGCCAAGGCCCGCTTCGACAGCGATGAAGCCTTCCAGACCACGTCCCGCGAGGAGGTGGTGAAGCTGCAGAGCGGCGATCCGGTCTCCCGCCGGGCCTGGCAGCTGCTCTGCGACCAGTCACGCCGGGAGTTCCAGCGCCTCTACGACCGCCTCGACATCCGCCTCGACGAGCGCGGCGAATCCTTCTACAACCCCTACCTGGAGGCGGTGGTGGCCGACCTGGCCGCCGCCGGACTGCTGGTCAGCGATGGCGGCGCCCAGTGCGTCTTCCTTGAGGCCGACGACGGCACGGCGAGCCAGGCGCCGCCGGTGATCGTGCGCAAGAGCGACGGCGGCTTCAACTACGCCACCACCGACCTGGCGGCCATCCGCTACCGCTTCGCGGCGCCCCCCGAGGGGGACGGTGCCCGCCGGGTCATCTACGTCACCGACGCCGGCCAGGCCAGCCATTTCGCCGGGGTGTTCCAGGTGGCTCGCCGCGCCGGCTGGATCCCCGAGGGCGGGCGGCTGGAGCATGTGCCCTTCGGGCTGGTGCAGGGGGAGGACGGCAAGAAGCTCAAGACCCGCGCCGGCGACACGGTGCGGCTCAAGGAGCTGCTGGACGAGGCGGTGGAGCGCTGCGACGCCGACCTGCGCCGCCGCCTGGAGGAGGAGGAGCGCCAGGAGGAGGAGGCCTTCATCAGCGAGGTGGCCACCACGGTGGGCCTGGCGGCGGTGAAGTACGCCGACCTGAGCACCAACCGGATCACCAACTACCAGTTCAGCTTCGATCGCATGCTGGCCCTCAGCGGCAACACTGCCCCCTACCTCCTCTATGCGGTGGTGCGGATCGCCGGGATCGCCCGCAAGGGCGGCGGCGATGGCGAGGTCCCGGAGGTGCTGGGCTTCAGCGAGCCCCAGGAGTGGGCGCTGGTCCGCCAGCTGCTGCAGTTCGACGCCGTGATCCAGGAGGTGGAGGAGGAGCTGCTGCCCAACCGGTTGTGCAGCTACCTGTTCGAGCTCTGCCAGCTGTTCAATCGCTTCTACGACCAGGTGCCGGTGCTGAGGGCCGACGAGCCGGCCCGCGCCTCACGGCTGGCCCTCTGCCGCCTCAGCGCGGACACCCTCAAGCTGGGCCTGGGCCTGCTGGGCATCCCCACCCTGGAGCGGATGTGAGGCCAGCGGAAAGGTCCGGTAGCGTTTGCCGGCACGGCGGCTGATTCGTCCGGATGGTCGTGGGAGAGCCCGTCAGAGTCGTGATCATCGGCGGTGGCTGCGGCGCCATGACCGCGGCCTACGAACTCTCCAGGCCTGAGCACAACGGCCGCTATGCCGTCACCGTCTACCAGCAGGGGTGGAGGCTGGGGGGAAAGGGGGCCTCAGGCCGTGGTCCGTCCGGTCGGGTGGAGGAGCACGGACTGCATGTGTGGCTGGGCTTCTATGAGAATTCCTTCCGCATGATGCGGGAGTGTTACGCCGCCCTGGAGGCGTCGCCGGAAGGCTCACCGTTCGGCCCCTGGCAGGAGGCCTTCCTGCCGGAAATGGATGTGGGGCTGTTCTCGCGGGGGGGATCCGCTGGCTGGCAGAAGTGGACGGCGCAATTCCCACCCAGACCGGGCCTCCCGGGGGATCCCCTGCCACCCGGTGCCACCTTTTCCATGGCGGGGTATCTGCAGCAGGCCATTGCCATGCTGCGCACCCTGATCCTGGACGTGGACGTGAGCACCTCGACGGAGCCCCGTGACGTGGGCAGGCCCGGAGACCTTCTCGAGGCCATGGCCGGCTGGCTGTCGGGGGGCACCTTTACTGGAGCGGCCCTGATCGTGGAGGGCCTCGGTCTGCTGAGCAGCGCCCTCCGGATCCTGCCGCTTCCGGTGGAAGCCCCCCTGATCCGCTTCGTCGAGGAGCTGAACGCCGCCATCCGATCCTGGCTGGAGGAGCGCTGGCTCGCGGACCACCCGAAGCGCTACATCTGGGAGATCGTCGATCTCGTGCTGGCGATCATCGTCGGCA
The DNA here is from genome assembly GCF_034931325.1 of Cyanobium gracile UHCC 0139. GTDB lineage: Bacteria > Cyanobacteriota > Cyanobacteriia > PCC-6307 > Cyanobiaceae > Cyanobium > Cyanobium gracile_B. Next base: position 100,050 of record NZ_JAYGHX010000001.1, on the reverse strand, counting down.
GTGTTCGCTTCAATCTGCTCCGGGATCCCAGGGGGCTGGATGCGATCGATGACTACGAATGCCGGGAATGGCTGCGCCTGAATGGGGCTTCGGAGCGGGCCGTGCGCTCTCCCTTCGTGGTCGGTCTCTATGACCTTGCCCTGGCCTACGAGGACGGCGATTCCAGCAAGCCGGCCCTCGCGGCAGGACAGGCGATCCGGGGCTCGCTGCGCATGTTCTTCGGCTATCGCGGCTCCCTGTTCTGGCGCCTGCGGGCGGGCATGGGCGATGTGGTGTTCGCCCCGCTGTATGAACTGCTGCGCCGTCGGGGGGTGCGCTTCCAGTTCTTCCACAAGCTCACCAACGTCCAGATCCCTGCGGGGCCACCCATCCAGCCGGGTGACCGCAGCCACGTGGAGGCCCTCGACTTTGACGTCCAGGCAGAGATCCACGGCCATCGCGACTATGCCCCCCTGATCAGCGTGGGCCATCGCCCCTGCTGGCCATCCCAGCCTGACTTCCATCAACTGGTCGACGGCGAGCGCCTCCGGCTCGAACAGCGGGATTTCGAGTCGCACTGGGATCCCACGTTCACCTCCAGGCGCCGCCTCGAAGTGAAGCGGGATTTCGATGCCGTGGTCCTGGGTGTGAGCATCGGCGCCATCCCCCATGTCTGCGCCCCGATCCTGGCCAGGGATCCGCGCTGGGCCACCATGGTGGAGACGGTGAAAACCACGGCGACGCAGGCTTTTCAGGTCTGGCTGCAGGAGGACTTGACCCAGCTGGGGTGGCAGGGTCCCCCCTACATCGTCTCGGCGTTCGACAAGCCCTTTGACACCTGGTGTGACATGGCGCATGTCATTCCGGAGGAGGCGTGGGCGCGGCCTCCCGCCACCGCCCTCTACTTCTGCGGGGTGCTCAAGGATCCTCCTGAGCCGCCCGCGGATACCGACAGCCCCTATCCGCACCGGCGGGCGGAGGAGGTCCGGGAGAACGCCCTGGCCTTCCTGCGCAACGCCGGCTCGGCCCTGTGGCCCCGGGCCTATGACGCCGCAGGAGCCTTCCGCTGGGAACTGCTGGCCGATCCTGGCTCGACGGAGGGCACCGAAGAGCTCCGGGGTGAGCAGAAATTCCTGAGCCAGTATTGGCGAGCGAACGTCAACCCGAGCGACCGCTACGTGCTGGCGCTTCCAGGCAGTCTGAAACATCGGATTTCGCCGCTGGATCCCACCTACGACAACCTGACCATCGCGGGAGACTGGACCGACTGTGGTTTCAACGAGGGATGCACCGAAGCCGCCGTGATCTCCGGGCGGCTGGCCGCCCATGCCCTTTCGGCTTCACCTGCTTTGGTGGAGATTCACGGATATGATCATCCTTGAGTCTTTCGGTATAAAATCCCCAGTAACGTACGAGCCTATCGATGTCAGGTTCCCAGTTGCCAGATTCCCAGCCGGGAATGGAGCAGGAGGCAACCCCGGATGGACGTTGGCAACGTCCCCCGCTCGAGCGTGAGGTGCCCCTCCGCAGCGGCTGGTCAGACGGTGGGCCGCACGTGGGGGGGCGGCGCATCACAGACACCGTTGAAGACACCATACGAACGGCTTATCAGGTCATCGGGGAAAATGTTCGTCAGGGGCACGACGCCGCCGAGCGCTACAGCCAGCACGCACCCCGTGGCGCTGCCGAGGCCTCCCGCGACCTGGGCACCCTGACCAGCCGCATGATCCAGCTGGGACGGGACATGGCCAATACCTACTTTGATGCCATGGATATCCTGCTGCAGGAAGTCGATCAGCGTCGCGGGGATCGTGAACGCTCGCAGGAGCGGCGGGATGCCCCTGAGGATCCTGGAGTCGACGATGCCGGTGTGCCGCGTTAGCGCAGGCCGTGGCCATTCTGGTGCGTGGGGCCCATGACCCGAACGATCCAGCCACTGCTTGAAGCCTATGGGGCGTTGATTCGTGAGTATGTGGATGGCTATCTCACGAGCCAGCCCCAGGCTCCCTATCTCCATGAACTCCTGGCCGATTATCCGAGCCGTGGCGGCAAGATGATGCGACCGTGCATCTGCATGGCCAATGCGCGTGCCTTCGGGGGGCGGCTGGAAGATGCCATCCCCTTTGCCGGTGCCGTGGAGATTCTGCACAATGCGCTGCTCATTCATGACGACATCCAGGATGAAAGTGTGGAGCGCCGAGGCCTTCCCACCTTGCATGCCCTGCATGGTGTGCCGCTGGCGATCAACGCCGGTGATGCCATGCTGCTGATGGCCTTCGGCCCCCTGCTCGACCATGTCGGCAGTCGCGGTGGCACGTTTGCCCGAAGGATTCTTGACGTGACACGACGGATGGCCAGGGAAACGGCGGAGGGGCAGGCTTTGGATATCGGCTGGAGACAGGACAATCGCCATGACATCAGCACGGCTGACTATCTCAGCATGGTGCTGAAGAAGACGGCATGGATGGCCACCATCTGGCCGGCCCAGGTGGGGATGCTGCTCGGAACCCATGGCCTTGTGGACCCGGAGTCCGTGGTCCGCTTTGGTTTTTTTCTGGGTGCCACCTTTCAGATCCAGGATGATCTGTTGAACTTCGCCTCCGAACCTGCCTACGGCAAAGAGCCGCGGGGGGATCTGTTTGAAGCCAAGCGAACCCTGCTCTTGATTCATGTGCGAGATCAATGCCATCCGCACGAACGCCAGCAGCTCGACCACTTCATGAACCTGCGCCGCGAGGAGCGCTCCGCTGAGTCCGTGGCTTGGCTTGCCGACCTCATGCTCAGCAAAGGTTCGGTGGATTACGCACGCATGGTGGCGGAGTCCCTGGCGGGAGCCGCACGCCATGAATTCACCAGAGCCTATGGGCACCTGCCGGATTCCCAAGACAAGGACTTCATCGAGGATCTGGTTCCCTGGGTGTTCAACCGGGCGACCTGATGCCTGAATCTCCTGGCGAAGCTGTCGCACCTTCATCCGCTCGTGTCCTGCTCTACGGCGCCACCGGGTTCAGCGGTCGCCTGCTGACCGAGTGCCTCCAGGCGCAGGGGATCGATGTGGTGCTGGCGGGCCGGAATCGGGCCAGGCTGGTGGAGATGGCGCGCCGCTGGAACCTGGATTGGCGTGTGTTCACGCTCGACGATCCTGCGCAGCTGGAGGCGTCCCTCGAGGCGATCCACGTGGTGCTCCATGCGGCTGGTCCCTTCGAGCGCACGGCCCTGCCGATGATCTCCGCCTGTATTCGTACCGGCACCCACTATCTCGATCTGGCCGGGGAGTGGCCTGTGTTTCAGCAGGCGATGGATCTGGGCGATCGGGCCGCCGGCCATGGGGTGATGCTGATGCCGGGGATCGGCTTCTCGATCGTGGCGTCGGATTGCCTCCTGGCGATGGCCCGGGCCCGGTTCCCCGAAGCGGTGGCTCTGCGTCTGGCCCTCTCCGCCCCAGATGTGATGTCCCGGGGCACGTTCCGCAGCCTGATGGGACTCACCAGTGCCACCGCCATGGTGCGCAGGCAGGGCGTCCCCACCGCCGTGCCGGCGGGGTCGCTATCCCGCTGCTTTGACTTCGGCACCGGGCTGCGCAAGGCGGTGGCCGTCACCTGGCCGGATGTCGTCATCAGCCAGGTCACCGAGGGCATCGCCAGCCTGGAGGTGTATGCGCAGGCCGATTGGCCCGTTGCGTTCGCCTATCGGGCGGGCTCCGGCCTGGCTCCTCTCCATCAGTCGGCCCTCGGCCAGCGGCTGCTGGATCTTGTGAGCCACGGCTGGCCCGAGGCCCCCTCCGCGGCACAACGGGAGCGCTCCGGTTTCACCCTGGTGGTGGAAGCAGAGGATCGCTGGCGACGCTGCCGCTCCCTCCGCATCCGGACACCGGATGGCTATGCCGTCACGGGTGCCACCGCCACGGCGATCGTCGGGCGTGTCCTCAAGGGCCATGTCGCTCCGGGGTTTCAGTCGCCCGCCCACCTCTACGGAGCTTCGCTGCTTGAGGCATGCGGTTGTGTTCTGCGAGTAGGGTGAGTCGACGCCTATCGGGATCAGTCGCGCCTGCTTTTGTGAACGATCTTCCCTATCTCGATAATCCCCTGGATGGCCAGCAGGAAGCCCCTCCCTATGTCTTCAAGGGTATCCAGTCGCACTACTTCAAGCTGAAGGCCGAGGCCAGGGACCTGGAGAGCTTCTGCTCTCGCTATCTCAATCCAGCATCCAACTCCTTCACCTACTGGCCGCTTTCTTCCCTGCCGTTGTTGGGTGCCGGTTTTGGACGGCCTTTTGTTGTTCTTGGGGTCCTTTTTTATCCAGACATGCGTTCCGGAAGCTTCCACCCTGAGCGCTCCACCCGACAGCACGAGGTCTTTTTCTCTTTTCCCGTTGTCCGCTTCAATAATGGATTCCCAGACAAGATCTGCTGGGTCTATCCATTCATCTGTGTTGACAATATCCGTTCAGCCATCACAGGTCGAGAAGTGATCGGGCTTTCCAAGCTTGTCGGCCGATTCGATTGTCTGGATTCCCGCCCGTCGGGCACGTCTCACTCGCCGTCCCGCGACTCTCTTTCCGGAGAGCTGTTTGGTGACGATACGGATTCCATGGGGATCAGTGTCCCAACGTACATGCGCTATGGCCACGACATCCATGAGCAGATGCTGCCCATCATTCGCGTTCAGGCGGATCCCAAGTTCCAGCCTGAGGGCCTGCCGGATGCCCAGGCGACTGACCTGCAGGAACCTCCGATTCTTGATCGTGCTGCCGTCGAGGCAGGGGCTGGGATCGGACCGTTCGGGCAAGGCCCTGAAGCGGCCAGCTCGGGAGCGCTCCTGAACAGCATCGCGGAGCTGGTCCATGGGTTCACCTTCCTGTCTCCGAAACTGGCCATCAACAGCCTCAAGCAGACGAGGAGCAGTGTTGATCCGGCCTATTCAGACCATCAGGCTTTGATTGAGACCGTCTGGCAGTCGGAGAATGTGCGCCAACTCAGATTCTGGGGCCTCGGCCACTTCCGGATCCAGATCTTTAACCATGCCGGCCTTCCCTTGGTCAACCAGCTCGGTCTGGGGGAACACAAGCGCGATGGTGACTTCATTGAGCTGGTCGGGTTGGGCTCCAGTTATTCCCTCAGTGCCGATCTGCGCATGGTGAGCTCCTCCGTTCTGGCGGAAGCGAGCGGTGCTGAGTCAACGACTGGGAGCACCCTGCTCCGCGATCTCACCACCATTCCCATGGCCTGCCTGTCCCTGACCGCCGACATGGCCGATGCCTATGTCCAGTGGGCTGGCCTGTCGGTCTCGCTGGCACGACAAGCACTTGGTCTGAAAAGCTGAGTGGGGTCCGGCGGATGCTTGAGGCGGACCTCTGAGCTCTGAAGGATCCGGGTTATGGCGCGGATCCGCCGATCCGTTCCAGGGCGTAGAGCTGTTTCTTCTCGCGGATCATGGTTTCGAAGCTTGTGGCCCCCTGTGTCCTGGCCATGGCCAGGGCCTGATCCAAGGCCTCCATCACGGCTGGCTCGTCATGACCCTTGGCTCTGGCGATCACGTCCGCTTTGCGGACATGGACCAGGGGCATGAAGTAGGCCTCACCTGAGCGGCTGACCGCCTCCTCCGCAGCCTGAATGGTCGCGAAGGCCTCGGGCGCCGAGCCAGCCAGAGAGTGGAGCGTGGCAATCTCCGCCGGTCGAAATCCCTCCAGTGTCATCACACCCAGGCGCTGCTGTTCTCGCATGCCTTCCATCGCGATCGTCAGGGCCTCGCCCCCCGGTTCGGCCTGGCCTGCCTGGGCCAAGGCGACGCCTCTGTACACTTTTGCAATGGCACGCCAGGTCAGGTAGCCATAGGTATCGGAGATCTTCAGGATGGTTTCGCTGAGGGCAATGGCCTCGAGATAGCGACCCTGCAAGACACGAATCAGCAGTTCATGACTCATCGTGTAGACAGTTTCGTAGTTCCTGCCCAGCCGTGCGGCATGTCGCCGCGCCTGTTCCAGGGTGGCGGCCACCTGATCCGGATCCCCGCAAGCCTGCTCCACCATGGCCAGGGCCGTGAGGGAGCCGGTCATTGGATCATGGGTGGAAGGAAAGTTCAGATCCCAGCCCTCGTGGTGATGGTAAAGGTCAATGCTTTCACTCAGATGTCGGCGCGCCAGGGTCATGGATCCCTTGACGTAATGGACATAACCAATGGAGAAATGGGCTTCGATGCCATGGATGGGATTCCGGCCCTGATCCCATAGCTGGAGGCATTGGCCAGCCGAGTGCTCGGCGTTATCCAGATCGCAGGAGACGATGCTGAAGTTGCAGATTCCACGCAGGATCGCAAAGGACGACTGGTTATCGTCGAGGCGCTCCGCCAGCATCCGGGATTCCTCCAGAATCTGGCCCACTTCAGGCGCCGAGTAGCTACGGGACCCGGCCAGGCTCATGGCCAGGCCCAGCAGAAGCATCAGCTCCAGGGAGGCGGGCAGACTCTCCTGGGGAAAGGCTTCGTGTCGCAGCAGATCCAGGGCCGTCTGGAAGTGCTGCACGGCTTCTTCATGGGAGGCCATTTCAGCGGATCTTTGTCCGGCACTGATCCAGTGAGGGATCGCCTGCTCGAAGGAACCTGCGCGGGTGAAGTGATGGGCCAGCAGCTGGGGTTCCGCATCAACCAGCTCACGGAACTGCCCCGAGAGTGTCTCGGCGATCTGTTCGTGGAGGGTCTGGCGTTCCCGCTTCAGCATGGTTTCGTAAGCGGCATCACGAATCAGCGCATGCTTGAATTCATAGGCTTCACCGGCGGTCTGATCAGAGAACTGCAGCAGTCCGGAAACCAGCAGATCATCCATCTGTTGGCGCAGCAGGACTTCCGGCTGGCTGGAGACGGCTTCCAGGAGTTCGTAGGTGAAGCTTCTGCCGATGACCGCAGCGATGCTGGCCAGCCTTCGGGCCGGCCCGAGGCGATCGAGGCGGGCGGCCAGCGAGTCCTGCAGTGTTTCCGGGATGGTGTCGCTGCCATCACCACCGCTCGAGCCGTTGGCCCGTAGCTGCTCGAGCATCGATTTCGTCGTTTCTTCCACGAACAGGGGAATCCCATCGCAACGTTCGACGATGCGCCTGGTCAGTTGGGGAGAGAGAGCTTCATCGGCGTTCAGGCAGGAGCAGATCAGTTCGGAGGCCGTGCGGTCCAGCCGCTTGAGGTTGAGATGGGCGCAGTTGTCGCCAGATAGCCAGGGCGCCTTGAATTCAGGCCTCGCCGTGGCCAGGACCAGCCAGGGCTGCTGACGGGCTGTGGCGATCAGGCGATCGAGCAGCTCCAGGGTTGTGGGATCGATCCAATGCAGATCTTCCACGACGATCAGGCTCGGCTGACCATCGCTCCAGGCCTGGATCATCGCCAGCAGGGTGTCGAGTCGAATCTGGCGTTTCTTCTCCGGGGTCAGCCCGTCGAGCGCCGATCGATGGCCTCCGGGCAGGCCGATGAGATCGGCCAGAACCTCCAGGCTGGTTGCTTCTGTGGCGCCATAGCGCTCCATCAGCCGGGCCAGCTTCTCCTGGCGGCTGCCATCGGCTTCGCCCTTCTCAAAGCCGGCGGCTTTCTTGATCTGCTCGGCGATGGGATGCAGGGTGCTTTCCCTTGTGTTCGGGCCGCAATACCAGCTCATCTGGCGATGGCCCTGATCGAGCAGTGATCGCTTCAGTTCACTGACGAGATGCGACTTGCCGATCCCGGCTTCCCCTTGGAGCAGCACCAGCTGGCCCTGCCCTCCCGAGGCGGTCTGCCAAGCCTTCCGCAGCAGCTCCATCTCCTGCTGGCGGCCGATCAGGGGCAGATCGCTCGTTTTCCAGCGGGCCTGGGAACGGCAGGAGACATCGGTTTCCTCCACCACCGCATAGATCTGCATGGCCTGATGGAAGCCTTTCAGTTCTTTCGCACCAAGGCTCTGGTGATGGAACAACTCCCGTGTGATCCGATGGGTGCTCTCCGACACCAGGATCTGGTTGGGCCCTGCTTCCGACTGCAGCCTGGCGGCCAGATTCGGGGTTTTCCCCATCATCAGCCCGGCCTTGTGCGGCGTTTCGATGTTCCGGATGCTGGTGGCCACCACCGATCCCGTGGCAATGCCGATGCGGCAGCTCAGGGGAGCGCAGGTGGGCGACGGGAGGCGCCGAATTGCGTCCCGCAGCCGCAGGCCGGCTCTGACGGCATTGGGAGCAGCTTCTTCCGAAGCATCGGGATAGCCGAAGTACGCCAGAATGCCATCACCCAGATACTGGGCCATATAGCCACTATGGCAGGACACAACGTCATCACAAATGGCGTAGTAAGACTCGATCAGCTCCATGAGCTCCTCGGGGTCGAGTTGCTCCGCCAGGGTTGTTGAGTTGACGAGGTCGCAGAACAGCACAGTGACCTGACGGCGTTCCGGTGGACGCTTGACAGGTTTCACCCTTGTGGCCATCGCTGATTCATCACCGTGCTCGCGCCTGTGGTCAACTCTGAACCGTGCTGATTGCTCGGGCCATTCTACCCTTTATGAAGTCTTTGTGCTGACGTTCAGTCTTTCCCCTTCACCCGGAGTCTGGCGTCGTGAACCGGGCCTGCCGGACTGGTGGGCTCCCCAGGACACCCTCAATCAGGATTCCAGCAGCCCCCTTCGTCGCAGGGGTTCGAGATTCGCCAGTCGCAGCCCCTCGGCCGTCTCGACGATGGTTCCCCTCGAGCGGAGCTGGGTGAGGATCCGGGATGTGGTGCCCCGGGCCAGGCCGGCGATCGTGGCGATCTCCGTCTGCTTCAGGTCGGGAATCGGGGCCAGCGGATCGTTTCCGTAGCCGCTGCAGAAGGCCAGCTCCAGCAGGGTGGCCAGGACACGGGTGGAAGCATCCTCTCCCCGCAGGCTGAAGCGCCGTCCCAGGCGGAGCAGTCGTCGGGCCTGCAGGCGGGCCATCTCCAGGGCGAATCCCGTTGAGCGATCCAACTCGTCCTGGACCGTTTTCCAGCGCAGTTTCACCACCTCGAGCGGGGTGAGAGCCACCACATCGGCGGACCGCCGACTGTTCCCGAGCAGCATCGCCAGCTCCCCGAACATTTCCCCGGCGCCCATCAGCGCGATCACCACCTCCTCCCCCTGCAGGGTGAGGCGTCGGACCTTTACCACCCCCGATCGGATCAGGAACAATCCATCGTTCCAGTCACCCTCGAAGACCAGCTGATGCTGCGCTGGCACCAGCAGCGTCCTGTGCTCGCAGAGAAGGCTCTCCAGCTGCTTGATCTCCAGCCCCTCGAACAGTGGGAAGGACCTCAACTCACCGGCCTCGAAGCCTCTCATCACCCTCCGACGGCGACGCCACCTTCCCATGGTTTGCCTGGCTTGTCATCTGGGTGACAGCTGGATGGCACCGATCTCCCTCCTCGAGGCGACCGGGATCAACACACGCCTGGAGCGATGCCCGGACAGTGACGTCATTGGATTGGCTCGCCTGTCATGTCGTCCCTCGTCCTCGGTGTCCGGCGTCGGTGGCCCGCGCCCGCCGGGGCGCAGGGGTGGGTCGGGTGCAGTTGGCCGGAGCTGCTCGCCCTGGTGGTCGTCGGGTCGTCCGGTCAGGCCAGCCCGCTGTGGATGTTGCTGCCTTCCCTGATGCGGCTCAGCTGGTGCTCGGCGGAGCTCCTCCACGGGGCCGGCCATGGGCTGCTGCTGGCCATGGTCGACAGCGACGGCGCCGCCCTGGCCGTGGTCAACCTTCTGGAGCATCGCTCCCCTGGTGAGGTCCTCAGGACACTGGCGCCCCTGGGGCCGATCGGTCTGGCCGACGGCACGGTGCGATCACTCCCCTGGGTGGCGGTCGGGGACCCGACTCCCTGGCGGGTGCGGCTCAAGGCCGGTGGCGGACTGCTGTTCAACCTGCTGGCCCTCGTCCTGGCCTGGGGCTGCCTACTGGCTTTCCCCGCCGATGGCGCTGCCCTGGTCCGTGCCCTGCTGATCAGCATGGCGACGGCCAATGGCACGCTCCTGCTGGCGTCGCGCACGGACTGGCAGGCGATCAGGAGCGGCCGAGCCGCCTGTTTCCACTGCGGCCATTTCGGCTTCGTCACGGCCGCCGATCCGTTGGCGCGGGGCGAGCTGTTGCCGCCGCCTGCGATGGATCGTTTCCGGGCCATGGGCCTGGAGATGGAAACCCTGGGAGCCCCTGCGGGAGCAGGTCTGGTGTTGGTGCGGGATCGCAAGGGTCGGATCGGCTTCGTCGGGCACGGGAGGATCAACGGCAAGCGCGGCCATCTCACCCGATCGCTGGAGCGCGGTCTCCGCCGTGCCGGGCACCGGGCCGTGCGGACGGGCCGACGCACCCTGCCGTCCGGCTTGATCGCGGCCTGGCACTACGGCCCTGGCGCCAGCGGCGCAGCTGGAGACGTTGCGTCCCACTGGCTCCAATGGTCCCCGCCACAGCGGCGCCGTTTCTGGACCAGGCTGCAGGGGCGCTGGGTGAGTGACTGGCAGGCGGTGCAGCACCGCGTCGCCCACGACGGCGCCTTCGAAGCATTCACCCTGTTCGGCACCGAGGCCGCCATCAACGAACTGGGACCATGGCTGGCTGTGGCTCTCCGCTGCGGCACTCCGGCGACCGGCCCTTCGTCGATGATTGCGGGACTGATGGATCTGCTGATCTGCAAGGGCGACTGGTTCGCCTCCGTGCGGTTGGCTTCCCTGCGACTTCTGGCGGAGCCCGCCACCACCCCGGCCACCGACGCGTTCGCTCCCTGGGCCACGGGCTTCGAAGCCGCCTTCCAGGATCAGATCGCCTCCTGTCCTGACGCCAGCCTCGATCACCCCGAGGTGCTCGAGGAACTGACCCTGCGGATCCAGCAGCGGCTTGAGGCCGATCCCCGGCTGCGGCGGTACAGCTCCACGCGGACGCAACGATGGATCCGTGCCGCCATCGGCGCCTTCCTGCACAACGATCCCTTTGCTGCGGCCCGCCAGTTCATGGCCTGCGCCCGGGGCCGCTTCGGACTGGTCGTGATCTCCTCCACCTGGCCCGACCGGCTTGTGCTCTGCAGCCAGGGGCAGTCGATCACCATCGGCTTCGATGGACCCGGCGCCGCGGCCCTCTACGCCTCCGAACCGGCCGCAGTGGATGCGGTGCTGGCGGGCCGACCCGGCTGCCACCGCATCGATCTGGACCCCGTGGCCGGCGAGATCGCCGTTCTGTCCTCCACGGACCTCACCATTCACTCGCTGTTGCAGGAGCGTGAGCTGACCGCCGAGGAGATCCGTCGTCGCCGCCAGCTCTCCTGCGAAGGACCAGGATCCGCAGGGCCCGCCTCCAGGCTCGGCCGCCAGCACCTGGACCCTGTCGGTGCGGACCTTGCGGCCATTCCTGGCTTGCTGTCCAGGATCCAGGACGACTGGATCCATCCCCTCTCGGCCAATCGCGCCAGCGCCAAGGCCATGGCTGGGTTTCTCATCGCCATGGCGACGCGCCTGAGCGAAAAGCAGGCGTCGCTCGCCCGTGAGGGGCTGGATCCGGCCCTGGCTCGGTCCAGCCATGTGGACCTTCTGGTGACGGGCATCGAGAACAACCTCTGGCTCGGTGCCCATTTCGCAAGGGATCTGGAAGGGCTCATGCCCATGCTCAACGTGAGGACGCTCTCCGCCAGCACCGTGCTCCAGCGGCTGCACCGCGACGCCTCATCCCTGAATCTGTACCGCCAGTCGATCGTGCTGGTGCTCAGCGATTCCGGCCAGAGCACCCCCTGCCGTCAGGTCCTGGACGCCTGCGATCGGTTGGTGCATGAGGCGGTGATCCAGGACGTCTTTCTGATCATCGGCGACCCGGCCAGCCTGCCGGGGGCCCGGTCGCTGGCCTCCGGGGGTGCCGACAGCTCCGACCAGGCCCGCAGCCAGCGCCTGTTCACGACGGCAGCGGGGCGCCGCACCTCCGAGGCGGCCACCGCCACGGTGGCGGCCATGCACCAGACCCTTACCGAGCTGCTCTTCTGCCTCTGCCGCCAGGTCCAGCAGGCCTGTCCAGACCAGCGCCCCCTGGGACTGCGGCTGCGAGCCGAGGCCTTGCTGGCTCTGGAAACCATGGAGGACCAGCTCCTTGTGAACGATGTCCGCGCGATCATCGGTGCCGACGAAGGGGGGTTGCCCCACCCCAGCGCCGTCTCCCGCCGGCTGGTGCAGGAGGGACGGCAATGGGCCTGGCATGTCCTGGAGACCCCGACCGCCTGGCTGATCCACGCGGCCTACGTCCTTGGCAGCCTGGGATGGGGGATGCCGCTGTTTCGGAGCTTCACCCTGGCCCTGCTGCCGCTGGCCGGACTTGCCGAGGGGCACGGGCTGGGTGCGCTGTTGCTGGCCCTGACCCTGCCCGCCGATGTCGCCCTCTACGTGCTGGGCCCCTGGTGCTGGACCCTGGGCCTGAGGGTCCTGCAGGGGCGTCAGCCCCTGGCCCGCACCGGCCGGCGCACGCTGGTGATCGGCGAGGCCGAGGGTCTGCACCAGTTGCTCAGCAGTTACGTCAGCAAACTCTTCGCCCTGAGCTATGGCCTCACAGCCCTTGATGTGCATGGTGCTGATCCCACCGATTCCCTGCTGCACGGCTATGCCCATCGGCTGGTGCGCGGCACTCTGCTGTTCCTCGGCGTCCCGGACGGCCGCTGCAGCCAGCGCCAGCGCGCCCATGCCGATGCGGTGATCGAGGCGGCACGGCAGGCCGATGGCCTCCGCCATCTGGGCACCGGTCCCGACATCGTTGCCCTGAGTTCCGATCCCTGCATCGCCGACGGGCGCTTTCGCGCGGCCCTGGTGATTCCCAGCCCGATCCATGGCGGCTGCGGCAACGGCATCCGCCTCCCCAGTGACGATGGGATCGAAGCGATCCGGGAATCCCGATTCGGATCCCTCCGGCGGCTGCTGGCCGCCTATGTGTTCTTCCATGCCATGGCCCGTCGCGTGGCCATGTTCCCAGGGCTGGGCTTCGACTGGTGGACATCCCAGAGCCGCCCGGGTCTGTTGCCGGCCAGCCCGCCGATGGCCTGCGCGGTCGGCCAGGCCCGTGCCGAATCGGTGGCGATCGAGCCACCTGTGCGCGGCAGGCTGGTTCATCAGGAACGCCACTGATGGCTTGGGGGGGTGGTCAATCTGACTGTCATCGTGATGACAGTCAGCCACCATCAACAGGACAGATGAACGTGATCGAAGGCCCATGCCATCGTGACCTTCTTCTACACAATCAAGGGGCTCTTCACGAACATCATGATGACGGCAGGCGGCATCCGAACACGTTTCTGGATTGACATGAGCCTGGAATGTGTTCGCAGAGATCACACGTATTCCCTCTCCTCCGGTGACCAGCGGGGCCCCTTTCTCTCGGCGCGGGCCCTCGGGATGGCTCTGGGGGCACTGCATGACGTCAGGTCCGTCGTCGCCGGCTCCGCCACGAAGCTGCTCAGCCTTCCCATCCCCGCCAGCCTGCTCCCCCTCCCCAGCCCGAAGGAGAGGGATCTGGCCGCCGCAGCCGCCTGTCACCAGGTGCTCCGGCTTCGCTATCCCAACCAGGCCTCCATGCTGGAGCCAGCCTGGCTCAACTGGCTTGACCACTTCGCCATGGGTCCTGCCAAGACGCCGGTGGAGATGGTCGGCAGGGCCTATGGCACGGCCGTCCATCAGTTCGGCAAGGACGACATGACCAAGGTGCGCGCTGCGTACGCGCCCGACGGCACGCCTTACAACTACAAGGCGCCACCCACCCAGTCGAGCCAGGGGTTTCTGGGTGGCGTCTGGGGAAACTCCACGCCACTGGCCGCGGCACGGGTGATGGACTTCCCGCCGCCCCCCGGTCACCTCGACGCCGACACCGTCACCCCCTCCCAGCACCATCGCGGCGACCTCGGGAGCGTCGCCGTCAAGGGTGAGATCAACCGCTCCCCAGGCGATCCGGCCTTCCGGACCCTCGCCGAAGAAGTCATCGGTATCGCCTGGGGTGATGACGGTTCCCAGGAGCTCGGAACTCCACCCCGCCTCTACCTGCAGGTGGTGCTGACGGTTCTTGACTCCATCGAAGCACGCAATCCCGGCCGGCTGGAGGAGCTGGATGAACTGGGCGTCATCGCTGGTGCGGCTGTGGCCATGGCCGATGCGGGCATCGATGCCTGGTACTACAAGTACGCCCCCAGCCACATGATGTGGCGCCCGGCGGTGGGGATCCGTGAGGCCGTTGCAGGCAACGGGGCGCCCGACCGCAACTGGCTGCCCCTGGGGCGTCCTGACACCAACGGCGCAGGTACGGGGCTGACGCCCGATTTTCCCGCCTACCCCTCCGGCCCTGCCACCTTCGGCGCGGCGGCCTTCCAGCTGCTGCGGCTGTTCCTGGTGGCCAGGGGCGTCAGCAGCTTCGATCCATCCGGCAGCGGCCTGGATGATGTGCGCTTCGACTTCGTCTCCGACGAGTTCGATGGTCGCCACAGGGATCCCCGCAACCGGCGACCGCGGGATCTGCTCACTCTGAGCTACGACAGCCTGTGGCAGGCGATGGTGGATAACGCGGTGAGCCGGGCCTACCTGGGTGTGCACTGGCAATTCGATGGCATCACCAGCCGCCGTCCGGGCACCGACGACGATGTCTTCGGTGTTCCGGCCACCCCCCGGGAGCTGGGCCACACCGGTGGCGTCTGGCTTGGTGCCAAGATTGCCAATCAAATCGCTCAGAAGATCAACATCCCGATCGCCACGATTGCGGCCTCCGGGATCCTCTGAGCTCCCCCCGGCGATGGAAGGCGCCGTTCAGCTCCTGCCCGGTCGCGCTCCCCCACTGGGTCTTCCCCATCACCCTAGGGCACTGACGCCGACTGGAGTCTCAATCCTTCGGCATTCTGGCCAGATAGTCCTCCTGCAGGATGTACATGCGCTTGACGTCGCGATACTGGCCTTCGATGAAGAATTCACCCACCAGATGGCCCTCTTCGATGAAACCGCACTGCTGGTAGAGGTGCAGGGCCTTTTCGTTGTCCACGGCCACAGAAAGATAGATCTTGTGCAGATTCAGGATGGTGAAGGAGTAGTCGAGGGCCCTGTGGATGCAGAACCTGGCGTAGCCCTTGCCCTGGTGCGCCGGGGCGATGATGATCTGGAATTCCGCCCGGCGGTGGATGTAGTCGATCTCGATCAGCTCCACCAGGCCGATCAGCTCCTTGGCGGTATTTTCCACCACGAAGCGACGCTCGGCATTGTCGTGGATGTGGCGGTTGTAGAGCTCCTCAAGCTCATCGAACGACTCGTAGGGCTCCTCGAACCAGTAGGCCATCACGCTGCGGTTGTTCACCTGGTCGTGGATGAACCGCAGATCGCCCCGCTCCAGGGCCCTCAGGGCCAGCTCCGTTCCCGCCACCGGATTCCAGATCGTCGTGCACAGACGGTAGGGCTGCGCTGCAGGATGGCAGTCGCAGCGCTCTGAGCACCGCCGCCGTGACCAGCCCCACCCCAGGCGAGAGCCCGGCCGTTCCCCCCTGCCCCCGGGCCCGGCCGGAGGTGGAGACCCTCACGGCCTACAGCGCCCCCCTGGAGGGGCGCCGCGGCCTGCTGCGGCTTGACTTCAACGAGAACACCGTCGGGCCCAGCCCCCGGGTGGTGGAGGCGATCCGCGCCATTCCCGCCGATCACTACGCCATCTATCCCGAGTACGACGGCCTGCGGGAGGCGGTGGTGCGCTCGCTCGGGGGACGGGGCCTGACGCCGGCCCATATCGGCCTGTTCAACGGCGTGGACGCGGCCATCCATGCCGTCTTCCAGGCCTTCGGCTCGCCGGGCGACCGGCTGCTGACCACCAGCCCCACCTTCGGCTACTACAGCCCCTGTGCCCGCATGCAGGGCATGGCGATCGAGGCGATTCCCTACGGCCTGCCGGATTTCGGCTTCCCGCTCGAGGCGATCCGGGCGGCCCTGGAGGCCCCGGACGCGGCGGCGGACGCCCCCCGGATCCTGCTGATCTGCAACCCCAACAACCCCACCGGCACCCGGCTGGCGCCCGGCCGGATCCTGGAGCTGGCGGCGGCCGCGCCGGACACCCTGGTGGTGGTCGATGAGCTCTACGAGGCCTTCACCGGCGACAGCGTGTTGCCCGTCGCCGATTTCGCCGCAGCCCCCAACCTGCTGGTGCTGCGCTCCCTGGCCAAGACGGCCGGCCTGGCGGGCCTGCGCATCGGCTTCGCCATCGGTGCGCCGGCGCTGGTGGAGCGGGTGGGCCGGGTCTGCGGGCCCTACGACATCAACAGCTTCGCGGTCACCGCCGCCCATGCCGCCCTGGCCGACCAGGCCTATGTGGACGCCTATGTGGCCGAGGTGCTGCGTGCCCGCGACCAGCTCTTGAGCCAGCTGCGCCAGGCGGGCGTGCGCCACCATGCCGCCGGCGGCAACTACCTGCTGCTCTGGCCCCGCCGCTCCGCGGAGGCGGTGGAGGCCGACCTGCGCGAGGCCGGCATCCTGGTGCGCTCGATGGCCGGCAAGCCGCTGATCGACGGCTCCCTGCGGGTCAGCCTCGGCACCGGTGAGCAGATGGAACGCTTCTGGCAGGCCTACCGCCGCATCGACGGGCTGGGGTGAGGCGAGGGCGCCGCTAGCGGCCTCAGCGCATCACCTCCACCACCACCCCATCCCCCAGGGGCGGCACCACCGAGATGGTGCGGCCGCTGCGGCGCACGGTGGCCCCCACCATCGCCTTCAGGAACGGCTCCACCGACCCCTGGTCGCAGCCGGCCGGGGGCTTGCCGGTGGTGTACTGCACAGGAATCACCCGACGGGCCTGCAGCTCCCGGGCCACCTCGGCCGCCTCCTGGCCGGTGTAGACCTTGCCGCCGCCGCCCACCCCGATGATCAGCACATCCGGGCGTCCCAGCAGCACCCGGTCGGCGGGGCCGAGGCGGCCGGCGGTGCCGCCGAGGTGGGCGATGTCGAGGCCGCCCTGGCGCCAGCGCCAGAGGGTGGCGTTGCCGAAGCGGCGGCCGCCCACCCGGTCGTGGGGGGCGGCGATGCCCTCGATCTGCAGGCCGGCCAGCCGGTAGGAGCCCGGCTTCACCAGGAACTTGCCGCTGGCCACCTGGGCGCCCTCATCCTTGAGCAGGCTGCTGGCCAGGATCACATCGGCGCTGACGCGGGGCTCGGGCAGGCCGGCGGCGCACCCGACGGCCTGGAACGGGTTGACCAGCACCCGGGCGCCCCCCCCCTGGATCAGCAGGGCGCTGTGGCCCAGATGGGTGATCGAGACGCCGCCGCCCTTCTGGGCCAGCGCCGGCATCGGCAGGGTGAGTCCGGCCGCCAGGGCCAGGCCCGCCCCCAGGCGCACGGCCGTGGTGGTGGTCCTGCGCAACGCTGTCGCGGATCCGGCCAGCGCTGTCGCGGACCGGCTGGTGGGGTCAACCATGGAGTCGCGTCTGGCCCCACCGGGCCCTGGGATGTGGCGCGAAACTAGCAGTGGGAGGCCTGGCGCAGGAAATTGGCCAGCAGCTGGTGACCAGCCTGGGTGAGCACGCTCTCCGGGTGGAACTGCACCCCCTGCAGGTGGGGATGCTCCCGGTGCTGCAGGCCCATGATCGTGCCGTCCTCCAGCCAGGCGGTGATCTCCAGGCAGTCGGGCAGGGTCTCCCGCTCGGCGATCAGGCTGTGGTAGCGGGTGGCGGTGAGGGGCTCGGGCAGGCCCTCGAACACCCCGGCGCCCCTGTGGTGCACCGGTGAGGTCTTGCCGTGCATCAGCTCGCCGGCCCGCACCACCCGTCCGCCGAAGACCTGGGCCAGGCACTGGTGACCCAGGCACACCCCCAGCACCGGCACGGTGGGTCCCAGGTCCCGCAGCACCTCCAGGCAGACCCCGGCCTGGTCCGGATCGCCCGGGCCCGGGGAGATCAGGATCGCCGCCGGGTCGAGGGCCCGGATCTGCTCCAGGTCGAGGGCGTCGTTGCGTTCCACCCGCACCTCGGCGGCCAGGGGGTGGTCGGCGGCCAGTTCACCCAGGTACTGGACCAGGTTGAAGGTGAAGCTGTCGTAGTTGTCGAGGACCAGGAGCATGGGGACGGTCTAGACGCCGAGGCGGATCAGCAGGGGGGGGACGAGCAGCAACAGGGCGATCAGCAGCGACGAGAGCGCGGCGACCAGCACGGCGGCGGCGGCACAGTCCTTGGCGATGCGGGCCAGGGGATGGAACTGGCGTCCGATGGCCAGATCCACCACCGCTTCGGTGGCCGTGTTCAGCAGCTCCAGCACCAGCACCGCCGCCACCGTGAGCACCAGCACCGCCAGGCGATCGGCGGCCAGCCGCAACCACAGCCCCATGCCGAACACCACCGCGCCGGTGAACACATGGATGCGGAAGTTGCGCTGGCTGGCGAAGCCGTAGGCCAGGCCCTGGGCGGCGTAGCGGAAGCTCGCCGGCAGGTCGCCCGCCACTTTCCACGCCCCCACCCGCAGGCGCCTGCCGCGGCGCTGCACGTCGCTGGTCACGTCGCTGGTCACTTCTCGGAGGGCCGGCGGATGTTCCTCGGGAACGAGCATCGGCATCGCACCGCCGTTGGAGGGACAAGCGGCACCCTACCGCCGATGGCCGCTGGGAACAGCCCCTGTCAGGAGGGGGACGCGGCCAGCAGGGCCGTCTGCCGGGCCAGCATCGCCTCCAGGCTGTCGTCATCGGGGTGATCCCAGCCCAGCAGGTGCAGGAGCCCGTGGCTGGCCAGGAACAGCAGTTCCTCCCGGAGGTCGTGACCGGCCGCCTCGGCCTGTCGCTGGGCCGTGTCGAGGGAGATGACGATGTCGCCCAGCTCCAGCCAGTCCGGCTCCGCCCCCGCGGGGGCCGGTGGCGCCTCCTCCTGGGCGGCGAAGGCCAGCACGTCGGTGGGGCCGCTGTGCTGGCGCCAGGCCTCGTTGAGCTCCGCGATTGTGGCGTCGTCCGTGAGCTCCAGCCCGAGGCTGTAGCCCGCGGCGTGCAGGGGGGCCGGCAGCTCCGGCCGCAGCTGGGCCAGCCAGGCGCCCAGATGGCCGCTCCAGAGGGTTTCGGCCACGGCGGGGTCGGCCAGCGACTCCGGCGATGCCCCGTCCCCGGAGGCCCCGGGCTCCAGGCGGAAGGCCAGGTCGATCTCCGGCGCCGCCGCTGGGCTGGTCATCCGGGCAGGCTGGGCCGCCCCAGCCAGGCGATCAGCAACAGGAAGCCGCTCAGCCCCAGGGCGGTGAGGCCGAAGTGCAGCAGGCTCTGGCGGCCCTTGCGCACCATGTTGCGCATGGCGAGCTTCACGAAGCTCGGGTTCTCGCCACCGGCCTCGCCATCGGCGGCGGCGGTGCTGGCGGGCGGGGGGCTGGGGCGCTCGGGCATGGGGGGCGCTGCGGTGGGGATCAGGCGGCCGCGTCGGCGGCGATTTCCACACCCTGGCGCAGCAGCGACTGAATGAAGGGATCGAGATCTCCGTCCATCACCCCCTGGACGTCGGTGGTCTCCTGGGCGGTGCGCAGGTCCTTGACCATCTGGTACGGGTGGAACACGTAGTTGCGGATCTGGTTGCCCCAGGCCGCCTCGACGATGTCGCCGCGGATGTCGGCGATCTCGGCCGCCCGCTGCTCCTGGGCGATCACCAGCAGCTTGGCCATCAGCAGCGCCATGGCCTTCTCCTTGTTCTGCAGCTGGGAGCGCTCCTGGGTGCAGCGCACCGCCAGGCCGGTGGGGATGTGCAGGATCCGCACGGCCGTCTCCACCTTGTTGACGTTCTGGCCGCCGGCGCCGCCCGAGCGGGAGGTGGTGATCTCCAGGTCCTTCTCCGGGATGTCGAGCTTCACCTCCTCCTCGAGCTTGGGCATCACCTCCACCCCGGCGAAGCTGGTCTGGCGCTTGTCGTTGGCGTTGAAGGGCGAGATCCTCACCAGGCGGTGGGTGCCCTTCTCGTTGCGCAGGTAGCCGTAGGCATAGCGGCCGTCGATCTCGATCGTGCAGCTCTTGATGCCCGCCTCCTCCCCTTCCGAGAGCTCGTCCACGGTCACCTTCATGCCGTGGTCCTCCGCCCAGCGGGTGTACATCCGCATCAGCATCAGGGCCCAGTCCTGGGCATCGGTGCCGCCGGCACCGGCATTGATCGAGATCACCGCCCCCTCCCTGTCGTAGGGGCCGCTCAGCAGGCGCTCCAGCTCCCAGCGGTCGAGGGCCCCCTTGAGGCTCTGCAGGCCGCCGTTGGCCTCGCCGAGGAGCTCCTCATCGGGCTCGAGGTCGTACAGCTCGAGCGTGGCGCGGGCGTCATCGATGGCCGCCTGCCACTGCTGCAGCTGCTCCAGCTGGGCCTTCACCTCATCCAGCTGGCGCATCTGCTTCTGGGCCTGCTGCTGGTCGTCCCAGAAGCCTGGCTGGGAGGCGAGTTGCTCCAGGTCCCGCTGGCGGGCTTTCAGGGCCGGTACGTCAAAGACAGTCCTGGGCATGGCCCAGGCGGTCGGTGAGCTCGGAGAGGTCGCGCTTGAAGTCGGTGAGATCCAGCAAGGGGAAGCGAATCCGGCGATGGCTCGACCCTATCAGCGCCCCGTTGCCGGCCGCCCCTGGCGCTGCGGAGAGCGGGGCAGCCGGATCAGGGCATCCGCAAGCAGCAGCAGCCGACTGGCGATCAGCAGCTGGTTCCGGGCGTCCTGGGGCGCCGCCGGCGACTCCGGCAGCGCCGCGCTCAGCAGGTCCCGGCAGCGGCCCAGGTCCGCCACCGCGTCAGGGGCGTCCCGCCCCTCGATGAGGGCCTCGATCCGGGTCCGGCCGCTGTCCAGCAGGCGCGGGATCAGCCCGGGCGGCACCCAGGCCGCCGGGGCTTCCTGCCGGAGCAGCAGGCAGAGATCCCGCGCCGCGCTCATCACCGTGCTGCCGTGCTGCAGCTGCTCCTGGGCCCGCAGCACCGCCTCGTCCGGCTCGCCGTGGATGAGGGTCCGCTCCGCCGCCAGCTGGGGCAGCTGGCGGCGCAGGCCATTGCGGCGCTCCCGCAGGGAGGTGGCGTGCTGTTCCGGCTCGGGAATGGCCGGCAGGCGCTCCAGGAACCGGGCCAGATCGAGCAGCCAGCCGTCACAGGAGGCCTGCCAGGAGCTGGCGGACCGCTGGCTGTAGATCTGCCGCGACACCAGCAGCCCGAGGATCACCCCCAGGATCGTCATCACCATCCGCCAGAAGACGTAGTGCCACCAGGCGTCGCCGTGGTTCATGAGGCTGCCCGCCACCATGTGCCCTCCCACCACGAAGCCGCTGGTCAGACCGGCGGCGAAGCCGAACAGCCGCACCAGGGTCAGTCCCACGAAGACGCCGAGGGCGCTGGACAGGCCGCCGAGGATGCCCGCGCCGATCACCACGGCGAGCAGTCCCAGCAGGGTGCCGATGATCCGCTCTCGACCGGCCAGCACGCCGCCGCCGAGGTCGGTCTCGAGAATCGTGAGCATCCCCAGGGCCAGGAACAGCCCCTCCGGAAGCGCCAGATGGTTGCAGGCGGCCACCACCAGCGCCAGGACCGCCCCATTGCGCATGATCACGGCCGACCGTCCCGGCGCTGTCATGGCGCTGCCGTCAGGGCCCGCCACCGCAGCAGGGCCTCGCGGCAGCCGTCGGCGTCGATGGAGCGCAGCACGGCCGGCGCCCGCACCATGGCGACCGCGTGGCGCAGCGCCTGCTCAAGGGCCTCGTGCCGCTGATGCATCCGTTCACTCGCCAGGCCGCGGGCCTGGGGGCTGCGCAGCACGGCGGCGCGCACGGCGCAGTGGGCGCCGTAGGCGCCGATCAGCTCCTCCGCCCCGTCGCGGGATGGTCCGGCCAGCAGGGCCTCGATCCGGCCCTGCAGCCCCCGCTCACTGTCCTCCAGGCGTTGCAGCGGGGAGCGGAACCAGAACAGGCGCTCGACGGCCATGCCCAGCAGCAGGCCCAGCAGGTGCCAGCCGGTCCTGTCGACGACGTACCAGCCCCCCATCCGCTCGTGGGCGGGCACCGCCAGGATCAGGACCGTCATGATCACGGCATTCATCAGCGTGGCCGGACTCAGCCCCAGGCGGCGTCCCAGCAGCTGGATGAGCACGTAGCCGACGCCGATGGCGAGCCAGTTGTGCAGGGCCAGGGTGAGCAGCACCACCACGGCGCCGCCGAACACGGTGCCCACGATCCGCGCCCAGGCCGCCTCCCGCGACGCCTCAGGCGTGGGCAGCAGGCTGCGGGCGGCGCCATAGACCACATAGAAGCCGTCGATCGCGTTGACGTCCGGTCCGGCCGCCGCGTGGATGCCGGCCGCCAGGAACCCGGCGAACCCCACCTGCAGGGCGTTGCGGATCTGCTGGGACGAAGGGGGAGGGGGGAGCATCAAGCCGCCGGATCCTGCACCGCCGGGGAATCAGGCCACAGGATGCCGGTCCTGCGCCGATCGTCATGGGCGGATCCGGTGGGGCATGGACGGTCCCCTTAAGCTGCGCCACGACGATCCATGAGTGACCGGATGGAGATCCCAGGAGTCCCCCCAGAGCAATCCGGGCAGGACGCCGTGGAGGTGAAGCCGCCGGCCAAGGTGGAGATCTACACCTACCGGTTCTCCCCCGACTGCATCCGGGCCAAGGGTCTGCTGGACAGGCTCGGGGTCACCTACAACGAGTTCATCATCGACGACGACGAAATCAACAAGGAGGTGATGATGAAGCGCTCCGGCGGCCGCGCCAGCGTTCCCCAGATCTTCATCGATGGCATCGCCATCGGCGGCTATGTCGAGCTGGCCAAGCTCAACTCGGCCGGTGAGCTCGGCCCCATCCTGCGTCTGACCGCGTGAGCCGCGATCGGGACGCCCAGCTGTTCGTGGTCGATCCGATCACGCGCCTGCGGCCGGCCAAGGACTCCAGCGTGGCCCTGATGCAGGCGGCCCAGCGGGCCGGTCTGACGGTGTGGGTCTGTACCCAGGCCGATCTTTCCAGCGCCGCTTCTGACGACGGCCGCCACCGGCCCCGGGCCTGGGCCCAGCCAGTGCGACTGGCCCCGATGGCCGCCACCGCCGAGGGCTGGAGCGTCCCCGATCCCTGGGTCGAGGCCGACGATCCCCGCGACCTGCCCCTGGATCACTTCCGCTGGATCTGGATGCGCAAGGACCCGCCCGTTGACGAGGCCTACCTTTACGCCACCCAGTTGCTGGAACTGGCCGAGCCCTTCGGGGTGCGCGTGCTCAACCGCCCGGCGGCCCTGCGGTCCTGGAACGAGAAGCTGGGGGCCCTGCGCTTCAACCATCTGATGGCACCGTCGCTGGTCAGCGCCCGGGTGGAGCAGCTGGCCGCCTTCGCCGCCGGCCACCAGGAGGTGGTGCTCAAGCCCCTGGCAGGGCGGGCCGGCCAGGGGGTGGTGCGGACCGCGACGGCGGTCCCCGGCCTGCGGTCCCTGCTGGAGCTGGTCACCCTCCAGGAGACCTTGCCCGTGATGGTCCAGGCCTTTCTTCCCGCGGTCACCGCCGGTGACAAGCGCATCCTGCTGGTGGACGGGGAGCCCCTCGGCGCCGTGAACCGGGTGCCGAAAGCGGGGGACTTCCGCAGCAACCTGGCCCTGGGGGGCGCCCCCGTCGCCGCCGATCTCACTGAGGCCGAGCGGCGCATCTGCGATGAGCTGGCGCCGGTGCTGCGGGCCGAGGGGCTGTTCTTCGTCGGCATCGACGTCATCGACGGCCGGCTCAGCGAGATCAACGTCACCAGCCCCACCGGCGTGCGGGAGGTGGAGCGGCTGGGCCGCCGGCCCCTGGCCGATCAGGTGATCGAGCGACTGCTGGCTGGCTGAGGGCGGCGGCCCGGCTCAGTCGAAGCTGGCCGCCAGCGGCAGGTTGAGCTGCTGCTGCAGCACCCCGAGCTTGAGCGCCACTTCCTGCAGCTCCCGCTCGGGGTGGGAGCCCCGCACCAGCCCCGCGCCGGCGGTGAGCTCCAGCTGCCGGCCCCGCAGCGTGCCGCTGCGAATCGCCACCCGCAGGTCGGTGTCGCCCTCGGTGTCGATCCAGCCGATCGGAGCGGCGTAGTGCCCCCGCTCGAAGGGTTCCAGGCTGCGCAGCCAGGCCATCGCCTCGCGCCGGGGCAGGCCCGCCACCGCCGGGGTGGGGTGGAGGGCTTCGGCCAGGTTGAGTGGTGCCTGACCGCGCAGCGACGCCGTGATCGGGGTGTGCAGGTGCACCAGGGAGCCGTGGCGGGCCAGCCGCGGCCGCCGCGGCCGTCGCGGATCGAGGCCCGCCTTCTGCAGCACGGCGGTGATCGTCTCCACCACCAGCTCGTGTTCGTGGCGGTCCTTGCGCGATTGCAGCAGCAGATCGGCCGGCTCCCCCAGCGGTGCCGTGCCGGCCAGGGCATCGCTGCGCAGCTGGCCCTGGCGCAGGGTGAGCAGCCGTTCCGGCGAGGCCCCCACCAGCGCTTCCCGCTCCGAGCGCTGCCAGAGGAAGCGGCAGCTGCCGGGCTGGCTGCGGCGCAGGTGCGACAGCAGGCTGAGGGGATCGAGGGGACCATCGAGCAACAGGTGCTGGCGCACCGCCAGCACCAGCTTCTGCAGTTCGCCCCGCTCCACCAGCTCCAGGGCCCGGTCGAGGGCGGAGCGGTAGCCCGCGTGCCAGTGGGAGCCATGGGCGATGCCCACCGGCGGGCCGTGGACGGCCTCGGAAGGGGCGCGCCCGGCCAGGGCCTCGAGCCGCTGGCGGGTGTCCCAGAGTTCCTCGGCCACGCTGCGGCCCGTGACGTCGCCCCCCAGGCTGCGCTGCAGCCGCAGCCAGCAGTGGCGGCCCTGGCGGCTCAGCTGCCAGGTGGGCAGGACCGCCGTCACCCCCGCCGCCCCGGTGCCGGGGTGCAGGGGGCTCTCGAAGAAGGCGAAGGCCAGCAGCACCCGTGCCCGGGCGAGGGCCGGGCAGGGGGCCGGTTCGGTGGCCAGGCGACTGAGGCTGAGGCTGCTGAAGCGCTGGGCCAGCTCGAAGCGCCGCGGACCGCTCAGCTCCAGGCTGTTGCACAGGCCGGCGGCGGCGATGCTGAGCCCCGGGGCGCCGTCCCAGAGGAAGCGGAAGTCGGCGCCGCTGTCCAGGTGGGTCAGGGCCGCGAGGGGGTCGAGGGCGGCCATGGGCAGGGCCAGGCTGAGCACTCCCTCCTCCTCCAGACGCCGGCTGGCGGCGGTGGCTGCCGAGAGCAGCGCGGAGAAGGTGGCAGGGGCCTGCACCAAGGGGCCGCGGGACCGGGGCGGAAGGCTGCTCAAATGTATGGGCCTTTCCCCGCCCCACGCCCGCGGCCCCCATGTCTGAGCCACAGGTCGTCGCAAGCCGTTACGCCGCGGGGGGTGGGGCCGCCTCTGAGGCCTCTTCTCGCGGCCGCCTCTGGCGTGCCGCCGTGAAGTGGCCCATGTACGCCGTGGCGGTGATGCCGGTGCTGCTGGCCGCCGGCTGGCGGCTGGGCCAGGGGCTGGGCCTGCGGCTCGAGCAGCTGCTGCTGTTCCTGCTGGCGGCGGTGCTGCTGCTCGCCTGGGAGAACCTCGCCAACGACGTCTTCGATGCCGACACCGGCGTGGACACCCACGGCAAGCCCCATTCGGTGGTCAACCTCACCGGCCGACGGGACCGGGTGCTCGCTCTGGCCAACGGCTGCCTGGTGGTCGGGCTGGCCCTGATGGCCCTGGTGGCCCTGCGCAGCAGCGCCGTGGTGCTGCTGCTGGTGCTGCTCTGCTGCGGGCTGGGCTACCTCTACCAGGGGCCGCCGTTCCGCCTCGGCTACCGGGGTCTGGGGGAACCCCTCTGCTGGCTGGCCTTCGGCCCCTGCGCCACCGCCGCCGCCCTGCTGGCCCTGGCCCCGGCCGGTGAGGGGGCGGGTGGGGTGCCCTGGGGGGCCGCCCTGTTGCTGGGCAGTGGACCGGCGCTCGCCACCACCCTGGTGCTGTTCTGTTCCCATTTCCACCAGGTGGAGGAGGACGCCGCCCACGGCAAGCGCTCGCCGGTGGTGCGCCTCGGCACCCAGCGCGCCGCCGGCCTGGTGCCCTGGTTCGTGGCCGCGGCCCTGGCGCTCCAGTGGGCGCCGGTGCTGCTGGGCTGGTGGCCCCTCACGGCCCTGCTGGGGGCCATCGGCCTGCCGCCGGCCCGCGCCCTGATCCGGCTCCTCGGCGAGGAGCACCACCAGCCGGAGCGCATCGTCGGCAGCAAGTTCCTGGCCCTGCGCTTCCAGGCCTTCAACGGCCTCGGGCTCGCCTGCGGCCTGGCCCTGGGCCCCTGGCTGACGGCGCTGGCGGGCCGGTGAGCGCCGGCGCGGCCGTGGGGGGGGCTGGGGCGCGGCTGGCCCTGCAGATCCGGCCCTTCGCTTTCCGGCTGCCCAGCCCGCTGCAGACGGCCGCGGGCGCGGTGGCGGCGAAACGGGGCTGGCTGCTGCGGCTGCAGGCTCCCGACGGAGCCGTCGGCTGGGGCGAGGCGGCCCCGCTCGATCCGGGCGAGACGGGCGCGGTGGCCGCCGCCCTGGAGGGCCTCGGCCCCGACCTGGAGCGGAACGACCTGGAGCGCCGCCTGCCCGCCCTGCCGCCCAGCCTGGCCTTCGCCCTGGGGGGCGCCCTGGCCGAAATCGACGCCGAGGTGGGAGCGGCCGCCGGTGGCTGGCTGGCGGCTCCGCCTTCCGCCTGGCTGCTCCCCGCCGGCGAGGCGATGCTCGACGGCCTGGAGCGGAGGCTCGCTGCTGCCGAAGGCACACCCACCTTCAAGTGGAAGGTGGCGGCGGCGGCCGATGGGCTGGAGCGGCGCCTGCTGGATCAGCTGCTGGAGCGCCTGCCGGCCCACGGCCGTCTGCGGCTCGATGCCAACGGCGGCTGGGACCGGGCCACCGCCGCCGCCTGGGCCGAACGGCTGGGGCAGGAGCCGCGGCTGCAGTGGCTGGAGCAGCCCCTGGCCGCCGACGACCAGGAGGGCCTCGAGGCGCTGGCCCTGCGGATTCCGGTGGCCCTGGATGAATCCCTGCGGCAGCGGCCCGAGCTGCGGCGGCGCTGGGCGGGCTGGCAGGTGCGGCGTCCGTCCCAGGACGGGGACCCCCGGCCCCTGCTGGCCGAGCTGGGCCGCGGGGTGCCCCGGCTGATGGTCAGCACCGGCTTCGAGACCGGCATCGGCGCCCGCTGGACGGCCCACCTGGCGGCCCTGCAGTGGCGGGGGCCGACGCCGGTGGCCCCCGGTCTGGCGCCGGACTGGTCCCCCAGCGGCCCCCTGTTCGATGCGGACCCCGAGCGGGTCTGGGCGGCGGCGGCCTGAGCCGGGGCCGGCGCTGGCGCCCCTCACCAGCCCTACCGTGCCCGAAAGCGTCACCTGCCCGTGGCGCTCCGCCGAGACCCCGCGTGGCCGATCCCCCCTGGGCGCCCCTGCTGCTCGATGCCGCCCGGGCCGACCCCGAGGCGGCGGCGGCCCGCCTGGAGCAGGCCTGGGAACGGCAGCGGCTGGTGGCCCTGGCGGGGCCGGGGCAGCAGGGGGAGCTGGCCGCGGCCCTCGGCGGAGCCCCGGAGGAACTGGCGGAGCTGGCACGGTTCGGGGCCGCCGTGGTGGTGGGCAGCGGCGGCAGCAGCGGGGGCCGGCAATGGTGCCTGCAGCCCCTGGCCCATCTGCAGGCCTCCGCTGACGCCACCGCCGCCTGGCTGGAGGGCCTGGGCCTGGAGCCGGCGGCCTGCCTCCATCTCGACCCTTTGCCCCTGCACCATGTCAGCGGTCTGCTGCCGCTGGTGCGGGCCCGTCGCTGGGGAGGGGAGCTGCGCTGGCTGGCCCCGTCGCTGCTGCGCCGGCCGCAGCTCCTGCCCGCGGCCTGTCCCCTGCCCGCCGGGCGACCCGTGCTGCTCTCCCTGGTTCCCACCCAGCTGGCCCGGCTGATGGCCAGCCCCGCGGCCAGCGCCTGGCTGGCCGGCTGCGCCCTGATCTGGGTCGGCGGGGCCGCCCTGCCGGCACCGCTGGCGACCGCCGCCCGCCGCGCCCGCCTGCCCCTGGCCCCCTGCTACGGCGCCACCGAGACCGCCGCGATGGTGTGTGCCCTGCCGCCGCAGCGCTTCCTGGCCGGCGTGCCGGGCTGCGGCGCACCGCTGGCGGACGTGGCCCTGCGCCTCGATGGCGCCACCGGGGCCGTGGAGGTGCGCTGCGCCCGCCTCAGCCCCGGCCGGCTGGTGGCGGGCTGCTTGCAGCCCCTGCCGCTGCAGCCGGACGGCTGGTGGCGCAGCGGTGACGGCGGCCGGATCGGGCCCGAGGGGCTGGAGCTGCTCGGCCGCCTCGATGGCGCCCTGCACAGCGGCGGTGAGACGGTGTTCCCGGAGCGGCTGGAGGAACGGCTGCAGGAGCAGGCGGCCCGCGCCGGGGCTGACGTGGAGGCCCTGCTGCTGCTGGCCAGGCCCGATCCGGAATGGGGGGAACGGCTGGTGGCCCTGGTGCGGCCGTTCAGGCAGGGGGAAGGCACGGAACTGCTGGGGCAGCTCCAGGCCATCACGGCCGCCTGGCCCCCGGCCGAGCGGCCCCGGAGCTGGCACCTCTGCCCCTCGCTGGCGCCGACCACCGCAGGCAAATGGCAACGGGGACGTTGGCAGCGCTGGCTGGACTCGCTAGAAGCCTTCTGAACCGCCCCCTGCCGCGATGACCGAAAGCCAACAGGTCGAGACCAGCAACAAGAAGCTGGCGGCAGGGCTGCTGGCCATTTTCCTGGGGTCGCTGGGCATCCACAAATTCGTGCTCGGCTACAGCAAAGCCGGGCTGATCATGCTGCTGGTCACGGTGCTCACCTGCGGCTTCGGGGCTTCGGTGATGGGAATCATCGGGGTGATCGAAGGCGTCATCTACCTCACCAAGTCCACCGACGAGTTCCAGGCCCAGTACATCGACGCCACCCGGGAGTGGTTCTGATGCCCGTGCTCCGGCCGGCCGGGGCCAAGCCAAGACGGCTGGCGCTCGTCCTGCTGGCGGGAGGTGGGCTGGTCAGTTTCCTGGCCCTGGCGGCCACGCCCCACGATGGCCTGCACCCCCTGGCCCTGATGGCGGCGCTGCTGCCGCTGCAGCTGGCCGCCCTGGCCTGGGCCGGGATGCACCGCCGCTAGGAGGCCGTCCGGCTGGCCTCCAGCCACTGGAGGACGCTGGCGGGCAGGTCCGTCCGCCGCCGGCTGGACGCCTCAATGGCCACGTGCCGGGTTAGCCCGGTGGCCGCCTCCTGGCTGTTGTGGAGGAAGCGGTAGCGAATCTCGAAGCTGCCGCCGTCGCGCTGCTGGGGCCGCAGCTCGATCGCCAGGGGATCGCCGCAGGCCAGGGGGCGCCGGTAGTCGGCGCTGACATGCACGATCGGCAGGGCCACGACCGGGGTCCGGCCCGGCCCGGGGAAGATCTCGCCGGCCACCACGCCGAACCGCTCCAGGCTTTCCTCGTAGGCCTCATGGCACCAGCGCAGCAGCTGGTGGAAGTGCATCACCCCGGCGGCATCGGTGTCACCGAAGCGCACCGTGCGGCAGAGCAGCAGCCAGTCGGCCGGGTCGGATGGGGACATGGGGCTCCATGGCGCCGGCGGGGCGCTCCTCGACCCATGCTGACGCCCCCTTCTGCCCCCGGCAGGTCCGATGCCGTTGCTGGCGTGCCGGAACGCCCCTAGGTTCCGCCCAGTACGAACCCTTTCCCTTGGCCGCCGCGATCGCCTACGAGCCGCCCAGCATCTCCAAGGCCTGGGCCGCCTTCCTGGCCCACATCCCCACCATCCTGCTGATCTGGGTGGTGACGATCGTCATCGCCGTCATCGGCGTCGTGGCCTCCCTGGCCCTGACCGCCCTGGGGGTGGGTCTCTCCAGCGGCGGCGGCGGCGGTGCGGAGGCCGCCGCCGGCCTGGCGGCGGTGCTCGGCAACCTGGTGCAGCTGCCCTTCACGATCCTCTCCAATCTGGTGGGGGTGCTGTTCGTGGCGGTCCCGGCGATGCACTACGCCAGCGGCGAGATCATCGACACCGAAGGGGCCCTGCGGGTGCTCCTGCATCGGCCGGTCCGCTATCTCCTGGCGGGGGTGCTGTTCACAGCCGT
This sequence comes from Cyanobium gracile UHCC 0139, assembly GCF_034931325.1. GTDB lineage: Bacteria > Cyanobacteriota > Cyanobacteriia > PCC-6307 > Cyanobiaceae > Cyanobium > Cyanobium gracile_B. The sequence continues at coordinate 70,097 of NZ_JAYGHX010000001.1, read as the reverse complement.
GGCCGTCGTCGGTTTCGTTCTCTGCATCCTGCCGGGCCTCGCGGTCACCCTGGTGATGCCGATCTACGTGAACAAGATCTTCCTCACCGACAGTCCCATCCTCGACGCCTTCTCCTCCTCGTTCCAGGCGGTCTACGGCTCCCCCCAGGGCCGCGTCTTCGCCGGCATCGAGCTGCTGGCCTGGCTGCTGGTGCTGGTGGTGTCGCTCTTCACCTGCGGCCTGGCCTCGCTGGTGGCGGTGCCGGTGGCCACCTTCTACATCCAGAACGCCGCCTATCACCGCGGCGTGATCAGCTGAGGGGGCAGGGTCGGGTGATGGTGCCGCAGCTGCTGGCGAAGGTGGTGGCATCGACGTAATGGCGAGGGGTCTGCATCAGCAGCCGCCAGGCTTCGCGGGCGCCCAGGAGATTGAAGCGTTCGGGGTAGTGCTCCAGCAGCAGGGCCCGCACCTGGGGGTAGTAGGCCGGATTCATCCCGGGAAAGATGTGGTGTTCGGTGTGGTAGGAGAAGTTGAGGTGGAGTGTGTCGACGATGCCTGGCATCTTCAGTGAGATGCTGTTGATCAGGGGGTCGTTTGTCTCGGTGATCTGGCAGGCCATGTGATTGGTGTAGATGTAGGCAATCACGACGCTGTAGCCGATCCAGATCGGCAGGAAATAGCCCAGCAGCAACGGCACTGGCCGCAGGCCGATGAAGCCGATGATGGCCACGTGGACCAGCACCACGGCGGCCAGCTCAAGCGCGATCCGGCGCCGCTCGCGGCTGCTCACCTGGAAGGAGACCACCGGGTAACGGGTGGATCCGTCGTTGAACAGCAGCACCGAAGTCAGGTTGCGGAAGGCATGCACACCCCAGGCCGACGTCATTCCCACCCACAGCCAGAAGGGGTGGACTTCCAGAGAGGGGACGAAGAGGTTCTGGATCCACTTGCCCCAGCTGGGCGGTTGCTCGAGGGTGTAGTTGCGGTCCGGGTCCTGGGCCGAGTTCGTCTTGCCGTGATGCTCCCTGTTGTGGACGGCTTTCCACAGCGTGGGCGGCATCCACAGCAGCGCCAGGCCAAGCAGCTGAACGGCCTGACGCAGCTGGGGCTGACGGATCGCCTTGCTGTGCATCACATCGTGGGTGGCGAAGAGCAGCACCACCACGGCATTGCCCATCACCAGGGCGAAGGGCAGAAAGATCAGCAGGCCCTGCCAGTGGCTGGCGTCGAGCTGGCGGGCCATGGCCCAGCCCAGCAGCAGGATCGCCCCATTCAGGCCGAGAACGATGGGGGTGGCCCGATCGGGCGTGAAGGCCTCGTCCGGCAACAGGGGGCGGAGCGCTCGGGCGTAGTCGGGCTGGGCAATCAGGTTCTGGGGGTCAGCGGGGGCGAGGGTGCCGGACGGATGGGGCAAGCAGTTCCTTGGGCGGCCCGGGGAGCAAGGAGGGAGGGCCGACCGGGCTGCACGCTAGGGGGCCCCGTCGCCCCGCCGCGCTGCCCAAGGACGGCCCCATGGCCAGTGCCGGTTGCTCAGCTGAGCGGGAAGGCCTGCAGGCCGATGCCGTAGGTCAGCCCCATCCGCCCGGCCCAGTAGAGCAGCAGCAGAACCCCCACAAGCACCAGGTGCCGTCCCCGCAGGACCCGGGGCACCAGCCGGCCGGTGCGCAGGGCCGCCAGCGACCAGACCACCAGGCCGGCCGCGACCACGGGCCCGAAGGCATGCAGGACCACCGCGTCGTCGAAGCGACCGACCAGGCTCGCCGCCGTGGCCCGGGTCAGGTAGCAGGTGGGGCAGGGGATGCCGGTGAGGGCCCGCAACGGGCAGCTGAGGCCGGGCAGACCCGGATGCAGGCCCTTGAGCACCAGCAGGCCGGTGGCCCCCAGGGGCAGGAGGGGGCCGCAGCGCGCGAGCCGGCGGATCCAGCGCCGGCCGGCCGTGCTCACCGATCCACCGATCCCATGATCACGTCGATCGAGCCCAGGATCGCCATGATGTCGGCCACCTTGGCCCCCTTGAGGATGTGGGGCAGGATCTGCAGGTTGTTGAAATCGGCAGCGCGGATCTTCCAGCGCCAGGGGGTGACGTCGTTGTTGCCCATGATGAACACCCCCAGTTCACCCTTGCCCGATTCCACCCGGCAGTAGAGCTCGCCATCGGGAATCTTGAAGGTGGGCGCCACCTTTTTGGCGACGTACTGGTAGTCGAAGCCGTACCACTCGCTCTTCTTGCCTTCGGCCATCCGCCGGGCTTCCAGGTTCTCGGTGGGGCCGCCGGGAATCATGGTGATGGCCTGGCGCAGGATCTTCAGCGACTGGCGCATCTCCTCGATCCGCACCCGGTAGCGGGCGTAGCAGTCGCCCTCCTTCTCCCAGGCCACCGACCATTCGAAGTCGTCGTAGCACTCGTAGTGATCCACCTTGCGCAGATCCCAGGGCACGCCAGAGGCCCGCAGCATCGGACCGGAGAGGCTCCAGTTGATCGCCTGCTCCCTGCCGATCACCCCAAGCCCCTCGATCCGCTTGCGGAAGATGGGGTTGTTGGTGATCAGTTTCTCGTACTCGTCGATCTTGGGTCCGAACCAGTCGCAGAAGTCGGCGCACTTCTCCAGCCAGCCATAGGGAAGATCCACGGCCACCCCGCCGATGCGGAAGTAGTTGTTGTTGATCAGCCGCTGGCCGGTGGCCGCCTCCCACAGGTCGTAGATCATCTCCCGCTCCCGGAAGATGTAGAAGAAGGGTGTCTGGGCGCCCACGTCGGCGAGGAAGGGGCCGAGCCAGAGGAGGTGGTTGGCGATGCGGTTGAGCTCCAGCATCAGCACCCGGATGTAGCTGGCGCGTTTCGGTACCGGCACATCGGCCAGCTTTTCCGGAGCATTCACCGTGATCGCTTCGTTGAACATGCCCGCCGCGTAGTCCCAGCGGCTCACGTAGGGCACGAACATCACGTTGGTGCGGTTCTCGGCGATCTTCTCCATGCCGCGGTGGAGATAGCCGATCACCGGCTCGCAGTCGATCACGTCCTCGCCGTCGAGGGTCACCACGAGCCGCAGCACCCCGTGCATCGACGGGTGATGGGGGCCGAAATTGACCACCATCGGCTCGGTGCGGGTCTCGAGCTGGGTCATGCCCTTCGCAAGGAACGGAGTCACGGGATCTTAGGAAGGTGAGATGGCCGTTTCGTTCGCCCATCTCCCGGTTCTGGCCGATTCGGTGCTCGCGGCCTTTTCCGGGTTGCCTGGACAACCGGCCGGCGTCGCTGACGGGGCTGCCGATGCCGGGGAGGCGCTGCTGCTCGACTGCACCCTCGGCGGGGGCGGCCACAGCTCGCTGCTCCTGGCGGCCCACCCCGCTCTGCGCCTGATCGGCCTCGACCGGGACCCCGCCGCCCGCGCCGCGGCCGCCGAGCGCCTCGCCCCCTTCGGCGATCGCACCCGGATCGAGGCGGCCAACTTCGCCGATTTCATCCCGCCCGCCCCCCTGGTGGGTGTGCTGGCCGATCTCGGGGTCAGCAGCCCCCAGCTGGACGAGCCCAGCCGGGGCTTCAGCTTCCGCGCCCCCGGCCCCCTGGACATGCGCATGGACCCTGACGCCGGTGAGACCGCCGCCGAGCTGATCGACCGGCTGGAGGAGTCGGCGCTGGCGGATCTGATCCACGGCTACGGCGAGGAGCGGCTGTCGCGCCGCATCGCCCGGCGCCTGGTGGCCGAACGCCCCTGGGCCGACAGCGGCCGCACCACGGCCGATCTGGCCTATGCCGTGGCCGGCTGTTTCCCCCCCAAGGCGCGCCACGGCCGGATCCACCCCGCCACCCGCACCTTCCAGGCCCTGCGGATCGCCGTCAATGACGAGCTCGGCGCCCTCGACCGTCTGCTGGATCGGGCCCCCGGCTGGCTGGTGCCGGGCGGGCTGCTGGCGGTGATCAGCTTCCACTCCCTCGAGGACCGGCGCGTCAAGACCGCCTTCCTCAGTGACCCCCGCCTGGAGCGGCTCACCCGCAAGCCGCTGGTGGCGAGCGAAGAGGAGGAGCAGGCCAACCCCCGCAGCCGCTCCGCCAAGCTGCGGGTGGCCCGCCGCGTGGCCTGAGCCGTTTGCCATGACCCCGGCCCACCTGCCCAGCCTTGACCGCGCCGATCTGCTCTGGTGGATCGCCCTGCTGATCCAGTCCCTGGCGATTCCCGGGACCGTGCTGCCGGTGGCGCCGGGCCTGACCCTGCTGCCCCTGGGTGCCCTGCTCTGGTGCTGGGCCGTCGGCTGGGGCTCCGGCTGGCCGGCTCTGGTGCTGGCCGTGGTGCTGCTGCTCCTGGGCTGGGGGGCCGAGGCCCTGGGTCTGCTGCTCGGTCCCGCCCGGATGCAGGCCACCCGCTGGAGTTACGTCGGAGCCGGCGTGGGGCTGGTGGTGGGCCTGCTGGGGCTGTTGCCGGCCCTGCCGGTGGGCGGGCCCCTGCTGGGGGCCCTGGTGGGCCCGCTGCTGGGGGCCAGCCTGGGTGAGCTGATCACCGCCCCGCCGTCCCTCGGCCCGCCCGGCCTGGGCCGGTTGCGCCGCTCCCTGCTGGTGGGCCTGGCGGTGGTGGCCGGGATGCTCGTGAGTCGGCTGGCCCAGCTGCTGCTGGCCCTGCTGGGGGTGCTGGGCTTCGTGCTGCTGACGGTGGGCCCGTTGGCCCATGGGGCCGCCGGCTGAGATGCCTCAGCGCCCGGGGAGGGGCGGCAGGGGATCGGGGCGGCCGCCGGCCAGCGCCAGCTGGCGGTAGGCCGCCGTAGCGATGCACACCACCAGGGGCCAGGCCACGAAGGCTCCCACCAGGCAGGCCAGCAGGCCCAGGAGCACCAGCAGACCCTCGATCAGGGTGAGCAGGAGCACCATCAGCCAGCTGGGATCCACCAGGTCTCTTCCGCGCTGCACCGCGGTGCGGGAGCCGGCGCGTTCGAACAGCACGATCTGGGTGAGGAAGCTCTGGTTGATCGCCAGATAGATCACCCCCAGCAGCAGCACCCCCAGGAGCAGCGCGAACACCACCGCCAGGCTCAGCCCCAGAACCTCCACCAGGGTGCGGCTGAACGGCACGAGCTGGTCGGCGTAGATCCCCAGCAGCGCCAGGGGGCCGCCCACCACCAGCAGCAGGCCGAGCAGGGGCACGGCCACCATGGCCGCCAGCAGCAGCCAGGCCCGCAGCAGCCGACCGAACACCTCCCCGTCCCAGCGCATCAGCTGCCCCAGGGAGGGGTGGCCGCCCTGCAGGGCGCTGCCGGCGCCACGCACCAGCCCGATGGCGCACCAGAGATTGAGCAGCAGGTTCCCGGTCAGTCCGATCAGGTACAGCACCCAGTCGAGGGGGTCGCTGGAGGGCACGCCGCCGTTGCTGATGCGGCTCTGGAGCGGCTGGATCAGGAACTGCAGGGCGATCACCAGCAGAGGGAAGCCCACGAAGGGCCCCGGGCTGCGGCTGAAGGCCCGCCAGCCCTCCTGGAGCGCATCACCGAAGTTGAGCCGGGGCCCCTGCCGACCGCCGGGTGTGGACATCTGGGGTGGGGCGCAGACCCGAAAGTTAGACAGGCATCCGCAACGTCGCCACCGCCTCGCCCACCGCCGCCACGGCGACGTCGATGTCGGCTGCCGTGGTGTCCCGGCCCAGGCCGAAGCGGATCGCGGCGCCGGCGGCGCGGCGGTCGAGGCCGAGGGCGGCCAGCACGTGGGAGGGGCTGCCCTGGCTGCAGGCCGAACCGCTGCTCACCGCCAGAACCCGGCGCAGCTGGCGGTGCAGGCGGGTGCCGTCCACCCCCTCGACGCTGATGTTGAGGCTGTGCGGCAGGCACTGGAGCGGGTGGCCGTTGCGGCGCACCCCGCCCAGGGCCGTCAGCTCCTCCCACAGCCGGTCCCGCAGGGTCCCGAGCCGTGCGGCCCGTTCCTCCCGGTCGGCCACGGCGCCCGCAACGGCCGCGCCGAGGCCCACGATCAGGGGCACCGGCAGGGTGCCGCCCCGCAGCCCGCCCTCCTGGCCGCCGCCGAGCTGCTGGGGGGCCAGGGGCACCCCCGGGCGCCGCAGCAGAGCCCCCACCCCCTTGGGTCCGTAGAGCTTGTGGCCGCTGAGGCTGAGCAGGTCGATACCGAGGTCGGCCATGGGAAGGGGGACGTGGCCCACCGCCTGGGCGGCGTCGCAGTGGAACAGCACGCCCCGCTGGCGGCAGAGGGCGCCGATGGCGGCCAGGGGCTGCAGCACGCCGATCTCGTTGTTGGCTGCCATCACCGACAGCAGCAGGGTGTCGGGCCCCAGGGACGCCGCCAGCCGGTCGGGGTCCACCAGGCCATTGGCCTCCACGGGCAGCACGGTGAGGGGGAACCCATGGCGCTCCAGCCAGGCCAGCGGCTCCAGCACAGCCCGGTGTTCGGTGGCCAGCGTCACCAGCCGGCGGCGAGGGTCCCCCCGCTCCAGGGCGGCCTCGGCCACCCCGCGCAGGGCCAGGTTGTTGGCTTCGGTGGCGCCGCTGGTGAAGATCACCGCATCGTCGGCCGCGCCCAGAGCTCCGGCCACCCGGATACGGGCGATGTCCACCGCCGCGCCCGCCTCCAGGGACGGCCGGTGCAGCCGGCTGGAGGGGTTGGCGGCGTTCTCCGTCCACCAGGGCGCCATGGCCGCCACCACCGCCGGATCGCACGGGGTGCTCGCGTGGTGGTCGAGGTACGTCAGCATGGGGCCATGCTGATTCGTCCCCGCCCCTGCGGTGCCCGTCCCCTCCGCCCGGGGGCCGTGCTCGCCACGGCCTTCCTGGCGGTGTCGCCGCTGGCGCTGGCCTGGTCCCTGGCCCTGCCCCGCCCGGCGGCCGCCCAGGGCGAGTCCCGCAGCAACGAGGAGAGCCGGCCCAAGGGCTTCAAGGTGCTGCTGGACCGGGTCACCCACCGGGGCCGGGAAGTGGTGGGCATCTACGGCCTGGTGGCCGAGCCCGCCCAGCCGGGGATGTGGCGGGTGCAGGTCTGGGAGGAGCTCGACGACCGGGTGACCGTCGCCACCGACAAGATCGGCTGCAGCGTCACCGCCCCGCTGCGGATCACCGGCAGCTCCCGCCGCCTGATCATCCGCGAGCTCAATCCCGGCGGGGTGATCACCCCGGCCAACCGCCTCGATCACCTGATGTGGTGGGCGGTGTGCGTGCCCGAACAGGCCGGCCGGGATCCCGCCAGCCTCGGTCCGGTGGCCCGCCAGCTGGGCTACAGCGGCTTCCTGCCCGAACGGGAACAGGTGGTGCTCGGTCCCGGTCGATAGATTTCCCCCATGAGCCAGGAACCCTCCGCCGCCGCCGGTCCCATCTCCGAGCCGTCCGGGCCGCCGGAGGGGGCCGATGCCGCCGTCAGCACCCCGGTGCGGCTGCTGCTGGTCGATGACGAACCCGGACTGCGCACGGCGGTCAAGGCCTACCTGGAGGACGAGGGTTTCGCCGTCACCACCGCCAATGACGGCGAAGAGGGCTGGACGGCGGCCCAGGCCCAGATGCCCGACGTCGTCATCACTGACGTGATGATGCCCCGCTGCGACGGCTACGGCCTGCTGAAGCGTCTGCGGGCCGACGAGCGGCTCGGCGGCACACCGGTGATCTTCCTCACCGCCAAGGGCATGACAGCCGATCGCATCGCCGGCTTCCAGGCCGGCGCCGACGACTACATTCCCAAACCGTTCGATCCGGACGAACTGGTGGCCCGGGTGCGCAACGTGGTGCGTCGCCAGGAGCGGCTGCTGGCGGAGGCGGCCCGCTTCGCCGACGCCGACATCGGCGCCATGGCCCGCCAGATCACCGAGATCCGCTCGATGCTGGGCGGCGGCGGCGGCGGTTCCGGCAGCGGCGGCAGCACCCGCAAGCCCGTCTCCGACGTCAAGCTCGACTTCACCCCCCGCGAGGCGAGCGTGCTGCAGCTGGTGGCCGAGGGGATGATGAACAAGGAGATCGCCCGCCGGTTGGAGACGTCGATCCGCAACGTCGAGAAGTACGTCAGCCGGCTGTTCATCAAGACCGGCACCGCCAGCCGCACCGAGCTGGTGCGCTTCTCCCTCGAGCACGGGCTGGTGGATTGAGCCCCACCCATTCCCACCCCTGACGCTGCCGCCGGGCTGGCTTCCCTCCCGCCCCAACGGCGGCTGGGCCTACCGCGACCGCATCCCCCCCGCCGGGGCCGGCCTGGGGGTGGTGGCCTTCTATGCCGGGCGTTACGGCCACTCCAGCGCACAGGAGTGGGAACGGCGTCTGGCGGCCGGTGAGATCAGCCGCCATGGGGTGCCGCTGCGGGCCGACGCGGTCCTCGCCGACGGGGATCAGCTCGTCTGGCGGCGTCCCCCCTGGCCGGAGTCCGCCGTGCCGGCCCACTGGGACGTGATCCACGACGACGGCGATCTGCTGGTGATCGACAAGCCCAGCGGCCTGCCCGTGCTGCCGGCGGGCGGCTTCCTGGAGCACACGGTGCTGCGGCTGCTGGAGCGCCGCCATGGCGGCGACCCCGCCGGCGTTCCGCGGCCGGTGCACCGCCTGGGGCGCTTCACCTCCGGCCTGCTGGTGTGCGCCCGCCGGCCGGCCACCCGCGCCTGGCTGAGCGCCCAGCTGCGGGAGAGCACGGGCTCGCTGGCCTGCGACGGCGGCGGGCCCCCGCCCTGCCGCAAGCTCTACCGGGCCCTGCTGGAGCCGGGCCGTCTGGCGCTGCCGACCGGGGAGAGCCTGTTGATCACCACGGCGATCGGTCGGCGGCTCCATCCGCCGCTCGGGGTGATCTGGTGCGCGGCCGAGGCCGGCGACCCGGCCGCCCTGCCGGCCCGCAGCCGGCTGACCCTGCTGGAGAGCGGCAGCGAGGCCGATCTGGTCGAGGTGGCGATCGTCAGCGGACGGCCCCATCAGATCCGCATCCACTGCGCCGCCATCGGGGCGCCGCTGCGGGGGGATCCCCTCTATCTGCCGGGCGGGCGGGCCCGGCCCGGGGGGTTGCCTGGCGAGGGCGGCTACCGGCTCCAGGCCCGCTGGCTGCGGCTGCAGCCGCCGGACGGGTCGGTCCTGGAGCTGGAGGCCCCACCGGCCGAGGGTCTGGCCATGGCGGTGGAGCCCCAGGGCGGCTGAGCCGCAGATCTGAGCTGCTGAACTGGCCTGCTTAACGGTGTGGCCATTGCATGGCTGGTTGCCCCACTCGGCTGGTTGCCCCGTTCCTGTACAGGCTGTACAGAATCAGGAAAGGCCCGGCAACACCGCTTCCCGTGCTGACCAGCCCGCTGATCAGGCCGGGGTGCGCTCGAAGGCGATCAGCCGGGAGAAGTAGAACGGCGCCTGGTTGAGGCTGCGGTGCACGGGGCGGAAGCCCGCGGCGGCGGCCGCCGCCACGATGCCGTCCTCCCGCAGGGTGTAGGCGCGGGTGGTCTTGCTGGGCCCGGGGAACAGCTGGCCGATCTGTTTGAGCACCGCCAGCAGCGGCGTGTAGGGGGCGAAGCTGACGATCAGCTGCCGCTCGGCCATGGCCGCCAGGTGCCGCACCATCGCTTCGGCGGCCGCCTGGGGGTAGTGGATGAAGACGTCCAGGCAGATCACCGTGTCGTAACGGCCCTGGAGGCTCTCCAGGTCGGAAACCGTGAAGGTCAGCCGCTCCGAAGCGAGACCGGCCTCGCTGGCCCGGCGGCTGGCCTCGGCCACCATCGCCGCGGAGAGATCGCTGGCGGCGATCGCGCCGGCCCCGAGGGCCGCCAGGGGCAGGCTGAGGCTGCCGACGCCACAGCCGGCATCGCAGAAGCTGCGGCTGGCCAGGTCGCCCTGCTGCTGCAGCCAGGCCAGCACCGCGTCCACGGTCTTCTGGTGGCCGAGGCGGATGTTGCGCTGGACCCGGTTCACCTCCTCGCTGTCGCTGTAGATGCGGTTCCAGCGATCGAAGCCGGTGCTCTCGAAATAGGCCTGCACCTCGGCCTTCTCGGCCTGCGTCTCAGCCTGTGCCTCGGTGGGCGCGGGGGTTGGCAGTTCCGGGGGCATGGGGCGCAGGGCCGTTCAGGTGGGCCGGATCCTAGGGAGGTGGGGCCAGGGGCACCGCCGCGGATCCACCGGCCATCGCCTCGGGGCGCCGCCAGCCCAGGCGCCCATCCGCCGCCGTGCTCCAGCGCAGGGTGTCCGCCAGGGGCCGCCCCAGCAGCAGCTGCTCCAGGGGCTGCCGCTCCCCCAGCAGGCGCCGCGGGGCCAGGGTGGCCGCGGCGATCGAGGCCGGCACCAGGCCGCCCCAGCCGGCCAGCCGCCGCACCCCCTCCAGCAGCGGCAGGGTCACCCCGGCCAGAGTGCCGTCCTCCAGCCGGCAGCTGCCGTCCTCCACCAGCAGGACGCGCTCGTCCCAGCGGTGGTGGCCGTCGGCCAGTCCGTAGGGGGCCAGGGCATCACTGACGATCACCACCCGCTGGGGCGCCAGCCGCTGCAGGAGCACGGCCATGGTGGGGTCCACGTGGACGCCGTCGGCGATCAGCCCCAGGGTCACCGCCACCTCCAGCAGGGCCTCCCCGACCGGTCCCGGGGCGCGGTGGTGCAGGCCGGCCATGGCATTGAAGCTGTGGGTGAGCATCCCCACCCCCTGGGCGAAGGCCCGCCGAGCCTGGGCCGCGTTGGCGCCACTGTGGCCCAGGCACACCACCACGCCGGCGGTCCGCAGCGCTGCGATCACCTCGGCAGCCCCCTCCAGCTCCGGGGCCAGGGTCACCAGGGCGACATCGGCTTCGGGCCCGCCCGCGAAGCCGGCGATCAGCCGCTCAAGGGCCGCCCGGCTGGGGGCCTGCAGGTGCTGGGCCGGGTGGGCGCCGCGCCGTTCCGGCGCCAGGAACGGCCCTTCCAGGTGGGCGCCCAGCAGCCGGCAGCGCCCGGGCCTGTGCCGACGGCGGACCTCGGCCAGCACCGCCAGGGCCCGGCGCAGGGCCTCCGGGGCGCAGGTCACCAGGGTGGGACAGATGGCGTCGACCCCATCCCTCCACAGCAGTTCCAGCAACGCCTCCAGGCGGGGCAGGTCGCCCGAGGTCAGTTCGGGGAAGGCCAGCCCCAGGCCGCCGTTGATCTGCAGGTCCACGCCCCCCGGGGACAGCCAGTCGCCTCCCCAGTCCTCGCCGGCGGCCCGGCTGCCCGGCGTCGTCGGCCGCACCCGGGCGATCCGGCCGTCGTCATCGACACCGACCCGCCAGCGCCAGCCCGCCTCGGCCCGGGCCGGGTCATCGCCCGCCAGTCGCAGGTTGGTCAGCCAGCGCATCCGGGCAGCGGCGGGACGGGACAATGCCATCCTCGCCGCCCCCGCCCCATGGATCCCGAAGCCGCCCCGTCCGCTTCCACACCCCCGCCCCGGGTGGCGATCGTCATGGGCAGCGATTCCGATCTGCCGACGCTGGAGCCGGCCGTGCGGATCCTGGAGCAGCTGGGGGTGGCCAGCGAGGTGCGTGTGCTCTCGGCCCACCGCACGCCGCGGGAAATGGCGGAGTTCGCCGAGGCGGCCGCGTCCCGGGGCCTGCGGGTGATCATCGCCGGGGCCGGCGGCGCGGCCCACCTGCCCGGCATGGTGGCGGCCTTCTCGATGCTGCCGGTGATCGGTGTGCCCGTCCGCAGCCAGGCCCTCTCCGGGGTGGACTCCCTCCATTCGATCGTGCAGATGCCGGCGGGGATCCCGGTGGCCACGGTGGCGATCGGCGGCGGCCTCAACGCCGGTCTGCTGGCGGCCGCCATGCTGGCGATCGCCGATCCGGTGCTCGCACAGGCCCTGGAGGCCTACCGCCGGGGCCTGCATGACCAGGTGGTGGCCAAGGATGCGCGCCTGCAGACCCTCGGCAGTGCCGCCTACCTGGCGGCGATGGGCCAGGGATGAGGCGCTGGCCGCCGCCGACCCGGCAGGCCAAGCTGGTCGGCGATCGTCGATCCTCCGGGGCCTGGCCCCGCTCCCGCTGATGCTCGAGCGGCTGGTCCTCCCCCCCTGGCTGCGGTTCTCCCTGGCCCTGCCCCTGTTGGTGCTCAACCTCTGGGTGCTGCGCCAGTTGCTGGTGCCCCTGGCGCCGTTCCCGGCCCTGTTCCTGACGGCCGCCCTGCTGGCCTTCCTGCTCGACATCCCCAGCCGCTGGCTGATCCAGCGGGGGCTGCCGCGGGCCCTGGCCCTGCTGCTGGTGCTGGGGCTGAGCCTCTCGGCGGTGGTGCTGGCGGCCCTGGTGCTGGTGCCGCGCCTGGTGGAGCAGCTCGGCGACCTGGTGCTGGCCCTGCCCAGCTGGCTGGCGCAGGGGGAGACGCTGCTGGGGCAGCTGCAGCGCTGGGCCACCGAGCGGGGACTGCCCACCGATTTCGGCGGGCTCAGCAGCGATCTGATCACCCGCACCAGCAAGATCGCCTCCCAGCTGAGCCAGCAGGTGCTGGGGATCCTGGGCGCCACCGTCGGGGTCACCGTCAACACGGTGATCGTGCTGGTGCTGGCGGTGTTCCTGCTGCTGGGGGGCGAGGGGATCGCCAGGGGGCTGGTGGAGTGGCTGCCCGCCGGCACCCGTTCCCTGGTGCTCAGCACCCTGGACCGCACCTTCCGGGGCTACTTCGCCGGCCAGGTGGTGCTCGCCCTGATCCTCAGCGGTGCCCAGAGCCTGGTGTTCACCCTGCTGGGGATTCCCTATGGCGTGCTGTTCGCGGTGGCGATCGGCTTCACCACCCTGATCCCCTACGCCAGCGCCCTCACGATCGTGGGGGTGAGCGTGCTGCTGGCCCTGCAGGATCCGCGCACCGGGCTGGAGGTGCTGGCGGTGGCGATCACCGTCGGCCAGGTGGTCGACCAGGTGATCCAGCCGAGGCTGATGGGGTCGATCGTGGGGCTGCAGCCGGCCTGGCTGCTGATCAGCCTGCCGATCGGCGCCCGGCTGGGGGCGCTGATGGGGCTGGGGGAACTGCTGGGCCTGCTGCTGGCGGTGCCGGTGGCCAGCTGCGCCAAGACCTTCCTCGATGCCTGGGCCCTGCGCCTGCGAAGGGAGTGGCCCGAACCGGGGTCGTTCAGGCCTCTGCCGGAGCCGGAATGATGCCGCGCCGCTCCAGTTCGGCCATCACCTGGGCCACCGAGTCCTCGAGGCTCTGCTCCCCGGTGGCCACCCGCAGCTCGGGGGCCTCGGGGGCCTCATAGGGGCTGGAGATGCCGGTGAACTCCCGGATCTCGCCGGCCCGGGCCTTGGCGTAGAGCCCCTTGGTGTCCCGCTGCTCGCAGACCGCCAGGTCGGCGGCGCAGTGAATCTCGAGGAAGTCGCCGTCCTCCACCAAGGCGCGGGCCCGCTGGCGGTCGGCCCGGAACGGGGAGACGAAGGCGGTCAGCACCACCACCCCGGCATCCAGGAACAGCTTGGCCACTTCTCCGATTCGGCGGATGTTCTCCTCGCGATCGGCGTCGGAGAAGCCCAGATCGCTGCAGAGCCCATGGCGGACGTTGTCGCCATCGAGCACGTAGCAGGCGAGCCCCTGCTCGAACAGGGCCGAGTTGACCGCATTGGCCAGGGTGCTCTTCCCCGCCCCCGACAGGCCCGTGAACCAGAGGATGGCGCTGCGGTGGCCCCGCTGGTGGGCCCGGGCGGCACGGGTCACGGTGGAGTGGTGCCAGACGATGTTGGTGGCCTTGGCCGGCGAGGTCATCTCGGACACGGAAACGGGGCGGGGGCTTCGGGCCGCATTCTCCCCTACCCCCCCGCCTGCTTCGGCCGGTAGCCGTCCTTTTCCAGGGCGGCCAGGGCCGCCGCCACATGGTCCCCCTGCAGTTCGATCACCCCGTCCTTGAGGGTGCCGCCGGTGCCGGCGGTGGCCTTGAGCCGCTTGAGCAGTTGCCACGCCTCGGCCTCGGGGGTCTCCAGGCCGGTGATGGTGGTGACCAGCTTCCCGCCCTTGCCCGCCCGGGTGCGCTGCACCCGTACCGTCTGGAGCCCCCTGGGGGCCGGAGCCGACGCGGCCTCGGGCCGCCGCAGGCTCTCGGGCCCGCTGAACTCCCTCCAGCCCCCCTTAGCCATGGGTGGCTCCCGCTGTGATCAGTCCCTTGAGGCGGCGGCCGGCGGCGGCGACCAGCCGGGAGGGCAGGGATCTGGGGCGCATCGTCTCGGGCAGGGTGGGCGGTTCGGAGAAGTCGTAGCCGTCACCGACACGGTGCCGGGCCAGGGCCTTGTGGCCGGCGGCGGCCGTGTAGTGACAGACGTAGGAGCGACGGGTGAGGGCGGGGTCGCCCATCGGGCTGCCGCCGTGGATCAGGGCCCCGTGCCAGATCAGCACATCGCCGCGCCGGGGCAGGTAGATGCTCGGGGTCCAGCCCTGGGCGTCGATCAGGGCCTCCAGGTACCGGCCGTACCCTTCCGCCGTCCGGGGGTCGCTGTCGCGACTGGCCAGGATCCCACCTCCTCCCCAGTTGTAGAACTGATCGCTGGCCAGACGATGGGAGCCCTTGTAGTAGACGAGCGGTCCGGCCTGATCGCTGATGTCCTCCAGGGGGATCCAGGCGGCGGCCAGATGGCCCAGGCGGCTGTGGTGGTGGACGTAGGAGAAGTCCTGGTGCAGGGACTGCTCACTGCTCTTCCAGAAGGTGAGCGTCTGGATCAGCCCCGGCGCCGATCCGAACAGTTCATCAAGGAAATGGATGATGGGATCGGCGAAAGCCAGCGAACGGGCCGCCTCGAAGTAGCGGTGCAGGTCGTTGAGCTTCAGTCCCGGGGCGGCCTCGCGAAGATCGCTGATGCCGAGCAGCGACAGATTGCGCAGCACCCGGGCTTCGTAATGCTCCGCCTTGCCATCGATGCCGATCATGCCGTGCAGCAGGGAGGTGCGGGCCAGTGCCGGCAGGGCCTCGAGGTCGCGGTCCATCCGATCGAGGAGCTCGGAGTCCAGCACCTGCGGAAGGATCACCACACCATCGCGCAGGAAATCGAGCACGGGGGGCGAATAGATCCGGCCGGCCAGATCCGGCTGGTGTCGATACAGGCGTTCCGCCAGAGGCAGGGAGGTGAGGTAGTCGGCGGGAAGCATCTCTGGCGTTCGTGGGCGACTCGGTCGGCAGCCGTTCCAGCGGAGGGTTCTCCGGTGGCGCCCGGTAGCCCCTCCGCCGCTGCCGCCCCGGGTGGCGGCTCCCTAAGGTGAATTATCTCCTCTCGCGCAGCGCCGGTGACCAGCACCGCCCCAACCCGCAGCGCCGATCCTGCCGAGCTGCAGCCGTCGGTCCGCCCGGATGGCCTGGGCCGTTTCGGCCCCTTCGGCGGGCAGTACGTCCCCGAGACCCTGATGCCCGCCCTGGCGGAGCTGGAGGTGGCCGCCGCCGAGGCCTGGGCCGATCCCGCTTTCACCGCCCGGCTGGACCACCTGCTGCGCACCTACGTCGGCCGGCCCACCCCCCTCTATGAGGCCGAGCGGCTCAGCGAGCACTACCGCCGGCCCGAGGGGGGTCCGCGCCTGTGGCTCAAGCGCGAGGACCTCAACCACACCGGTGCCCACAAGATCAACAACGCCCTGGGCCAGGCCCTGCTGGCGCTGCGGATGGGCAAGAAGCGGATCATCGCCGAAACTGGCGCCGGTCAGCACGGCGTGGCCACGGCCACGGTCTGCGCCCGCTTCGGACTGGAGTGCGTCATCTACATGGGCGCCGAGGACATGCGCCGCCAGGCCCTGAACGTGTTCCGGATGCGGCTCCTGGGGGCCACGGTCCAGCCGGTCACCGCCGGCACCGCCACCCTCAAGGACGCCACCAGCGAAGCCATCCGCGACTGGGTCACCAACGTGGAGAGCACCCACTACATCCTCGGCTCGGTGGCCGGCCCGCACCCCTATCCGATGCTGGTGCGGGATTTCCATGCCGTGATCGGCCAGGAAGCCCGGACCCAGTGCCTGGAGGCCTTCGGCCGGCTGCCGGATGTCCTGATCGCCTGCGTGGGCGGCGGCTCCAACGCCATGGGGCTGTTCCATCCCTTCGTCGAGGACGCCTCCGTGCGCCTGATCGGGGTGGAGGCGGCCGGCGAGGGTGTGGCCACCGGTCGCCATGCCGCCACCATCACCGAAGGCCGGGTGGGCGTGCTGCACGGCGCCATGAGCCTGCTGCTGCAGGACGACGAAGGCCAGGTGCAGGAGGCCCACTCGATCAGCGCCGGCCTCGACTACCCCGGCGTGGGCCCGGAGCACAGCTACCTGCGCCAGATCGGCCGGGCCGAGTACGCCGCCGTCACCGATGCCCAGGCCCTGGCCGCCCTGCAGCGCGTGAGCGAACTGGAGGGGATCATCCCGGCACTGGAGACGGCCCACGCCTTCGCCTGGCTGGAGACCCTCTGCCCCACCCTCGCGCCCGGCACCGAAGTGGTGCTCAACCTCTCCGGCCGCGGCGACAAGGACGTCAACACGGTGGCGGAGAAGCTGGGCGACGGATTGGCTGGATAGGTCTCCAGCCACGGTTCCCAGGTTCGGGGTTCAGAGGGGGTCGTGCTCCCAGGGGAAACGGGGCAGCTTGTTGAGCCCCTCCTGCATGTGGCGGGCCCAGACGTCCATGGTGTGCTGGATCTCGGGAGCGTCCTTTTCGAGCTTCAGGTGCCGGGTCACCTTGAAGCCGTCACGCGGGACCATGGCGATCTCGAAGGGAGGCCCCACGGTGAGGTTGGAGCGCCGGGTGACGATCTCCGACACCAGGCAGAGCCGCGCCGCATCCTCCAGGGAGAGGTCGGGGCGGCCGATGTAATCGAGGGGAGGCTTGCCGTACTTGGTTTCGCCGATCTGCAGGAAGGGCGTGTCATCGGTGGCCATGATCGCGTTCCCCTGGGGATAGATCATGTAGAGACCATGGGGCTGGCCGGCGATCTGGCCGCCGAGGATGAAACTGGCCTCGCCGCTGGCGCCCGCCTGGCGCAGGTTGGGGTTGAACTCCTTCTGGACCATCACGTTGAGACGGCCGATGTAGTCGGCCACCTCGAACAGGTAGCGGGCGGTGAGCATGCTCGGCCCAGCCGGGGGGTCGTCCTGGCGCGTCCACTGGGGGCTGGGGCCGGCGCCGTGGTTCTCGATGTCCCGGCGGATCCGATTGAGCACCGCCTGGGTGGTGCCCAGATTGCCCGCCGCCATCAGCACGAACAGCCGGTCGGCAGCCGGCGCCAGCACGTGCATCTTGCTGTAGCTCGAGATGTAGTCGACCCCCGCGTTGGTGCGGGAGTCGGAGGCGAGCACCAGGCCGCTGTGGAGAAGGAAGCCGAGGCAGTAGGTCATCAGCTCAGCAGCCTCTCCAGGATCGACGCCACCGACTGGACCGCGGCGCGGGCAGTGGCGTAGGCCATCCGCATCGGACCCACCAGGCCCACCTGGCCGCGGCCGCCGTGCCCCGTGCGGTAAGTGGCCTGCACCACCGAGCACTGGCCGAGGGCCGCATGGGGATGCTCCGTGCCGATCCAGATCGCTTCGGTCGCGACCGCATCCTGGTCGCCGGTGATCCCGAGCAGGGCCCGGGGGCCATGCTCCACCAGCTGCACCACGGGCAGCAGACTTGAACTCTGGCGGAACTCGGGCTGGGCCAACAGCCCGCCCAGGCCGGCCGCCACCACGGCGTCGAGTTCCTCGCTGCGGATGCGGCCGTGGCTGTCGAGGGCCTGGCGCAGCAGGCCGCCGCTGCGGCGCAGTTCCGCCGGCAGTCGATCCCAGGGGATGCTTCCGGTGCCGCCGTCGCGGAGCTGCTGGTTGCTCCAGCGCTCCAGGATGGGCAGTTCCTCCTCCAGGCCGGCACCGAGGCGCAGATTGAGGCTGGTGCTGAAGTCGGGCCCCTGGACGAGAAACACCAGGAGCCGGTCGCCGCTGGGTACGAGCCGCACCGCCTGCAGCAGGGGACTGGGCCGCTGGGGGCGGGTGATCAGGCTGAGCAGGCCGGTGAGATCGGCCAGGCGGCGGGCCAGGTGCAGCAGCAGATCATCGAGGGCGGCCCACTGCAGGCTGATCCCGGCCAGCTCACGCTCCAGCTGCAGGGCGGCGGCCCCCGGGGCCGGCAGCAGCTGATCGACGTAGAGGCGATAACCGCGTTGGCTGGGGATCCGGCCGGCGGAGGTGTGGGGCTGGGTCAGCAGGCCGCGCTGCTCAAGGGCTCCCATGGCCGTGCGCACCGTGGCCGGACTGGCCGGCAGAGCGAAACGGCGCACCAGTGTGCTGCTGCCCACGGGTTCGACGGTGTCCACGTAGTGCCGCACCGTGGCCCGAAGGACCTCCTGTTGTCGGCGCGGCAGCGTGTCCAAGGAATGGGGGAAAAGTTGAAAAGATAAACAGAACCTTCATCCTAGGTGCGACGGACCCGCCCTCCGCCCGGCACGGGGGTTCAGTAACGGGGAACCCGGGGATCCACCTCCCGGCTCCAGGCGTCGATGCCCCCCTGCAGGTTCCAGACCTCGACGTAGCCCTGCTCCTGGATCAGCCAGCAGGCGAAGTGCCAGCTGCGGATGCCCGCATGGCAGAGCACCACCACGGGCTGTTGCCGGTCGAGCAGGGTCTCCAGATCCGGGATCCATTCCACGGAGCGGCTCAGGGGCAGATGCACCACCGCGTGGGGCAGGACCGCCTCCTCCAGCTCCCGGTCCTCGCGCACGTCCACGATCCGGAGCGGTTCTCCTTCCGCCAGGCGCCGCTGCAGCTCCACGGCGGAGAGGGTGCGGGGGGTGCCCGGGGCGGTCGGCTCGTCCATGGTGGGCGTCGGAGGAGGGGTGGCGTCAGGATGGTCCCATCCTGCTGAGAACAGATGAAGGCCCGCCCATTCCTGGCGGTGCTGCTGGCCCTGGTGCTGGCGGTGTTCGGTCTGGGGCTCGGTGGCTGGTGGCTGGTGTGGCAGCGCAGTGCCCTGCGGCTCCAGCGGCTGCCGCTGGTGGCGCCGCGGGCGGCCCGGTTCGTGCCCCGGGACGCCCCCTTCAGCCTCCACCTGTTCAGCGACGGCGAGCAGCCCCTCGACTACGCCCGTGCCGTCGCCCCTCCCCGCCGGCGCCGCCAGGCGGCGGAGGCGGTCGGCCGCCTGCGGGACGGGGCCTTCGCCGCGGCCGGCCTCGACTACGGCACGGAGCTGAGCTCCTGGCTGGCGTCACCGGTGGGCCTGGCCCTGTTTGAGGCGGACGCCGGCTCGGCGGGGGCCACCCGGCGCGGGGGCTGGCTGCTGGTGCTGGGCAGCCGGGATAACGGCGGCGCCCGCCGTTTTCTGCAGCGTTTCTGGCAGACCCGCAGCCTGGCGGGCACGGATCTCCAGATCAGCACCTACCGGGGCCTGGGTCTGATCAGCGGCCGGGGAGCCCTGCTGGGCCGGACGCCGATGCCCCTGGCCACGGCCCTGGTGGATGACGACCTCGTCCTGATCGCCTCGGGACGGGGGGTGCTGGAGCAGGCCCTCGACGTCTCCCAGATCGACGAGCTCAACCAGGCCGGCCAGCCCGGCTTCCAGGAGGGGCTGCGGCGGCTGGGCACCGGGGCCGCCCTGGTGCAGGCGGCCCCGGACGCCCTGGAGCGCTGGCTGGGGCTGCCGCTGCCGGCCCCGGCCGACCAGCGGCCCGGCGGATTGCTGCTGGCCCTGCGGCCCGACGGCCGCAGCCTGCGGCTCTCGGGCCTGCTGGAGCTGCCGTCGCAGACGACGCTGCCGGAGGTCGGGGCCGACGGCGACCTGGGCCGGGCCCTGCGGGGTGCCCTGCACCGCCCCTCCGCCAGCCTTGCCCTGGTCCAGGACCCCGCCGCCATCGCCGCGATTCCCCTGCTGCAGCCGCTGCTCACGCGCATGGCGGGGGCGGCCGGACCCCTGCCATCCCTTGTGGTGGGGACCGACGGGGGCCCCCTGCTGGCCGCCGCCAGCGGCGACCGCTGGCTGCTCGGCACCGGGGCCGATCGCCCGGCGGTGGCGGCCGTCGAAGCCTCCCTGGCGGCCGATGGCCTGATCGCCGCTCCCCTGGAAGTGGAGGGCCATTCGCTGCTGGTCTGGACGCGGCTGCGGGCCGGCGCCGGCCGTCGCGACAACCGGGCCGAGCAGTTGCAGGCGCCCCTGCTGGGCTGGCGCTGGCAACGGGGCGACCAGGCCTGGTGGGGAGCGTCCCTGGGGCAGCTGGAGAGCCTCGACGGCCCCGGGCCGAAAGGCGTTGCACGCCCTCAGGACCCGCTGGAGGCGCTGGGCGCCCCAGGCGCGGCCCTGCAGTGGGCCCTCGATGGTCCGCTGGCCCGCGACCTGCTGGCCTCCTGGCAGCCTTGGCAGCGCCTCAGCGCCCTGGCCGGCGGTCCGCTCAGCGACCCGGTGGCGGGCCTGGCTCTTGCCTTGACGGGAGAGTCCGGGGTGCTGGCGGTGGACGCGCGTCTCGACTTCGGGGACTCCTGACCATGGCGTCTCCGGCCTGGGAACTGCTGCTGCTGCGCCATGGCATCGCCGAGGAGCGCCACCCCGACCGCGTCGATGCCGAGCGGGAACTCACCACCGCCGGCCGGACCCGCACGCGGGCCGTACTGGAGCGGGCCGCCAGCCTGGGGCTGCGGGCCGATCGTCTGCTCTCCAGCCCCCTGGCCCGGGCCCGGCAGACCGCAGAGATCGCCTGCGAAGCCGGGCTGGCCGGGGCCCTGGAGCTCGCCCAGGCCCTGGAGCCGGGGGGTGATCCCCTGCCCCTGCTGCCGGCCTGGCTGAGCCAGGCGGAGGGGGGCGCGGCGGCGCCCTGCCGGCTGTTGCTGGTGGGCCATGAACCGGACCTGGGGCTGCTGGCGGCCCGCCTCCTGGGGGCGCCCCCCGGCGCCATCGCCGTGCGTAAGGCGGGCCTGGCCCTGCTGCGTCTGCCCGTGGTTCCGGCCGGGGGGGTGCTGGCCGGAACCGCCCGTCTGGACTGGCTGGTGCGGCCCAAGCTCTGGCTGCCCCGCCCCTGAGCCGGCAGCCGGCGCTACGGCAGCAGCCGGTTCCTGCGCCTAAGTTCATCCCATCCACAGGATTCGGTATGGCGGCGGTGAGCACCCCAGAGGCCAACGACCCTCAGGGCACCCCACCCCCCCCATCGCCCCCGGCGGCGGCCCCGCCCACCTACCGCCCCGGTCTCGAGGGGGTGCCGGCCACCCAGTCGGCGGTGTGCGACATCGAGGGCCAGCGGGGCCTGCTCACCTACCGGGGCTACCCGATCGAGCAGCTGGCGAGCCACAGCAGCTTTCTGGAAACCGCCTACCTGCTGATCTGGGGGGAGCTGCCCACCATCTTCCAGCTGCGTGAGTTCGAGCAGGAGGTGCAGATGCACCGGCGGCTCAGCTTCCGCATCCGGGACATGATGAAGTGCTTCCCGGCCACGGGCCATCCGATGGATGCCCTTCAGGCCAGTGCGGCCTCCCTGGGTCTCTTCTATTCCCGCCGCGCCCTCTACGACCCCCAGTACATCGTTGATGCGGTGGTGCGGTTGATCGCCAAGATCCCGACGATGGTGGCGGCCTTCCAGCTGATCCGGAAGGGCCAGGACCCGATCCAGCCCCGGGACGACCTGGCCTACTCGGCCAACTTCCTCTACATGCTCACCGAGCGGGAGCCCGATCCCCTGGCGGCGCGGATCTTCGATGCCTGCCTGATCCTGCACGCCGAGCACAGCCTCAACGCCAGCACCTTCAGTGCCCGCGTCACGGCCAGCACCCTCACCGACCCCTACGCGGTGGTGGCTTCGGCGGTGGGCACCCTGGCCGGCCCCCTGCATGGCGGCGCCAACGAGGATGTGCTCGACATGCTCGACCAGATCGGCAGCATCGATCAGGTGGAACCCTGGCTCGAGAGGGCCATCGCCCAGAAGCAGAAGATCATGGGTTTCGGCCACCGCGAGTACCGGGTCAAGGACCCCCGGGCCGTGATCCTGCAGGGCCTGGCGGAGGAGCTCTTCCAGCGTTTCGGCCACGACGCCATGTACGACGTCGCCCTCAAGCTGGAGGAGGTGGCCGGCCGGCGGCTGGGGCCGAAGGGCATTTACCCGAACGTCGACTTCTACTCCGGTCTCGTCTACCGGAAGCTGGGTATTCCCCGCGACCTGTTCACCCCCATCTTCGCCATCGCCCGTACGGCAGGATGGCTGGCCCACTGGAAGGAACAACTGGGTGCCAACCGCATCTACCGTCCCTCCCAGATCTACACCGGCCCCGCCGAGCGGGGCTGGCTCCCCCTGGAAAGCCGTCCGGTTCCTGGCTGAGTCACTGGCTGACCCGTTCCCCCCTAGGTTCCCTTCCAACGGAGTTCTCTGATGCTGTCCACTGGCCTGCTGGGAGCCGCCATCGCTCCCCCCGGTCTCGACCTCCAGTCGAGCTTCCTCGACCTCGCCCAGGCCATGGGCCTCACCCCCGGTGCGGCCCGCCTGCTGTGGCTGCCCCTGCCCATGGTCCTGGTGCTGGTGGGGGCCGTGGTCGGGGTGCTCGTGAGCGTCTGGCTCGAGCGCAAGATCTCGGCGGCGGTGCAGCAGCGCATCGGTCCTGAGTACGCCGGCGCCCTGGGGGTGCTGCAGCCCCTGGCCGATGGTCTCAAGCTGGTGTTCAAGGAGGACATCATCCCGGCCCGGGCCGATGCCCTGCTGTTCAGCCTCGGCCCGGTGCTGGTGGTGGTGCCGGTGATCCTGTCCTGGCTGGTGGTGCCCTTCGGCCAGAACCTCCTGATCAGCAACGTCGGGGTGGGCATCTTCCTCTGGATCGCCCTGAGCAGCATCCAGCCCATCGGCCTGCTGATGAGTGGGTACTCAAGCAACAACAAGTACTCCCTGCTGGGCGGGCTGCGGGCGGCGGCCCAGTCGATCAGCTACGAGATCCCCCTGGCCCTGGCGGTGCTGGCGGTGGTGATGATGAGCAACTCCCTGAGCACCGTTGACATCGTCGCCCAACAGACCGGGGCCGGCATTTTCAGCTGGAACATCTGGCGCCAGCCCGTCGGCTTCGTGGTCTTCTGGATCTGTGCCCTGGCGGAGTGCGAGCGCCTGCCCTTCGACCTTCCGGAGGCCGAGGAGGAGCTGGTGGCCGGCTACCAGACCGAATATTCCGGCATGAAGTTCGCCCTCTTCTACCTGGGCAGCTACATCAATCTGGTGCTCTCGGCCCTGCTGGTGTCGGTGCTCTACCTGGGCGGCTGGAGCTTCCCTGTGCCCGTCGAGTGGATCACGGGCTGGCTCGGCGTCTCCCCCGATGCCCCCCTGGTCCAGGTGGTCACCGGCTCGATCGGCATCGTCAGCACGATCCTCAAGGCCTACCTGCTGGTGTTCTTCGCGATTCTGCTGCGCTGGACCACCCCGCGCGTTCGGATCGACCAGCTGCTCGACCTGGGCTGGAAGTTCCTCCTTCCCATCGCCTTGGTCAACCTGCTGGTCACTGCTGGCCTCAAGCTGGCCTTCCCGGTCGCCTTCGGCGGCTGAACCGTTCCCCGGATACCAACACAGCGGCCCCCACCGGGCCATCATGGACCCCATCCCGTAACCCCCACGCCCCAGCCATGTTCGGGTTTCTCAAGCAAGTCGGTGACTACACCCGGGAGGCGGTGAGCGCGGCCCAGACGATGACCCAGGGGCTGGCGGTCACCTTCGACCATCTGCGCCGGCGCCCGATCACGGTGCAGTACCCCTACGAGAAGCTCATCCCCTCCGAGCGCTATCGGGGCCGCATCCACTACGAGCTCGACAAGTGCATCTCCTGCGAGGTGTGCGTGCGGGTCTGCCCCATCAACCTGCCGGTGGTGGACTGGGTGATGAACAAGGCCACCAAGAAGAAGGAACTGCGCAACTACTCGATCGATTTCGGGGTGTGCATCTTCTGCGGCAACTGCGTGGAGTACTGCCCCACCAACTGCCTCTCCATGACCGAGGAGTACGAGCTGGCCGCCTTCGATCGCCACAGCCTCAACTACGACAACGTCGCCCTTGGCCGCCTGCCCACCAGCGTCACCTCCGACCCCGCGGTGTTCGCCTTGCGGGAACTGGCCTACCTTCCCAAGGGCGCCATGGATCCCCATGGGGTTCCCGCCAGCGAGCCCCGGGCCGGCCGGCTGCCGTCCCAGGTGCTGGAAACCCTCCCCTCCGACAGCACCGCAGAGTCCTGATGTCGATCGCCTCCACCACCCAGCAGATCTGTTTCCTGGTGCTCTCGGCCACCACGGTGATCGGCTCCCTGGGCGTTGTCCTGCTGCCCAACATCGTCTACTCCGCCTTTCTGCTCGGCGGCGTCTTCCTCTCGGTGGCCGGTCTGTACCTGCTGCTCAACGCCAGCTTCGTCGCGGCCGCCCAGATCCTGGTCTACGTCGGGGCGGTCAATGTGCTGATCCTGTTCGCGATCATGCTCGTGAACAAGAAGGAAACCCTCGCTGCGATTCCCGGCCTGTTGGTCCGCCGTCTCCTGTCCGGGGCCGTCTGCGCCGGCCTGTTCGCCCTGCTGCTGCGGGTGGCGTTCACCACCCCGTGGGCCCTGCCGGGCCCCACGCCGGTGGGCGAGGAGGCCACCATCCGGATCGGTGAGCACCTGTTCACCGACTACCTGCTGCCCTTCGAGCTGGCGTCGGTGCTGCTGCTGATGGCGATGATCGGGGCGATCGTGCTGGCCCGCCGCGACGTCTTCAGCACCGACGTGATCACCGGTGAGCCGGCCGACCAGGGTCTGATCGAGAAGGATCGCACCCCCCTGCTGATCGAGACCTCCGCCAACGCCCCCACCCTGCTCACCAAGCCATGACCTCCGACGCCGCCTCCCCGATCCCCCTCGAGGCCTTTCTCGCCGTCGCGGCCATGCTGTTCTGCGTCGGTGTCTGGGGGCTGATCAACAGCCGCAATGCCGTGCGGGTGTTGATGAGCATCGAACTGATGCTCAACGCCGTCAACATCAACCTGATGGCCTTCTCCAATTACCTCGATGGTCAGCTGATCCGCGGCCAGGTGTTCGCGATCTTCGTGATCACCGTGGCCGCGGCCGAGGCAGCCGTCGGTCTGGCCATTCTGCTGTCGCTCTATCGCAACCGCGAAACCGTCGACATGGAGCGCTTCAACCTCCTGCGCTGGTAGCGGTGCCACTGTCCCCGGATGGCGTCCATGCGGCTTGACAGGGTCTGGCTGATCCAGCGCAAGGGCAGCCAGGCGGCCCAGCGCCAGGCCCGTCGCTGCGCCCAGGACCTGCGCTCCCAGGGGACCATCGTCACCACCGCCGTGAGCGGGCTGGGGCTGAACCCCTTCCCCGGACTCCTGGCCACCGAAGCGGAGCTGCCCGATCTGGCCGTGGTCCTCGGCGGTGACGGCACCGTTCTGGCCGCCGGTCGGTACCTGGCCAGCTACGGAGTGCCGGTGCTCAGCTTCAACGTCGGCGGCCATCTGGGCTTCCTCACCCACGAGCGGCGCCTGCTCAGGCTGCAGGGCGATGGCCACGGGGAGAGCGGCGGCCATGACCCGGGCGACACCCTCTGGCAGCGCCTGCGGGATGACCGCTTCGCGATCGAGCGGCGCATGATGCTCGAGGCCCGGGTCGACCGGGGCGATGGCGTGCCCCAGGAGGGGGATGCGGCCTCCGACGGCGACCTCAGCGGGGTCGGCGATGGCCCCCACACGGCCCTCAACGACTTCTACTTTCGCCCCGCCCTCGACGAGCTCTCCCCCACCTGCATGCTCGAGCTCGAGATCGACGGGGAGGTGGTGGATCAGTACCGTGGCGATGGCCTGATCATCGCCACGCCCACCGGTTCCACGGGCTACGCGATGGCCGCGGGGGGCCCGATCCTCCACCCGGGCATCGAAGCGATCGTGGTCACGCCGATCTGCCCCATGAGTCTCTCCAGCCGGGCGGTGGTGGTGCCCCCCGGCTCCAGGCTGTCGGTGTGGCCCCTGGGGGAGGCCAGCCGCCGGGTGAAACTCTGGAAGGACGGGGCCCATGCCACGGTGCTGGAACCCGGGGATCGCTGCGTCCTGCAGCGGGGCCGCCATCCGGTGCTGATGCTCCAGCTGGAGCAGAGTCCCTCGTACTACAGCACCCTCACCCACAAGCTCCACTGGGCCGGCAGCCTCACCGCCGTCGAACCGTCCCGCAACTGAACCGCCCACTCCGACCATGGCCCTGGAAATCGAGCGCCGCTTCCTCGTCCGCGGGGAGCTATGGCGTCCCTACGCGCTCGATGGGAGCGTGATCCGCCAGGGGTACCTGGCCAGCGGCAACGAGGGCCCGACCCTGCGGGTGCGGCTGGCCCGCCCCCCCGCGGGGCCCGTGGCGGCCTTCCTCACCCTCAAGCTGCCGCCCGCAGGCGAAGGTCTGACGGGGCCGGAGCACCGGGAACCGATCCCTGCCGCCGGCGTGGCTCTGGCGCGGGAGGAGTACGAGTACGCGATCCCATCCAGCGACGCCGAGGCCCTGCTGGAGCGGTGCCCCCACCGGGTCGGCAAGATCCGCTACGGCCTGGATCTGCCAGGGGGCGACTGGGTCCTGGATGTCTTTGAGGGCGCCAATGCGCCCCTGGTGGTGGCGGAGGTGGAACTGGAGCGCGCCGACCAGCCGGTGGCCGTTCCCCCCTGGTGCGCCAGGGAGATCACCGGCCGCCGCGAACTCAGCAATGCCGCCCTGGCCCGCTATCCCCTGGCGTTGTGGCTGGAGGCCGACCGCCAGGCCCTGCTTGCTCTGACCACCTGAGCCGACCGCGCCGGGCCCGTAGTGGTGATCCCCCGGCGCTCAGCCCTTGCCGTTCCCGTCGTCGGGGGGCAGGGCGCAGCAGTTGAAGCCGTCACGGCAGATCTTGCCGTGGTCCATGGCCCAGTTCAGCAGGGCTACCCGGTTCTTGGCGCCGGTCTTGGTGAAGATGTTGCTGACGTGGTTGTCGACCGTGCGCTTGCTGATGGTGAGCTGGCCGGCGATCTCCAGATTGGTCAGACCGGTGGCCACCAGCTCGATGATCTCGAGTTCCCGTTCGGACAACTCGCTGCGTGGATGGACCATGGGCCGCTCCAGGGACGGGGATGGGGACACGGAGCTGGAAGCCGCCATGGACCTGCGTTCAGCCATCGGCTCCTCGACGAGGGCTGGTTCACTCTAGGCAGCGGCTGCTCCATGATGCCCCTGTCTTGGAGATGGCCGTTGCAGCTTCGACAGGTCCTGGCGGATGGTCGGTTCGCCGTGACGGCGGAAGTGACACCGCCCCGTGGTGGTGATGCCACGCGCACCCTCGAGGCCGCGACGGCATTGCGGGGGCTGGTACATGCGGTCAATGTCACCGATGGCAGCCGGGCCGTGATGCGGATGAGCAGCCTGGCGGTGTGCCGTCTGCTGCTGGAGGTCGGCATCGAGCCGGTGCTGCAGATGACCTGCCGCGACCGCAACCGCATCGCCCTCCAGGCCGATCTGCTCGGCGCCCATGCTCTCGGCATCCGCAACCTGCTCTGCCTCACCGGTGACCCGGTGCGCGCCGGCGATCAGCCCGGGGTCCGGGCGGTGAATGAGCTGGAGGCGGTGCGGCTGCTGCAGCTGGTGCGGGGCCTCAACGCCGGTGAGGACCCGGTCAAGGGGGAGCTGCCCGATGGTGCCACGGCGCTGTTCCCCGGCGCCGCCGCCGATCCGCAGTCGGCCAGCTGGAGTGGCCTGATCTCCAGGGTGCGGCGCAAACAGGAGGCGGGGGCCCGCTTTCTCCAGACCCAGATGGTGATGGATGCGGCCGCCCTGCGCCGCTTCGTGGAGGAGATCACCGGACCCCTTGGACTGCCGGTGCTGGCCGGCGTGTTTCTGCTCAAGTCGGCCCGCAATGCCCAGTTCATCAACCGTGTCGTGCCGGGTGCCTGCATCCCCCAGTCCCTGATCGATCGCCTGGCCGGCGCGGCCGATCCGGCGGCGGAAGGGGTGGCGATCGCCGCCGAACAGGTGGCCACCTACCGCTCCATCGCCCAGGGGGTGCACCTGATGGCCATCAAGGCCGAACACCGCATTCCCGAGATCCTGCAGCTGGCGGGGCTAGGGGGCGCCGCTGGCGGCGAGGTCGGTGCCCAGGAGCTCGGCCATGGCCTTCTGCTGCGGTGAGGGCGTGCCCACGTCCTGGCGGCGGGAATCGGTGATCAGCCAGTCGAGGGCTGCCTCCTGGAGATCAAAGTGGTCGCCGTTGCGGTCGACGCAGTAGCGGCCGTAGACCAGCTTCTCGACGAGCTGCACCCCGGGGCCGATTCGGGAGTAGTCGAAGATGATCGAGTTGTCGATCGTGGCCCCTTCGCAGATGTGGCAGCTCGGCCCGATCATGGCCGGCCCGATGATCGTGACGCCGTTCTCGATGCGGGTCATGCCGCCCACGAAGATCGGCCCCTCAACGTGGATCTTGTCCCAGTCGGCCGCCACATTCAGACCTGCGTAGATGCCCGGGCGCACCTGCTTGCCGGGAATCTGAACCTGGCGGACATCCCCCTGAAGCACGCTGCGGATCGCCTGCCAGTAATCCGGCACCTTGCCGATGTCGACCCACTCGAACTCCATGGGCAGGGCGTAGAAGGGAGCACCGGACTCCACGAGCCTGGGGAACAGATCGGCGGCGATGTCGAAGGGTTCTCCGCTGGGGATGAAGTCAAGGACTTCCGGTTCGAAGATGTAGATGCCGGTGTTGATCATGTCGCTGGCGGCCTCCTCGACCGACGGCTTCTCCTGGAAGGAGAGCACCCGGCCAGCGTCATCCGTCACCACCACCCCGTAACTGCTCACCTGGTCGCGGGGAACGCGCTTGGTGATCAGGCTGGCCATGGCGCCCTTCTCCCGATGGCGGCGCACGGCCTCGGTGAGATCGAGGTCGATGAGGGCGTCGCCACAGAGCACCACGAAGGTATCGTCGAAGAAGGCCTGGAAGTCCTGGATCTTCTTCAGGCCCCCGGCGGAGCCCATGGCTTCACCGATCAGCTCACCGTCCTTGATGCGCCCCTCGAAGCTGTAGGCAATCTGGACATCGAAGCGTTGGCCGTCCCGGAAATAGTTCTCGATCTCCTCCGACAGGTGGGAGACGTTGACCATGATTTCGTTGAAGCCGTGCTCCCGGAGCAATTCGAGCAGAAACTCCATGACGGGTTTCTGGAGGATCGGAATCATCGGCTTGGGCGTTGTGTGCGTGATCGGACGCACCCTTGTTCCCTTGCCTGCCGCCAGGATCATCGCCTTCATCGGCGTCGTTTCAGGTCGGAGGTGAAAGCCCAGCCTACGGAGAAACCTCAGGCGGCCAGTGCTTCCCGAGCCGGCCCCCTATCTGACCCCTGGCCCGGCAGCCGCGGCAGGCTCACCGCCTCACTCCGCTCGTCACGGTGCCGCCGCAGGCTGAGGGGGCCGTAGAGGCCGCCGTCCTGGGCCAGCTCCACCTTGCCCTGGGAGGAGAGGAACAGCAGGGCCCAGAACACCCCCACCCGGTCGCTGTCCAGATCGGTGTCCTCCGGCGAGCCCGCGGCGGGGCTGGAGAGGGCCTCCGCCCAGGCGCCCACCAGCGCATCGAACGCCACCCACTCGAGGGTCTCGGCGGTGGGCGCCCACGCCAGCAGGAAGCGGCTCAGGGCGGCGGTGGTCTCCGGCAGCTTCTCCCGGTGGGCCAGGGAGGCCACCTGGGCGATCGCCGCCCGCTCGCTGTAGCGGCGGTGGCGGGGCCTGGGGCGGCCCTCGCCCCCGTCCCGCTCGAGACGCTCGGCGATGTCCTCGAGCTGGCGGATCAGTTCCCCCAGGGTGACGGGACGCTGCAGGGGGGGCGGGGCCACCGGCCGGCGCTGCAGGTGCCGTTCGGGCCGCCGCGGCAGGGCCACGGCGGAGGAGTCCCAGCCGCCGTCCTCCTCGGCGAAGGGGTCCTCCAGCATCGGTTCGGGAGGGAAGGTGGCCGATTCCAGCAGTTCCGCCTTGAGCCCCACCAGCACCGAGGCGGCCAGGAAGGCCTCGCTGGACTCGGCCAGATCCTGTTCGTAGCTGCCTCCCCGGGGTGCGAGGCGCCTGGGGAGCTCAATGCGCTGACGCAGCTGGTCGAGGAAACCGTCGACAACAGCGATCACATCCACATCCCAGGGATCGATGTCGCCCCGTTCGGCCGCGTCCTGGAGCAACCGGATAGCGAGTCTGGCCCCCGCTTCTGCCACGCGCGATGTCCTGTTCGGAGGGTGCCGTCCCTGGGCAAGCTACCGGTTGCGGCCGCATGGCACCAGTCACGGTCACGACCGATCCAGCCCTGGTGGGCTCAGTCGACCGCCAGGGACAGGCTCCCGTCGCCCCCGTCCGTGGAGGACGGCGCCGAGCTCTCGCCGGCGGCCGGCAGCAGCCCCAGCTGGGCGTCCACGGTGGCGCGGTAGCGGCGCAGATCGTTCTCCAGCTCGCTGATCCGCACCTGCTGGGCCTCCACCTCGCCGGCGGTCTGCAGGGTTTCCACCTTCCGCACCACGCCGCTCCAGACGGCGTAGATCCAGGCGGCGGTGGCACCGAGACCGCCCACCAGCAGCAGCAGAGCCGCCAGCGGCAGGGTGGTGCTGACGCCCGGAAGGAAATGCACCGTGGTGGCCGCGGTGTTCTCCAGGGTGAACATCACCGTGGCCAAGCCGAAGCTGAAGATCAGAAGGAAGTTGATCTGCCGCATGGAGACCCTCGCTGTGCGATGGAGGAGCGTAGGCATCCTCCCCGGAGGATGGCGCCATGGTCCCGGGGCTGCGCAGGGTTTCGTAACCGGCCCCCGACCGACACCTCGCCCTGGCGGGGATGGGGCTCAGCCGAGGGCAGGGGCGTGCAGCAGGGCCGGAGGGAGGCTGCCAAAGGCGCCGGTGGCCATCACCGCCGGGACCGGGGCACGGCCCACCTTCACCATCGCCACGGACTCGCGCTCGACCAGGGCCTCGATCGCGGCTCGGTAGCTGTCGGTGACCAGGCGCGGGTAGAGGCCGATGCCGATGATCGGCACCAGCAGGCAGGAGATCACGTAGATCTCCCGCGGCTCGGCGTCGACCAGGTGGGTGTGGGAGGCGAGTTCGGGGTTCTCCTTGCCGAAGAAGATCTCCCGCAGCATCGACAGCAGGTAGATGGGGGTGAGGATCACGCCGATGGCCGCCAGGACGGCGATGACGATGCGGAAGCTGAGGCTGTAGGCCTCGCTGGTGGCGAAGCCCACGAACACCATCAGCTCGGAGACGAACCCGCTCATGCCCGGCAGGGCGAGGGAGGCCAGGGAGCAGACGGTCCAGAGGGCGAACATCTTGCGCATCTTCTGGCCCACCCCGCCCATCTCGTCGAGCTGAAGGGTGTGGGTGCGGTCGTAGGTGGCCCCCACCAGGAAGAACAGGCTGGCGCCGATCAGGCCGTGGCTGATCATCTGGAGCATGGCGCCGCTGGTGCCCAGGGCGCTGAAGCTGCCGATGCCGATCAGCACGAAGCCCATGTGGCTGATCGAGCTGTAGGCGATCTTGCGCTTGAGGTTGCGCTGGGCGAAGGAGGTGAGGGCGGCGTAGATGATGTTGACCACCCCCAGGATCACCAGCAGGGGGGCGAACTGGACGTGGGCCTCGGGCAGCAGCTGCACGTTGAAGCGCAGGAGCGCGTAGCCGCCCATCTTCAGCAGGATGCCCGCCAGCAGCATGTGCACCGGCGCCGTGGCCTCACCGTGGGCATCGGGCAGCCAGGTGTGCAGGGGCACCACCGGCAGCTTGACGCCGAAGGCGATCAGCAGGGCCGCGTAGCAGAGCACCTGGAAGCCGGTGCCGAACTCCTTGGCGGCCAGCACCGTGTACTCGAAGCTGGGGGCACCGCCGCCGTAGAAGGCCATCGCCAGGCCGGCCAGGAGGATGAACAGGGAGCTGCCGGCGGTGTAGAGGATGAACTTGGTGGCGGCGTACTGACGCTTCTTGCCGCCCCAGATGGCCAGCAGCAGGTACACCGGCAGCAGCTCCAGCTCCCAGGCAAGGAAGAAGAGCAGCATGTCCTGCACGGCGAAGACGGCGATCTGACCGCCGTCCATGGCCAGGAGCAGGAAATAGAACAGCCTGGGCTTGAAGGTCACCGGCCAGGCCGCCAGGCAGGCCAGGGAGGTGATGAAGCTGGTGAGCAGGATCAGCGGCATCGAGAGGCCGTCGGCCCCCACCGACCAGGCCAGCCCCAGATCGGGCAGCCACTGCACCCGCTCCACCAGCTGGAGGCCGGGATCAGCAGGGTCGTAGCCCCGCAGGTAGGCCCCCACGGTGACCAGGAAGGTGGTGAGGGCGACGCCGAGGGCGTACCAGCGGACCTGCTTGCCATCGCCCTTGTCCGGCACGAAGGGGATCAGCAGAGCGGCGCCGATCGGGAACAGAATCGCGGTGCTCAGCCAGGGAAAGGGCACAGAACGGTGCTGTCCATCTGGCCGGAGTGTAGAAATTCCGGCCTCCAACCCACCCACCGGATGGGCGTTGTCACACACAGCGGGGCTCGCGCCCCTGGCCGGGCGGGGATCAGCCGAAGGCCCCGAACAGCAGCACCAGGCCGATGACGCCGCCGAAGACGATCAGGGCATAGAACTGAACCCGGCCGGTCTCGAAGTACTTCAGACCCTCGCCGCTGCCCAGGGTCAGCAGGCCGGTGAGGTTGACCACCCCGTCCACCACCTTGGAGTCAACGTCGAGCACCTGGCGGGCCAGGCGGCGACTGCCCTGAACGAACAGCTTGTCGTTGATGGCATCGAGGTACCACTTGTTGGCCAGGAATCGGTTGATGGCCGGGAAGCGCCCCGCCACAGCGGTGCCCAGGTCGATGCGGTGCAGGGCGTAGGCGAGCACCGCCAGGCCGATGCCGAGGCTGGAAATGGCCACCGAGGCACCGGCCAGCGGCAGGAACTCCCCCCAGCGGAAGTGCTCGGCGGCCTCGATGGCCTCGGCGGGATCGACCAGAAGGCCGAAGCGGCTGTTCCAGGGGGTGCCCAGCAGGCCGATCAGCACCGACGGGACCGCCAGCACCACCAGGGGGGCCGCCATCTGCCAGCCCGATTCGTGGGGATGGCTGGCGTGGGCGTGGTGGCCCTCGTCGGCGGATCCGCCGGCGGGCTGGCCCGCGGCGCTCAGCAGCTGGGAGCGGATGCCGGCGTCCTGGCCGCGGAAGGAGCCCTCGAAGGTGAGGAAATAGAGGCGGAACATGTAGAAGGCGGTCATCCCGGCGGTCAGGAAGCCCATGGCCCAGAGCAGCGGGAAGCTGTTGAAGGCCTGACCGAGGATCTCGTCCTTGCTCCAGAAACCCGCCAGGGGGGGGATGCCGCTGATCGCGATGCAGCCGATCAGGAAGGTGGCGGAGGTGATGGGCATGTACTGGCGGAGGCCCCCCATCAGGCGCATGTCCTGGGCCAGCACCGGCTCGTGGCCCACCACCTCCTCCATGGCGTGGATCACCGAGCCGGAGCCGAGGAAGAGCATCGCCTTGAAGAAGGCGTGGGTGACCAGGTGGAACATGCCGGCCACCGGAGCGCCGCAGCCCATGGCCAGCATCATGTAACCCAGCTGGGAGACGGTGCTGTAGGCCAGGCCCTTCTTCAGATCCATCTGGGTGAGGGCGATGGTGGCCCCCAGGAACAGGGTGATGGTGCCGATCACGGCGATCACGAGCTGCACCTGGGGGAAGGGCTCGTAGACCGGCTGGAGCCGCGCCACCAGGAAGACACCGGCCGCGACCATCGTGGCGGCGTGGATCAGGGCCGAGATCGGGGTGGGGCCCTCCATGGCGTCGGGCAGCCACACGTGCAGGGGGAACTGGGCCGACTTGGCCATCGGGCCCATGAACACCAGCAGGCAGAGCAGCACGGCCACCCCGGTGGGCAGGCCCCCGCCGGCGACGGCGGCCGAGAGCCGTGCACCGATCTCCTCGAAGCCGAAGCTGCCGGTGGCCCAGAACAGGCCGAGGATCCCCAGCAACAGGCCGAAGTCACCGACCCGGTTGACCACGAAGGCCTTCTGGGCGGCATTGGCGGCGGCGTCGCGGTCGTACCAGAAGCCCACCAGCAGGTAGGAGCACATGCCCACCAGCTCCCAGAAGACGTAGATCTCGAGCAGGTTGGGGCTGATCACCAGCCCCAGCATCGAGCTGCTGAACAGGGCCAGGTAGGTGAAGAAGCGGACGTAGCCCTTGTCGTGGGCCATGTAGCCGTCGGAATAGACCATCACCAGCAGGGCGATGGTGGTCACCAGCGACAGCATCACGGCCCCGAGGGCGTCGACGCGGAAGCCCATCTGCAGGTGAAAGGTGCCGGCGCCGGCCCAGTCGAAGAGGACTTCCGTGGAGCCTGCGCCGCCCAGCTGTTCGGCCAGGATCGCGAAGCTCAGCACCGCGGCCATGCCCACGGTGGTGATGAGCAGCAGCGCCACCGGCTTGCGCAGGCGGTTGACGGTGCGGTTGAAGGTGATCAGCCCCAGGCCGGTGAGGCAGGCCCCCAGCAGGGGCAGCACCGGGATCAGCCAGGCAAGTTCGGAAGCGGCGGGCATCCTGGAGGCTCTGTTGGGGCGAGTTTAGGCAGGCCCGCCGGCCTGGCTCCGGCTCTGTGGGGGCCTGCCCATCGACCCCCGCCGGCTGGCGGGAGCTTCACCCCAGCCAGTGGGCCAGGCCCGTGCGCGAGAAGGTGGTGGCGGCAAGGCCGATCCAGCGGTGGGCCCACCAGAGGACGCCGATGGCGATGGCGATGCCCAGCTGGGAGGGCCGCAGGAATTCCGCCGCCACCAGCGTCTGGCGGCCGTCCAGAACGGCGGCAAAGGGCAGCACCGAGGTGGAGGCTCGCAGCTCCTCGAAGGCGGCGCCGAAGCGGTGGCGCAGGCGCCGGTCCCCGTTCCAGACGGCGAACAGGTGGTGGCCGATCAGTCCCACGCAGGCCACCAGGGTGAAGCTGGTGCCGATCCAGAGCAGGTGGGTGGCGCACCAGAGCACCTGGCCCACGGCCTGGGGATGGCGGCTGACCCGGATGATCCCCGTGGCGTAGAGGCGCACCTGGGGCTTGAGCACGGCCGGGATCTCCAGCAGGTTGTAGGTGGCCGGATAGAGAAACAGGAAGCTGATGGCCGTGCCGGTCCAGACCACCGGCACCACCCAGGGCTGGTCCTGCAGGTTCCAGAGCCGGACCCCGTCGTAGCGGTGGGCGAGGAAGTAGCCCACCACCAGCACGGCCGAGGGGATGCTGAGGCCGGCGAACAGCAGGCGCCAGAGCCGGGCCCCGATCCGCTCCTCCCCCCAGACCCGCAGGGAGGCCCCGCCGCTGTGGATCAGGGCGAAAACCACCAGCAGGGCCAGCATGACCACGCTGCTGTGCTGGGGGCCCGCCGGAACCAGGGGGAGCGAGGGCATGGTGATGCGGCGTCCGGGAGCGGATGTGACAGGCCGATTCTTGCCACCGGGGGAGCCCCCTAGAGTTCCGCACGGCCTGCCGGCTCCGGCGAACGGTCCCCCCGCGGCCTCCCCGACCCATGGCAGATCTGCCTTTCACCCTCGACCAGCTGCGCATCCTGCGCGCCATCGCCAGTGAGGGCAGCTTCAAGAAGGCGGCCGACAGCCTCTATGTCACCCAGCCGGCGGTGAGCCTGCAGATCCAGAACCTGGAGAAGCAGCTCGACGTCTCCCTGTTCGACCGCGGCGGCCGCAAGGCCCAGCTCACCGAAGCCGGCCACCTGCTGCTCAGCTACTGCGACCGGATCCTGAGTCAGTGCCAGGAGGCCTGCCGGGCCCTCGACGATCTCCACAACCTGCGCGGCGGCTCCCTGGTGGTGGGGGCGAGTCAGACGACGGGCACTTACCTGATGCCCCGCATGATCGGCCTGTTCCGCCAGAAGTACCCGGACGTGGCGGTGCAGCTGCAGGTGCACAGCACCCGCCGCACCGGCTGGAGCGTGGCCAACGGCCAGATCGACCTGGCGATCATCGGCGGCGAACTGCCGGCGGACCTCAACGACCTGCTGCAGGTGGTGCCCTACGCGAACGACGAACTGGCCCTGGTGCTGCCCCCCAAGCACCCGCTCTCCCGCCTGCCCGAGCTCACCAAGGACGATCTCTACCGCCTCGGCTTCGTCTGTCTCGACGCCCAGTCCACCACCCGCAAGATGGTGGACCAGCTGCTCAGCCGCTCCAAGCTCGACGTGCAGCGGCTCAAGATCGAGATGGAGCTCAACTCCTTCGAGGCCATCAAGAACGCCGTCCAGGCGGGCCTGGGCGCGGCGTTCCTGCCGGTGGTGTCGATCGAGCGGGAGCTGGCCGCCGGCACCCTGCACCGGCCCCAGGTGGCCGACCTGATGGTGCGCCGCCAGCTGAAGCTGATCACCCACCCGGCCCGCTACTGCTCGCGGGCCGCCGACGCCTTCCGGCGCGAGGTGCTGCCGGTGTTCGCCAGCCCGGACAGCCCCCTGCGCCAGGTGCAGACCACGCCGGGGTTGGCGGAGCGGAACGGCGTCAGAACTGATCGGCCTCCGGTGTGATGCCGACGGCGTCGTCGGCGGCCCCGGCCACGCCCCGGGTCTGGAACTTGTTGCCAGAGATGTCGGTCTGGTAGACGCAGCGGACGATCGGCTTGTCGCGCACCGAGCCGATGTAGGCGAAGGTGTTCATGCGCTGCTTGCACTGGCGCATCTGCTCGGCGGTCACGGCGCCCTCCTTCTGCAGCACCGACCAGTTCTCCCGGCGGATGACGCAGCCGGGCTGGAGGGTCGGCTGCGTCACGAAGCTGCTGCTCGGGTTCATCGTGGTGTAGAGCTCGATGTCCATCACGAAGGCGCTGGCGCCCCACTGCTTGCAGAACTCGGGGTCGGGCACCGCCATGTCCAGCTGCTGGGCGCTGGCGATGTTGCCCTGGTTCCCCTGAGTGGTGCTGGTCACGGCGCTGCCGATGCCGATGCCCACCACCAGCACGCCCGCGAGCACTGCCACCGTCGCCACGTTCAGCTGGATGTTGGGACCGCCGCCGGACGGGCCACCGCCGTTGCCGGCGGGGGGGCGTCCACCGCCGCCACCGTTGCTGCCGCGGCGCTCGGGTCCGTAGCGGGGATCCTCCCGGCGGCCGTAGCCGGTGGCGAAACGATCCCCCCGGTCGTCGTAGCGGTCGGAGCGGGGGTCGTAGCGGGGGGTGGCGCGGTCGGGTCGGGGCGCGTAGCCGCCCGGTTCGGAGCGGCCGGCGCTGCTGCGGGAGCGGGTCACAGGGTTTCGGAGCTGCGGGGCAGGCCCATCGAGTAGTTCAGAACCCGGGCCTCGGGGTTGTAGCTGAGTTCTCCGGCCTGGAGCATCTGCCGCACCAGCCCCTCCAACTCGGAGCCGATGCGACGCAGGCTGTAATCGCTCAGTTCCTGACCGGCCTGGGCCGCCACCAGCTCCCGGAACCGGGCGCGCACCTTCTCGAGGGCCGCCTCGTCCCAGAGGAACTCGTTGTCGGGATCGATGTCGAGGGTGAGCTGATCCGGGTCGGGGATGAGGTCGTCGTTCTCGACCCGCGCCGTGAACAGCCGGATGTGGCGGGTGGTGGACTTGAGCAGCGTCTCGACCATGGGCTCAGCCTCGGGGGCGGGGATCGGGAGAAGGGGTGGCACCCATTGAGTGCTGCCGCAACTTTAGGTAGGTCGGCGGCCGATTCCGGCGCCGAGGCCCCCCGGTGCCGGTCACCCCTGCCCTGGGAGGCCCGATAAGGTTGCTGCTGATCTCGGGTACGACATGCGGGTTGTCATCGCCGGGGCCGGGCTGGCCGGCCTGTCCTGCGCCAAATACCTCTGCGACGCCGGCCACACCCCGATCGTGCTCGAAGCCAGAGATGTGCTGGGAGGCAAGGTGGCGGCCTGGCAGGACGAGGACGGCGACTGGTACGAAACCGGCCTGCACATCTTCTTCGGCGCCTATCGCAACATGCGCCAACTCTTCGCCGAGCTGGACATCGAGGATCGTCTGCAGTGGAAATCCCACGCGATGATCTTCAATCAGAAGGAAGTGCCCGGCACCTACAGCCGCTTCGATTTTCCGGATCTGCCGGCCCCGCTGAACGGGGTGGCGGCGATCCTGGGCAACAACGACATGCTCACCTGGCCCGAGAAGATCGCCTTCGGCCTCGGCCTGGTGCCGGCCATGCTGCGCGGCCAGGACTATGTGGAGGAATGCGACAAGTACAGCTGGAGTGAATGGCTGCGCATTCACAATATTCCGGAGCGCGTTAACGATGAAGTCTTTCTCGCCATGAGCAAGGCGCTCAACTTCATCAACCCCGAAGAGATCTCCAGCACGGTGGTCCTCACCGCCCTCAACCGCTTTCTCCAGGAGACGGACGGTTCCAAAATGGCCTTCCTGGACGGCAATCCGCCGGAGCGGCTCTGTCAGCCGATGGTCGACTACATCGAGGCCCGGGGCGGCGAGGTCCATCTGGACTCCCCGCTCAGGGAGATCCGCATCGGCAAGGATGGCGCCGTGACGGGCTTTCGCATCGGCGGCATCAAGGGGCGGCCCGAGCGGGAGATCCAGGCCGATGCCTACGTGAGCGCCATGCCCGTCGATCCGCTCAAGCTGCTGCTGCCGGACGCCTGGAAGTCGCTGCCGTACTTCAGCAAGCTCGAGGGTCTGCGGGGGGTGCCGGTGATCAACATCCATCTCTGGTTCGACCGCAAGCTGACGGACATCGACCACCTGCTGTTCAGCCGTTCCGACCTGCTCAGCGTCTATGCCGACATGAGCAACACCTGCCGGGAGTACGAGGATCCCGAGCGCTCCATGCTGGAGCTGGTGTTCGCCCCGGCCGCCGACTGGATCGGTCGCCCCGATGCGGAGATCGTGGCCGCCACCATGGAGGAGCTCAAGCGCCTGTTCCCCATCCACTTCACTGGCGACACCCCGGCCGTGCTGCGCAAGTCGGTGGTCGTCAAGACCCCCCTCTCCGTCTACAAGACCGTGCCGGGCTGCCAGCAGCTGCGGCCCTCCCAGGACTCCCCCATCCCCAACTTCTTCCTGGCGGGCTGCTTCACCATGCAGCGCTACCTGGCCTCGATGGAGGGGGCGGTGCTGAGCGGCAAGCTCTGTGCTGCCGCCGTCGACGCCCACCTCTCCGGCAGCGGCCAGGGTCCGGCCCCCGCCCAGAGCCTGGCGACGGTGTGAGTGTGCTGGCCCCGCTGCCCCTCGAGCACGCCTCCGATCTGGAGGAGGCCTACGAATCCTGCCGCCAGGAGACGGCGCAGTGGGCCAAGACCTTCTATCTCGGCACGATGTTGCTGCCGCCGGCCAAGCGCCGGGCGATCTGGGCGATCTACGTCTGGTGCCGCCGCACCGACGAACTCATGGACAGCGCCCAGGCCCAGACGCTGTCGGCCGAGGTTCTGCTGGAGCGTCTCGATGCCTGGGAGGAGCGCACCCGCGCCCTGTTCGCCGGCCATGGCGTCGATGGCCTCGACCGGGTGATGCTGGACACGATCGAGCGCTTCCCCCAGCCCCTGCAGGCCTATCTCGACATGATCGAGGGTCAGCGGATGGATGTGCTGCGCGACCGCTACGCCAGCTTCTCCGATCTCCAGCTATACTGCTACCGGGTGGCCGGCACCGTGGGTCTGATGACCCAGGAGGTGATGGGGGTCGATGCGGCCTACACCTCCGCCCCCTGGAGCGAGCGGCCCGACACCTCCGAAGCGGCCGTGGCCCTGGGCATTGCCAACCAGCTGACCAACATCCTGCGGGATGTGGGTGAGGATCGCGGTCGCGGCCGCATCTACCTGCCCCAGGAGGATCTGGACCGTTTTGGTTACTCCGAAGCCGATCTGATGGCCGGTCGTCTCAATGAGAACTGGCAGGCGCTGATGCGGTTCCAGCTGGAGCGGGCCCGGGATTGGTTCAATCGCTCCGAGGCCGGGGTTCGCTGGCTGGCTCCCGATGCCCGCTGGCCGGTGTGGGCATCGCTGCGGCTGTATCGGGGGATCCTTGATGTCATCGAGCGATTGGATTATGACGTCTTCAATCACCGCGCCTTCGTGCCCAGGGTCGGCAAATTGCTGGATCTTCCCCTCTCCTATGTGATCGCCCAGACGCGATGAAGTGGCGCCCCATCCGGCAGGCCCTCAGCCTCAGCCTCGCTTCCGCCGCCATCGCCGGACTGGTGCTGCCGGACCCGGCCCGGACCCAGTCCCTGCCCGCCACGCTCACCCCCCCCCGAAGTGAAGGCCGTCGAGGGCCTGGGGGCGGGATGGCCCGGTCCGATGCCCACCGGCGACCGTCTGCCCCCCCTTCCCTCCGAGCTCCTGGGGGCCTTGACGATGGAGCAGGCGGCGGCCTGGGCGGTGGATCGCAATCCTGTGGTGCGCTCCGCCTATGAGTCGTTGGTGGCCACCCAGAACAGCCTCGGCGCCGCCTACGCCAGCTGGTGGCCCACCCTCAACCTCAGCCTCAACGGCGGGCCTTACGGCTCCAAGACCTTCTACAACTACCCCTTCAGTGCCTCCGCAGGCTTCCCCATCTCGGGTTCCGGTCTCAGCAGTGAGAGGGTGTTCGAGGCCAGTTATTTCCAGGCGATCGGCCAGATCGATACCACCTGGAACCTGATCGATCCCACCCGATCGGCCACGATCTGGCAGAACAAGTACCTGGTACGCCAGGCGGCCGACACCTATGTGATCACCCGCCGCGACCAGCGCCTCAAGACCCAGGCGGCCTTCATCGATCTGCAGCGGGCCCTTGCCGCCGTCAAGACCGGCCGTGAGATCGTTGAGAACGATGAGCTTCTCTATCGCCTGGCCCAGACCCGGGTGCAGATGGGGGTGGCCTCCAAGCTGGAGGTCTTCAAGCAGCAGACCGTCCTGCTGGCCGATCGCCAGGCCCTGCTGGCCGCCGAACAGCAGGTGGAGACGGCCCGGGCCAACCTGGCCCAGCTGCTGGCCACCCCCAGCCCCGAGGCCCTCACGCCCGCCACGCCCTTCGAGCCCCTCGGCGCCTGGGACCATTCCCTCGACGACTCGATCACGGCGAGCATCGCCTACCGCAAGGTGCTGGAGCAGCAGCTCCTCGCCGTCCAGACCAACGAGGCCCAGGCCCGGATCTATCTGGCCACCTACCGCCCCACCCTGCAGCTGATCACCTCCCTCTATTGGACCAAGGGGGTGGGGTACCTCAACCAGGGCCCTCCGTTCGTGCCCAATGCCCGCTCCGATGAATGGAACGGATCCGCCCTGTTGCAGCTGACCTTCACGGGTTTCGACGGCGGTCAGGCCCGCATGAACGCCGCCGCCGCCCGCCGCCAGGCCGCCGCCGCCGCCGAGACCTACAGCGCCACCCTGCTGCAGGTGCGCAGCGACGTGCAGTCCCTGGTGGCCCAGGCCCGCTCCGGTCGCAGCATCGTGATGGCCGGCGCCGAACGGGTCAAGGCGGCCAACGGGGCGCTGCGCCTCCAGACCCTGCGCTTCAACGCCGGCTACGGCACGATCACCGATGTGGTGCAGGCCCAGCAGGAGATCAGCCAGGCGGTGAGCTCCTATATCGAGAACCTGGCCACCTACAACGACACCCTGGTGCAGCTCAGCCGCTCGAGCGGCCTGCCGGTGCAGCCCGATCCCGCCCTTCTCCAGGCGGTGGGCAATCCCCTGCAGACCCTGCGTCTGCCGACGCGGATGGCCCAGATGCGCTGATCTGCTCCAGCCGTCGCTGCCGCATGGCCCGGGCCCGGGCACTGAGCTGCTCGAAGCCGGGATCGTTGAGGATCGAGCAGACCTGGCCCTGCAGCTCGCTGGCGTTGATGTTGATCTCCATCTGCCGGATCTGGTCGCGCAGGGAGTTCTCCCGGTCCGCCACGGCCCCCGACATCCGGTTGAAGGCCCGCACCAGCCGGCCGATGGCGTCGTCCGCCGGGTAGGTCAGGGCCTGATGGTCCTTGCCGTCGGCGATGGCATCGGCGGCGGCCGCCAGCTCCCGCAGCTCGCGCCGGATGCCGCGGGCGATCAGCCAGGCGGCGACCCCACTGGCGCTGATCAGGATCAGGGTGAGGATCACCAGCCGGCGGACCATCTGGTCCTTGGCCTCCTGCATCGGCACCAGGGCATCCGCCAGGGCCTCCTCCTCCACGGAGACGACCGCCAGCCAGTTCCACTCCGGGAAGGTGGCGATGTAGAGGTGCTGAAGCACCGGGGTGTCGGTGCCCGGAGGACGCACCATGGCCTTGCGCTCGAAGGTCCGGCTCTGGCCAAGGGCGCGGGGTTCGGGAATCCCGCCGTTCTCCCGCATCGCCATGGCCAGGTCGATGCAGGCCTGGGTGTCCGGGGTCTGGTAGCTGCAGTACAGGGTCCCGGTGGGGCTGATGCCGAAGAAGGCCGCCTGGTGGGTGTCGATCGGGAAGAGGCTGGAGCCGGCGGCCAGCAGCTGGGAGGCGGCCTGGGTGCTGACATCTACCATCAGGGCCAGATGGCCATCACCCGGCTTCCCACCCGAAAGCAGTGTCAGCCGGGCCATCCGCCATTCCCCGTCCAGCTGGATCAGGGTGTTGCGACCGACCTCCGTGGCCGGAGCGCCCTTGAAGAGGTTCTCGAAGTCCGCCACCGTGGATGGGCGGGCCAGGGTGCCGGGCCTCAGGGCCTTGCCCCGGCTGGTGATGCCCGTCAGGCGACGCCAGACACCAGGGCGTTCCCGCACATAGAGCGACGCCCGCTCATGGGGCATCGCCAGGGGGAGCCGCAGCCGTTCGTTGAGCAGCGCCGGTGCCTGGTCCACGGAGAGGGGTGCGCCTCTCCAGGACAGTCGTCCCTTCGCATCCACCCGCAGGGGCGCCAGGCTTCCGGCCAGCTCCTGGGAATCCTGCTGGATGTCCCGGCTGAACTCTGCGGCCGACTTCTGGATGATCGAAGTGGTGACCGCCAGGGAGGAGAGGTTGTCGTGGTCGAACATGGTGCTGATCTCGATCCTGGCTTTCTGGGCCAGGCGAATCGAGCCGATGGTGGCCAGCGCCAGGAAGATCGCCAGGCTCACGAGCGGGCCACTGATCCCCAGGAGCATCAGCCGCACGGACAGGCGCATCGGTCGCCCCAGCCTCCGGTCCGGCGCCTGCGGCGATCCTCCCTGGAGCCGGGGGCGAATCTTCAAAAGGGCCTGCAGCACCATGCCTATGATTTTCTCACGCCCGTGACTTGGATCGCTTCATGACCAGGATCCTTTCCGTCCATTCCTTCCGCGGTGGAACGGGAAAATCCAACCTCTCGGCGAATCTGGCAGCCGCATTTTCGGCCCGCGGACTCAGGGTCGGGGTCTTCGACACCGACCTTGCTTCACCGGGTATTCACGTCCTATTCGGGTTCACGGCAGGGCCGCAATCCCATACGCTCAATGATCATCTGCAGGGCTCCATTCCAATCGAAAAATGTTCCCATGACGTGACTCCCGCCTCGATGGCGGGTGGCAAGGGCTGCATCTTTCTGGTGCCTGCCGCCATGGAGGGGGATCGGATCGCCCGGCTGCTGCGGGAAGGTTATGAGGTGGAGCGGCTCAACGATGCCCTGTTCAGCCTCGGCCAGAGCCAGCGCCTGGATCTGCTGATCGTCGACACCCACCCCGGGATCAACGAGGAGACCCTGCTCTCCACCGCCATCTCCGACTGCCTGGTGATGGTGATGCGCCCCGATCAGCAGGATTACCTCGGCACGGCGGTGGCGATCGAGGTGGCCCAGAGGCTGATGGTGCCGGAGGCCCGCCTGGTGGTGAACAAGTTGCCGGCCCATTTCGATGCGGAACAGGTGCGCGCCCGGGTGGCCCAGAGCTACGGCATTCCCGTCGGAGCGATCCTGCCCCTCAGCGACGACCTGCTCACCATCGCCAGTGGCAGCCTGGCCCTGGTGGATGTCCCCTCCCACCCCTGGAGCACCGGTGTGACCCAGCTCGCGGCCGACCTCGCCGATGCGCTCCTCTGAGCCTGCTGCCGCCGGCGACGGCCCGGCCCCCCTTCCCCTGCCGGAGGGCCCCCTGACCATGGCCCGGCTGGTGGCGCTCGAA
Source organism: Cyanobium gracile UHCC 0139 (assembly GCF_034931325.1). Lineage (GTDB taxonomy): Bacteria > Cyanobacteriota > Cyanobacteriia > PCC-6307 > Cyanobiaceae > Cyanobium > Cyanobium gracile_B. The sequence goes on along the minus strand of NZ_JAYGHX010000001.1, from coordinate 26,302 downwards.
CCCGCTGCGCTGCGACGGCTTCTGACGGCGGGCCTGCGGGCCGGACTGGCCGAGGCCGAGCTCGACGCCGGCTGTGCAGCTGCGGTGGCTCCTGGTCAGGCTCCGGCGGAGCTGCGGGCCCAGCTGCAGGAGTGGGGCTGGCTGGGCTGGGATCCCGCCCGCGAGTGCTGGCGCACCCGGCTCGGCGCCAGCAGGCCGGCGGCCCCGCCTCAGGGCTGATCCGCCAGGGCCAGCCATTCCTCCAGCACCGGGTTCACCCGGGAGGGATCTTCGTCGTGGGGGCAGTGGCCGAGGCCGTTCAGGATGCGCAGGTCGCGGATGGCGGCGAAGGCCCCGGCCCAGCGCTGGGCCTCGGCGACCGGCTCCCACGGATCCGCCTCCCCCCAGAGCAGGCGGACCGGGCCGGGCAGTTCCGCCAGCAGGTCCGGGGCGAGCCGGTCGCGGAAGAGGTTGATGAAGCCCCGGAAGCTCTCGTCGGCGCCCGGGCTGCGGGCCGGGACCAGCAGCAGCTGCACCAGCTGGTCGTCGATGCCGTCGCCGGAGGGGTAGGCGGCGCCCAGCACCCGGCGGATCACGCCCGGGTTGGCCAGCCAGCGGAACAGGCGACCCGTGAGCCAGCGCTGGCGCACCAGGCGCTTCAGCAGGGGCCGGCCGATCCGGCGCAGGGGCGGCTGCTCGGCCAGGCGGCGGTCGTCGAGGCTGCGCTGGGCGCAGTCGATCAGGATCACCTGCCTGGCGTCGTCCCCGAGCCTGGCGGCCGCGGCCAGGGCGACGACGCCCCCGATCGAATTGCCCACCAGCTGGACCGGCCCACCGATCACCTCCCGCACGAAGGCGGCCACCTGCCCGGCCCACAGGTCGATGCCGTAGCGCAGCGCCTGGCCGTCCTCCGGCTCGTCCTCGAGCCGGGAGGGGGGCTTGCTGCTGGCCCCGAAGCCCACCAGGTCGATGGCGTACGCCGGGCGCTGGCCGGCCAGGGACGGCAGGTTGTGGCGCCAGTGCTCCTTGCAGGCGCCGAAGCCGTGGATCAACAGCACGGGCAGGGCCGCGCCGCTCTCCCCATCCGCTGCCGCGGGCCTGTGGTGCACGTAGCTGATGGTCTGCCCCTGCCACGACCAGGTGCCCAGCCAGTTCGTTGGGAAAACCGTGCCGCCGTCGGCCAGGGGTGTCACGGTCATGGGGCCTGAGGACGGGGGACTCAATGGGACCCCTTCCAGGGTTCGACCCTGCCATCTTCGATGGCCCAGATCCGATCGGCGTCATCGAGCAGGCGCAGGTCGTGGGTCACCAGCAGCACGGAACTGCCCCGTTTGCGGCAGAGGTCGCCCAGCAGGGCCACCACCTCCTGCCCGGAGGTGCTGTCGAGGGAGGCGGTGGGTTCGTCCGCCAGGACCAGATCGGGCTCGGGAGCCAGGGCTCGGGCGATCGCCACCCGCTGCCGCTGGCCGCCGGAGAGCTCGGACGGGAAGTAATGCAAGCGGTGGCCCAGACCCACCGCCTCAAGCAGGGCGGTGGCCCGGTGCCGACGCCGCTCGGGGTCCGGCTCGCTCAGCTGGAGAACGAGCGCCACGTTCTGCAGGCTGGTGAGGGAGGCCACCAGGTTGTGGCTCTGGAAGATGAAACCGATGCGCCGGCGGATCTCCACCCGCATCCGTTCGCTGGAGCGTCGCACCTCGCTGCCGAGGACCCGCAGGGAGCCCTCCTGGACCGATCGCAGCGCCCCGACCAGGGTGAGCAGGGTGCTTTTGCCGCTGCCGGAGGGCCCCACCAGCAGGGTGATCTCGCCGGGGTTCACCGTGAAGCTGATCCCGTGCAGGATCTCGCTGCGCAGCGGACCTTCCCCATAGGCGTGGCGCAGGTTCTCGGCGACGACAGGCAGCATCGGGATCAGAAGACGCTGGCCGGATCCGCATCCCGCAGCTTGTTGAGCGCGATCGCGGCCGCCACGGCGCAGACCCCGATCGTGAGACTGAACACCAGCACGGTCTTGTCGGTGGTCATCACGATCTGGATGCCGGAGACGGCGGTGAGGAAGGCATAGAGCGCGGCGCTGGCCACCAGGGCGGGCACGAAGGAGGAGATTGCCAGGATCGACGCCTCCTGCAGCACCAGGAGCAGCAGGAAGCGGTTGCGGAAACCCAGGGCCTTGAGGGTGGCGTACTCGTGCAGATGGTCGCTGACATCGGTGTACAACACCTGATAGACGATCACCCCCCCCACCAGCAGACCCATGATCGTGCCGAAGCCGAAGATGATGCCGAAGGAGGAACTGGTGTTCCAGTAGTTCTGCTCGCTGGCGATCAGCTCGGGCTTGGTGAACACCTGGAGCTGGCTGCCGTAGAGGGCCCGCAGATGGCGCTGAACGGGGGCAATGGCGGCTGGATCGGTGACGCGGATCAGCCCCATGGAGATCTCGCCCTCGTTGATCTGCTTGTAGGCGAGTTGCAGGGCCGTGGTGTCGCTGCTGATCAGGTTGCTGTCGGCGGCGAAAGTGGAGCCGAGGCGGAACAGGCCCACCACCCGGAAGGTCTTGGAATAGTCGGAGAGGATCATGGTCTGGCTCCCCTGGGCCTTCACCGCCGCCGCGACCGGCCCGGTGTTGCTGTTGCCGGCCGCATCGAACAGCACGTAACCGGGCGTGCGGATCCGGTCGATCTGCTCGCGCACCGGGGCCAGATCGAGAATCTGCTGGTCGGGATCGAAGCCAATCAGCCGCAGGCTGGTGGGCTTGATTCCGCCCATCTGCTGGGCGTTCACATTGGCCACATAAACGGGGATGACGTCGGCCACCCCTGGCACACCCAGCGATTGGTAGAGCTGGGACTGGGGGAACTGCTGGAAGGCACCGCTGTCGCGGGTGCCGGGGCTGATCACCACCAGATCCGTGATCAGGGCCTGGTAGAAGGTGGTGGCGCTGGTGAGCAGCCCGGACTGGAAGCCCAGCTGCATGAACATCAGCAGGGCGGCGAAGCCGATGCCGGTGACGGCCACCAGGTAGCGGATCGGCTGGCGTTTCAGCTGCAGCCAGGCCACCGGCAGATCGCCCAGGCTGCGCCTCAGGGAGCGGCCGATCACGGCAGGAAGCGGACGTTCACGTTCAGCCCGCTGAGCCTGGCGAGGCGGGCGGAGTCGGCGGGGCTGAGCGCGATCTTCACCAGCACCACCCTGGCATTGACGTTGTTGTTGGAATTGACGCTGAACAGATCCCGGTCGGAGACCTCACCGGTGATGTCCACGACACGGCCCTCCAGCTTGCCGCTGAAGCCGCCGCTCTCCGGCCAGATCTCCACCGGCTGGTCGGGGCGCACCTGGGGGATGTCGCTCTGGAACACCTGGGCCCACACCTGCATGGCCCCGACCTGCCCGATCTGAGCAAGCCCCTGGTCGGTTTCCTTCATGCCCGGCCAGCTGTAGATGCGCAGCAGCTTTCCGTCGAGGGGGGAGCGGATCTCGGCGTTCCGCAGCTGGCTGCGGGCCTGGGCGAGATTGGCCTTGGCCACCGCCACGTCGGCGAGGGCCACCTCCCGGTCAACCGGGCGGACCGTGAGGTTGTCGTACAGGGTGCCCTTGAGGGCCTGGATGTTGGCCTGGCCCTGGGCGAGGGCCGCATCGGCCTTGCCGAGTTCCTCCTCGGAGATCGCCCCGGCCTTGAACAGCTCGACGCTCTTCTGCTGGCTGATCTTGAGGTACGGAATCACCACCTGCTCGGCCTTGAGATCCGCCTCGGCCTTGGCCCGGGCCCCCTTGCGGGCTCCCGCATCGACCTGGGCCAGCTTGGCCTCGCTGAGGGCCAGCTGGCTCTCGGCCTGGACGACCCCCTTGCGGAGGCTGGCCCAGCTGCTGAGGAAACCCAGCAGCTGGTCGCGGCGGATCACCGCCCCCTCCGCCACCAGCCACTTGTCGACGACCTCCGAACCGCCGCTGTTGCCTGAGGCGGTGGAGAGGGACACGACGCCCCCCTGGGGGGTGAGGCGTCCTAAGGCGGTCACGGCCCGAGGCGCCAGGGGCGGCGGGGGCGGGGCGGGGCGGTGGCTCAGCTGCCAGCCCGCCAGCCCCAGCCCCGCCAGCAGCGACACGGTGACGACCTTCTGGCGGCCGCTGCCCCAGGCCCGCTCCCGCCAGAAGCGCTGCAGGCCCTCAAGCCTGTCGACGTGCGGCGTCTCCGTCACGAACCGAGGGGCTCCGGGCGCGCCATGGTAGCCGCCGCCTCTGCGCCCAGCCAGCGCCCATGCATCCGGCGGTACTCGATCGAGAGGATGTCGGAGGCCACGTGACGCTCCTGGGTGAGATCCAGGGGGACGGGTGTCGGACGCTGGCTGCGCACCACGCCATGGTCCTCCTGGAAGATGGTGCGGGAGATGGCGATCGACTGCGCCTCGCTGCCGGGAAGGCGGAAGCGCTTGCGTTTCGAATACTTCACCCAGCGGGCCAGGGTGTGGGTGTCACTCTGGGGCAGGCTGGCGTTGAAGAAGATGAAACGCAGCTGGTCACCGATGCTGGTGTCGACGATGTTGAGGTTGGGGTAATAGAAGCTGAAGGTGGTGGTGGCGCAGAGGGGGCCGCTCTGGCCGCCGAGGGTGCGCAGCAGCTTCAGGACCCCCTTCACCGGCAGTTCGAAGCTCACCGTGGCGGCGATCATGCGGTCCTCCCTGTGGAGATCGACGGGGACCGACAGGGGTGAATCCTGGCTGGCGAAGGTGCTTTTGTGCACCCAGTAGGCATGGGAATTGTCGAGGTTGGACTCGATCACCCGGCTGAAATGGGTCTCCCAGTCGAAGCTGCTCTCCACATGGCCCCAGGCCTCCTCCGGGAAGACGGGGAGATCGGGCAACAGGGCCGGATCGGGCGGGCCGGAGCCCCACCACATCCAGATGAAGCCTCGGGACTCGACCGCTGGCCGCTCACCCACCAGGGCGCTGCGTGCCGGGGGGCTGGCGCCGGCCGGCTCGGCGGGGGCCTCCAGGCAGGTGCCGTCGGCGGTGAATTTCCAGCCATGGAAGGGACAGCGCAGGCAGCCGCCCTCCTCCAGCCTGCCCAGGGCCAGGGAGGCCCCCCGGTGGGGACAGCGGTCGCTGAACAGCCTGGGCCGGCCTTCGGCATCCGGGAAGAGCACGAAATCGTGGCCGGCGAAGGGCACGGCCACCGGTCCCTTGCGGAAGGCGAACGAAGAGGCGACGGCGTACCAGCAGTTCCGGGCCAGTTGAGACACCTGGGGAGGGGATGTCTCTGAAGTGGTCCCAGCCAATGACATGCTCTGCCGATGCTGCGCGGATCTTAAGCGAAACGTCCCGATTGAGAGAGCGACACCCCCTAGATTGGCGCCGCCGCCAAGGTTGGGTCGTCCCACACTGCCGTCCGAATGATCCGCAAGTGATTCGCAAGCTGCGCAGTCCCCTGGCGATCGTGTTTCTCACCCTGTTGCTGGACAAGCTGGGCGAAAACATCGTCTACCCTCTGCTTCCCTTCATCCTCGAGAAGTTCTCTCCCGACGGACTCACCCTGGGGCTGCTGGCCTCCACGGCCACACTCTTTTCCGTACTGGCGTCGCCGATCATCGGTTCCCTCAGTGATGCCTGCGGCAGGAGGCCGGTGATTCTCCTCTGCGTGGCCATCAATGGCCTGTCCCTGTTCATGTTCGGCCTGGCCGGGACACTGGGGCTGATCTTTCTCTCCAGGGCGATCAACGGCGTCTCCACCGCCACGGTCGGCACGGCCCAGGCCTACATCTCCGATATCTCCACCCCGGCGAACCGGGCCCGCAATTTCGGCATCAGCGGCGCCGCTTTCGGCCTCGGGGCCATCGCCGGTCCGGCCCTGGGGGGGGCGCTGGTGGGATTCGGCATGCGCCTTCCGGTGTTCGTGGCCGCCGGCCTGGCGGCCTACAACTTCCTGATGGCGTTTCTCTATCTCAAGGAGACCCTGCCGCTCCAGAACAGGCCTCGCTTCCAGTGGTCCCAGATCAACGGACTGGCGCCGGTCATGGCCCTGCTGGCGCTGCCCAAGGCGAACCGCGTGGCCCTGGCCTTCTGCTGCTTCAATTTCGCCTTCAGCGGCTTCACCACCCTGCTGGTGCTCTATCTCAAGGATCAGTTCTCCTGGTCGGCCTCCCAGTCGAGCGGCATCTTCGTGATTGTCGGCCTCACCGTCACCTACGTGCAGGTGGCGCTCACCGGCCCCCTGGTGCGGCGCCATGGGGAGGCTCGCCTCAACATCTATGGCCTGGCGGCGGTCGCCGCCGGCATCGCCCTGATCCCCCTGGCCCGGGTCTTCGGCGCCGCCGCCGCCGTCGTGATCGTCACGGCCGCCGTGATGCTGTCGGTGGGGGCGGCCTGCGTGATCCCCACGGCCCGCAGCCTGGTGTCGCGGCTGGTCCCGGAGAACCGGCAGGGGGTGATGCTGGGCAGCCTGCTGGCCCTCACGGGCCTGGCGAGTGCCCTGGGTCCAATGCTGGCGGGGGTGCTCTACGACCAGTCCCCCACCCTCTGTTTCCTGCTCCAGGCGGTGGTCTGCCTGCTGGGGGCGCCCCTGTTGCGCGGCGTCAGGGAACCGGTGCCGGTCCCCGTCGAGATCGCCGGCTGAAGCGAAAGCGCCGGGCTCTGAAGAGGGCGCCTCAGACCCGGGCGCGCTCGCGCATCATCCGCCGGTACTCCACCAGGATCAGGTCGGAGTCGATCAGCACCTCATGGGAGCCCCGGAAGGTCACCCGCTTGGGCTCCTGTTCGATGATCACGGCGGCGTCCTCCTTGGAGATCTGCAGGCCGGTGTCGAGGGTGATGCGATCGAACAGCCGGTTCAGCAGGGGGGTGGCGGTGAGGAAGTTGCGGCCGTTGGTGACCCGGACGGTGGTTTCGCCGTCGTTGTCGGGCACGTGGGCCTGCAGCGCCGCCAGGGTCAACGCACCGAAATGGATGATCGAGACCACCACATTCGGGTACAGAAAGCGGTACTCCTTGTAGGCATTGGAGCTGTCCCCCTTCAGCAGCAGGCGGGTGAGGCCATTGAGCTTCTTGACCTTGATCGGCATGCGGCCGTAGAGGCTCCCGGGTTCCACCTGGACCGGATAGTGCTCGAGGCTGAAGTCGGTGGTCGGGTCCACCCGTCCGATGCTCTTGCCGTGCACGAAGGCGGCGTGGGTGGGGTCGATGCCGTTCTCGATCGTGCGGGTGAAATGGGTGGCGTAGGTGTAGGCCATGTCACCGCCGGCCCGCAGGGTCAGCCCCTCCAGTTCCGGGATGTCGAGCACATCGCCATCGGGGCTGGCCTGGCGGCCGGCGAGCCACAGCCAGACGAACCCGTGCCGCTCCCGGGTGGGGAAGGTGCGCAGCCGCGCCTGGCGCGGGATCGACTCCTCGGCCCGCAGGGCCGGGATGTGCACGCAGGTGCCCTGGGCGTCGTACTGCCAGCCGTGGTAAGGACAGACCAGGTGGTCCCCCTGCGCCCATCCCGCCGCGAGGGAGCAGCCCCGGTGGGCGCAGCGGCCATCGAAGGCCAGCACCCGGCCGGCGCCGTCGCGCATCAGCACCACCTCCCGGCCCTGGAAGCGGTGGGCCAGGGGCTGGTGCCCCACCTGGCTGGAGAGGCCGACGGCATACCAGCAGTCGGTGGGCCAGGGCGACGGGGTCGGCATCTCAGGGCGCGGGGACAGGGGCGGCGGACGGGCAGGCCCGGGCCAGGGCACGCCTGTAGGCCAGGATCAGCTGGTCGGAAGCCAGGAGCAGCTCATCCCCCTGGGTGCTCCAGGACGGGCCCGGGGGCTGGGTTTCCACCACCGCCTTGTCCTCCTCGTAGGTGTCGACCGTGTTGCGGATCGAGTTGCCGTCGGCCCAGCCGTAGGGGAGGAAATTGCGCACGCCGATCCACTTGGTAAGGGTGGTGTGATCCCCGACGGGGATGTTGCTGGCGAAATAGATGTACTGATACCCCTTCCAGTTGAAGTCCAGGGCGATCCTGTTGACGTTGGGGAGGTACCCGGTGAGGGTGGAACTGGAGTGGCTTCTTTTCCTCTTGACGATGTACTTCAGCAGTCCCACCCGGGCCGGTGGCTTGAGCTTGTGATGGGTGGACACCAGGCCCGGCTCGCTCACGATCTCCAGACCCTCCACGCTCGCGTCCTCCCGGTTGCCGAAGAAGGGCCGGTGCACGAAGGGGGCGTGGGAGGTGTCCAGAGCCGACTCCACCACGCGGCTGAAGTGGGCGTTCCAGGTGTAGGACCCGCTCACCGCCCGCCAGCCCGGCTGCCCCAGTTCCGGGAAGGGCGGAATCGGGACCTCGGAGGCACGCCCGGCCTCGCCGGGAAAGATCCAGAGGAACCCGGACTGCTCCCGGATGGGGAAGGTGGCCATGCGGGCCAGGGCGGGGATGGCCGTCCCCGGGGGATCGGCCGGAATCCGGACGCAGTGCCCGTCGGTGTCGTAGCTCCAGCCGTGGTACGGACAGCGCACGCAGGAGCCCTCCACCCATCCCCGGGCCAGGCTGGCGCCGCGGTGGGCGCAGTAGTCGGCCAGCGCATGGGCCTGGCCGGACGCGTCGCGGAACAGCAGGTAGCGGCGCCCCAGCAGGGTGACGGAAAGGGGTTGGTCGCGGAGCCCGTGGGCATGCTCCACCGCATACCAGAAGTTCTCGAGTCCCTGGGTCATTCCTTGGGTCGTACTTGAGCCGGGCGCGACACGGGTTCCACGGGCCGACCGACCCTGTTTAGCACCATTGGAGCCGGGGACCAAGTTGAAACGGCTGAAGCAATTAGACTGCCGCCCTGTTGAACGGCAACCGGTGCGCAAGCTTCACCTGGATCCCGGTGAGTTCGCCTACCGCAGTGGAGAGAGTGGTCAGGAGGTGTTTCTCGTCCGCACCGGGGCGATCGAACTGGTCACCCTCTATCCCGAAACCGGAGAAGGTGTCGACGGCCGCCACGGCCCCGGCCACGTGTTCGGTGAGGTGGAACTCATCGACGGCCGCGCCCGCACCCACACCGCCAGGGCCTCGCTGCCCACGGAACTGCTCGTCTTCAGCCGCGACGAACTGATGGACCTGCTGTTCGAGCATCCCGAGCGCAGCCTGGTGCTCGGACGCAGCGTCTTCGACCGCCTGCGCGATCTCTACACCAACGAGACCCTGGAATCTGACCTGGCCCGGCTGCGCGAGGAGATGCAGGCCAGCATCCGCGAGGCGGTCGTCGCCCATGAGGGCCGGGTGGTGCGCAGCCACAGCGGCATGGCGGCCATCGCTGTGCCGATCGTGCTGATGGTGCTGCTGGCGATCGGTTCCTACTGGTACTTTCACCGGGGCTGAGCCGGCGATCCGATCGGATCCAGCCGGTCTCGCCCGGCCGCGGCTCCCTTCACGAGCGCCGGTCACCCCCCCCCGCCAATCCCACCTGGCCCCGTTCCATGAGCATCCAGCCGGTCCGCCCCGAAGACAAGGAACACGCCCTCTCCGAATTCCGGGAGCTGATCGGTGCCGACGTGGAGGCCGGCATCGACAGCCACGAGCGCAAGATGACGCGCATGGGCTTCGTCTTCCTGGCGATCTTCGTCGGCGTGATCGGCCTGATGGCGGTCCTCCCCTAGGCCTGCCCCCCGTAAGGACAGCGGGCCAGGGGCGACGGCGATCAGTTCAGACCGCGGCCTTCTGGTTGGCCAGCAGGCTCTTCAGCTTGGCCAGTTCACCGGCCCAGCGGGGATCGGGGGCGCCTTCGCCGACGGCGTCGGCATGCACCACCTTGTTGACGCTCTTGCGGGCGGCCGTGGGGGCACTGCCAGGGCGGCGGTCGTTGCCGGCGCCACCGCGGACCTCACGGCGCTGCTCGGAAATCTCGATGCGCAGGGTGCTGCCGCCGAAGTCCTTGCCGTTCAGCTGGGCGATCACCGCCTCGGCCTGGGCCAGATCGTCGACGTTGGCGAAACCGAAGCCGCGGCAGGTGCCGGTCTCGCGGTCGTTCACCGCCTTGAAGCGAACCCCTTCTCCCACGCTCGAGAAGAGAGCATCCAGCTCTTTGGCATCAAAGGTTTGCGGCAGGTTGCCGACATAGAGACGAACGCTCATGGGGAGGGGCTCAGGAAAAGGAAAAAACTCTGGCAGGCGGTGCGATCGCGCCATTGCATTCAGCAGTTAATCACGTCGTGGGTCCGGTGACGCGCCGGGGCCACGGCGGTTGAGCCAGAGCCGGGCCGCGGTAACGGCCTCTTCTACCGCAAGCGGGTCGTTCAACTCCGCTGTGTCCGTCGCTGCGGTTCCGCCGAGTCGACCGAAGGCCCGCTCGGCCGTGAGGTGGTCGATCAGCTGGCCCAGACGGGGGCCCGGCGGGATGGCCAGGAGCTGCTGCAGCCGGCGGCCGTCCAGGGGCGGGCGGGGGTGGAACAGGCGATCCGCCGGGTTGCGCCACCGCACCAGGGCCGCCCGTGCGGCCGCCGGATCCAGCGGCATCAGCAGGGCGGGCAGATCCTCTTCCAGCTGGCGGTGCATCTGCAGCCGATCCGCTTCGCCGAGGGCCTCCAGGCACGGCTCGCCCTGGGGCGCAGCGCTGCGCTGGAGCCTCTCGTGCCAGTGCCGCAGCCTCTGGCAGCGTTGCTGCAGGCGCCGGCTGGCCCGCAGCCGCTCCAGGGTCGGCCCGTCGAGCACGGCCGCCAGCCGTGCCAGCGGCAGGGCCCAGGCCGCCTCCGGCGGCGTCAGGCCGCAGGCCTGCGGCCGCCCCGGCCCGAGGGGCTCGAGCCGGGGCCCGGAACCGTCGGCGCCCCCCCAGGGCTGGAGCAGCCCCGCCTCCAGGGCCAGCCCCAGCCCCCGGTGCCCCTCGGGAGCGGCGGCCAGACGTTCCAGCTCCGCCAGCACGCGCTCCCCGGCCACGGCGGTGATCCGCTGCCGATGGCGCCTGATCAGCTCCCAGGTGGCTGGAGCGATGCTGAACGCCAGTTCGCAGGCCAGCCGCACCCCCCGCAGCAGCCGCAGGGGGTCATCGAGCAGGTTGGCTTCGCTGATGGCCACCAGCCGGTGTGCCGCCAGATCCTGGAGGCCGCCGCAGGGATCGATCAGCCGGGGATCAACGGCCCCGCTGCCGCCCGGAAGCGCCCCGTCCAGGGGCAGGGCGATGGCGTTGCAGGTGAAGTCGCGCCGGCCCAGGTCGGCCGTCAGATCCTCACCGGCGCAGCGGGCCAGGTCGATCGTCCAGCCCTGCAGCACCAGCCGGGCGATCGAGCGCTCCTGGTCCAGCACCACGCAGCTGCCGCCCAGCTGCCGCCCCAGGCGCCGGGCCAGGTCGATGGCGTTCACGGGCACCACCAGGTCCAGATCCGGCTGGGCGGTCAGGCGGCCCAGCAGGCCGTCCCGGACCGCCCCCCCCACCAGCGCCGTGCCCGCCGGCAGCTGGTGGGGGGCCACCGGCCAGGTCTCCGGCGCCAGGGCTCGCCACAGTTCAGGGACTTGACGTCCCGGCTCGCACGCCACAATGGGCGCCCTGCTGGGCCGCGGCGGCATGTGCATCTGCGTGGATTGCCACTGGGTCGAGCGGTGTCAGGCCTACCACGCGGTCGAGCGCCAGCATGGCGTCGCCCACCTCAATCCCCAGCCCGACTTCAGCCCCCGCCAGCCGCGCATCCACGTGCAGGTGGTCGATCTCGATACCGGCGGCACCAGCGTGGGGGTGGAGTGGGACGTGCGGGCCTGCTCCGACTTCCGCTCCGATCCGGGCCGCTGGCGTCGCTGCCGGCCCGAGGGACCGCTGCCCACATGAGCGCGCTTCCCGATCCGGACGGCCGCCGCTGGCTGCTGGCCCTGCACAGTTCCAGCGAGAGCCTCGGTGTGGGGCTGCAGCGCCTCGGTGCAGCGGCGCCCGAGCGGCTGGAGACGTTCCCCCTGGGTCGCTCCCTCTCCAACGGGTTGTTCGAGTGTCTGGAGTCGGTGCTGCCGGCCAGCGCCTGGCCCCGGCTGGGCCGTCTGGCGGTGGCCACCGGCCCCGGGGGCTTCACGGGCACCCGCCTGACGGTGGTGCTGGCCCGCACCCTGGCCCAGCAGCTGGCGCTGCCCCTGGACGGGATCAGCAGTTTCCGCCTGATGGCCCGCCGCCTGCTCACCGGATCCCAGCCTCCAGGCGACGGTCCTTTCTGGCTGCTGCAGGAACTGCCGCGGCGCGGTGTGGTGGCGGGGCTCTACGGCGCCGACCCGGGCCAGCCCGGCGGCATCGCCGAGCTGGAAGCGCCCCGGCTCCATCGCGACAGTGGGGCGCTGGCCCCGTACCCGATCCTTCCGGCCCTGGTGCAGCTGCCGGAGGACGTGATCCAGCTGCTCGGCATCGGTGCGGCCAACGCCGCGGAAGGACAGGATGCCCCCTGGCAACCGGTGCTGCCCCTCTATCCCACCAGTCCGGTGGAGGCGCTCCCATGCTGAGCCGCCCCGGATCCCGCCCCCAGCCCCGGCCGCGCCGGCGCCGCCCGCGTCGCCCCGCCACCACCGCCATGCCCCCGGCCGTCGCCCCCCAGCGCTCGCGCCGGGGGCCGCGTCCCCGGCGACCCGTTTCGGGCCGGGTGCTGCTGGCAGGCCTGGCGGGACTGGCCCTGCTGTGGCTGTCGCGCGGTGGCTGGTGGCCCACGCCGCCGCCGCCCCAGATGATCCTGGTGCTGGGGGGGGATGCCGATCGGGAGGCGGCGGCGGCCCGCCTGGCCCGGGTGGACGGACTGCCGGTGGTGGTCACCGGCGGCACCAACCCCGAGTACGCCCACTGGCTGTTCCTGCAGAAGGAGGGTCTGTCCCCCCGCCAGGTCCAGCTCGACTACCGGGCCCGCGACACGATGTCCAACTTCACCTCCCTGGTGGACGACCTGCGCAAGGCCCGGATCCGCCATGCCTTGCTGGTCACCTCCGCCGACCACATGGAGCGGGCCCTGCTGGTGGGACGGATCGTGGCCGGCAGCCGCGGCATCCATCTCACCCCGGTCCCCGTGCCCTGCGGCGAGCTCTGCGTCGTCGAGGGCCGGCGGCGCCTCTGGGGCGACGGCGCCAGGGCGGCCCTCTGGGTGATCAGCGGTCAGGACATCAGGCCGTGGGTGGAAGAGCGGGTGGCTCCCTGGCTGGAAAAAGCAGGGATCCGCTGATCGGGCCCAGGTCGAGCATGCGGTTGATCTGCTCCTGGGCGGCGCGGGTGGCGGCATCCAGGTCGGGGCGACGCCGGGAGGCCGGTGGTGGGATCGGGGTGCCGATGCGGATGTGGATCGGCACCAGCCGGGGGCCGTGGCCGCCGGGTCCAAGGGCCCGGTGGCTGTTGATGATCGCCACCGGCAGCAGCGGCACGCCGGCCCGGGCCGCCAGCAGGGCCGCCCCCGGCTGGGGCTGGTTGACGCGGCCATCCGTCTGGCGGGTGCCGTCGAGGAACACCCCGGTGGCCCAGCCCTGCAGCAGCCGGTCGGTGGCGGTGCGGATCGCTTCCCGGTCACCGGCACCGCGCTCCACCGGGTAGGCGCCGCAGGCCCGGATGATGGGCCCCAGCAGCGGCACCCGGAACAGCTCCGCCTTGGCCATGAAGGCCACTGGCCGGCCGAGGGCGTGCCCCAGCAGCGGCGGATCCAGGTGGGACCCGTGGTTGGCCACCACCACCACGGCCCCCTCCAGGGGCACGTTGTCGTTGCCGGTGGTCCGACCCCGGAACAGCATCCGGAAGACGGGAAACACCAGCAGGTAGCTGATCAGCCGGTAGGTCAGGCTCGGCTTCGGCGTGCTCAGCAGGGCGGGGGGATCGGCGGGGGGGCGGCGGCGGCGTCTCACTGGCCCAGGTCGGCTGAGGTGGCGATCTGGGCGGTACCGAGCCCGGGGCAGCTGCGCTTGATCAGGCCGGAGAGCACGTTGCCCGGACCGATCTCCACAGCGGTGCTGATCCCCTCGGCCTGCAGCCGGTCCATGGTCTCCCGCCAGCGCACACCCTGGGTCATCTGCCGCCGCAGCCGCTCCTTGAGCACGGTGGCGTCGGTCTCGGGCCGGGGATCGGCGTTGCTGAGCACGGGGATCCGGGCGTCGGCGAAGGGCACCGCCTCCAGTTCGGCGGCGAAGGCCTCGGCGGCGGCGGCCATGAAGGGGGAATGGAAGGCGCCGGACACCGCCAGGGGGATGGCCCGCTTGCAGCGCACCGTGGCCGCGATACTCGCCACTGCCTCCGGGGTGCCGGAGAGCACCACCTGGGCGGCGCTGTTGTCGTTGGCGATCACCACCCCTTCGGTGGTGGCCACCGCCTGCTCGAGCTCGTCCCGGTCGAAGCCCATCACGGCGGTCATGGCGCCGCCGCAGGCGGCGGCCATCAGCTCGCTGCGGCGGCGCATCAGGCCCAGGCCGGTCTCGGCGTCAAAGACACCGGCGGCGTAGAGCGCCACCAGCTCGCCAAGGCTGTGGCCCGCCACCAACAGGGCGTTACGGCCCTGCCGATGCAGTTCATCCACCAGCAGGCTCTCGACCACGAACAGGGCCGGCTGGGTGTTGCGGGTGTCGTTGAGGTCGCCATCGGCACAGATGGCCAGCAGGTCGCGGCCGAGCAGCGCCGAGGCCCGATCGAAGCGCTCCCGGGCTCCCGGCAGGTCGATCACCCCGTCGGCCATTCCCGGCTTCTGCGAACCCTGTCCCGGAAACACCCAGGCGATGGCCATGCAAGCCTCCCGTGCAACGGCAGGAGATTAGGGCTCGGCTGGCGGGCGCCCGGGACCGCTCCAGCGGAACAGGGCGGCGCCCCAGCTGAGGCCGGCGCCGAAGCCGCTGCTGGCGATCAGGTCGCCGGCGCCGACCCGTCCATCGCGGACGGCTTCGTCGAGCATCAGCGGGATCGTGGCGGCGGAGGTGTTGCCATAGGCCGAGAGGTTGCTGAGCACCCGCTCGGCGGGCATGGCGAAGCGGTCGGCCACCGCATCGAGGATGCGCTGGTTGGCCTGGTGCAGCAGCAGCCAGTCCACGTCGGCGGCGGCGGTGCCCGTGGCCTCCAGCAGCTCCGCCAGCACGGCGGGCACTTCGCGCACGGCGAACTTGTAGACCTCCTGGCCGTTCATGTGGATTGGCGCGAAGCCGCCCACCTGGGCGGAGAGATCCCCCACCAGCGGGCGTTGCTCGGCCACCTGGGCCAGGGTGAGGCAGGCGTTGCGGCTGCCGTCCGATCGCATGCGAAAGCCCACCAGGCCGTCGGCGGCGGGGTCGCAGGCCTCCACGGCCACGGCGCCGGCCCCGTCGCCGAACAGGACACAGGTGCGGCGGTCGTCCCAGTCGAGCCAGCGGCTCAGCTGGTCGGCGCCGATCACCAGCACCCGCCGCATCGTGCCGCCGCGGATGTACTGGGCCGCGGTGATCAGGGCGAACAGGAAGCCGCTGCAGGCGGCGGTGAGATCGAAGGCCACCGCCCGATGGGCCCCCAGGGCCGCCTGCACCCGCGGGGCGGTGCCGAACAGGTCGTCCGGGCTGGAGGTGGCCAGCAGGATCAGATCCACCTGGTCGGCCTGCCAGCCCGCATGGGCCAGGGCCGCCCGGGCGGCTTCGGCGGCCAGGCTGGTGACCGTCTCGCCGGGGCCGGCGACCCGCCGGGCGCCGATGCCGGTGCGGCTGCGGATCCAGTCGTCGTTGGTCTCGACCCGCTCGCTCAGCTGGTCATTACTGATGCTGGCGGCAGGGAGGGCGCGTCCGCAGCCCACCAGGGCCATTCCCCGCAAGGCGGCCGTGGTCACCGTCTTGTCCGAGCCGAGCGGCACCCATTCGGTTCACAGGTGGGCACAGTCAACCACAGGTGGTTGCCACTCCGGCGCTCCCCTCGCCGAGGGCGTGCAGGTCGTCCATGACGCCGTGGCTGGCGGCGGAGTGGGCCAGGCGCAGGGCACTCACCACCGAGAGGGCCCGGCTGCTGCCGTGGCCGATCACGCAGACGCCGTCGACCCCGAGCAGCAGGGCCCCGCCGTGCTCGGCATGGTCGAGGCGTTTCTTGATCCGCACCAGGTTGCTGCGCAGGAAGGCGGAGCCCACCTTGCCCCGCCGTCCCCGGGGCAGCTCGGCCCGCAGCACGTCCAGCAGGACGCTGCCCACTGATTCGAGGAATTTCAGCAGCACGTTGCCGGTGAAGCCGTCGCAGACCACCACGTCGAAGTCACCGGAGAGGATGTCGCGCCCTTCGCAGTTGCCGGCGAACACGAAGCGCTCGTCCCCCGCCAGCAGCGGATGGGTGCGCAGGCAGAGGTCGTTGCCCTTGCACGCCTCTTCGCCGATGTTCACCAGGCCGATACGGGGCCGCTTCACCTGCAGCACGTCGCGGCTGTAGATGTTCCCGAGCAGGGCGAACTGGTGCAGCCATTCGGGCTTGCAGTCCATGTTGGCCCCCACGTCGAGCACCAGCACCTGCTGGCTGGGGTCCTTGGTGGGGAACAGGGCGCCGATGGCCGGCCGATCGATGCCGGCCAGTCGGCCGAGGCGGAAGATCGCCGCCGCCATCACGGCGCCGGAGTTGCCGGCGGAATAGACGGCGGTGGCCTCGCCGTTCTTGACCAGGTCCATGGCCACGTTGATGCTGGCGTCGCGCTTGCGGCGCACCACGGTGGCCTCCTCGTTCATGCCCACCGACGGGCCGCTGGGCACCACCTGGACCAGGCCGCGCTGCACCGCCTCCTCCAGCTCATGGCCGAGGCCCATGGCCGCCACCGCCTGCCGCAGCGGCTCCGGCTCGGCCACGAATCGGATGCGCAGGGGCAGCAGGGCCACGGCCCGCAGGCAGCCCTCCAGGATCGGTCCCGGGGCGTGGTCCCCGCCCATGCCGTCGACGGCCACCCAGAGGCGCTGCCGGTCGTCGATGGCGGCGCCGGTGTGGCTCCCCTGCTGCAGACGGCGCAGCGGATCGAACACCAGGGGCTGGAGCACGGAGCCCGCCACGTTGGTGGCGGCGCCAGCCATGCTGCCGGCCACCGACACCGCCCCCGAGGCGGCGCCGCTGGCGGTGGCGGTGGCGGTGCCCACCAGGCTGGTGACGGCCGCGTTGCGGCGGTACCAGATCACCAGGCGGCGGATCGTGCGGTTGGGTTTGGGGCGATTGGAGGCGAAGCGACGGCCGTCGCGCCCTGCGCCTTCAGGATCCTTCGGTGGCAACGGGTTCAACGATGCGCTGGAACAGATAACCGGTGCCCCGCGCCGTGAGGATCAGCTCGGGGTTGGCTGGATCATCCTCCAGTTTGGAGCGCAGCCGCGAGATGTGGACATCCACCACGCGGGTGTCCACATGACGCTCGGGCGTGTAGCCCCACACCTCCTTGAGGATCTCGCCGCGGCTGAAGGGCTCGCCGGAACGGCTCACCAGCAGCTCCAGCAGGCTGAACTCCATGCCGGTGAGGCGGATGCGCTCATCGCCCCGGTACACCTGGCGCTTGTTGGTGTCGATGCGGAGATCGCCCACCTGGATCACGCCGGAGTTGGGGATCCCCGCGCCCGGGTCCTTCTCGACCCGTCGCAGCACGCAGCGGATGCGGGCCTCCAGTTCCTTGGGGCTGAAGGGTTTGACGACATAGTCGTCGGCCCCGAGCTCGAGCCCGGTGATGCGGTCGGCCACGTCACCGAGGGCCGTGAGCATCACGATCGGCACGTCCGATTCCTTGCGCAGCTCCTGGCAGACGCCATAGCCGTCGAGCTTGGGCATCATCACGTCGAGGACCACCAGGTCCGGCAGGACGCGGTGGAAGGCCTCGATGGCCTCCTCGCCGTCGCTGGCGGTGACCACCTGATAGCCGATCATCGAGAGGCGCGTCTCGAGGATCCGGCGAATGCTGGCCTCGTCGTCGACGACGAGGATCGTTTCCTTGGCGGTGGGGGAGGCCGTCATTGCGCGGCGAGGAGAATGCAACACGGTTCCGACCCACTGAACCGGCCGGAAGGTCGGGAATTCACCGAACGCCACCTTTCTTCATACACACCGCCCGCCCGCCTTGGCCCGTCCCGGTTCCTCGTTCGTCTGCCAGGCCTGTGGCGCCAGGACACGGCAGTTCTTCGGCCGCTGCGCCGCCTGCGGCGGCTGGAACACCCTGGTGGAGCAGAGCGAGCCGAGCGGCGATACCCGCCGCCGCCGGCCGGTGGCCTCCAGCACGGTTCCGGGGGCTGACGGGGCCGGGATGCCGGGCCGGCCCCGCCGCTCCGAACCGATCCAGGCCGTCGGAGACCTGCCCCTGCAACGCCTGGCCAGCGGCTACGGCGAACTGGACCGGGTGCTGGGCGGCGGCCTGGTGCCCGGTTCCCTGGTCCTGCTGGGGGGTGACCCGGGCATCGGCAAGAGCACCCTGCTGCTGCAGAGCGCCCGCGCCATGGCCTCGCGGTCGGTGGTGCTGTACGTGAGCGCCGAGGAATCGGCCCAGCAGGTGAAGCTGCGCTGGCGGCGCCTGGCCGAGGACGGCTCCGGCGCTGCAACCGGCGCCGTGCCGGAGGCAGGCGACGGCGACAGCGAGGGCCTGCGCCTGCTGGCGGAGACCGACCTGGAGCTGGTGCTGCAGGAGCTGGAGACCCTGCGGCCCGCGGTGGCGATCATCGACAGCATCCAGGCCCTGCACGACGCCGAGCTGGGCAGCGCCCCCGGGTCGGTGTCCCAGGTGCGGGAATGCGCCGCCGCCCTGCAGCGCATCGCCAAGCGGCAGCACACCGCCCTGGTGCTGGTGGGGCACGTCACCAAGGAGGGGATGCTGGCGGGTCCCAAGGTGCTCGAGCATCTGGTGGATGCGGTGCTCACCTTCGAAGGGGACCGCTTCGCCAGCCACCGGCTGCTGCGAGCGGCGAAGAACCGCTTCGGCGCCACCCACGAACTGGGGGTGTTCGAGATGCGGGGGGCGGGCCTGGTGGAGGTGAGCAACCCCAGCGAGCTGTTCCTGGCCGGGGATGGCCCCAGTCCCGGCACCGCCACGATCGTGGCCTGCGAGGGCACCCGCCCGCTCCTGGTGGAGATCCAGGCCCTGGTCAGCCCCACCAGCTACGCCAGCCCGCGGCGCACCGCCACCGGGATCGGCACCAACCGGCTGCACCAGATCCTGGCGGTGCTGGAGAAGCACATGGGCCTGCCCCTCTCCCGCTTCGACTGCTACCTGGCGGTGGCTGGTGGCCTGGAGGTGGAGGAACCGGCGGCGGATCTGGGGGTGGCGGCCGCCGTGGTGGCCAGTTACCGCGACCTCACCCTGCCGGCGGGCACCGTGCTGCTGGGGGAACTGGGACTGGGGGGCCAGCTGCGGCCCGTGGGCCAGCTGGAGCTGCGCCTGCAGGAGGCGGCCCGGCTGGGGTTCGTTCGGGCCGTGGTGCCCCGCGGCAGTGCCCTCGGGTCGGTGGCGGCCGGCCTGGGCCTGCAGCTGCTGGAGGCGGCCACGGTGGCCGAGGCCCTGGTCGCCGGCCTGGGGGTCAACCCCGAGTCGTCAGAAGGAGATGTCTGATCAGAAGTAGACGTCGACGTTGCTGCGGCCGGAGGACTTGAGCCAGTTCTCGATGTCCAGGTAGCCGCCCGGGTAGAGACGCACCGCCTTGGTCCAGTGCACGGCCGCCTCGTCGAACCAGCGGTCGGCCGCGTCCTGGTCGCCGGTCTCCTCGGCCAGCCGGCCCCACTTCTCGTAGATCAGCCCCATGTTCTTGAGGCAGGAGGGGGAGTTGCCGTTGGCCTCCAGGGACTGGCGGTAGTAGTCGAGGGCCTTCTCCTCCTCGCCGTTGCTCATGAAGATGATCGCCATGTTCTTGAAGATCTCGCCCCGGTCGATGCTGTTCTCCTCGAGCTTCAGGGCCTCCTCGTAGTTCTCCAGCGCCTCCGCGTAGTCGCCGTCGTTCTGGGCCGACAGGCCGTCGCGGTAATAGACGTAGGCCTCCTTCGCCTTGGGATCGATCGGCAGCAGCTTGACGATCAGGTCGGCCATGACCGTGAAGCTCTTGTCGATGAAGTTGTCGTTGCGCTGCGAGCGGGGCAAGGGTCCAGGTCCGGATCGTCACCCCATCCTGCCTCGGGCGGTCGGGGCAAGGGCGTGGCGGCTCCCTAGCCTGGGGCCCGGCCCCCCCTCCGGCACCCAGCACCGGCACCCCCCGCTTGAGCGCCACCCCCCCCGCCAGCAGCCCCCGCGAGCCGTTGCTCCTCGATGTGGAGGGCATGAAATGCGGCGGCTGTGTCCGCGCCGTGGAGCAGCGCCTCCTGCAGACCGCAGGGGTGCGCCAGGCGAGCGTCAACCTGCTGACCCGCACGGCCTGGGTGGATCTGGAGCCCCGGGTCGAGGGACCCGACGGCAGCGCCGCCGATCCGCTGCCCGCCCTGCTGGGCAGCCTTGAGGGCCTGGGCTTCCAGGCCCGGCTGCGCCCCCAGGAGCCGGAGCCGGCCAGCCAGCGGGAGCGCCGCCAGGCCGAGCAGTGGTGGCGCCACTGGCGCCAGCTGCTGGTGGCCCTGCTGCTGTTGCTTGTCTCCGGACTGGGGCATCTGGCCGATGCCGGTCTGCTGGCCTGGCGCGGCCCCTGGCCGCTGCTGGGCAGCCCCTGGTTCCATGCCCTGGTGGCCACCCTGGCCCTGGCCTTCCCCGGCCGGCCGATCCTGGTCCGCGGCGCCCGTTCGGCCCTGGCCGGGGTGCCCGGCATGGACACCCTGGTGGGACTGGGGGTGGCCAGCGCCTACCTCTCCAGCCTGGTGGGCTGGCTGTGGCCGGCCAGCGGCTGGCCCTGCTATTTCAACGAGCCGGTGATGCTGCTCGGCTTCGTCCTCACCGGCCGTTTCCTCGAGGAGCGCGCCCGCTACCGCACCGGCCGGGCCATTGAGGAGCTGGGCGCCCTCCAGCCCGACCATGCCCTGCTGCTCCTGGGCGACGACCCCCCCCGCCAGGTACGGGTGGGGGGGCTGCGGCCGGGCGACCGGCTGCGGCTCCTGCCGGGGGACCGGGTGCCGGTGGACGGGGTGGTGCTGGAGGGCTGCTCGCGCGTCGACGCCTCCAGCCTCACCGGCGAGTCCCGGCCGCAGGCGGTGGAAGCGGGCAGTGAGCTGGCCGCCGGCCTGCTCAACCTGGAGAGCTCCCTGGTGCTGGAGGTGCGCCACAGCGGTGCCGACAGCGCCATCGCCCGCATCGTGCGGCTGGTGGAACGGGCCCAGGCCCGCAAGGCCCCGATCCAGGGGCTGGCCGACAGGGTCGCCGGTCGCTTCACCCTCGTGGTGCTGCTGCTGGCGCTGGCCACCCTGCTGTTCTGGTGGCTGTGGGGGTGCCGACACTGGCCCGAGGTGCTCACCGTGGCCGCGGCCACCGGCCATGGCGCCCACGGCCACGGCTCCCTGGCTCACGGGGGCGGGGGAGCCGGCACTCCCTTCAGCCTGGGGCTGCAACTGGCCATCGCGGTGCTGGTGGTGGCCTGTCCCTGCGCCCTGGGCCTGGCCACGCCGACGGCGATCACGGTGGGTTCCGGGCTGGCGGCCCGCTCCGGCCTGCTGTTCCGGGGCGGCGATGCGATCGAGACCGCCTCGCGGCTGGAGGCGGTGCTGTTCGACAAGACCGGCACCCTCACCATCGGCCGCCCCCTGGTGACGGACGTCCGGGTTGTGGGGGCGGCCCCGGGCAGCCCGGCGGTGGCGGCCGAGGCCGCCCGGCTGGTGCAGCTGGCGGCGAGCCTTGAGCAGCACAGCCGCCATCCCCTGGCCCACGCCGTGCTGCAGGAGGCGCAGTGCCGGGGACTCCCCCTGCTGACCGTCAGCGAGGCCCAGACCCTCCCTGGGGAAGGGTTGCAGGGGTTGGTGGAGGGCTCCGGCCTGGTGCGGGTGGGGCGGCTGGACTGGCTGGCTCGCCACGGGGTGAGGGTGGAGCCCGCAGTCGCGGCTCTGCAGCAGGACCTGGAGGCCGGCGGGGCCACCCTGCTGGCGGTGGCTGCCGAGGGACGGCTGCTGGGACTCCTGGCGGTGGAGGACAGGCCGCGGGCCGATGCAGCCGCCACCGTGAGCCGCCTGAGGCGGCTGGGGCTGCGGCTGGGCCTGCTCAGCGGTGATCGGCGCGCCAGCGTCGAGGGGCTGGGCCGCCGCCTGGGCCTGCGGACGGAGGAACTGGCCTGGGAGCTGCGGCCCGAGCAGAAGCTGGAACGCCTGCTGCTGGCCCATCGTCAGGGGGCCGTGGCGATGGTGGGCGACGGGATCAACGATGCCCCTGCCCTGGCCGCCGCCGACCTGGGCATCGCCGTCGGCACGGGCACCCAGATCGCCCAGGAGAGCGCGGCCCTGGTGGTGATGGGGGAAGGACTCGACGGCATCGTCCGGGCCCTGGAGATCGCCCGACGCACCATGGCCAAGGTCCGCCAGAACCTGGCCTGGGCCTTCGGCTACAACCTGATCGTCCTGCCGATCGCCGCCGGTGCGCTCCTGCCGGGCTTCGGCCTGAGCCTCTCGCCCGAACTGGCGGCCCTGCTGATGGCCTTCAGCTCGATCACCGTCGTCGGCAACGCCCTGCTCCTGCAGGATCTTCCCCCGGATCGGTCGCCATGAGCGGGCGCTTCCTGGTGCTGGAGGGCATCGACGGCTGCGGCAAGACCACCCAGATCGAGGCCCTGCGCGCCTGGCTGCCGCTCAGCGGCCTGATGGCCCCCGACTCGCGGCTGGTGGTGACGCGGGAACCGGGCGGGACGGCCCTGGGCCAGGCGCTGCGAGCCCTGCTGTTGCACCCTCCAGACGGGGTCGCTCCCGGCAGCCTCTGCGAGCTGATGCTCTATGCCGCCGACCGGGCCCAGCACGTCGAGGAGTGCCTGCGCCCCGCCCTGGCCGCCGGCGACTGGGTGCTGAGTGATCGCTACAGCGGCTCCACCGCGGCCTACCAGGGCCATGGCCGCGGCCTGCCCATGGCCACCATCCACCAGCTCGAGGCGATGGCCACCGGCGGCCTGGAGCCCGATCTCACCCTCTGGCTCGATCTGCCCCTGGCCGGGTCCCTGCGGCGCCGCGGCGGTCGGCCCGCCGACCGGATCGAGGCCACGGGCGAGGCCTTCCTGCAGCGGGTCAGCGACGGCTTCGCCACCCTGGCCGCCGAGCGGGGCTGGCAGCGGGTCGCGGCCGGAGGGCCGATCGAGCAGGTGACGGCCCACTGCCGCACCCTGATCACGGAGCACCTGGGCGCCGCCGACGCACGGGGCCATGGCTGAGCTGTTCGCCGATCTGGTGGGCCAGCCCCAGGCGGTGGCCCTGCTCACGGCCGCCCTGGAACGGCGTCGGCTGGCACCCGCCTACCTGTTCGTCGGGCCCGAGGGCGTGGGCCGCCGGCTGGCGGCCCTGCGCCTGCTCGAAGGGGTGCTCGCCGGGGGAACCACCGGATCGGTACCGCTGCGGCGACGCCTGGCGGAGGGCAACCACCCCGATCTGCTCTGGGTCGAGCCCACCCACCTGCACCAGGGCCGGCTGGTGAAGGCCTCCGAGGCCGAGGCCCAGGGCCTCAGCCGCCGCAGTCCCCCCCAGTTGCGTCTGGAGCAGGTGCGGGAGGTGACCCGTTTCCTGGCACGCCGTCCGGTGGAGGGGGAGCGTTCCCTGGTGGTGCTGGACACGGTCGAGGCCATGGCCGAAGCGGCCGCCAATGCCCTGCTCAAGACGCTTGAGGAACCGGGCCACGGCCTGCTGATCCTGCTCACGGCGACGCCGGACCGGCTGCTGAGCACCATCCGCTCCCGTTGCCAGGCCATCCCCTTCGCGCGTCTGTCCCCCGCCCTGGTGCACCAGGTGCTGGCGGGCCTGCCGGCGCCGGAGGGGGCTGGGGAGGGGGGCGTGGCCGATCCTCCCGAGCTCATCGAGCTGGCCGCCGGCTCGCCCGGGGCCCTGCTGCGCCACCGGCGTGTCTGGCACGGACTGCCCGAAGGCCTGGCGGACCGGTTGCTGGCCCTGGGCCGGGAGCCGATGGAGGCCCTTGGTCTGGCCCGCGATCTCAGCGAGGCCCTCGATGGTGAGCAGCAGCTCTGGTTGCTCGACTGGTGGCAGCTGCAGCTCTGGCGGCGGCGCCTGGAGGCGGCGCCCCTGCGGCGCATTGAGCAACTGCGCGCCCACCTGCTGGCCTATGTCCAGCCGCGGCTGGCCTGGGAGGTGGCCCTGCTCGACCTGGGCACCTGAGGGGGCCGCTCAGGCCACCGCCCCTTCGTTCGTTTTGGCATCAGCCGTGAGCCTGGCCTCCCTGGCACTGCGGATGGCGGCGGCGAGGGGTTCCATCTGATCGGCGGGAGGCAGCTCAAGGCAGTAGCCGGCGCCGTAGACGGTCTTGATGAAGCGGGGTTTGCGGGGATCGGGTTCGAGCTTGGTGCGGAGGTGGCGGATGTGGACCCGGATGGTTTCGATGTCGTCGTCGGGTTCGTAACCCCAGACCTCCTTGAGGATGAGCGAGGGGGCGACGGTCTGTCCGTGGCGCTGGAGAAGGCAGTGGAGGAGTTCGAACTCGGTGTGGGTGAGGCGGACGGGTGCATCGAACCAGATGGCCTCGAAGCGCTCGGGAACGAGGGTGAGACAGCTGAAGCTGAGGATTTCGTTGTGCTTGGCGGAGAGGGGGGCGCGCTCGCTGCGCCGGAGAAGGGCCTTGACCCTGACCATGAGCTCCTCAAGGTCGAAGGGCTTGGTGAGGTAGTCGTCGGCCCCGGAGTTGAAGCCGCTGACCTTGTCCTTGGTGCTGCCGAGGGCGGTGAGCATGAGGATGGGGATCTTGGCGGTGCGCTCGTCGCGGCGGAGGCGCTGACAGAGGGTGAGGCCGTCGACCTTGGGCAGCATGAGGTCGAGGAGGATCACATCGGGGCAGTACTGAACCGCCAGGGCCTGGCCCTTGATGCCGTCGGCTGCTCTCTGGACATCGAAGCCGCCGTGCTCGAGGTGTCCGGCGACGAGATCAAGCATGTCGCCGTCATCTTCGATGAGCAGGATCGAGGGCTTCATGGGAGGGTCGAGGCGAGGCGTGTCGTCGTGGGTGCCTGAGGGGGGAACACGGGCACGGGAGCCAACAGTGTCGTGGCTTTGCGGCAAGGCCGCAGGGGGCAGGGTGCAGGTGCGCTCCCTGGCCGGGGGCGGCAGCTCGGCTCAGGGGACAGCCGTCGGAAGCCGTGGCCGGTGGCTGGGGCCCGGCAACGGGCGGAAGGAGAAACTCCCCGGGCGGGATTCGAACCTGCGACCAATCGGTTAACAGCCGACCGCTCTACCACTGAGCTACCGAGGAAAACACCCGGCGTACCGGGATTTGAAGACCTTACCTTTCGGCCCCGCCGGCGGGCAAGGGGGCCAGGGAGCGGCGCAGGCTTTCGCCGCTCTGCCAGGGGCCGATCGTGCCGGCTTCCATGCGGGCGGCCCCGTCGCAGCACTCCAGTTCCTCAAGGCGGTGGGTGATCCACAACGCCGTGAGGGGGGACGGGCTGCGGTGGCACAGTCGGTGAATCAGCTCCAGCACCTCCTTCTGGCTGTCCGGATCCAGCAGTGCCGTGGGTTCATCGAGCAGCAGCAGGGTCGCCGCGCTGGCCAGGGCCCCGGCGATCGCCAGCCGCTGCTTCTGGCCGCCGCTCAGGGTATGGATGGGGCGCTGCTGCAGGCCCGCCAGGCCCACCTGGGCCAGGGCCGACGCCACCCGCCCGGCACGGGCGCGATCGTCGAGTCCCTCAGGGAGACCCAGTTGCAGATCGCTGCCGCAGCTGGGCAGCAGCAGCTGGTGGTCGGGGTTCTGGAACACCAGGGCTGGCCTGCCCTGGCAGGTGATGGTCCCGGCCGTCGGTGTGAGCAGGCCGGCGATCAGGCGCAGCAGGGTGCTCTTGCCGCTGCCGTTGCTGCCGACGAGCATCCAGAGGCCTGGCCCCGGAATGCGCAGCTGACAGTCACTCAGGGCCAGGGCCCCTTCGCCCCAGCCAAAGCGGAGTCCCTCAACCCTCAGGGGCGGCTCGACCGCCTCTGAGGTCGCCGCTGCGGTCAAGGCTCGAAGCTGAAGCCGGGACGCTTGCCACCGCCGGCGACCGATGACTTCTCATAAATCTGCACGGCGACGATCTCGCCGCTCAGGAGACTGACGCGCTTCTGCTCGTCCTTCTCGCAGGTGAGCTCGAGCACCTTGGGGTGCCCGCTCTCGAGCGCCTGACGCACTTCCCCGTACAGGGCCCGGGCGGCCTCCAGGTCCTTGCGCTGGACGGCAACGGGCATGGGGCTGAGCCGGAGGGAGATCTCGACGACGTACATGGTGGAGGGGTCTGGGGCCGGGACGGCGGGGAGGGCTGGCCAGGCCACTCTGGCGAATTGTCGGCCGTCGGGGAGGCGTAGGTGCTTGTACTCAATCCCTGAGGGCGACGGCCCGCTCGGACGCACAGAAAGGGCGTTCTCTTTTAAAGTCTGCTTGTAACGCTTCGTGAAGCACCTCCC